>CAVQAH010000021.1:0-347107 GCA_963710415.1 uncultured Acidobacteriota bacterium | reverse complement strand
TCCCTCATCGTATTGTTGGTCGTGGTCACCGCCACGTCCGGCTGCGCTGCGCGTCGAACGGGCTTCGCGCAGAAGTTCGTCAAACCGGGAGAACCGACGATCGAGCTGGGGAGTCCCGCCCCGCGCCAGAGCGATGGCAATCTTCAGCAGTACGCGCGGAAGTTGCGTGAGTTGCAGGCCAAGGCTACGCCGAAAACCACATTCCTTCCAACCATCGAATCGCGCGACCCGGTCTCGGCGCGGCGCTGTTGCAGGTGGCTGCGGCGCCGACACGCCGCCAACCATCGCCTGGTAGCCGCGGCGTATCGCAAGGCCGGGGTGGCCGATTACGCCTTTCGCCACTACCAGCGAGCGCTACGGCTCGATTCCTGCGACAGCGCTGCACTGCAGGGGATCGCTCAGCTATGGCGGGACTGGGGAATGCCGGACTTGGCCCTTGGCGATGCGTATCGTGCCGTGTCATGCCAGCCAAAGTCCCCGGCCGCTTACAACACGCTGGGCACGGTGTTTCAGGCGCTCGGCCAGCATGCGAGCGCAAAGCGGGCCTACGAGCGTGCGCTTGCTTTCGACGACCGGCCGTGTTTGCCCTGAACAACTTGTGTTTTCTGTCGCTCCAGGAAGGTGACGGCCGCTCGGCAGAGGCCTCGTGTCAGCGCGCGCTGGCACTCGAGCCACGAATGGTTGCGGCGAGGAACAACCTCGCGCTCGCCTACGCGATGCAGGGCGATGTGAAGAGAGCTGAGGCTCAACTGCTCGATGCTCCGGACTCTGCAGAGGGTCAGTACAACGTCGGGATACTTCGGATGTCCCTTGGACGGTCCGAGGATGCCGCCAAAGCGTTCGATACCGCGGCGGCGACGCGACCATCGTTGTGGGACGCGTGGCGGAGGGCCGCACAGGCACGTCAGCTCGCATACGTAGAGAGGGAGCCATAGATGTTGATCGCCGAGGATGTCGCCGCCGCGCCTCTGCCAAAGGCGCCGAGGACGCTCGAAGAAGCGGGCCTGGGGTTCGACCTTGTCACCCAGCTCGTCCTGAAGACGATGCACCTTGGCGGCGATCTGAGCGGGACCGAGCTCGCACGCCGGTTGGGCCTGCCATTCCTGGCGATTGAACCTGTTTTGGGTGCCATCAAGGCGCAATACCAGTGCGAGGTCTTTGGTGGCGCGCTTGGCAGTCCGTCCTTCCGCTATCGGATCACGGATGCCGGGCGCACCCGGGCGATGCTCTTCATGGAGCACAACCACTACGTGGGGCAGGCGCCTGTCCCGCTCGAGCAGTATCGACGGTACATGCACCGATTCCAGAGCGCGGTACACGAGCGAGTCGATCGTCCCAGCGTGCGAAAGGCGTTTTCACATCTCGTGATTAGCGAACGCGTGCTCGATCAGCTCGGGCCCGCGATCAACGCGGCGCACTCGATGTTCGTCTACGGCCCGCCGGGAAACGGCAAGACCGTCATTTCGCAGGCGATTCGTAAACTGCTGCGCGGTCAGATCTTCATTCCGCACGCCCTCGAAGTGGAAGGCAGCATCATCCGGTTCTTCGATCCCGTCAATCACGAGGCGGTGCCCGAGGAAGAGCCAGGAGCGGGGCTCGAGCTGACTGGCGAATTCGATCGCCGCTGGGTGCGATGCCTCAGGCCGATGGTCATGGTCGGTGGCGAGCTGTCGCTCGATCAGCTCGAGTTGAGCTACAGCCCGAGCATGGGATTCTACCGTGCGCCGGTGCAGGCGATCGCCAACGGCGGCGTGCTGGTCATCGACGACTTCGGCCGTCAGTCGTGCGCGCCGCGCGACCTCCTCAACCGGTGGATTGTCCCGCTCGAGAGCCGGGTCGATTTTCTGACCCTGCAGACGGGCCAGAAGTTCGATTTTCCGTTCATGACGTTGATGGTATTCGCGACCAACATCAAGCCGCAGGATCTGGTCGACGAAGCGTTCCTTCGACGTATTCACTACAAGATCTTCGCCGAGAGCCCCACGCGGGCGGAGTTCCTGCAAATCTTCGAGAACTGTTGCGCGGAGAAGCACATCGACTTCCGGCCCGACGTCGTCGAGCAGCTGCTCGTCGAACTATTTCAGGCCCCGGCAGATCCAGCTTGCGCGGCTGCCAGCCGCGCGATCTGATCAACCAGACGATCTCCCTCGCCGAATACCTGGACCAGGAGCCTGAGCTCACGCCGGACCTGCTGGAAGCGGCCTGTGCCGCGTACTTCGTCGACGACCGGGAGGCGCCGCCCTCCTACGCGTGAGACCATGTATCCCGCACGTCGCCTTTCGCTGACCGCACTGTTGCTGGCGATTGCGCTGGCAACCGCCGGCGGGTCACGAACAGAGGCTCAGGCCCCGCACCAGGGACTCTCCGTTCGCATTACCTCGCCACTGGGACGCACGGGTGTGCCCGGTGCCGTCCGCATCGTGGCGCAAGTACAGGCCGCCGCCGGCTCGCTGGGACAGGTCCGCTTCTACGTCGATGAGCAACTTTTGGGCGCGGTGAGCCAGGCGCCGTACGCGGTGGAGTGGGTTGACGACAACCCCTTCCTGCGCCGGGAAATCGAGGTCGCCGCCGAGGATACACTCGGGAACGAGGCGCGCGACAAGGTGATCCTGGAGCCGTTCGAGGTGAACGAGGCGTCCGAGGTCACCGCGGTCCTGCTCGAGGCCTCGGTTCAGGACAACAAGGGGCGGTTCGTCAAGGGGATCGATCCTGGTGCCTTCTCCGTCTACGAGGACGGCGTACAACAGTCGCTAGATCTCGTGCGGCAGGAGGCAGTGGGCGCGACCTTCGCGCTGCTGGTCGATCGCAGCACCAGCATGTCGAGGCGCATGGATTTCGTTCAGCGGACGGCGGAAACCCTTTCCGGGTACATGACGCCGCTCGATCGGATGATCATCGCGCCGTTCTCGAAAACGATCGGTGCGGTGACCGGCCCGACCAACGATCACGCCACCATCGTCGAGAGCATCAAGGCGATCAAGCCGGAGACCGGCACCGCGATTCTCGACTGCGCTCTCGCAGGCGTCCAACGTGCTGGCGTCCGCCGAAGGCCGGCGCGCCATCGTTCTGATTACCGATGGCTACGACGAGCACAGCTCCGCGTCGTTCGAGTCCGCGCTGGCCGCAGTCAAGTCTGCTGGCGCGACCCTTTACGTTGTCGGCATTGGCGGCGTCGCCGGCATTTCGATCAAGGGTGAACGTCTGCTGCGGCGGCTTGCCGTGGAGACGGGCGGCCGGTTCTTCTTCCCCTCGCGAGATCAGCAGCTTGCGGAAGTTCATGACGTCCTGACCGAGGATGTGCAGAACCGCTACCTGCTGACTTATACGCCCCAGCAATCAGAAGGTTGACGGATCCGTGGCGAGCCATTACCGTCAACACGAACGATGCCGAACATGTGATCCGCGCGCGGCCGGGGTACTTTGCGCCGAAGCCGGCGCCGATTCGTCCGGCGCTCGAATTCACGGCCATCGACGCCGAGGGCCGCTATCTCGATCTCACCCCGGAGGATGTCGAGATTCTCGAAGACGGCGTCGTCGCAGAAACTCGAGACCTTCCAAGAGGCCAGCCAGCCCGTCTCGATCGTGCTGGCGCTCGATGCCAGCGGCAGCATGAAGAAGAAGGAAGCAGACGCTCGTCGACAGCGCGCGACAGTTCATCGACGCGCTGCGCCCGCAGGACCGCTTGGCGGTGGTCCTGTTCGCAGACCGGCCGGTGTTTGCATTCGACCTTTCCGAGAACCGCGAGTATGCGAAGAACGCGTTGGCTGACTATCGCGCCAACGGCGGAACTTCGCTATATGACGCGGTGTCGGACTCGCTCATTCGGCTTAAGCGCGCAGACGGACGCCGCGTCGTTGTCGTGATGACCGACGGCCGCGACGAAAACAATCCCGGAACGGCGCCCGGCAGCGTGCGGAAGCCCGAGGACGTCGCCAAGCTGATACACGACACCGGCGCACTGGTGTTCAGCATCGGCCTGGGCACCAACGTCGATCGCGGGTCGCTCCAGCAGTTCGCGGATCTCTCCGGCGGGCGTGCGTTCTTTCCGACCGAGATTGCGCGAGCTGGCGGGGGAGTTCCGCCGGGTCGTGGACGACCTGCGCCGACGCTACGTCGTCGGCTACACGTCGTCGCGCATTCAGCGCGACGGGACGTGGCGCAACGTCGAGATCAGGCTCAAATCGCACCCGGACGCCAGGATCAAGACGCCAGGCGGTACTTCGCGCCGGCAAAGTAGGGCTGAAGCGGTCGTTCCAAGTGTCCGAGAAGTAGGAGCAGCGGCCGATGCGCACATCAGGAACCGGACGCGAAGGGTGGATGACAACGGTCCCCATTTTGATGTTGGTCTTGTTCGTCGCGGCCGTGCTTGGCGGCCCGCGCGAAGTGCTGAAAACCGTGGAGACCTACCTCGGCGCGGTCGTTGCGTGGGTCACTCAACTAGTTGCTTCGTGAAGCCGCAACGCTCGGCGTCCTGCGCAAGACGCTGACCTGGAATGTGAGGACGGATGGCGGGTGTGGTCACATCGGCGTCGAAACAGCGCTCGTTGTGGATTCTCGTCTGGGCGGCAATTCCTGTTGTGTGCCTTGCCGGGTGGGTGCAGGTCACAGGGTCCGGCATCGATCTCCTGATCTTTGCTACCGCGTGCCTGATTCTGCTGACGATGGAGCGGACGGTCGGCGACTGGCTGGGCGAGCTGCTCGGTGCCGCTCTGGCAGGCTTCCTCTTCGCCGTCCTCGTCGCCGGCACCATCTACTACTTCTTTTCCGACAACGCCGGACGGTCGCATACAGACTCGTTCTTTCTCGCGGCCGAGAAGCGTGGGTACCGGACGACCTACTATCAGCCTGCGCTGCCCGACGGAACCCGCGGTTTGCATTCCCCCGTTCCCGGAACCGCCGCCGCCGGAGGTCGTGGCAGCTCCGGTCGCCCACCAACGGCGGACCCGGATAAGCAATGGGGGAGCAGGCGGGGTCCGTCACCCGACATCCTCCAACGGAGACCACGTCACTACAGGCGCGCCAGCCAATCCTCCGGCGGCAAGTTCACGCGACCGAGTTGTGTGGCGGAAAGCCCGGCCTCTGTGGGCGATGTTCTTCCCGGAGTCCATCGTTGCCGTGCCCACGACCGTTTCGCTCGACGTTGAGCCGCGGAGAGTTTCGCTGCGCACTGCGGACGGTCTTGCGCGCCGCTGTAACCGCCGACGGCAAGCCGGTCGTGAATGGGTCGGTCGAATTCTCGGTGAATGGAACTGGCGCCGGACGGATCATCCTTGACGCGCACGGCAGTGGCCGCCACTCACTACGCGACGTATATCGCCGGCACGTACTACGTCACCGCGCGGTATGCAGGCACCGCCGAATTTGCCGCGAGCGTTTCGACGCCAGTGACCCTCATTGTCGAGAAATAGCGTCAGCCGACCGGAGATCTGACGCGTCGACCGCGCGCCTCGACCGACAGCTGCAGTGAGCCCGTCCCACGCGTGTGCCACGGAGAAGGCCCAGATGGGCGCCGTGACCCAACCCCAGTAGAAGTTGAATGGCTGTCCGACGAACGCGAACAGCACGACATAGGCTGTGAGCGGCCACGCAACTTGACGTGGGATGGTGGGCGAGGCCAGGCCGGCAAGCCCAAGCAGAACGTAGAGGACCGACAGGGCGTGTGGCGCCGCGCCGAGCCAGCCGCTGACCTTCACCGTCGTCGTCGTGAACGCGAGGCCGTTCCAGCGGATCCACGAGTCCAGATGCGCGAGGTCGCCCGGTTGCTGATGTGCCCAGACCTGTGAGACATGGACTGCAAAGTACCACGCAGTAGGCAATTCCGCCGGCAATCCACACCAGGCTTTCGGCGCGCCTCTTCGCGATCAGTGCGGCGATCCCGCAGAGGAGCCCGTAAGGTGCCGCGAGTTCGCGCAGGAAGACGGCGCAGACCCCGAGCACCGCGCCGGCCGTTGGCGCGCTCGCTGCGTACACGCAGAGAGAGGCCGCAATCAACACGCCGGACCATACCTCGCCGGCAACGATCGCGTGTGGCTTCACAGCCGTCGCCAGAGCACCAGCGACCGCCAGCAACGAGAGTGCCGTCACCAACTTCGACTGTCGTCGCAGGGCAAGCGGAAGCATGGCGAGCGTCCCGATCGCGAGCAACTGCAGGATCATTCGCGCCGTTCGCGCCGATACGCTCGACACGAACAATAGATGGGCGGGTGTTCGCCAGTTGAAGACGCTGGCTGTCGGGTAGTTGCGTTGCCGCATCTCGGCCCCGATTGCGTCGTAATACGGTTCACCCGCACGCAGCCGTTCGATCGTGCTCTCGAACAACACCGTGTCGCCACGGCCCGGCGGAGGGAGCTCCGCTTTCGGCGCCGCGTGATTGAGGCATCAAGCCCAGAATAGCCGAGCGCCATCAGCGCGGCCAGCGCGAGCCGCGCCCGGACGGCCGGGCCGACGAAACGATCGATGGAACGAGGCACGTTCGGATGATTCTACGTGACATCCTCCGGCATCTCGCCGCGTCGCTGATTCTCCTCGCCGTCGTCGTGGCCATCGCGATGACCCGTGCCGACGTCGACCTCTGGGGCCACGTGCTGTTCGGTCTCGATACGCTTCGCGACCTTCGGCTGGAATCAGCCGACCCGTACTCGTTTACCAGCGATCGCCCGTGGGTCAACCACGAATGGCTGTCGGAAGTGATCCTCGCGCTGGCCTGGCGGTCCGGCGGCTCGGTCGGATTGGTGGCGGTCAAACTCGCGTGCGCGCTTGGCGCGCTCGCGCTTGTCAGCGTGTCGCTGCGTGCGAGGGGGGTGGCGCTACAGGATCAGATACCGCTCCTCGGGCTGGCCGTCGCGGGCATGCTGCCGCGCGTCAACCACATCCGCCCCCAGCTCTTTTCGGTGCTTCTCTACGCCGGTCTGCTGCTCGCCTTCACGAAGAGCGAGCGCGGGCGCCGCTCGGCGCTCCTGTGGTGCCTCCCGATCCTGACGCTGTGGGCCAATCTTCACGGCGGTTGGATTGTGGGGTTGGGGACCGTCGGGTTGTGGACCGGTGGCCTGGCGATTGAGCAGCGGCACCAGGGCATTCGCGCGTGGTCAGTTCTTGCTTTCGCCGCTGCTGCCGCGCTCGCGACGCTGATCAACCCGTACGGCTTCGGGTTGTGGCGCTTTCCTCCTGGAAACCGTGCGGCTTCGGCCGGGAGGCGATTGAGGAGTGGGGGCCGATCTGGACGTATCCGCACCTCTTCCTGCTCTGGAGCGTCTTTGCCGCGATGGTGGCCGTCGCCTTGTGGAAGGGCACAGTTCCCACTCGTCTCGGCGCGCGCGCTGGTGTCGATCGCGTGGTGCATCGCGTCAGTCCGTGTCAGCCGGCTCGATACGTTCTTTGCGCTGTCTGTGATCGTGCTGATCGGCCCGAGCGTTATCAGGTTCTTCAGCTCGGCACGAAGCGCGGCCGTGCGCCGATCAGATCGGGCATCGTGATCGCCGCGACGCTGGCGCTGTTGCTGGCAACGCCGGCAAGACGCGTTCTCACGTGCGTCACGGTGTACCCGCCCTGGTGGCCTGAGCCGGAGGCCGTCGCCTTCATGCACGCGAACGCACTCGCCGGCAACATGGTCACGTTTTTTCGGTGGGGCGAGTACGGCATCTGGCACATGCCGCGCTCGATCAAGGTCTCGATGGACGGCCGCAGGGAGACCGTGTATTCCGAACGGACGGTCAGCAGTCACATTCAACTGTATCGCGGCAGTCCCGAAGGCCTTGCGTACCTGAATCAGCTGAATCCGGACTACGTCTGGTTTCCCCGCCAGCTGCCAGTGACAGGACGTGCTGGAGAAACACGGATGGTTGCCGATATTCCGTGGGCCGCAGTCTGTCCTCCTTGCACGGCGCGATAGTTCACGCAACTATCCGACCGTCTTCGACGCTGGGCTGGGGCAACCGATCAGCCGGTGCTTTCCTGACCCATAGCTGACAGCACCTCGTCGGTGTGCACCGATCCTTGCAGCACTCGCTGGGGAAGTGTTGCTCGTGGCGTCCAGGCCCCCGAATTCCGAAGAAGGGGAGACAATCGTATGGCCGACACCAGAACAGTCCACGCCCGGCGCCGATGGCGACCTGATTTCATCGAATTGCTGGTTGTCGGTCTCTTTCTGTTCGCGATGTTCGCGCTGCTGAACAATCAGCGCGTCCGGCGACCCGAAGAGCTCAACCCCTGGATCAGGCCGTTTGCGGAGCGTTACGGTCCGTCCTTCAATTCCGAGCACGGCGAAGAATGGTTGATACGAGACTTTTATCAGGATCGCCGGGGTGGTGTGTTCGTTGATGTTGGCGCGAATCACTACCAACAGTTCAACAATACGTATTATCTCGACGTGATCCTCGGGTGGTCAGGCATCGCGGTCGAACCGCAAACACGGTTTGGCGACGACTACGCGACCTACCGGCCGAGAACACGTTTTCGCTCGTGGTTAGTGTCCGATTCGTCCGACCAGCGCGCATTACTGTACACGCTAGGGAGTAATTCGCGCGTGGCGTCCGCCGACAAGAGTTTCACGGAACGATATGGAAACTCGCTCAAGGAAGTTGCCGTTGCGACCATCACGCTTAATGATCTTCTGCAAGCTGAGAAGATCGAGAGTTTTGACTTTCTCAACATGGACATCGAGCTCTGGGAGCCCGAAGGCTCTTGCGGGGTTCGACATCAAGCGCTTTCGACCGTCCCTGGTCTGCATCGAAAGCCATCCGGAGGTGATGCAGCAGATTCTCGACTACTTCGCGGCGAATGGGTACATCGTCGTTGCGAAGTACCTTCGAGCCGACTTGCATAATCTGTACCTCACTCCGGCAGGACGATAGCTCGGCTCGCCCTTCGCTAGCCGCATGCCGCTCAACCAGGTATCACGTTCGCTCGCGCAGTCGGAATAATTCTCGTTTGCCTCGGTGTTCTGATCCCCGCCGCTATCGTTGGTGGCCGGACGCCCGATCTCAAATCAGCAGCCTCTGCTGCCCGAAGCCGCGACATCGAGATGTACACGGCTATCGTGGCCCGCATTCGGGCCGGCGAGAGATACCACGTCGCCGTGGGGACCGAGCTTCGTCAGCGTCACTATCCGACGATTCCGGTCTTCAATTGGCGCACGCCCCTGCTGTACTCAGTGCTTGCCAGAGTACCCGAGGCTGCCGGACGAGCCGTCCTCGCGAGCCTCGCCCTGATTCTGCTTGCCGCCTCCCTCGTCGTGTTGGCCGGCCGATCGCCCGCAATGCTGATGATCGGGCTGCTTCTGGAGGTCGGCGCGGCCATTTCGTTTCTGGTGCCGGAAGCGGCGGTGATGTCGGAGGCATGGGCTGGCGTGCTCGTCGGGCTGTCGATGTGCGCATACCTCAAAGGCGCAAATCGAGCCGGAGCGGCACTCGGGCTGCTGGCGTTGTTCGTGCGGGAGCTAGTTGCGCCCTATGCAGTGCTCTGCACGCTGCTCGCGCTTCGCACACGGCGAAGGGGCGAGTTGCTCATCTGGATGCTCGGCGCCATCGCTGTACGCCGTCTACTACGCGGGCACTTCGTCATGGTATCGGCTCTCTACCAGCCGGGTGACTTCGCACATCAGTATTCCTGGTTGCTACGGCGGAGGTCTTCCGTTCATTCTGAACACGCTGCGAATGAACGCGTTCCTTCTCGTGTCGCCGCGATGGTCTCAGCGGCGATGCTCGCTCTGCTCCTGGCTGCCTGCGCAGGTCCCTCGACCAACTCCAGGCTTCGCGCCGCCGTGGCGATTTACCTGGGCTTCTTTGCCATTGCCGGCCAGCCGTTTAACTACTACTGGGGTCTCATCACTGTTGCTTTATGGCCCCTGGCGATCCCCGACGGCATCGAGTTGCTCGGAGCCGCCGGAATGGCTATCCGTGTCTCGATTTGCCTCGATCGGTCCGAGCGCGCCCACGCGACCCACGCAATCAGTACCGCGACGGCGTAAACACCTCCCACCGTTCGGACGATCAGCGGAGACTCGAACCATCCTTGAATCATGTGAAACGGGATGGTCAGCAACGCGATCGCCAACCATACTGAGTTCGTCTTCGGCCAGGTGGCAACGAACGGTCCGATTCCCAGTGGCAGGTAGTAAATCCATCCAAGTGGCGACATCAGCACCGTCCACAGTATCGCGAGCGTGAAACGGCGATCGGCATCTGGTTCGCGCGTGGCGCGCAGCCAGGCGACGGCTCCGCAGCGACCACCGCACCGACCGCCACCGGATGCAGCGCGCTCAACGAGAGGCTCTTCAGCATGCCGGACTGAAGTCGCGCAGCCAATCCCCACAGCGACGCGTTGGGCGGCCACTCGAGCCAGGCCACGGCGCTCCCCACTCGAAGCCACGAGGTCCAGGGCTCCCAACCGGTCCACAGGATCATGCAGATCGTGATGGTTGCGCTGGTCAGCGCCGGCGGTCACCCACACGCGCCAGGGAAGGACCAGCGGCAACAAAGCGAGAATCGGCTTGACCGCGATTGCTGGCGCCAGCCACACGCCAGCACGAGCATGTTCCCGATCACGCAGCGCGAGCCATGCCCTTGTACAGGATACATCAACAACCACGTCAGCTGCCCCTGCATCCAGATCAGGAACGCGGCGTGCGTAATGTTGGTGATTCCGAGGATCCACAGCACCTGCACGCGCGTAAGGCGCAGCTCTTTCGCAGCGGTTCGCAGCGAGCCCACCAGCGCCGCCGCGCCGCAAACAGTCCACAGAATCTGTGCGACGACGTAAGGAAGCCGTGCGAGAGGAGCGAAGAGGACAGCGACCGCGGTTGGCGGGTTGAGGTTGGGGTTCTGATCGAGCGGGTACATGTTGCTTCCGTCCAACCACGCCTGACCGCTTGCGACGAACAGGAAGAAATCCGACCGGTCCATCCCGACGCGCCAGAACGCGAACAAGGCGAATGCGGTCAGCCAAGAGGCCACCGCCAGCACCATCACGAGCGGTGTCAGATCTTCGGTGCGTGTCGAATCGCGAGAGGTGCCCATCGCGGTCACGCGTCCGCTCCGCGAGTCTCGGACAACCACTGATGATGAACGGTGACGAGGAACGTGGCCAGGACGATGGTGGAGAGCTGCAGGCGCAAGTGCTGAGCGACCGATCCTGAATACGGCGCGTAGAGGAGCGCGTCCGACGACCAGGCGAGGATCCGTTCGTTGAGAGTGCCGCCCGCTCGCGCGAGCGCGGCAGCGACTACGAGTAAGGCCGGTGTAATCACGACGAGATCGTTGACGTAGAGATGCGGGCTCAGGAGAACGCTCGAGGCCGCTAGCATGGGCATGAACCACCGCGCCTGTCTGCTTTCGATGCCATCGCCAGAGCGCAAGCACACCGATTCCGGCGACGATAGCTAGACACATTGCCAGGGCGCCGGAACCAAGCAGCAGTTGGAAGAATCCGAGGAGCGACTGCTTCTGATGGGGCAGCGTGTCCGTCAGGTAGTAATACTGGGGAAACGCGCATGCGCAGACCCTCGTACGCCCAGCCACGGCTACAAGGCCGAGGAAGAGCAGCGACGCAGCACAAGTATGGCCGGCCGCGGAGAGCAGTACCCCGACCGAGCATGGTCCATGTTCCCGCGACCATCAGTACAAGTACCGCGCCAAGCAACAGCGGCGGCTTGTAGGCGAGAAGACCGAGGCAGACGCCGCAGAGCAGAGAGTCGCCTCTTCGTGAATGCCGCCGTGGACCAGACGCCCAGAACAGCACCGCGGCGGCTGACAGCTGACCTGTTGTCAGGAGCCATGGCCGGGCGTTGGGCTGCAGACCGCGGTGATCCAGGCCAGTAGGTGCGGTAACCGCGACAACTGCGCAACGCCGTGAATGATGAGGCCGCACCCGTGCAGGTAGGCAATCGCTGACACGACAAACCACACCCATCGGGCACCAAGGTACGCGAGCCCGGCCCACGGGCTGAAGAACATTGCAACCTGCGGTGGGTACGCGGGCGCCGGTACGAACCTTCGGCCGCAGGAACCACCGCTGCGACTGCGTGCTTGGAGCGAACGAACATCGTACAGCTCAGTCCAGCGACCCTCGCCGAACGAGACTTCCCGCCAGCGTAAAACTGGACGAAATCACGCCCTTTGACGAGTCCCGTGCGCTCCAGCGGGCCGGGAACCGTGTTCTTCCAGGCGAATTGGGACAATTCGCCCACGCCCAGAATCCAGACAGGGAGAAGAAGGAGAACAACGCGAATTGTCCGATGGGGCAAGCTGAGACGTCCGAACTCAAGGTTCGTGGATGTCATCGCCGCTGTTCAGCCGCCGTTGTCGTCACCGGACTGCTCCATCTGTCTTGGGCACTCCGAGGTACCGACCCAAACGGATCTCCCGAGGAGACACGTTCAGTAACCATGTCGTTCGACCGGGGTATGCTGCAATCAACGTGGGATTCTTGTTGCCGTCTCCGAGATCGTGTGCGAACGGTCCCGAGCAGAGTGTCAGATTGGGCGGATTGTAGACCCATTCGTCGTACACGGAATAATCGCCGCTGTACCGGACGAAGACCAGGTGCGACCCGCCCTCCTCTTCCA
This sequence comes from uncultured Acidobacteriota bacterium, assembly GCA_963710415.1. Classification (GTDB taxonomy): domain Bacteria; phylum Acidobacteriota; class Vicinamibacteria; order Vicinamibacterales; family 2-12-FULL-66-21; genus CAVQAH01. The sequence continues at coordinate 334,548 of CAVQAH010000021.1, read as the reverse complement.
GGTGACGCTTGACTGTCGCGCGCAGTTCGCCGAATCCTGAGCCAGTATCAGTGCCGAGGAGCAGACCTCCGAGAATCCCTGACGTCAGACCATGAAGTGCGACTCAGACAACCAGCATCCTGCCGAGACGGAGCGAAATGCCGGGTTGAACTGTCGAGCAATGCGCTCGGTCGTCATTGCGGCACCGGCCAGCAGGAGTGGCACGAGGGGTGCGGCATAGTGGGGCCACCACCAGCGAACGACCGCCGCTCCCACTGTGACGAACACGACTGTGCCATCACGAAGCGTGACCATCGGTTGCGACGATATGTGAGCTCAAACGCAGCGACCCAAGATGTCGTAACGATAAGGAGTGAAACGAAAAAGTAGGTCGGGACCAGCCACCGCATCACGCACTCCCCGATTACCGCGACAAGCGCGTGTCACCATGAAGGCGTGTTTCCACTTCGGCCACCATGCGGGCACCAAGAGCGTAAACCAGAGAAAGATGCCCTGGTAGTAGTGGCTTGGTTGCCCGACCCAGAACGCCAAAAGCCGCGCCGATCGATCCCAACAGGCGAACGACGAAGTTCTCGACTGTGACCCCAATGAAATCCGGAAACTGACAGCGAGGGCGATTCGTAGTGGCGGTAAAACGCGGCTAGACGCTCAGTCGGAGTTCGTTGTGGTTCACGGAGCCGGCTGAAAACGAACGGCCCTCGATTCCAGTCCTGAGAAAGATGGACCTCATAGGCCCGAGTTGTGAACGCACCCGTGACCGCTCGATTGTAAAGCCCCATACAAACGACCCCGGTCATCAGGACGACTGCGACGGGAAGAACACACAATCTGACCTTGGTCGCCCTTGAGATCGCGTCGGTTCGAATCAGCCACGTTACGAGCACGCCCGCCACCGGTATGCAGGTGAGCAGGCCCTCAAACGGCCGTGTGTTCGCAAGTATCAGGATGCCGATCGCCATCAGCAGGCTCGGAGCGAGACGCACCGCTCGCAGGATGCGACGCATTCCGCCGAAAAGAAGAGCGCCGCCGGAGGCGGCAAGCATTCCGCCCCAGTACAGACTGCGCCCAATAAGTCGACGTCCCGAGCGTGATGATGCTGAGAACTGTGATGGCGATTGCCCATTGTCTCGTCGTCCACGCCTGAAGCATCCAACACAAGCATCCGGCAAAAAACCCGCAGCTCAACCAGACGCCCCAAATGGGCTGTCCTGCCACAAGTGGCCGAGTGCGAGCACAAGTGACTGGCCGGGCGGATATTTGGACGTGTAGCTAGGCGTTACCAGCACATGGGGAGCTTAAAGAACTCGGGAAGCGCGGGCGTAGGGTTAGTCGCTCGGCCCTCGGCGAAAGTATCTGCTGCGAGTAGATAGCTGAACTCGTCGTGGACGGCAGGTTCCGGCACACCTCGGACGAGGCCGTAGGCGGAAGGCGCCAGAAACCCCAGCAGACCGCAAACGAGGACGGCTACGGGACGCGGCCAACGCAGAGTCAAGACTCTCGAAATGAACGACTGCCGTATACGTCTAGTCATTCGGATGTGTAACGATCGATGATGCTTCAGCCGCGGCGGCACGTGTCGTGACGAAGCCCGCACTCATGAAAGGTGCCTTCCAACCGACCGCACGTCAGGTAGTTATCAGGCAAGGCAACGCGCTGCGAATGCACGAGGGTGCTGTGGCAGCGAAGAAACGGGCGTCATAGGATTTTCACGACTCTGGTGTCTGGCCGATGCAATCCGCTCGGATCAATCAATCAGCGACGGTCCAGGCCGAGCATGCTGCACAGGAAGCTGTTCAGCATGAGCGAGCCACCGGCCGTCACGAGGGTCGCTCCGGGGACGACGACCCGCATCGTCGACGCATAGTCGAGCGGGCCGAAACCCGTGCGATACCAGGCCATGAATGCCCACAAATGGCCGTCACCCAAGACGATCGCGATGATACCAGCCGTCAAGCCGCGTTCGAGCGTGAAGAGCTGAAGAAACGGTCGATCCGCGCGGCTCGACGGTCGGAAGCCCTGCTTGATCGCGTAGGTTGTCGTCAACACCGCGAAGATGACGCTCTGGAGACCGAACTGAAGCGCCACGCTGGCGACGACCAGCGTGTGGACATCGAACGTCGACGCCGCCAATCGTCAGGCCGGGCAGCGCGATCGCGTAGCCGATGAGGCCAAGCAGCCATCAGCACCCATCCGCTGTACCAGAACAGCCACCGCGGCGAAAAGATCAGGAAGAACCGCAGCGTCCGCCAGCCATCGCGAAACGTCCGGAGGTGCGGGCGGCGGATCGCCTGCCGTCCGGCGACAGCGTGATCGGGATCTGATCGATGCGCTCGCCGAACAGGCTGGCCTTGATGATCATCTCCGTGGCGAACTCCATGCCCGTGCACTGCAGATCGAGCCGCTCGAACGACGCGCGTGTGAAGCCCCGCATGCCGCAGTAGATGTCGCGAATCTGGGTCCTGAACATGCGCCGGGCCAACAGCGAGAGCATCGGGTTGCCAAGCCAGCGGTGCAGCCACGGCATCGCGCCGGGAAGAACGGTTCCGCCGCCCGAAGGCAGCCGGCAGCCCTGGACCAGGTCGTAGCCTTGGCGCAGCTGTGTCGACGAATCTCGGAACGTCTCGAAAGTCGTAGCTGTCGTCGGCGTCGCCCATGATCACGAACCGTCCGCGCGCCGCGCGAATGCCGCCTATCAAAGCGTTGCCGTAGCCGCGCTCACTGATCGCGACAACGCGCGCGCCGAGCGACTCTCGCGATCTCAATCGAGCCGTCGGTGCTTCCGTTGTCTGCGACGATGACTTCCCCTGAAATCCCGGATGTTCAACGCGTCCAGGGCCTTCGTCACGCAGGTTCCGACGGTTTCATGTTCGTTCAAACAGGGCATCACGACCGAGACTTCGACTGGCGCCTCCATGCGTTTGCCATCCTTTTCTACGAACGGGCGGCCAATTGTCGTCGAAACTGCGGACTTGTGGTCTGTCCCTTCTGCGGGCGGACGGGTAGCGCGCAGAAGTGAAGCTTTGGCAAGCCGGGTCAGTCATTCGCATCTTGACGGTGGTGTCGAGACCAGTTATACATGAGCTCCCGAAGCTCGCGAAATGTCGAAGACAGCCTGACACGAGGTGACGAGATGAACGCAAGGCTCGGCGTTGCGCCCGTGTTGCTTGCTGCAGCAGCGTTGTCGCTCGTCACTCCTCAGGCCTCGCAGCCACCGGCATCTGGGCAGCGCCAGGTGCCCGATGAAATCATCGTAAAGTTTCGGCCAGGTGTCACCGATTTCCAGCGAACGGGCTGCTGAGCGGTCGGTCGGCGCGTCTGATTCGCCGTTTCAGAGCCCTTGATCTCGATCACATTCGGCTGAATCGTGGTCAGGATCTTGCGGCGGCCGTCGCAGCGCTTCGCAATTCCCCATCAGTCGCGCTTGCGCAGCCGAACTACATCCGCCGCGTCGTCGGGACGGCGCCACCCGAACGATCCGTACTGGTTGTTCGGCTTCCTGTGGGGGCCCGAGCGAATCCAGGCGCAATCGGCTGTGGACGAACTTTCACGACCGGGATCGCCGATGTCGTCGTCGCCGACATCGACACGGGCGTCGACTACACCCATCCCGATCTCGCGGCGAACATGTGGCTCAACCCTGGCGAGATCGCCGGCAACGGCATCGACGACGACGGCAACGGGTACGTCGACGACGTTCTTCGGCATCGACACCGTCAACGACGACAGCGATCCGATGGACGACCACGGGCACGGCACGCACACGGCCGGCACCATCGCCGCCGTCGGCAACAACGGCGTCGGGCGTCGTCGGCGTGGCCTGGAACACCAAGCATCCTCGCCTGCAAGTTCGTCGACAGCGCGGGCAGCGGCACCGATGCCGACGCCATCGAGTGCTTCAACTACATCGTCGCGCTGAAGCAGCGTGGCATCAACATTCGCGTCAGCAACAACAGCTGGGGCGAGCCTGCGCGAGGATCCGCCGGCGCTGTGCTCAAGGCCGCGATCGACGCGGCCGGAGCGGCGGGGATCCTGAACGTCTTTGCGGCCGGCAACGACGGCACGAACAACGACGTCACGTGCCGTTCGATCCGGCCAGCTTCGCCTCGCCGAGCATCGTCTCGGTCGCCGCGTCGAACCAGTCGGACGACCGTGCGTCGCTTCAGCAACTACGGCGCGACGTCGGTCGATCTCGCCGCGCCGGGCGATCTCATCCTCAGCACCGTCCGCAGGAGCTACGCCTTCGCCGAGCGGCACGAGCATGGCGGCGCCGCACGTCGCCGGAGCGGCGGCGCTTCTCGCGGCGAAGGATCCGGCCCTGTCGGTCGATGCGACGAAGACACGGTTGATGCAAACCGTCGACGTCCTTCCGCAGTGGGCCGGGCTGGTGTCTCGGGCGGCCGCCTGAATCGTTCTTCAGCGCCGCGACACGCGGCGGGCGGCAACATTCCGCCGAGTGTAGCGCTGACCAGTCCGGCTAGCGGCGCTGCGTTTCCCGTCGTCGGCAGTCGTGACGCTCGAAGCGACCGCCACGCGACAGCGACGGCACGAGTCAGCCAGGTGGACTTCTACGCCAATGGCAGTCTGGTGGGGACCGACACGACGGGCGTCCGGAGTCTTTCACGTCGCATGGACGTCGGCGATCGCCGGGCACACTACACGCTGACGGCGGTGGCGACCGACGATGGGGGCGCGACGCGGACATCGAGTCCGGTGACGATCACGCTCACGCCACCGCCCGGGCGCGTGAATGTGGCGCTGGCGGCCAACGGCGGCATCGCGGTGGCCTCGAGCCTACTACAGCAGCGTATCCCGCCAGCGGTGTGATCAACGGCGACCGCCGGGGCCTGAACTGGGGCAGCGGCGGCGGGTGGAACGACGGCACCGCGAACGGCTGGCCGGACTGGCTGGAGGTGCAGTTCAACGGGCCCCAGACGATCGACGAGATCGACGTGTTCATCGGTGCAGGACAACTACCCGGCGCCCAGCGAGCCGACGCCGAGCATGACGTTCACGCAGTACGGGTTGCGGGACTTCGTGGTGCAGTATTGGACGGGCAGCGCCTGGCAGCCGGTGCCGGGCGGGACCGTGACTGACAACACGCGGGTCTGGCGGCAGTTCAACTTCGCTCCGGTGACGACGTCCCGGATTCGCGTGTGGGTGACGCAGGGCGCTGGGGTCGCACAGCCGCGTCATCGGAGATCGAAGCCTACGCGGTCGCGGGCAGCGGACCAACTCCGCGCCGACGTGACGCTGACGAGCCCGGCCGGCAGGTGCCGACGTTCGCCGGTGTCGACCCCGGTCGCGTTCGGAGGCGACGGCGACCGACGCCGACGGCACCGTCAGCCAGGTGGACTTCTACGCCAACGGCGCGCTGCGTCGGGACGGACACGACGGGCGCCGGACGTCTTCACGTTCGACTGGACGCGTCGCTCGCCGGCAGCTATGCGCTCACGGCGGTGGCGACCGACGACGCTGGCGCGACGCGGACTTCGAGTCCGGTGACGATCACGTGACGCCACCGGCCGGACGGGTGAATGTCGCGCTGGCGGCCAACGGCGGCGACAGCGGTGGTCGTCGAGCGTACAGACGGCGGCTATCCCGCGAGCGGCGTGATCAACGGCGACCGCAAAGGACTGAACTGGGGCAACGGCGGCGGGTGGAACGGACGGGACGGCGAACGCCTGGCCGGACTGGCTGGAGGTGCAGTTCAACGGCCCCCAGCCGATCGACGAGATCGACGTCTTCACGGTGCAGGACAATTACACGGCGCCGAGCGAGCCGACGCTGAGCATGACGTTCAACGCAGTACGGGCTGCGGGACTTCGTGGTGCAGTACTGGACGGGCAGCGCCTGGGCAGACGGTGCCGGGCGGCGAGCGTGCCGAACAACACGCGCGTCTGGCGGCAGTTCAACTTCGCGCCGGTGACGACGTCGCGGATTCGCGTGTGGGTGACGCAGGGCGCTTGGCGTCGCACAGCCGCCTCGTCGAAGTCGAAGCCTACGCGGTGTGGGGCCGGTCAACGAGCCGCCCAGCGTCACGCTGACGAGCCCTCGGCAGGCGCGTCGTTCGCCGGTTCGACGCCAGTCGCTCTCGAGGCCACGGCGACCGACGTCGATGGCACGGTGAGCGCAGGTGGACTTCTACGCCAACGGCACGCTGGTGGGCACGGACACGACCGGGCCGGCAGGCGTGTACACGGCGACCTGGACGCCGTCGCTGCGGGCAGCTACACGCTGACGGCGGTGGCGACCGACGATCGCGGTGCGACGCAGGACGTCCAGTCCGGTGACGATCACGCTGACGCCACCGGCCGGGCGGGTGAATGTGGCGCTGGCGGCCAACGGCGGGCACCGCGGTGGCCTCGAGCGTCTTCAGCGCGGCTATCCCGCCAGCGGCGTGATCAACGGCGACCGCCGGGGACTGAGCTGGGGGAGCGGCGGCGGGTGGAAGGACGGCACCGCGAACGCCTGGCCGGACTGGCTGGAGGTGCAGTTCAACGGCCCCAGACGATCGACGAGATCGACGTGTTCACGGTGCAGGACAACTACCCGGCGCCGAGCGAGCCGACGCCGAGCATGACGTTCACGCAGTACGGGTTGCAGGACTTCGTGGTGCAGTACTGGACGGGGAGCGCGTGGGAGCCGGTGCCGGGCGGGAGCGTGCTGAACAACACGCGCGTGTGGCGGCAGTTCAATTTTGCCCCGGTGACGACGTCTCGCGATCCGGTGTGGGTGACGAGGGCGTTGGGGTCGCGCAGCCGCCTGGTCGAAGTCGAAGCGTACACAACAATCGGAGGTTGAACTCGCAAGCAAGCAAAGCCGGTCGGTGGCGTCAACCAGGCGTCGGTGCCGAGAGACGTCAGACGAACACCTGCTCTATTGAGTAGGGGAGTAGAGCTCGATCCTGGTGTCCCCAGGTGACAATTGGACGAGCCAGGCGACACGGCCGGGCAACGCCGCCATCAGTGACGGGTTTCTTCCGGCCTCCAAGATCGTGGGCAAAAACCACCTTGGCACCGTTGAGGTCTGCCTGGTTGTACACCCATTCATCGCGATTATCGTAGCCAGAATCGTAATGAACGAAGACCAGGTGCGAGCCTGGTTGTCGCTCTAAAACTGCTTGACGTCGACGCGTCGCAAAGTTCGATTCTCGCCGGCGTGACGAGCGCCTAACTTACCACTCACAGCCCCAAGCATGATGAAATGAACCCCAATTAGTAGCAGAATCAAACCGCCAAGACGGCCCGAGATCTGAGTTGGGTTAGGACGCCGCGCGATGCGCTGCAAGGTTGTCGCGACGGCCGCGAGGAGAACTGGGACGATTGGTGCCGAATAGTGAGGCAACCACCAGAGAACGATTGATTGACCGAGGGCCATGATGACAATCATGACGGTCATGAAACCCGCCCATTTGTTGCGGCGATAAACCGCGCTGAACGCGGCGCCCCACCCTGCCAGGGCGAGTGAGAGCAGGGCGCCTACCGAACCGGAAAGCAAGCACTCTGCAGTCACCGCGAGAGTCCCGCAAAGCAGGCAGGCTGATTTGGATCGAAATCGCCACACGGCCGCAAGCAGAGCCAGCCAAATGAGAGTCCCTTGATAATCGAGAGAGTGGCGCTGTGGATGGATTGCGAATAGTGTGCGTATGGCTCCTAGCAAACGACGGGTCGCGTTCAATGTCGCTCGCGAAAGCAACTTTGCTCCGGTAACGGGGGGCGAAGCATCAGGTACTGTAGAACGCCGCGGTCCGTCTTCCAGGTGTTCGTTCCGGGGCACGGAATTGGCTGAAGATGAACACACCTTGGTGGAAGTACTGCCTTGATGGACGGCGTACGGCCAAGTCGTGAAATCGCCTGTGACAGCGCGGTTGTAGATGGCCATGCACAGCCCAGCGGTGACCAAGACGCCACCCACCGGCAAAACGAATGATGTCAGTCTCGGTCTCTTTTGAAACAACCAGCTGACGAGCAGCGCCGTAGGAGCGACAGCAACGAGCAACCCTTCGTAAGGACGGGTGTTCGCGAGGAGTAACAGCGCCGAGGGCCATCAGAGCACTTGACCAGAACCGGGGCGCCCGCAACGTCCGTCGAAACCCTCCGAGAAACAACGCCGCACCCGACGCGGGAACCATCCCTCCCCAGTACGATTGCGCCCAATAGCTGGATGTTCCAAGAGTGATGACGGCAAAAACTGTCGTCGTAAGAGCCCATTGTCTGGAACTCCAGGCTTGCAGCATCCAGCAGAGGGAGGCACCGAAAAGACCGCAACTCAACCAGACTCCGACAATGGGGCGCTGCGTCAACACCTGTCCAAAAGCTAAGGTCAACGCCTGGCCGGGAGGGACTTCGAATTATGGGTCGGCACGACAAGCACGTGCGGTGACTCGAAGAACTCTGGGAGCGGGGGTGAGGGATTGGTGAGCCGGCCATGTGCGAATGTATCGGCACCAAGCAGATAGCTGAACTCGTCGTGGTCGGCGGGTTCCGGTATGCCGACGATGGTTCCGTAGACGGCGGGTAGAAGGAATCCGATCAGGCCACAGAACGTAATGGCTAACGGCCGCGGCCAACGCAGCGTCGACAACTTCTTCCAGACCGTGGACGCGCCAGGCTCGTTCATCGGGCCATCAATCTTCGACTTGTTCGGCTCAATTCTGTCGCACAACCCGTACCTCCTCGCCATCTGGCTCGCGGCCGCCTCTACGCGTACACCACCAACTTCTTTCTGGCGCTGTTTGATAAGCATGTTGCGCGACATGACCCACCAGCCCAGTCTCAGCAGGCCCATGAGGAAATGGGGCGATAAACAGTGCAATCGGTTTCGAAATCGTAAGAAATTGAAAAATAGACACTTAGCTGATTCTTACGATTTCCGCTCTTGACCGCATCCTCCCCACCAGTTATACATGAGCTTCCGGCAATCTCCCCATGCCGGGTCAGGCGTCAGCCTGTGGGGAGGTTGCGAGATGCGCGCAAGGCTCGGCGTCGCGTTCCTGGCATCGCTGATCGCGGTGGGTTTGTCGCTCGTCACACCTGAGGCTCGTCAGCCCGCACCACCGGGCCGTCTCCCGACGAGGTCATCGTCAAGTTCAGGCCTGGCGTATCTGACTTCCAGCGAACCGGAGTTCTGACAGCACGGTCGGCGCGACTGATCCGCCGATTCCGAGCGCTCGACCTCGAGCACATTCGCCTGAATCCCGGTCAGAACCTTGCGACCGCAATCGCGGCGCTTCGCAACTCACCATCGGTCGCGCTGGTTCAGCCAAACTACATTCGCCGCGTCGCTGCGCCGGCACCGCCCAACGATCTGTACTGGGTGTCAGGACTGCTGTGGGGGATGGAACGAATCCAGGCTCAGCCCGTCTGGACCAACTTCACCAACGGTTCCCCCGACGTCGTGGTGGCCGACATCGATTCCGGGGTGGACTACACGCACCCGGATCTCGCCGCCAACATGTGGGTCAACCCTGGTGAAGTTCCCGGGAACGGCCTGGACGACGACGGGAACGGATATGTCGATGACGTTCACGGCATCGACGCGAGCAACGGTGACAGCGATCCCATGGACGACCATGGGCACGGAACACACACGGCCGGCACGATCGGCGCCACGGGCGACAATGGGGCGGGCGTGGTGGGGGTGGCGTGGGGCAGCCGGATACTCGCCTGCAAGTTCCTCGACAGTTCGGGAAGCGGTACCGATGCCGGCGCGATCGAGTGCTTCAACTATCTCGTCGCATTGAAGCAGCGTGGCGTCAACATTCGCGTCAGCAACAACAGCTGGGGTGGACTGCGTGAGGGTGTCGCAGGCGGATGTGTTGAAGGCCGCAATCGATGAAGCCGGAGCGGCGGGAATCCTGAATGTGTTCGCGGCGGGGAACGCGGGCGCGAACAACGATCAGATGCCGTTCGATCCCGCCGGCTTCGACTCTCCGAGCATTCTGGTGGTCGCCGCATCGAACTCGGCTGACAACCGTGCCTCCTTCAGCAATTACGGGGCAACGACCGTCGATCTCGCGGCGCCGGGCGACTTCATCCTCAGCACGTCCGCAGGAAGCTATACGTTCTCCAGCGGCACGAGCATGGCGGCGCCACACGTGGCGGGCGCAGCGGCGCTCCTCGCGTCGAAGGATCCGTCGTTGTCGGTCGATACGATGAAAACATTGTTGATGCAAACCGCAGATGTCCTCCCCCAGTGGGCGGGACTCACGGTATCAGGCGGTCGACTGAACGTGTTCAACGCGGCGACCGCGGCGGGTGGCAACATTCCTCCGAGTGTGACGCTGACCAGCCCCGCAAACGGTGCGGCATTTCCCGTCTCCGCGCTTGTGGCGCTGGAGGCGACAACGGACGACGCTGACGGCAGCGTGACCCAGGTGGCCTTCTATGCCAATGGCGCACTGATAGCTACGGACACCACTGGTCCTGCGGGCGTGTTCACGACGACGTGGACGTCGTCGATCGCCGGCACGTTCACAATCACGGCAATCGCGACCGACGATGGAGGTGCGACGCGGACTTCGGGTCCGCTGTCCGTCACGCTCACGCCGCCGGCCGGTCGCGTGAACGTCGCACTGGCGACCAACGGCGGGGTCGCCGTCGCGTCGAGTACCGACAGCGCCAGCTTCCCGGCGAGCGGAGTGAACAATGGCGATCGGCGAGGGCTGAACTGGGGAAGTGGCGGCGGCTGGCAGGACGACACGCTGAGCGTGTGGCCGGACTGGTTCGAGGTGCAATTCAACGGGCCGCAACTGATCGAAGAGATCGACGTGTTCATGGTGCAGGATGCCTACACCGCGCCGAGCGTGCCGACACTGGAGATGACGTTCACGAGGTATGGCTTGCAGGATTTCGTGGTGGAGTATTGGACGGGGATCGATTGGGCGCCGGTGCCGGGCGGAAGCGTGGTGAACAACACGCGCGTCTGGCGGCAATTCAACTTTACGCCGGTGACGGCTTCGCGCATTCGCGTGTGGGTGACGCGAGCCCTGGCCTCGCGAAGCCGGCTGATCGAAATCGAAGCGTATGCCGTGGTCGGCACCGTAAACTCTCCGCCCAGCCTGGTGCTGACGAGTCCCACCTCGGGCGCCGCGTTTCCTGTCTCAACTCCCGTCTCCTTGGCGGCGACGGCAAGCGACGTGGACGGCACGGTCACTCGGGTGGACTTCTATGTCAACGGCAGTCTGGTGGGTACCGACACGACGGGGTCGCCGGATGTGTTCAGCACGACGTGGACGTCGGCGCTGGCGGGAACGTATGACGTGACGGCGGTGGCGACCGACAACCGGGGAGCGACGCGGACGTCTGGACCGGTGGCCGTGACGCTGAATCCGCCCGCCGGACGAATCAATGTGGCCTTGGCATCCAATGGCGGGTCAGCGGTCGCTTCGAGCACGAACACCAGCAGTTTTCCCGCAAGCGCGGTGATCAACGGCGACCGGCGGGGGCTGAACTGGGGCAACGGCGGAGGGTGGGAGGACGGCACGTCGGGCGTGTGGCCGGACTGGTTCGAGGTCCAGTTCAGCGGCCCGCAGACGATCGAAGAAATCGACGTGTTCTCGGTGCAGGATGCCTACAGCGCGCCGAGCGTGCCGACCACGTCGATGACGTTCACGAAGTATGGCTTGCAGGACTTCGTGGTGGAGTATTGGACGGGCAGCGCGTGGGCGCCGGTGCCGGGCGGAAACGTGCTGAACAACACGCGCGTGTGGCGGCAATTCAATTTCGCTCCGGTGACGACGTCCCGCATCCGGGTGTGGGTGACACGAGCCCTGGCCTCGCGCAGCCGGCTAATCGAAGTCGAAGCGTACGCGGTGTGGGGCACGGTTAATCAGGTACCGACGGTGACGGTGACCGGTCCGGCAACGGGCGCGGCGTTTCCGGTATCAACTCCTGTCGCTTTGGAGGCAACGGCGACTGACGTGGACGGCACGGTCAGCCCGGGTAGATTTCTATGCCAACGGGGTTCTAGTGGGCACGGATACGACGGGCTCAGCCTGATGTGTTCACGACGACGTGGACGTCGGCGCTGGCGGGCACGTACGACGTGACGGCGGTGGCGACCGACGACCGGGGGGCGACGCGGACGTCGAGCGGCGGTCGCGGTCACGTTGAGTCCGCCCGCCGGTCGCGTGAACGTTGCGCTGGCGAGCAATGGCGGGTCAGCGGTCGCGTCGACGCACGAACAGCAGCGGATTTCCCGCCAGCGCGGTGATCAACGGCGATCGGCGGGGGCTGAACTGGGGACAGCGGCGGGGGCTGGCAGGACGGCACGGCGAGCGTGTGGCCGGACTGGTTAGAGGTCCAGTTCAGCGGACCGCGGACGATCGAAGAGATCGACGTGTTCTCGGTGCAGGATGCCTACAGCGCGCCCGCCGAGCCGACCCTGGGGATGACGTTCACGAAGTATGGCTTGCAGGACTTCGTGGTGGAGTATTGGACGGGGAGCGCGTGGGCGCCGGTGCCGGGCGGAAGCGTGGTGAACAACACGCGTGTGTGGCGGCAATTCACCTTCGCCCCGGTGACGACCTCACGCATCCGGGTGTGGGTGACGCGGGCGCTGGGCTCGCGCAGCCGTCTGATCGAAATCGAAGCCTACGCGACAGCCGGCGGAGGGTAATTCACGGTCATCAGCGATAATCGTCGGCGGGGCGTTGCGAGTCGGCGTAACGCCGACATCACTTTGACCCGGAAGCGCACCTTCCTCGCCATCTGGCTCGCAGCCGCGCTCTATGCCTATATCGCGCCATCGACCGCGGCTGGATCCCCCACGACGAAGGCCAGTTCTTCCAGACCGCCGATCGCGTCAACGCGGGCGAGATCCCGCACCGCGACTTCGACGAGATGTACACCGGCGGTCTCACGTACGTGCACGCCCTCGCACACCGGTGGCTCGGCGATACCTTCATCTCGTTGCGCTGGGTCTTGCTCGGCTCTTTCATCCTGTGGGTACCGGCGGTCTTCTACCTCGCGTCTCGATTCGGCTCGCCGGTGATGGCGGCGGGCGTGACGGCGCTCGCGGTGGTCTGGAGTGTGCCCAATTATCCGGCGCCGGTACCTCCTGGTACAACCTGTTCCTCGCGGTCTTCGGTGCAGCGGCCGTCGTCCGCTTCATTGACACCCGCAGCCTCCGCTGGCTGTTTGTCGCGGGACTCTGCGGCGGCCTCTCGTTTCTGGTGAAGCTCGTCGGGCTCTACTACGTGGGTGGCGTCCTGCTGTTTCTGCTGCTCCGCGAACAGAGCGACGCGTGGGAACATGAACGCGAGAGGGGCGCGCGATCTCGCGCCTTTTCGACCTTCGTGTCGTTGGGACTCCTGACGTTCATCGCGTTGCTGACCTCCATCGTTCTGCCGGCTCCCAGCCTTGGGGGCCTCCTGCTGTTCGTCGTGCCAGGCGCCGCGATTGCGTTGATTCTGTTGCTGCGCGAGCGACAGTTGCCGCCCGGCAGCACTCGTGATCGTGCGATGGCGCTGGCCCGTTTGGTCGCGCCGTTTGCCGCGGGCGTCGCGATCCCCATCGGTCTCTACTTTCTGGCGTTTGCGATGGCCGGAAGTTGGTCCGCGCTCTACCACGGGCTCTTCGTGGCGCCGCAGGAGCGCCTGGAATTCGCGTCCTTTCCCACGCCGGCCTTCAGCGTTCGTCGATGCGGTCCGATTCTGCTGCTCGTCGCGATCGCCATGACTCGCTGGCGATCGACGGCCGTCTCCCGTGCCAGCGTCGCGGTCGTGGCGATCCTGCTCGGAGCAGTGCTCGTGCTCTCCGCCTCAGCCGTCGATGTATCTCACCTCGTGGCGGCCGGTCGTCTTTGTCCTCGCGATCGTTGTCGTGGCTGGCGTCCTGCCGTTGCGCGTCGCCGGTCCTCTGAGCAACGACCAGCAGACGCGGGCCCTCGTGATCTTCGTGGCGGCCACGGCCAGCCTGGTTCAGTATCCCTTCCCAGCCCCGATTTACTTCTGCTACGTGGCGCCGCTGGTGGCACTCGCGGCGGCTGCGGCCAGTCACGGCAAATGGACGCAGGCCCCATCCGATCGCGAGCTCTGTTGATGGTGTTCTACATCCTCTTTGCAGTCGTTCAGGCTTGCGCCGGGCTTCATCTACAGAATGGGACGGTCGTACGAGCCGGTCACGCTGAACACCGAAATGACGCCTCGACGCGCGAAGGGCATCCGCGTATCGGCCGACGAGGCGCGCGACGTTACGATCGCGTCATCGACCTCGTGTCGGCGCACGCGGGAGGCCGTCCCATCTATGCGTTTCCTGACGCTCCGGAGATCTACGTGCTTGCGGAAGCGTCATATCCTGGCACGGACGATCTACGAGTTCCTGGCAGATCCGCCGATCACGGATGCCACGGTGCTCGAGCACCTGTCGCGAGAGTCCGTGCAAGTCGTGGTGATCAAGAAAAAGCCACGCTTCTCGGATCCGCCCTCGGACGGACTGCTCGCCGAGTTGCGCAAGCGGTACCCTGTTGGCGAAACTGTGGGCATGTTCGAGGTGAGATGGCGGGAATGAACTCCGTTGATCGCCCGGGTGATGGAATGGCCGCCGGTCTACCGGCTGTGGATGGCGCCGTTTGCCGAGCAGAAGCTCCGTCCGATTCGCGCGCACACCGACCTGAGCCGCGTGCGGCGGGTGCTCGACGTCGGCTGCGGACCCGGCACGAATACCGCGCTCTTCTCAGGCGCCGACTACCTCGGCATCGACATCAACGAGTCGTACATCGAGAGCGCCAGGCGGCGGCATCGGAGGACGTTCGTCGCTGCCGACGTGACCACCTACCGCGTCGCCGACCACGAACGGTTCGACCTGATCCTGGTGAACAGCCTGCTGCACCATCTCGACGACTCCTCGACTGTTCGACTGCTCGAGCATCTCTCTCGACTGTTGACTGATGACGGTCGTGTGCACGTGCTCGAGCTCGTGCTGCCGGAGAGTCCCTCGGTGGCCCGCTTCCTGGCCCGCCACGATCGCGGCCAGTTCGCGCGGCCGCTCGACCGGTGGTCATCGCTGCTCGGCGGCGTGCTCGAGCCGGTCCTGATCGAACCGTACGGGTTGGCGTGCCAGGCGTCACGCTGTGGAATATGGTCTATTTCATGGGACGCGCGAAATGCTGACGAAATCACCTAGTAGTGCGCAAGTGCCCACGTGCCTGTCGCGAGGGCACGACGACCACGACGTTCACGACGCAAATATTCTGTGTTCGTCGCAGTCGTCGCGTCGTCGTGCTCGTTCTTATGCACCTGGGCCGCGGCAGTGCCAACTTGAGCGAATCCTGGCACAATCGATTACTCATGACTACCCCCCGACTGTCTGTCGCAGTCCCATTGCACAACGAAGAATCGGTGCTGCCCGAGCTGCTGCGAAGGCTTGCGTGCCGTGCTCGACGGCATTCCCGGCGGACCGCACGAAATCGTGATGGTAGACGATGGCAGCACGGACCGGACGGCGGAGCTGTTGAAAGAAGGCGGCGGCCGACGACGGGCGCGTGGTGGCCGTGCTGCTGTCGCGAAACTTCGGCCATCAGGCGGCGCTGACGGCGGCGCTCGACCATGTCACGGGCGATGCGACCGTAGTCATGGACGGCGACCTTCAGGATCGACCGGAGGCGATTCCTCAGTTCCTCGCGCTGCACGCTCAGGGTTACGACGTCGTCTACGCCAAGCGCATCCTCCGCAAGGAACCCTGGTGGCTGCGGCTCTGCTACTTTTGTTTCTACCGGCTGCTGGCGCGGCTCTCCGACATTCAGTTGCCAACCGATGCCGGCGACTTCGGGCTCATGTCGAGTCGCGTGGTGGCCGAGCTGCGGCGGATGCCCGAGCATCATCGATACCTGCGCGGGCTGCGCAGCTGGGTCGGCTTCCGGCAGATCGGCATCGATGTCGAGCGCGCGGAACGGCACGCGGGACGCAGCAAGTACAGCATGTCGCGACTCTTCCGCCTGGCCGCCGACGCCGTCTTCGCGTTCTCCATCGTCCCCCTGAGGTTTGCCGCGATCGTCGGCTTCTTCGCGATGGTCGGCGCGTCGCTCTTCGCGCTCTATTCGGTCTACGCCAAGGTCTTTCTGGCTCGATCCCCGGTGGGCTTCACCGCGCTCATCTGGATCATCACGTTCCTGTCGGGAACGATTCTCGTGTTCCTCGGCGTCATCGGCGAGTACCTGGGCCGCGTGTATGAGGAACTGAAGGCGCGGCCGGTCTACATCGTCAGCTCGGTGGTGAGAAATGGCAGTGATCAGTTAGTCACGAGTCCCGGGCCGAGTCCCGAGCCACGAGTCCGCGAGTCCCGGACGCCACTAAATGGACGCTGACTACGGCCGCCAGTATCGCGAGCTGTACGAGCGTCACTGGTGGTGGCGGGCGAGGGAAGCCGCACTGCTCGAGACGCTCGAACAGGATTCGGCCGCCGGCCGGATGGCCGCACATCCTGGACATCGGCTGTGGTGACGGGCTGTTCTTCGATCGTCTGCTGAAATTCGGCGAGGTCGAAGGCATCGAGCCGTCGGCAGAGCTGGTGAATCCGACGGGTGCTCACCGCCAACGAATCCACGTGCGTCCGTTTGACGACAGTTTTCAGCCGTCGAACCGCTTCGGGCTGATTCTGATGCTGGACGTGCTCGAGCACCTCGACGATCCGGTTGGCGCACTTCGTCATGCGCTGCGGTTGCTCGCGCCGGGCGGGCAGATGCTGATTACCGTGCCGGCCTTCAACCTGCTCTGGACCAACCACGACGTGATCAACCACCACCGCGTCCGCTACACGCGGTCATCTTTTCGTGTGGTAGCCCGAGCAGGCCGGGTTTCGCATCGATCTGGAGCGGTCCTGGTTTCAGTGGACCTTTCCCGTGAAGATTGCGGGGCGTCTCGTAGAACGCGCGCTCGGGTCAGAGCCGGCTCCCGCCCAGGTGCCGCCAGAGTGGATCAACGACACGCTCTATCGCTGGAGCCGGCTCGAGCACCGGCTCCTCAACCCACTGCGGCCGCCGTTCGGGAGTTCGCTTGTGATTACGGGTGGACACTGACGGGTGCCGTGGTCCGTTGTCCGTAGTTCGTGTCTCGTCGAGCGGCCTGCGAGCTACGAACCACGGACCACGGCCGCTCACATCCGGCCTATAGACGCTTCGGCCACTTCTGTCGCCCGTGAAACACTCCGATGATTTCGACACGATTGCTCCTCACGCGGTAGGCGATCAGGTAGGGTGTGCCGGCCACGACCAGCTCGCGCGTGCCGGACACGCGTCCCGGGCGGCCCAGATTCGGCATGTCAGCCAGTCGTTCAACGGCCGTCAGAAGGCTGGCGGCCAGGCGGCTGGCGGCGGTGGGACTGTCGTGTGCGATGTATGCACGCAGGTCTTCGAGGTGGCTGAGCGCGCGAGGCGACCAGACGATGGTCACCGGCGAGGAGGACTTCCGCTCACGCTTCGAGCCCCACGAGCGAAGCCATTTGGCGACCTCTTTATGGTCGACCGCGCGGCCCTCGTTGAGCTCTTCGAGGCCGACCTGAATCTCGTCGAGTTGCCAACTTTCAGCCTCGACGTAGGCCGCGATGGCTTCAGCGGCCAGAAACGACTTTGACCGCCGCGCCCGTCTGGCCAACGCTTCGAGCCGCTTCTTTGTATCGGTATCGATTCGAACTGAGAGAGTTGTCGTCATTTATGATCTTCTATGTTGGCTTGTATACATTCTAGCACACAGGGTGCCGGCTACGAGGCCGGCACAGCCGACGCACGAATGAGCTTGATGTCCGCCGAGGCTCTCGAGCCGCCACGGACGTACGGACCACGGTGCGTCTATTGCTCGTCGCCTGCTTCAGCTCGATACGGTTCGAGATGAATCTCTTTTTTCTCAACCGTGACGAGCCAGATGGTGCGATCCGGATACGCGGCGACCAGTTCTGGATTCCTCGTGCCCAGATCGTGCGCGAAGAGTACTGTGGGCAGCCTTCAGGTCGGCGGGGTTGTAGACCCACTCGTCGTGTACGGTGTAGTCGCCGTCATAACGAACGAACACGAGATGCTTCCCCGGTTCGCGTCCGAGACGCTCCTTGACTTCCGCGCGGCGGCGACCCCGGGTTCCACCGGCACCGTCCTCGGCTGGTCCGTTGGCATGTGCGAGGAGACCGAGCATCGACAGATGCACAACGACGAGGGCTACGGTCACCGCGACGAGGCGGTGGCCCACGGGAACGGGTGAGCGGCGCGTGAGCCTCTGAGCGGTGATTGCGACCACTGCCAGCAGCAGCGGAAGGGCCGGAGCCGTGTAGTGAGGCCACCACCACAACGTCAACGATTGACCAATCGCCAGCACGGCGATTGCACCGATCATGAAACGCGCGGACGGACTCTTTCGGGCTGTCAGATAGAACGCGGCCGTCCAGCAGGTGACCACAAGGAAGGTCAGGACCCGGGGATAGAAGGGAACGAACCTCCAGGCCAGACATTCCACACCCACAGCCACCAGCACGGTTGCAGCAATGGCGGTGACTGACTGTAAACGCCAGACCGCCAGCAGCAGCACGAGCGACAGCAGAAGGCCCTGATAGCCAGGATCCGGGGTCAGATACGCCACGCCAAACGGCGTTCCGGCGAGTGCGAACAGCCGCGAGCTCAGATTCTGTGTGAGCGTTCGTCCTGAGGGCCGCTCCAGACTCCGGTTGCGTCTCGTGCTCCCTATAGAAGGCCGCGACGCGCTCGGGCGGCGTTCGCTCGGGTTGGTGAACGCGGTCGAACACGAAGATTCCACGCTGCCAGTACTGTCGAACGTGAACCTCGTATGGAGTCTGCGTGAAACTCCCGGTGACGGCGCGATTGTAAAGGCCCATACACAGGCCGCCTGCAACGAAGACCACGGACGCCGGGATGACGACCAGCCTGACTTTCGTCGAGAACGGCGTCAGCCTGCTTCGCAGCAACCAATGGGTGAGGAGCAACCCGGCAGGAAAGCAGAGCAGCGCGCCTTCATAGGGTCGGGTGTTCGCAAGGATCACAATTCCGAGAGCCATCAGGACACTGACATGTACCCGGGCCCGATGAATCGTGTGCCGGAGGCCGCCCAGCAGCAAAGCCCCGCCCGTCGCTGCCAGCATCCCTCCCCAGTATGACTGCGCCCAATAGCTCGATGTGCCGAGCGTGACCGTCGTCAGCAGCGTGATCGCGATCGCCCAGCGTCTCGAGCTCCACGCCTGCAGCATCCAGCACAGGCTCGCGGCAAACAGCCCGCAGGTGAGCCACACGCCCCAGATTGGATGTCCGAAGATGCGTGTGCCCGAGCGCCAGCATCAGTGCCTGACCCGGTGGGTACTTCGAGTTGTACGTCGGCGTCACCAGAACGTGGGGCGCTTCGAAGAACTCGGGTAACACCGGCGCAGGGTTCGACAGCCGGCCCTGCGCGAACGTATCGGCGGCCAGCAGATAGCTGAACTCATCGTGAACGGCGGGCTCGCGTACGCCGTTGAGCAGGCCGTAGCCGGCGGGCAAGAGAAATCCGATCAGCGCCACAGAACAGCAGCGCGGCGGCAGAGGCCAGGGTCGCTGCAGCAATCGTGAGACGAATGGATGCGTCGCGAGCGTGGTCATTCGATCAACCGGCGACCTCGTAACGGCCGACGAAGTGCAGCGACCGGCCGAAGATCGAGTCTGCCAATGGCGGATAGAGACTCAGCTTGCGATTGCACAGTTCGTGGAACGAGACCGCACTCGCGAAAGGCGGTCGCCCACTGGCTCTTCGTCAGATAGTTGTAGGGCAACGACACGCCCTGCGGCGCGTTGCCGATGAAGTCCATGAACCGCAGCGTGGGCCTGGCCAGGAATCCCTCGACGGTGTGGTCCTTGATCACGAGGCAGCGTCGCGCGACGCGGGCGGCCTCCTGCAGCAGGCGCACCGGATGCTCGGCGTGGTGCAGAACGTCGCACAGGAGAATCGTGTCGTGCGACTTGTCGGGAAATGGAATGCGCCGGCCGTCGAACGCCGTCACCGGAATGTGCGCGCCGGGGCGAACGAGCACGTCGACGCCGGATATCTGCAGATCGGGCCGCTCTTCACGGATCAGCGCGTCGATCAGCCCGTCACCACAGCCGACGTCGAGGACTGTGTGGTCCTGAGGAATCAGTTTCGCGAAGTACGACGCGAGCACGCGGGAGCGGCGGGTGTGAACCAGCTCCCCATGCACCGATCCGAGGGGCCGAAGCAGCCACTTCAATGTTCGTTCAGCGCCGATCAAGGCCGAGCATACTGCAGAGGAAACTGTTCAGCATGACCGACCCGCCGGCCGTGATGAGGGTTGCGCCCGGCACCACCAAGCGCATCGTCTTGGCATAGTCGAGCGGACCGAAGCCCGTCTGATACCAGGCCGCGGCAGCCCACGGCGATCGCGGCGATACCGGCACCACTCGCGATCAGCCCGGCTATCAACCCGCGTTCCAGAGTAAAGATCTTGAAGAACCGATCGGTCCGCGCGCTCGGGGGCCTGAACCGCTGTTTGATGCCGTAGGTCGTGGTCAACACCGCGAACATGGCGCTCTGCAGGCCGAACTGGAGCACGACGCTCGCGACGACCAGCGTATGCACGTCGAACTTCACGCCTCTGACCGTCGTCCCAGGCAGCGCGACGGCGTAGCCGGCCACGCCTGCAACCATCAAGATCAGTCCGCTGTACCAGAACAGCCACCGCGGCGAAAAGATCAGGAAGAACCGCAGCGTGCGCCAGCCATCACGGAAGGTTCGCAGATGCGGGCGGCGGGTGCGCCTGCCGTCAGGGGAGAGGGTGATCGGGATCTGCGCGATGCGCTCCCCAAAGAGGCTCGACTTGATGACCATCTCCGTCGCGAATTCCATGCCGGTGCACTGAAGCTCGAGACGGTCGAACGAGGCTCGTGAGAAACCGCGCATGCCGCAATAGATGTCGCGGATATCGGTCCTGAACATGCGGCGCGCCAGCAGCGAGAGCATCGGATTCCCCAGCCAGCGATGCAGCCAGGGCATGGCGCCGGGCTTCACCGTTCCTCCGCCGGAGGGCAGCCGGCAGCCCTGCACCAGGTCATATCCCTTGTCGTAGCTTTTCGACGAACTTCGGGACGTCCCGGAAGTCGTAGCTGTCGTCGGCGTCCCCCATGATCACGTAGCGGCCACGCGCCGCGCGGATTCCACCCATCAGCGCGTTGCCATACCCACGCGCGCTGACCGGAACGACACGCGCCCCGAGGGACTCCGCGATCTCGATGGAACCGTCGGTGCTGCCGTTGTCCGCGACGATCACCTCACCGCTGATTCCCGCCTCCGCCAATGCGTTGAGCGCCTTCTCGACGCACACGCCGACGGTCTCGTGCTCGTTGAGGCACGGCATGACCACCGAGACTTCAATTGGCGCACTCGCAATGAATGGACTCGTCCGTGCGCGAACGCCGGGTCGGCTATCTGGAGCTGAGCGTATCGACACCATGGATTGCGTGATGGGCAAGGAACGTTCGAGCTCGAGTCGCGTTCCCGGTTCCGGAAACAGGAAGAGCATTGGCCTGCGTCAACAGGTAGAACACGATCCAATGAAGGATGCCGACGGCCAGCAGCCCCATGCGGCAGCGATGCTCCAGGCGCAGCTCCTCATCATCCTCCGGTTGAGCGAACAGGACCTGACCAGGAGAGGACATTAGTTTCCTTTTGCCGCTGGCATGAAGTAGAGGTTGTTCGGATCGATCCGCAGGTACTTGCCGATGACGACGTAGTGGTGTGACGCGAAGTAGTCGAGGATCTGTTGCCTGACGTCCTGATTGGCGTCAATACACACCAGTGACGGCTGGAAACGATCGATGTCGAGACCGGCGAGTGCTTTCGAGTCGGACAACGTGACGTTCGTCATGGACAACAAGTCGATGCGGGATACTCCTGCCCGATCGAGCACCGCCGTCAGCGTGCCGGTTGGCGCCTGCGCGGACATCGTCACGAGCTTCGTCTTCGGGCGATTGGTGGCGTCGTCGGGGCCGAGTTCTGCCAGGACGCCAATCGCGACGCCCGACCAACCGAGCTCGGACTCGAGGACGTGCGTGTTGCTGGTCTGGCTGTCGTGATTCGCCCCCACTTCCAGGAACACGCCGTCGCGGCGGTCGTTGAAGTAGTCGCGGATGATCATTTCTTCCATGGTCCGCGCGTGCCGAGTCGACCCCGACGTGGCGATCAGCGTGGCGAACTCCCGCTGCGCGGGACGCGCGAAGAAGGCGGCTTCACGCCCGGCGCGCGCATAGTGGTCGCGCGTCAGCGCGAACGTCGACGCGCTGGCGGAGACGGTGACGAGCAGCAACTCGAACAGCGGAAACCGCCGGCGCGCGCGCGCGAAGCTCCGCCGGCTACCAGCCGGAGGTTGGCTCGTCGGTTCCATAAGCGCAGTTGACAGTGCAAGATGCGTATCAACCGATCACGGCTGCAGCCGGCGTGAGGACGTGCGCATTTGCGTGCCGATTTCCGAACGCTTCCACACTTCGAGGCCGTCAAGTGCGTGCAGCTGCGCGCAAGGGGAACAACCGTTCTGTAATCGAGCCTCACAATTCTGTTTACAGGGTTCACACGGTCACGACGGAGGTTCACGACAAGGGTTCACGACGAGGGTTCAAACCGAAGGTTCACCCAAGGGTTCCCAGTCTGACGCGCCGAAGTCTGCGGCGGCGAAGGCGGGCGCGGATATTGCCTCGGGTGACCGATCGCCGACGACTGATGACTGCACGCCTGATTCGCGCCATCGCTCTCGCTGTTGCCGTGGCATCGGTGCTCAGCGTCACGGCTCTCACGCGGGCTGATGTCGATCTCTGGGGGCATCTGCGCTTTGGTCTCGACATCCTCGAGACCCGCGCGCTCGATTCGACGGACCCGTACTCGTTCACGAGCGATCGCTCGTGGATCAATCACGAATGGCTCTCGGAGATCGCGATTGCTGGCGCGTGGCTCGCCGGCGGCGCGTCTGGATTGATTCTGCTGAAGGTCGCCTGCATCCTCGGCGCGCTGGCCTTCATTGCGGGAGCGCTCACAGTCCAGGGCGTCACGGGGCGCGCCCGGATCATGTTGCTGGGGCTGACGCTCGTCGGCCTGCTGATGCGCGTGACGCACGTGCGGCCGCAACTCTTCTCGGTGCTGCTGTTCGCAGCCCTGATCCTTGTTTTTGTCCGCTCCGAGCGAGGTTCGCCGCGCACACTGTTGTGGACGATCCCGATTCTCGTGCTGTGGGCGAACTTTCACGGAGGATGGCTCGTCGGCGTGGGCACGGTCGGACTCTGGTGCGCTGGGGCTGCGATTGCGAATGGGAAATGCGGAAAGTGGAAATCGGAAATCGGAAATCGGAAATCGGAAATCGGAGATCGGAAATCGGAGACGGACATCGGACAGAATCGGAGATCGGAGATCGGGAATCGAGAAGTCGAGGCTGGTGCCGATTCTGATCGCCGGCGCCGCGACGCTCGCAACGTTGATCAATCCGTACGGCCTTGGACTCTGGACATTCCTGTTCGACACGGTCAGGTTCGGCCGTGACGCGATCGTCGAGTGGGGGCCAGTGTGGAAGAGCTGGACGACGCTGGGCGTGTGGATATGTTTCGCCGGGCTCGCGGTCGTTGCGCTGAGGCGTCGTGAGGCCTCCGAGAGCGCGACACCTGCGACTGCGCTAGCGGCGCGGAACCCTGCGGCGCTCGTCATTCCGATCCTGTGGGGACTTGCCGCACTGCGCGTCAGTCGGCTCGATGCGTTCTTCGCGATGTCCCTGATCGGGCTGATGGCCGCGCCGCTGGCGACGGTGTTCAATCGCCGTACGACGAGTCCGCCGCTGCCGATCGGCTGGACCGCCGGCGCCCTGGTCGCCGCCGCGCTGCTGTTGATGTCGGTGCCGGCGACGCGCAAGACGTTCACCTGCGTTGGGATTCATCCAACATGGCCGGAGCCGGACGTCGTGGACTTCATGCACGAGCGTCAGATGGTTGGACGCATCGTGACCTTCTTTGATTGGGGCGAGTACGCGATCTGGAACATGCCGTCAGGCCTCAAGGTCTCGATGGACGGGCGTCGTGAGACCGTCTATTCGGACCGCACGATTGACGGCCACCTCGAGTTGTACCGAGGCACAGACCGCGGGCTGGCCTATCTCGAAGGTCTGAACGCGGATTACGTCTGGCTGCCACGCAGGCTGCCGGTCGTTCCGATCCTCCAGCAGCGTGGATGGCGTCCGATCTTCAAGGGTCCCACCTCGGTCCTCCTCGCGGAACGTGACAACGCCGACTCGCTCGACAGCGCACCCGTCGTGGGCGCAGCAGCCGCACAGCGGTGCTTTCCCGGGCCGTAGGTACTTCGCGTACGGAGGGGACGGAGATAACGGACCGAGCTTCAACACAGAGACACGGAGCAACGGAGTGTAACCGATCTGATTGATCGTGTCGCGGATCCGCCGATGCCGCCGCTGCGCGGCGGGCGATCATCGACACCCCACGGACACGAGCTGCTCCCGACAACGTCAGCTTGCGTCCGCGGGGTGTCGATTGAACGCTCGGCCCGGCCGATGGCCGGGCCGGCATCGGCCACTGACCGTGACCTCAATGGCAATTCGTCTCCGTCACTCCGTGTCTCCGTGTTTAAAGCTCGGTCCGTTTACCTCCGTCCCCTCTGTTTCCCCCAGCCCCAGATTTCGCGCATTTTTCCAGCGCTCGGGCGGCACTTAGTCTGTGCCCGCCCAGACTTGTGCGCGAACGTTCGGCCAAAACGGCCCCTGTGAGTGGCACGTACGTCGCACGTAGAGACATGCAGGTGCACGTGCGTTCGCTCGCGGATCGTTCGACGGGCTTTTCAAAACTGTCATGAGACTCTCAGTAGTCATGCCGGTCTTCAACGAAGCCGCGACGATTCGCGAGATCGTCGAGCGGGTGCTCGCCGTTCCCTGCGTCGCCGAGCTGGTCATCGTAGACGATTGCTCGACCGACGGCACGCGCGGCGAGCTGAGTCAGCTCGCGCTGGCTGCCGCGCGTCATTGTCATCAAGCACAAATCGAATCGCGGCAAGGGCGCGGCGCTCAGAACTGGATTCACGGCCGTGAGCGGCGATGTGGTGCTGATCCAGGATGCCGATCTCGAGTACGACCCGAGCGAATACCCGAAGCTCCTTGCGCCGATTCGTCAGGGGACAAGCGGACGTCGTCTACGGTTCGCGGTTCATTGGCGGTGACTCTCACCGCATGCTCTACTTCTGGCACTCGGTGGGCAACAGGGCGCTGACGCTGCTGTCGAACGCTTTTACGAATCTGAACCTCACGGACATGGAGACCTGCTTCAAGGTCTTTCGCCGGGAGATCATCCAGAGCATCCGGATCGAGGAAGAGCGCTTCGGGTTCGAGCCGGAAGTGACCGCCAAGATCGCGGCGATTCCCGGCTGCCGGATCTACGAAGTCGGTATTTCCTATTTCGGACGAACGTACGAAGAAGGGAAGAAGATCGGATGGCGCGACGGCGTCCGGGCAGCGTGGTGCATCTGGAAATACAGACCGTCTCGACTTCGACAGTCGCCTGCGTGCCGTGCCGCGTCTGCAGCCCGCCAGCAAAATGTCGCCCGATCGGCCGACTGAATCCAGCCCGCTCGATGACTTCGCCTCGGAAATCGCCCCGAATTAAGCCCGATCAGGGATGTAAGTCCTTCAGTGTCAACGAGTAGAGCGCCTATATCTTCAAAGGCATACTGCTTGCCTCTCGATTGGGCGTGCCGGTTGCTGTCCCTCAACACGACCGGCGCACACGAGCGCTTCGGTGTCCCTGGTCCTCACGAGCCTTGCCATTGCGCAGCCTCCGGACCGTCCGGTTCGCTGGCTACGCCAGTAACCCCCGTTGACGCCCCCCAGCCGGGCCTCGCGAGCGTGATGCTTGCGGGGCCCTATTCTCGAACGTGCGACGTGCCACGTGCGACGTGCCACGTGCGGCGAGCACGTGCCGTGCACGTCTGGCGACAGCCAGCACGCGCACGTCCAGCACGTCCGCACGTCCCGCACGTCGCGCACGTCGCGCACGTCCGCACGTCCGCACGTCGGCACGTGCTGCGAAAAGGCACCCGTTGAAGCCCGACTAAATGCACGTCTGCACGCGTGCCTGAAGTCGGCACAGAGGTTGACTAGTGTGAAAAACATCAGCAAATTCATCAATTTCGAAAATGGCTTGTCTATTGAACATAAGCCCGTCCGTATGGCTCGAACTCGAAGACGCTCACAGGTCAACACAAACGATGACCCCGTCGGCTCCGGCGGCAGACCCTGGTCGGCTTTGGAATCTTGATGGTTCTGGTGCTCGCGGCGATCGCGGTCATCATGCGTCCGGTGTACCGCGCAGAACGGGCGATTCCGATCGCAGCCGCGCCTGATGCCGGTTCCGCAGGCGTCCAGCCCGGTACCCCCGAGGTCACGCCGGCAGCGCTCGGCGAGCGGCCCGTCTATCCCTATTCGATCGTCGCCGGCGGTGCCGCCAGCGCCGACGAATTGCAGAAGGCGATCGACGCGGACCCGGTGGTCGCGGGGCACTATGCGAATTTCGATCTGTCGAAGACTCGAGTCGAGAAGCTGACGAAGCCGAAGGTCGCGTTCGTGTCGTATCGCATGGGCAACGACATCTACTGGACGCGCAAGCCCCTCGTGATTCGCGCGGGGGAGAGGATCCTGACCGACGGCGAGAACATCGCGCGTACGCGATGTGCGAACCAGTTGTCCGCGCTCCCGGGCCCGACTTCTGAATTCGAACCACCGGCCGTCACACTCGACACGCCGGTGCTGCAGCCGCTGCCCATGCCGCCGCTCGCGCTGACGCTGCCGCCGTACGGTCGCGTGCCGATGCCGCCGAACGGTGTGTCGTACCCGATACCGCCCAGTGGCATTCCGATTCCGCCAGGAACCGGTGTCGTGCCGCAACCAACCGGGACACCGGCGCCGACAGAGACGAACGTGGAGCCTCCGCCCGACGAGGTCACCACTCCACCGATCCGCCGTCGCCGCCGCCACCGTCCTGCGCGGAAATCCGCCGGCGCCGCTGCCGCCGGACCGGCGCCACCGCTGCCGCCGATCACGATCGACGACCCGATTCTGCCGCCGCCATCGCTGCGGTCGTTCAATCCGCCCGACGATCCGGACGATCCGGACGACCCGACAGGATCCGCGAGGATCCGCCAAAGGATCCGCCGGTGAGCGTGCCGGAGCCTGCGACGTCGACGCTGTTGCTGATTGCTGCGGGAGCGTGTGCGATTGGGCGGAGGTTCACGACGAAGGCTCACGACTAACGGCTAGCCGTGAGACTCGTCACAAACCTTCGTCAGGACCTTACGACTTCAGGACGGGTACGATCGGCTCGTTAAAGGCGCTCGGTGTACCTTCATTGAAGGCGCTCGGAGCGGCCTCGCCGTGATAAGGGTTCTCGAACGCGGGGTGGCTGTGCTGGAACACCTGCGCACCTGTCGTCTCTATCCTGACGGTGTACGCAATGGGAAGCTGGTCCAGCAGTGACCCGACAGCTTTAAGGAGTGCCGGCGCGAAATGGTTCTCGTCCTCAGCCGTCAGGGTCGAGATGAAGCGGATGTTCATCGAACTTTCTCCCGGAACAAGAGAGCTTTCTCTCGGACGAGACTTTCTCCCGGAACAAGAGAGCTTCCTCCCCGGACCAAGAGAGCTTTTCCCCCGGCGACAACCGGGAAACGGACGCGTTGTGTTGTAACAAAAATGCAATGAGTGTTCCGCTTGGCTCGCTCGGTTTGTCCGTTGTATTCAGCATTCGCATGAGCCAGAATCGGGCGGCCAGGCCAAAGTCGCCCTGCGGAGGGAACAAAATTCTCCATATCCCTCGCTTAGAGGGTATTTGCGCATGATGGTCTGGAGCGCTGGAACACCCCGTTGGCACAATCCCCAATTCCGACCCAAGCCTTGAGCACTGCGGAGGAGCTCCGACTCATCACCCTCGGCCTCGAAGTCAGCCGAGCCGCCACGCTCGAGGAGGCCTGCGGCATCGCGACCGAGTACCTGCAGTCGCAGCTCGCCCTGACCTGCGCCATTCGTGTCCAGAATGGCGCGCAGTGGCGCACGGTTGCGCACGCCCGACAGTGGGTGGCCGCGACCGACGCCGAGCGTGCGACTCGCGTACCCCTCGGGGGCATCGACCGAACTGCTGATCGCCAGCGAGCGCGCGCAGAAGAAAGCGAAGACATCACCGTCGCTGGAAGACGCGCTCGCCGGTGTGCTCGGCAACGCGCTGCAGCTCGTTCAACTGCGGCACCATCGATCGGACGCGGATCGCCGCGCCGATGTCGTTGGAGAATTCGCACGAGTCCTCCTCGGCATCTCCGACAGCGCCACGCTCCACCGCACGATCGTCGAGCACATGGCACGAGGGGTCGATGCCGAGATTGGCGCGCTCGCGGTATTCGTGCCGCTCGAAAACGCGCTCGCGATCACGGCGACCGTTGGTTATCCGGCGGTGCTCGTCGAGCACGTGAGGCCAACACCGGGCCAGGGGATCCTGGGCCGCGTCTATGCGACGGGTGAACCGATCGTCGCGCTGAGCATCGCGGATCTGCCCGGACAAGTGGGGCGACGACGATATCGAACGGAATCGTTCGTGGCGCTGCCACTGACCGGTCCCGAAGGCGTCGTCGCGGTGGTCGCGCTCACCGACAAGAACTCGGGTAGTTCGTTCACGCAGTCGGATCTGTCAGTGCTCTACGAGATGGCGGTGCCGGCAGCGCTCGCCGTCGCGCGCGAGCTGCTGCGCGATCGCACGGTCGATCTCGCGCACCTGGCGACCGTCGATGGCCTGACCGAGTTGTTCAACCGCCGCTACTTCGAAACGCGCCTCGAGCAGGAGCTCCAGCGGCAACGTCGACAACTCGACGAGCTCTCGCTGCTGATGCTGGATCTGGATAATTTCAAGCATCTGAACGACAGCCTCGGCCATCTGGTGGGCGATGCGGCACTGAAACAGGTCGCCGACATCCTGCGCAGGGCCGTCCGTATTTTCGACGTGTGCGCGCGGTACGGCGGAGAAGAGTTCGTGATCGTGATGCCGGGCGCCGGTCCCGATACCGCGCTGCGGATCGCGGAACGCATCCGGCGACAGGTGGAGCAACACTTTGCCGCCGGACGACGATCCGGTGTGCCTGTTCCGCTCACGGTCAGCATCGGCGTCGGCACCGCGAGTCCGGGCGTCACGCGTGAAGCGTTGATCGCGCAGGCCGACCGCGGGCTCCTGGTCGCCAAGTCCCGCGGCAAGAATCAGGTCGTCCAGCAGTTCGCCGAGTGATTCATCGTGCTGCTTGACAAGGACTTAGCGTCTCGCCTATAACACTCGTTCTGCCTTCGGGAACTCGTGTCACTTGTCGTCCGGCACTCTTAATAGGTATCAACTGTATTGGCTCAGGAACGCCCCCGCTTAATCGGCAACGGCATCGCCATTCAACGGCTCCGAGAAGATATTCGGTCAGCCGCCAGAACTGACGCGAAGGTCCTCATCACCGGCGAAAGCGGTGTTGGGAAGGAAATCGTCTCCTGCCTGATTCACTCAGGGGGCGCCCGCTCGGGTTTTCCGCTCATCACGGTCAACTGTGCGGCCATTACCGAAACGCTCCTCGAGAGCGAGTTGTTCGGCCACGAACGCGGCAGCTTTACCGGCGCGTACCGTGACCGGGTAGGCGTGCTCGAAATGGCGAACCGGGGCACCGTCTTCATGGATGAAATCGGCGAAACCAGCCCGCGGATGCAGAGCCTGCTGCTGCGGTTCCTGGAGAGCGGAGAGATCCAGCGGGTCGGCTCCACCCGGTCGAACGGCCGCGTCGATGTTCGCGTCATCGCCGCGACCAACCGCGACCTCCTGAGCGCGGTCGCCGCCAAGACGTTCCGCGAAGACCTCTATTACCGGCTGAACGTCATCCACCTGTGTGTGCCGCCGCTGCGCGATCGCGTCGAGGACGTCGCGCTTCTGCTCGAACATTTCATGGACATGTTCGCGCTCGAGTATTCGACGCCGCGGCTGCGCTTCGCGCCCGACGCCTGGTCGCTGCTCGTGAACTACCAGTGGCCCGGCAACGTTCGCGAACTGAAGAACCTCGTCGAGCGCCTGACCGTGCGCGGCACGGACGCGAATCCGTCACCGTCGCCGATCTCCCGCCAGAGATCCGTATGGCGCCGGCGTCGCCGGCCCTGTCGCAGGTCGCGCGGATCTCAGTAGCCGAATCGCTGTATCAGCAGATCATCCAGGGACGGCAGTCGTTCTGGGCGGTTGTCTACGGGCCCTTCATGTCGCGCGATCTCACGCGCGACGACCTGCGCGCGCTCGTCGGAATGGGCCTTCAGCAGACGTCCGGCAGCTACCGGGTGCTGGTCGAGCTGTTCAACATGCCGTCCGGCGACTACAAGCGATTCCTGAATTTCCTGCGGAAGCACCAGTGTCACATGCCGTTCCAGCAGTTCCGCGGCGGGTTGACGCGGCAGGACGGCCAGGGTGGCGCAGTCGAGCCGCAGCGCCTGGTGGCGTCCGCCTAACAATCGATTACACTTCCGCGCGGAGTTCCTGGACGAGGGTGTGTCCGGAGACGGGTTTGACGAGATAAGTTGCCCCGATCCGCCGCGCTTCTTCCTTGAGGACCGGATCGTCGAATCCCGAGAACACCACCACGCGCACGTCGGGCCTGACATCGCGCGCGAGCAGCGCGAGCTGCAGGCCGTTGAACGCACCGAGGCGGACGTCGGTCACGAGGATGTCGGGACGAGCGTCACCGATTTGCTGCTTCGCCTCTTCGAACGTGTTGCATGCGACGACGGCATAGCCGTTTTCGCTGAGGAAATCGGCTCAGCGCGTTGAGCAGCGCGAGGTCGTCGTCGACGAGTAGAAGGGAAGGCACGGCGGACTCGCGAAATTCTACAACAGCCCTCACGCTTTTCTGCAAGACCTCGCATGAGATCGGCACAGCATTCAATCATGTCCACGTACAAAAATGTCAGAGTCGCGGTCGAGGACGGCGTTGCCACAATTGTGATTGACCGGCCGTCGGTCAAGAACGCGCTCGATCTCGAGACGGTGCGGGAGTTCCGCTCGGCCCTCGTCGAGCTCGCCGCCAACGCCGAGGTCGGCGCCCTCATCATCACCGGCGCCGGCGAGTCGTCGTTCGTGTCCGGCGCGGACATCAACGACATCAGGGCCCGGCAGCGGGACGACGGGCTGGCGGCCATCAACTCGTCGCTTTTCGCGGATGTGGAGCGGTTTCCGCGGCCGACGATTGCCGCGGTCAACGGCTACGCGCTCGGCGGCGGCTGCGAGCTCGCGCTGGCGTGCGACATCCGGGTCGCAGCCGATACCGCCAAGTTCGGCCAGCCGGAGCTCGGGCTGGGGATCATTCCCGGCGCCGGCGCCACGCAGCGGCTCCCAAAGATCGTCGGCATGGGTTGGGCCAAACACCTGATCCTCAGCGGCGACATCATCGACGCCAAGCAGGCCCTCGAGATCGGCCTGGTCACCGCGATCATGCCGGCGTCGCAGCTGCAGGTCCGCGCGCGCGAGCTCGCCCGGCGCATCCTTCGACAAGGCCCGCTCGCCGCCCGGCTCGCCAAGCTGGCGCTCAACGCCTCCGCACGTGTCGATCTCGATTCGGGCCTGCTGATCGAGACGCTCGCCCAGGCGCTGTGCTACTCGTCCGAAGACAAGATGGAAGGGACGACGGCGTTCCTTGAGAAGCGGAAGCCGAAGTTCACGGGGAAATAATCATTCTTGAACTTCCAACTCCCAACGAGACCCGATCGAAGAGTGGGCGAAAGTCGACCAAAATGGTTGTGTGGTTCGGCTTTCACCCCGGCCTCACGATCGGCTCTCCCTTGGGAGTTGGGAGTTGGCGTTGGAATTCTCTACTGAATGACCACCGTTCCCTGAAGCGATCGATTGGTGTCATCGTTGTGATCGTGGAAGCCGCACGTCCGCGCGGTCGGGAACGCGTTGCTGCTGCGCGTTCCGCCGGGCGGAATATTTCCGACCGCATTCATCTGCGGACAATCGGAATGGACCGGATGTGGATTGGACGCCATGTCGTGCGCCCGGTTGTCGTTGTTCACGAACGTGACGCTCTGTCCGGCCGTGATCGTTACGCTCGACGGCGACACCGCGCCGTTGGCGATCGTGATGGTGGCGCCGCTCGGTCCCGGACTTCCGCTTGGCGGTGTGGGTGACATTGGCGATCCACCGTCACTCCACCGCCGCAAGCAATCGCGACCGCCATCAACCCGGCAGCCGCGAGATAAGTTCCTACTCGATTACGCATTCTTTCTCCTCTGTTCAGGCACTGGCTCGCTTTGCTCTCGGCAGACGGAGGGGACGGAGGACACGGACCGAGCTTCAACACAGAGACACGGAGCAACGGAGGCAAACGGATCTGGCGGGCTTGGCACCGATGCTGGTCACCGCGGTCCGCCGATGCCGCCGCTCGCGCGGCGGGCGATCAGATCGACACCCCACGGACGCAAGCTGCACCCGCATCACCCGCAGCTTGTGTCCGCGGGGTGTCGATCTGATCGCTCGGCCCGGCCGAGGCCGGGCCGGCATCGGCCGCCGACCGGTGACACCCTTAGTCAATCCTCCGCTGTCTCCGTTGCTCCGTTTCTCTGTGTTGAAGCTCGTTCCGTTCCCTCCGTATCCTCCGTTCCGTTCCTCCGTCCCCTCCGTCTCCCATTACCCCGTCCCCTCCCAATTCCGACTAGAAAAACTTCCTCGAAATATTGAAGCCGATGAACCAGTCGTCGTTGTTCAGCGCGCCCCTGGCGATCTGGCCGTAGGTGGTGGCGAAGTCGTTCGAGAAATTGATCTGGAACAAGTGTCCGCCGGCGCGCCCCTCGACGCCGAAGCTGATATGCGCCGTGTCCGGGTCGTATCCGGCCAGCCGCGGCGCGTACTCGGCAACGACGTACCACGATGGACAGAAAGCGGACGCGTCCGCCGAGGCCGAGCATGAACGTATGGTTGTCGCCGAGCTCGAACGGGTTCGAATTGAGCACCACGATCGGTTCGGCATAGAGCGAGGCGTAGCTTCCGAGTCTGCGGGACACGATGGCGCCCAGCGGCCGACTGGTGGCGTTCCTGAAGGTTCTGCTCGCCTTCGATCGTCGCGAGGACGTCCAGGCCCATGAGCTTGCCGTCTCGCTCGTTGAGGAAGTTGTGCTGGCCGAAGATCTGGATCGTGCGATCGCTCGTGCGGTGAACGCCCACCTGCGTTCCGCTGAACAACCCGTAGCGCAGCTCGAGACCGATCTGTGCTCCACCGTCGAAGCCGAACGCATCGGCGAGGAGATCGCCGAAGTTGCCGCGCCCCAGCGGCCTCGTGAAGCGATGCGTGAGGCGGAACGCCCACTTGCCCCTTGGGCAGCCGCAGCGTCGTCGGCAACGCCGCGAGGTTGAAGTCAGGCTGCAGCGGATCGATTCGGACGTCCGGATCGGCGCGTTCGGGTTGTTGTGCGTCGGGTGGAG
This sequence comes from uncultured Acidobacteriota bacterium, assembly GCA_963710415.1. GTDB lineage: Bacteria > Acidobacteriota > Vicinamibacteria > Vicinamibacterales > 2-12-FULL-66-21 > CAVQAH01. The sequence goes on along the minus strand of CAVQAH010000021.1, from coordinate 301,074 downwards.
GCGTCTGCGCGAAGACGAGAGCCGGGATTGCGATGACCGCGAAAAAAGTGGCGACGAATGATCTCAAACGCAACTCCTTTGAAGACCTGCAAGAGGCACCTGACACCTTCGCACGGAAGGTCGTCAGGCGCCAATTCCAACCGGGACGCGGCGCCCGTGGAGGGCGGTGAGGCGCTGGCTCCGGCGCTGGAGCCATTCCGCGGACGCGAACGCCGCGCCCCGATCTCAAGGCTTGATATAGACGGGCCCGCCAGGACCCTCGGCGTTCCCGACCCGAATCGTTCCCTGCAGCGGAAGCGCATCGGGGTTCAAGTGATCGTGAATGCCGCAGACCACCGCCCGCTCGAACACGCCGGTGTTCATGCTGTCCCCGGTGGCCATGATCGGAAGGTTGGCTGGAGGGCAATCCGTGTGAACGAGATGCGGATTCGACGTCGGCTGGTGCTGACGCCGTCCTGGTTGATGAAGCGGACCCGCTCACCGGGCGCAATCCGGACCTCGCTCGGCTGCATCGTCCCATCCGACCTGATGGTGATCGTCGCGCCGACGCCACCCCCCGATGTCGAGCCGCCGGGGGTCGTCGGTGATCCGCCGTCATAGCTTCCGCCGCCGCAGGCCGCTCCTAGAACGTACGCCAGTGCGATCACCGCCATCAGCTGAGAAGCATGTTGTTTCATCGTAGAGCTCCAGTCGGAGACGTGGCGCGTTCGGATGCACGTCTCCCTGGGCCGATGCGAGAGGCAAGCACGGTGCCCGCCGATGCGGTCCGAAACGCTGGGCCTAACCGCGGATGTGGGGGGTGTGGCCTTACAGCTGCCGAAAATGGTTACGAGTCTCGTAAACGTCGATCAGGCGCGTGCACGGGATGCGGATGCTTCACGGGACGCGGATTTTCGCGGATCTGGTTTTTTAGGACGGGACGCGGATTCTTCGCGGATCTCGATCGTAGGACGGGACGCGGATTCTCGCGGATCTCAGCTGGCGGACGGGACCCGGATATCGTCGATCGGACTCATCGTGAACGCTCGTGATCGAACCTCTCGTTGATGAACCCTCGTGATGAACCCCCGTGCTGAACCCTCGTCTGCAGACCTATTCGACGCGGTGTTTGGCGAGATAGTAGCTGAGGGCGCGCTGGCTGATGCCCATCGCTTCTGCGGCGTCTTTCTTGATGCCGTTGGATGTTTCCAGCGCGCGCTTGACCGTTTCGCGTTCGGTCCAGTCAAGGTTGCTGCGCAGATTCAGCGAGGGCAAACCTGGTGGTGGCGATCCGCCGCCGTCGCCGACGAGCATGGCGTCGGGACCGATGACCGATCGCTGCGTCAGCACGACGGCGCGCTCCATCGTGTTCTCGAGCTCGCGGACGTTTCCGGGCCAGTCAGAGGCTTGCAGTGCTTCCATGACACCTGGCGCGATGCCGTCGATGCGTTTGCCGGCGCGTTGCGCGTGCTTCGTGATGAAGTGTTCGACGAGAACCGGAATGTCTTCGCGGCGTTCGCGCAGCGGCGGGATGTGAATCGGGATGACGTTGAGACGATAGTAGAGATCCTCCTGAAATCGGCCGTCTGCGACGAGGGCGCGGAGGTCGCGATTGGTGGCGGCGATGACGCGGACGTCGACCTTCTGCGTGCGTTCGGAGCCGAGCGGCTCGAACTCGCGTTCCTGCAGCACGCGCAGCAGTTTCGACTGCAGCGCCGGGCTCATCGTCGCAATCTCGTCGAGGAACATCGTGCCGCCATCGGCGAGCGCGAATTTGCCGCGCTTGCTCGTGGTGGCCCCGGTGAAGGCGCCGCGTACGTGCCCGAAAAGCTCCGATTCCAGCAGCGTTTCCGGGAATCGCGGCGCAGTTCACCTTGATCAGCGGCATCTCGCGTTGTGCGCTGTGATAGTGAATCGCGCGCGCGACCATTTCCTTGCCGGTGCCGGTTTCCCCAGTGATGAGGACGGTGCTCTTCGATTGCGCGACGACTCCCGCGGTGCGGATGACCTCCTGCATGCGCCGGTTCTTGCCGACGATGCCGTAGTGGTTGAATTCCGCGTCGCGTTCGCTGATCAGATACCGGTGGTGAGTGTGCAGCCGTTGGTGATCGAGCGCGCGGCTCGCCACCACGAGCAACTCGTCCACCTCGAACGGTTTCTGCAGATAGTCGAACGCGCCAAGCTTCATCGCCTCGATGGCGCTCTCGACGGTGGCGTGTGCCGTCATCATCACGATCTGCGGCTTTTCGGCCGAGGGCACGCCGCTCAGGTCCCGGATCAGATCGAGGCCCGTCAAATCGGGCATCAGGTTGTCGACGACCAGCAGGTCGAACATGCGCGTCGTCAGCAGCCGTTGCGCTTCCCGCGCGCTGCTGGTGGCCACGACCTCGTGACCTTCGTCACGAAGAGCGTTGGCCAGGGCGTTGAGGATTTTGGCCTCGTCGTCTACCAGCAGAATGGATCCAGTCGTCATGCCTATCCGGCTTGCAATAGCTCCCATATCAGCTCTCAATCGCCGTCGGCAACTCGATACAGACCTCGGTGCCGGTGCCCGGCCGGCTCGTGACGCCGATGGTTCCGCCGAGGCCTTCGATGATGTTGCGCGAGATCGCCAGCCCTAGCCCGGTGCCTGTCCGCCGGGTCGTGAAATAGGGGTCGAACACGCGAGGCAGATCTTCGGCTGCAATGCCCGTGCCTCGATCGCGGACGTCGATCGCGACCCTCGTCGGGCCTGCCCGGCGGGTGGTGACGCGGATCAGGGGAGGGCCCTGCCCGGCACCCCTGGTGGGCGTGGCAATGCCCTGGGAGGCGACCGAGGCCGTAGCCTGGACGGCGTGGCGGGCGTTCGTGAGGATATTGACGAGAGCCAGCCGGAGCCGCTCGGCGTCGGTCACGACGGGGGGGAGCCGGCTTTCGAAATCGAGCGTGATGGAGACCTCCGGGCACTCCGATTGCGTGGCCCGGACGGCGTCGGCGCAAAGCGCGTTGACGTCTGCGGGTGCCAGCTCGAAGTTGATGGGCCGGGCGAAATCCAGCACCTCGGTGACGATGCGATTGAGCCTCGCGACCTCTTCATCGATGTCCGCGGCAGCGGTGCGGACCGCGTCGGGAGGCGCGGTGACGCCTTTCAGCGGCCGCAGCGCGGTCTTGATGATCATCAGCGGGTTCCGGATCTCGTGCGCGATCACGGTCGACAGCCGTCCGAGTGACGAGAGCCGTTCGCGCTGAGCAGCCTCGCGTTGGAACTTCGCGATGGAGTCGGTCATCGTGTTGAACGTGGTCGCGAGGAGGCGCGCATCCTCATCCTCCCACCGCCCGTCAGTCCGTTCGGGCAGGCGCCGCGTCAGATCACCGGTTGCCGCCATGTCGCGCATGGTGGCGGTGATGGCGCCGAGCGGTCTCGTAATCGTTCGGGCGATGAAATAGCTCAGCAGCGTGGCAGCCATGACGGCAAGCACGGCCGTGATCGCAATCCGCCGATGGACGTCGTTGAGAAACCGCAGGCGCTCGGTTCGCGATCTGAGGATGAGTGCCGTGACGGGCAGCTTGCCGGTCGCAGGCACACCGTCGGTCACCGCGAGCGAGAGCGGACGGCTGACAGCCGCGTACACACTGTCGCCCAGTTCGATCTGGGTGACGGTCGGGCTCCCAATCAACGTTGCAAGCTGATCGTTGAAGCTGGCGTCCAGCGTCGAGGCCTGCACGCGACCGCGCAGGGCAAACGCGATGTCGCTGTTGGTCAGCGCCTTGAATCTGGCCAGCGCCTGTGCATCGAGACTCGATCCGACGGTCACCGTTCCCATCAGCTCGGGTCCGGTATAGCTCGGTACGGAGACGACCTGCAGGACTGCGCCTTCGATCGGCCACAGCGCGGTGGCTTCGCGTCCCGACGTGGCCTGGCGGATGGTGTCCTGCACGATCTCGTCGCCGATGGGCATCCGCACGCGTCCAGACTCGGCGAGCACGCGGCCATGCGGGTCGGTCAGGACGAACAGGTCGGAGGCCAGACTGCGCTGGTATCCCTCGGCGATTGGCTGCACCGTGGGCGGATCGCCAGTCGCCAGCGCAGCCTTGAGGTTGGAGGTGTCCGCGACCAGCCGTGCCTCGCGCGCGAAGTGATCGAACAGTGTCGTCCGATGCTCTTCGACGAGCATGCCTGCTTCCTCGAGCCCGCGGCCCAGCTCGTTCTCCGCCTGGGCGGTGACGCCGACGTTGATCTGGTACACGGCGATGGCGATGGCCAGCACGGCCAGCGCGGCAGTGGCCACGAAGATCCGATTGGTCAGCGACGAGAAGAGACTCATCGGCGTCCGAGCATGAAATTCAACTCGACGTCTCCACCGGTTTCCGGGACGATGACCTGGCGGGATTCTTCGGGCGCGGAGTCGGTCCACGCCACCACGTTGTAGCTGCCGGGCGGCACGTGATCGATGCGGAAACGGCCGTTTTCATCGGTCACCGCGAAATAGCGATGGGCGAACACGAGGATGAACGCGCTCATGTGCGCGTGGATATCGCAGAACACGCGGACGATTCCCGGACGATCGAATCGGACCGACTTCGATCGTCCGGCGGCGTAGCGCCCGAGATCGAACGGCTGTTCCTTCGACAGCGAGAAGACATTGTGAAACGTCTGGTCGTTGTTCGGGAAGTCGACGACGGTGCCAGCGACGATGGCGAGGACGTGGGGCACGAAGCTCTCGTCGCGCTGATCCATTCTGGCGCGCCGTTCATCACGCGGCCCGAATGCCGGCTGCGGGGCCGGATCGAGATAGACGACGCTCCGCCGCCGGTCGCTCGCCCCGTGTACGGATGGCATGCCGAGATCGGAGACGTTCGGCCGCCGCGACGGTTCCGCCGGTGGATTCCTGAGGTCCACGCGCCCGCGGATCGCCCCATTCACGGCATCGCGCCCCGGCGAGCCGGGACGGCGCGATGAGCAGCGCCAGAGAGACGATCAGAAGTGTATCGAGACAGAATCATGGCTCAGGGGTCCACGCTCGCTCGCTCACGCGCTCGGCAGGCCCGTGGCCTTGCCGGCTCCGGAGCCGGCCGATGGTCGCGAGATGCCGAGCCACGAGCCACGAGTCCACGAACCACCGAGCACCGATCAGAACCAGTACGCAAGCTGTCCAGCAAAATACGTTCGCCTTCGGATGCGCCCGCCGTCGCGGTCGTTGTACTGCGCCGTCACGCGCGCGACGAGATTGCGTTGCAGGTAATAGCCGATGGTTCCCTCGACACGGGTCACAGGCGCGTCCCATGTGACGAGGGTGCGCGCATCATCGGTCAGAATTTTCGAGAAGCCGAGATGATCGAAGCGTCCGCCCACGAAGATCCGCGGCGTCAGACGATATCGTCCCTCGACCCACGCGCCGAGGGCGTCGACGTCTTCCGCCGTCGCCAAGGCCGCAAACGGCAGGCGCCACCGGCTCTTGACGAACTCGGCGCGCACGATCCAGTGATCGCGCGAGGTACTCGGCATCCATTCCCCACGCTGTCTGATCGTAGGCCGGGGACTCGGAAGGCAGAAGTTCCATGACGTGGCGATCGAGCCATTCGCCGTGCGCCGCGGATCCGCCGACGATCAGACCAGTCACCGGATGAAGGGCCACGCGCCCCGAGATCTGTCGGCCATTGTTGTTGTCGCCAACCTGGGGGTCCGACAACGTGCCGGCCGTCACCGCTCCCGCCAGTTCCAGGATGTGCTGACGCCAATGTGCCTGCACGCCGGTGTCCCACCGGAACGCCGAGATGAGCGGAATCCCGGGCGCTGGTTCCGGCGATCCGATTGGGTAGGTGGCGAGCCAGCCGCGAGCGCGCATGCGGAGCAGATCGTCATGCGTGGCTGGAATCGCGTCCGGCCGCAGCGAGGTCAGGTATTGATACCCGAGCGGGTAACCGATCACCGGGCTGCTGGCGTTGTACGCTCGTCGCCCGAACGATCCGAAGACCGGCGGGATCCGCCCCGCCTGGATGTCGAGCGGCAGCGATCGAATCGGCCGAACCCTGACGTACGCGGCATACGTGCGCACTTCGGTCAGGTCTTCGGACTGCACCTCGCCAACCAGCGCCAGGCGATCGAATGGACGCCAGGTTCCGGACAACGCGAGCCTGAACATCCGCAGGACGTTGTGCTCGTAGTCGGTGTAGTTGAAGAATGCCGACTCGTCGCGATCGCCGATGGTGGCCACGACTTCGGCGCCTGCTGCGAGCCGGCCGTCGAATGCGGTGGCGGGACCCGCGGGCAGCGTCTGTGCGGAGGCCGCACGCGGCAGCAGCGCGAGCAACAGGAGAGCGATCGCTGTGCTCATGCGACGCCTGGCCACTATAATCATCGCCATGCCCTCAATGCCCGAAACGGACCCCCGGCCCATTTTCTCTCTGCAGGCAGCCAACGACCTGCTGCCCCACGTCAAGCACGTGACCGCCGATGCCGTGCGCCGGGCCGAGACCCTCGCCTCCCAGCTCCACGACAGGGCCGAAGACGATCCGGAGCATGCGTCCCTCTCCGCCGCGCTTCGCGACGTGGTCAACGGGTGGGCGGCCGAGGTCCAGTCCCTGGGACTGGAGGCGAAAGGGCTCTGGCTCGTGGACTTCGACAATGGAGAAGGCTACTACTGTTGGTGCTATCCCGAGGAGACCATCGCGCATTACCACACTTATGACGACGGTTTCGCCGGCCGGATGCGGATTCAATAGGCTACGCCTCGGGTAGTGCTGGGCGAGTGGGCAAGCGCAATGGGCCACGGGGCCCCATTTGCGACATCCCTTTGCCGCTTCCCCAATGCCATTGCCCATGGCCCATTTCCCCTTGCCCATTGCCGCTCGCACATCGCGCATTCCCCGTAAGCGCCTGCTAAAATTGAACCAGGGCTCTCACCCTGAAGCCATTCATACCGCTCAGCCTGGGTATCCGATCCATCAGCCCGCGTGCCGGGGGAGGGGCGTTTTCTGGACACTTCTGTCGGAGGCATGTTCTTGGCGTACATCATCACCGAACCTTGCATTGGGACGAAAGATACCGCGTGCGTGGACGTCTGTCCTGTAGACTGCATCCACCCGCGGAAGGACGAACCGGAGTTTGCGGCGGCGGACATGCTCTATATCCACCCGGACGAGTGCATCGATTGCGGCGCATGCGTTCCAGCGTGCCCTGTGGAGGCGATCTTCGCGCTGGATGAGACACCCGACAAATGGACGCACTTCATTCCGATGAACGCGGAGTACTATCAGCGGCAAACCTAGACAAAGAGACACATGTGCCGGCTGCGTTTTTCAGCAGCCTGCTAGAGGATCACTGTGGGCCTGATCGAACATCGCTTCGACGACAACTTCATCACCACGAACGTGGACAAGGTGCTCAACTGGGCACGTCAGTCTTCGCTCTGGCCGATGGGGTTCGGGCTGGCATGTTGCGCCATCGAGATGATGGCGGCGTCCGCGTCACGCTACGACATCTCGCGATTCGGTGCGGAAGTGTTTCGCGCGTCACCCCGTCAGGCGGATCTGCTCATCGTCGCCGGAACGGTCACCAAGAAGATGGCGCCGGTCATCCGGCGGCTCTACGATCAGATGCCCGAGCCGAAGTGGGTCATCTCCATGGGCAGCTGCTCCAACGCGGGCGGACCGTTCCCGACCTACAGTGTGCTCCAGGGCGTCGACAAGATCGTGCCGGTGGATGTGTACGTCTCGGGGTGCCCTCCACGTCCCGAGGCGCTGCTCTACGGGCTGATGCGGCTGCAGGACAAGATCCGGCGCGAGAACACCGTCCTGACACGGGAACGCGTCATTCGAACGGGGGACGCGGAACCAACATTGGTCACTGACGAGCAAGTGCGCTAGTGCGCAAGTGCGCAGGTGCGCACGTGAGCACGTAAGCACGTAGCACGTGACAAGCAAGCACGTCGCACGCGAGCACGTCCGCACGTCGCACGTGAGGAGGAGCGATTGTGATTGCCCAGTTCTTTCGGACGATCTTCCTGGTCGACCTGCTGAAAGGGCTCTGGCTGACGCTCCGTTACACGCCCCAACCCGCGTTCACGTTTCAGTATCCAGCAGAACGCCGCCCAGTCTCTCCGCGTTTCCGCGGCGTACTGCGTCTGCAGGTCGAGCCCGAAACCGGTGCGGCCACCTGCATCGTCTGCGACCAATGCGCCAAGGCGTGCCCCGATGATCTGATCGTTCTCGGCGGGCACCGCGAGCCCGGCCAGAAGATCAAGATTCTCGACTACTTCGACTTCAACCTGTCACGATGCAGCTTCTGCGGCCTCTGCGCGGAGGTGTGTCCGACCAAACCCGTGAAGGCGCTGATCATGAGCGAGGACTACGAGCTCGGCAGCTACAGCCGCGAGTCGCAGATCCTGCGGATCGATGAGATGTATGACGGAGTCGAGATAGAAGAGATACAGTCGCTAGTCGTCAGTCGTCAGTCGTCAGTCGTCAGCCATCGGCAATGACGATGTTCAGACCATTACTCATCCCGGCGGCGATGATTTGCATTACGCCGATCATCTGGGCGCAGGCGGCGCAGCCGTTGTCGCCGGAGGAGAGGATCCGCAAGGCTGACGCGCTGTTTGCCGAGGGCGACTACGACGATGCCCGGGATGCGTATCGAGCGCTGACATCGGTCGAGGACGCCCAGATTGGCAGCGCGCGCGTCGGCCGGCGCGGTCCTCTCGGTGTTGCGAACCGGCGATTTCCAGGGCGCGTACCGCGAATCCGAGAACTTCAGGCGCGCCCGGCCCGACGAGGCGCTCGTCGCTGCTGTGCACGCTGATACCCTCTGGTCGGTCGGACGTTTCGAGGATGCCGAGCGTGAGTACGAAGCCACGCTTCGCCTCGACGCGTCGCAGCCTCGCGGGCATCACGGCCGGGGGCGATCCCTCGCGGCGATGGGCAAGCTGGACGACGGCGCTGGTGTCGGTGCAGGAGGCGATACGCCTGTCGCCACGTGAGGCCGAGTTCCACCACACCCTCGCGTCGGTCTACGAGCGGATGTACCGCTATGCCGAGGCAGCGGACGCGCTCGGGCAATACATCCCGCTGCTGCCATCCAGAGACCGTGGCATCAAGGCCGGATGGGTTCGGGCCGAGATCCGGTTTCTCGAGTCCTTCAAGCGTCGGCAGCCGCTGCAGATCCAGCCCGCCCGCGGAGCGGTCGCCGTCGCGCCCGACGAAGTGTGGCGCGTGCCCATTCGCATCAATCGCGACAAGGTCCTGGTCAAGGTCACGGTGAACGGCGCCGGGCACGAATTCGTGCTCGATACAGGCGCCGAGCAGACCGTCATCTCGCGTGACGTGGCGAGGCTGCGCGGTGTCTCGCCGATCGCGTTCGTGCAAAGCGCCGGGGTCGGCGACGTCGGCACGCGCGGGCTGCAGATCGGCCGCATCGACACGCTCGAGGTCGGATCGCTGAGGATCAAGAACGTCCCGTGCCTCATCAGGACGCCGGCCATTCGCGGCTTCCCGTCGCGCGAGCCTGACGCGTTGTCGCCGATCGCATTGGGGTTGTCGATGCGCCTCGACTACGCGAAGCGCGAACTGGTCATGGGCCGCAACCTTCCGGCGGTCGAGTACGACGAGGAACTGCCGATGCGCTTGCACCGGCTGGCGATCGTCCGCGGAACGCTCAACGGGTCGCTGCCGGCTTCGTTCGTGGTGGATACGGGTGGGGAAGTGATCTCGATCAGCGACGCGACAGCTGGCCTGATCAAGCCGGACGTTCCGTACCGCCGCATCCCACTGAAGGTCTACGGCGCGTCAGGCTGGGATCGCGACGCGTTCCTGATGCCCAACGTCGATCTCGAGTTCAGCAACATCCGGTTCAATCGGATCCCGGTCGTCGTCCTCAATCTGCGCGCTCCCAGCGCGCTCCTCGGGTTCCAGGTGGGCGGTATCGTCGGTCACCGATTCCTGAGCAAGTATCGCGTGACGATCGATCTTCAGCGGAGCGTGGTGGGGCTGGAAACGCGCAGCTGACGCGGCCACGTGCGGACGTGCTCACGTGCTCACGTGATCGCGTCAGCATTCGCGCTTCCAGTACCTTCTTCGCCTCGAGCCGCTGCGCGCGGCGCACATCCGCTTCCCGCACGCGCCGCTTCTCTTCCTCAGTTTCGACGATCAAGCCGGGAATCGGCAAGCGCTGACCATCGCGATCGACCGCGACGAACGTCAGATAGGCCCGGCTGGTCATCCGCCGCACGCCCGTCAGTGTTTCCTCTGAGAACACCTCGACCTCGACCTCGAGCGACGTACTCCACACGGCGGTCACCATCGCCTTGAGGATGATCAGATCGCCGACCTTGATCGGATGGAGGAACTGCAGCCCGTCTACCGCAGCCGTGACGAGCAGACTTCGCGTATGCCGGTGACACGCGATCGCGCCCGCAATGTCGATCAGGTGCATCACCGTGCCACCGAGAATGAACCCGAGAGGGTTCGCATCGTTCGGCAGAACAACCTGCACCATCTCGGTCGCGGACTCTGAGGGGCGTTTTGCGGGCACGGGTGGATTATGTCACGTGCTGACGTGCGACGTGCTGCACGTGCTGCTCACGTGCTTGCTTGTGCACGTGCTGACGTGCTGACGTGCTGACGTGCTGACGTGCGCTGACGTGCTGACGTGCTGACGTGCGGACGTGCTCGACGTGCTGACGTGCTGACTGTGCTCATGTACGCGCAGATGTGGTCAGACCTGCATCCCGACGAGTGTAGGCGGCTGAAGCACACGCGGCACGTGAGCCCGTCCGCACGTGACAAGCAGCACGTGCGCACATGAGCACGTCCGCACGTCGCACGTGACACTAATTGCCGCATCCGCGATGCAGGAACGAGCGCAGTGTGCAGCGCAGTTCCGGCGGCAGATCGTCTTCGCGAATCGACTGCAGCAGCGAGATCGTTGAGTCGTAGGTCTTGAGCTGCGTCACGCAGCGGGGGCACTTTGCGAGGTGCCTTTCCAGGTCGGCATGCACGTTGGCCGGCAGTTGATGTTCAAGATAGTCGGCGAGCAGCCGAATGACATCGGCGCAAGGGCCGTCGTGGGGAGGGTGGGTCATACGAGCCGTCAGCTACCAGCTGCCAGCCTCCAGCTGCCAACTCCCAAGCCGTTGGCAGGTGGAGCTGGAAGCTGGAAGCTGGCAGCTGGCAGCTGATTTTAGAAGTCGTAGCCGATCCAGACGTCGAACTTGGCGCGGCGGAACCAGTTGCTTCCGCCCTGCAGCGCAAACACGACGTCTTCCCAGTCCTTGTTGAACAACGTCCGCCACGACCAGTCGAAGTGGATCGGGAAGCCGAGCGCGAAGGTCTCGAGACCGACGCCGTACGACGCGCGGCTGTCGACAAGGCGGAAGCCGGTGATCGGCCGCGGCTCGCCAAAGACCGGCCGCGCGCCGCTCGGCGAGGTCGGGTCGAAGACGTAGTCGATGATCGGCGTGGCGACAGTGTCGCTGCTCGTCCACACGTTCGTCGGAATGCCCTCGTAACCCGCGGCGCCGAAGTTGAAGAAGAACACGCCGCGCAGGCCGCCCACGACGCCAATCGGCGTGAGCGCCGCCTCGATGATCGGGAACCGCAGCTCGGCGTTGGTGAAGAAACCCTTGTTGCCGAGGAACTGCAGGTAGTCGTACCCGCGCAGCTCGGAGTTGCCACCGAAATAGAAGTAGCCGGGGAACTCACCCCAGCTCTTGTATCCGCGTCCGCGGAAGGCGAGCACGCCGTTGGTGCCGAGCCGCATGTAGTAGCGGACGTCACCCTCGACAGTCTGCCGCGACAGCAGGCTGCCAGCCGACGGGGCATATTCGTAGCCGAGCTGGATGGTGTCGCCGGCCAGCGGCCCATATTCGCGGAACACCGTCGTCTCGCGCACGAAGTTGATCCCGAACGGCATGAAGGTGCCATCGGTGAAGAGCGTCCGCCCGTACGATCCATCTGATACTGGTCGGCGATCTCCTGCAGCTCCGGCTCCTCATACTCCTGGCTGAACTGCAGCAGGCCCGCGGAGAACTCGAGGCGCGCGTAGCGATTCAACGGATAGATGCCGATGGCCGTGCCGCCTCGCGACGTCTGCGTGGCGATGGCCAGGTCGCGGTCGATGTAGCCGTAGTTGAGCCCGTAGAAGACGCTGGGGTTGTAACCGTAGAAGAACTGTGTCTGCGAGTATCCCTGCAGCGCGTACTGCAGCCGGCGCGACAGGTTGATGTACGAGGCCGACAGCGTGCGGTACTGCGAGACTGATGCCGCGAACACGTTGAACTGCTTGTCGCCGAGCACGTCGGTGAACGTGACCTGCGTGCCGCCGAAGAGGTCGCCGCCGCTCGTCACGCCCAGCGCGACCGGCGGGCGGCCTTCCAGGAACATCTTCTCGAACGTTCCCTTCTTCTTGATGTTCGACTGCACCAGCTGGTGCTGGAGCGGCGGCACGAACGGCAGGTCCTGGCCGGTCTCGCCCGAGCCGAAGTCTGCGCTCGCAACGGTGTGCAGAGGCTCTTCACGGTTGAGGACGTGGATGCCCCATTCGGACTTGTAGTAGGTGATGAACGCGATGCGTGCAGGCGTCTGGTCCCGGAGGACGACCGGCGATGTGTTGCCGGTGAGCGTGTCCGTGTACTGCCGAACCTCATTGTTCTTCAGGTTCAGCGTCCAGATGTTGTAGATGTTGCCGTTCTTCTGCACGTCGTCCGGAATGCTCTGGTTCGGATCGATGGCTGTCGATGGAAACACCAGCGTGTCCGCATCGATGAACTGCGCGCCGCCGTCGTCGTGCGTTCCGAAGGTGAGCTGCTTTTTCTCGCCCGTGGCCAGGTCCATGCGGAAGAGCTTGTCGTTCTGGCTGACGCGGGCCAGGTGCACGATCGACTTGCCGTCGGGTGACCAGGTCGGCGAGAAGTCTCCGCGCGCGTCCTTCGTGACGTTCTTGAGCTCGCTGGTCTCGATATCGACCACGAAGATATCGCCCGTGGCGCCCTGCAGCGCCGCGAAGGCGACCTGCTTGCCGTCGGGGCTGATGTCGGGAGACTCCGGCATGTCGACCGTCTTCAGCTCGATCCGCTTCTCGATCTTGCCGGTCACGACGTTCTGGAGGACGAGTGTCTTCTGCTTCTCCGTGCGCGCGAAGTAGGCGATGCGATCGCCGGCCGGCGCCCAGGACATCCACGGCACCGCGTTGTTGCGGAAGCCGCCGGGCGACGCGATGTACTCGTAGCCGCGATCCTTGTTGAAGCCGCTCGTCAGGTTGCGGATGACCTTGCTGTCTTTCGTGGACATCAGGATGATGTCGAGCTCCTGATCCTTGCGGTTGCCGGCCATGACGGCCATCAGGTCGCCAGACGGCGATGGCTCGATGGAGATGACGGCCACGTAAGGCGTCTTGTCCCGCTTCGGCGCGAGGTCGCGGCCGTAGTCCGCCGGGCGCTCCTTGTCGCGGAACGGCTTGAAGCGGTCCTTCAAGTACTTGTCGAACTGCTCGTCGAACTCTTCGGCCTTCAGCCGGAACGCCTCCTCGTACGCGCTTTCGCCACCACCGATGACGTTCTTGCGCAGCGCGAAGAGGAACTGCCGCAGCCCTTCCTTGCCCCAGCGAGACTCGATGAACTCGAACGCCGCGTGCCCGAGGTTGTAGGGAAGCCGGCCGTCGATGAATGCCGCGCCCTGGAAGTCGCTCATCGCCGGGATGATGTCCGCAATCGCCGCATCACGGACGGTCATCAGATCGAACGGGTTCCAGTAGCCGGTGAGGTGATCGGCCAGGCCCTCGTCTACCCACAAGGGCAAGCCGCGGCGCAGCAGCGAGCGCGGAATGATGTCGAATTCGAAGATGTGCGTCAGCTCGTGGGTAATCAACCGGTAAAGCGCGTCAGCCTGCTCGTCGATCGGGAGCACCATCCGATCGCGGTACGGTTCTGCGAAGGCGAGCACGCCTTCCGGCAGCTCGCTGGGTTCGATGTTCTGCTGCTGGAACTCGCTTTGCGTCTTATAAAGGACGAGGGGGACTTTGAAGGCCAGGTCGTGCTTGAGGTCTGAACTGACCTGCTGATACGCGCTTTCGGCGTAACTGGCGATGCGCTCGAGATGCGTCTCGATCTCGGGGTAGTAAAAAATTTCGAAGTGGTCGGTCGTGTAGATGTGCCACCTGAAATTGTCGTATCGGATCTTGTTCTTCCCGTAGTACGGGACATACCCCGTCTGTGCGGCTGCTTCGTAGGACACGCCCGCGACGAGCGCGAGGCTGAGAAAAGCAGTCCCCACCAGCGTGACGGGCCCGCGCGGATAGCGCGTGCGCATGGTTCACCTCGGAAGCGGCAGCTGGAGGGCAGTCCGGCTGCGGGAACGCGGCGACGGCAGATCGTCGGCTGCTGATCGCCGATGTTACTGTAGCTAAGACGGTTGCCGCAATCATTCGGTCCCGCCAAATTCTGGGGTGCCGGGGTGCGGGGGCCACGGCGCGTCCGCCGCGGCCTGAGGAAGAGCGGAGGGTCGAGCAAGCCGTGTGCCCCGCGAATCCCTTGATTTTGCGGGCCCAACGGTCGTGGTGGTTCGTTATCTGTCCTCTGCCGCGAACGGTTCCGTCACCCTTTTCGGCCATTTAGTACAATCGTTTGGAATAAAGGCGCCGCCAGTCGGGTTCTGTCACTGGGGGCGTCATCCTGGAACGGCCTGATGGTGTTTCGACGACGACCCCAGCGTGACCGCGGCGGGGAGGCGGACCCGAAATGGTGCCGCCAAGCCGGGAGCGGTTCGGCCGTTGAGAGACGAGTCGTTTTCCGCCGAAGCGTTGTCGCATATCGACAGCCTCTACGGCATGGCATTGCGGCTCACGCGGCGGCCCCAGGACGCCGAGGATTTGGTTCAGGACACGTACCTGAAGGCGTTTCGTGCCGCCGATCAGTTCGAGCGCGGAACGAACCTGAAGGCGTGGCTGTTCACGATTCTCCACAACACGTTCCGGAACAGGCTCCGGAGCAATGGACGAAACCCCGTGGATGTCAACAGCGAGACGGTCGAACGGGCAGCCGATGTGGCGGGGGACGAGCAGACGCCTGAACAGATCCTGGCGCGAGCGACGCTCGACGTCGACCTCAAGCAGGCTCTCGACAGCCTGCCCGAGGCGTTTCGTCAGGCCGTCTGGCTACGCGACGTCGAGGAATTTACCTACGCGGAGATTGCCAGCGTGCTGAACGTGCCGATTGGGACGGTCATGTCACGCATCTCCCGGGGACGAAAGATGTTGTACGACCAGCTCGCCGGAACGCGAGTGGCGCCGGCGACCAAGGTGGCGGGATAAGACACGTGCGGACGTGCCACGTGCGGACGTGCTGCTTGTCACGTGCTGACGTGCTGTTGCGAGGATGAGTTGAACGACCATGGCCGACTGTCGTGATCTAGAGCCGATGCTTGCGCCGTATGTCGATGGCGACGCCGATCAGCAGGCGCGCGCGACGGTCGATGCGCACCTGAATCTGTGCCCGCCCTGCCGCGACCGGGTGACCGGTGAACGGGCCATGCGGGAAGTGCTGGTCGCGCGACGCGACGGTCTCAAGGCGTGTGCGTCGGAACATTTGAAGAAGCGGTGCGCCGCACACCTGACATCGCCAGCAGGCGCACCGGTGGGCATGCCCGCGGGGCCCGTCGCCCGTCCCCGGTGGTTGCCACTCTCCATCGCTGCCACGATCCTGCTCGGCCTCGGCAGCATCTTCTTCTTCGGTTTCAATCAGAACGTCGAGGTCCTGGCCGCGCAACTGGCCCTCGATCACGTCAAGTGTTTTCAGTTCGCCCCCGAGCCGTTGACCTCACCTGCCGATGCCGGCCTCCTCGCGAAAGAGTGGTACAGCACGCGTGGATGGCCCGTGAAGATTCCGGCCAGCGATGCGTCGAACGATCTCGAGCTGCTCGCGGTCCGCCGCTGCGGATCCACAGAAGGCATCACGGCACACATGATGTACAAGTGGCGCGGAGCGCCGCTGTCGGTCTACGTGCTCAACAACGCGTCGACGCACGCCGGCGGCGTCGAGCAGTTCGTGGAGAAGGTCGGGCAGGAAGCGGTTATCTGGTCACAGGACGGACGCACGTATGCGGTCGTCGCCCGCGGCAAGCCGTCCGAGCTCGATCCGGTGGTCAAATATGTGAAGGTGCATGCGCATTAGGAGAAGAGAATGAAGATCCGTTGGCTCGTTGCGGCGGCCGCCGCGATAGGCGTGGGGATTGTGGTGGGCCCGATGATGTTCGGCGATCGCGCGCACACCGAGGAACCAGGCCTAGGTCGCCAGTCATGAATCGGGTGCGGCCGGCACCTGCAGCGCGAAGAAAGCCAATCTCGATTTCACGCTGAAGGACATGCACGGCGTCGACCGTGAAGCTCGCCGACTTCAAGGGCAAGGCGATCCTCCTGAACTACTGGGCGACGTGGTGCGGTCCCTGCAAGGCGGAGATTCCCGCGCTCAACGATCTCTACGCGCAATACAAGGACAAGGGTCTAGCGATCGTCGGCATCTCCGTCGACGACGACGAACCGACCCTGCGCGAGTTCTCGAAGGAGTTTCCGATGAGTTACACGGTCGTCACGGCACGCGATCAGGAAGAAGCGCTCGAAGCGGCCGGACCGGTGTGGGGATATCCAACGACGTTCTTCATCGGGCGTGACGGATCGATCTGCGGCAGGCATATGGGGCCGGCGACCAAAGAGGACTTCGAGCGGGAGATCAAGTCGCTCCTGTAGTATGATCGCTTCACGATGCTGAAGGGATTCACCCACGCCCGTCTTGCCTGCGGTTGCCGCATTGGCTTCCGCGAGGGCGTGGAAGGCAGCCCGGTGACCGTAGTCGTCGATCAAAAGGGCCCAGGCTGCCCGCTCACGCTCCACGTGCGCGATCTTCCGCTCTTCGATTACCGCGAGGCGCTGCGTCCGTCGACGCGCCTGCTTCCTCCGAACGAAGAAGAATACGAAGAGTCGTGAGTCGGTAGTCGACAGTCGACAGTCGACGACGTCGACTCGACTTCTCACTCTTCGGCTTGTCGCCTGCCGGCGATTTCAGTCGCCCGGTGTCCTTCAACGCCCGTCTCAACAGGAACTCAATCTGACCGTTCAGGCTGCGCAGGTCATCGTCTGCCCAGCGCTGAACGGCGTCGAGCACCTCGCGATCGATCCGAAGCAGGAATGGCTTCCGCTCGGCCACGGTGCGTCACTGATAGATCGAGCCCGTGTTGATGACCGGCTGCGTGGCCTTTTCGCCGCACAGCACCACGAGCAGGTTGCTGACCATCGCCGCTTTGCGTTCGTTGTCGAGCTCGAGGATGTCGCGCTCCGAGAGCATCGCCAGCGCCATCTGCACCATCCCGACCGCGCCTTCGACGATCCGCGAACGCGCAGCGATGATCGCGCCGGCCTGCTGCCGTTGCAGCATCGCTTGCGCGATTTCCGGCGCGTAGGCCAGATGGCTGATGCGCGCTTCCATCACGAGGACGCCTGCCTGCTCCAGCCGATCCTGGATCTCCTTCTTCAGGTGCTCGGCGATCTCGTTCGTGTTGCTGCGCAGCGAGAACTCGCCTTCCTCGTGCGCGTCGTACTTGTAGCGGGTCGCCAGGTTGCGCACCGCCGCTTCCGTCTGCACCTTGACGAAGTTCTGATAGTCGTCCACCTGGAACACGGCCTCGGCGGTATCGACGACGCGCCAGACGACGACGCTGGCGATTTCGATGGGGTTGCCTTCGTGGTCGTTCACCTTGAGCCGCGCGCTCTCGAAGTTGCGAACGCGCAGCGAGATGCGCTTCTTGGTGTAGAGCGGGTTCGCCCAGCGCAGCCCCGCCCGCTTCACCGTGCCGACGTAGTCGCCGAAGAACTGCAGCACGCGACCTTCGTTCGGGTTGACGATGAACAACCCGACCATGAGCAACGTGTCGAGGATGATGAGGAGGACGAAAGTGATCACCTGCCCCGGGGACAGCGCGTCGCCGCGGTCGATGATCAGGTAGACGAGGACGCAGAGGATCGCCAGCAGCAGGGATGCGATAGGGATCCCGGGAAGCGACGTCAATTCACGTTCGCGAATCATGGTCAGACCTCCTCGCAATACGATGTCAAAGTGATATCATATTGCTATCCACCCCGTCAATACGGATGGGAGGGGAGGCGGGTTCCCTGGCGAGAAACGCGTTATTCGATGCAGCGCGCGGGGCGGCACGGGCTCAGTCGTTTCTACGTCGTCGTCGCGCCCTCTGTCGGGACCGGCGCCGTTGATCGAGCCGCCGCCGGCTGCGCCATGCAGCCAGGCGCCGCAGGGCGAGCGCCAGTCCGGTCCAGACGAGGAAGGCGCCGCCGGCTGACGCAAGCCCGGCGACGGCTTCGCCCGCCAGGCCTCCGAGCTCGCCGGTGTGCGCGAACCGCATCCAGCCGCGCACTTTCTGGCCGAGGCTGATCTGCGCGTAGGGTTCCCAACGGGCATCGCCGGCACCCGTCAATCGTCAGCGTCGAGCGCGCAAAGCTATTCCAGTACGCCGCGATCGGACATCGAGATGCTCACCGGTCCACCCGGACGCGCCGGCAGGCGGAGGATCATCGTTCGCCAGGACGGCACGTGGTTCTGCGCCTGAGCGACGAGGATCTCCAGTGACGGCGCGGACGCGTTTTCCGCTGCGCGACGCGATCCAGGAGATGGGGACGGAGCTCCGCGGCCCGCGGCTGCGCCGGCGGCGGCCGTCGGGCGAGGGCTGCCGGTCAGCGTGTAGACCAGATTGCTTGCCCAGGTGTACGAGATGACCATGCCGGTGGTCGTGAGTACGATGATCACCGGCGCGCACCAGAAGCCGATCGTGTTGTGCCAGTTGAAGTCGCGCGCCTTCCCGCGAAGGCCACGCCTGAACCAGATCACCGCGGCAACGTGGCGGAGCGTCCATTGCTTCGGCCACCACAGGAACAGGCCGGTGATCGCCAGCACCAGAAACGCGGCGTTGCACGCGCCGGTGATCGCGCGCGCGGTCGCCCGGCCCTCACCCTCGGCCGCGAGCCAGCGATGCCAGTTCGTAACCGAACGGTAGAACGCTCGCGCGCGGGCCGAGCCGCTGCCGAGCACGTCGCCCGTATACGGATTGACGAACACGTTGCCCTGCGCTCCCATCGCGATCATCACCGCCGCCGTGGGATCGGAGTCGAGCGTCATCGTCGTGGGCTGCGCGTCCGGCATGTGTCCGTTTCACGCGCTCGAGCAGCGTGTCGACCTCGAGTCTCGACGCGCCGTCCGGCACACAGGACGACGCGTTGCGAGCGCTCGATGAAGCGGAGCACCGACTGCTGAAACGTCAGCAGCGTACCGGTCACCGACATGATGAGGATCACCGTTCCCGCCACTACACCGGCGACCAGATGGGTCCAGAACAACAACGTACGAAGTTTCATCTCTATGCCTCAGAACGCTCCGGCTTGATCAACTCCCAACGCCCAACTCCCAATTCCCAAGGGGAGCCGATCGAGAGAACGGGGTGGAAGGCGAACTGAACAGCTATGCTGGTACGATTTCCACTCCAATCTCTCGATCGGTCCAGCTTGGGAGTTGGCAGTTGGGCGTTGACACGTCTCTGTCTCTGTCCTAAAGCTCCGCCCACTGTCTGAGCAGGTTGTGATACACGCCGGTCAACTGCACGGTCGACGGATGATCGGGAGCGTCCCGAGCCAGTTTCTGAATCGCCGTGTCCATGTCGAACAGCAGCGTGCGCTGACCGTCGTCCCGGATCAGGCTCTGGATCCAGAAGAAGGCGGCAAGGCGTTCGCCGCGCGTGACGGGCGTGAC
Source organism: uncultured Acidobacteriota bacterium (assembly GCA_963710415.1). Lineage (GTDB taxonomy): Bacteria > Acidobacteriota > Vicinamibacteria > Vicinamibacterales > 2-12-FULL-66-21 > CAVQAH01. Next base: position 281,320 of record CAVQAH010000021.1, on the reverse strand, counting down.
GTGATGCAGGCTGGTCGAGGGATAGAGCACCAGGTGGCCGGCTGGCAGCCTGACCTTGTGCGCACCGTAAGTGTCCTCGACGACCAGTTCGCCGCCGTCGTACTCCTCCGGCGCGGCAAAGAACAGCGTCGCCGACAGGTCGGTGCGCACGCGGTGCGGCGTGCCCGGCACCTGACGGATGGCGTTGTCGACATGACTGCCGAATGCGTGACCGCCACTGTAACGATTGAACATCGGCGGATACACCTTGAGTGGCAATGCCGCCGACATGAACAGCGGGCTGCGCTGAAGCGCGGGCAGGATCATGTCGCCCAGCTCGCGCGCGGCAGGCGAGTCTTCCGGCAGTTGCAGGTTCCGCTTGGTGCGTGACGACTGCGCACCGGCAGTGACGCGGCCGTCGACCCATTCCGCCTGCTCGAGCAGACGGCGGCCGTGCGCGACCTGATCGCGCGTGAGTACATCTGGAACGTGAAGCAGCATCGTGATCTCGTGAAGCTCGCGCGCTCAGAATCGGACGGCCGAGCTGAACAGGAAAGACCGCGGCGTGCCCGGGTTGTAGCGGCCGGCGTTGTTGTTGATGTTGCGGATGTACGGTGCGATCGGTCACGTTGTAGACGTTGGCGCGGCGTTCGAAGGGAAACGCCTGCGGCTGGGATCGACGAGCCTTCATGAGCCGCCTCCGGAGTGGCGATTCATGACGGCGTCCAGCTAAAATGTGCTCGCCGGACAGCGTCACGCGCCAGTCGTGTGATTCGGTCGGACCAGACCTGCCGTTCGGTAACCCCGCCCGGTGTTGACGCACCGGGCGGGGCCTTCAGACCTCCCGCCTTCGCTAAGCTCCGGCGGGAATCAAAATGAGATCAGTCTCAACTTCAGCTCTGGACTATATATCCGACCGTTTTGGTCGTCAATAATTTTCGGGCGGCTGAGCTGAGGGAGGCGGCCTCCCTAGAAGGTGACCCGCAGATTCGCGACGAGCGGCAGGTGGTCCGACGCCATCAGGGCCTTCCGGTTGCGGGGAAGCTCGACGCTGCGGACTTCCACCAGCCCCTCGTAGTAGATGTGGTCGAGGTGGAGAACGGGGAAATCCCCGGATAGGTCCGGCGCCGGCGAAGGTGGGTGCGAAGGTCGACGCTCTCGAAGAGCGAGCTGAGCGTCCGCGTCGCGAGCCCCCGCATCCATTCGTTGAAGTCCCCGAGAATCACTTTCGGACCCTCGACACGCCGGTCGTGGACGTAAGACGCGAGACGCGTGGCCTGATAGCGACGTTCGAGGACGGCGGTGCCCAGGTGCACGTTGTAGACGTGCATGCGTCGTCCGCTTCCGAGCTCGAGGTCGGCGCGCTGACACGCGCGCGACTCGCAGGTCCGCCACGAGAGGTCGTACTGGCTGTGGTGCACGATGGGGAAACGGCTCATCACCACGTTGCCGAAGTGATGCTTCCGCAGGTGACGGACCGACGCCATCACCCAGCCCATGCCGAGCGCCGCGCCGATCTCTTCGGCTTGATCCTGCCCCGACGGTCCGGCGCCGATCACTTCCTGCATTGCGACGACGTCGGCGTCGATGTCGCGAAGGACCTCCGTGATCCTCGACGGGATGACCCGGCGATCCATTCCCCGGCAGCGGTGAATGTTGTAGGTCGCCACGCGCAGATCGACATGCCGGCTGCCGCGAGCGTCGATCACTGTTGCCGCTCCAGGATCCAGACGAACGGTCCGACCACCTTCTCCCACAGCGGCCGCCGGCGCCAGCGGGCGAGCGTGATCTCGTCGCTGTCGGCGACGTCGCGCTCGTAGTCTTCCGTCAGGCGTTCCGCCACGAGGCGGTCGAGCATGGCGACGTTGACCTCGTCGTTGTGCTCGAAGGACCGATTGTCGATGTTCGTAGTTCCGATCACCGACCAGGTGCCATCCACCAGCAACACTTTCGCGTGTGTCATCGCTCTCCGGTATTCATAGATGTGCACTCCTGCTTCGAGAAGATTTCCCCACATCCTGCGGCTGGCCAGCCTGACCCATTTCTGATCCGTCGCGCGGCCCGGCACGACGACCGAGACCTTCACGCCGCGCCTCGCAATCTGCACGAGCGCACGGCGAAGTGCTCGATCAGGCAGGAAGTATGGTGTCGAGATTCGCAGATCGCGATCCGCGCCCTCCATGAGCAGCTGAAACGTGACACGGGACGCCGTCGCCCGATCGGAGGGCGAGCTCTTCACAACGAAGGCCGTCGTGTGCCCGATAACGTCGAGATCGGGAAAATAATCCGGCCCCGTCAGGATCTCTCCGCAACATTCGAGCCAGTTCTCGGCCGCCACGCCCTGCAGGGCCGCAACGATGGGGCCCTCGATGCGAGCCATCGTGTCCCGCCACGGCCGCTTGCGGCCCTCGGGGCGGACCACCAGTCCGCAATGCCGGCGCCACCGGTGAAGGCAACCCGGCCGTCGACGATCAGCAGTTCGCGGTGGGTGCGATTGTTGAGTCTCGCCAGCGAGTACCAGCGCACCCGCTGATAGGCCTCGATGCGGCAGCCGGCATCACGCAGGCGCTTGACCGGACGTCCCCAGAGATTGAAGCTGCCGATCGCGTCGACGACCATCGTGACGTTGACGCCGGCACGCGCGCGCTCCGACAGGGCCTCGATGAACGCGTCCGCGATCGTGTCCCGGCTGGAAGATATAGCACTCCATGTTGATCGAGCGTCGACGCGCAGCGGATGGCGTCGAGCATCGCCGGGTAGAACTCGGCGCCGTTGGTCAGCACGGTCACCTGGTTGCCCTGGTGCAGCGCGGCCTGGCAGGTCGACTGAATCGTGTACAGGAAGTCGTCGTCATGGACGGACGTCCGTCGGCTCAGGTGATAGTCGATGGCCGGCGTGAAGAGAAAGACCAGAACGAGCCAGACGAGGAACAAGGCGCCGGCAACGGAAAGCCACAGCATCAGTTGGAGCTATCATAGACCGATGATTGTGGCGTCCGGGCTCCGGCTGCTGGTGGCAGCGGTGCTGATCGCCTGCGGAGCGGCGTGCTCGCAGCGGCGCGATCCGATCATCCTGCAGGAAGGCATGATCACGGTCGAGAACCAGTCGTCGACGGCGTGGCGCGACGTGCGGATCGTCGTCAACGATTACTTCGCAGGCGGCGGGCCGTCGCTCGCCGCGGGCGGGCGGATGAATGCGCCGTTGTCGCAGTTCGTCACCGGGTTCGGTCAGCGCTTCGATCGTGGCCGCATGAGCGTCCGCAAGATCGAGGTCACCGCCACCGACGCCAAGGGCCGACCAGTCAGGCTCGAGTGGCAACCGGGTATCAGGTTTCAGTAGCCAATCGTCGTACCTGAAAGCGAGGGAATCATGAAACTGACATCGGAATTCGAGACCATCTGCCCCTGCTGTCAGGCGACGCTCGTCATCGATGGCAATCTGCGCCGGATTGTCAGGCACGAGGAGCCTGTCCGCGGAGATCGGCCGGAACTCTCCGACGCGCAGCGCATCCTTGCCGACGAGGCTGCGCGGCGCGAAGCGCTCTTTCAGCAGTCGGTCACCGCCGAACGGACTCGCGGCGACGCGCTGTCGAAACGCTTCGAAGAAGCGCTGCGGCAGGCCAACAAGGAACCGATTACCAAGCCGACGAGGGATTTCGATCTGGATTAAGAGTGACTCGACGTCAACGCCCAACGCCCAACTTTCCGAGGCGCTTCCCGAGCGGAACGGTGTTCGACCGGCAGATGTCCCGTCGAGTGCTCGGCGACGGCATCCGGCCTCGGCGCCAAAGCCGCACTGCGACGACGCGCAGGCGAAACCGGACCTCGGCCGTAAGGCCGGTGTCCGCGGCGTCGTGACGCTCGCTCGACCCGTCGCAGCATCCGAGTTGCAGCGGCAGGTACCGCTCTCAGCGGCTGATCGACGTCAACAGCGACTGGCCACGCTGACAGAACTGCGCCACGCGGCGATGATGCAGCTACAGGCTGCCTCCCGAGTAGCGGTCCGGATTCCGCAGTGTCGGTAATCGCAAGCATCCCGCCAGATGCAGCTCGACGTAGTTGGGAGTTGGACATTGGGAGTTGACGATGTCACCTTTCCGAACTCTCGGAATCGGCGTCCACCGCTCCCGGCCTCGATAATAGTAGACAGGTTTGCGCCCCGGGTTCTCGCGCCGGAACTTGAAATACTTCCGTCGCAGCACATCGATGCGCCGGTCAGAGGATCGGATCGAGCGATGGGGATAGTCCAGCAGCACTCGCTCGAGCTTCCACACGTTCTGTTTCGACAAGCGCCAGTCGTACTTGCCTTTCATCCTGTCGATGATCCGCAAGTCCACGACTGCGTAGCCCGTGACGCGGCCGGTGAAGTCGACGTACGGGTCGACATAGCTGAGGGCCAGAGCGCGCGGCGTTGCGAAGACCGGCAGCCGGCCGTGCAGACCCGGATCGCGCGATCGCGCGATCGAGCCCCAGCGGCCTCGCTGACGGTAGACGAAGATCACGTGATCGAGCTCGTCAATCGACTCGAAACTCAGGACCAGCGGCGGAAAGTGGTGCTGCTCGAGAATCACGGCTGCCGAGAGCGCGGCCTCGAGGCAATGCGCCCGGCCCGTTGCGACCACTCCGCGGAAGCTTCGTAACGTGGCGCCGGCTGGTGGTGGCTCGTTGTTGTACGGCAGCGCGTTCAGCCAGGCCTGCACCGCCGCCGGCGTCCGGAGACGCTGAATGAGGCGGCGTTCGGCCTTGGTGAATGCTGAGAGAGGCGGGGCATCACCCGCGATCACGAGTCGCCCTCAGCTCCGTCACCAACTGGGAAGGTTGCCAGTCATTGCCGGTGAAGACTTTCACCAGCCGCCCGCGTTCGTCGATCACCGCGGTTCGAAGATTGTGAAGGATCTCCTGTGCGTTCGCGTCTCCGCGCATCACCGACACGCCAAACCGTCCCGCAAACCCGTCCACGTCGTCACGATCGCCGGTGACGAAGCTCCACGTGCCGGGATCGGCGCCGGCACGGGTCGCATGCTTCGCCAGCACCGGAGGACTGTCGAACTCCGGATCGAAGCTGACCGACAACAGGTGGACCTTGCTTCGCAACGGTTCGTCAGCGGCAAGGTGTTGTTGAACCGCCGCAAAGTTCCGATCCATCAGCGGGCAGAAGTCGGGGATTGGACAGCGCGTGTATATGAATGTGACGGCGAGGATCTTTCCGCGGAATTCGGACAGCCGATGCGATTGTCCACGCTGATCGACGAAGGCCAGTTCGGGAACGACCTCTCCCGGTTCGATCGAAACGGCCGTCGACGGCGGCAAATAGTTCGAGGTGAGTGGAGCCTCGCCGGTCCGTTCGACATTCTTGAGGTAGGCGTCGTTGGTCTCGACGACGAGCGTGGCTCTGACGAGCTCGCCAGGCCGGCGGCCCTCGATCTCCCGCGCGTTCTGCACGCGGAAGGGCATCGTCATCCCCGGCATGAAGCCACGGATGTCGTCATGTTTTACGGTGATTTCCTGTCGCGCCGCGTTGACGGCGAGCACCTGGCCGCGCAGTTCGTACTCGCGGCCTCGTGAACACGCGACTGTACATGACGCCAACAGAATTGTGACCGCTCCCGTCCAGATCCAATTCCCAACTCCACCATTCCCAAGGCGCACACGAGCCATCTCTTCCACTGTAGCCGCGGCCGTTCCGCGGGTAAAGTACTGCCGGCGGACCGGCCTGGTGGTCGGCATGCATTCTGCTATACTCGCCCCGAAAGTGGGAGCCCTCCCTTGCCTGCGCCGGTAGCCATTCCCCCGCACAGCAATTCTCGAGAGCTTTCCAGAGGGTGCGCCGCTCACGCGCGGGGAGCGCTGCGCTTGACTCATTGAACGTCCGCGCGTTCATGGTAGGTGACAGGATGGGCAGGAGACTCTACGTCGGCAATCTTCCGTACTCCGCAACGGAGGATCAGCTCACGGAGCTGTTCAGTCGCGCAGGCAAGGTGGACAACGTCCGTGTGATGCGCGACATGGCGACCGGCCGGGCACGCGGGTTCGCGTTCGTGGAGATGGCCGGAGACGATGACGCGCAGAAGGCCATCAGTGAGTTCCACGAGTACAAGATGGACGGTCGCGCGCTGGTGGTCAACGAGGCCCGTCCCAAACCCGAAGGCGGTTTCGGGGGTGGCGGCGGCGGCCGCGGCCGCGGGGGTGGCGGCGGACGAAGCTACGACGACGGCGATTTCTCGGGTGGGCGCAGAAAAGAACCTCGCTGGTAGTCCTCGCGTGCCGTAGTTCGTAATTCGTCGCTCGTCGCTCGAAAAACACAAAGGTCGGCCAGGCTTGCGCCTGCCGACCTTTTTTCTTTGCCCGGTTCTACGAGCGACGGCTACGAACGGCAAACCACGGTACGGTTTACTCTTCCACCACCCACCCGTCACGCAGCTGGACGATGCGGCTGCCGTAGGACGCATTCGTCTCCGAGTGCGTGACCTGGATGATCGTCGTTCCCGCTTCGTTGAGCTTCCGGAACAGCTCCATGATCTCTTTGCCCTGGCTCGTGTGCAGGTTGCCTGTCGGCTCGTCTGCGAGGATGACCTTCGGATTCGAGATCACCGCGCGCGCGACGGCGACGAGCTGCTGCTGTCCGCCCGACAACTGATTCGGATAGAGGTCTTTCTTTCCGACGATGGAGAACTTGTCGAGGATGTCGCAGACCATGCTCTCGCGCTCCGACTTCTTGATGTCGCGATAGGAGAGCGGGATGTCGAGGTTCTCGTAGACCGTCAAGTGATCCAGCAGGTGATAGCTCTGGAACACGAAGCCGATGTACTGCTTGTGCAGGCGGGCCCGTTCTTTCGGCCGCAAGCTTGTGCACCGGTTGATCGAGGAAATAATACTCACCCGTCCACGCGCTGTCGTGCATCCCGATGATGTGCAGGAGCGTCGACTTGCCCGCCCCCGACGGCCCCATGATCGAGATGAACTCGCCCTCCTTCACATCCACGTTGATGCGCCTCAGCACGTAGGTCCGGCTGGTGCCGTGGGCATAGGACTTTTCGATGTTGCGGAGCGCGATCAGCGCGTTCGGGGCGAGGGCGGCGTCCGGAGGCAGATCGACCTGCGGCGCGGGCTGGCTGGATCGTGAGAAAAACGCCATGGGAAACTATACCTTTCCTGGGTCGTTAGACGGCGACCGGACGATTTGGGTTTCTATTATACCGTTCCAGCAGCTCGTCGTTCCAGCAGCTGCGCCTCTTTAGAGGCGCGTCAGCCGTCTCTGACGCGCGGCTGAAGCCGCGCGCTGCTGGCGCTATTCAGCCCGCAGCGCCACAATCGGATCCACCCGCGTAGCCCGATGCGCGGGAACGATGCTCGCCAGGGTGGCCACAGCCAGCAGGAGCGTCGTTGTCGCCACGAACGTAAACGGATCCGAGGCAGCCACGCCGAACAGCAGCGAGCTGATGCTGCGTCCGAGCGCGTACGACGCGATCAGGCCCAGGGCGACACCGAGGCCAGTCAGCTTGAGCCCCTCGCTGACGATCAGTCCGAAGACCTCGTTGCGGCCGGCGCCGAGCGCCATTCGCACGCCGATCTCGGATGTTCGTTGCGACACGGCGTAAGCCATCACGCCGTAAATGCCAATGGCCGACAGCATCAACGCGAGCGCCGCGAACACCGACACGAGGAACGCCAGGAAGCGCGGCTCGTCGATGGAGTCGGAAACGACCTGGCTCATCGACATCAGCGTCGACACGGGCATGTCCGGATCGACTTCGCGCACGGCCTGCCGCAACGCGCTGGAGAGCAGCAGCGGATCCCCCACGGACTTGAGCACCACGTTCATGCCGGGCTCCGGCTGCTGCCAGTAGGGGATGTACGTCTCCGCCCGAGGTTCACCGCGGGCGCCGCGCATCTTCACATCTTCCGCCACCCCGATCACCGTGAACCACGGCGCCTTTTCGTCCATGTCGAACCTGACGCGCTTGCCGATCGGATCCTGTCCCGGCCAGTAGCGCTTGGCGGCCGTTTCGTTCACGACGAGGACGGCGCTTTCTCTCCTTGCGCGAACATGCGGCCGTTCACAACCGAGATCTCCATGGTTCGCAGGTAGTCGGCGCTCACGAGCCGATACCAGATAGCCTGGTGCCTCGCTGGAGGTGCGCGGGATTGGCTGACCCTCGATGAAGATCGTCATGTCGCTGTCGCCGCCGAGCGGGAGCACGGATGCCAGCGCCGCTGACTTCAAACCAGGAATGGCGGCCGCGCGCTCGAGTAACCGATCGTAGAGCGCGAGACGTTCGGCATCTGTGCGGTACTTCACTTGTGGCGGCACGACCGACGCCGGCAAGAACATTTTCGGGATTGAATCCCAGATCAACCGATTGGATTCGCAGGAAGGTGCGGAGGAAGAGGCCGCTGCCGACGAGGAGTACCAGCGCCAGCGCCACTTCGGCGACGATGAGCGTGCGCCGCGCACGCTGACCTGCGGGCCCGGCACTGCCGCGCGCACCTTCGCGCAGCGCAGGCGTCAATTCCGGGCGAGAGACCTGAAGGGCGGGAACCAGACCGAAGAAGACGCCGGTTACGAGCGTCAATCACGCGGCGAACGCCAGCACGGTGCCGTCGAGGCCGACCTCGTTCAGTCGCGGAGCGCCGTCAGGGGCCAGGGCGATGAGGGCGGTGACGCCCCAGACGCCCAGCAATACGCCGAGTGCACCGCCCAACGATGCCAGCAGGATGCTCTCCGTCAGCAGCTGACGAACGACACGCCCGCGCATCGCGCCAAGCGCCATACGGACCGCTATCTCGCGGCCGCGTCCCGATGCACGCGCAAGCAGAAGATTGGCGATGTTGACGCATGCGATGAGCAGCACGAAACCGACGGCGCCGAGCAGAACCAGCAATCCCTGGCGGACGTCGCCGACGACCTGTTCGTGCATCAGCACGATGTTGAGTCGTGCGCCGGCGTCAGTGTCGGGGTTGGCCAGCTCGAGCCGCTTGGACAGGACTTCTGCCGAGCTTCGCGCCTGCTCCAGCGTCTGGCCGCCGGCAAGCCGGCGACGACGCGGAGAACGACCGCGCCACGTGACGGGTTCGCCGTGTTCAATCGGCGCGGCCGCCACAATTCCGCTTGCGTCAGCACGGCGGGCCGGAACGCTTTCAGGCATCACGCCGATGATTTCATGCGGTTCGCCGCCGAGGGTGATGCTGCGTCCGATGATGGCCGCGATCGCCGCCGAACCTGCGCATCCACAGTCCGTGACCGAGCACCACGACCCGCGGTGCGTTCGGAACATCCTCCTCGGCACGGAACACACGGCCGAGCGCCGGCTGAACACCGAGCACGTCGAAATACTCCTGCGTGACCTGCTCGCCGCGGAGAGGCTCCGGTTCGGCGACGCCAGTCAGATGTCGGCTGCCACCCCTGAACGGCAGCCGTCTTCGCGAACAGCGAGCGGGTGTCGCGCCAGTCGACGAAGTTGCCTGGCGTCGCCCACTCCTGGGCGGGACCACCGCGGGCCTGGAGGTTCTGCCACAGCATGACGACCCGGTCGGGTTCGGAGTAGGGCAGCGGGCGCAGCAGCAGCGCGTTGACCACGCTGAAAATTGCCGTGTTGGCGCCGATGCCCAGCGCCAGCGTCAGAATCGCCACGAGCGAAAAGCCCGGCGACTTGATGAGCATGCGCACCGCGTATCGCGCATCCTGCAGAAACGTCGTCATTCCACATCCTCCAGGAAGTCTCCGACCCCGGGGGAAGAAGCAGAGCCAAGGCCATGCCGCCACTAGCTTCGGGCGTAAACCACCGGCGCCAAAGCGCTTAGGGTCCTGGACAATCGGCGCCCGTTCACGGCCTGGTTGTTCAGTTGTGGACATTGGCATCCCATGGCTGAACAAGCCGCCGCCTTCATCTCATGAAGTCATGAACAGCTCATGAATGCCGCTGGCCTCGTTCTTGGAAGCTATCCGGCCGGTCTTGTCGTCTTAGTGAGATGATGGACTCCGACCGATGACTCTCTTCTCCGCTTGCCTTTGCGTGCGCGCTGACAGTCTGCCGGCATCTGCAGACCGGCTCGCAGAATGCTCAGCCGCCGAAGCCCCCGGCGAAGCCCGGCGAGGCCCAGCCCGCGGATCCGGTCGACCTTCCGGTTTCGCTCGAGAAGATTCAGAAGAAGCTCTCCCGGGACCCTGCCATCAAAGTGGACATCCTGCCGGTCGAGACCGAAGGCGGGTTGCCGACGTATCGCGTGCAGATTGACGCGCCCAAGCTCACGATCGAGCAGATCCTCGGCCCGGACTATCTGCGCGGTCCCGTCCCTTACGGTGGGATGACGCACCAGGAGTTTCTGGACATGGTGACGCCGACCGACGTGAGGGGTTATGCGGCGTTCACCAATGGTGAAGGCGTGACGGTCGCGCTCACGTCGCTCGCGCTGCAGTGGGCGCTCAAGACCGCGCTGCAGGAACTGCGCGAAGCCAGGACCGAGCGGGCGCAGGCTGCCGCGAAGAAAGAAGTACAGGAAGCGCTCGAAGCCCTTCGCAAAGCTCGTCGCGACGCCGGTCTTCCGGATAAGTGAGCGTCGGCGCCCGTCGGTCGCGTTCCACACAAGACGGATCGATTCGTTCGGAGCACTTGCGGCTGCCGACGCAGCGCTCGGCCTTGGCCGTCCGGGGCGCTGATCTTCCGCGAGCCGGATAACGGCCTGCGCTCTGACTCTCGCTCCGCTCGCTCTCGCAGCGATACGGAATGCGCGTGGGCGACACATGCCAGGCGCACTGATGCGGCGGGGGCCATCAGGACGGCCGGATCACACGCCAGGAACTCGCCGCGCGGATCGCTCCGCCGTTTTCCCGCGCCCGTGCATGTGCGGGCGCAGCGCGTGCCTGCTCCAAGGGCCTCGGCCGTCAAGGCCGGCACTGCGTGACCGGCAGCCCTTCACATCGATCCTCGACTGTGGGATGGGCGATGTACGCGATGACATGCGGAGGACTGTGCGCTCGCGCAACGCCGGTCGCCGGAGCACGTCGAGGCCATCGGCGCGATGCGGCCAGCGCGCCCCGTCAGTTCGAAAAATTCACCGCAGGCGCACCGACCCGCGGAGGCGCCGATTCGCCACCGGCGCGCGGATCGCCCGTCCTGGCCCAACTGATCGGGCGCCGGCGTGCGTCGAGCACGCCCAGCCGGAGCGGCCATCGTGAGGCCATCGCCGGAGGTGTCATTTGTTCCGCGCGTCCGGCTCGAGGACGCTGTGGCCCGACGTGCTCCGGCGACCGGCGTTGCGCGGGCAGCAGCAGGTGCTGTCCGATAGCGATCGCGTCACCGCTCGGTTTCGCTCGTCGGCGTCGTCTCGCGTTTCATGAACCGCTCGACCTCGTCGAGCGTCCGCGGCGCGGATGACGAAAGCCTCTCCAGTCCGTTGAGCGCGTCGAGCGCTGCTTCCTCGGATATAGATCGCCGCGGAATTGCAGTCGGCGTTTACCGCTGCCCGGCTGGCTTTCGCCGGAAAGCCGGAGCATACCGGCCGATTCCCGTCGTATCGTGAAGCTATGAACATGCCGACGGATCCACAGGGGTCGACGGGCGCCGGCCTCCGGCTGACACCGCAGCTGCTGCTTGGCCTGCTGGTCATCGCCGCCGGGGTGATCCTGATGCTCGACAACCTGGGGATCGCCCCCATTTCCAGGTTTCCTCGTTATTGGCCGGCGGATCTGATCGCGATAGGCCTTCTCAAGCTGTGGCAGTCCCGCGATGGAAAGGGAGGCTCGTTCTCCGGATTGCTCTTCACGCTGGCCGGCGCGTGGCTCCTGCTCGATGAGCTGACCATCCTGCGACTCGACTTTCAGGACATCTGGCCGCTGATTCTTCGTGGTCCTCGGCGGATACCTCGTCTGGCAGGGAATTTCAGGCACCTCAGCGGGCGAGGCCAGGGCCAGACAGTCATTCGACCGTGAGCGCGGTCGCCATCCTCGGCGGCGTCGCGCGGGGAAACAACTCGCGCGCGTTTCGCGGCGGGGAACTCACCGCCATCATGGGCGGGTGCGAGATCGATCTCCGTCAGGCGTCGATCAACGGCGAGGCGGTCGATCGATGTCTTTGCGATGTGGGGCGGCATCGACATCCGCGTGCCCGAGGACTGGTCGGTGGAATCGCGCGTGGTGCCACTCCTCGGGGGCGTCGAGGACAAAACCCGTCCGCCGCAAGGGGCGGTCAACCATCGCCTGACGTTGAGGGGATTCGCGATCATGGGCGGCGTCGAGATCAAGAACTGACACGTCTGATGCATCCGATTCTCGCGCGGGGCCGTCGGCTCGCGCTCTACCTTGGCTTGTGGCTGGTGCTCGCCAGCCTGCTTGGCGCGCTCCTGGGCGCGCAGGCATCGCTCACCGGGTGGCACGCCTTGATCGTGGCGCTGCCTCTCGCCTACGCGTACGCCTTCGTCTGTCTCTCGGTCTGGTACGTGAGCCGCAGCATGCCGCTCGCGATGACCGGCGTGGCACGGATCATCGGCACCGCGCTCGCCGCCGCGATGTTTCTCGAGCGCCGGCTGGTTGCTGCTGGCCAAGCTGTGGGTGGGCGCGCTCACCGGCCGCGGCTGGCTGCCCGCTTCCGTTCAACAGGACGCGTCGTTCGACCCGCTTGATTTTCGGCCTCGGCGTACTGCTGTATCTTCTCTCACTGGCGATGAGCTATCTGCTGGTCGCGTTCGAAGAGACCCGCGAGGCGGAGCGGCGCGCGCTGCACGGGCAGGTGCTCTCGCGCGAAGCGGAGTTGCGATCGCTGCGCGCGCAGATCGATCCGCACTTCCTGTTCAACAGCCTCCATTCGATCAGCGCGCTGACCACGGTCGATGCGGCGGCGGCACGGCGGATGTGCCTGCTGCTCGCGCAGTTCCTCAGGGAGAGCCTGCAGCTCGGCAGCCAGGATCGCATTCCGCTGGCGCGCGAGCTGACAATGGTGGAGCACTTTCTCGAGGTGGAGAAGGTACGATTCGGCGATCGTCTGCAGGTCCGCATCTCGGACGGCGACGCCGGCAGCTGCCTGATTGCCCCGCTCCTGCTGCAGCCAATCGTCGAGAACGCCGTGACGCACGGGATCGCGCACGTGCTGGCAGGGGGCACGGTCACGATATCGGTATCCCGTTCGGATGCGTTGCTGACCATCGTCGTCGAGAACCCGTGCGATCCCGATCGGCCGAGGCGCACGGGAACCGGCCTGGGTCTTGCGAACGTCCGGGGCCCGGCTGGCCGCGCTGCACGGATCGAAGGCACGCCTGCAGACATCGGAAGTGGACGGTGTGTGGAGGACGGAACTGGTTGCTTCCCATTGACGGCAGCTCGAGGATCCCATGACCGTCGTCGTGACCATCGCTCATCGCACCATCGCCCATTGAACCATCGTAATGCCCATGCCTGACCCCCTACGCGTCGTGATTGTGGACGACGAGCCGCCGGCCCGCGCCGTCGTCCGCGAATATGTCGATCGCCTCAGCGGACGTGACGATCGTCGCGGAATGCGCCAATGGCTTCGAGGCGGTGAAGGCGGTCACCGAGCTGTCGCCCGATCTGTTGATCCTCGACGTGCAGATGCCGAAGCTGAACGGCTTCGAAGTGCTGGAACTGCTCGGCCGCGCGGTGCCGATCGTCTTCGTCACCGCCTACGATCAGTACGCGCTGCGCGCGTTCGAGGTGCACGCGGTCGACTACCTGCTGAAGCCGTTCAGCGAGGAACGGTTCGCCGAAGCGCTCAGCCGGGTGCGCGAACGGCTCCGCGCTCGCGAGTCCTCTGCGGCGGCTGCTGAGGACTGCGCCCGGCCTGGACGTGCCGGCGCTGGTCGCGGACGCCCGCCCGCGTCAGGGTCCGGTCGAGCGCATCCTGATCCGTGACGGCGCTCAGGTCCACGTCATCCCGGTCGACCGCATCGACTACGTCGAAGCGCAGGACGACTACGTGTGCTTCAAGTCGGAAGGGAAGCAGCACCTCAAAGACCAGACGATGTCGGCGGTCGAGGCGTCGCTCGACCCGGCCCGCTTCGTGCGCATCCACCGCTCGTATCTGCTGAACATCGACCGTATCGCGCGGGTCGAGCTGTATGCGAAAGACAGCCGGATCGCGATCCTGCGCGACGGCACCCGTCTGCCGGTCAGCCGGGCGGGGTACGCGAGGTTGTCGAAGCTGCTGTAACGTCAGACCGCGGCGTCAGCCGTGCGTCGGGACGTCCGTGACGCGTCGCGCGGAGCTCGAAGCTCCGCGCCGCTGGAGCCGAATCCTGCGGCGAGCCACGAACCACGAACCACGAACCACGGCAGACGCGAGCCACTTGACACGCGAGCGGCCATTGAGCTAAATATCCAGTTAGTTAGTTTAACCAACCAGTTAGTCAATGCTCAGCACAACCGCCGACTTGCCCGCACGCCGCACGCCAGCCGCCGCGCCGGACGGCTCCCGCGACCGCGTCGTCGCCGCCGCCCGCCGCGAGTTCGCCGCCCATGGCTTTGCCGGCGCCAGCGTGGACCGCATCGCGGCCGCCGCCCGCCTGAACAAGGCGATGATCTACTACCACTTCCGCAGCAAGGCCGCGCTCTACCGCGAGATCCTGCGCGACATGTTCGGCGCCGCCGGCGCTCGCATTCGCCAGGTGGCGGCCTCTGCGCTCAGCCCCGAAGAGAAGGTCCGGCAGTTCATCGGGGCCATCGCGACCGAGGCCGAGGCGCGCCCGCACTTTCCGCCCATCTGGTTCCGCGAGATCGCCGACGGGGGCAAGCACCTGGACGATGAGACGCTCGTCGAGATTACCGGCATCGTGCGCGCGCTGGCGGGGTTCATCGCCGAGGGCGTGCCGCCACGGCGTGTTCAAACCCATCGATCCCCTCCTCGTCCATGCCGGCATCGTCGCGCCGCTGCTGCTGTTCTTCGCGAGCGCGCCGCTGCGCGTCCGGATGGCCGAGGTAGGCCTCAGTGCGACGCCATTCCACGATCGCGATGCCGTCGTCGCGCACATCGAGAGCGTCACCCTCGGGATTCTCCAAGGGCGGATGGGAGTGAGGGGGCGGGAGATCGGGAGGTCACGAAGGTCCGGCTGAAGCCGGACGCTACGAAGCCCGGCTGAAGCGGACACCACAAGCGCCACGAAGCGGAAGACCGCGACGCGCAGGGGCAGGGGAGAGGCCACAAGAAGGACCGGGAAGCGATGACTGGAACGAGACGGGCGCTGGCGTTCGGCGTATTGGCCGGTGTGCGCGACGGCGGTGGCTGCCAGCTGCCGGAATGGGAAGGATAACGGACCGCTGCGCGCATCAGGTTACGTGGAAGCGACGGAAGTGCGCGTGGCGCCAGAGGTGGGCGGGCGAGTCGTGGAGCTTCGCGTTCAGGAAGGCGACCAGCTTCAGGTCGGCGCAACGGTCGCCAAGCTGAACACGTCGGACACGGAGCTGGCGCTGCGGCGCGCGCAGGCCGAGCGCGATCAGGCGCTGGCGCAGCTCGCGCTTCTGCGGGCGGGCGCCAGGCCGGAAGAGATTCGGCAGGCGGCTGCGCAGGTGAGACTCCGCGCAGGCGGACGTTCGCGCGGCCGAAGCGGAGCTCGAGGCTGCCGCCGCCGATCTCAAGCGGTTCGAAGCGCTCCTCGAAACGAACTCCGGCTCGCGGAAGCAGCGGGATGACGCCGCGACGCGGCGCGACGTGGCGTCGGCGCGGGTCCTCGCCGCGCGCGAGCGGACGCGGAGCGCGGCGGAGGCGCTTGCCAGGCTCAAGGCCGGGGCGCGAGTCGAAGAGATCGCGGCGGCCAAGGCTCGCGTGTCGATGGTCGACGCGCAGATCGCCTCCCTCGACAAGGACCTCTCCGACGCGGTGCTCACGTCGCCGGTCGCCGGCGTCGTCACCTCCAAGCTGATCGATGCCGGTGAAACCGTGGCTCCACGCACGCCGATCGTCGTGGTCACCGACCTCGATCACGCCTGGGCGAACGTCTACGTCGACGAGCCGGTTGTGCCGCGTCTGAAGCTCGGTCAGACGGTGACGCTCGTCACCGACGCGAATCAGCGGATGGAAGGCAAGATCACGTTCATCTCGCCGAAGGCGGAGTTCACGCCGCGGAACGTGCAGACCGCCGACGAACGGTCGCGGCTCGTCTACCGCATCAAGGTCAGCACGGACAATCGTGCGGGCGTCCTGAAGCCAGGCATGCCCGTCGAAGCGGAGATCCCGGAGGCGTAATGTCCGCCATCCGCTTCGAACAGGTCACCAAACAATACGGGACGGTCAAAGCGCTCGATGCCATCTCGTTCGAGGTGGCGCGCGGCGAAATGTTCGGCCTGATTGGTCCCGATGGCGCCGGCAAGACGACCACCATTCGGCTGGCGTGCGGACTCCTGCGCCCTGACGGTGGCCGCATCAGCGTGCTCGATCGAGACCCGGTCAAGGACCACCGCGCAGTCACGGGGACCATCGGGTATCTCTCGCAACGCTTCAGCCTCTACGGCGATCTGACCATCGACGAGAACATCGCGTTCTTCGCCGAAATCCATGGCCTGCGACGCTATCAGGATGCGCGGGATCGACTGCTGTCGATGACGCAGCTGACGCCGTTCCGCGGCCGCCGGGCCGATCGCTTGTCTGGCGGCATGAAGCAGAAGCTTGCGCTGGCGTGCACGCTCGTCCACGAGCCAGACGTCCTGCTGCTCGATGAGCCGACGACAGGTGTCGACCCGGTGTCCCGCCGCGAATTCTGGAAACTGCTGTCGGAGTTTCTCGCCAACGGGCTCACCATCGTGATGGCTACGCCGTACCTCGACGAGGCTGAGCGCTGCGGGCGAACCGTCCTGCTGCACGAAGGCCGCGTGCTCGCCATCGACCGACCCTCGAATCTGCAAGCGGCACTCAGCGGGCGGTTGCTCGAAATCGTCGCCGACACGCCTCGTCCTCCCCTGGATCTCATCGCGAAGGTCCCGGGCGTTGTCGACGTGCAGTCCTTCGGCGACAGGGCGCACGTCAGGCTGGGTGGCGGGACACAGGAGGACGGCATTTCACGGGTGACCGCACAGCTCGAAGCGCAGGGGATCAGGGTCCTCAGCGCCCGGCCGCTCGCAGCGTCGCTCGAGGACGTCTTCCTCGAATTGATTGCGGAGAAATGACCTTGACGATTGGCGAAGGCAGATTGTCGATTGGCAGTGGTGATTGGCGATTGGCGAGTGGGCGCCGACGGCACGCGTGGCGTCCTGGCTGGTGTCCTGCTGGCCATCCCGGTTCCTGCTGTCGGGCAGCAGGCGGCAGGTCAGTCGGCCGAGCGAGAGCCGAACTGACCCTCGAAGAAGCGATCGCGCGGGGGCTTGCCAACAGTTTGCGCCTTGCGGAGCTGCAGTCTCGAAAGGAGGCGGCCGACGCATCGCTCGCCCAACGTGAGGCGGACAAACTGCCGATCGTGGAGTTGCAGGGTGGCTACACGCGCACGAATCACGTCCAGGAGTTCGCGATTGTCCAGCCGGGGCAGCCGCTGAATGTCATCTATCCGGATGTGCCGGACAACTATCGAACCCGCATCGACATGCAATGGCCGATCTACACGGCCGGTCGGACGGACGCGCTTGAACGCGCGGCCCGCGCCGAGCGGGACGCGACCGGCTCGGACCTGGACGCCGCGCGTGCCGATCTGCGGCTCGAGATCACGCGCGCTTTCTGGGCGCTGGTCACCGCGCGTGACGCCGAACAGGTGCTGTCGCGCACGCTGAGCGCAGTCGAGGCGCACGTGCGCGACCTCAAGAACCGCCTCGACCAGGGGCTCATCCCGCCAAACGAAGTCCTGACGGCTGAAGCGCAGCAATCGCGCGAGCGCCTCCTCGCCATCGAGGCGGCAAATACCCGAGGGATCGCGGAGGCCGATCTTCGACGGCTGCTTGGTGTGACTGGTCCAGCGCCGATCGTGCCGAAGGCCGTATTCGACCAACCGGTTCAGACCCCCGCACAGCCTGAGGTGCTCATCGAGCGAGGCCGCACACTCCGACCGGAGCGTCGCGCGCTGAGCCAGCGAGTCGATGCCGCGGAAGCGCGAATCGACGCGGCTGCCGCGGGCAGCCGCCCGCAGGTCGCGGTGGGCGGCGGCTACGACTACGCCAGGCCCAACCCTCGCATTTTTCCACGCGCCGACAACTGGGAAGACTCGTGGGATGTCTCGGTCAACGTGACCTGGTCCATCTGGGACTTCGGCCGCAACCGCGGCGCGAGGGCCGAAGCGGCGGCATTCGCTGGGGCCGCCAAATCGCGCGCGGCGGACTTCGATCGTCAGCTCGAGTTCGAGGTCACGCAACGTCAGCTGGAGCTCGACTCCAGTCGCGCCGCCATCGCGGTCGCGGCCGACGGGGTGCGCGCCGCGCAGGAAGCGCGTCGGGTGGTCGGCGAACGATTTGCCGCCGGCGTAGCCACGAGCACCGAAGTCCTGGACGCTGAGTCCGACCTCCTGCAGGCTGAGCTCGCCCGCACGCGCGCCCTGGCCAACGCACGGCTGGCAGAAGCGCGGCTGGCGCGCGCGGTTGGGGAGACAAGGTGAGTCGCGTGCGCAAGTGCGCGACGTGCGCACGTGCAGCACGTGCCGCACGTGCGCACGTGCGCACGTCCGCACGTGCACGTGAGGCGACATGGCCATGACATCGCCATTGACGTTCGTCATCTGACGCGCAAGTTCGGCGCGTTCACGGCCGTTGACGATCTGTCGTTCGACGTCAGGCGCGGGGAGATCTTCGGGTTCCTCGGCAGCAATGGTGCCGGGAAGTCGACCACGATCCGCATGCTGTGCGGGCTGCTCAAGCCGACCTCCGGGACGGCCATCGTCGGCGGGATCGATGTCGCCAAGGATCCGGAGGCCGTCAAGCAGCGCATCGGCTACATGTCGCAGCGATTCTCATTGTACGAACTGCTCACAGTGGACCAGAACATCAGGTTCTTCGGCGGGATCTACGGCCTCAGCGTCGATCGCTTGGCGGCGCGTCGATCGTTCGTGCTCGACATGGCCGGTTTGCACGGGCGCGAGGACACGCTCGCGCGCGATCTCGCCGGAGGGTGGCGTCAGCGCCTGGCGCTCGGCTGTGCCATCCTGCACGAGCCATCGCTGTTGTTCCTCGACGAGCCAACCGGCGGTGTCGATCCGCTTTCACGCCGGCAATTCTGGCGGTTGATCGACTCGTTGTCGCAGGGCGGCGTCACCGTTCTCGTCACCACGCACTATCTGGACGAGGCGGAGCGCTGTCATCGCGTGGCGCTGATTCACGCCGGGAAGCTGGCAGCCATCGGTACCACCAGCGAGGTGAAGCGGATCTTCGAAGGCCGTCCGATCGTCGAGATTCGCGGCGATGAGACCGTCGCGTTGATGCGCGCGCTCGACGGCATGGCGGAGGTCGAGAAGACGAGCCTGTTCGGCACCGCCGTCCATGCCGTTTTGCGCAATCGGTCGATCGCGCCGAAGGCGATCGTCGATCGGCTGACAGCCGCAGGTCTGAAGGTCGATTCCGCGACTGAAGTTCTCCCATCGCTCGAGGACGTCTTCCTCGATGTGGTGGAGAAGGCCGGGGGGACGGCGGCGTGACCAAGGCGCTCGCTGTTTACCGGAAGGAGCTTCGCCAGATCTACCGGGATCGGCGGACGCTCACGATCCTCATCTTCGTGCCGGCGTTCTTCCTGCTTGCTCTACGGCTACGCGCTCAACTTCGACATCCGGCACATCCGGCTCGTCGTCGAGGATCGCGACGGTTCACCCGAGAGCCGCAGCATCGTGTCTGCCTTCATCAACTCCGGCTATTTCGATCATGCGGCGACGGTCTACGCGCATCGGGATGCCGAACGCATGCTCGACCTCAATCAGGCCAGGGCGGTGCTGGTTATCGACGAGGGATTCGCCCGCGACGTGAAAACGGGCCGCACCGGGTCCGTACAGGTCATCATCAGCGGCGACAACGCGAATACGGCGACCACCGTCATCGGTTATGCGTCAAACATCCTTCGCACGGTTGGCGCCGAGCTCGCAGCGGAGGGCGTCGTCGTCCGTCCGCCTATCTCCGTCGAGCCGCGCATCTGGTACAACCCCGAGCTGCGCAGTACTCTGTTTCTCGTTCCCGGCCTCATCGCGTATATCGCGATGATCACGGCTGTCACCTCGACCGCGCTGTCGATCGTCCGGGAAAAGGAAGCCGGCACGATGGAGCAGGTGCGCATGGCGCCGATCGATACGTTCTCCTTCATCATCGGCAAGACGATTCCGTATTTCCTGATCTCGATGACTTCGGCGGCGCTCATCATTCTCGCCTCGATGGCGCTGTTCGGGCTGCCGATGCGCGGCAACTGGATCGCGCTGCTGATCGCGTTATCGCTCTTCATTGTCGGGGCCCTCGGCACCGGCCTGTTGATTTCGACCATCGCCGATTCCCAGCAGGTCGCCTTCCAGATGGCGCTGCTCATTTCACTGCTGCCGACGATCATGCTGTCCGGGTTCATTTTTCCGATCTCGAGCATGCCGCAGTTCCTCCAGATCGTCACGTACGTCGTGCCCGCCCGGTACTTCCTGATTGCGCTTCGCGGCATCGTGCTCAAAGGCTCGGCGCTCTCGCACCTCGTGCCGCAACTGGTGGCGATGGCGATCTACGCTGCCGCGATGCTCGGGCTGGCGTCGCTCCGTCTGGCGCGGGAGCGTGCCTGATGCAGCGCTTGCGCTTTCTCGTGTGGAAAGAGTTCCTCGAGCTGCGTCAGAACCCGCGGCTCTTCGGGATTGTCATTGTCGCGCCGATCCTGCAGTTGACGATGCTCGGGTATGCGGCGACGACGGATGTGCGGGACGTTCCCGTCCTGATCGTGGACGGCGATCGTACAGCGGCCAGCCGCGAGCTGATCTCCAGGTTCGAGGCATCGCGCAACTTCACCATCGCCGATACCGTCACCACCGTCGCGGAAATCGAGCCGTACCTCGAGCACGGACGCGCGTGGCTGGCCCTTGCGATTCCGGCAGGCTATGGTGCGGACCTGGCGGCAAGCCGTCCGGTCACCGTGCAAGTCGTGGCCGACGGATCCGACTCCAATTCGACGACCGTGGCGCTCGGTTATGCGACGAACCTGATCAGCGGCTACGCGCTGGATCTCGCCCAGGCGTTACCGGCAGGACAGGCGAGCGGTGGTGCGATCGACGCGCGCATCCGCGTCTGGTTCAATCCGCAGCTCGAGAGCCGGCACTTCATGATTCCGGGTGTGCTCGCCCTCGTGTTACTCGTCGTCACGGCCAACCTGGCGGCGATGGCTATCGTGCGTGAGAAGGAACTCGGTACGCTCGAGCAGCTGAACGTCACGCCGCTGCGGCGCTGGGAGCTCATCGTCGGCAAGCTGCTGCCGTATGGCCTGATCGCGCTCGTCGACGTCGTGCTCGTCGTCGCGGTTGCCGTGCTCTGGTTCGAGGTGCCGCTCAGGGGAAGCTTCACGCTGCTGTTCGCGATGTGCGTGCTCTATGTGCTGTGCACGCTCGCGCTCGGCCTGTTCATCTCGACGATCTCGAACACGCAGCAGCAGGCGATGATGACCGCGACGTTCTTCTTCCTGACGCCGATGATCTACCTGTCAGGGTTCATCTTTCCGATCGAGAACATGCCGGCCGCCATCCAGCCCCTCACGCGCCTGATCCCGCTGACCTACTTCCTGGTGATCGTGCGCGGCATATTCCTGAAGGGCATCGGCCTCGACCTGCTGTGGCCGCAGGCGCTGGCGCTCGGCGCCTGGGGCAGCGTGGTCCTGGCGCTCGCCGTCGCCCGTAGCCGCAAGCGCGCGGCCTGACGGCATCGCGAATCGGAAAACGGAAATCGGAAATCGAGAGTTGAATCGGCAATCGGCACTGTCGATTTCCAATTTCCGATCTCCGATTCGATCCGATTTCTACTTGAGCACGATGAACTGCACGCCGGCGGCGGCAGCCTGGCGGTTGACGGCGGCGACGTCGGTGGTGACCCACGTGTCGGTTTCCTGCTCCAGCTGGGCGAGTTCCTTCTCCTGTGCTTCGAGCACCTGCAGCATGCCGGCGGTCGGCTGTCCCTCGCCTTCGACGGCCCACATCAGCAGCGGTGCCAGCCGCGAATACAGGCGCGTGCCACCGCGTTCGGCGAGGATGTCGTAGACGACTTCCGCTGACGGATTGTGCAGCTTGTCCTCGAGCGCCGTCGCCTTTTTGATCGACCCTTCCGCGCCGCCGATCAGCGCCGCCACCGGCGCCTCACTCTTGCGCGGCTCGAGCGCTTTGACGCGCGCCTGCAGCTGTTCGCGAACCGAACGCACGCGGTTCACCACGCCGGTCAGCTTCGTGATGTCGTCCCGCACGCGCAACGCAAACTTGAGCTGCGCTTCGAGGTCGGCCTGCGATGCGCTTCGTTCCGGATCAGGAACGATGCGCAAGGGTGAGGTCAGCGTCTGTCCGTCGACGGTGAGACGCACGGTGTAGGTTCCGGGGACCGCGCGTGGACCGTTGGCGGGGTCCCCGGTGTCGATCTTGCCGTTCTTGATCTTCGTGGCGCCTTCCCACGCGAGGTCCCAGACGGCTCGTTGGACGCCAGGTTCGACCTGGAGCGCCGCTTTCTTGAAGTCCTCCGGGTCGTCGTACTCGCTGCTGTAGTCCGGTTCGCGTACCACGCTGCTCAGCGAACGGACGACCTGTCCGCCCGAATCGACGATCTCGATCTTCAGTTCCCCTTTGGGTTTTTCTTTGAGGAAATAGTAGATGGACGCGCCGGTGGGCGGATTCGAGAACTTCGCGTAGTCGCTCGCCCAGCTGCCGCCGCCCATGCGCCAGCGCACCGCGTCCGCAGCCGGGAACAGGTGGACGGCAGACTTCGTGACAGCCTCCGTCAACTCGCGCACGGGCTGCAGATCGTCGAGTATCCACACCGAACGTCCATGGGTTGCAACGACCAGGTCGTCACCTTTGACGACCAGATCGTGAACCGCAACGGTTGGCAGATTCAATCTCAGAGACTTCCACGTCTTGCCATCGTCGGCCGAGAACATGACGCCGCGCTCGGTTCCCAGATAGAGCTGACCGCGCTTGGCGGGATCCTCACGGACGGCATGCAGGTAGACATCGCTGGCCAGGTTCGAGTCGAGACGCGTCCAGGTCTTACCGTAATCCGATGTCTTGTACAGATAGGGACGCATGTCGTCGAGGCGATGCGCATCGACGACGACGTATGCCGTTGCGGCATCGGCGGGTGAAGGCTCGATCATGCTGATCGTTCCCCACTCGGGAATGCCGGCCATCGCGCTCGTCACGTTCGTCCAGTTCTTTCCGCCATCACGCGTGACGTGCACCAGCCCGTCGTCGCTCCCAGCCCATATCACGCCGCGCTCTTTTGCCGATTCGGCAATGGCAAACACCGTGCAGAATGTTTCGACGCCGGTGTTGTCTCCGGTGATCGGACCACCCGACCACTTCTGCTTCGACTTGTCGTTCCGTGTGAGATCGGGACTGATCACATCCCACGACTGACCGCCGTTGGTCGTGCGGAAGATGACCTGCGCGCCGTGATAGATCACCTTCGCGTCGTGGGGCGACGAGGCGATGGGCGCTGTCCACTGGAAGCGGTAGCGCATGTCCTCGCCGCCATGTCCTGACGGATTCTCGGGCCAGGCGCTGACGTTTCGTGATTCGCCCGTTCGCTGGTCGTACCTGGTGATGATGCCCAGGTACTCGCCGGCATAGATGATGTTCGGATCGCTCCAGTCGGACACCACGTGTCCGGCTTCGCCACCGCCGACGCCGACCCAGTCCGCAAGCCCGATGCTGCCGGTCCGGTTCAAGCTCGGGCCCTGCGCGGTGCCGTTGTCCTGCATCGCGCCGGCCACGTAGTACGGGCGCCGGGTGTCGACGGAGACGTGGTAGAACTGCGCGATGGGCAGCTTGGGCGTCAGCCACGTTTCGCCGCTGTTCGTGCTGATGTCGACGCCGCCGTCGTTGGCCGCCGCGACGCGCTTGGGGTTCCTGGGGTCGATCCAGATGTCGTGATGATCCCCATGACCGGTGCCTTTGACCTCTTTCAGCGTCTTGCCCCCATCGATCGACCGGAGCAGCGGCACCTGCGGAAACCAGATCTCTTCGGGGTTCTGCGGATTCACCGTCAGCGTCGTGTAGTACCACGCGCGCTGGCGGATCTGCCGCGACCCGTTGACGAGGGTCCAGGATTCACCGCCGTCATCGGACCTGAACAGTCCGCCTTTCTCGGCCTCGATCAACGCGTAGACGCGACGGCCGTCAGACGCGGCGATGGCGACGCCGACTTTGCCCCATGTGCCTTCAGGCAGGCCGCTGCCCGTGAGTTGTTTCCATGTGTCGCCGCCGTCGCGCGATACGTGCAGTCCGCTCCCCGGCCCACCGCTCACGAGCTCCCACGGCCGCCGGCGTGTCTGCCAGAATCCTGCGAACAGAATCATGGGATTCGACGGATCCATGGCGACGTCCGACGCGCCAGCGTCAGCGTCCTTCTTCAACACCTGTTCCCAGGTTTTGCCGCCGTCCTTCGTGCGGTACACGCCACGCTCCGGATTCGGTCCGAAGGCATGACCGAGCACCGCGGCGAACGCGATGTCCGGGTTGGCTGGGTGCACGACCATCGTGCCGATTTGGCCCTCCTGCTTCCAGACGTGAGTCCACGTTTTTCCCGCGTCGCTCGATCGGTAGATGCCGTTGCCGGCGGCGACGTTGCCACGGATATTGGCCTCGCCCGATCCGACGTAGACGACGTTGGGGTTGGAGGCGGCGACCGCGATCGATCCGATCGAGGAGATCGGCTGGTCGTCGAACACCGAGCTGAACGTGGTTCCCCCATCCGTCGACTTCCACACGCCGCCCGAAGCCGTGGCGGCGTAGTAAATGAGCGGGTCGCCCGGCACGCCGACGATTCGCGACACGCGTCCTCCGGCTGCCGGTCCGATCAGCCGGTACTTCAGCGCCTTGAGTTCCGCAGGCGATTGGCCGGGTTTCTGTGGGTCGTCGGGTTTCTGCGCGAGCGTGGCGACGGTGACCAGGGCGCAGAACAGGGCTGTGTAGGGGAGAACGCGCGATTTGAGCATCGGTGAATTGTACCTGCAGCCTCCGACTGATATAAGGTGTCGGTGACCATGCGCGGGGTGAAAGGGCTCGAACGTCCGGAATGGCAGTGGGGGCTGGTGGCCGTCTGCCTGCTGCTGATGCTGTCGGTCGTCGCCGCCGCGTTGACGATTCGACGCGCCAACGCGCGAATGGCGGATGCCGAGACCGTCTATCAGCGCGCGCGGACGCAGCTCGAACAGATGGAAGGGGACCTGGCGCGCGAACGTGCGGCCCGGGACGCCTTCTCCCGGGAGGTCACACAGACTTCGCGCCGGCACTCTGCCTGGTGCGCCTCCGCCGACCCTGACGCTCGAGCCCTCAACCACGCGCGCGGCGACGCCGCCCGAGGAGACCGTGCAGGCCGTCGCACCCGATCAGGTGGTCCTGATGCGGTTCGGCCTGCCGCCCAAGGCCGTCCAGGACAGCCACGCCTACCAGGTCACGGCGCGCGATTGGTCGAGCGGGCAGGTGCGCTGGGTCCGCGCTGGGCTTTCAGCGGAGAAAGGCGAACGCTCGTCGTTCCTCGCAGTCAACATCACCGGCGACATGCTGCCGCCAGGGTCCTACGAGTTTCTCGTCAGCCTGGCGGGATCGGAGGCGGCGAGTTACGAGCTGACCGTCGGGCCAACCCAGGTAGCGCGCGGCTTCATGCGCAGCGCGTCAGCGTCCCTGACTCGGCTCTAACGAGCCGCGCTACTCAGCCCTCAGCGCGGTAATCGGGTCGACGCGCAGCGCTCTCCGCGATGGAATCAGGGTCGCGACAAAGGCGACTCCCAACAGCAACAGCGCCACGATTCCGAAGGTCGATCGGATCCGCTGGTGCCCACGCCGAACAAGAAGCTGGACAGCAGGCGGCCGGCGACGAGCGCGCCAAGCAAGCCGAGGCCGGTGCCGGCAAGCGCCAGCGCGAGCCCTTCGCGGAGCATCGGCATCAAGACCTGCGCCGGCCCAGCGCCTAACGCCATGCGTATCCCGATCTCCCGGGTGCGCTGGGTAACCGAATAGCTGATCAGTCCATACAACCCGACGGCCGCGAGCATCAGCGCGACGATTGCGAACGCCGAAATCAGCGTGGTCCGGAAACGCGGTTGCGCCACCGACCGATCGATGACGTCCTGCAGCGTTCTCGCCGTTCCCGGTGGCAGCTCGGGATCGATCGCCGAGAACTGTGCCTTGACGAGTGCGACGATCGTGCTGTGCGACGCTGAGCTCCTGATGGCGATGTTCGTGAAGGGCAGCGTGAACTGCTCGTATGGGATGTACATGATCGGCGGTGCGTCTTTGTCGAGGCCGAGTTGACGGACGTCCCCGACGATGCCGACGATCGTGATCGCAGGCGTTTTCGGATCCGAATCGAAACGAACGCGTTTGCCCAGCGGATCCTCGTCGGGCCAGTACTTCCGCACGAGCGCAACGTTGACGATCGCAACCGGAGGCGCGTTGTCCGTGTCGGAGTCCGTGAATGTTCGGCCTCCGACAAACGGGATGCCCATCGCCCGGAAGTAGCCGCCGGACACCGATCCGAGATTGGCGAACGGCCGGTTGCCTGGCTCGTTCGATCGGCCCTCGATGAAGAACGCGCCGGACGCATTGCTCCCGCCGAGCGGCCCGGGGAATCCGACGCCGATCGCCTGAACTTCCGGTCGCGTCGAAAGACCTTCCAGCAGCCGGCGATAGACGCCGGTTTGCGTCGGACCGGTTGGGTAGCGGCTCTGGGGAAGCATGAAGCCGACGACGGTGACGTTCTCGGGCTGCAACCCCGAGTCCACCCGCTGCAAACGGAGGAAGCTGTTGAGGAGCAGCCCTCCGCCCGCCAGCAGCATGAGCGTCAACGCTACTTCGAAGACCACCAGCGCCGCGCGCGCCCGGGCCCGCCCGCTTCCGCGTTCGCCGCCGCGCTTGAGCGCGGTCGACGCGTCCGTCCGCGATGCTTGCAGCGCGGGCATCACGCCGAACAACATGCCCGTTCCCACAGCCGCGATCAACGTGGCGACTGCCACCACGAAGTCGAGCGAAATCTCGCCTTTCCGCGGAACGCCCGCCGGCAGAACGTTCACCAGTAGTGTCGTGATCCACGCACCCGCGAGCAGGCCTACGATTCCCCCGACAATGCCGAGCAGCAGGCTTTCGGTCAGCAGTTGCCGAATCATGCGGCCGCGTCCAGCGCCAAGGGCCGCCCGGATGGCGAGCTCGCGCTTCCGGCCGGTCGCTCGAGCGATCATCAGGCTGGAGACGTTGGCGCAGGCGATCAGCAGAACGAGGCCCACGGCCATCTGCAGCACGATGAGCCCGAAACGCACGTCGCCGACGATCTCGTCCCGCAGCGGGAAGATGCGCAGGTCGCGGGTTTGCGACGTCGCCTGTCGTCGCTGTTGCAGCAGGGCGCCGACCCTTCGAAGGTCCTGCTCGGCCTGAGCGAAGCTGATGCCCGGCTTGAGCCGGCCGATGGCATCGAAGTAACGCACCTCGCGGTCGTTGTCGGCACTCGCCTCGATCGGTGACGGCGGAACTTCATCCTGCGCGAGCGTCCAGATCCGCGCGTTTTCCGGCCAGTCCGCGCGGACCGGCACCACGCCTGCGATCGTGTGCGCGTCGCCGTTCACACGCAGCCGCTGCCCGACTGCCTGCTGAGCGTCCCCATACAACTGACGCGCGGCACCTTCGCTCAACACCACCATCCGCTCGCCCTTGGGGCTGTCCGTCTTGCGCGAAAACAACCGGCCGGCAACCGGCTGCACGCCCAGCACATCGAAGAACTCGACCGTGACGAACGCGCCATCGAGTGTCACCGGTTCCCCCGGCCTGGCCACGACTGTGAAAACCAGGCTGCGATATCCCGCCAGCGCCTCGAGCGACTGGTGTTCGCGCATCAGATCGCGAAAGTCGCTCAGCAGAATGCGCACTCTTCTGTTCGTCGACGGTGCTGGTATAGACGCGCACAATCCGATCTGGCTGTTGAACGGCAGCGGCCGCAGCAACACGCCGTTGACGACGCTGAAGATGGCAGTGTTCGCGCCGATGCCGAGCGCCAGCGTCAGGATGGCGATGAAGACGAAGCCCGGCGCGCGGGTCAGTGTGCGGATGGCGTAGCGCAGGTCGGTCATGGCGCCTCACTAGGCATCGGAAATCGGAAATCGGAAATTGGAAATCGGAAATCGGATCGGAAATCGGAAATCGGAAACGTGCCACGAGAACGTTGCACAAAACTGCAACGCGGCAATACACGCCGAGGGTCGAAGTATATGCTTCGCATTGATGCACAGGGGCGAAATGCCCCGGAAAAGCGGCGGCATGCCCGATGCAATCACGACGTTCATGAAAAAGTCCAGAAATCTTCATGAACGAGTATTCCAGTTCGTGGTCGATGTCATCGCACTTCTGCCGAACTGTCATTGCACGTGACGCGCTTCTGAGGCAGGATCGCCTGGCAGTTGATCGATGCCGCGGGATCCGACCGGAGCGAACACTTGAAGAAGCCGCCGAGGGGCAAAGCAAACCCGACTTCATTGCGAAAAACTGCATCGCGCTCAAGGAAGCCTGTGAAGCCCGCTACTGGTTGCGGGTGATTTCCGCAAGCGAGCCGGCATCATCCGTTCGCGCGAAGGAACTCGCTTCCGAAGCATCAGAGCTGGTTGCCATGCTCGTCGCCAGCATCAACACCGCGAAGTCAAATCCGCACCGTGGACGTCGGCATCTCAACGACGAATCAGACCGCCACTAAGAGCCATTGTGCGATTTCCGATTCCCGATTTCCGATTTCCGATTTCCGATTTCCGATTTCCGATTTCCGAGCGTTACTCCCGCAACGCCCCCATCGGGTCGACTCGGGCGGCGCGTCGGCCTGGCACGTAGCTGGCGACGAGCGCGATGGCCAGCAGCACGCCAGCCACGAAGCCCAGCGTCGCCGGATCCGTTCGCGTGGTCTGATAGAGCTGCGTCTCGATGACGCGCGTCAGAAGGAGGGCGAGTCCCAGACCGAGCGCGAGACCGATACCAGACAGCGTCAGACCCTGGCGGAGCACGAGGCCGAGGATATGCTGGCGGTCGGCGCCAAGCGCGAGACGCACGCCGAACTCGTGGAGACGGAGCGTGACGCTGTAGGCGATGACGCCGTAAAGGCCGACAGCCGCCAGGATCAGCGCCAGCAACGCAAACGTGCCGATCATGATGGTGTTGAACCGCTCCGCGGCGAGCGACGACGACACGACGTCGGACATCGGCCGGACACGGCTCACGGGCTGCCCTGGATCGACCGCCCACACGGCGGCGCGCATGGCACCGGCCAGCGCCTCGGGTTCCGCGTGCGAGCGGACGGCGACCCTCAGGAACATGAACGGATCGTGCGCGTATGGCATGTAGATCTCGGGGTCGGGATCGACGCCGAGACCTGCGTGCCGGACATCACCAACGATTCCCACGATCTCGCGCCAGATGGTCGTGCGACCCCGCGTGATGCTGATGCGCTCGCCGATCGGATCCTGATCGCGCCAGAACTTCCGGCGCATGGCCTCGTTGATCACGACGACCGGTGCCGATCCCTCGCGGTCCGTCGGCAGCAAGCCTCGCCCGCGAATCAGCGGGATCCCGAGCGCGCGAAAGTACCCGCTGGTGACGCCGCGGACGTTCGCCGTGAACGGCGCCTCCTTGCCAGGCACCATCCCGTCCCGATAGAACCCGAAGGTCATGTTCGTGTTCGAGAGCGGCAGGTTGGTCGCGCCACCCACGGCAATCACCTGGGGATTGCTCTCGAGGATTTCGAGCACCCGGGTGAAGAACTGCGCTCGTTGCGTGGGCTCCGGATACTTCGCTCGCGGCAGCACCACTTCCATCGTCATCACGTCCGTGGCGTCAAAGCCGGGGGCGACGGAGGTGAGCTTCCAGAACGTCTTGACCAGAAGCCCGGCACCTGTGAGCAATGCCAGCGACAACGCGAGCTGAGCGATCACCATGGCTGATCGCCAGGGTCGTCGCGCGCTCGCGATCGTTCCCTTACGGCCGGCCGCAATCGAGTCGCGCAACGCTCGACGGGTCGTGAGCAACGCCGGAGCCAGTCCGAACGCCAGTGCGGTGACGACGGTCAGGACCAACGCAAAACCCAGCACCCAGACGTTGATTGACACGTCGGCAAGGCGAGGCACGCTGGGCGGTGTCAGCTTGACGATGGCGTCGCGCGCCCACAGCGCGAGCAGCACTCCTCCTGCGGATCCCGCTGCGGCGAGGACGAGGCTTTCGGTGAGGAGCTGGCGGAGGATCCGGCCGGCCGATGCGCCAAGAGCCGCGCGTGTGGCAATCTCACCTTCCCTGGCTGCCGCGCGCCCAATCAGCAGGTTGGCGACGTTGACGCAGGCGATGAGCAGCACGCATCCGACGGTCGCCATCAGAAGCGTCAGCGCCGGCCGGACGTCGCCGACGATCGATTCTTTCAGCGAGATGACGTTGGCGCCTCGTCTGTCGTACTGCTTCGGATGTTGCGCCGCGAGCTGGCCTGCGATCTGATTGAGCTCCGCCTTGGCCTGTTCGACAGTCACCCCAGGTTTCAGGCGCGCGACAGTGTCCAGATAGAACGAGAGCCGCTGATCGTCGGCGAACTCTTCTTCAGGCAACGAGAGCGGCACCCACACCTGCGAGGCCGAGGGGAACGCGAAACCAGGCTGTCCGATGCCGACGACCTCGTAGCGTTGCCCCGAGAGTTCGATCGGCGTTCCGACGAGCGCATGGCTTGCTCCGAATCGTGTCCGCCACAGCTCGTGACCGATGATCGCCACGCGTGGACGATCGGGCCCGACGTCGTTTCGGTTCAGCAGGCGTCCGCTGAACGGCGCCATGGTCATCGTGTCGAAGAACGACCAGGCGACCTCAGCGCCGCGAAGACGCTCGGGCTCGCCGGCGCCGGTGAGGATGAATTCCTGCTCGGCATAAGGCGCCAGATTGGAGAACGATGTCGCGCCGGCCCAATCTCGCGTGGTTGGCGGCGTCAGCGGCATCGTGTGACGGACCGGCTGTTCACTCGTGGCTGGCAGCGTTTCGTGCAGTGCAACGAGCTCCGACGAGTTCGCGTAAGGAAGTGGCGCCAGCAGAACTGCATATGCGACGCTGAAGATCGCGGTGTTGGCGCCGATGCCGAGCGCCAGCGTGACGATGGCGACCGCGCTGAAACCGGGGGTTCGCGCCAGCGTACGGATCGCGTAGTTCACATCCTGCCAGGCCGTGTGCATGGTTATCCTCAGAGCTATTCCGACCTCAGAGCCACCATCGGATCGAGACGCGCGGCGCGGGCGGCCGGAATCCAGCACGCGAGCAGCGCAACACTGACGAGAACGATTGTGACCGCGACGAACGTCACAGGGTCGGTTGGCTCGACGCCGTAGAGCAGCTTCTGCATGAATCGACTGAGAAGCATCGCGCCGGCACTGCCCACGACAACGCCCGCAGCAATCGGCCGCATGCCCTGGCTGACGATGAGCCTGGTGATTTCGCGGCGCTCGGCGCCGAGGGCCAGGCGCACCCCGATCTCGAGCCTGCGTTGACGTGCAGCATGGCCGACGACACCGAGAATGCCGACGATCACCAGACTCAGCGCCACTGCGCCGAACAGCCCGATCAGCACGACATAGAAGCGTTCCCGGCTGATCGAACCCAGACGGACCTCGTCCATCGGCCTGACGCTGACTGGCAAACTCGGGTCCAGCGCGCGCACCTGCTCGCGCAGGGCCGCCATATCGACGAACCCGCCCGACGTTCGCACGACGAACGACAGCGAGTTCCAGGGCTCCTGATTCACCGCCAGATAGACGTGCGGATACACCGGATCGTTGAGCGCATTGTGTCTGACGTCGCCCACCACGCCGACGATGGTGACCTCGGGGCTGGAGAGGACGCGAATGCGCCGTCCGATTGGGTCTTCGTCGGGCCAGAACTGCCGCGCGGCGGTGTCGCTGACGAGCGCGACCGGGATCGCCTGCGGGCGTTCGATTCCTTCCGGTTGCGGCTGCTGGGGGAACCACCGGATCAACGGAAGCGCGACCCGCGTGTCGGAATCTGCAAAGAACCGCCCGCGCTGCAGCGGAATCTCCAGGGTTCGAAAGTAGTCGGGCGTCACCGTTCTGAACGCGGCGGTCGATCCCTGCCCGGGGGCCGGCGCCGGCCGGCCGACGATGTCGAAGGGCATCCAGTTGTCGCTTCCCCCGAGCGGCAAGTGTGAGGTCGCGCCCGCCGCGGTCACGCCCGGTACGCGCTTCAATCGTTCGAGAAGCTGATTCTGGAATCGAAGACGCGCGGCCGCCTCACGGTAGCGGGATGCCGGCAGATCGACGGGCAGAACGAACACATTGCTCGTGCGAAATCCTGGTTGCACTCCCACGAGCCGCACGAAGCTGTTCAACATCAGCCCTGCGCCGACCAAGAGCATCAGTGTCCAGGCGACTTCGGACGCAACCAGTAACGAGCGGAGGCGCCGCCGTTCTGGTGTCGCCGAGGTCAGCCGGCTGCCGTCAATCAGCGACCGGCCGTCGTTGGCGCGTGTATAACGCAAGGCGGGGGCAAGGCCGCTCAGGATGCCGGTAATCAGCGCGAGGATCGCGGTGACGCCGAGCGTCTGCGCGTCTACGCGCGCCAATTCCATCAACGGGATCTCTACAGCGGTCATCGTCGGCACCAGATCGACAATCCAGGCGGCCAGCATCACGCCGACGAATCCGCCGGCGGCGGCAAGCAGCACGCTTTCGACCAGCAACGCACGAACGAGCCGACGCTGTCGCGCCCCCAGCGCGGAACGGAGCGCAAGCTCTTTCAAACGACCGGCACCGCGGCTCAAGAGCAGATTCGCGAGGTTGGCGCAGGCGATGAGCAGCACGAAGCCGACCGCGGCGAAAAGCACGACCAGCGCGGTCCTGAACTCGCCGACGAGACCGTCGCGAACCGAGATGATGTGGACGTGATGATTGGTGTTGTCCGCCGGCATGTCGCGCGCGAGACGATCGGCGACGACCGTCAGATCGGATTGGGCGCGTGCCAACGTGACGCCGGGAGCCAGTCGCGCCAGGACGCTCAGGTTGTGGCGTCCAACCGTTCGCAGGTGTTCGGGAACATCGATGGGGACCCAGACATCCAGCGTCAGGGATCGTGGAAGGGAGGGCATGACGCCGACGATGGTGAACTGGCGATCGTTCAGCGTGATCCACTTGCCGATGATCATCTCGTCAGCGGAAAAGCGTCGCCGCCAGAATGCGTCGCTGAGAATTGCGACATTGTTCGATCCCGCCTTGTCCTCCCCTTCGACGAAACTGCGGCCGAGCGCGGGGCGGAGGCCGAGCGCCGGGAAAAAGTCGGCGGAGACTTCCAGCGCGCCGATCATCTCCGGTTCGCCAGCGCCGGTCAGGTTCACGCGCTCGCCGCGATACATGGCGATTCGCTCGAAGACCCGGCTTTGCGATCGCCAGGCGCCGTACTCGTGGCCGGATATCGGAAGGTAGGTGTCGCACTGTTCCGGCGCTCGTTGATGGCGACGAGCCGATCCGCGTCGGGGAAAGGCAGCGGGCTCAGGAAGACAGCCCTGAACAGGCTGAAGACCGCCGAGGTCCCCCCGATGCCGAGCGCCATCGAGAGGATCGCGATCGCGGTGAATCCGGGCGTCCGGGTCAGCGTGCGAAGCGCGTAGCGGATGTCATGCAGCATCGGTTGCCCCCGGCCGGGGCGGGAGTGCGAAGCTTCTGCCAGCCCGAGGATCATACGTTAGTGGTTTTGAACGCAAGCAGTTACGGCGTCTGGACCGGGCTGAGTTGCAATTCGCAGTGTCCGGCGGTGGGATGGACAGTTCCCAGTAGCGCAAAAGCTGCAACGGTGGCTGGCACCTTTCCGGGGCAGGTGCCAGCCACCGTTACGGTAGACTTTCGCCTGTGACCGATGCGACGCGCGTGTTCGTGGGGACCTCCGGCTACAACTATCCAGAGTGGCGGGGCAGTTTCTATCCGGAGAAGTTCCCGGCCGACAAGATGCTGGCGTACTACGCCGAGCGCTTCAGAACGGTCGAAGTCAACTACACGTTCTACCGCATGCCCACCGAGAAACTGTTGACGGGATGGGCTAGCGGCACGCCCGACCACTTCACCTTCACCCTCAAAGCACCCCGGCGCATCACACACGACTCGAAGTTGCAGCGATGCGAGGACCTCGTGCAGTCCTTTTGTCGCACGGCGCGAACGCTCGGGCCGAAGCTGGCGACGCTCCTCTTTCAGCTGCCCCCCACGTACAAGAAGGATGCCGACGTCCTGCGTGCGTTCGTCGCGCTCCTGCCCGACGACGTCAAGGCGGCGTTCGAATTTCGCCACGCGTCATGGCTCGATCAGGAGATCTTCGATGTGCTGCGCAGCCGCAACGTCGCGCTTTGCGTCGCCGACAGCGAGAAGATGAGCACGCCCGTCGAAGTGACCGCGGACTACGCGTACTTCCGCCTGCGCGACGAGGGCTATCAGGATCCTGATCTCGAGCGATGGGGCGCGACGGTGAGAGAGCTTGGCGCGAAACAGGCGTTCGTCTACTTCAAGCACGAAGAGCAGGGCCTTGGACCGCTCTTCGCGCAGAAGTTCATTGACGCGGTCGGCCGTCCGTAACCGCCTGCGCGAACTTCACGATCATCGATTCCGCCCAGTAGCCATCATCGCCGTTGCGCGCGTCGGCCACGAACGCGCAGTGCCCGCCGTGGTTCGTCACGATCACCTGAAGCTGCGGGTTTCCCCTCAGCTTCGGATCCCTGAAGACCGCAGGCGGCACAAACGGGTCGTCTTCAGCGCTGATGATCAACCCGGGAATGCGCACCCGGTCGATGACGCGCATGGCGCTCGCCCGGTGGTAGTAGTCTCCGGCATCCCGGAAGCCGAAGTGGGGTGCGGTGTAGGCCTCGTCGAACTCACGGACGGTATGGATCCGGCCGAGCGGTTCGAGCGAGAAACGCCCCGGATGGTGACGCGCCTTCCGGCGCATCCGTTCCTTGAGACCGCGCACGAAGTTCCACTGATAGACGATGTTCTGCCGCCGCTCCAGCGCGTTGACGCACTCGCCGAGCTCGATGACCGGTGACACCGCGCAGATGCCCTTGAGCTGCGGAGGCGGCGCGTCGCCGTAGTCGCCGGCAAGCTTGAGCGCCAGGTTGCCGCCCAGCGAGTAGCCCGCCACGACCACTCGATCGATGCCGTCCACACCCGCGATCTCTCGAATGACGTGGTCGGCGTCCGCCGTCAGCCCGGAGTGATAGAGCCCTGAGGCCAGCTGTTCGGTGCCGCCACAATTCCGCTGGTTCAGCAGGATGACGCTGAAGCCGCTGGCGTAGGCTTTGTCCGCGAGTCCGCGCATGTAGTGCGCGCTGCTCGATCCCTCCAGCCCGTGCAGGGCCAGAACCGCGGGTCGTGCACTCCGGTCCGGCTGCCAGTGGCAGTGCGCCAGCACCTGCGTGCCGGTCGCGACATCGAAGAGGCGCTCGGAAGCCTTGGGCAATCGTGGGAAGTGCCTCGGCTTTCCCCACGCATACAAGGTCATCAGGTGACCGTTGGCGAGGCCCTTTTTGGGTGCGTAATGACTCATCCGAGCAAAGTGCAACTGTCGAGTAAACAAGTGTACCAAAGGGACCGAAAAGGAGGATAGGTCACGCGGGTGAGGTGTCCCATGAACCTTCAACTACTCGGGAAAATCCGTGAACAACGAGGCCTGACCCTGACAGCGCTCCAGGAGAGGATCGGCGTACGACTGCAGGTCCTGGCGGCTATCGAACGGGGCGCGTTCGAGGAGTTGCCGACAGGCCTGTATGGACGTCACGCCGTTCGCGCCTACGCGACCGCGATCGGTCTCAACGCCGATGAGCTGCTGGACGAGGTCATGCCGCTGCTGCGTGAGGCTGAGGACCCACTGGATGGGCTCGCGCGTGTCAGGGGATTCGAGAGGAAGAGTCCGAAATTCCGGCTCAAGCCGGAGATGACAGAGGCCCGGCTTAAGCCGGACGCTACAAACGAGCGAAAGCCGGTTGCGACAGGTGAGGCAATCGCCATGGCACGGGCGGCAGCGGCGAGCGCGATCGATGGCGCGCTGCTTTCGGTGTTCACGATCGTGCTGCTTCAGGTGACGGCGCTGCTGTCGCACGCGTCGCTGGCGGAAAGCGCCCCGCATGCTGCGCCCGCGGTCGGAACGATCGTTGCGGTGGTCATGACTGTGTACTTCGTCATGCTCGCCGGGCTGCGCCAGGCAACGTTCGGCCAGACGATGGCTCAGGTCCGGCCGGAAACCCTGTCACAGGATCACGACCTCAACGCCATCGTGTCCCGTGGCCTGGACTGCGCGCTTCGCGAGGGCTCCATCCTCATCGAGCTCTACCGGAGCCGATACACGCGGATCGCGCCGGAGCTGAACGCGACTGGCAAGTCGATTGGCTGCTCGGTCACGAGATAGTCGAGCCCGTATTGTTCCGCGAGCGCCCGCGCGCGCTGCGCCGTCAGCGTCGAGAAATCGCCGAGTGCCGCGATCCGCTCGCTGGTGCGCATCGCGACCGGGCGGTCATACATGCCGATCGCGGTGTCCTTGAGTTCCTCGAAGAACACGTCTCGCTCTCCAGCCACCCTGACCGACGTCCCATAAAGCGCCGCGTGATAGGGGTCTGCGAGCCAGTGGCTCGACGCGTCTGTCGTGCGCGCCCACGCCATGACTCGCCCCCAGTCGTCATCGGGGATCCCGAGCTGGACGACGAGGCGGTCGGGAAATCGAACGAACAACACGTATCCGCCTCGCAGGCATGAGAGCGCGAGCGACGACCGCAGCGACGATCGCCGCGCGACGCTTTCGCACGCCGCCCATTTCAGTCAGGGCCCACACGGCGTAGATGGTGGCGAGGAAATCGAGCATCCAGAAAACACGCGCCGGTTGAAGCTGAAACGCCAGCGCGACGTGCATCGCCTGCAGAAGAACTGCTGTGGCGAACACGGCGACAAGACACATCACGCCGATGACGAGCCCGGTCTCGTGGGGGAGCGCGACTCCGGCCGCTCGTCGTTTCGAGAACAGCCACAGGATCAAGGGCACGTAGCCGAGGTTAATCACCCACGCGATCGCTGGCCAGCCGAGCGGAAACAGGTATTCCTTGCCGGCCAGCGTGGCAAGCCAGGCGTCGTCCATTGGTGAAAGCCGGTCGTGAAGGGGGCCCCAGATGACCATCCACACCGCGGCGATGGCCACCATCGCGCCAGCGAGGGCGAGGGCCGGGCGCCATTTCTGCTCCGACGCGAAAGCGGCGATGCCCAGCCACAGGAGAAACCACACGGCGGTCGTGGGATGGACCATCACCGCGAGAAGCAGCAGGGGCGCCGTGAGTCCTGGTCCGGATCGCAGGAAACTCGCGAGCGCCAGTGCGCCGAGGGCGAACGCCAGTTGACGTGGATGGAAGTAACCTTCGAGCGTATTCGTGCCCGACTCGATGATTGCGTGCCGAAGCGTCAGCGCGGCGAGCAGCGCGCCCGTTGCCCAGTCCGTTCGATAGACCAGCTCACCAATTCGAACGGCCGCCCATGCCAGCAGGCTGAGCGAGGTCACGTACAGGACTGCGAAGAGCGCAGTCATCGGCAGCGCCGTCGCGCGAACGACGGCAGCCACGGCCTCGTCGACGACCGTCAGCTTCGCTTGCGAAACGATGAGCGGTGCATCGCGCGGGTACAGGGACGGATTGAGCTTGTAGAGAATTGCCGGCACGTAGAAGGCCTGATCCGACGCCCCGAAACGGTAGCCGGCCGAGTTCAGCGTCGCAAGTGCCAGAAACGGGATCAGTGCGGAGACAAACAGGAAGTACGGACGCCTCACTGTTCGTCAGCCGTTGGCCCATAGATCGGCGGCAGCGGGACGTTCCTGAGCCTCAGATAGACGGTGAGCTGGCCGCGATGGTGAATGGAGTGGTTCAAGAAGAAACTGCGCACGACGCTTATGCGTGGCATCGTCAGAACCTCGTGATCACCACTCTTGAGCGTCCAGTACACCATCAGCTCAGGGTCGGTCATCTTCACGAGCAATCCGCGGGCGGCGGCCACCTTCTCGTCGAATTCCTTGACCAGCGCCGCCCGTGATACCGGTGGCTGGGCGCGCCTCTCGTTGCCAGGCGCGCTCAGGTCGTACGAGGTTCCCTCGAGGATCAGGCGGCACCAGTAGGGAAGGTTGGCGAGGTGTCCCGACAACTGGCCGAGCGTCATGGACTTCTCGTGCGGCCGCCAGTCGAACTCCGCCTCGGGTACGCGATCCAGGAGGCGCCTGGTCGTGCCCATCTCGTGGTCGAATTCTGGGAGTAGGGCGTCGGTTATTGGCATGGGCTAACCAAGTGCGCACGTGCGCAGGTGCGCGAGTGCGCAAGTGGCAAGTGCGCAAGTGGCAAGCGCGCGGGTTGCGCAAATGCGCAGTGCGCAAGTGCACGGCTTGGTAGCGTAGCACTTTTCTACCTGCGCACCCGCGCACCTGCGGCACTTGCGCACCCGCGCACTTGCGCACTTACTTACTTCCCGTCGTCCTCCACCAGCACAGTCTTGATCAATTCCTTGCCGGCGACGGCGACTTTGACGACATACGTGCCTGCCTCGACGGTGTTGGGATTGACGAACGGTGCGCCGCCGCCTCGACCGCCGCCTCGGCCACCGCCACCGCCTCCAGCGCCTCGGCCCTGGCCCTGGCCCTGGCCCTGCGGCGCGTTCGGGGACAGGTTCCACTGCACGCGATTGATGCCCGGCAGCTTCGTGCCGTCCATCTCGCGCATGACGTCGCCGCGCACGTTGGAGATCGTGATCTTCACGTCTCCCGCCGGCGCGGACTTGAGGTAGTAGCTGATTGCCGTTCCGCCCTGCGGGTTCTGGCCGCGGAAGTGCTTGTTGGCGCCGAGGCCCGATGCCTTTTGGATGTCGTTCATCCATCGGGTGGCCGGACGGATGTCGAACAGGTGCGCATCGGTGGCCGTGACGGCATCGGTCAGCTGCTGCAGCGGCGAGATGTCGTCGATGATCCAGATGCTGCGTCCGTGCGTGCCGACGATCAGATCGTTGTCACGCGGGTGGACGAGGATGTCGTCGATGCGGACCGACGGCAGCCCGGTCATGAACCGCTTCCATTCCTTGCCGCCGTTCAGCGAGATGAAGAACGCGTACTCCGTGCCGAGATACAACAGATTCGGGTTCTTCGGATCACCGCGGATCACGTTGACGTTGCCCTCGGGAAGATTGCTCGAAATCGACGTCCACGACTTGCCATAATCGCGCGTGACAAACACGTACGGCTTGTGATCGTCGGTGCGATGACCGTCGAACGTCACATACGCGGTGCCCGCATCGAAGTACGACGCCTCGACGCGTGACACGTGTGTTTCCTTCGGCACGCCCTGCACGCTCGCGACGACGTTGGTGAACGTCGCGCCGGCGTCACGGCTGACCTGAACGTTGCCGTCGTTGGTGCCGACCCACACGACCGTCGGCGTCACCGGCGATTCGCTGATCGTGATGATGTTCGAGTACGACGCGGCGCCGTCGTGCTTGGACGCCATCGGCGCCTTGCCGTCTACGCCCATGATCGGTCGATCGTTGCGGCCGACGTTGTTCGTCAGATCCGCCGATACCGTCCAGGTGTCGCCGCGGTTTGTCGACTTGAACAGGCGGTCGCCACCCAGATACACGATGTCCGGGTTGTGGCGCGACAGGATGAACGGCGTGCTCCAGTAGAACCGGAAGTTGGTGCCGGGCGGAGGGGCAGGGACGATGTTGCCATTCGGATTTCCACCGCGGCCGCCACCGCCACCGCCCGCGGCCACCGCCCTGCGCCAGCTGCCTTGCGCTGCTCCTCGGTCAGCGGGCCCTGCGGCCGGATGCTCTGCGTTTCTCCGGTTCGCAGGTCGTAGCGGCCCGTGGTGCCGTCCTGCGATTCCTGGTAGCCGATCGCCCAGTCGCGCGGATCGTTGGCCGTGTAGAAGCCGTCACCGCCACCGATCCGATACCAGTCAGAGTTGATGATTCCGGTGTTGTTGCTGCGCACCGCGCTCGGACCGCACCACGATCCGTTGTCCTGCAGCCCGCCGCAGATGTAGTACCGGCTTCCGCATGTCCGCGCTGATGGCGTAGAACTGTCCCAGCGCCATCAGGCTGATCTCTTCCCAGGTGGCACCCTGGTCGTAGCTGACATCGATGCCGCCGTCGTTGCCGATGATCAGATGATTGCCGTTGCGCGGGTTGATCCACAGCTGATGGTGATCGCCGTGGCTCTGCCCGCCCATGTTGTCGAACTTCTTTCCGCCATCGGTCGACTTGTAGGCGTTCGCGCCGGTCGTGTACACGATCTCCGGGTTGCTCGGATCGACGCGGATCTTGCTGTAGTACATCGGGCGGTTGTTGTTGTTGCTGCGGAACTGCCACGACTTGCCGCCGTCGTCCGACCGCCAGACACCCTCTCGGTTCGGATCCGGAGGCCGTTCCTCTGCCGCCGCGTCCACCGCCGCCACCGCCACCACCGCCACCGCCACCGCGACCGCCGGCAGGAGCCAGGCTGCCGTCCGTCGTTCACGCCCGCGCCGGTGCCGCCGCTGGCGCCGACTTCGATCTGCGCGTAGACGATGTTCGGGTTCGATCGGCTGTAGTTGAGCCCGATGCGTCCGATGATCGGATTGGTCGGCAGGCCGCTGCCCAGCAGCCGCGACCAGGTCTTGCCGCCGTCAGTCGTCTTCCAGATGCCGCTGTCCGGGCCGCCGCCGTTGAAGCCCCACGGCTGACGGCGACGCTGATACGAGGCGGCGATCAGCGTGTTCGGATCCGTCGGGTGCATGACGACGTCGATGAACCCGGTGTCGTTGTCGATGAACTTCGTGTTCGTCCAGGTCTTGCCGCCGTCGGTCGTCTTGTAGAGTCCGCGTTCCGGGTTGGGGCCAAAGAGGTGACCAACCGCCGCGACGTAGACGATGTTCGGGTCTTTCGGATGGATGACCATCCGTCCGATGCTCTGCGTTTCCTTCAGGCCGACGTACTCGAAGTTCTTGCCACCATCGGTGGACTTGTAGACGCCCGCGCCGAAAGATGAGCTCTGCCGGTTGTTCGGCTCGCCCGTGCCGACGTAGACGATCTTCGGGTTGGATGGTGCGATTTCGATGTCGCCTATCGACGAGACGGGATAGCGATCGAAGATCGGCGCCCACGTGGTGCCGTTGTTCTCCGTCTTCCAGACACCGCCGGTGGCGAATCCTACGTAGATGGTCGACGCGTTGGAATCGTGGACGGCAATGTCATCGAGTCGTCCGCCCATCACTGCCGGGCCGATGGAGCGCCACACGAAACGTTCGAGCAGCGGATCGTCGCTCTTGTTGATGGGAGGCGGAAGCTGAGGGACTGTCTGCTCCTGAACCACCGGCTGGGCAAACATTCCGCGGCCGCCTGCGAGGCACAGTCCGAGACC
This sequence comes from uncultured Acidobacteriota bacterium, assembly GCA_963710415.1. Taxonomy (GTDB): domain Bacteria; phylum Acidobacteriota; class Vicinamibacteria; order Vicinamibacterales; family 2-12-FULL-66-21; genus CAVQAH01. The sequence goes on along the minus strand of CAVQAH010000021.1, from coordinate 239,837 downwards.
GGCCCACACCAGCAGGCGCGCATGCACCATTCGTCGCATCGCTACTGTCTCTCCTTGGTTTGGTGTTTCACACGAGGAACGCGAGGGGTGGAACTTGCGGGAGTCTACGACAGAATGAACCGAAATGTTACGGGGAACAGGTCAGGACCGTGCCTGTTCCCCTTCGTGACGAACGCTGCGAAGCGTCTGATTTTTAACGGGAAAAATCGACCTTGGGAGCTTTCTGCGCGTCGGCCGGCGCTTCGAAGTATGGATACTCTTTGAAGCGGAAGACCGTCGCCGTCACGTTCGACGGGAACTGCCGTCGAAGCGTGTTGTAACGCGCGGACCTGATCGTTGTAACGACCACGCGCGACGGCGATCCGGTTCTCGGTGCCTGCCAATTCATCCATCAACCGCTGAAACGTCTCGTTCGATTTGAGCTGGGGGTACGCCTCGGCAATGACCAGCAATCGCGACAGCGCGGCTGACTGCTGGTTCGCCGCTTCAATCTGATCGGCCGGTGTCTTCGCACCCGAGAGCTTCGCGCGCGACTCTGCGATCTGCGTAAAGATCTCGCGCTCCTGTGTCGCGTAGCCCTTCACCGTCTCCACGAGATTGCCAATCAGGTCGTTGCGCCGCTGCAGCTGGTTCTGCACTTCGGACCATGCCGCCTTGATGCTCTCTTCCTGCCCGGTGAACTTGTTGTAGGAGCACCCGCTCACGAACACCGCAAGCGCGATCACGAACGCGCCACGGATGCTGACGAATCGGTGTGTCATCTCAGGCCTCGTTCCATCAGCTTTCGATGAACTGCAATTTTGTGTCCACCTCGCCGCCGCACTTGCGCACCCGCGCACTCGCGCACCTGCGCACTTTCACCACCCCCCGACGCGCCCCCTCCCCCGCTGCGGCCTCCGCCAAAACCGCCGAAGCCACCGCCGCCGAAGCCGCCACCTGAGCCGCCAAACCCGCCAAACCCTCCGTTGAAGCCTCCGCGGGTCCCGCCGAATGGACCGACTCCGCTGTTCCAGTCGCTCCAGTTGCCGTTGCCCCAGCGCGTTCGTCGCCGTCGGCCGCCACCGAGCCGGCTCATCAGCAGGATGATCACCAGCAGAAAGATGATCGTGCCCCATGGAATCCCGGTTGGGACTTCAGGCCGCGTGACTGGCTGACGCGGGACGTCGTTGAGATTCACACCGCGCGCGTCAGCAATTCTGTTGATCAACCGGGTTGTGCCAGCGACCAGACCTCCGCCGTAATCGTTGTTCCGGAACGCCGGTCGAATGACCTCGCGAATGGTCTGGCCTGAGAACCCGTCGGTGATGATGCCTTCCAGACCGTAGCCAACTTCGATCCCGACCTGACGGTCGTCAACCGCCACGACCAGCAGCAGCCCGTTGTCCTTGCCGCGTTCGCCGATGCCACGGCCGGCGTTCTCGAACATCTTGACCGAGTACTCGCGCATGTCCGCGTAGTCGGGCTTAAACGTCTTGACCGTTGCCACGACCACGACGTCGCCGGTGGCCGACTGCAAGGCGCGGATTCGCCGCTCGAGCTCGCGCTTGCTTTGCGGGTCCAGCACGCCGGCGAAATCGTTGACCGGCCCAGTCAGGACAGGCGGGGGCTGCTGAGCGCTGACGGCCGAGGTCGAGCAGCACCGCAAGGATCGTCGCGGCGATCGCCGTCGACGCGCCGCGAGCGGTCACGCTTGCCTCCACTGATCCACGTGCGCCCAGATCTTCTCCGCGGCGGCGATGTAACGGGCCAGCAAGGCCGTCGGATCGGCGATCGTGGTCACAGACGATGGCGCGGCCAGGACTTCGCGCACGAGCGCCGCTGATATCCCAAGCGTCCGCTCGGCCTCTTCGGCGACTTCGTGATCGTCGGCGTCCCTTCCAGCACCCGTGTGTCGACGCAAGTGGGCCAGGTTGGCGAGCAGAGCGCGGAATGCGGGCGCGGAGTCTGCAATCAGCCGCGAAATGTCGCGGGGGTCACCACCGCTTTCGAGGAATCCTTCTCGCAGGTGGATCAAGTGGCTCCTGGCCTGTTGCTCGCACGCGCGGCGCAGATCCGATTCGGCGACGCTGATGCCGTCGAACGGGCGGGTACCGTCGACGACGACGTGGTTCGCCAGGATGTCGCTGTATTCGAGGGGGAAGACATCCAGCGTGCGCCGGAACTCGTCGTGGCTGATGATGAGCGGCACTTCCAGCCCTCGCATGACGCCATTGGCCTGACGCCGGGACGCAGGCGGCGAGATCCTCGAACGTGACCCGCTCGACCATCGCGAGCGTGTGCAACAGCGAGTGATCCTGCCGTCGAGCGTCGAGACCGTACGCGACGACGCTGCGTAAGCGGACGCCGAAAATTCGGCGCAGGTCGGCGGTCAGTGCGTCGAGCGCCGCGCGCTCATCAGCTGTGAGCTGGGTGGCGTCCATGAACCTCATTATGCGTCATGAGCTTCGACTGGCAGCAGAGCGGCCCGACGAGTTCCGTTGCCAGGCCGTCGCACCGTCGCACTCGAGCCAAGGAGCGGTGAAGCTTGGTCCGTTGCCTCCGTCCCCGCCGTCAGCACCATTTCAAGCCATAATCGACACGCTCATGCAGCTCCGCACACTCAACATCGGCTGTTTCGGCGGCGGCACCGGACTGCCCAGTCTCCTTGGCGGACTGAAGAACAACCCCTGGCTGCTCGTGCACGCGGTCGTGACGATGTTCGACAGCGGCGGAAGCTCGGGGCAGCTGCGCGATGAGCTGGGCGTCTTGCCGCCCGGCGACGTGCTGAAGTGCGCGCTGGCGCTGGCGCGCAACGAGCGCGAGGCGCGGCGTGTGCTGCTGTCGCGGTTGCCGATGTTCGAGCACGAACGGCTGCGTGGCCACACCGGCGGCAATCTCCTCCTGTCGATGATGGAGCGCTACAGCGGCGATTTCCTGGCGGGGGTTGATGGTCTGCGCACGCTGCTCGGGTGCGAAGGGCGGGTCTGGCCGGTGACGGTCGAGACGGCGAGCATCTGCGCGGAGTATGGCGACGGTTCGCAGACAAGCGGCGAAGTGGAAATCGATGCGGGACAGACCGCGGGTAACGCGATCACTCGTCTGTGGCTCGAGCCCGAGGTGAGACTGCATCCGGCGACCGCCGCCGCCATCGAAGCGCTCGACGCCGTCGTTATCGGCCCCGGTAGCTTCTACACGAGCCTGATGCCGATCTTCCTCGTGAAGGGAGCACCCGAGGCCGTCCGCATGGTCAACGGGCCGATCATTCTGGTGACCAACCTGCTGACTGAAGGACGGGGCATGTGGGGCTTCACCGCGGGAGATGCGATACGGCTGATCGGAACGACGATCGGCCGGCCGGTCGATGTCGCTCTTATCAATACCGCACGGCCGTCCGCTGAAACGCTGGAGCGGTACCGGGCCGAGCACAAACAACCACTCGAGATCGGCGAGGTGCCCGCATCCTGCGAGGTGGTGAGCGGCGAGTTCTGGTGTAAGGACATTGCCCGCCACGATCGCCGGCGGCTGGCGCACGCCGTGTGGGCCGTCTTGTCGAAGCGCTTGCTGTAGGCAGGAGGCCGCTGAGAACGCGGTCTTGTCAACTCCCAACTCCCAAAGGGTCACGTTCGTGTTGCACACTCAGCGTTTCCTCGATCGCTGAACCGGTCTCGCCGATCGTTTGCGTGTTCGTGTTGACGTACTTTTGTTCACGATGTTCTGCCAGGCGAGCGTCACCGCTTCGCCCAGCGTTTCTTCATCGACGGATGCCAACCGTACCCTCGTACATCCGGCCAGCCCCCATGCCCCACTTTCGAGTGCGAACGCGTCGGGATGCGCGCGCGTGAATTGCTCTTGCTGGTCTGGTGTGAGCTTCACCATGCCGAACTCCCGGTCGTGGTGGAGCGTCGCGAAGATCCGATTGTTGACGCGGAAGTCAGGATGGCCCATGTGTGCGCCTTCTATGGCTCCCTTCATGCCCAACGCAATCCGGCGGAAGTCATTCTCGCGCATTGAGGTCACCCTGACGCTGGATCGCCGCCGGGATCGCGACACACCTTCGGTGCCCGTCACGCTTGGCGTGTCCCACGCGCCCGCAGGCAAGTAATGGAACCGAATCAAGTACACATTGTCGCCGCTGCCGTGCCTTGCGATTTGCAGCAAATCCTCCACGCTCTCGAAGCCCGATTCACGGGCGAGATCGTAACGTGATATCGGTGATGGCAATCGGGGCGATCGAATCGACGACGATATGGCCGTCGTCCATGCGGTAACGGCCACCCACCTTTACATGGGGACGCGTCCAGACGCGAATGCTGCATCTGATTCTGCCGCGCCGGATTCCCTCTCGGAGGCGTTTGGTGAACACCATGTGGAACCCCAGACTTCATGGTGTGCGGCTGCAGCGGCCGCGTCGGCCTTACCGAATGATGGCGCCTGATGCCTTCAGCTGATATTCCTTCGACGCTTTGGCGTCGTGCTTCGCGTGTTCGCCGGCGGCTTCTTTCGATTCCGCATCCTTCCCGACAACCTCGAAGACGCCTTCGGCCGAAACCTTCTTTCCCTTGGCGGTCACCGGAAAGACGATGACGTCACCGTGGTCAACCTTGAGCCGGACCGTTGCGCCCTTGGGGTCCGCTTCGTCGGCCACCGCCATCCAGCAACCCATTTGCTGACACACCGCAGTCGCCACGCCGTCCACGCGGATCGTCTTGCCGACAAATTCCTCCGGACGTTCGATGACGGCCTTGATTGGGGTCGCGTCTTTCAACTGTCACACCGGTGCCGAGCTTCGTTTCTTCACCTGTTGACGACGTGAACAGGAGCCCGCTCGCGAGAACCATTGCGCATGCCAGTACGTTCATTCCGATCCTCCAAAATACGCGTTCCGTCCGGCTATGATACCCCGTAGGCCCGACCTTCAGGTCGGGCGTCGAATCAGCAACCCAGCTGATTGGGGCACGCCCGACCTGAAGGTCGGGCCTACACGCGTAGGTCGCGCCGGCAACAATCCTTTCATACCGTGCCAATCCTCACCCTCGACAATGTTTCGCTGGCCTACGGGTATCTGCCTCTCTTCGAGGACGCAGATCTGCGCATCGACGCGGGCGAGCGCATTGCGCTAATCGGGCGAAACGGCTCCGGAAAATCGAGTCTGTTGCGAGCTGGTCTCGGGCGAGCAGCCGCCTGACGCCGGCACGATCTGGAGAGCGCCCGGCTCGAGGACTGCCCGGCTCGACCAGGACGTGCAGGGCGCGAGCGACCGGACGGTGTTCGACGAAGTGTCGGCCGGCCTCGGAGAGTTGGGCGCGCTCGTCGCCGACTACCACCACGCGGCGATGGAGGCGACAGCCGGAGGCCGTGAGCTCGAGCGGCTCGGCGAGCTGCAGCAGGAGCTCGAGAAGCGGGATGGGTGGAGGCTCGAGCAGCGCGTCGAGATGGTCATCTCCCGCTTGTCGCTGCCGGCGGATCGATCGATGCGCGATCTGTCGGGCGGATGGCGTCGTCGCGCGCTGCTGGGGAAGGCTCTCGTCACGCAACCTGACCTTCTGCTGCTCGACGAGCCGACGAACCACCTGGACATCGACGCTATTCGCTGGATGGAAGAGTATCTGCGCGGTTACGGCGGGGCAGTGCTGTTTGTGACCCACGACCGTGCGTTCCTGTCGGCTCTGGCGACGCGGATCATCGAACTGGATCGCGGGAGGCTGACGTCCTGGCCGGGGACGTACCGCAACTACCTGGAGAAGAAGGCTGCCGCCCTCGAAACCGAGGCGCGCGATCTCGAGCGTCTGGATCGCAAGCTGGAGAAGGAAGAAGCCTGGCTGCGGCAAGGCGTCAAAGCACGACGCACGCGGAACGAAGGACGCGTGCGCGCGCTGATGGCGCTGCGCGACGAGAGGGCTGCGTATCGCGCGCAGAGCGGCGCGGCGCGCATGTCCATCGACGCCAGCGAGAGCTCCGGCCGTCTGGTGTTCGAGGCTGAAGGTGTGAGCAAGTCGCTCGGCGGGGTCACCATCATCAAGGACTACTCGCAGCGCATCTTCAGAGGCGAGCGCATCGGACTCATCGGCCCGAACGGATCGGGCAAGACGACGCTGCTGCGATTGCTGGTGGGGGAGTTGGAGCCTGACACCGGCACCATCAGGCGGGGAGCGCGGCTGCAGATCGCCTACTTCGATCAGCAGCGCGAACAACTCGATCCTGAGATGTCCGTCGCTGACAGCGTCAGCGAAGGGAACACGACCGTGACGATCAACGGCCAGCCGCGTCACGTGATCGGGTATCTCGCGGACTTCCTGTTCCCTCGCGAGCGCGCGCAGTCGCCGGTGAAATCACTTTCGGGCGGCGAGCGCAACCGCCTGATGCTCGCGAGGCTTTTTGCGCGGCCGGCGAACGTGCTCGTCCTGGACGAGCCGACCAACGATCTGGACATCGAGACGCTGGAGCTGCTGGAAGAGCTGATTGCCGAGTTCGACGGAACCGTGCTCCTCGTCAGCCACGATCGCGTGTTCCTCGACAACATCGTGACGAGCACGCTCGCGTTCGAGGGCGGCGGTCGCGTCGACGAATATGTCGGCGGATATGAGGACTATCTGCGACAGACTCGGGGCTCGGGACTCGGTGCTCGGGACTCGGCAGCGCCTGCGGCCCGAGCGAGGCGGCGGAGCGAAGTCCGGCGAAGCCGGACCGCCGAGCGAGAGCTCTTGGGGGTGGGGCCCCAAGAGCACGGAAAAAAGCAGACCTGAGGCTGGTAACCAATCGAGTGTCGACGGTGGTCGGCGCAAGCTCTCTTACAACGAACAACGCGAGCTCGAGGCGCTGCCGGCGCACATCGAGGCGCTGGAGGCCGAGCAGCAGCGGCTGCGGCAGGAGTCCGAATCAGCAGAGTTCTACAAGGAAGGCGCCGACCACATTCGTGCTGTGCTCGCCCGGATCGAGCAGTCGAACAGCGAGCTCGAAATCGCGCTTGCGCGCTGGGTCGATCTCGACTCCAGGAGCCAGCCCTAGCGTTTAGCGACGGCCTTTTTCTTGACGCCAGCCGAACGCTTTGCGGCAGGCTTCGCGGCCTTCTTCGGCGCTCGCGCAGCTGTGGCGGCTGGCGCGGCTTCTCGCGGCGCCGGCGCCTTTCCGCTCTTGAGCGCGGCCGCCTTCTTGATGATCGCCTCGAGCATGGCGCCCGCCTCGCCACCCTTGGCCGGGCGATGCGAGACCCAGACGTCCGGCTTGTCGGCAGCGAGGATGTCCTCGAAGTCGCCGTCGCTCTTGACGCTGCGCGGCGCGAACTCCGTGATGTCGAGATCCCCCGCCCAGTCGTCTCGATGCTTGATGAGGAGCCAACTGCGCCCGTCACCCGATCCGGACCCGCCGCCCCATCGTCCGGTCCGTACGAGGACCCATGAGCCCTTCAGCTTGTAGCCGTCCAGCGTGAACTTGAGGTCGCCTTTTTTCAGAGACGCGGCAACGTCAGGCGACTCCGGCGTCCAGGTGCCCTGATCCCAGAGCATGACGATACCGGCGCCGTAGCCTTCGGGGATGACGCCCTCGAACGTGCCGTACTCGAGCGGATGATCCTCGACGTGCATCGCGAGCCGCTTCGTCTTCGGATCGAGCGACGGCCCCTTGGGCACGGCCCAGGACAGCAGCACGCCGTTGTGCTCGAGGCGGAAGTCGTAATGAAGATGGCTGGCGAGGTGCTTCTGGACGCAGAAGAACAGACGGTCGGCAGATTTGCCTGCTCGCGCACGCTCGGCAGCGAGCGTCAGATCACCAGCAGGCTCCGGCGATTTTGCGAAGTTGCGTTTCTGTTTGTATTTTTCGAGAACCATGGTGGTTGTCACGTGCGGACGTGCTCATGTGCTCACGTGCTCACGTGCTGCTTGTCACGTGCGTACGTGCGCTGTACGTGCTCACGTGCTCACGTGCTTACGAGAGACGTGCTCGCGAGCCACATACTAACGCCCGGTGTCACATCGAGCTCCCAGAACCTTAGCACCCTGTCTGGAACACCTAGCAGGTCAGCACGTCAGCACGTCAGCACGTGACAAGCAGCACGTGAGCACGTAAGCACGTCCGCACTCGAGCACGTGCCATCACCTCTATCTACGCCGCCCATCAGGCGCCGCACCATCGGTGACATCACGAGCAGAACGCCGCCGGACACGATGCCGAACAGCGCGATGGCGGTGAAGAGATCCGGCAGGGGCATGGCCTCGTAGAAACCTGCCACTCGGCCGGCGATGAAGTTGCCGACGGACGTGGCGAGGAACCACACACCCATCATCAGGCCGCAGATGCGTGCCGGAGCGAGCTTCGTCATGGCGCTCAGGCCAACCGGGCTCAAACAGAGTTCGCCGGCCGTGTGCAGCAGGTAGACGACGACCAGCCACATCGGGCTGACCTGCACGCCGCCCTGCGCCAGCCGGGCGGCGAAGATCAGCACGCCGAATCCCGCGCCGACGAAGATCAGGCCGAGCGAGAACTTGACCGGTGTCGACGGCTGGCGGGCGCCAAGCCACATCCAGATCATGGCAAACACCGGCGCCAGCGACCAGACGAAGAACGAGTTGACCGACTGGAACCAGCTGCTCGGATAACTGAAGCCGAGAAACACGGTTCGCGTGTCGCGATCGGCGAACAGGTTCAGTGTCGATCCGGCCTGCTCGAAGAGCGACCAGAAGAGAGCTGCCGCGAGGAAAAAGATGCCGATCACGTAGAGCCGTTTTCGCTCCTGTGGAGTCCAGTCGCCGCCCATGAACAGCCAGGCGAAGAACACGACGGTCGAGATCAGAAGTCCGTAACCTGCGGCATCGGCAATCTGCGTCGGCGTCACGGCAATCGCGCCGGTGAATGCCATCAGACCGAATCCGATCACGGCAGCCAGAAGGATCCCGCCCCACAGAATCGTGCGTGACTTCAGACGGTTGAAGTCGGTTTCGCGATCCACGCGCCGGCGGGACGCAGCCCGGTATCGCCAAGGTACTTCGCGCCCAGCGTGTACTGAATGACGCCGATCACCATGCCGATGCCAGCTGACGCGAACCCGAGATGCCAGTTCACCTGCTGTCCGAGATACCCGCAGATCAATGGCGCGATGAACGCGCCGAGGTTGATCCCCATGTAGAAGATGGAGAAGCCGGCATCGCGCCGGATGTCGTCGGGCCCGTAGAGCTGTCCGACGATGACGCTGACGTTGCCCTTGAGGAGGCCGGTGCCGATGACGATCAGGCAGAGGCCAAGGTAAAACGTCGCGATCGACGGAAACGCCATGCTGAAATGGCCCGCCGCGATGATCACGCCGCCCCAGAAGACGGCGCTGCGCTGACCGATCAACCGATCCGCGAGCCAGCCGCCCGGCAGCGTGGTCAGGTAGACCATCGAGGTGTAGAGCCCGTAGACCGCGCCCGCGGACGCCGTATCGAAGCCGAGACCGCCGGCATCGACTGAAGCCGTCATGAACAGGATCAGGAGCGCGCGCATGCCGTAATAGCTGAAGCGCTCCCACATCTCGGTGAAGAAGAGCGTCGACAGCCCGCGCGGATGGCCGAAGAACGACCGATCGTAGGCGGCGAGCGCGCTGCTGGCCTGATGCATAAGGGTAGGATACGTCAGTCGGGACTCGTGAGGTCGTCGGTCGATCACTCGGGCTGCTGACTTCGGACTCCCGACTCTGACTGGTCGGGCCTACACGACTGGCGTACTCACGACTGGCAACTCGCGACTGATCTCATGTCCCTCTACCTGACTGCCATCCTCCTCTACCTCGCCGGCTCTGGCGGTGGCGGGATACACCCGCACGCGTTCCGTGCGGTCGGGGGAGGACTTCCTGGTCGCGGGACGCTCGCTTCCCGCCTGGGTGCTCGTCTTTACGCTCCTCTCCACCTGGATCGGGTCCGGCAGCCTGTTCGGCGGCGCGGGGCTCGGCTACCGCTCCGGCTTCTCGGCCTTGTGGCAGTCGGCCGGCGCGTGGGCCGGCATCGTCGTCGTCTACTTCCTCGCGCCGCGGGTGCGGAGGCTGGCGAAGTACACGGTGCCGGAAGTCCTGGAAATGCGCTACGGGCCGGCGGCGCGCGTTCTGGCAACGATCACGACCGTGCTGGCCTACACGACGATTGCCGCATATCAGTTCCGCGGCGGGGGGCGGCTGCTCAACCTGGTCGCCGGCATCCCCCCGACGACCGGCGCATTCGTCACGGCCGTCTTCTGCGTCGCGTTCACCGCCTTCGCCGGCATGTTGTCGGTCGCCTACCTCGACGTCGCCAACGGCGTGATGATGATCGTCGGCGTGGCGCTCGCGGTGGTCTACCTGCTCGGCGATGCCGGCGGCTGGGGCGCGGCTCTCGCCTCGCTCAGGCCCGAACAGCTCACGGTCTTCGGACTGATGTCGCCAGCCGCAGGCGCTCGGACTGTTTCTGCCGACGATGTGCCTGCTGCTCGGCGAAGCGAACATGTATCAGAAGTTCTTCTCCGCCCGCGACGAGGCCGCCGCGCGGCGCGCGGTGATTGGGTGGATCGCGGGAACGATGCTCGTCGAGACGTTGATCGTGTGCATCGGGATCTTCGGCAGCACGTCGGTTCCCGGCCTCGGCACGGAGGCGTCGGAGACGATCGTGGTCCGCGTCGCGATCGACATCCTGCCGACATTCCTCGGCGTGCTCCTCCTTGCCGGGGCCGCCGCCATCATCGTTTCCACCGCCAACAGCATGTTGCTGACGGCCGCTTCGAGCAGCATTCATGACATCTACAAACGATTCCTGAACACCACGGCCTCTGACGCCCACCTCCTCCTCCTCACGCGCGTCGTCGTCATCGCGCTCGGGGCCGTCGGCTTTGCGGCTGGCAACTTCTTTCCAACGATTCTGGCCATGGCGCTCTGGGCCTACACGATGTACGGGGCAGGGATCACGCCGGCGCTGCTCGCCGCGCTGATCTGGCCGCGCGCAACCGCTCAGGCGCGGGGTGGGCTCAATCGCCGCCGGCATGACTCGTGACGCTGGTCTGGGAACTGGCCGGCCTGCGCTCGGGAGCCCCGCCTCTGGGTCTGCAGACCATCTACCCAGCGCTGCTGGCGTCGGTGGGGACGCTTATCGTTATGAGTGTGGTCCGACCTCAGGTCGGGCGTGCCCAATCAACACCGTTCTTGACTCGAGCACGCCAGTCCTTCCGCCTCTGCCAAGGCTACGGCGAGTCCGCCGGAGCGCTCGCGCGTAGGCGGAAGGTCAGGCTTACGGTAAGCTAAGATCGATTAGGATGTCTGTTCTCCTCCTCTCCACCTACGACATGGGGCGCCAGCCGTTCGGGCTGGCCTCGCCGGCGGCGTGGCTGCGTGAGGCGGGGTTCGAAGTGGTGTGCTGCGACCTCTCCCGTCAGAAGCTGTCGGAGGAGCACGTCCGCGCGGCGGCCTCATCGCCTTTTTCCTTCCGATGCACACGGCGACGCGACTTGCGATTCCGGTCATCGAGAAGGTACGAGCCCTGAATCCTCAGGCGCGTCTGTGTGCGTACGGGCTGTATGCGCCGCTGAATGAGCAGTTGCTGCGGGAGCGGGGCGTTGTCGATGTCCTCGACGGCGAGTTCGAGCAGGATCTGGTCGAGATTGCCAGGATGCCGCGTCGCGGCTCCACTCTGACCGGCCGCCGTCCAAGGCTTCGGCTGATCCGGCGGAGCTAGGAAGCCGCGCAAGCCGCGCTGGTCAGGCGAGCGACCTTCAATCGCACGACTCGCGTTTCGGGTTCCCGACCGCAGCGGCCTGCCGGCCGCCGACCGATACGCAACGCTGCAGAACGGCGGCGAACGCAAAGTCGCGGGATACACCGAGGCGAGCCGCGGCTGCAAGCATCGTTGCCGCCACTGTCCAATCGTTCCGGTGTATGACGGTCTCTTTCGCATCGTCTCCGTCGAGGTCGTGATGGCGGACGTGCGAGCGCCAGGTCGAGGCGGGCGCGCGGCACATCACGTTCGGCGATCCGGATTTCTTCAACGGTATCGGCCATGCGAAAGCGGTACTCGAGGCGTTCGGCAGGGAGGTTCCCGGGGTTTCGTACGACGTCACCATCAAGGTCGAACACCTGCTCAAGCACGCCGACGTGCTGCCGCTGCTCCGCGCGACCGGCTGTGCATTCGTGACCAGCGCGGTGGAATCGATCGACGACGATGTCCTTCTGCAAGCTCGAGAAGGGGCACACGGCGGCGGATTTCGAGCGTGCTGTCACGCTCTGCCGCGACGCGGGGCTCACGCTGTCGCCGACCTTCGTCGCCTTCACGCCCTGGACGACGATCGCCAGCTACCGCGAGTTGCTCGAAACGATCGATCGGCTCGATCTCGTGGAACACGTCGCGCCGATTCAACTGGCGATCAGGCTGCTCATCACCGAGGGATCGCGGCTGCTCGAACTGCCGGACATCAGGCAGGCCATCGGCCCCTTCAACGTCCAGTCGCTGACCTACCCGTGGCGTCATCAAGACGAACGCGTGGACGATCTCCAGGCGGCACTTGACGGCGATGGTCGGAAGCCGTTTGAGCGCGTCACGTTCCGATACCTTCGCCCGCGCGTGGCAAATCACTCATAGCTGGCAAGTAACTCCGTGCCCGCGCAGACGTCAGCTTCTCGGCCGCGCGCCACGGTGCCGTATCTGAACGAGCCCTGGTACTGTTGAGCGGAGCCAACGTCAGAGCAGGTGGCTCTGATCTGATGGGCATGGGCGAGGGGCTCGGGGCTCGGGGCTCGGGGCGAGTGGCGGGTCCTGACAGAGGGGCTAGGCAATTTGGAAATCGGCGATCGGAACATGAAGCGAGTCCTTCTCCTGTCCACGACGACCGGGTACCAGCTGCGGGCGTTCGACAGCGCGGCTGAGCGGCTGGGCATCGATCTGGTGTTTGCCACGGATCGCTGCAACCAGCTCGAGGATCCCTGGAGGGATCGCGCGATACCGGTTCGGTTCCATCAGGAGTGGCGATCGCTCGACGCGATCGTCACCGAAGCCAAACGTGCGCCGTTCGATGGCGTCATCGCAGTGGGAGACAGGCCCGCCCTCTTGGCCGCTCGCGTCACCGAGCGTCTGAACCTGCCAGGCAATCCGCCCGACGCTGCCGCCGCGAGTGGCAACAAGCGCGAGACGCGTGCGCGCCTCGCGGCCGCGCGGCTGCCCGGCCCGTGGTTCTTCACGATCGGGCCTGCGCGACGATGCCAGGGCCGCAACCGAGCATGGGCGGCTCCGTTTCCCGTGCGTGCTGAAGCCGCTGGGGCTTTCAGGCAGCCGGGGCGTGATTCGCGCGGACACGCCTGACGAATTCGTCGCCGCCTTCGATCGCATCCGCGCGCTTCTCAGCCGTCTGGACGTCCGTGCGTCACGAACCGGTCTCGAGGATGTCGTGCTCGTCGAGGGGTTCATTCCCGGGCCGCGAATTCGCCGTCGAAGGCGTGCTCACCAACGGGGCGCTGCAGGTGTTCGCCATTTTCGACAAGCCCGATCCCCTCGATGGCCCGTTCTTCGAGGAAACGATTTATGTGACGCCATCCTCGCTGGGACCGCTGTCGCAGGTCACGCTGATCTCCGCGATCCAGGAGGCCTGCGATGCGCTCGGGCTGTATCACGGTCCCGTTCACGCGGAATGCAGGGTGGGTCCCGATGGCATCTTCGTCCTGGAAGTGGCTGCCCGTCCGATCGGTGGTCTGTGCTCGAAGGTCCTGACGTTCGACGACCGGTCGTCGCTCGAGGAAGTGCTGCTCCGGCATACCGTCGGCGAGGATGTATCGAGTTGGGTGCAGGATCCGCGCGGCTCCGCTGTCATGATGATTCCGATCCCTCGGCGCGGGCGGTTGAAAGGACTCGACGGCGAGGCGGCTGCGCGAGAGGTGCCTTTCGTGGAAGACATCCTCATCACCGCGAAGCCCGATCAGCTGCTCGAACAGTTGCCGGAGGCGGGGAGTTATCTGGGATTCATCTTCGCGCGCGCCGATTATGCGCCCGACGCGGAACGCGCGGTGCGTGAAGCGCACCGGCGTTTGACTTTTGAAATCGTGGAGCCAATCCAGCTGGCAAGCTCCTGAGCAGGACTGGCGACTGACGACTGGCGACTGCCGACTCCCTATCCTTTGCTCTGTTGCGGCACGAAGCCAGGCGGCAGTGCCGCACCCTCGCCGAAAAAGAAGTCCTCCATGTGCTTGGTGACGAGCGTCTGTGCCTCTTTCTGCCAGGGCATCAGCCGGTACTCGTTGAGGATCATCTTCATCCGTTCTTCCCACATTTTCCAAGCTTCAGCCGAAATGTGCTCGTAAACGCGCTGACCGAGCTCTCCCGGCCACGGCGGGGCGTCGAGACCGGGCATTTCTTTCTGAAACTTCTCACAAAACACGGTCCGGCCGCTCGTGTTCGAGACGGGTGTGGACGCGGGATCGCAATTGGCCATGAACGAATGTTAGCAGGTTCAGCCGGGGTTCCCGCGATTTGCCCACCTTGAGCAACCGGTTGCCGCGGGTTGTCCATTCGACCTGGGCCGTGTGTAGTGAATCACGTCAACCACCGTGGGAGTCACTACGGCGGTAGGAAGTATCCCGGCAATTTTCAATAACTTACGGGCTGACTCGGCCACAAAACAGCCGACTTTCGTGGCATACCGTTTGATAGGTAGCCCGTCGGTAGCAGCGTTCCGGACTGGAGAGGCTGGACATGCACGCTCAGGATCAGGACAAACCTACGCGACGACCTCCTGACGAAGCACCCGAAACTCCGCCGGATGAACCCAAACCTCCGCCCGTGCAGGATCCTCCTGCCGAACCGGTCGAGCCACCGTATGTGGTGGCCGGCCGCTGGGATACGCGGGCCATAACCGAGTGAGAGTGAAGACCATGACTGATGCTGCAAAGGGACGTAATATGAGTGGCGAGCGCAAGGAACGCCGGGGCTTCGCCTCGATGTCGCCAGAGAAGCAGCGCGAGATCGCCAGCAAGGGCGGTCGTGCCGCGCATCAGAAAGGCACTGCGCACGAGTGGACCTCGGAGGAAGCGAGATCCGCGGGGCGCAAGGGCGGTCAAATCAGTCGCGGCGGACGCGGACGGCTGGTCGAATCTTCGACGAGCGACGCGGACGCGGCGCCGGCGGGTACGACCTCGGACATGGGGATCGACACTCAGCAGTAGCTCGCAGTGGAGGCGTGTGCGTATGTTGAAACGCGTGCAAACGGCCGCAGTCGTTCTCGGCACTGTCGCGACGTTGGCGACGGCCGCGACCGCGTCCGCTCAATCCACCGGCTCGCCGCAGACGCCGGCACAGCCGACGCAACCGGCTCCAGCGCAGTCGACAGCCGGCGGTGACGAAACCCGGCCGGCGACGACGACGTTCATGGGCGACACGGGGCTTGTGGTTCGTCCCGACTGGCGAGGTCCTCCCGGCAAAGCGCTGGTCGTTGAGCGCGTACCGCGTGAACTTCGACTTCAGCCAGGGGTTCACCGACGTGTCCGACTGGCCGGTCACGTTCGGCGTCGGTCTCGGCGATCGCGCCGAGATCTTCGGCGCCTGGTCGCTGATTCGCCGCATCGACCGCGATGTCCGTCCGATCTTCCTGTCAGGTCAGGACGAGCCCGGCGGGCTGGTCAACGACTATCCCTTCGTGTCGTCAGGGCTGGTCCGACAATCAGCTGGGAGATTTCTGGGTAGGCGGCAAATTCAACATCCTGTCGGAATACCGGCAGAAACCTGTGGCGTTTGCCGTCCGCGCCATGATGAAGCTGCCGTTCGCGAAGGACGATGAAGAGGGCGTCGGCACCGGCAAGCTCGATTTCTCGCTCGACGCGGTCCTCAGCAAGGAAGTGAACCAGCGGGTCGAGCTCTCGGGATACGGTGGCTTCATGTTCCGCGGCGACCCCGACGATGTGGAGCTGTCCGATGGGTTCCGCTGGGGCTTTGGTGCGGGGTTCCCGACGCGTAATAACCTGCGGCTCACGGCCGAACTGCACGGCGAGTCCTACTTCGACGACACGATCACCTACACGGGCACGACTCTGATTGGTGAAGATGACCTGACGGTGCCACCGGCCATCAGCCGAAACAGCTCCCCAGTGAACGCTTCGATTGGCCTCACCTGGATCGGGTCCAATGGCGTGTTCGCCGGCGCCGGTATCAACTGGAATCTCGGGCTCGACTCCAGAGACGACTTCTCGGGTTTCGAAAGCGAGACGGGTGACGCGCTGGGGTTCCAGTTCCGGCTGGGATATCACCCCGGTGTTCGCGTCTACGTGCCGCCTCCACCGCCACCTCCGCCACCACCTCCGCCGCCGGCAGCGCCGCAGAATCGGCCGCCGACGGCCGTCGCTCGCTGCGAGCCATGCACGGTGGAAATCGGACGGACGGCAACCGTCACCTGTGATGCCAGCGATCCGGACGGCGACCGCCTGACGTACAAGTGGAGCGCCCCGGCGGGCAAGCTCACCAACCCGGCCGATCGGCAGACCACATGGACTGCCCCCATGCAGGAAGGGCCGGTGCAGTTCAGCTGTCAGGTCGACGACGGGAAGGGCGGTAACGCGAGCGCGAACGTCACCATTCAGGTGATTCGTCCGGCCGTCAAGGAGTTCGTGTTCGAAGACGTGCACTTCGACTTCGACCGGTACTCGCTCAGGCCGGAGGCCACGCGGGCACTGGACGAAGCGGTGAATACGCTCAAGCAGAACGCCGATCTTCGCATTCAGGTCGAAGGGCATACCTGCAACATCGGCACGCCCGAATACAACCTGGCGCTCGGCGAGCGTCGCGCGCAGGCGGTTCGTGACTACCTCGCGAGTCGTGGCATCGGCGCAGACCGGATGACGACGGTCAGCTACGGCGAAGAGCGTCCGAAGCACGACAACGCCCGTGAGGAAACCCGGCGGCTGAATCGTCGCGCGGCCATGGTCGTGCGTATCCAGCGCTAATCAGGAGGGCCAAATCGATGAGATACGTGCACCTCTACCTGATCGGGTATTTCATCCTGATCATCGGCGCCCTGGCGGCCCTGTGGTATGGCGGCGTGTTGCGCCAGATTTCGGCCACCTGGGTCGTCATCGGCCTCGTGATCGCCGCGGGGCTGGGTGTCATGCTCTCGATTACGGCCGGAAAGCCGGAAATTACACGAGAGTAGCGTTCGTCCCCGGCAGCGTAGGGCCGGCAGCCGCCTCTGGGAAGGCGGTTGCCGGCCTTTTCTTTTCCCCCTCTGCCGCTCTGCCTTCGCCGCACACAATGGAGCTGGTACGCGTTGTGATTAGTAGCTGACGCCCATGCTGCGCATCGTTCGCGTTTGCCTCGTGCTTTGCGTCGTTCTCCCTGTGTTTTCAGCCTGCAAGGAGGAAGAGACGGGCGCGGTACGCGTGTCGGACATTTCACTGGAAGGAGTCAACGCTGTCTCTAAGCGCCAACTGAAATCAGTTCTGGCGACCAAGGAGAGCGCGGCCCTGCCCTGGGGCGAGAAGCAGTACTTTCGCCGTGACCAGTTCGAGGCGGATCTCAACCGGATCGAAGCCTTCTACAACGATCGTGGGTATCCCGACGCCCGGGTCAAATCCTTCGACATCAAGCTGAGCGACGACCAGAAGTCCGTCAAGCTGACCGTCGTGGTTGAAGAGGGGGAGCCGCTGCTTGTCGAACGCATCGTGCTCGAGGGCTTCGATCCACTGCCTGACGCTCACGAACGGGCGATACCGGGGCAACTGGCACTCAAGGCGGGCAAGCCGCTCGACATGGCCCTCCTGCAGGCGAGCCGCGAGACGTGCCTCGACGAGCTGCGCGATCATGGGTATCCCTATTCGACCGTCCGCGTAGCCGAGCAACCTGGATCTGGCGACCACAGCCGCGTGGTCGTGCTGCACGCTGAACCTGGTCCAGAAGCGGTCTTCGGCCCAATCGAGATCACCGGCAACACCAGCGTCGACGATGCCATCATCCGCCGCCAGCTCTGGTTCAGGCCGGGTCAGGTATTTCAGCAGAGCCGGCTCCGCGACAGCCAGCGCCGGCTCTACGCGCTCGAGCTGTTCCAGTTCGTCAACGTGGAGCCCGTGGGCCTCGAACAGAAACCCTTCGAAGTGCCCACGCGTGTGACCGTCACCGAAGGCAAACACCGGAAAGTCAACTTCCTCGTCGGCTACGGCAGTGAGGAAAAAGCACGCGCGCAGATCGACTGGCGGCATGTCAACTTCTTCGGCGGCGCGCGAACGGCGACCGTGACTCGCCCGCTACTCGTCGCTCGACCGCGGCGTCCGGCTCGGGTTCACACAGCCCTATCTGTTCGATCCGCGCTATCACTTGAACCTCTCCGCTCAATCATGGTTTTCCGACGAACCCGCATTCCAACTGACAACCCAGGGTGGCCGTGCGACGGTGACCAGGAGATTCAGAACCAGAGGGGATCCGGTGCTCCGCGGCTACGCGCCCGACGATGACTCTCGCGTTCACGTATGCGAACGAGTGGGAGGACTACACCATCACTGAGGAGGCGCAGAACGATCCGACGTTCCGCGACGAGCTGATTGCGCTCGGTCTCGATCCGGAAACCGGCTCCGGGCAGTGGACGCCTGTCGGCGCTCGGCGTGGACTTCGCACGCAGCACCGACGACGAACCTGCTGGATGCGCGGAAGGGATACGTCGCAACTCTGCATGCCGAACAAGCCGGGCGATGGCTCGGCGGCGACTTCGACTATCTCGAGTTGACCGCCGAGGGGCGCTACTACCTCACGGTCGGCGAAGTCGCTGTCCTCGCATTTCGCGCGCGCGCAGGCGCGATCGATGAGCACGGCGGGACGGCCACGAAGTGGTGCCGTTCTTCAAGCGGTACTTCCTGGGCGGGGCCACGAACCTGCGAGGCTGGGGCCGGTACGAGGTGGCACCGCTCAGTGAGGGCCTGCCGATCGGCGGTCTCAGCTTCATGAACTTCTCGACCGAAGTTCGCTTTCCGATCGTGGGCAGGCTCGGGGGCGTGGTGTTCCTTGACGGAGGCAACGTGTGGGAGAACTCGTGGGACTTCAACTTCAACGACATGCGGTATGACATCGGTCCAGGGCTCCGCTTCAACACGCCGGTCGGTCCGTTCCGGCTGGACGTCGGCTTCCAGCTCAATCCGATCGATGGTTTGCTGATCGACGGCGAGGAGCAGAAACGGCCGTTCCGCGTTCACTTCAGTATCGGGCATGCATTCTGAGTCGCCAGTCGGGCCTAGTCGATGGCGAGTCGAGCGAGGGTGCGATGGAACAAATCGAGATGCTGGAAAGCTGAGAAGTGTGAGAGTCGTCCGGCGGTCGCTGCAGGTCGTGGCCCTTGTGGGCACGCTTCTCGTGGGAGTCGTGGCCCTGTCGCTGATCGTGTCGCAAACGCCGTGGTTTCGCGACTGGGTTCGCCGATATGTGGTCCGCGAATCGAAGCAGTACCTGAATGGCGAGCTCACGATCGGCAAGCTCGGGGGCAACCTGTTCTTCGGGATCCAGTTGTTCGACGTGGCCGTGGACCTGTCCGGCGAGCGCGTCGTGTCGGTCAGAAACGTCGAGGTCGACTACAACGTTTTC
Source organism: uncultured Acidobacteriota bacterium (assembly GCA_963710415.1). GTDB lineage: Bacteria > Acidobacteriota > Vicinamibacteria > Vicinamibacterales > 2-12-FULL-66-21 > CAVQAH01. Next base: position 220,338 of record CAVQAH010000021.1, on the reverse strand, counting down.
ACCCTGTTGTCGCAAGGTGTGATCCTCGACGGCATCAAGCTGGTGGGGCCGTCGCTGCATCTCGTCAGGGAAGGCGAGAGATGGAACGTCGGCCGTCTGGTGAAAGAGCAACGGCGTGAAGCCGAACGCGAAGGACCGCGTCGGCCGCTGTCTCTTCCGTCAATCGAGATCGCCGACGGATCGTTGACGATTGCCGACGCCGACGACGACGGCGAAGGCAACGGCGTTGCGCCTGCCGCAGCGGATCGAGGATCTCGACGTGCGCGCGTCGTTCGAGTACGCGCCCGTCCACTACAGCATCGGCTTGCAGCACGTGAGTTTCCGCGCGGATGAACCCGCGTTCGCCCTCCACGAGCTCAAGGGCGGGATCGCCGTCCGCAACGACAATCTTTACGTCGACCAGCTGACGCTGCGAACCGACAACGCCGCCGTCACCGTTCGACGGTGTGATCGAACAGTATTTGCGGACGCCGATCATCAAGGTCACGACGAACGGGACACGCGTCGCTGCCAGAAGATCGGTCAGATCGTCTCCGCGTTGTCGGGATACCCGCTGAACCCGACGTTCGACATCAAAGCCAACGGGCCGACGGACAGGCTGGCGCTGGATCTGAACATCAGATCGGAAGCGGGCAACGCTCACCGGTCAGGTCACGACGAACCTGAAGCCGCAGGCGTACGGCGTCAAGGGGCGGGTGAACCTCGATCGTCTCGATCTGGCGCCGATTCTCAAAGATAGCAAGCAAAGGAGTGATATCTCCGGCCAGGCGACGGTCGATCTGGCCTTCGCGCCTCCGGCGGCTGGCGTGAAGTTCTTCCAACCGTACGAGCGGGACGTTCGAATTCGTCGGGCCGCATGCAGCGGCGCATCGGCTACGAGGGCCGCAATATCCGGGCGACCGGCACGTTACAGAAGGGCAGGATCACTCTCGACGCGAGAGCCGCGGCGTATGGGGCGACAGCGACCGCTCAGGCTTGATCGTGCCTCCCGCGTCGGGGCCGGTCACCTCATCGTGGATCTCCGCGGCAGCGCCGAAAGCGTCGATATGACGAACCTCCCCGCTTCGATGCACGCGCCGAAGCTGCGGACCAACCTCTCCATCGCGAACTATCACCTGAAGGGTGAAGGTCCGCGGGTCGTGGCGTCGGCAACACTCAAGGAGTCCGTCATCGAGGGTGCAACGTTCGAGGCTGGAACCGTCGGAGAGATCGACAACACCCAGCGTCTCCTCACTTACAGCGCGAAGGGCACCGTGTCCAATCTGAACCTGGTCGAGATCGGCGATGCCCTCGACATCGAGGTACTGTCTCACCCGCAATACGACAGCGAGGTGAACGGGGAATTCGACGTCCGTGGATCCGGCACGACACTGCCGACGCTGACGCTCGACGCGTCGGGCACCGTGACCGATACCTCGATCATGGGCGCCAGGCTGCCACACATGACCTTTCGTGACGCGCATCGCCGACAGCGGGCTCGACGTCAAGGCCGTCGGACCGTTCGAGCATCTCAATCCCGCAAACGTGACCGGCAAGGAGCAGTTGCGCGGACAGCTGACCGGTTCGGCTGATGCCAGCTTCAGGCTCGCGGATCTCGATCAACCGGTCACCCCCGAGACGATCGATGTGTCAGGGCAAGTCACGCTCGGCCCCTCGATTGTCGGGGCGATGCAGATTGCGAGCGCCACGGTAATCGGCAACTATCGCAATCTCGTTGGCGACTTGACCCGCCTCGAGATGAAGGGCCCCGACCTGATCCTGAATGCCTCGGGCCCGCTCGCTCTCAACCGTTCATCGTCTTCGCGAGTCCAGTACCACCTCGACGCGAAGAACCTCGCGGAGATCGGCAGGCTGGGCGGGCTGAAAGACCTCGGGGGCACGGCCATCGTCGACGGCACGCTCACCGGAAATGCCGCATCGCTGCAAACGAGCGGGACGATCGCCGGCAACAACATTTCCTATAGGGGCAACGAGGCGCTCGAAGTGAACGGCACGTTCGAAGTCACGGTTCCGGAGCTCACCGTTGCTGACGCAAAGGTCAGCGGCGACCTCGCCGCGAATTTTGTCAAGGTCGCCGGGCTGGAGATCAACGAGGTCAAGGGCAAGGCCAGCTACGCGGCACAACGGCTCGAGTTCTCCACGAACGTGAAACATGAGGCGCGCGAGCTCGATGCCGCGGGAAGTGTCATCTTTCATCCCGATCACCAGGAGCTCCACCTGCCGCAGCTGGCGATCCGCGCCGAGGGTCAGGAGTGGCGCATGGCGTCCGGCGACCGAGGCGGCGATTCAATATGGCGCCGACAAGCTGACGGTCCTCAATCTGAAGCTCGTGAACGGCGACCAGACGCTGGGCGCGGACGGCGTGCTGTCGCTGAAGGGCGACGATCCGTCGGTGACCAACTTGAAGGTCAGTGCGACGAACATCGATCTCCTGCAGGCCGAACAGCTGCTGCTGCAGGATCGGGGATTCAGCGGCCGCTTGAACGCGCAAGTGACCGTCGGCGGCACGACCGGTCAGCCGACGGCCAACGGCCATCTCGATGTCAGAAACGGCGGATTCCACAATTACACCTACGAGTCGCTGACTGCGGAGGTCGGCTACACGGGCAACCGACGTTGTCCTCGATGCGAAGCTCCAGCAGTCGCCGACGGAATCGTTCACCGCGGTCGGGACGCTGCCGATCTCGCTCTTCCAGCGCAGCGAAGGAGGCCACGTTGCTGCGACGGCCCAGGATCAGGTCGACCTTCGAATAACGTCGACCGATCTGGGGCTCGGCTTCATCCAGGGTTTCACGACGGCAGTCGTCAACGTCGCCGGCACGCTGCAGGCCGACGTCCGTGTGATCGGATCGGGCGCCGACCCTCACCTCCAGGGGCACATCGACGTCCGAAACGGATCGTTTGTCGTTCCGGCCGGCGGGGGGGCGTACACCGGGCTCGATACACGGATCGAACTAGAGCCGGATCTCGTGCGCATCAAGGAGTTTCAGCTGCGCGACGAAAACGGCGCGCCGCTGTCGGTATCGGGTCAACTGGCCGTGCACGAGCGTCAGCTCGGGGCCGTGGATATCAACCTCACGTCCGACAACTTCGAGGTCATCGACAATCACCTTGGCGACGTGGGCGTGGGTTCGAAGCTGAAAATCACGGGCGAGCTGCGGCGGCCGCGAGTGGAAGGGACACCTCAGAATCGAGAAGGGTCGTCTCGAGCTCGACCAGATCTTCCAACTCTTCTACGATCCCGTATAAGGTCGCGAAACTTCCAGAGGTGGTCTCGGCCGAGAGGTTGGCCCAGGCGTCAGGCAGCGCTCAGGAGGCGACCCGCGTCGCGCTTGCCAAGGCTGAGAGCGGAGGCGCCGTGCCTCCCAAGGAAGTCGATGTCGAAGCGCCCGTCGCGGAGGCCAGCCCTCTCGATGCCGTGGCTCTCAACGTACAGTCTGACGATCCCCGACAACCTCGTGCTCCGCGGGCGCGATCTCAGGCCGAGTGGGCCGAACGCTGCGGCTGTGGGCGACGTCAACATCACCGTGGGTGGCGACCTGTCGATCACGAAGGAGGCCAAACAGCCGGTCAAGCTGGTTGGCGTGGTGACGACGGTGCGCGGGACGTATCAGTTTCAGGGCCGCAGCTTTGATCTGGTCCGCGGCGGCACGATTCGTTTCACCGGGGACATGAACCCGCTCATCGACGTGACCGCTCGGCGCGTGATCCCGAACACGGGCGTCGAAGCGCGTGTCACCGTCAGGGGCTCCCTTGAAAAGCCGCAGATGGAGCTCAGCAGCACGCCGCCGCTCGAGGAGTCGGATATTCTGTCGATGATCATATTCAACCGGACGGTCAACGACCTGGGCACCGGCGAGCGCACCGCGCTGGCCGCCACTGCCGGCGGAATCGCGACGGGCTTCCTCGCCGCTCCCCTCGGTGAGTCGATCGGCCGGGCGCTGGATCTGGATCTCTTCGAGATCACGACGACAACGGAGACAGGCGAGCTGGGCGCCGGCGTCACGATCGGCCAGCAGATCGGCGATCGCGCGTTCTTCAGACTGCACCAGGAATTCGGCGAGCGCAACCTGAGCGAGTTCGTGATCGAGTACCAGATCGCCAGCTTCCTGCGCGTCCAGGGTTCCGCGGCTCCCGAGACCAGCGGTTCGGCCAACCGCATCCACGAGCACCGCATCGAGCGCGCGGGCCTGGACCTGATCTTCTTTTTCAGCTACTGAGGAATTCAACTCCGCAACTCCCAACTTCCAACTCCCAAAGACCGAGAGTCGATCGACTGAGGTGCTTTGGGCGTTGGGCGTTGGGCCTTGGAAGTTGAAGATGGGGACGTCAGTGCCGTCCCAGCAGCGCTACCTCGACGCGGGCGTCGTTGAAGCAGGCGCCGCCCCCGAGATCCGTCAGCGTGTCGGGCACGAGCGCGTTGGTGGTCGAGCCGTTGTAGGTGCTCTTGCGCCACAAACCCTTGGCCAGCGACACCGTACCCTGGCGGATGTCGCGTGTGAGGGCGACGGGGCATTGCACTTCACCCAGATCGTTGAAGACCCGGACCGGATCGTCCTGCGCAAGCCCTCTCACCTTCGCATCGTCCGGGTGCATCTGCAGGACTCCGGCGCGTGGTCGAAGCTCGCCCAGGGTGGATGAGACCGTCTTCTCGCTGGCCGGAGAGATCAGCGCCAATGGATAACGGTCTGTGGCCGGATCCGGTTGGAAGCCGTAGAGGCCGGCCGGCGCATCGGTGGCCAGGTGTGCAGGGAAGAGATTGACCTTGCCGTCCTCGGTCAGCGGGAAGATGTCGACGAACTGGACGGGCGTGCCGGCGAACGGCGGGGTCGCGATGCCGTGCTCGAGCAGCTCGCTGCCGGCCGGCTCCTTGATGCGGCCGGCGATTCGCAGGAGCGTCTCGGTCTCTTCTTCCGCTTCGCTCACGCCGAGCCGCGCGGCGAGATCCGAGAACACTTCCGCGTTCGCCCGCGCCTCGCCCACCGGTTCGATGACCGGACGCACCAGCTGCAACGAGATCGGCCCGTAGCCCTTCGCGATGTCGTAGTTCTCGAGGAACGTCGTTGCTGGAAGGACGACGTCGGCGAAGCGGGCGGTGTCGGTGAACACCTGCTCGAAAACGACGGTAAACAGATCGTCGCGCTTCAACCCCTCGAGCACCCGGTTCTGATCAGGCATCGTTGCCAGCGGGTTGCAGTTGTAGACGAAGAGCATCTTCACGGGCGGGTTGTTGTACTCGAGCAGTGCGCGGCCGAGGTGATTCATGTTCACCAGCCGGGTCGCCGGTTCCGGTGTGTCGTTCATCCACGCCGCGGCTTTGATCCCGAACGCGGCGGAGTTGCTCATCGAGTAGCCGCCGCCCCTGACGCCGAACTTTCCAGCCACGGCAGGGAGCGCCAGCACCGCCGCCGCGGCGCTTCCGCCGTTGCGATTGCGTTCGAGCCCCCAGCCGCAGCGCACCACCGCGGGACTCGTGGTTGCATACATGTGCGCGAGCCGTTCGAGCGCCTCCGGATCGACACCCGCCACCTCCGCCGCTCGTGGGATCGTCCACTCGGCGGCGCGATCACGAAGCTGTTCCGCTCCGCGCGTGTGCTGCGCGATGAACGACGTGTCCGCGAAGCCACGCTCGAACAAGTAGTTGTGAATGGCGAGCGCGAGCGGAAGGTCTGTGCCGGGCTTTGGCGCCAGATGTAACGAGGCCTGCTTGGCGAGTGACGTGCGGCGGGGATCGACGACCACGAGCGTCGCTCCCGCCTGCATCGCTTCTTTCAAATACGGAACGATGTGAATGCCGGACACCGACGGGTTGACGCCCCACAGAATGATCAGGCGCGCGTGGACGTAGTCGGCGTAGACGACGCCAGGCATCTTGCCATACAGCCCCTGATTCGCGGCACCGGTGGGTGCCGCGCAGACCGTCCGCGCGAGTCGCGACGTGCCGAACGCTCGAAACAGTATCGCGTCGGTCGTGTCCTGCGTCAGCAGTCCGTTCGATCCGCCATAGCAGAAGGGCAGAATCGCCTCCGCCCCCCACTGTTCGCGAATCTGCACCATCCGCTCGGCGATCAGATCGAGGGCTTCGTGCCAGCCGACGCGGGTGAAAGTGCCCGTGGTCCCCCTTCGGGCCCTTGCGCAACGCGGGGTAGAGAAGCCGATCTTCGCCGTAAACGCGGTCGGCGAATCGCCGGACCTTGCCGCAGATGTAGTCGCGCGTTGAGGGGTTGGCATTGCCGCCGTCTATCTTCGCGACGCGGCCATTTTCGACCGTCACTTCAAGAGAGCAGGAATCAGGACAGTCGAGCGGGCACGCAGTCTGAACGGTCGAGTGTCCCCAGGATTCGGAGTTCGGATTCGGTTCGCCGGGCCATATGGCCAGTGTAGTCTCACGGTCCTTCCGTCACAATGGCCATCGCTCGCGTGGACGGACCAACCCGGCCAGCCGTGCGCAAGCGATGCGCCTGCGGGATCGTCCATGAGCGCGATCAGCGCCGCAACACTGCAGGCGCCGGATGGTCCCGCGGCTATCGGTGCGTCCGTGAATTGACGTGAGCGAAGCACGTCGATCGCGTCGAGCGCGCGCTGGTCGGAAACGGACATGAAGGCATCGATCCCCGCCTGGATCGAAGGCCACGCCGCGGGCGACGGCTCGGCGCACCGCAGGCCGGCCATGATCGTTTGCAGTGCAGTTCCCTGACTGGCTTCCACCCGTTCGCCAATCAGGTTGACTGGATGCCCGGCTCGGGCGGACTCGAGCAGGCACGCCGCATTGTCTGGTTCGCACGCGATCAGAAACGGCCGGGCGGGTCCGAAGCGATGAGCGAACCAGTTGGCCGCCGCGCAAACGAGACCGCCGACACCGCCCTGGACCAGGACGACGTCGGGTGGCGCGGACCACGTAAGCGCAGCTTCGTCGAACAAGCGTGTGTAGCCACCCATGATCAGGCGAGGTATGCGCTCGTAGCCAGGCCACGCCGTATCGGAAACAACCGTGGCGCCTGTGTCGTCGCCGTGCGCCGCCGCGAGCGCGACCGCTTCTTCGTACGATCCGCGTGTTTCGACGACTGTGGCGCCGTCGGCGCGCATGGCAGCGACGCGGGCAGTGACCAGTTGCGCGCTCGGTGACGTGTGCGTCGGGTCGCGCGGCTGGCAGGAAAACGGTGCACGGCACACCGAGATCACGCGCCGCCCGCGCGACCGCGCGACCGTGATTTCCTGCTGTTGCGCAGGCGAGTCCACGTGTCAGGGTCGCGACATCCAGCTGCTCGACGGCGTAGCGAACGCCGGCAATCTTGAACGCCTCGACTCCCCAGCGCTGCGACTCGTCCTTGATCAGAACTGCTCCAACACCCAGGCGTCCCGCCAGTGAGACCGACGAGCGGAGAGGCGTCGGTGGCAACTCGGGATGCCCGGCGTAGAACCGTCCAACGCGCTCGTACTCGGTCGCATCGAAGAGTCCGCGAAAAGCCGGATCCCGCCTGACCGACGGATTCAGGACCACCTGCATCGCGTTCAGCCAGTTACTTGCGCGGTGAAGGCTTGATCTCGGCGAACGCGATATCGAGGATCGGGTACGCCTTCCAATCTTTGTAGTTGAAGTGCCACCACTCGTTCGGTTCGACGATGAAGCCTTCGGCTTCCATCGCGTGGCGGAGCAGATCGCGGCGCTCGCGGGCCTCGGCCGGGCCGCCGGTGTAGTCGGGATAGGCGCGTGGCGACATCTCGTCGTACGCGCTCGGCATCTCGACTTCACGCCCCGTCTTGAGGTCGTACATCGACAGATCGACAGCGCACCCGCGATTGTGCTTCGAGCCTTGCGCAGGATCTGCGACGAACTCCCGCTTCTCGGGCGGCGTGACGTCCCAGAACAGCTTCGTCACCCGCCAGGGCCTGTACCCGTCGAAAACGAGCAGGCCGAAGCCGTGTGACTTCAGACGACCGTGCGCGCGTGCCAACGCCTCCGCCGCCGGCCGTTGGAGGAACGCCCGCGCCTCGCTGTAGACAGGCTTGCCGGCCAGGTTGTTGGCCGTCGCGTATCGGATATCGAGCTTGACCGTCGGCTCGATCGCCGTCAGCTCCACGAGATCCGGCGTCCGAAAGGGACCGGCTTCCTTTGGTGGAGCCTGCTGGTACAAGGTCGACGCGACGGTGAGCATCAGAGCAAGGACAACGCGCATGGATGAATTCTATCGTGTGAACCGACGTATGAACCCCGTGTGAACCCTCGTGTGAACCCGTGTGAACCCTCGTGTGAACCCCCGTCTGCTAGAATCTGCGCGTCCCAGGGTCCAACGCGAAAACTGATCGCTGGGATCAGGATGGAGGCGCAGATGGCAAGCTTTGGTGAGCGAGTGGTCGGCGCAATGCAACTGGATGCCACACGTTCGAAGACATCGAGCGTGACCCGACGGCCATGGGTCAAGCCGTCGGCGTGTCTCGCTGTCGGCGGTCGCGAGCGGGATCGGGACGATCTACGCCGGCGGACTCACCGGGATTGTCTTGGCGTGTCATCGGCAGCGCTCATTGGCTATCTGGTCTGGGCGGCGATCGTCTGGCTCGTCGGCACGAAGGTCATGCCGGATCCGGCGACCAAGGCGGACTTTCCCGAGACGTTCCGGGTGCTCGGATTTGCCGCCGCGCCGGGCCTGGTGAACTCCTGCAGATCATCGGCATCATTCCGCTCATCGGCTGGCTCGTCGCGCTCTGCATTTCGTTCCTGGTCTGGATCTGGATGATTGCGGCGATGGTCGTCGCCGTACGCGCAGTGCTCGACTACTCGAGCACGGGCAAGGCTGTCGTCGTCGTCATCATCGGCTTCATCGTGAATCTCATCATGTGGGCGCTCATCATGGCGGCGCTCATCGGGGCACGCCGATGATGTCCTAGCCTCGCTCGCAGCAGCGAGCTGGAACACGGCCTGAGGCCTGGTGTCTAAGTCGGGGAGAGCGGCCGCCGTCCCCTTCGACAATCTCGGAACGCTCCCGAGCGACGTCGAGGGCTGAAAAGGAGCTTCCCGATGCCTCAGGAACTTCTCGGCGATGTATTTCGTACTGGTGACGCGCCGGGCCGCGCGCGTCGCCGCTTCTCAATCCTGCCGCTGTCGATCGCGGCGCACGCGCTGGCTGGTGCCGGCATTCTGATCATTCCGTTGGCCGCGGAAGTGGAACTGCCCACACCCATGCGGCCTTCGATTCAGATGATGGAGATCGTTCCGGTTCCGCTGCCGCCGGAACCTGCCGTGCAACGACCGGCGAACGCACAGGCGGCAACTCCTGCTGTGGCGCCCATTGAAGCGCCGCCGAACATCAGCGACGTCGAACCCCCTCCGCCCGGCCCTGTCGGTCCGATCGTCGACGGCGCGCTGGCCATTGGGCCCGCCAGGCGTGGGACCGGGAATTGGCACGGTGGTCAACATTGCTCCGCCACTGCCACCGCCACCGCCGCCGGCTGAGCCTCGCAGGCCTGGCGGCAACATCCGCGAGCCCAAGAAAGTGTTCGACGTGGCTCCGGTGTATCCGACGATCGCGATCAACGCGCGCAAGGAAGGCACGGTCATTCTCGAAGTGGTCATCGACGAGTCTGGCGCGGTCTCGCGGATGCGCGTGCTGAGGTCGGAGCCGCTGCTCGACGAAGCGGCGATGGCCGCGGTGAAGCGCTGGCGATATACTCCGACGCTGCTGAACAACGTGCCCATTCCAATCCTGATGACGGTCACGGTTCGCTTCACCCTTCAATGAGAGTGCGACAGTGCGACGACGTGCGGACGTGCGCGACGTCGCACGTCGCTGCACGTGCACGTCGCACATGGCACGTCGCACGTGCCTTGTCATCCTGTTCTGCCTGGCGGCGGGTGATGGCCGCCAGGACTCTCTCGATCCCGCGTTGCGCGCCGCCGTCGATCGCTATTTCTCGACGCAGCAGGCCGAGGATGTCGAGGGCTACCTGTCGCTGTGGTCGGCGAAGGTGCAGCGCCCGACTGTCGAGCAGATCAAGTTCGTGTTCAACGCCGGCGACGACATTTTCTCCGACATCGTCGTCGTCAAGTCGATGGTCTTTGGCGAGCTGACGCGCGTTCGCGTGTCTGCCGTCCGGCAGCGGACCGAGTCCCTCATACCGGGCCGTCCGCCGGTCAACCGCCAAACGAAGATGCTCATCAGCCTGAACTACGTCCAGGAGGCTGGTGAATGGAAATTGGTTCGGGAAGGTCCGGCCTCGGACGATCTGGCCGTGGCGTTGATCGACTCGCAGAGCGCCGACGAACGCCAGAAGCTGCTCGCCGCCGAACCCGATCTGCTCGACGACCGTGTGCTCCTGTCAATCGCGCGGCGCGGCGCCAGCCTCGCCCAGGAGGGCAAGCATCCGGCGGCGCTCGTCGCCTACTCGCGCATGCTCGAGGTCGCGCGCTACGCCAGCAATCGAAAGTACGAAGGCGAAGCGCTGCAGAACATCGGCAACTCGTTACTACTTCCAGCGCAACTTCGCGGCTGCGCTCGAGGCGTATCAGCAGCGCCTGGCCATCGAGCGCGAACTGGCCAGCGACGAAGGCATCGCTGCCGCACTCGGCGGGATTGCGACCATGAGGTACAGCCTGGCCGAGTACAGCGCGGCGCTGTCGGCGTACCGGGAAGCACTCGCGATCCAGGAGCGTCTGGGTGACGAACCCGGGATCGCGACGACGCTCATCAGTACCGGGAAATGTTCTCTATCTGCAGGGCGATTTCGAAGCCGCGACAGCTGACTATCGCCGCAGCCGCGACTTGAACCGCAAGCTCTTCAACACGCACGGCGAGGCGAGTGCTCTGGAAGGCCTTGGCCGCATCTTCATGGCTCGAGGCGACTACGCGGGTGCGCTCGACGCTTTTGAAGGCGTGCTGGCGGAGGGCGCGGCGCGCAGCGACCGGACCGCGCAGGGCAGCGCGACGCTCAACATCGGCGAAGTGCATTTCCGTCTCGGCAATCTCGACACGGCTCGAAAGACATTCGAAGACAGCCGTGGACACTTCGAGGCGATGAAAGATGCCGCCAACATCGGCCGCGTCTGGCAGGCGGTTGCGCTGACGGATCTCGTTGCTGGCCGCTACACCATGGCCGAGTCGGAATACAGAAAGAGCATCGACAGCTGCCTCGTGGTGTCGGATCAGGAGTGTGTGGCGGCCGGCAACGTCGGCGTCGGCTTTGCGCAAACGGCGCAAGAGAAATTCGTGGAAGCGATCGCATCGTACAAGCGTGCGATCGATGCATTCGTCGATCTGAGACGTCCTGAGCAGGCAGCCCGCGCCGAGATCGGGCTTTCGCAGGCCCTCAGCGGAAATCTCGACTTCAAAGCCGCGCTCGAGGCCGGAACGAACGCACATCAGCGGGCCATTGCGATCGGCAACGACGATGTGTTGTGGCGAGCACTTGTGTCGGAGTCCCGTGCCCTGCGAAAGATGAGCGACAAGCCTGGCGGCGCTGGCCGCGGCGAACGCGGCGCGGACTGCCCTCGACCGTCTCGTCGCGGCAGCCATTGCGCGACCGGCAGCGCCGGTCGCGCGCGACAGTTCCTCCATCTTCGCGCTGCTTGCCGTGCTTGCACGCTGAAGCTGGCGATCCTGTCGCGGCGTTCGAGGCCGTGGAGCAGATGCGCGCCCACACGCTCCGTGTCCTGCTGGCCCCGGCGGAGCGGGAGATTGCCCGCGGAATGACGGACGCGGAAAAGGAAGAGGAGCGAGCCCTCTCCGTCGAGATCGTCTCACTGCACGCGCAACTGACGCGCGAGCGTGGCCTGCCCAAGCCCGACGCGGCGCAGGATCGCGAAGCTCGACGACACGATCAAGAAGGCCGAGGACCGACGGGCTGCGCAGCAGACACGCCTCTTCGCGCGTCTTCCCGACCTCAGGATCTGGCGTGGACTGATGTCGCCGGCCGTCCGCGCCGACGTGACAGCGATTCTCGAGACGCACGACGACGCGCTGGTCCAGTTTGTCGTCGACGACGAGGACGTCCTTTGTCTCTCGGTGCGAATGGGTGAGGACGGCCCGGAGTTCGCCGCGACCACGCAACCGATGAAACGGCAGGCCTTGGCTGACTCCGTGGCGAAGTTGATGTCCGTCGACAACCTTCGCGCGGCCGACGATTGGCGCAAGATATCGAACACGTCGCTCGGACCGATCATCGCGCCGCTTGCGAAGGTTGCCCAGGACGCAAAGCGCCTGCTGATAATCCCTCACGAGATCCTGTGGCGGGTGCCGTTCGAAGCCCTGCCGGCCGGCCCCGGTTTCGTCGGCTCGGGGAGGAGCGTGTCGTATGCGCCGTCGGCGACGGCCCTCGTCCGGGCGCCGCTCCGGATCGATTCGACGTCCACCGATGCGAGTCGAGTGTTGCTTGCGGGGGCACCGGACATCGCGCCAGCCATGCGCGATCGGGTGGCACGTATGGCGCCCGGCTGGACGATCAGGCCGGTGGAGAGCGCCGATCGTGAGATGAAGGCCGTCGCTGAAGTCGTTGAGGCGTCACGCCTGACGGGGATCCGGGGGCCCGAGGTTTCCGAATCCGCTCTCCGGGAGCTCCTCCCGCAAGCCCAGACGATTCACGTGGCCGCGCCGTTTCGAATCAGCGGCGCGAGCCCTCTGTTTTCGCCACTCCTGCTGGCGGATGAGAAACCGGCGAGTGAGCAGCCCGAACAACCCGGCCCATCCGTGCCCGATCCGTTGAAGGACGGGAGCCTCGACGCTCGCGAGATCATGAACCTGTCGCTGACCGCGCGTGTGGCCGTGCTCTCCGACGGATCGGCGATGTCCATGCGCGACGCGGCCGACGATACCGTCCTGATCTACTGGGCGTGGCGGGCCGCGGGGGTTCCCTATTTGCTGCTGTCACGATGGCCGGCGGATGCCTCTGTCTCGGATCGATTCCTCGCGGCATTCCATCGCGGTCTGCAGGCCGGCGAGTCTCCGCCGTCGGCATTCCGCGCCGCGCAGGATGCGATCAGGCGTTCCGATACGACAGTGGCGCCTCACCACTGGGCCGGCTGGGTGCTCATCGGTCGGTAGGGGGTCGTGACGCAACCTGTCAACACTCCAACTCCCAACTTCCAACTCCCAACGTCGAGATCGTCATTGTCGACCGGTCGGCGTGTGGCTCTGCGCGAAGCCTTGGAAGCGCGTGCCGCCGGCGTTGGCAGAGTCGATCGAGATTCAGGTGTCCGATGTTCGCGGGCGTTAGGCGTCCAGGGTGTCAACTCGTCCGGATCCGACGTGTTACCTTCGGTAAGGATGGACGATTCATCAGGGCCGTGGCGTCCCTGCCTCATGTGGTCATCATCGGCGGCGGATTCGGCGGGCTCTACGCGGCGCGGGCGCTGCGCCGGGCGCCGGTGCGCGTCACGCTGATCGATCGTCGCAATCACCACCTGTTTCAGCCGTTGCTCTATCAGGTCGCGATGGCCGCGCTGTCGCCAGGGGACATCGCCTCGCCGATCCGATGGATCCTGCGCCGTCAGCGCAATGTCGAAGTGCTCCTTGCGGAGGCCGTGTCGATCAACCCAGCGGCCCGAACGGTGGTGCTGGCGGACGGCGAAATCGACTACGACTACCTGATCGTTGCCACCGGCGCGACGCACGCATATTTCGGTCATGACGAGTGGAAGCCGACCGCGCCGGGTCTGAAGACCCTCGAGGATGCGCTCGAAATCCGGCGGCGCGTCCTCCTGACGTTCGAGCTCGCCGAAAAGGAGACGGTCCTGAACCGCCGCCGGCGGCTGCTGACGTTCGTGGTCATCGGCGGCGGCCCGACCGGGGTCGAGCTGGCCGGGGCCATCGCCGAGATCTCTCGGCATTCACTGCCCAGGGACTTCCGCCACATCGATCCCAGTTCCGCGCGCGTGATGCTCGTCGAGGCGGGGCCCTCAGTGCTGAGCACGTTCCCCGAACCACTTCGCGAGGCCGCGCGGCGCGATCTCGAACGGCTTGGCGTCGAGGTTCGCACGGGATCCATGGTGACCAACGTCAGCGACCATCACATTGCGATTGGCACGGAAATCATCGAAGCCGAGTCCATTCTGTGGGCGGCCGGCGTTGCGGCGTCGCCGCTCGGCGCCACGCTGAATGTCCCGCGCGACCGCGCGGGCCGCGTGTTCATCAATCCGGATCTCACGATTCCGGGCCACTCGAACGTGTTCGTAATCGGCGATCTCGCGTCGTTGAAAGGCGCAGATGGCAAGCCGCTGCCTGGCGTCGCGCAGGTCGCGATCCAGATGGGGAAGCACGCCGCGCGAAACATACGGCGGGCGATCGGCAAGCAACCATACGAAGCGTTTGCTTACAAGAACCTCGGAAATATGGCGACCATCGGCCGTGCTTCAGCCGTCGCCGACTTCGGATGGTTCACACTGAAGGGCTATATCGGGTGGCTGGCGTGGCTGTTCGTGCACATCTTCAACCTGATCGGGTTCCGCAATCGCATCGTGGTGATGGTCCAATGGGCGTGGTCCTATTTCAGCTACCAGCGCGCGATTCGATTGATCACTGGTAACCCCGACATTTCCCGTCCTGCGCGGACCAAAGACGCCCCGCCGAAATGAGCAGACGCGCTGTCGCCCGGTTCGCGGTCGTGCTGGTAGCGGCTGCCGCCGCCCTGCTGCCGATGCCGCCGGCGTTGATCGAACGCTGGTATTCGAATGGGGTCTACCCCAGGCTCCAGACGCATTTGACGACGGCGAGCAACGGCGTAGGGTTCGCATTGTTCGACGTACTCGTCGCAATCGTGACAGCTGTGGCGATCGTCTCGATCGTCAGACGCATCCGCCAGCGCCGAAAAACCGGTATCGGGTTCGCCGTCGTGACGGCCGTCAGCGATCTCGCCGTGCTGACGGCGATGGTGTATCTGGCGTTTCTCGCCTGCTGGGGGTTGAACTATCGACGAGTCCCGCTCGAACGCAAGGTGGACTACGTAGAGTCTCGCATTACTCCGGATGCGGCACGTGACCTCGCGCGCGCGTCCGTCCAGCAGCTGAACGAGCTGCATTCCGCCGCGCACGGTGACGCACCGGGGAGCCGACCATTGGACGCGGCGTTTCAGGCCGCGCAGCGTCGACTCGGCGCGGCGCATGCGGCCACACCCGGAGTGCCCAAGCGATCCTTCCTCGAGCTCTACTTCAGGCGCGCGGCTATCGACGGGATGACGGATCCATTCTTCCTCGAGGTCATCCTCAATCCGGAGGTGCTTCCGTTCGAACGGCCCTTCGTGCTGGCCCACGAGTGGGGGCATCTGGCCGGGTATGCAGACGAGGCCGAGGCCAATCTGATCGCGTGGCTGACGTGCCTGGAGGGTGACGAGCGGGCTCGATACAGCGGGTGGCTCGCCATCTATGGTCACGTGATGAGCGATCTGCCGCGCACCGACGCGCGCCTGCTTGCCGAGCCGCTCGCGGCAGGACCGCGTGCGGATCTCGCCGCCATCAACGCCCGTCTCGCCCGTTCCACACCGGTCGTGCGGACTGTTGCGCGCGACGCCTACGATGCCTACCTGAAAGCGAATCGGGTTGAAGAAGGGATCGCGAGCTACGATGCCGTCGTGCGTCTGATTCTCGGCGCCGGTCGCGAGAACGGATGGGCTCCGCGTGGCCGACCACTCTAGTCGGTGGGCGGCGCGCTGTTTGCAGTTCCCAGCCCTTTATGAGGGCGGCTTCTCGGCATCAGGCTCGTCGGGCAGGGACAACCGTTTCCCATTCAGCCTGATGCCCGACGTCGTGAGCTAAATGCTCCACTTCCTCGACCTCCGCGTCCTCGTCCTGCCAAAGCCGGTGCTCGCACTTCCGGCACCGATAGAGAAGCCGGTTACCGAGTAGCTGGCGCAGGCGTTCGAGGAGGTTCCTTGCGCGCGAAGGAAAGAAGTAGGACGAACCGCAAGAAGGGCACCGCATTCCTGATTGCCGGGAATGTATCACAGGTCCGCGCCGCTGCTCCGGAGGCTGTGGAGTCGGCGCAGGCTGCGGGTCTGCGATACACAACGGACACCAAGCCGGGTCTTCGTCGTAAGCGCAAGGGCTCGACGTTCGTGTACGTGACATCTGACGGCAAGCCGGTGCGCGACGCGGCAAGCCTCGAACGCATCCGGAAACTCGTGATTCCGCCGGCCTGGACTGACGTGTGGATCTGCACAGATCCGCGCGGACATTTGCAGGCGACCGGTCGTGATGCGCGAGGCCGCAAGCAGCATCGCTATCATCCGCGCTGGCGTCAGGTACGAGACGAGACGAAGTTCGACCGACTGATCGGGTTCGCGCAGGCGCTGCCCGCGATTCGCCGGCGAACCGCAGACGATCTCGGCAGGGTGGGCCTGCCGCGCGACAAAGTGCTGGCGACGGTCGTGCAGCTGCTCGAGAAGACGCTGATTCGCGTCGGCAACGACGAGTACGCGAAGCAGAATCAATCCTACGGGCTGACGACGATGCGCGACGGCCACGTCGAGGTCAGTGGCGCGCGCGTCCGCTTCACATTCAGGGGCAAGAGCGGCGTCGAGCATGAAGTCGCGCTCGACGACCGGAGGCTTGCCCGGATCGTTCAGCGGTGTCGCGACCTGCCTGGCTACGATCTGTTTCAGTATCTCGACGATGAAGGCGGACGGCAAACCATCGAGTCGGCGGACGTCAACGCATACCTCAGGTCGGTGACCGGGAACGATTACTCGTCAAAGGATTTCCGCACCTGGGCGGGCACGGTTCTCGCCACGGAATGCCTCCGCGATCTCGATCGATTCCAGACCGAGGCCGAGGCGAAGAGGCAGATCGTCCGCGCTGTGGAGTCGGTGGCGAAGCGGCTTGGCAACACCAAGGCCGTGTGCCGCAAATGCTACATCCATCCGGCGGTCTTCGACGCGTATATGGATGGCTCGCTCGTCAAGAGGGGAACGCGGCGCGTGACGCGCCGGATTGGAGCGCTGTCGGAGCCCGAGACCGCCGTGCTGTCGATCTTGCAGCGGCGGGCGGGGGCGACGCGCCGGCGGGCCAGTTGACACCGGCGCGCCGGCCACGGGTCAGCGGGCGGTGATGCGAATGCCGCCGTTCGTGCCCTCGATGTGGACGGGCGGCCCGCCGCCATTCAGTCGCGCCTGCAGGCTGCGCCTGCTGGATTCCTGCGTGTCGAGTTGCAGGCCGCTCGTGTCGATTCCGCCGTTCGTGATGCTCGCCGAAATCGTCGCCTTCGCGTCCGCCGGCAGACGCAGCTTGAGCCCGCCGTTGGTGCACTCGAGCCGCGCGCCCCGGTCATCGAGTTTGACGATGTCGATATCGACACCGCCGTTGGTCGTGCTCGCGTTGATCGATCCAGAGACGTCGCGCCCGATGACGCCGCCGTTGGTGGTCTCGGCTTGAATCGTGCCGCTGATCCCGCGCAACTCGACGCCGCCGTTGACGGTGGCGAACTTCAACTCGGCGTTGGCCGGCACCTTGACGGTGTAGTTCACAGTGGCGTTGCCATGATTCATCCACCCGCCGCTGCGCTGAACCTTGGTTTCGACGCGGATGGTCGAGGCTGCCGACGAGTCGACGATCTCGACGCGGTTCAGATTCTCCTTGGCCGCTTCCGGAGTTGCGCCTTTCGCGGTCTTCTTGGCGACCACTTCGACGGCATTACCGGCGGACGGCTCGACCTCGATCTTCCCGTTGACGTTGATGATTTCCACTCGACCTCCCGGCTGGAGGTCAAAGGTCTTCCGCCATTCCGCTGTCTCCGCGTGCCGAAGTTCGGCGGTAACAATGTCGCATCCCTGGGCGGCCACCGCGGCCACCAGGAGTACCGGTACCGAGAACCCCCGTCGAAACCCGGCGCCTGGCAAGAACCATCTGCATGTCGTCTCCTCAGGGAACTCCGCTCAGGGTGTAATACGCGCCCGGCCTGACGTGTGTTCCGGGCCCGGAGGGCAACGGAGGGAACGGCCACATCGCGAATCGTCAACCCTAAAAAGTGATTCGGCCGTATAATCCCCCCGTCTCCGGCGAGGCACTTCGGGCCTGCCGGGAGTCCGCCCATGTCTGACCGCAAATACCGGCAACGCGGCTATCAGGATAGTCCGCGCGAGCCGCGTCGTGAGAACAAGCCTCAGGAGAAGCGCGAGTATACGCCGCGGGGGCAGCCGCCAGTCGCGCCGAAGACGTTCAACATGCCCGGCTTCCGCGAGGTCGTGCGGTGCAAGGCGTGCGGGAACGAGCTGACGGTCGCGGGGGCCTGGAGCGCTGACGGCACCTGCGGCCGGTGCGGCGCCGCGCTCCGCAGTTGCGCCCAGTGCCTGAATTTCGACACGAGCGCCGCGTTCGAATGTCAGAAACCGATTCCGGCCCGCGTATCCCCGAAGGATGCCCGCAACTCGTGCACCTTCTTCGAGCCCCGCACCACCATCGAGCGCGAAACGAAATCCTCGTCCTCTTCGTCGGGATCGTCGGGATCGTCCACGCCGAGCGCACGAAAAGCCTTCGACGACCTGTTCAAATAAGACGCGCGCGGCGGGTGAGCGTGAGGCTTACGACGTGGCGAGCGTGGCACGCAGACCGCGGAGCGTCTTCTCGAGCGATTCGCGGGCGATGCCCTTCACCGACCTCGTCACGAACAGGCGAAGCGCGAAGGGAATCCCGCGGCTCAAGCTGATCGACTCGCATTCGATCAGCACGCCCCCCGCCACCTGCTCATATCGCCAGTAGGCATTGAGTCGCCAGAGAAAGCCGTAGTCTTCGCCAGGCTTCTTCTCGCGCTCGGTCGGCGTGCCGGCGTTGGCGAGCTCGGCAATCTTGGTGGCCATGCTGCGGCTCGCGGCGTGGGTCGCATCGATCGCGCGATACTCGACCTCGTGCTCGGTGTTGTAGTGAACCGTGACCACGGCGCTTTCACGGCGCAGCTTCAGGTAGACGCGCAGGCGGTCGCCGCTGCGATCGATCAGGCGCGACGCGATCACGTCCTCGTACGATTGCGATTCCTTGCCGGCATTCTGCTTGAGATCCTGCAGGACGTCGCTCAACGTCGCGCCGGGGATGAACACGGCGCCGACCCAGTGGTTGATCGTGCCGTCCGGGACGTCGACGGTCTGCCCGCCTGGCAGCGGTCGATCGGCTTCGAACATCGTCGATGGCGCCGCTGCGCGCCACATCGCGCCATTTCTTGTCGCGGCCGAAGGCATCGTGCGCGAACGTCGCGTCCTGCCGAAACCGGCCGTCCACCTGTCGCTGATACACCTCCCACGCCGCCAGCGTCCTCGCCTGCAGTTCGGCGGCGACATAGCTATCCGCCGCATACGGGTGGCCGACGGCGACAGGCGTCAGGATCAGCGCCAGCGCAACCGCCGTCGTTCTGAACACCAACATTTCACTCCCGAAGAAGTTCACGATCGAACAGGACAGCACCGCGACGACGTTGGCGCGGATGGGATCGAGGCCGAAGGCGCCGGTCAGAAGCAGCATCACGACGGCGTTGCCCGCCAGTGACACGGTGCCGTTCAGCAGGTGAAAGCGGATCAGCCGCCGCCTCGTCGTCGACCCGCCGGCGCCCGCGCTCGGCCGATCGCGCCAGGTGTGCCGCTGGTGCCACAGGAAATTGTGAAGGATTGCCGCCTCCACTGCAATGACGGCGGCAAGCAGATAGTGGACACCCAGCAGCTCGAATCAGCCCGGTCAAGACGGCCAGCTGGACCACGAAACCGAGGATTCCGACGCCGTTGAACACGAGCCAGCGCCGGGCGGACTGTCTGGACGCCCCCATATTATGTAAGGCGAAAAAGAAGCGGCCGCCGGTTCATATAGAGTCTCAGGGACGGGGAGATGGCGTGCCCGAGCTGCCGGACGTAGTCGTTTACATAGACGCGTTGTCAACGCGACTGGTGGGGCAGAGGCTCGAGCGAATCCGCCTCGGGAATCCGTTCGTGGTTCGGACCATCGAGCCGGGAATCAGCGATCTCGCCGGCCGCCAGGTACGCGGGTTCAGACGCCTTGGCAAACGGATCGTCTTCGTCTTCGACGACGAGCTCTTCCTGGTCGTCCATCTGATGATCGCGGGCAGGTTTCGCTGGCGTGAAGCCGGCGCGCGCGATTCCTGGAAAGATCGGGCTTGCCGCGTTCGATTTCGCCGACGGCACGCTGCTTCTGACCGAGGCTGGCTCGAAGCGTCAAGCCTCCATCCACATCGTCCGCGGCGACACCGGCGCTGGCTGGCGCACGACCCTCAGGGCCTCGAGGTCCTGACGGCCGACGAGCCGGCATTTGCCGCGCGTCTGCAGCTGGAGAATCACACGCTGAAGCGTTCGCTGACCGATCCGCACATCTTCAGCGGAATCGGCAACGCCTACTCGGACGAGATCCTGCACGCGGCCGGCTCTCGCCGATGAAGCTGACGGCCGCGCTCACCGACGCCGAGATCGGCACGTCTGTATCAGGCCACGCGCGAGGTCCTGACGATGTGGATCGATCGGCTGTCGGCGGAATCCAGTGACGGATTTCCGGAAAAGGTGACCGCGTTCCGTAAGGACATGGCCGTTCACGGGCGCTACGGCGAACCCTGTCCGGTGTGCGGTTCACCGGTGCAGCGCATCGTTTACGCCCGGAACGAAGCCAACTACTGCAGCCGCTGTCAGACCGAGGGCCGCCTGCTATCCGATCGGGCCCTGTCGCGGCTTCTGAAGGACGATTGGCCGCGAACGCTCGACGAGCTCGAGGAACGGCGCCGCAAACTCCGCTGAACCTTGACACAGATTTCTATTTTGTAGAACATGCAGCCATGTCCGGACGCGTCAGCTACCTTGGAGAATTCGAGCAGGTCGTGATGCTCGGCGGTGATCAGGCTTGGTGACGAGGCGTATGGCACGAACATTCGGCGCGAGATCGAAGCGCGCAGCGGGCGGCAGGTACCATCGGTGCGACCTACGTCACGCTCGATCGGTTGGAAGAGAAGGGCTATCTCCGCGCGCGCGAAGGGTCGCCATCGGCCGAGCGAAGCGGCCGGGCGAAACGTTTTTTCAGGTCACCGCTCAGGAACGGCGGCGCTCGAGGCGGCGCGCGAGATGCAGGCGAGGATGTGGGCTGGAATCCGGCTCAGAAAGACGCGAAAAGCATGAACACGCATCCGCCGCGGCTGGCTCGCGCCATCCTCTCGCGTGTGTTGCCGGCGGCCGACCGGGACGCGGTCATCGGCGACCTCGACGAGGAGTATCGCCGGACGATTGTCGGCATGGTGGGACCCCGCCGGGCTGCGTGGTGGTATTGGCGGCAGGCGCTGTTGTCGGTCCCGCTCGGCGCTGCGTCTTCGCCGGCGCGCCGCGGCTCGCGCAGGATCGCCAACCGAACCGCGCTCGATCGCCCGCGTCGGGCCGGAGCTTGCCAGCGACTTCGCTATGCGCTTCGCTTGTTCGACGGCAGCCGGGCTTCGTCGTGCTCACGGTCCTGACGCACGCGCTCGGCATTGCGGTCACGACTGCCGTGGCGACGATCGCCTACGCCGTCCTGTTGCGCCCATTGCCCTATGCCGACCCGGACAGATTGTTTCACGTCTACGAAGTCGATCGAAGCCGCCAGGATCAACCTGGCGCGATGTCCTGGCAGGACTTTCTCGAATTCGCGAGAGGAGCAGAGCCTTTGCAAGCGTCGCCGGTTTCTCAGGAGGCAGCCGGACGCTGACCGCATCCGGATCGGTCGAGCGGGTTCCAATCAGTGAAGTGACCGATGGGTTTTTCGAGACGCTTGGCGTCCGACCTATTCTCGGCCGCACGTTCGATCGCTCCCACATCAAAGCGGGTGCCGAGCGCGTGGTGATGCTGGGCCATGGCACGTGGCAGCGCCGATTCGGCGGCGATCCGTCGCTCGTCGGGCGGAGCATCACGATCAACGCCGAGGCGCACACCGGTCATTGGTGTGCTTCCGGACACGTTCGAGTTTCCGCTTCGCGGGCTGACCGAGTTGTGGCTGCCGCTCGTGCCCTCGCGCCAGCAGGAGGAGCGGGCTACTGGCACTGGCTCGACGCGATTGGCAGGCTCGCGCCAGGGATCACCGCTGAACAGGCGCAGGCCGATCTCGACAACTTCGCGCGCGGGCTGGCGGCCGCCGATCCGAGATGGCACGCTGGAGCGATGGTGCGCTTCGGGTCGCTTCGCGAACGGATCGTCGGCAGCGTGCGTCCCGCATTGCTCGTGATCCTGGCTGCCGTCGGGCTCGTGCTCGTGGCGGCTTGCGCGAGTGTGGCAGGTCTCCTCATTGCCCGCTGGAGCAGCCGGACCCACGAGATGGGGCTCCGTTCCGCGATCGGCGCGGGGTCGTGGCGTCTCGTGCGGCAACTGCTTGCCGAGAGCCTGCTGCTCGCCGGCGCCGGCGGTGTCACGGGGATCGTGGCTGGCTATTGGCTCTTGCGTCTCTTCGTGACCACTGTGCCGCGACAGTTCCGGGCGTCGCTGCCACATCTCGATCGAGCTGACCCTCGATACCTCCGCCGTCCTGTGTGCCCTCTCGCTCTCCATAGCGACGGGACTGATTGTCGGGATTGCGCCGGCATTCGCTGCCGCCCGCACGAGTCCAGCCGATTCGATGCGGCGTTCAGGCCGTACGTGGTCGGGTTCCGGTCAGCGGACGCGCCCGCATGGTGCTCGTCAGCGCGCAGATTGCGCTCGCGGTGGTGCTGATGACCGGGGCGGCGCTGCTCGGCCGAAGCACGTGGCGCCTGCTCAGCGTATCGCCTGGCTTCAACCCTGAGAACCTGCTCACGATGCGGCTGAACCTTCCAGGCGGCAAATATGACGAGCCGACGACTGGTGCGGCAGTTCCACGAGCAGCTCCTCGAGCGGCTATCCGCGCTCCCTGGAGCGTCTGGCGCCGCGACCATCGATCAACTGCCGCTCACGGGACGTGGCAACACCGGCTCAGTGACATTCGAAGGGGAAAGCGGAAGCACGGACGATCCGTCACGCGTGGTCGCGATTCGCACGATCAGCGCCAACTATCCCAAGGTGATGGGCGTTCCGCTCATCCGCGGTCGCGCGTTCACGGCCTCGGACACGGACACTTCGCCGCGAGTGGTCATTGTCAACAGCCCTTCGCCGAACGCCTCGACGCGCGGCGGCGATGTCATCGGCGAGCGGATCGTCTTCGAGTTTTTCACGGGCCGTCCACGCTGGGAAATCGTTGGCGTCGTCGGAGACGAGCAGTTCGACGGGCTCGACAAGAAGATTGTGCCAGTCGTTTACTTCCCGTTTGCCCAGAGCAGTGGAGGCGCCTTCAGCGTCGTCGTGCGGACCGGCGCCGATCCCGAAGCGCAGGCGACCGCCGTTCGTGCGGCCGCCGCAGCCATCGATCCGGGGTTGCCAGTGTTCCAGATGCGGACCATGGACCAGATCATGAGCCAGTCTGAAGCGGTTTTCATGCGGCGCCAGGTCCTCGCGCTGCTGACGCTCTTCGGCGCGGCAGCGCTCGTCGTCTCGACGCTGGGACTGTATGGAGTGCTCGCGCAGCTGGTGGTCCAGCGACGTCGTGAGATTGGTGTTCGCATGGCGCTCGGCGCACATGCGTCGGACGTCTTACGGCTTGTGTTGCGTCATGGCCTGACGCCTGCCGTCACGGGAGTCGTCGTGGGCATTGGAATCAGCATGGCAGGCTCCCGCTTCGTCAGAAGCCTGCTCTTCGAGGTCTCGCCGTCGGATCTGCTCTCACTGACAGCGGTCAGCGCGCTGCTGCTCGTCCTCGCCATGATAGCCAGCCTCGTTCCTGCCTGGCGCGCGATGCGCGTGGATCCGGTTGCGGCTCTGAATGGGGATTGAGAATCGTTGGTCCGGCTAAAGCAGCCGGACCTAGTCGACCCTGAGTGCGACTCGATGGATCCGTCAGGCTCGCGCGACGTGCGGGGAGGAAACTGGCGAGCAGCACGCTGGCGACGAGTACGACCGGCAGGATCACCCAGACGGACGGCTCCCACGGCGACACGCGAAACAGCAGGCCTTCGATCATGCGCGTAGCGGCAACCGCAAGTGGAAGACCAACGAGGCCGCCAATTGCTGCAAGGCGAACGCCGCGCCCGAGGAGCAGCCGGACGATGTCTACCGGTCGCGCGCCGATCGCCAGGCGCACACCGATCTCGCGCGTACGCTGCGCGGCCGAGTAGCGCTGTGAGGCCGTAAATGCCGAGGCAGGCGAGCAGAACCTGCGGCGATCGCGAACGACGCGAATGTCCGGCCGATGAATCTCTCGCCCCAGTTCGTGACAAGCCGTCGATCGGTCATTGTCAACACGTCGAACGCGGCAAACGCGGGATCGACACGTCGAACGGCTGTTCGCGCGCCCGCAGTGATCGTTCCGGGTCCATGCGCGTGCGAATCAGCATCGCCATCGTTCGCCATCCGGCGCGCGCATAAGGGACATAGACGATGAGCCGCGACTGTGATGTTTCCTCGCCAAGCTCTTCGTAGACGACGTCGGGGACGATGCCGACCACTCGGTATTCGTTCGTGCGGTCCGCTGCGACCACCTGCAGACGGCGGCCAAGTCCGCTCTCGCCCGGCCAGAGAATGTCGGCGAGTCGCTTGTTCACCACAACGACGTCTGACTGCGGTTGTTCGGCCTCCGACGCCGTGAAGCTCCGCCCCTCGACGGGCTGCAAACCGAGCGTTTCGAAGAAGGCCGGCGTGACCGGCACGAGTTGCGCTCCAAGCTCTTCACCCGGCGCTCCGACACCGCGTTCAGGGATCAGGCGAATGCCGTCACCGCCATCATCGCCGGGGATTGCGCCCGTCGCCGCCGCCGACACGACGCCAGGCAGCCTCGACAGGTTGGTGACAATTGACTCGACCGCTCGCGCACGCGTCATGGGATCGTCATACTGATCGCCTGCCAGATAGGTTCGAAGGCTCAGCAACGGCGCGGAGTCGAAACCCGTATCAGCCGTCTGCAACGTCATCGCGCTCTTCGACAGCAGCGTCGCGCCGACCAGCAACGCCAGACTGAGCGCGACCTGTCCGACGACCAGCGCGCCCTGAAGCCGTCTCTGATCCGGCGGAGCGCTCGATGCGCGTCCCCCGTGGGCGAGGCTTGCGGAGATCTCGACACGCGACGCCCGCAGTGCGGGCACCAGACCACACAGGACGGCGGTGAGCAGCGACACGAGCAAGGCAAAGATCAGAACTCGTCCGTCGATGTCGAATCTCGCCCAGTAGACCGGCGGTTCCGGCATGGAGGCGACCAGCGCATCGAGACCCCAACTGGCAAGCATGAGGCCGAGCAGCCCGCCGGCCATCGCGAGGAGCACGCTCTCGGTCAGCAAGAGCATCGTGACTCTCGACCGTGCTCGCCCCCAGGGCCGTTCGCAGCGTGAGCTCGTGCCGGCGGCCGACCGCCCGGGCGATCAGCAGGCTCGCCACGTTGGCGCAGGCCACGAGCAGAACCAGGCCCACCGCCGTCAGCATCGCTGTGACCGCGCGCCGTGTCGAGTCCTGCACGAACAGATCCCGCAGTGGCAGCGCATGGATGCCCCAATTGCGATTCGTGTCCGGATAGCGGCTGCCAGGGTAGACGCCAGCGTGGCGAGCTCGGCTCGTGCGTCAGCCAGGTCGGCATCTGGTTGCAGCAAGCCCACCACGAGCATCGAACGTCGGTCGCGCCCCTCGTTCACCGACGATCGATAAGGGAGCCAGACGTCGTGGCTCTCGGGGAACGAAAACCGCGGAGGCATGACGCCGATGATGGTGACCAGCCGTGCGTTGACCGGCACCGCGCGTCCCACGATGGCCGGGTCGGCCGCATACAGGCGCTGCCAGAGATTGTGGCTGATGATCGCGACGCTCTCGCGGCCCGGTTCAGCTCCGTCCTCTTCCACGAAGTCCCGCCCCATCTGCGGGCGAACACCGAGCAGCGCGAACAGGCCAGGGGTGACCGAGGCGCGACGACACGCTCGGTTTCATCCTCGGCCGAGAGCGAGAGGTTGCGATTGATGACGCCTTCGACTGCTGCGAGCGTTCGTGATCCTGCGCGGATATCGAGGAGGTCGGGATACGAGACATCGGAATCGTCCCAGTCCTGCGCCTGCGTGGGATGCGTCGAGTGCAGCGTCACGAGGCGGTCGCCTCGATCGCCAAAGGGCAGCGGTCGCAGCACCAGCCCGTTCATGACTCCATAGACAACTGTATTGGCGCCGATACCCAGCGCGAGGGTCAGTACCGCGGCGATCGAAAACCCCCTCGCACGAACGAGAGAGCGCACGGCGAAGCGCAAATCCTGGAGCATGGCGTGTCTCCATCGAGCATCAAGCGTGCCGGGACGTGCCGCTGGCTATCTCTCTCAACGGCAATCATATAGTGCCTGTTTGCCAGCCGATGGTTGTCCGCTGATGGAACCCGTCGTCCCACCAGCGGACAATGAGTGATAATTCGCGAATGTCGCTCCTGAAGCATGCCCCGCGGCTTGAAGTCGACGATGCCGTACGTCTTGCGAGAGAGGTATACGGGCTCACGGGGACAGCGCATCCGTTGCCGAGCGAGCGGGACCAGAACTTCCTCCTTTCCTGCGACACCGGCCGCTATGTTCTGAAGATCGCGAACGCCACCGAGTCGCGCGCATTCCTCGAAGCACAGAACGCTGCGCTGGCGCACGTGGCCAGGTCGATCAGCGTCTGCCCGGAAGTGATCCCGGCAGCCGATGGACTCGAAATCGTGGAGATCGCCCCGGGCGTTCTCGTTCGGATGGTGAAATGGATTGACGGCGTTCCGCTGGCACGGGTGCGCGCCGCATCGCCGCACCTTCTGGAAGCATTCGGCCGGATGCTGGGGCGCGTGGACGCGTCGCTGACTACGTTCGATCACCCTGCGGTCCACCGCGAGTTCCACTGGGACTTGGCGCGCGCGTTTCAGACCGCTCGTGAATGGCTGCCGCTCGTCGCCGATGCGGAGTGGCGTCGATTCGTGGCGTTCGAGATCGATGGGATCGAGCAGCGGCAAGCGTCGCGCCTGTCGGCGTTGCGCCGTTCCGTCATCCACAACGACGCCAACGATCACAACGTGCTCACCGGTGGCGGGACCGACCTCTTTACCCGCAACCAGGAGATTCGCGGGTTGATCGACTTTGGCGACATGGTGCACACCTGCACGGTGGCTGATCCCGCGGTCGCGATCGCCTACGCGGTGCTGGACAAGCCGGGCCCGCTCCGCATCGCGAGTGACCTGCTGAGAGGCTACCAGCATTCGCATCCTCTCGACGACAGACGAGTGCGCGGCGCTGTTCGACCTCGTCAAGCTCCGCCTCTGTTTGAGCGCGTGTGTGGCGGCGCATCAGCAGCGCGAGCGTCCGGACGACGAGTATCTGGCCATCAGCCAGGCGCCCATCCGCCGAACGCTGCCGGCGCTGAGCCGGATCCCCGCAAAATTCGCGGAGGCCGTGTTCCGCGATGCCTGCGGCATGCCCGCCTCGCCTCACTCGCACCGCGTCGTCACATGGCTGAGTTCCAGAGCGAAGGAAGCGCGTGATGCTCGTCGGGGATAAGCCGGTTGAGGCGACGCGCTTCCGTCCGTTGGATCTCGGCGTCGCGAGCCCGCTGATCTCGCTCGACACGAGCAGCAGGAACCTGGAGGTGGCCGCCGCGAAGATCGCGTACTTCATCGCCGAAGCCGGAGCGTCGTTTGCGATAGGCGGGTACCTGGAACCGCGAGCGCTCTACTCGTCGGCGGCGTTCGAAGGCCCGATGGCCGGCGACGAGCGACGGACGATCCATCTGGGACTCGATGTGTTCGGCCCGGTTGGCTCGGCCGTCCGTGCGCCCCTCGCGGCTACCGTGCACGCCTGGGCCGACAATAGAACGCCGCTCGACTACGGCCCGGTGATCATCCTCAAACACGAGACGCCCCAGGGTGACGAGTTCTTCACGCTCTACGGGCACCTGAGCCGCGAATCCCTGGACGGCTTGTATCAGGGACGTCCACTCGCCGCCGGCGAGGCGTTCGCGACTATCGGCGCCCATGACGTCAACGGCGGCTGGGTACCACACCTGCACTTTCAGGTCATCACCGACCTGATGGGATTGGAATGCCATTTCCAGGGCGTCTGCCGTCCCAGCGAAGTCGACATCCGGCGGCTCTTCTCTCCCGATCCGAATCTGATCCTGCGGCTGCCAGACTCGCTATTCCAGCGTTCCCGACACCAGCGCGCGCGAAACGCTGGCCCGGCGCCGCGAGCGCTTCGGACGCAACCTGCGCGTCGGCTATCGAGAGCCTGTGAAGATCGTTCGCGGATGGATGCAATACCTGTTCGATGAGACCGGCCAGCGTTTTCTGGATGGCTACAACAATGTGCCGCACGTGGGGCACAGTCACCCGGCTGTCGTAGGGGCGGTCGACGCGCAGATGCGCGTGCTGAACACGAACACGCGGTATTTGCACGACTCGCTGCATGAGCTCGCAGATCGCCTGACCGCGACGTTGCCCGACCCTCTGCGCGTGTGCTACTTCGTGAACTCTGGCAGCGAGGCGAATGAGCTGGCACTGCGGCTCGCCCGGACTCACACTCGTCGAAGAGACGTGATCGTTCTCGACGCGGCCTACCACGGCAACACCACGACGCTCATCGACATCAGTCCGTACAAGTTCAACGGTCCCGGGGGATCGGGCCGACCATCCTGGGTCCACATCGCGCCGCTGCCGGACGTGTTTCGCGGACCGTACAAGCGCAACGACGTCCACGCGGGAGAGCGGTACGCGAGCCACGTCAGCCAGATCGTGCACGCGCTCGAGCGCACTGGCACTCGGCTGGCGGCGTTCATCGCCGAGACCTGCCCCAGCGTGGCTGGCCAGATCATGATTCCCCCTGGGTACTTCACCGAAGTCTACGCCGCTGTCCGGGCTGCCGGCGGTGTCTGCATCGCAGACGAGGTCCAGACGGCATACGGTCGAATGGGAGACTCGTTTTACGCTTTCGAAGCCCATCATGTCGTCCCTGACATCGTCGTGCTCGGCAAGCCGATCGGAAACGGTCATCCGCTTGGCGCCGTCGTGACGACCGCGGAGATTGCCAGGTCGTTCGACAACGGGATGGAGTTCTTCAGTACTTTCGGAGGAAACACCGTCTCGTGCGTGGCCGGTCTCGCCGTGCTCGACACCGTTCTGCGGCGGCGGGCTGCAGCAGCACGCTCGGCGCGTCGGCGATCACCTCGCGACGCTGCTGAGAGCCGTCGCGGCGAGGCACGAGCTCGCGGCCGACGTGCGCGGCAGTGGTCTTTTCCTCGGCCTGGAGCTCGTCTCCGATCCCATCTCGTTGACGCCGGCGCGCGCGGAGGCCGATTACGTCGTCAACCGCATGCGCGAGCGCCGCATCTTGATCGGCACCGACGGCCCGTTTCATAACGTGCTGAAAATTCGGCCGCCGATGCCTTTTGATGTGCCTGATGCTGAGCTGCTGGCATCGACCCTGGACGAAGTGTTGGGAGAACTGCAGACCTCTCCATGACGAGCCCCCCCGGGTCGTCGCATCGGGCGCCGGTCACGATTCCTGCCAAGCTCGCGTGCATCGTGGCGCTCGTGCTCGCCTACTTCGTCGCCGGCCGGCTCGGCCTGAGCCTTGCTTTTGTCAACGCCAGCACCACTGCGGTCTGGCCGCCGACCGGGATTGCGCTGGCGGCCGTGCTGATCGTCGGCCCGTGGATCTGGCCCGGCATCGCGCTAGGCGCCTTCCTCGTCAACCTGACAACCTCGGGATCGTTCCTGGCCTCGGTGGGTATCGCCTCAGGCAACACCATCGAAGCACTGCGTGGGCGCACATCTGGTCAGCCGGTTCGCCAACGGAACCCGCGCGTTCGAACGCGCGCCTGATGTCGTGCGATTTGCCGTCCTTGCTGGACTCATCGCGCCGGTCGTTGCCGCGACCATCGGCGCGGCGTCGCTGCTGGGAGCCGGTCTCACGACGTGGGCCGAGTGGCCTCGAGTGTGGTTGACGTGGTGGCTTGGCGACGCCGGAGGCGCGCGTGGTCATTGCCCCCGCGCTCATTCTTCTGGTTGACCACGTCGCAAAGTGTTCGCGGGCGCGTGTTGGAGTTGGTGCTGCTCGCCGCCGCCCTGTGGGCGCTCAGCACCGCGATCTTCGGGGGCGGATTCTCGATCAGCACGTCGAACTATGCGCTCGAGTACCTGGCAATCCCGTTGTTGCTGTGGCCGGCATTCCGTTTCGGTCCGCGCGAGACGGCGGTTTGCGTGCTCGGTCTGGCCGCAATTGCCATCTGGGGAACCTTGCAGGGCTTCGGTCCCTTCGGTCGCGAAGATCCGAACGCCGCGCTGTTGTTGGTCCAGACCTTCGCCGGAGTTGCCGCCGTCACATCCGCGACGCTGGCTGCGCTCGTGGACGAGCGCCGGCGTCTCAACGATCAACTGGAGAGCCGGATCGCCAGCCGGACCGACGAGCTCCGCAACGCCAACGACGATTTGCGCGCGCAGATAGAAGCTCGCGAACACGTCGACGCCGAGTTGCGCGCGAGCGAGGCCCGCCTGCTCGATGCGCAAGCCGTCGCGCACGTCGGCAGCTGGGAATGGGACATCGCGTCCAACGCCGATCTGGTGGTCCGAGGAGCTCTATCGTGTCTACGGGGTGGACCGCCGTTCCTTCACCGTCAACTACCAGTCATTTCTCGAACGCCTGCATCCTGACGATCGCGCAGATCTGATGGCTGTCGTCACGCATGCGGTGGAGACCGGCGAGCCGTATCAGATGGAGCACCGCATCGTGCGGCCCGACGGCACCGTGCGGACGCTTGCCGCCCGCGGGAGGGTGCTCCGCGACGCGTCAGGCGTGCCAGGACCGAATGCTGGGCACTGGGCAGGACATCACCGAGCGCAAGGTCGCCGAGGAGCACCACCGCGCGCTGTTGTCGGAGCAGGCCGCACGGCGGCAGGCCGAGGACGCCAACCGCATGAAGGATCAGTTTCTCGCGATGATCTCGCACGAGCTCCGGACACCGCTGAACGCGGTGCTGGGCTGGACTCGCATGCTCACCACGGGATCGCTGGACGAGTCCGGACGGATGAAGGCCGTGCAGGTCATCGAGCGTAACGCACATGCGCAGGCGCGGCTGATCGACGACCTGCTGGACGTGTCGCGATTCGTCGCCGGCGGCGTGAGGCTCGACAGGCAGTCGACGGACATCGTGCCGGTGGTCAGGGCGGTGCTCGACGCGGTCGAGCCGAATGCCCAATCTCGTCACGTGCGCGTCGAGCCGAGGCTATCGAGCGATCATGTCGAAGTGCTGGCGGACCCGGAACGGTTGCAGCAGATCGTCTGGAACCTCGTCGCCAACGCCGTCAAGTTCACGCCGGAAGGCGGCCATGTCGAGGTGGGCCTGCTGGCCGCGCCGCCGCACGTCGAGTTGCGGGTTACCGATACCGGTCTGGGGATCGACCCCGCACATTTGAAGACCGTGTTCGAGCCGTTCTGGCAGGCCGACTCCACATACACGCGCGCTCACGGCGGCCTGGGTCTCGGCCTGGCGATCGTCCGCTACCTCGTGGAAGCGCACGGTGGCAGCGTGCGCGCCGAAAGCCTGGGGGAAGGGCAGGGCGCCTCGTTCGTCGTGTCGCTGCCCGCCGCCTGATCCGATTGATTCCCGATTTCCATTTCCGATCTCCGATTTCCGATTTCCCTTGTCGTCAGGTACAGGCCTATAGTTACCCCCATATGTGGCTCTGGCGGGAGGCGTCCCGATGACGCGCGATGACATCTTCGCCATCTTTACGCGACGCGAGAATGCCTGGCGCGCACGGGATCCCGTAGCGCTCGCCGGCGACCACTCGGCTGATGGCGTCGTGGTCAGCCCCACCGGAGGCGTGCTGGAGGGTCGCGCGGAAATCGAGCGGATCTACCGTGTCTGGTTCACCGCGTTTCCAGACCTCATGATCAACACCGAAGATCTGCTGGTCGACGGTGACCGCGCCGCGCTGCTCTGCCGGATCACGGGAACCCATGCAGGCGAGTTCTTCGGAGTCGCACCAACGGGACGGCGGATCGAGGTCGCCGGCGCGTTCATTTATCGCCTGCAGGACGGCCTGATCGTCCACGAACGTCGCGTACTTGACTTCACCGGCCTGCTGGTTCAAGTTGGTGTGTTGAGGGCCAAACCGGCAGGGTAACGCCATGAACATTCTCCTGCTCTCGATGCCGGATTCGTTCGAGCACACCGCCCCGGTGACGATGCGGATGCCGAACGGCGCGCTGGGATCGCTGGCAGGCAACATCGACGCGCACCATCGTGTTGCCATTGCCGACCTGATTCTGGTCCACGGGAGGATCCGCGAAACGATCGAGCGCCTGGTCAGGGATCTTCAGCCTGATCTCGTCGGGCTGTCGATCATGACGTTTCAGCGGCGCACCGCGCAGAGGCTGGCCTCGCTCATCAGGTCCCTCGCCCCGTCTGCCACGATCGTCGTCGGCGGTTACGATCCGAGCCTGGCCACCGACGTCTACGAGGCGGGCGACTGGGAAATCGATCTCATCGTGCGAGGCGAAGGCGACATCACCATCCGCGAACTGGTGCGCGCGCTCGAGCGGGGATCGGGGGTCGAGTCCATCGCCGGGATCTCTTACCGAACGCCGGACGGGTTCGTGCGCACGCCGGACCGCGCAGGTCAGCACGCTGACCGGGGAGGAGGTGCGTCTCCCGAATCGCGCCGCGCGAGTGCTCGACGGTTACACGTTCATCGGCCGTCCGATAGATGTGGTGGAGACGTCGCGCGGCTGCACCTACGACTGCAGCTTCTGTTCGATCATCGAAATGCGCGGTCGCAATTTCCACACGTGGTCGATCGAGCGCGTGCTGGCGGACATCGCCGACGCACGCGCGCGGGGTGCGCGCACCATCTTCATCGTCGACGACAACATCACCCTGAACGTCGCGCGCTTCGAGGCGCTGTGCAGGGCGATCACCGCAAGCCGGTCTCAACGACATCGACTACATCGTCCAGGCGATGACGTCGTCCATCGCGGCGCGCGGGGAATCCCTGGCGCCGCTGATGCGCGTGGCGGGATTCCGCTACGTCTTCCTGGGCATCGAGAACATCCTCGATGAAGATCTCGAGTTCCTCCGCGCCAGCAGCAAGAACGCGGCGCGCAAAGGCGGCCGTCAGATCGGAAACGCCACGCTCGACGCCATCGAGATCCTGCACCGGCACGGCATGTACGTCGTCGGTGGATTGATCGTCGGAAACCCCGGAGATACGCGTGAATCAATCGAAGCGAACCTGGAATTCGCGCGACGCTACGTGGACTGGCCGTACATCCAGCATCCGACGCCGTACCCCGGCACGCCGATGACCCAGGATTTTCGCGAGCGGAACCTGGTCGTCAACGAGAACGTCAACGAGTACCGACGGGACCACCGCCGTCGTCCGCAGCGAGCACCTCGAGGCGGGCGAAATCGAATTCATGCGCTGGCGCGCGGAGCGATGGATGAAGGTCCGGCACTTCTGGCCCGTCCTGCGCCACGACCCGTGGTTCGTCCTGCGACACGGCGCCGAGATGTTCGCGCACACCTTCCGCGGCAGCTCGTTGCGATCGTGCCTCGGCCTCGAAAGCGATCGCGCCGTCTTCGCGCGCTACCAGGCGCTCCGACGGGCCGAGCGCGTTTATCTATAACTCCGAAATGAAGTAGTCAGCGGGACCCACTGCGCTGAAGCTCCCAGATCTTTGTTGATCCGCCGTGATCCGCGTCCCGTTGATCCCTTCAGTGCCCGCCGAATACCCGGAATCCGCGTTTGCGGAGACTGTTGGCCAGTTCAACCTCTATGCGGACGGCATCCTGGTACGACATCGGGTTGAGGTGTTCGTACAGCGTGGGCACGAGCCGGATACCGTACTTTCGAACGACCCCTGCCGCCTTGATCCCGGCCTTGTGATTGGCCAGCCGTTGGTCCGGCGTGAGGCCGGTCATGCCGACGTAGTAGCCGGCCTTCCCATCACCCTTTGGGTTTCGCAGGAAAACGACGTAAACGTGATGGTGAGCCGTCCGCTTCCGCTTCCGGCTCATCCGCGGGGCCATTTCACTTCTTTTCGGCCGGACACGACCGCCGTTGCAGGGGTTCGTGCGGGCACGTAAGCATGCAGACCTATCAGCCCGCCGATACGCAAGCACGTCCGCACGTGACAAGCGGCACGTGGGCACGTGAGCCCGTCCGCACGTAAGCACGTATCCAATCTCACGTTATAATCCGCCCGATCTCTGAAGTGGTCCGGCGATCGTGTCCTTCAGCACCAACTCCATCCTCACCGTGTCCGACGATCCACCGCCACCTCAGCCGGGCCGGTTGCGCGCCGGGGTCGTCGTCACGCTCGTGTGTTTGGTCCTCGGGGTCTTGATCGCCATAGCCGGCGCGCGTCTGTCGGAGTGGGGCGGTGCGCGGCCGTTGCCATCCGGGGACGTGGAGCAAATCACGTCGAGCGGCGCGACGGAGACGTCACCAACCTTGTCGCCGGACGGTCAATGGCTGGCCTACCGAAGCGACGAAGCGGGAACGGGTGACATTTTCATTCGGCGGATCGGCGATGAGCACGCCGTCAACCTGACAAACAGTCTGCAAGGCGACGAGTCCGATCCGGCGTTCTCGCCGGACGGCGAGTGGATCGCGTTCCGCGCGACCAGCCAGGCGGCCAGCGGCATCTACGTGATGAAGCGCGATGGCAGCGGGATGCGCCGCCTGACGCAATTCGGCGTGACCCCGGCGTGGTCCCCGGATTCACGAACCATTTTCTTTGCAACGCGCGGTGGTATTGCTGCCGCTTCATCCCGCGGCAGTTCCAGCGAAGGCTGGAAGGTGGACGTCGCTATCCGCGACCGTCGCCCGGATCACGCGCAACGACTTTCGGTATCCCTCGGTTTCTCCGAGCGGACGGCGCATCGCCTATTGGGGATATGCCGGGACGTTCCGTCGCAACGCCGCGGGACCGCGTGCCGACATCTGGACCATGAGGCCGGACGGCAGCGCGCCGGTGCGTGTCACCGACGACGACACGATGGACTGGAGTCCCATCTGGTCGTCCGACGGCCGCTACCTGTACTTCGTCAGCAATCGTGGCGGCGCGCAGGGCATCTGGCGGGTAGAGATCGACGAGCGAACCGGTCGCCCGCAAGGCGGTCCCGAATCCGTCTCTGCGTTGCCGAGCGCCGCGGGCTCGCTGACCCGTTCCGCCGACGATCAGCGGTTCGCGTGGTCGACGTTTGCCTCGAGCCGGAGCATCTACCGCATGGACTTCAATGCGGATGCGAGGTCGGTCGAGGGCGCTGCGACGGTGGTGGTGCGCGGCGTCGTCCCCATTTACGTCGGTGGATCCTTCGCCGGACGGATCGATGGTCGTGCTCGCGTCGGGCCCGCCTTCGGAGCACATCTATGTCGCACGCAGCGACGGCACGCGGCCTGCGATCGATCACTGAGGGCAGCTCGCGGGAGTCGTCGCCGCGCTGGTCGCCGGACGGACGACGAATTGCCGTGGAGTCGAATCGCGGCGCGTTCAACACCGTGTGGATTCTCAATGCGGATGGCAGCGGGATGCGGATGCTCGCCCGCTCGGTCGGCGAGCTGGCTCACCCGGTGTGGTCGCCCGATGGGTCGAAGATTGCCGTCTGGGACAGAGGAGGCACGACGCCTTCGAATCTATCCGGTGCTGGACGAGCCTGCGGCCGCACCGCTCGAGACGCCGCCAGACTTCGCAACCGGCGAATTTGCGCCGGGCGCCTGGTCGCGCGACGGCGCGACGATTGCCGGCACTGCCGCCGGGGCCGTGTGGATCTACTCCCTGAACAAGCGTACCTTCGAACGGATCGCGGCGGGCAGCTCCCCGGTGTGGCTCGCCGACAGCACGCGCATGCTCTACGTCAACGAAGGGCGCATCTACATGGCCGAGATCGTCTGGAAGTTCACCCGCGAGGTGATGTCGCTGCCCGGCGAAGACCTTGGCGCGCCGTGCCTGTCGGCCGACGATCGCTATCTCTACTTTTCGCGCCCGCGAACCGATGCCGATCTGTGGGTACTCACCGTTCGCTGACTCACGACCGGCTGATGTACGAACACCGCACGCATCCACTCCTGCCCTGGCCGCATTTTCTGCGTCGCGCCGCTCGTCACTTCATGTGGGCGTTGCTGGTCGTCGCGGCTTTCGTCGGCGTGGGCACCGTCGGGTATCACGTGTTCGGCCAGCTCGACTGGATCGACGGCTTCGTGAACGCATCGATGATCTTCAGCGGGATGGGGCCGGTCGATCGCATGGTGACGACGCCGGGCAAACTGTTCGCGGCAATTTACGCACTTCTCTGTGGACTGGTGCTCTTCGCCGTGGCCAGCGTGATCATGGCCCCCTGGGTACATCGTCTGGTTCATCGGATTCACCTGGATGTCCGGTGACCGCTCGCCGGCTGCGCGTGGGATGAAGGAGCCAATCGGATGAATTTCGTTGCCAAGCGGACCGCGTTGCTGCTGCTGATCACGATGACCATCGGATGCGACCGCGTGACGAAGCACTACGCGGCTTCCGCGCTCGTCGGCGAGCCAGGCCAGTCGTTCCTGGCCGACACCGTTCGGCTCGAGTACGCGGAAAACACCGGCGGCTTCCTCGGGCTTGGTGCGGATTGGCCACCGGCGGTCCGCACCGGTCTGTTCACGGTCGGCACCGGCCTCCTGCTGCTTCTGATGATCGCCAGCTGCCCTTCGATGGACGTGGTCAGGCCCTGCGCTCGTGGGGCTCAGCCTTTTCGTGGCAGGCGGCGCATCCAATCTGGCCGACCGCCTCGCACGCGGGAGCGTCATCGACTTCCTGAACGTCGGGCTTGGCCCGCTGCGGACCGGAATCTTCAACGTGGCGGACGTGGCCGTGCTCCTTGGCGTGTGCATCCTGGCTGTTGCGCAGGCTCGACGAGACGAACGTCCGAAGGCCGCGCCCTGAGCCGGCCCGTGCCTCCCGTCGACATTCTCGAGGAATTGCAGCGGGAACCAGACCGGTCGACACCGGCGATCCCTCTCTCCGCTTCGTCGCCTACGAACGGTGCATCATCACCCGGCCGCGCGCGACCCCGTGAAGACCCGTGGCGAAGAATGGGTAGAGCGGCGCACCACGGTCAGTCCGCTACAATCAGGCCCGCACACCGGAGGTCTTGATGCAACCCGATCGTTTCACTCATCGGGTTGCCGCAGGCGTCGGACTCGTGGGTGCGGCGCTGCTCACCGTATCGACACTCGCACAGGAGGTCCGGCCGCCGGCCATTCGCTTTACGACCGAGGATGCCTTCGATGCCGCTTCGGTCCCCGCGTATGCCGGGCAAACACGACGAGGTGTACAAGCACATCGACGCGAACATCCAGGGCCACGTCAGTGAACTGCAGCGCTGGGTGCGTCAGCCGTCGGTCAGCGCACAGAACCGCGGCATCGCGGAGATGGCCAAGTTGCTGGCAGACGATCTGCGGACGCTTGGCTTCAAGGAAGTCGCAATCGTGCCCACCTCAGGGCATCCGGGCGTATTTGGGTTCTACGACGCGGGAATGCCTAGAACCCTTCTCGTCTACATGATGTACGACGTCCAGCCAGAGGAAACCGGCTGGCAGGTACCCGCGTTCGACGGCACGCTGAAGGACACCGAGCTCGGGCGTGTGCTGATGGCGAGAGGCGCAACGAATCAGAAAGGACCGGAGCGGGCGTTTCTGAACGCGCTCGATTCGATCATCAAGGTTCAGGGCAAGCTGCCGGTCAACCTGCTGGTCGTCGCCGAGGGCGAAGAGGAGCTGGGATCGCCCAATTACCCCGAGGTCATCGAGAAATACGAAGCCCGCCTGAGGAAGGCTGACGGCGTGTTCTTCCCGCTCAACGCCCAGGACCCGACCGGCGCCGTGTCGCTGCCGCTCGGCGTCAAAGGGCATGCTGTCGATCGAGCTCGAGACCTCAGGCGGTGTCAGGGGCGGACCGACGCGGGCGGAGATTCACAGCTCGCTGAAGGCGATTGTCGACGCCCCCGCGTGGCGCCTCACGCAGGCGCTGGCGAGCCTGGTCAGCACTGACGGCAATACCATCCTGGTTCCCGGCTACTACGACCAGATTCGGCAACCGAGCCCCGAGGAAGAGCGCCTCGTCAACGGCGTGGCTCGCGGATCGTCTCCCGCGCGTGAAGAGGCGATGCGCAAAGGCATCGGGGTCGATCGGTTCATCGACGGCGCCAGTGGACGCGATCTCTTCGCCCGCTGGCTCTTCACGACGACGATGAACATCAATGGCATCTGGGCTGGCTACACGGGCGAAGGGATGAAAACGATCCTGCCGCACGTGGCTCGCGCGCGCATCGATTCCCGTCTGGTCCCCAATCAGACGCCGGACCAGCAGCTCGATTTGATCCGCAAGCACCTGGCGGCCAAGGGATTCAGCGACGTCCGTGTGACCAAGCTCGGTGGTTATGTTCCGGCACAGACGTCGGTGGAGACTCCGATCGTTCGCGCAGCGATCGGCGTGTTCAACAAGTACGGCGTGACGCCGACGGTCATGCCACGGCTCGCGGGCAGCGCGCCGTATTACATCTTCACGGATCGTCTGAAGCTGCCGATGGTCATGGGCGGGATGGGACACGGCAGTGGCGCTCACGCTCCCAACGAGTACATCGTGATCGAGCCGCGTGCCGGCTCGAAGGTCGCCGGCCTGGCGCAGATCGAGAAGTGGTACGTCGACTTTCTCTACGCGTTTGGCGCGATGAAGTAGAGGACACCATCGATGAGAAGGCTCCAGGTCTCTGGCACTCGCGGCAGCCGTATGCGTGCTGCCAGTTGCAGCGAAGCAGAGCGCGACGCTTGGCACCGTGATCGATGCCACGAGTTTCCGGAACATCGGTCCGTTCAGGACATCGGCGTGGGTGACTGAGATCGCCGTCCCTGATGCACCGTTGCACGACCACCTCTACACCATCTACGCGGCCACGCGCACCGGCGGCCTGTGGAAGACCACCAACAACGGCATCACGTGGGAACCGATTTCCGACAGCGTCGACGTGGCCGCGGTGGGCGCCGTCGCCGTCGCACCTTCCAACGCCAACATCGTCTGGATGGGCACCGGCGATCAGGCAAACGCACGTTCGTCGTACTCGGGCAAGGGCGTCTTCAAGTCCGTGGATGCCGGCAAGAGCTGGCAGCTCATGGGGCTGCCCGACTCGCATCACATCGCACGCATCGTGATCCATCCAACGAATCCAGACATCGTCTTCGTGGCGGCGATGGGCCATTTGTTTTCGCGGAACGCCGAGCGCGGAGTCTTTCGCACGAAGGATGGCGGCAAGACGTGGGAGAAGGTGCTCTACGTTGACGACGGGACCGGCGCAATCGATCTCGTCATGCACCGCAAGTCGCCTGACACGCTCTATGCGGCGATGTATGAAAAGCAGCGAACGCCGTGGCAGCTGGTCCTCGGCGGACCGGGGAGCGGCGTCTACAGGACCGACGATGGCGGGGCCCGCGACGTGAAGTGGCGGAAACTCGAGGGCCTGCCATCCGGGAATGTCGGCAGGATTGGCCTCGATATCAACGCGCGCAACCCCAATCTGCTCACCGCGATCGTCGAGAATCTGAACGAACGGCGAACCGGCATGCCGGCTCGTGTCGATGCCTGCGCGGCCGGCGGCGGGCGAGGAGGCGCCCCGCGCCCTGGCGGACCCATCGGTAACGAGGTGTATCGCAGCGAGGATGGCGGGCGGACGTGGAAGAAGACCCACGGTGACGATATCGACGTGGCCGGCTCGAAAGCGCCGTATTCGTTCAATCAGATCAAAACGAACCCTGCCGATCCGTCCCAGATCATCGTCAACAGCGACTCGATGTACGAGTCGCGCGATGGCGGCAAGACGTGGAACTGCCAGTTCTTCAGGGGCGTCTTCGGCGATTTCCGCTCGATGTGGTGGGACGAGCAGAATCCCCAACGCCTCATGCTCGGCAGCGACGGCGGCGTGAACGTCTCGTACGACGGTGGACGAACGGGTGACTACTTCCTGAACATGAAGATTGGCGAGATCTACGCCGTCGGCGTGGACATGGACGATCCCTACAACGTCTATGCCGGTCTTCAGGATCACGATTCCTGGAAGGGCCCCAGCAATTCCCGCGGCGGCCAGATTACGCTCGAGGACTGGAGGACGGTCGGCACCGGCGACGGCATGTACAACCAGGTCGACCCGACCGACTCGCGGTGGGTCTACAACAGCTTCCAGACAGGCGGTCAGCGGCGCTTCGATCAGCTGACCGGGCAGTCCACGAACATTCAGCCGCAACGGGCTGAGGGCGCGCCGGCGCTCCGCTACAACTGGATTACGCCGATCGTGCTCTCTCCTCATAACCCGCAGATCGTCTACACGGGCGCCCAGGTGCTCTTTCGATCGCTCAATCGCGGCGACGCGTGGCAGGAGATCAGTCCCGATCTGACGACGGGCGATGCGTCGAAGTGCGGCCTGAACTCCGGTTACGTTCCCTACTGCACGATCACCTCCGTCTCGGAATCGCCGGTGGCCGCTGGTGTGATCTGGGTCGGCACCGACGACGGGAAGGTGCAAGTCACGCGGGATCACGGCGCCAGTTGGACGGATGTGACGGCCGCGGTCGCCGCGGCAGGTGGTCCGGCAGATCGATACGTCAGCCGCGTGTTTGCCTCACCGCACCAACCTGGCACGGCGCTCGTCGCCAAGAATGGGTTCCGCAACGACGACTTCCGCCCATACCTCTATCGGACGACCGATTTCGGGAAGTCATGGGCGGCGATCGGCGGTGACCTCGTGGATTCGCCCATCAACGTCGTGGTCCAGGATCGGAAGAACCCCAACCTCCTGATCGTCGGAAACGATGTGGGCGTCTGGGTGTCGATCGATGGTGGCGCGGTATGGACGCGTCTCAAGGCGAACCTGCCGACGGTGCCCGTGCACGACCTCACGATTCATCCCCGCGAGAACGATCTCGTCCTCGGCACTTACGGGCGTGGTCTGTTCGTCGGCGACATCACGCATCTGCAGGAGCTCTCGGCCGATACGCTGACGAAGCCGATGCACCTGTTCGCTGTGGAGCCCAGAACGCCATACGGCTTTCGCGCGCTCGGCAATTTCCACTTGTTCGGCAACAAGTACATCGAGGTGCCCAACGAACCCGATGCGTTGACGATCACGTACTACCTGCGCGCGGCATTCGACGGCGGCGCCGTCGTCACGCATCACCGACATCGCGGGCGAGCGCGTCGCACAGATCAAGGGGCCGTCGCTTGCCGGCATCAATCGCGTGCAATGGAACATGCGAAGCGGAGCGGCGCCTGCGGGCGGGCGGGGCGCAGGTGGAGGCGGGGGCCGTGGCGGGGTCGGCGGCCCGCTGATGCCCGCCGGGTGATTATCGGATCACGGTCGATGTGGGGGGGCAGCAGCAAGCGACGGTCGGCAGAATCCGCGAGCGGATACGGTGAGGGTCGGTCGGCTCGGCGGCTCGTAGACTCGGCGGACTCGGCGACTCGGCTGTGCGTTGGACTACGGCGATCCGTGCCGCTTATCGAAAAGGAAGTCAACATGAGGACTCGGAACTGGGTGAAGGGTCTGTTGGGCTGGTCGGTGCTTCTCGGCGTGATTGCCGCGGTGGCCTCAGTCGCCGACGCGCAGTCTTCGGCCCCTCTGCCGAAAGTACCGCCCGATCTCGAGAAGATCCGCGTGGCGCTGCAGAAGTATGAAGATCCCATCGCCGCCGTTCGCGATGGCTACTTCTCGACGCTTGGGTGCGTTGAGGTTCCGAAGGTGGGAGGTCCAGGAACCGTCCCCGCGTACGGGATCGGCGGAATGGGCATCCACTTCCTCAATCCGGCTCTGCTCGGTCCTGAGGTCGACCCGAACCGGCCGCAGATTCTCCTTTACGAGCCAGTGGACGGGAAACTCCGGCTCATTGCTGCGGAGTGGTTCGTGCCTCTGGCCACCGGTGTCAAGAATCGTCCGGTGCTGTTCGGCGCTCCATTCGATGGTCCGATGGAGGGGCATCATCCCTTGCTCCCGCTCAATCTTCACCACTATGACCTGCATGTCTGGCTTTGGAAGGAGAACCCCACTGGATTGTTCAAGCCGATCAACCCATCGGTGACGTGCGGGGATTACAGCTACACCGTCAAGCTCGACGCGCCGCGAGTCGTGGCCCATTGATGATCGCGCACCCGCGGGTTTGACGACCCCGACGGCCTCGTTGGAGCGTCAGCGCGGCGTCGGGGGCCCCGCGGTGCTCAGTGATCGATAGGCCATGAAGCCGTTGGCGAGATCCACGGTGGCATGCAGAACCATGGGTGCCACGAGCGAACCCGTCAACAGGTAGAGGGCCATCGCCGCGCCGCCGGCGAGCATCGTCAGCAGGATACCGCGCGCGCCTTGATAGGCGTGGGCCAGGCCGAAGACCACGATGGCGGCGCCGACTGCCGCGGCGCCAGGAAGCCACAGCCTCAGGTAGTACAGCAGGTAGCCGCGATACAAGACCTCCTCGCAGATCCCGGCCGTGACGGCAAGCGCCGCGAATGCCCGCGACTCGCGCGCATTCGTCGGCAGGATCACGCGAACTGACGGCTGCGCGTCCAGCTGGTTTCGGACCTTGGCCTGGGCATCGGGCGAGCGCGTGACTGAGTACGCCTGCCACGCGAAGAACACGACCGCGGCGGCGACAATGACGATCGTCCACCATCGGCCCGCCCCTTCCGGCGTGATGAGCCCGAGATCGGCGAGTGGCCGGGCGCGTGAGCCGCCACCACCCCACGAGGACCAGCGTCAGTCCCCATTGCAGCGCGATAGTGAACACGTAGTCGCTTCGTGCGCGCGTTCGCCGGATCGCTCTCGACACGACGCGAGAGACGAGGCACGTCCCACGCGGCGTACGCCGGAAGTCCGATGAGCAGGGCCAGGGCGAAGAGGTGGTCGAACCAGGTCATCGGCGCCTCCGGTCTGTCTCACGATCGCCGCGCTGCGCGCGGGCGAGGGGGACGAACACGCTCGTCCAGATTCGAACTTAATGTCAATTGGATTAGACTGCCGTGCTGAAAGAGGCCGCATGCGCTCACGACATACGCTCTGGCTCAAGACCGCCGTCGTCTTCATGCTGGTGACGGCGGCCTTCCACTCTCTCAGTCTGGTGGCGCGACCGGCGCCGCGAAACGAAACCGAACGGCAGATGATGGACCTGATGGCGACTTACCGCCTGGACATGGGCGACGGCTTCCGTCCGACCATGACCAACCTGATGACCGCGCTGAGCGCCTGCTTCACGTTCGTGTGTGTCCTGGGCGGGCTTACCAATGCCTACCTGCTGCGACGACGGGTCCCATTGGCGATCCTCAAGGGGGTTGTCGGCATTCACCTCCTCGTGTTCGCGGGCGTGTTCGCGGTGATGCTGGCCCTGACGTTTTCACCGCCGATCGTGCTCACCGGGCTGATCGTCGTCTTTCTCCTGCTGGCGTACCTGACGATTCCGGTCGAGCGCTCGGCCGCGTAGCCGTCCGATTTCCACTCTGCGGGCGATCGCCGCGCTCACCAGGTCAGCCACGCGCCGCAAACGCGATACGATGTCGTCCGCGCGATGGATAATCCCAAGACTCGCTTAGCCTTGATCGTCCTGACGTTCGGTATCGTGTTGCTGGGCGTGGGCCCATCGACCGTCACGCTCGGCATGGCCATCCCCTTCGCGCTGCGTTCGCTCCACGACGCGAGCCCGGTCGTGGCAGTGCTCTCGCTGACCGGGGCGCTCGGCGTCGCGGCATTCCTGCTGTCGATGCTGGTCGACGCCGCGAACCGGTGGTGGCGCGTGCTCAGCCTGATGACCGTGGCCGCACTGACGTGCTCGGTGCTGATCGTGCTGCTGGTCTCGGAGGCGCCGCGCCTCTCACTCTTGTCATCGCTTCCCTTTGCCGCGGCGAC
This sequence comes from uncultured Acidobacteriota bacterium, assembly GCA_963710415.1. Lineage (GTDB taxonomy): Bacteria > Acidobacteriota > Vicinamibacteria > Vicinamibacterales > 2-12-FULL-66-21 > CAVQAH01. The sequence goes on along the minus strand of CAVQAH010000021.1, from coordinate 176,467 downwards.
GGCGTTCTTTGCCGGCCGCCTGCAGGCCAGATGACCAACGTCCTCCTGATTACCGGCGGCGGCCGGGGGATCGGCGCTGCGACCGCCCTGCTGGCCGCCCGCCGCGGCTATGCCGTGTGCGTCAACTATCGTGACAGCCGCGCGGGAGCCGAATCGGTCGTCCAGCAGATCAGAGATTTCGGTGGCAACGCCCTGGCTCTTTCAGCGAATGTCGGTGTCGAATCGGATGTGATTCGGATGTTCGAAACGCTCGATCGCGAGTTCGGCGTCCTGTCGGGACTCGTCAACAACGCCGGCATTCTGGAGACGCAGATGCGGCTGGAGGCCATGGACGCAGCTCGCTTGCAGCGAGTCTTCACGACCAACGTCATCGGCGCGTTTCTCTGCGCGCGAGAGGCTGTGAAGCGCATGTCGACCACACGCGGCGGCGCGGGTGGGGCGATCGTCAACGTGTCGTCCGCCGCGGCGAGGCTCGGGGCTCCCGGTGAGTATGTCGACTATGCGGCCTCGAAGGGCGCGCTCGACACCATGACCATCGGTCTTGCGCAAGAGGTGGCAGACGAAGGCATCCGCGTGAACGGCGTTCGTCCAGGACTCATCTACACCGACATTCACGCCAGCGGCGGCGATCCAGGCCGCGTCGATCGACTGAAGGCCTCCGTGCCTGTCAGACGGGGCGGACGCGCCGAGGAAGTGGCGCAGGCCATACTCTGGCTGCTGTCGAACGAGGCGTCCTACACCACAGGGTCGTTCATCGACGTGAGCGGAGGGAGGTGACGTATGGGCCGGTTCAGAATGGCATGGCGGGCGCTCCGAGCCGCTCCGCTGACCAGCACCGCGGCGGTGACGCTCATCGCCGTGGGAGTGGGGGCGAACTCGGCCGTCTTCGCGGTCAAGTTCCGGTCGCTGGAGGAGGAGATGGCGATCTCGATCCTCGATCGCCGGTTGAGGGTCGTGCCTGCGGCCGGCCTTCGCAGTTTGCTGTATGGTGTAGGCCCGCAGGATCCCGTCACGTTGGCAGCCGTCGTATCCTTTGTCTGCGTGGTGGCGGTTGGCGCCGCAGTCCTGCCGGCGCGTCAGGCCTCCCGCGCCGATCCTCTGGAGCTGCTGCGGAGCGAATGACCGCCGGGCGACAACGTTCACAGCGGAGAGAGCCGTGAGTGCAACTCCCCTCGAACTCGTGCGGCAGGCGCGTGCTGCAGCCCTCACAACCAGGAAGGGCAGGCCGGTTCCTCTGGAGCTCGAACCTGGAATGACCTACGCCGAGTTGGCGGACTTCGGATCGCGCCTGCCTTGCCCGATTCCGCCACACGTACATGAGCTGATGGCGTACACGAGCGGATTCACCGGCGGCGCAGTCAGCCTGGTCGACCTCACGTCGCGCAAATGTGACTTCGAATTCTATGCCGCCTTTCCACACGGCCATCCGATCGCGGCCGATGGATTCGGCAACTTCTGGGTGATCGATCTGCTGCCGGATTCGACGGAATGGGGGCCCATCTATTTCGTCTGCCACGATCCGGCTGTCATCCTCTACCAGAGCGCGACGCTGCAGGACTTCCTCGACGCGCTGTTCAAGGCGAGCGTGCCTCCATACACGAGCCTCCTCAATGATGTGCTCGAGGATCGGTTGTTCAGAGTGTGGAGTTCGAATCCCGGCGTCCTGGCATACGAACAGGCGAGCGCTTCGAGCGATCCGGAGATCCGGGCGTTCGCCGAATCGCTCGACCCCACCTATGAGATCATCGACATGCGTCAGGCGCCGGTAGGCTTCGGTTTCTCATGGGGTCGTTACGGTCCGCAGACGGAAGTACGACGACATGGGACGACTCGGATTTTTGCCTATCAGCAGCGAAAGAAGTCGCTGTTGCAGCGCGTGTTCGGACGATGAAGCGCCGTGGCTCGTCGACTATCGTGGCGATGCTGGCCATGCTCGGGGTGGCCGGCTGTTCCAGCCAGGAGAGGCAAGCCGCCGAACCGCGCCGGCGCCCGAACATCGTGTTCGTGCTCGTCGACGACATGCGCTGGGACGAAATCCGGGCCGCGGGGCATCCTTTCATCGACACGCCGAACATGGATCGGCTCGCCCGCGAAGGCGCCCGCTTCCTCAACGCGTTCGCGACGACCCCGCTCTGCTCGCCGAGTCGCGCGTGCTTCCTGACGGGCCAGTACGCGCACACCAACGGCATCATCGATAACACGGCGCGCTCGAGTCATCAGCTGCCGGTGTTTCCGACGAAGCTCCAGCAGGCTGGCTACCGAACCGGGTTCTTCGGCAAATGGCACATGGGTAACGACGACAGCCCGCGTCCGGGCTTCAACCACTGGGTGGCCATGCCCGGCCAAGGGGAATCGGTCAATCCGCACCTGAACGTCGACGGCACGCGCGCTCGTCGCGCAAGGCTACGTCACAGACGTGCTCACGGATTACGTCGAGCGATTCATCCTGCAGCCCGGCAGCCAGCCCTTCCTGGTCTATCTCGCCCACAAAGCTGTCCACCCCAATGTGGTGCAGCGCGATGACGGCAGCCTGGTCTCCGTACCCGGACAGCCCGGCGGCTTCGTCGCCGCAGAGCGTCACCGCGGACGCTACGCCGGTCGGGTCATGCCCAGGCGACCCAGCGCATTCAAGACTCCGGTAGGGAAACCGGCCCTGCTGCGCCAGATTGGAGCGCTGCCCCCGCTCGGTCCCGGGACGGCCACAACGGACGAGGAGATCCGCGGCCGCGTCGAGATGCTGCTGGCCGTGGACGAGAGCCTGGGCCGCATCCTCGCGGTGCTCGAGAAGAACGGATCGCTCGACAACACCGTCGTGGTGTTCACGAGCGATCACGGATATTTCTACGGCGAGCACGGATTGTCAGAAGAGCGGCGGCTTGCCTATGAGGAAGCGATCCGTATTCCGCTCCTCGTGCGATATCCCCCACGAGTGCGGCCTGGAAGTACGCCGCAAGAGATGGTGCTCAGCCTCGACGTGGCGCCCACGCTCATCGAGTTCGCCGGCCTGTCACCTTCTGGTGAGATGCAGGGGCGCTCGCTCGTCCCGATCTTCAACGGCACCGCACGCGACTGGCGACGATCGTTTCTGATCGAGTACTTCACGGACACGGTCTTTCCGCGCATCCGAAACATGGGTTACGTCGCGGTCCGTACCGACCGCCACAAATACATCCAGTACCGCGAGCTGGAAAACATGGACGAGCTGTACGACCTGGAATCGGATCCGTACGAGGAGCACAACGCGATTGCGGATCCCGCGGCACGCACCGTGTTGGAGCGCATGCACTCCGAACTGCAGCGCCTCATGGCCGACAGCAGATACGAAGGGGCACCCGTCGCCCCTCCCCGCTGAAGGTTGGTCGACGTCTCAGGGCTTCCCGAATGCGTACAACGCCGCCGATGTACGCACGTAGATGCGGCCGTCGGCAAACGCCGGCGTCGCGTAGGTGTCCTCGGCCAGCTCGTTCACGGCGATCGGCGCCAGGTCGCCGCCGGGATTGACGACGACGATCGCGCCGGCTTCGCTGGTGAAGAAGATATGACCGTCGGCGGCGGTGGGGGAGGCGAAGTGCGGACCTGGCGCGCCGGTCAGCCGTCCCTGCTTGATCATCTCGCCAGTGTCAGGATTCAACGTCGTCACGATGCCGTTGTCGTTGACCATGTAGAGGACGCCGCCGAAGAGGAGCGGTGAAGGCAGCTGCGGCACGCTGCGCTGGTACTTCCAGCGAATCGCGGTATCGCTCATGTCGCCCGATCCGCCGAGCTTGATCGCCAGCATGCCGTTCTCGGAATCGAGGGCGGCGCGATAGTACGCCCACTCGTCCTTGGTCAGCGATCCGTTCACATCGAGATCGGCCACGTCGAACCAGAATGCCGCCGTCAGCTTCGGGAACTCCGCCTTCGAGATGACGCCATTGCCGTCCGCATCCGCTGTCTTCCAGATCTCGTCGGCCGGCGGGATGTTCACCTTGCGGCCGGGATCGTTCTGCGGCGAGCCGTAGCCATTCACGTAGATGGTGTCTTTGCCGATGACCGGCGTCGATTTCATCTCGAACGACAATCCGCCGACCCACCACAACTTCTTCCCGGTTGCCGCGTCGTAGGAGGTCAGGAGGAACGAGCCGGGCAGCGAGGACTTGATCCTTGCCGTCGGGTCCGCGCCAGAGGATCGGCGTCGAATGGCCGCTCTTCGCTTCCGGCCGGTCGACTTTCCACTGTTGCCGGCCGGTCTTCTTGTTGACGGCGAGCAGAACGAGCCGAGGCTCTGATCGCACGCGAGCACCACGAGATCGCCGACGATCACCGGGGACGCGCCCATGCCGTAGATGTTGTTGAACGGGCCGAGCGCGACCTTCCACAATTCCTTGCCCGATGCGTCGTAGGCAAGGAGTCCGTAGTCGGGGAAGAAGACGTAGATGCGATTCTCTTCGACCGCCGGACTCGGCGACGCGGGATTGTTCCGCTTGTCGATGACCTTCGTCGCGACCTCCGGCGCCGGACCGCTCCCACAGCACCGTGCCCTTCACCCGGTCGATGGCCATCGTGACGAGCGTGTTCGCCGCGGAACGCCGTCAGGTAGAGGCGATCGCCGTGAAGGATGGGGGACGAGTGGCCCGGCGGCAGCGCGAGGCGCCAGATGAGGTTTTTCGACGGTCCGAATTCCGTGGGAACACCGGTCGCCGTCGAGATGCCGGATCCGTTGGGGCCTCGGAAACGCGACCAGTCAGGCGGCGTCGCGGCGTCGATCGAGACCGCGGCGTGACGAGCGCTGTGACGAGGCAGAGCGGAAGATAACGCGATGGCCATGAACGCATCGCGAGAGTATAGCGTCATCGCCGCCGGCGCCGGATCGTCGTCTCGCGATGTGCGGTGCGATAGGGTCCGATGAGCATCTCCAGGTCTTTTCGCACCCACGTTTCCGCCGTGCCTTCTCGATAGACCGCCCAGCCGATCAGCGATCCGCCGCTGAGGCCGCCGATGGCTCGCGCGAGCCGGGCGGTGTCGCACGTCACGATCTCGCCCTGCGCGACCGCCGCGTCGAGCAGCGCACGATAGCCCGCTTCGATCCGCCGCGACAGTTCGAGCATGTGCGCATGAAAGTCCGGATCGCTGACGTCGATCTGCAGGAAGGCGAGGTGGTTCGCCAGTTCCTCGGGACTCTGGCTGTTGCGGCTCATCTCGGTGGCCGCGTCGATCAGGGCGGCGAGCGGGGAACCGCGCTCGCGCTGGACGCGCTCGAGGATCGCCTCGAAGCAGCCGTCGATGCCGGCCACCGCGCTGGCCGAGACGGCGAGGAGGAGCCCGCGCTTCGAGCCGAAGCGCTGCACGAGCGTCGCTGCCGAGAGCCCGGCTTCGCGGGCGACGGCCGGCGAGGGTCAGGCGAATAGGACCCAGGCGGGCCATCGTGCGATGGGTGGCGGCGAGGATGTCGTCGTCCGAGACCGAGCGGGGTCGGGGGGTCACTTGACAGATAGTAAATGAACGTTTATTTTATCGCAATGTAAATGAACGATTGTTTATATTGTGATTTGGGGTCACATCGTGAACAAACCGCTGATTCAAGACCTGACCCCGAGGAGGAGCCATGGCTGATCGCAAACCGCTGATGGACTGTGTGGCGGTGGTCGCTGGCGCGACGCGTGGCGCGGGACGGGGCATCGCGCGGGCGCTCGGGGAGGCCGGCGCGGCCGTCTACTGCACGGGGCGCAGCGTGCGCGGGAATCCCTCACCCTACAAGCGTCCCGAGACGATCGAGGAGACGGCGGACCTGGTCACCGCAGCTGGCGGAACCGGCATCGCCATCCGCGTCGATCACACGATCGAGGAGGAGGTGCGCGCACTCTTCCAGCGGGTGCAGCGCGAGCGGAAGCGGCTCGATCTCCTCGTCAGCAGTATTGCCGGCGAGGATCCGTTGCTCGGGGGGATGGACGACGTTCTGGAAGACCGACCTGCAGAACGCGAGCGCGGCGCTCACGCAGAGCCTCGTCTCGCATCTGATGACCGCCAAGCATGCCGCGCCGCTCATGATCAAACGCAAACGCGGATTGATCGTCGAAGTAACGGAAGGGGACATGCTGTTTGGCGCGGGCAACGCCGTCGCCGGCGTCGTGAAGTCGTCGCTCAAAGCGTTCGCCGCAGCGATGTCGGGGGAGCTCTACGCGCACGGTGTCGCGGCCATCGCCATCACGCCGGGGTTCCTGCGATCGGAGAGCATGCTGCAGCATTTCGGCGTGACGGAAGGGAACTGGCGCGACGGGGGGAAGAAGGACAAGCACTTCCTCGAGTCGGAGACGCCCATCTTCCTCGGCCGCGCCGTCGCCGCGCTCGCCGCCGATCCGAATGTGCTGGCGCGATCGGGCGACATCCTGAGCTCGTGGGAAGTCGCGCGTGAGTATGGCGTATGCGACGTGGACGGCCGCCGGCCGGACTGGGGCACGTACTTCGGGCAGATCCTTCCGGAAATCGGGTTCGTGGAACCCGTCACACGTTACGCGGCGTTCCTCGATCGCATGAAACGGCGTGCCGATCGTTACCTCGAACTGAGCGCGGTCGCGGCGTCGGCACGGTCGTCGAGCACCCGCGTCAAAAAGGACGCCTGATTCAACACTCCAGCTGGCAGGTGAGCCCGGCGGGATAGAATCAAGCTGATGATCTGTACGGCCGTCGTTTGAAATTCGCGTTTCGCACGTTCTTCTCGATTCTCGACCATAGCCGCATTCCGGATGATGTCGCCGCGGCGTTGGGGAAAGCGGCGCCTGAGAAAACGCCTGAGCCCGTGCCGGTTGCGGCCGAGTCCACCGATCGCGCGCTGCAGATGCTCGCCATCCTGCAGCGCGATGGCCGTCTCGTGGATTTCCTGATGGAGGATCTCGGTTCCTACCAGGACGCGCAAATCGGCGCGGCCGCTCGCGATGTTCATGATGGGTGCCGGAAGGCGCTCACCCGTTACGTGTCGCTCGAAGCCGTGCTCGACGACGAGGAGGGGCAGACGGTGACCGTCGATCGCACCGCCGATCCGTCGAGCGTGAAGGTCGTCGGCAGCGTTGCCGGTGCGCCGCCGTATCGCGGTGTGCTCCGGCACCGCGGCTGGCGCGCGACGCGCGTCGATCTTCCGCCGCTCTCCACGGCAGGCCGCACCATCCTTGCGCCGGCTGAAGTCGAAGTTTCGTAACACCGTCACACGATCGCTTTCTTCTGCCCAGAACATTCCTGTGAACAATCGTTTCGTCGTTGGCATCGATCTCGGCACCACGAACTCCGCGCTGGCCTGGGTGGACACCTCGGTTTCGGAGGAACGTCCTCAGGTTCAGGTTCAGGACGTGACGCAGCTCGTCAACCCCGGCGAACCCGGCCGGCAGACGCTGTTGCCGTCGTTTCTCTACTTGCCGGGCGAGCTCGATTTCCCCAAGGGCAGTCTTGCGTTGCCGTGGGACAAGAAGCCCCAGAACGTGATCGGCGAGCTCGCTCGAAAGCGAGGCGCTGAGAACCCGGCGAGGGTCGTCGCGAGCGCGAAATCGTGGTTGTCCTATGGCGGCGCCAACAGGACGGCGCCGATCCTCCCCTTCGGTGCGCCAGCCGAGGTCCCTCACCTGTCAGCTGTCGACGCGTCGGCGGCCTACCTCCGGCATCTGGCGTCGGCGTTCGATCATGACGTCGCCCGCGGCTCGAAGGAACTGGCGCTCGCCTCCCAGGAAGTGTTGCTGACGGTGCCGGCGTCGTTCGACGAGGCGGCCCGTGAGCTGACGTTGCGCGCCGCTCAAGCCGCCGGGCTCGAGCGCGTGACGCTGCTCGAGGAACCGCAGGCGGCGTTCTATGCCTGGCTGGACGCGATGGGTGACAAGTGGCGCCGCCGGATCGGGGTCGGCGACCTGATTCTTGTCTGCGACGTCGGCGGCGGCACGACCGACTTCAGCCTGATAGCGGTGGCCGAACAGGAAGGCGACCTCGTGCTCGAGCGCGTCGCCGTTGGCGAGCATATTCTCCTCGGTGGCGACAACATGGATCTGGCGCTCGCCCGCCTGTTGCAACAGCGGCTGGAAGCGCAAGGGCACCGCGTGGACAGCTTCCAGCTTCAGGGGCTGTGGCACCAGTCGCGCATGGCGAAGGAAGCGCTGCTGAACGATCCGTCGACACGCGAACGGCCTGTCACGCTGCTCGGCAAGGGCTCAAAACTCATCGGCGGAACGATCACGACGACGCTGACGATCGATGACGTCAATCAGGTACTGCTCGAGGGTTTCTTTCCACGGGTCGGCAGCGACGAGATGCCGGCGCGGCAACGGCGCGTTGGATTGCAGGAATTGGGTTTGCCCTATGCTGCCGATGCCGGCGTCACCAGACACCTCGCACGCTTCCTGAGGCGTCAGTCGGACGTTGCGACTGAAAGCACCGCCACCATTCGCCGCGGGCCCAGTGGGCTGGCGTGTCCTACACACGTGCTCTTCAACGGCGGTGTCATGAAGGCCGAACTCCTCCGCAGCCGCGTCGTCGAGGTCCTGAGCGCGTGGCTGCAGGCAGGAGGGCTTCGAGGCGCTCGATAAGAACCACGTGCTGGAAGCGCCTGACCTGGACCATGCGGTTGCGCGTGGCGCGGCCTATTACGGGATGGCGCGGCGAGGCAAGGGCGTGAGGATTCGCAGTGGCGCTCCGCGAAGCTATTACGTCGGCATCGAGAGCGCCATGCCGGCGGTGCCGGGACTTCCCGCGCCCTTGAAGGCACTGTGCGTGGTGCCGTTTGGGATGGAGGAGGGCACCCGGGCCTCGCTCCGAGACCTCGAGTTCGGGTTGATCGTCGGCGAGCCGGCAGAGTTCAGATTCCTGAGTTCGAACGTACGGAAGGTCGATCCCGTCGGGACACTGATTGAAGACTGGGGCGACGACCTCGAGGAGCTCAGTCCTCTCGAGGTCACGCTGCCATTCTCTGCTCCCGGGCGGTGGCCGGGACGTTGACACGATCCCGGTGACGCTCGAGAGCCACGTGACCGAGATCGGCACTCTTGAGTTGTGGTGCGTTGGCCGCGAGCGCGATCAGCGCTGGAAACTCGAGCTGAATATCCGTGAGCGAGACGCCGACTGACCGGCCTGCCCTGAGCGGAGTCGAAGGGACGCCAGCGAAGATCGTCGGCATCGACCTGGGGACGACCAACTCGGCGCTCGCGTGGACGGCTCCCAGCGGCCGTCAGACCATCCGCATTTTCGACCTGCCGCAGCTCGTAGCCGCTGGTGAAATCGGCCGGCCGCCGGCGCTGCCGTCGTTTCTGTATCTGCCAGTGGACCAGGAGATTGCGTCCGGGGTGGTTGCGCAGCCCTGGGTATCGACGTTGCCGGCAGGATCGAAGCCGGAGGTCACGGCAATTGCCGGCGTGTTTGCTCGAGACCACGGGTCGCTTGCACCCGGCCGTCTGGTGGCCTCCGCGAAATCGTGGCTTGCGAATCCTGCGGTCGATCGGACCATGCCGTTGCTGCCATGGGGCGCGGAAGCGGGTCCGCAGTTGTCGCCTGTCGACGCATCAGCTCGGTTGCTCGCGCACATACGCGACGCGTGGGATTACGAGTTCGCGCGAAATGACGAACGGCTGCGGCTGGCGTCACAACCGATCGTCCTCACCGTGCCGGCATCGTTCGATGAAGAGGCGCGCGAGCTGACCGTCGACGCGGCCCGCGCGGCAGGTTTGACCAACCTGCGCCTGCTCGAGGAGCCGCTGGCCGCGCTGTATGCCTGGATCGCACGCAACCGGCGGCGGGCGCAGAGCAGTCTCGGTGTCGGCGCGCTGATTCTCGTTTGTGACGTCGGCGGTGGCACGGCCGACTTCAGCTTGATTCGGACGTTCGAAGAAGACGGCGATCTGCGATTCGAGCGGGTCGCCATCGGCGAGCACCTGCTGCTTGGTGGTGACAATCTCGATCTTGCGCTGGCAACGCTCGTCGAACAGAAGCTCACGGGCGGTGGATCGGTCAGGCTGACCCTGACCCAGCGTCAGATCCTGTTGCGGAAGAGCAGCGCGATCAAGGAGCGTCTGCTGTCTGCCGGTGCGCCTCCAGAAGAGACCATCACGATTCTTGGAGCGGGCCGGGGCGTGATCGCCGGTGGGATGTCCACGACGCTGACTCGCGAGGAAGTCGAGCGGAGCCTGACCGAAGGATTCCTGCCGCTGACCGCTGCGAACGATTGGCCGGCGCGGGATCGCCGGTCCGGCCTGCGCGAGCTGGGTCTGCCGTACGAGAGTGAACCGGCAATCACCAGGCATCTCGCGCTGTTTCTCGCGCGGGCCATGGACTGGTCCGCCGAAGCGCCTCGCGCGAAGGCGGATGCTGTCCTGTTCAACGGCGGATTCTTCACACCGGCGATCGCCAGGGCGCGCGTCCTCGATGCGCTCGAGTCGTGGTTCGGAACACGACCGATGGAGCTCGAGAACGAGAGGCCCGAAGCGGCCGTGGCCATCGGCGCGGCGTTCTACGGTCGGCTGCGCCACGATCCGGCGGCGGCGCGGCGCCTGCTGATCAAGGCCGGTAGTGCCCGCGCCTACTATGTTGGTGTCCAGACCTCGAGCCCCCCGGACACCGGACTGGCGGCCATCAGCGTGATGCCGAGAGGCACTCAAGAGGGAACGAGCTTCGAGATCGATCGCGAGTTCTCGGTCATCACGAATCAGCCGTTGGCCTTCACGCTCTACAGTTCAACCGAACGCAGCGATGCAGTGGGGGCGGTCGTGACGATCGATGACGCGCGCCTGCCGTCGCGCGCTCCCGGCGATGACGTTCATCGCCACGCTCCGCTCGTCACGGCATTTCGTTTCGGCAAGCGTTCGCGCAGAGTGCCGCTCGGCGTCAGGCTCCGCACCGCGTTCACCGAAACCGGGACGCTCGAATTGTGGTGCGAGTCCGTCACCACCGATCATCGATGGCGGCTGTCGTTCAACCTGCGCGGCGTAGAGGCCGATCCGCTCGACGATCCGTCTTCCGCCGACGCTGCGGAGTCGTCCGATCACGTCGTCATCGACGAGGAACGGTTGGCCGCCGCCACCCAACTCATTCGTGACGGCTTCACCAACGGGCGCGCGTCCCCTGAGGCGCTGACCGGCGAGCTGGAGAATGCGGTCGGTCATGGCCGCCATGCGTGGCCGTTGACGGTGATTCGGAAGCTCGCGGACACTCTGCTGGACGTCGAAGCGGGTCGTCGCCTCGGCCCGGCGTTCGAGGTTCGATGGCTCAATCTGACTGGTTTCTGCGTGCGTCCTGGCTTTGGGAGCGCGCTCGACGACTGGCGAGTCTCGGAGCTGCGCAAGGTCTATGCGGCGGGCCTGGCGTTTCCGAAGGAGATTCAGTGTCAGGTCGAGTGGCTGGTCCTGTGGCAGCGCGTCGCCGCTGGATTCAGTCCGGGACAGCAGCGTGAACTGGCGCAGCGCGTCAGCGGGCAGCTCGGCCGCGGCATGCGCAAACCGCCTCGGGTGAACCCACAGATCGAGCGCGAAGGCTGGCGGTTGCTCGGCAGCCTCGAGCGGCTCGACCCCGCCACGCGGGTGAAGCTGGGCGACGAGATGATCGAGCGTGCGGCGCGGGAACCGCGAAATGCCGCGTGGGCGTGGACGGTCTCGCGGCTTGGTGCTCGCATGCCTCTGTACGGCCCTCTCAGCTCGACGGTGCCGCCGGCGACGGCCGCGCGCTGGATCGAGCTGTTGCTGGCGGCAAAGGGGATTACCGCAGACGTGGCCAGCGCGGTCGTGCAGATCGGCGCCATGACGGGCGATGCTGCGCGCGACGTGCCCGAGGAACTGCGTCGGCGCGCCAGCGATCGATTGATCGCTGCCGGTTTCGAACGAGAGAGCACAGCATCATTGCTCGAGGTGCTCGCCAAGAGTCAGGCGGACTCCGTCCGCGCGTTCGGCGATTCCATCCCGGAAGGGCTTCGGCTCGACACGGCCGGGGCCGTCGCTTGACTGCGGGGCAGCCTGTGCTCATGCTGTGACGATATGCCTGACGCCGACGCTCTCGCCGGTCGCATTCGCGCGGCGTTTGCTGACGGACGGTATCCTGGCGACGCGTTTCTGGTCGGCAGCCGCGATGGCTGCGAGCCGTACGACGTCGTCAGCAACTTTTTTGGTTGTCAGGAGTGGTGGACACTCGCGCCGGGTTTTCTGGACGCCCACTACGAGGCGCTGAGTTTCTTTTCTGAGGCCGGATTCCGTTTCTTCATCCCCGCCTACCTCATCGCCGATCTCAACGGCCAGCTGAATACTGCGGATCCGACGTTTCACCTGACGCACGGATTCCGGATGAGCGAGTTTGACTACCCAGGTGTGGCGCGAACGTTCGTGCGGCGAACGGGTGGCAGCGTCGCTGCTCAACCCGCGCCGCTACGGCGCGATGACCTGGGAGGATCATGCACGATTCCGGCTGTCGGTGTTCAGCCGCGAAGAATGCGTCACCATCGTTGACTACCTCCGGCACAAGCGTGCGCTCGACCCGGCATCCATTCAGGTGCCGGCCATCGACGCGGCGCTCGCCACGTTCTGGCAAACGCGAGCGGCGGCCGCTCCGGCCGCCGCCGACCTCGCGGCACATCTGCAGGAAGAGCAGGAATTCAGCGCCGATCTCGAACGGAAGTTCGAGCGGCGGGAGAAATCACAATGAAGAATTCGCGCGGGATCTGGAGTCTCGGCTTTTGCGCGGCGATGAGCGCCGCGATTGTCGTCCAGGCACAGCGGCAGTCGCTGCAATACCCGACCGCCAAGAAGGGCGATGTTGTCGACGACTATCACGGCACGAAGGTGGCGGATCCGTATCGATGGATGGAAGACCTCGATTCGGAGGACGTCAGCGCCTGGGTCGCCGCGCAGAATGCGGTGACCGATCGCTATCTTGCGAGTTTGCCGGCGCGGGCCATCTTCAAGGAGCGGATCAGTGTCCTCTGGGACTATCCGAAGACGACGATTCCGACCATTGAAGCCGGAAAGCTCTTCTACCGCCAGAACAGCGGGCTCCAGAAACAGTCGCCAATCTTCATGCGCGCGGGTCTCGACGCGAAGCCACAACTCTTGATCGATCCCAACGTGCTCTGGCCGGACGGTGCGACGTCGCTGTCGACTTTTGCGCCGTCGCCGGATGCGCGCTATCTCGCCTACACCACGGCGGAAGGCGGAGCCGACTGGCAGACCGTTCACGTCAGGGACGTGGCGGCGGGGAAGGATCTGCCGGACGCCGTGCTATGGATGCGCTTTTCGGGCTTGTCGTGGACGAAAGACGGAAAAGGCTTCTTCTATTCGAGGTATCCCGAGCCGCCGAAAGGGCAGGTGCTGCAGGCCGCGCTCTCGGGGCAGGCCCTCTATTACCACCGCCTCGGGACTCCGCAGTCGGACGATCGCCTGATCTACGAACGCAAGGACCTGCCGACGTGGTTCGTTTCCGGCGGCGTGACCGAGGACGGCCGCTACCTGCTCATTTCGCTGAGCGAAGGCTCGAGCAACAGTAATCGCCTCTACATGGTCGATCTCGGAGATGCGAAACAACCAAACGTCGCCGCGCCCGTGAAGCCAGTCATCGAAACCGACGGCGCCGAGTTCTCGCCCATCGGCAACGTCGGATCCGTCCTGTATCTCCGGACCGATCAACAGGCGCCGAACAGGAAGGTCATCGCTGTCGATGCCCTGAAACCCGAGCCGTCGGGGTGGAAGACGATCGTTCCCGAACGGAAAGAGACGATCGAGAGCGTCGCGTTGATTGGCGGCCGTGTCGTGGCCGAGTATCTCGTGGACGTGCAGAGTCGGGTATCGATGTTCGATCTGAAAGGGGCGAGTCTCGGCGATATCACGCTGCCATCGACCGGTGTCCTGACCGGTCTCGCCGGTCGTGAGGATTCACCCACGATCTGGTACATCTTCACATCGCCGCTCTATCCCGCGACGGTGTTTGCGTACGATCCGACAGCAGGGAAATCGACGCCGTTCGAAGCGGCCAAGTCGCCCATCGACGTCAGCCAGTTCGAAACGAAACAATACTTTGCGACCTCGAAGGACGGCACGAAGGTGCCGTTCTTCCTCACCTCCCGCAAGGGACTGCCGCGCGACGGCAGCAATCCCACCATGCTCTACGGGTACGGCGGGTTCTCGGTGAGCACCGTGCCGACCTACCGTGCCGATGTGCCAGCATGGCTGGAGCAGGGAGGCATCTTCGTATCGGCCAGCATGCGCGGCGGCGCGGAGTACGGCGAGGCGTGGCACAAGGCCGGGATGCTGGAGAAGAAGCAGAACGTGTTCGACGACTTCATCGCGGTGGCCGAGCATCTCGTCAAGGAGAAGATCACGTCGCCAGCGAAGCTCGCAATGCTCGGCGGATCAAACGGAGGGTTGCTCGTGGGCGCCGTGATGGAACAGCGCCCGGACCTCTTCGCCGTGGCGCTGCCCGCTGTCGGCGTGATGGACATGCTTCGATACGATCGCTTCACCGGCGGCAAGGCCTGGGTCACCGAATACGGTTCGTCGTCGGATCCGAAGCAGTTTGCTTTCCTGATTAAGTACTCCCCGTTGCACAATCTGAAGGCCGGCACGTGCTACCCCGCCACGCTCATTACCACGGCCGATCATGACGACCGTGTCGTGCCGAGCCACTCGTTCAAATTTGCCGCCGCGCTGCAGGTCGCTCAGGGCTGCGACAAGCCCATTCTGATCAGGGTCGAAACCAGTGGCTCGCACGGCTACCGGCCAACCGACAAGCGCATCGCGGAACTCGCCGATCAGTGGGCGTTCACCGCGGCGCACGTGGGGATGACGGTCAAGAAGTGAATGCAGCCGTAGTTCGTGGTTCGTAGTCCGTATCTCGCCGTAGATCAGAAACGTTCGACGAGACACGAGCTACGAGCCACGAACCACGGCAGCGTGCTCAGCTATTTCGCCTCCACCAGCACCTCGCGCGCGTCCGGATAGATCGCGGTGATGCGTCCGCCCTGTAGCTCGAGGGCGGACGGTCGACCGCCCTTGAAGAAGGTCGTCAGCATCCCCGTATCGATCAGGAACGCGTGATTGCTGAAGCGGGCAGCGATGCGGCCCGGCAGTTGCGGCGTGTGGGCCGTGACGAATCGATCGGCGCCGAGTTGTTTCAGTAGTTCGAGTACCTGCGGTTCGTCGGAATCGGCCAGCCGCGCCAGACCGCGATACCAGAGCGGGCCCTCCGGGTTGAGCAGCGACGACTTGGCGATCGCTCCGACCGCCTGGAGCTGGTCCACGAACTCTCGCGTGACGTGATCGCCAGGAGATTCCTTGGCCTCCAGCGCGAGAGCAATCCGGCCGACCTCGGCGTTGACGGCATCAGCCGTTTCCTGAAACGTGAAGAAGGGCCGGATCAGCTCGAGCTTCACGAACGTCTCGCGGAGCTGATCCCATTTCTCAATCTCGCGGCTCACGTCGCGATTGACGTCGTCAATGCTGGTCGCCGATCCTGGCGCGATGCCGGCGTGCATGAAGATGCTGCCGCCGTCCTTGATCGCGACGCTGCGCGAGCGCAGCCAGCGCCCGTACCGGCCGCGGGGCGCGAGCGCCTCCGCGTATTCGAGGAACCCAGACGGATGCGCGGCCATCCAGTCGTCCTGCGATGCCGACGCGTCCTTCCGCTTTTTCATGACGGATGCGTACTCGTCGTAGGCCCGTCGCCGACGGTCCTCCGACTTGTCGTCTGCGAATGCCGCAAACGCCTGTGGCGAGACGTCACGGAACTCGCTGAGCAGGTTCATGACCTCGTGGTTGCCCATGAGGATGTCCGCTCGGCCGCCGGCCTTCTTCGCATCTCCCTCGAGCCGCATCATCAGGTCCATGATCTCGCGGACCTTCTCGCCACGGTCGAGATAGTCGCCTGTCTGGATGAAGTGCGTGCGTCCGCCGATCCACTGATCGCGCTCGTCGGTGAGTCCGGCGGTGCGCAGCAGCGCGACGAACTGGTCACCAGCGCCGTGAATGTCGCCGATGGCGACGATCCGCTGGTCGTTCTGCGCCTGAGCAGGGACGTAGTGTCCGGCTTTAGCCGGACCATCAACAAGGGTCAGCGCGATCAGCGCGGCGGCGAAGGGCAAAAAGGGCGCACGACGCATCCCCGCATCATACGTGATAGCATCCAAGTTTCCTGTCTGATTCATGGGTGCGGTCATGACCTCCTCGCGACGTTACACGCCTGCGTTGCTACTGCTCTTTGTCGGCAGCGGCTGCGCGGCGTTGATTTATGAAGTCGTCTGGTTTCAGCTGCTTCAGCTCGTCATCGGGTCGTCGGCCATCTCGCTCGGCGTTCTCCTCGGGACGTTCATGGGCGGCATGTGCCTCGGAAGTCTCCTGCTCCCGCGATACGTAGGGCCCGGCCAGCATCCGCTGCGCGTGTACGCGTACCTCGAGCTGGGCATCGCCGTCATCGGCATCCTCGTTCTGTTCGGGATGCCGCTGGTCTCCGGCATCTATACGGCCTGGGCGGGATCGGGCTCGGCCGGGATCTTCCTCCGGGCCATCGCCGCCGCTATCTGCCTCCTGCCGCCGACGATGCTGATGGGTGCGACGCTGCCGGCGATGTCCCGCTGGGTGCAGATGACGCCGCAGGGTGTGTCGTGGCTCGGGTTCTTCTATGGTGGAAACACGTGCGGCGCGGTGATCGGCAGCCTGCTCGCCGGTTTCTACCTGTTGCGCGTGCACGACATGGCTATCGCGACTTACGTGGCCGTGGCGCTCAACGTGGCCGTCGCTGCCATCGCCCTCGCGATTGCCAGCGTGGCGCCCCACGAAGTCGTCATCGAGCCGGCGCAGAAAGTGAAGCCTGCCGCCGGGGCGTGGTCGATCTACGTCGCGATCGCACTGTCCGGCATGACGGCGCTCGCCGCCGAAGTGATCTGGACTCGTCTGCTGTCGCTGCTATTTGGCGCGTCCACCTACACCTTCTCGTTGATCCTGGCCGTGTTCCTCCTCGGGATCGGCATCGGAAGCAGTGTCGGGGCGGCCATTGCCAGGACCACCGAGCGGCCGCGGGTCGCGCTCGGCTGGGCACAGATGCTGCTGTGCGGCGCGATCGCCTGGGCGGCCTACATGCTGGCGCTGTCGCTGCCGTATTGGCCCATCGATCCATCTCTGGCCGTCGATCCCTGGTTCAACTTCCACCTCGATCTGGCCCGTGGTCTCTTCGTGATGTTGCCGGCGGCCATCCTGTGGGGCGCAAGCTTTCCGCTCGCCCTGGCGGCGGTCGCGTCGAACGGGCAGGATCCTGGTCGGCTCGTCGGCGGCGTCTACGCCGCGAACACGGTTGGCGCGATCGTCGGCGCACTCGGTGGCAGCCTGGTGCTGGTGACGTGGCTCGGCAGCCAGCACGCGCAACAGGCGCTCATCATCATCAGCGGCTTGTCAGCGCTGCTCGTCCTCGAGCCGCTTCCGTCGGGTGAAGAGGGCCGCCGCCGGTCGGCACTAACCGGAACGATCCCCATCGTCATCGGCGCGGTGATCGCGGCGCTGCTCGCCCGCAATGTGCCGGAGATTCCGCGCGTCCTCGTTGCCTACGGCCGCTACGCCGCCACCCGCGCGAACCAGCCGATGGAAATCATCTACATGGGCGAGGGGTGGAACGCGTCGGTTGCCGTCTCGCGCCTTCCCGGCGGCATCCTGAACTATCACAACGCCGGCAAGGTGCAGGCCTCGAGCGAGCCGCAGGACATGCGACTGCAGCGGATGCTGGGACACCTCACCACGCTGATTCCGAAGGACCCCAGCCGCGTGCTCGTGATCGGGTGCGGTGCGGGCGTCACGGCCGGCGCCGTGTCGATCGAGCCGAGGCTGAAGCAACTGACCATCGCCGAGATCGAGCCGCTGGTGCCCCAGGTCGTCTCCACGTATTTCGCCGAACACAACTTCGACGTCGTGCGGAATCCGAAAACGCGTGTGCACCTCGACGACGCGAGGCACTACCTCCTGACCACCGACGAGAAGTTCGACGCGATTACGTCCGATCCGCTGGACCCGTGGGTCAAGGGCGCGGCGATGCTGTACACGCGCGAGTTCTTCGAGATCGTCAAGTCGCATTTGAACCCCGGCGGCGTCGTGACGCTCTTCGTGCAGCTCTACGAGAGCAACACGGAAGCGGTCAAGAGCGAGATCGCGACATTCATGGAGGCCTTCCCGAACGGCATCGTCTGGGGGAACACACAGGAAGGGCGCGGCTACGACCTGGTGCTGCTCGCGCAGATGGACCCGGGCCCTATCAACGTCGACGAGATCCAGAAGCGCCTCTCGAGCCCCGAGTACTCGCGCGTCGCCCAGTCGCTGGCGGAGATCGGCATCTACTCGGCCGTCGATCTCTTCTCGACCTACGCGGGCCGGGGGCCGGATCTCAGTGGCTGGATGCGAGACGCGATGATCAACCGCGATCGGAATCTGCGCCTGCAGTACCTTGCCGGTCTCGGACTGAACCTCTATCAGAGCGATCGCATCTACTCCGACATGATTTCGCACGCCCACTATCCGGAGGGTCTGTTCACCGGATCGGATGCGACGCTCCAGACGCTGCGCGAAGCGATCGCTCGCGAGCACGCGCGTTCGCTGCGGCCCTAGCGGCGCCGTCGGCCAGCGCGCTCCCCTCACCCTTCGCTAACATCCATCAGCCGCAGAGACGTGTGATATAACCCCGAATCGGGTGTTCCGCTTCAAACCGGCTCTGGCGTTGCTGGTGATCTTTGCTGGCTGCGCGCAACAAGCTGCGCAGCCGCGCGGGGTCAGGGGAGGCGACGGCACTTTACGGTTGAGCTTTATCGGTGAGCCGCGAACGCTCAACCCGAATCTCGGTCCTGACGAGCCCGCCCTCGTCGTCACGACCAATCTCTTCAACCGCCTGATCTCTCTCTCCGCTGATGGCAACGTCGTTCCCGAACTTGCGGAGCGATGGGATGAATCCGACGACGGTCTCACATACACGTTCTATCTGCGTCCGGACGTGCGCTGGCACGACGGCAGAACGTTGACGGCCGAAGACGTCAGGCTCACGCTGCTTCGCGTGAAACAGGAGTCCGCGAACCGCGACGTCGCCGCGCGAATTGCCGAGGTCACGGCACCGCAATCCCGGGTGATCGTCGTGCGACTCGATCGTCCTTGGGCTGCCTTCCTGCCGTCATTCGCGTGGTACGGAACGTCCATCCTGCCTGCCCACATCTACGGCGCAAACGCGTGGGCCAATCATCCAGCCAACCTCAAGCCCATCGGTACCGGGCCTTTCAAGTTGAAACTCTGGGAGCCTGGCAAGCGCATCGTCATCGAGAAGAACGACGACTACTTCGGGCCGGGACCGTACCTGGACCAGGTCGAGTACCGGTTCGCGGCGACGGCCGAAGAGAGCGCCGATCTCCTTCTGCGAGGCGAAGCGGATCTGCTCATGGGCAGAGCGCCGGCCCATCTGCTGAATGCGATGCTGCAGTCGCCCAAGCTGCGGGTGCTGACGGCGCCTGCTGATGGCCGGACCTACCTGACGCTCAACCTTCGCCGCAGGCCCCTCGACGACGTGCGCGTGCGGCGCGCGATCAATATGGCCATCGATCGACGCGCGATTGTGAACGACGCGCTTGGCGGACTCGGTGCGCCGGCCACCGGGTTCTATACGCCGTCGGTCGCCTGGGCCTACAACGGGAACGCGCGTGCACCCTCGTTCGATCCTGCCGGTGCGCGTCGTCTCATCGCCGCAAGCGTGCCCCCGGGTTACGTTGCGACATTCCTCTGTTCGGCTCTCGGATCTGGCGCGGTCATCGCCGAAGCGATTGCCACGCAGCTGGCCTCGGTCGGCTTGCGCGTCCGCACCCGTTGCGTACCGCCGCAGGAGTATTTCAAGCTGCTCTTCGAAGATCACGATTTCGATCTCGCCGTGCTGGCCGGCTCGCAAGGTCCCGATCCGGACAGCCTGACGACGCGGTTCGGATCGCATGGCGGGAGCCAGATCATGGGCTATTCGAACGCGGAGCTCGATGCGGTTCTGGCCCGCGGCGGCGGCAGCTCGGACATGTCGGTGCGCGCGACCGCGTATTTCCGCGCGCAGGAGATTCTGGCCGAGGATCTGCCGATTGCGCCTCTCGTCGAAAACGTCCGCGTGACGATCAGCCGCATCGGCATCCGCGGCCTCCCTCAGGATGACGCCCGGGGTCTCGTTCCTGAGTTCATGTACAACCTCGTGCGCCTGCCGCGCGGGGAAGCGTCGCGATGACCCTCCGCTTCCGCGACTGGCCGTGGGCGCTCAAGCTCGGCCTTCTGCTCGTGACGACGGCCAGCATTCCGCTGTTCGCGTCCACGGTGTACAGCGACGTGATGATGCGCCGCGAACTGGTTGCGAACGCGAGCTTGCGGGACCTCCAGCGCGCGCGGAACACCGCCGTCCTTCTCGATGAATACCTGCGCGACCTCGTCGGCGACATCACCATCGTTGCCCTGGCGCCACCGACTCTCAGCGTCTTGGAGGACCCCGCCAGCCACGACCGTGCGGCCGAACTGCGGGCCCTGTTGACCAATGTCAAGGTCACGAAGCGCCTGCCGGAGCTCTTTGTGCTGGATTACACCGGCACCATCGTCGCGTCGACGGACTCGAAACTCGTGGGCCGCAACCAGATTTCGGCGCCGTACTTCCTCTCGGCCATTGCCGGGCAGGTGCGCGCGCACGATCCGCGCTATGTCGCCGACGAAGATCAGGTCGACATGCACGTCGCCTCACCGGTGCGCGACGCCCGTCAGCGCATCATCGGCGTGGTGGGCGCGCGCGTGCCGCTCGATCAGATCGATCGGCTCATTGGTGGCGATACGGGGTTTGGCGGGCTCGGCGAGTACGGCGTGCTGTGGGATGAACTCGGCATCGTCATCAGCAGCCCGGCGTCCCCGGATCGGCGCTTCCGGCCGCTCGCGAGCCTCCCGAAGTTCACCCGCGATCGTCTGATTGCCGAGCAACGGTACGGACCAGGCACGGCGGCGCTGGTGTCGCGCGCGGCTGGCGCGGACTCGCTCGTGCAGCGCGCCCGCTGGCTGATGTACGACGATCGCAGCGATCCGATCGTGCGCATTGATCTGGGCGCGGGCTTGCAGCAGGTCGCCACCGCACCGATGCGCGATCGGCGCTGGACATACGCCATCATCGTGCCGGAAGCCGCGGTGCTGGCACAGGTCGACGTGCTGAGCCGTCGGAATGTCGGGGTCGCGGTGGCGACAGGCCTCCTGGCGCTCATTCTGGCGGTGGGTTTTGCCCGGCGCTTGTCACGGCCCTTGAACGACGTGGGCAGCGCGGCGCGTGCGCTCGCAGGCGGCGACATGACGCGCCGGGTTCAAC
This sequence comes from uncultured Acidobacteriota bacterium, assembly GCA_963710415.1. GTDB lineage: Bacteria > Acidobacteriota > Vicinamibacteria > Vicinamibacterales > 2-12-FULL-66-21 > CAVQAH01. The sequence goes on along the minus strand of CAVQAH010000021.1, from coordinate 155,167 downwards.
TGCAACAGCGAGACGAGATCGGGCAGATGGCGGACGCGTTCGATGCCATGGCCGACGCGATCGCGCAGAAAGACACGGAACTTCGTCAACATGCGGACTCGCTCGAACGCCGCGTCGAGGCCCGCACCGCGGAGCTTCGCGGGTTGCTCTCGGCGATACCCGACCTGATGTTCAGGGTCGATCGGAAAGGCCGGCTCATCGACTACGCTGCGGCAAAGGAAGAGGCTCTGGCCCTTCCACCCGACCACTTCCTCGGACGTCATATGACCGAGGTCATGCCGCCGGACGTGACGCGTCCGGCGCTGCACGCCCTCGAGCAGGCCCTGGCCGGGAGTACCGGTTCCGTCGTTCGACTACACACTCCAGGTCGGCTCCGAATCACGCCAGTATGAAGCGAGAACATCCGCGAGTGGACCAGACAGCGTCGTCTTCCTGATTCGTGACGTGACGGAGCGCCGTCAACTCGAGGAGCGGACCGATTTCCTCGCTCGTGCCGGCACCGCGCTCACCTCGTCCCTCGACTTCGTCAGCATCGTCGACACGCTGGCACAACTGCCCGTGCCATTCCTGGCTGACGTCTGCATCGTCGATCTGCTCGAACATGGGACGTTACGGTTGGCGTCGGTCGCGGCGCGAACACCGGAGATTCAGGCGCTGGTGCACGCGGTCCGCGCCGAGTTTCCAGTGCGCCCGCACGGCGACCATCCGGTCGCCCGGGCGCTGCGCGGCGGGCCGTCACTGTTCGAGACCGTTCCGCCGTCGCTGTTGCGTGGACTGGCGCGGTCGGCCGATCACGCCAGGCTGATGAAGCAGATCGCACCCGTGTCGCTCATCATTCTTCCGCTCGTCGCCCGCGGCCAGACGCTCGGCGCGATGAGCCTGGTGACGACGAGCAGCGGCCGGCACTACACCGACGCGGATCTCACGCTTGCGCGAGAGTTATCCCACCGGGCGGCCGTCGCGCTCGACAACGCCCGACTGTACAGGGATCTGGAAGAGTCGAGCCGGCTGAAGGACGAGTTCCTGGGTATCGTGTCGCACGAGCTGCGTACTCCGTTGAATGCCGTCCTCGGGTGGGCGCAAGTGCTCCGGCGATCGCCGCACGACGACGAGCAGGTCCGGCGGGCCGTCGAGGCCATCGAGCGGAATGCGCGAGCGCAGGCCCAACTCGTCGAGGATCTTCTCGACACGTCACGGGTCATCAGCGGCAAGATCCGGCTCGAGCTGACGCGCCTCGATCTGGCCTCGTTCGTCGACAACGCAGTGGAGTCGTTTGCCCCGCTTGCAAAGGCACGCGGCATCGATCTCGCCACTGCGACCGGCGGAGCGGCCGGTGACGTGCTTGCCGATCCTGCGCGCCTCGGACAGGTCCTGGGCAACCTCCTCTCGAATGCCGTCAAGTTCACCCCGGCCGGAGGGAGCATCCGCGTGTCGATGGTCAAGGCCAGCCCGATGGCGGAGATTCGCGTTGCGGACTCAGGCGCAGGTATTACGCCCGAGTTCCTGCCGTTTGTCTTCGATCGTTTCCGGCAGGCAGATAGCACGACGACGAGGGCGCATGGCGGGCTTGGCCTCGGCCTGGCGATTGCGCGACACCTCGTGGAGCTCCACGGCGGGACTATCCGCGCCGAGAGCGCCGGCGAGAACAAAGGTGCGACCTTCGTCGTCCAGCTGCCGGTGCTTCCGCGGGCGAGTACCGTGTCCAGCCAGCGCAACGACCTCATCCTTCACTCGGAGCGCCTCCTCAGCGGATTGCGTGTGCTGATCGTGGACGACTCGAAAGACGCGCTCGACATGCTGGCGTTATTGATCGCTGGAGCTGGAGCGGAGGTCGAGACAGCGGAGTCCGTCGACGCTGCCGAACGATGCCTTGCCGCGCAGCGGCCGGATCTCCTCATCGCGGACATCGCCATGCCGCGGGCTGATGGCCACGACCTCATCCAGCGCATCCGTGAACGAGAGCGCGAGTCGGGCGCGCCGCGGCTCTACGCCATTGCGTTGACCGCGTACGCGCGTGAGGAAGATCGCCTGCGATCGCTCGGCGCCGGATTCGATCTTCACCTGACGAAACCGATCGATCCGTCCGCTGTCATCGATGTGCTGCGCGGGTTCGCCAGCCGACGGGTGGCGCCCGCGGGCGGCGAGGGCCTCGCTACGTAACGGGCGTGTCGACCAGGCGGCCGTCGAAGAGGTAGAGATGGCGCTGGGCGCGCGCTATGTAGTCGGGGTTGTGCGTCGCGAGACAGAGCGTGGCGCCGTCGGCATGGAGCTCCGCCAGCATCTGCATCATGGTCTCGCCGCTCTTGGAATCGAGATTGCCCGTCGGTTCGTCTGCGAGCAGGATTGGAGGCCGTCCGGCAATGGCGCGAGCGATCGCCACGAGCTGCTGATGTCCTCCCGAGAGGCTGCCGGGCCGCTGCTTGGCGCGGGCGGCGAGACCGACGCGCTCGAGCGCGTCGGTCGTCCGGTTCTTTCGCTCTGCGGCCGAGGCACCGTGAAGCGTGAGCGGGTACTCCACGTTCTCGTAGACCGTCATGTCCCCGATCAGGTTGAAGCTCTGAAAGATCAACCCGATGTCGACATTGCGCACGCGCGCGCGTTCGGCAGGAGAGAGCCGATCGACAGCCTTGCCCTTCAGCCAGTACCTGCCGGACGTCGGCGACTCGAGGAGCGCGAGAATCGCCAGAAAAGTGGACTTGCCGCAGCCCGACGGCCCGGAGACCGAGATGTACTCGCCGTGGCGGAGATCGACGGTCACGTCCGACAACGCCCGAGTTTCCTCGTCGGCATCCCCACGAAAGATCTTGGTGATGCCTTCGAGGCGAATGAGCGGCATGTCAGCCGCAACGGCCTGCGGTTCCTGATCCGGCTGGCCTCGCCGCCACCATCGCATCGGCTACCTCCTTCGGCGCGGGAAGCGTAACACTGCTCGGCGGAAGGGCCTAGCAGTCTGGGACGAACGTGTCACCTTGCTGCGCCGCGCCGCGAACGTTATCTTGTAAGGACACCATGCTTCGATTCTTTGCCACCGCCATCATCACGGCGTCATTCTTCGCCGGGAGCCAGCCATCAATGTCTCTAACCGCCGACGAGCGCGCGCTCGTGGCGCACGTGGATGCGCACAACGACGAAGCGCTTGCCCTGCTCGAGCGCGCGGTCAACATCAACAGCGGGACGCAGAACTTCGCCGGCGTCCGCGAGGTCGGCAAGCTGTTCGACGCCGAGCTTTCGCGCCTCGGCTTCAAGACTACGTGGGTGGATGGCACCAGGTTCAATCGCGCCGGCCATCTCGTCGCCGAGCGGCCTGGCAAAGGACCGCGGATCCTTTTGATCGGACACCTGGACACGGTCTTCGAGGCCGACAGTCCGTTCCAGAAGTTCGAGCGAGTGGGGCCGAACGCCGCGCGCGGGCCGGGGATCATCGACATGAAGGGTGGGGACGTGATCATGATCCACGCCCTGAAGGCGCTGGCGGCGGTCGGGGCGCTGGACAACCTGCACGTCACCGTGGTGATGACCGGTGACGAGGAGTCTGCCGGAGACCCACAGAGCGTCGCTCGCGAGGCGCTGGTGTCAGCCGCGAAGGGCGCGGCGGTAGCCATCGGCTTCGAGGATGGGGCCGGCGATCCGAAGACCGCCGTCATCGGCCGCCGCGGGACCACGGCGTGGACGCTGAAGGTCAAGGGGACCCCGGCGCATTCATCGCAGATCTTCCGAAAAGACCTCGGGTACGGGGCGGTGTTCGAAGCGGCGCGGATCCTCAACACCTTTCGAGAGAAGCTGGCCGGCGAGGCACACCTGACATTCAACCCGGCGGCGGTCGTGGCCGGCACGCAGGTGGACTTCGATACGGTGAAAGCCAGGGGTTCGGCGTTCGGCAAGGACAACGTCATCGCCGAGCACGCCATCGTGTCGGGCGACCTGCGGGCGCTGTCGCTCGAACAGTTCGCCAACGCGCGCAAAGCCATGGAAGCGATCGTCGCCACGTCGCTTCCAGGGACGAGCTCGCAGATTACGTTCGACGAGGGCTATCCACCGCTCGCCCCCACCGAAGGCAACCGCCGATTGCTGGCCCTGTACGACCAGGCGAGCCGTGACGTCGGTGCGGGCCCCGTGACCGCGGTCAACCCCGACATGGCGGGCGCGGCCGACGTCTCGTTCGTCGCCGAGCACGTTCCGATGATCCTCGACGGCATTGGCCAGATGGGCGATGGCGGACACACCGTCAACGAGACCGCCGATCTTCGGACACTGCCGTCACAGACGAAGCGCGCGGCGTTGCTGCTCTATCGGTTGACGCGGGGGCAGTAACCGATCTTCACGGGACGCGAATTGCACGCGGATCCTAGACGCATTCCTGGAACGCGTAGATGGACGACTCGGCGCGAATCGGCAGGCTGACAAGGCGCGGCTCGGACCTGATCAGCAGCCTGCGCCTTTGGCCAGCGCTGACCGATCCGTCGCACCTGGCATGCCGCGCCTTCGCCGGGAATTCGCGTTCAGTGATCCGCGTGCAATCCGCGTCCCGTGCGATCAGCGTCTGCGGGTAGACAGCGGTCCCGCCACGTAGCCGTTGCGGGCGCGGACCTTGTAGCCGCCGCCACGAACGCTCAGCCTGATGCTGTGATACTTGCCGTCGGTGGCCCGCGCAGAGGAGTAGCCGAGCACGTATTGGCTGTTCAGTTCTTCGGCGATCCGCGCGGTGGCGGCGGCGAGCCCTTCGGCGTCCTGCACGACGGCGGTGTGGCCGCCGCTCTGGTTCGTAATCTCGCTCAGCGCGGCCGGATTGACGCGCGTGTTGATCGGCTGGCGCTTGGGCGAGTCGATGGCCACCGCGTAGACGAAGGCGTCGCTGCGCAGCAGCGCCGCGCGGACGTCGGTGACGGTGGCGTCGCTCGCGGTATCCGCGCCATCCGAGAACACCACGATAGCCGCGCGTTGTCGGCTGCGCTGGTTGATCATCGGCAGCGAGTTGAGGATCGCGTCGTAGATGGCGGTCCCTCCCGACGGCTTGATCTCGTCGAGCGCACGGCGCATGACATCCGGGGTATTGGTCCACCTGGTCAGCAGATGCGGCGCGTGGTTGAACGCCAGCAGGAAGAACTCGTCGGCAGGATTCAGCAGCTCGAACAGAAAGCGTTCGACGGCGACGCGCGCATCGACGATCCGCTGGCCGTACATGCTGTCGCTGACGTCGAGGAGCAACCCGAGGCCGATCGGCACGCGCTCGTGGGTGAACTGCGTGACGGTCTGCAGATCGCCGTCCTCGTAGATATCGAACGCCTCGCGGGGCAGGTCGGTGACGAGGCGACCGTCGCCGTCGACAACGGTGGCGGTCACCATGACGACATCGACGCCCGAGCGGAGCACGCGCTGGTCCCGCGTGACCTGGGCGCCGACGGTGACATAGATTCCCGCCATCAACGCCACCAGCGCCTGGAGGAAGCGCGGAAGGTTCACTGACGCTATGGTACTCCCGGCACCGGCAGGAACGTCAGCCCGTTTTCACAATCGTAAGCGGCCGGTTCTGGAACGCCCGGTGTGACCGGCAATTCCCTTCTCTTGAGGGCAGAGACATTGTGCACGCGGGTTGCAGTGACGGCCGGCATGCGTAGCTCCGCCTTCCTCATTCGTGACGCTCGTCGGGCTCGCTGCCTGCACGAAATCCCCCTCATCGCCCATCCGGGCAGGACCCGGGCATGGTGCAGGGACAAACGGTCAGTGCCCTGACCGACAGCGCGATACCCGGGGCTGACCGTACGGGTTGGCAATGGCGCGGCAGTGACCAGCGATGCGCAGGGCTTCTTCGACGTGGACGCCGGGCGCTCCGGGGCCTTCCAGACCACGATTCGCGGCAGCGGTATCGTCGAGCGCGAAACCTCGATCGCCGCCCCGACCGATGACCGCGCGCGCGTCTCGCTGATACCGAGCGCGTTCGACCTCGACCGCCTTCGACGAGATGTTCCGCACGACGAACTCCCGGCTGCAACGCTGGACGACGAAACCCTCGCTGGTCGTGCTGGCGTCGGTGATGTCGTATCGAAGCGGATCGGGCAATGAGTATCAGGCGGAGTCCGAGCAGCTGACCGACCAGGAAGTCAGCGACATGATCGCCCACATGACCGAGGGGCTGGGGATGCTGACCGGGGGCACCTACACGTCCTTCGAGTCGGTCGAGGTCGAGCGTCCCGCCGCTGGCACCCGTGTCAACGCGCTGCGCATCGGGTCGATCGTCGTCGGCCGCTACAACGGCATCGTGTCGATGGTCAACACCATCGGCTACGGGCAATGGGCCGATCAGCCGAACGGCGCGGTGAACGGCGGCGCCATGTTTCTCGACCGCGACTTCGATCGGAACGACAACCGCCGGCGGCTGCTGCGCATTCACGAGCTGGGGCACGCCCTCGGCTATCAGCACGTCAAGACCCGCACGTCCATCATGAATCCGGCGATTGGGCCGGAGCCCACCGACTTCGATCGTGCCGGCGCGATCATCGCGTTCCAACGCGCGCCCGGCAACCGCACGCCAGACGTCGATCCGTCCAGCGCCGTGCTCTCGGTGGTCGAAGGTGGCCCGAGCCGCTGGTCGGCCCCAACCGTCTGCAGATAATCCGGGGCTCGAACGCCGACGTGCACGGGCTCACGGCTGCTTGTCGCGTGCACGTGCGACGTGCACGTCGCCGTCGTCACGACGTCGTCAGCACGTCGGCACGGCACGTACAAGTCGCACGTCCGCACGTCCGCACGTGGATCGCGGACTACAATGAGTCCATGGATAACGACGAGATTCGCACGATCATCGAGCGAAACGTCAAGGCCGTCACGCTTCGCCCGGCAATTGGCCAGCACACGGGCCGGACGACTGTCACGCTGAAGCCCGGTCTCGAGTGCGAGGTGGTCGAGGGCCCGTGGCGCCTCACTGTGGCGATGGGCGAGAAGTCCGGCGGCACCAACGCAGGCCCCAGCCCCGGCGTGCTCGGCCGCGGCGCGCTCGGCTCCTGCCTGGCCCTCGGTTACGCGATGTATGCGCTCCGCCTCGGTGTGCCGATCGAGTCGCTCGAGGTCGAGGTCGAAGCCGACTACGACAGCCGGGGCGAGCTGGGGATATCACCCGAAGTTCCTCCGGGTTACACGCAGGTCCGCTACACCGTCACCGTCACGAGCCCGGCATCTGAAGATGGACGTCCTGCGCGTTCTGGACACCGCGGATCGATACAGCCCCTACCGAGACGTCTTCGCCCGCGCGCATGACGTGTGCCGGCTCGTGCGCATTGCCAGCCCGCAGTCCTGAGCGGCAGCGAGCGCATGGACGCGAAGCTTCAGCGGCGGATCCAGCGATATGGCTGGGACAAGGCGGCGCCGTATTACGAACGGTACTGGCAGGAACAGCTGGCGCCGTCCCGCGAGCGGCTGCTCGCTCGAGCGTCACTGAAGTCTGGTGAGCATGTGCTCGACATCGCCTGCGGCACCGGTCTCATTACGTTTCCCGCCGCGGAGGCTGTCGGCGCCGGCCGGCTCGGTCGTCGCGACCGACATCTCCGAGGCGATGGTTGCGCACGTGGCAGGCGAAGCGGCCCGTCGCTCCGTCGGCCACATCACGACCGCGCGCATGGACGCCGAATCGCTGCAGTTTCCCGACGCCATGTTCGAAGTGGTGTTGTGCGGCCTCGGTCTGATGTACGTGCCCGATCCCCTGAAAGCCATGCGCGAAACGCTCCGCGTCCTGAAGCCCGACGGGCGCATGGTGTCCGTCGTATGGGGCGCGCGCAACCGCTGCGGCTGGGCAGAGATTTTTCCCATCGTCGAATCGCGCGTCGCATCAGACGTCTGCCCGATGTTCTTCCAGCTGGGTACGGGCGAGCGTCTGGCCATGACCATGACCCAGGCGGGCTTCGTGTCGGTGTCCGCCGAGCGCTTCAACACGCTGCTGACGTATGCAACCGCCGAAGACGCCTGCGGCGCGGCGTTCGCTGGCGGACCGGTCGCGCTGGCGTACTCGCGGTTCGACGACGACATGCGCGGCGAAGCGCATCTGGCATACCTCGAGTCGATCGCCCCATACGCGCGGGGCGACGGCTTCGAGATCCCAGGCGAGTTCGTCGTCGCGGAAGGCCGGAAGTCAGCGACCGGCCGTTAGATCCTGGGTCTTCCGTTCACCGGCTGCCAACACCACCCGCAGCGCTGAAGGGCTGAGCGACTCGAGAAAGGCCGGGTCAAACCACCTCACCGCATCGACGTGGTCAGTTCGAATTCGCGGATCCGGCAACAGCTGGCGACGAGGCGTATCTCGTAGGTAGATCCTGCCAGGACGGAGACTGGAATCCGCCTGGTTGGTGCCCAGAAAGGATCGTAGAGGGCGAACTCTCCCGCCGCCACGACGTCGATATCGAAGTCGAAGACCGGCGCCGTCAGGGTCAATTCGAGCGTCCCCGTTGTCGGTGCCGTCACCGCAAAACGCTGACATGCACCCGAGCCGTAGCCCCAATGCGAACAGGCTGGCTCGCTGCCCTCGAAATGGCCACGGACGACGTCGCCGACAGCGATCGAGGCCACGGGGACCCAGGTTGAAATCGAGCTGCGTATCCCGACCGATGGGCGCGTAAGAGGGGTTCGCGAATGCAACGTCGCTGAAGAAACCCGCCTTGTATGCGCTCAGTAACGGGGACATCGAGTCAACTGCTGCGGGCACACCGGCTATGGAATAGAACCCGTTGTCATCGGTCACTGTGGGAGGCAGTCCTTCTCCGAGCACAAGGATTCTTGCGCCTTCGACGGGCGCGCCAGCGGCGCGGACGACGCCGGACACTGTGAACGACCCGGACGGTGGGGGTGGGGGTGGAGGTCGGCAACGGCGGGCTCGGGAGAGAGGGGCTCGTCGGCGCCGGCTCGGTATTCGTGCACGCCAGCGCGAACATGGTGCAGAGAACGGCCAGGATGAACTTCATGGCATCCTCCATTCGCTCACTGCCAGGCCGGTACGGGTCCGGCGGTAATCGAGCGCAGGAAGAACGGCTCCCAGAAATCACACTGCGCTCTCGTTCAGCCGCTTGCCCTCGCGCTAGCGGCCAATCGAGCACGATGTACTTGTCGGCCCCGCGTCCCACGTCCCGTCGGATGTTTGAATGCCGGCCAGTGGACGGCGCTCTCATCACTGGTGTTTGGATTTCCGCTCACGGCAAAGCGTGTGAAGTAACCGCTGATGGCGTCGAACAGCGACAGGTCATCCGCGTTCAGCAGGTAGTTCGAGGGCGGCCCGTAGTTGTTGCCGAAGACGAAGTTCCGGTCGAGTCCATGGATGACCTGATCGCCGGCCACGGCACCAACCTCGCGTTCGAACGAATACAGGTAGACCGGCGTGCCCGTTCGCTCGACGAGCCGTGCGACGCGGCGCGCCTCGCATATGACCTCGACATCGCCCGCGAGCTGCGACAGCGCGTGTTTCGGCGAGGGAAAGTTCGCGACCGGGTAGCGAGCCAGAATCGCCGGCGCGTCGGTTGCGCCGAATTCCGCTTCCACCGCATCCATGTACTGCTGCGTGGTCAACCCGCCGGGAAAGCTTCTGTCCACGTAAATCCATCCTTCGTCCCGGGTTGATCCGATGATGAGAGGGACGCGCGTGAATGCCCCGTTTTCGAACAGCGTGCGCGGCTGATCGGGAATATCGAGGCCGTCGACGACAGGCCCCCAGCTGACGCGCGGAGTTTGGGCGAACTCCTGCTGGCCGTTGGCAAAGGCGAGCAGAACCTGGGCCGGTGTCTTCCCGCGCATGCACGCCAGGACCTGCGCGGGGTCCGTGCAACCGACTGACGAAGCGAAATCGTGACCGAGGCTTCGGCGTCGGCCAATGTGTCCAACCGGTTCGATGCGTATCCGCTCTGCATGATCGCGCGCGTGAAATACCCGCGCTGCCTGGTGAAACGAGGTGAAAGCTCACGCTATGCGCCACCGGCGGATTGCCCCGCGATCGTGACGTTATTCGGGTCCCCGCCGAAGGCGGCGATGTGGTCTCGCACCCACGCCAGTGCCAATCGTTGGTCGAGGAGTCCGTAATTACCGGATGACGGATAAGTGGGATCCTCGGTGGTCAGAGCGGTGTGGCCCAGGAACCCGAACGGACCGTGTCGATAGTTCGCGGCCACGATGATGGCGCCGGTCCGTTCTGCCAGATTCCGGCCATTGCTGTCCGCCAGGTTTGCCGACGCCGCCTGGAAGGAACCCGTATGGATCCAGACGATTACCGGGGCAGGGGAGGCTGGAGGAGGATTGGGCGTCCAGACGTTCAGCCTGAGGCAGTTCTCGTTGCCTACCGTCGTCGTACTGCCCGGGGATTGATCGACGGACAACTGGGCGAGGCGGTGACGGCATTCAGCGTGGCGGGCGCCCATGCCGGTGCCGGCTGCGGCGGTTTCCAGCGCAGGCTGCCGATCGGTGGCGCGGCGAATGGAATGCCGAGGAACGAGCACGCGGCTGCGCCGATCACGCCCTGCACGTCGCCGCTGATAGTCGTGACCAGGCAGGCGGCTGACTGGGGCGATGGCTGAAACGCCGAGATGACGAACGTCAGGACGCCGGCGGCAATCGCGCCGGCTGCGGTACGCAGGCCCTTGTACATGACATCCCTCGCGATGCGTGCGGCGGATGTAGTCCCGCCTACGCTACTGGCACTACGCGCGAGGTGCCGCGCGCGGAACAAACCACGTGGTAGACTCTCGGCGCCTTCCCGGTCGAGTCGATCGACAAGTCATTACGTTTTTCAGCGTCGCACCCGTTTATTCCGTTTCGCCCGACCTGTTCGTATTACTCAATGAGCGCGTTCGACGAGATCTACGCGAAACATGCCGCGGCCGTCTTCCGCTACGCGCTGAAGTGTGTCGGCCGGCGTGACATCGCCGAAGACATCACGAGTGAAGCGTTTCTCGCACTGCATCGACACCTGGCGACCATCGATGTCAGCCAGTTGCCGGGATGGTTGTTTACCGTGGTGAAGAACAGGGCGACGGACCACTGGCGGCATGCGCAGCTCGAACAGAAGTACCTGGAATCGCTGTCAGAACCGGAGGGGACCTTGGAGCCCTCGGTAGAGTCGTGGCTGCGCGACACCAGAGCACTCAAACCCATTCATCGCGCCTGTTTGATCCTGCGCTACGTGCACGGGATGGAGCGGGCGGAGATTGCGCTGCGGCTCGGTCTCAGCGAGAACCAGGTGAAGGGACATCTGCAGTATTCGCTCACCATCTTGCGGCGGGAGCTGGAGACGCCCCGATGACGAAAGACCCACACGCGATGTGGAGCGATGCCGAGCCCGAGGACTCGGCGGCAGCGGCCCTGTTCGGGCGCGATGCCTCCGAACGTCGCCCTCTGACATGCCCACCACCAGACCTCCTTCAGGCGTCGGCGGCTGGTGTGCTCGGCTCGCCACTGCAGGAGCAGGTCGCCGGCCACCTCGGACGGTGCGTTGTCTGCCAGGCGCTGGCGGGGGCGCTCGACGATCCGTCAATCGGGGAGTTGACGCCGGAGGAGCGCACGCGGATCATGTCTCGCGTTCGCTCCGGGATTGTCACCGACGGCGGCCACTTACGCTGGCGTCGATGGTGGCCGGGGATGGCGGCTGCTGCGGCGCTCATTGCTGTGGCGCTTGGATTCTCTCTGTTGTGGCAATCGAGGAGTGTTCCGCCCGCCCAGACCGCTGCTCGCGCGTCTCACGACATCAACCTGCCAAACGACCCATCGGTCTTCGTCCTCGACAAGGCGCCGACTCGGATCCAGGGCGCGACCGACCTGCTGTGGCGGGGGAGTCCTGCCGGCGCCGAAAAGGAAGCCTTCGCAGCCGCGCTGGAGCCGTATTGGGTGGACGATTTTGCAGAGGCCGCGCGAAGGCTTCGGCGATTCGTCGAGCGTTACCCGAAGAGCGCCACAGGCTCTTTCCATCTTGGCGTCAGCGAGCTGTTCCTGAATCGCGACGCCGAGGCCGTCGTCACGCTCGACCGCGCGGCGCGGCTGGCGAAGGGTGAGCCGGATCTTGCGGGAGATGTTGCCTGGTATCTCGCGTATGCCTACCACCGCACGGGTCAAAGCGATCTGGCCGCGCGCACGCTGGAGCCGCTGTGCCAGAGCGCCAGTCCGCGCGCGAGCCAGGCATGCGCAGGATTGAAAGAGCTGTCGCGACGATCGAGGTGATTCATGCGGGCCAGCTCCATCCTGATGACGGCGGTCCGACTGACGATCCTGGCGACAGCGATCGGCCAGACGCAGTCGCCGGCGCCGGCCGTGACCCCAGCGTCAGCGGCGCTCGTGGAAGGCCTGCGCTTGCTGCAGCAGAAGAACCTGGACGCCGCCCGACAACAGTACGAGCGGACGATCGAGCTGGCGCGCGCGGAAGGCAATCGGGTCGTGGAAGGGACGGCATATCGCGGCCTCGCGGGCGTGTTTTCACGCCAGACGAAGTATCCCGCGGCCAAGGAGTCGCTCGAACGATCGCTGAAGATCTTGGAGGGTACGGGATCGCAGGCCGAAATCGCGGCTGCGCTCAACGACCTTGGCACGGTCGAGTACTTCCTGGGGAATTGGGACGCCGCACGGCAGAACTATCTGAAAGCCCTCAGCGTCCACGAAGTCCTCGGTCAGATCGGCGAACAGGCCAACCTCCATCGCAACCTGTACTTCGTGACGACGGATTCGGAGGAGAGGCTCAGAATCCTCGAGCGTGGGTTCACGCTCGCACAGCAAGGTGGCACCGTCTGGCTGCAGGGCGACATCCTGCACGCCTGGTCCGATGCCCTGTTCGGCGGTGGCCGTCTCGCGGAGTCCATGGCGAAGCTCGAATTGGCCATCGAGCGGTTGGAATCGGCGGGCGAAACCGGACGCGGGAGTTTGGCCCGCGCGCTCACGAGCCTTGGACGCCTGCATCGCGCGCACGGTCATCACGATCGGGCGCTCGACGCCTACAGTCAGGCGTTCCGGCTTCAAGAGACGTTCGGCGATCGCCTCGGAGCGATCCAAAGCATGAACGCTATCGGTGTTGCGTATCAGTACCTAGGGCAACTTGGCGAGGCTCGCGCGTGGTTCGAACGAGGGCTTGAACGAGCAAGGCAGACCGACTCGCCGTTAGTAACGGCCGTCCTCGCCCGGTCACTCGCGGGGCTTCTCATCGAGACTGACCCAGTTCGTGGGATCGCCCTGCTGGAAGACCTCGTGCAACAGGATCCCCGGGACTACGACAGCCATCGGATTCTGGCGGAAGGCTACCTTGAACTAGGACGGTATGCGGAGGCAGTCCAATTCGCGACGAGTGCCCTCGAAAAGGCGCGCGCTTTCGGAGCGCTTGATCGGACGGAGCGAGCGTTTGGGATTCGCGCTCTTGCCCAAGAGAAGCTGGGTCACTTCGAAGAAGCTGTCACGGACGCCCGCGAAGCGATTGCGCTCATCGAACGCGTGCGCACGGACGTCATTTCCACCGACGCGATGAAGCGAGGGTTTGGCGAGCAGCATCAATACCTTTTCACACTCGCGATCGGACTGTTGACTCGCCTCGGCCGGGATCGCGAGGCGCTCGACACGGCGGAGCAGGGCCGCGCCCGCGCCTTCGCGGATCTGCTGGCCAGTCGAGTGTCGGTATCGCTGAAAGAACCGAAGGCAGATCCGCTCGCGACACGAGGCGGTGACGTCGCGTCGCCGGCAGGCACGCTTCGACTGGAGCGAGATCTGCGAAGCCTGGCATCGGCGTCACCACTGTCGTCGAGCGATCTGGTCCGGCTCGCCGCACAGTTGCGATCGACGATCGTGAGTTACTGGGTCGCACCCGAGGAAACGTATGTCTGGGTCGTCACGCCTTCGGGCAACGTGACTGGCACGCGGATCCCGGTGACGGAGCGCCGGCTGGCGCAGCTCGTGGACCGAACGTGGGCCATCGCGGGCGCACACGCCGCTGGGGAAACAGACTCGACGCGAACCGCACCGAAATCCGGGAACGCCCCATGGGTACCGCGCATTCGCGGCGAGGGGTTGATCTCGCTCGGCAACCAGGCCGGGATAGCGTTACGAACGCTTCACGGGCTCCTGATTGATCCAATCCGACCGTTGCTCCCGGCAGAGGCTGGCAGCCTGCTGACCGTCGTTCCCCACGGTCCGTTGTTCCGCCTCTCGTTTGCGGCACTTCAGAACCCCACGGGCCAGTATCTCGTCGAGCGGCATGCGATCCATTACGCGCCGGCGGGTGTCGTGCTTCAGCTGGCAGGGCAGCACATCCGGCCGTTGGGTTCCGGTGAGCGTCGTTTCCTGCTCGTTGCGGATCCGCAGATGCCGCCGCTGCTGCCCAACGGCAAGCCTCTGCCCCGGCTGCCCGGGACGAAGCGGGAGATTGCACAAGTGGCCGCGCTCGTTCCTGCGGCGAGCGTGATATCGCTCGCGGGTGCGCAGGCAACCGAGGCGCGAGTTCGCCGCCTGGCCGGCGATCGCCGCGTCATCCACTTCGCGACGCACGGCGTGATTCGCGCCGACGATCCGCTCAGTTCGTTCCTGGCGCTAGATGCTGGATCCGCGCCGAGCGCTCGCGCCGGGTCGCGGGCTTCGACGCCCGCGTCAGAAGACGACGGCCGGCTCACCGCGAGCGAGATTTACGCTCTCGAGCTCAATGCCGATCTCGTCGTGTTGTCAGCCTGTCGAACCGGTCTCGGCGAAGTGTCCGGCGATGGCGTTGTGGGGCTCGCTCGGGCGTTCCTGTATGCCGGTACGTCCTCGGTCGTCGCCACTCTCTGGGATGTGGCGGACGAACCGTCGGCACTCCTTATGCCCAAGCTGTATCAATCGCTGCGGATTCAGAACGACAAGGCACGGGCGCTCCGTCGCGCGCAGATCGACGTGTTGAAGCAGCTGCGCGCTGGCCAGCTGAGCGTGGCGACCTCGTCAGGATCCATGATCCTTCGCGAGCACCCCGTGCTGTGGAGCGGGTTCATCCTTGTGGGCCTGCCATAGTTAAACGAAGGTCTGGAACGTCCTCTGGAGAGGTCGGTCAGCCCACCTGCACGCTCGAAAACTTCCGGAAAAATCGCCCATCATCAATGGCACCTCAGTTGCTCTGAAACCTCCAGCCAACGCACGCGATGTCGATGTGTAGATAGTCGACAGACTGTCCCGCATCGATCTCGGAGTGCCCGACCATGCAACGGATCGTGACGACGGCGATGGCTGGGTTCGGGATCGCGCTCACAAGCACTGCTCACGCCCAGAGCAATCAATTGCAGGGATTCGGCGGCCAGGTACGAATCGGCGCTGGCGTCCGCTTCTAAGCGGCCGCCGCGCCCTCCCGCGGACGCGCGTATGTCGCGCCGCGGGAGATTCCCGCTGGACATCCCTCCCGGCCCTCGCTATACGATCGGCATTGAGCCCTCACGGAGCGCGCTCAGGAGGCCCCATGCTCAAAGATGAAGCGATCACGATCGAGCAGGTCCGTCAGATCGTGCGCGAGGAAGTCGAGCGTGCCTTCAAAAAAGACCCGGCGGCAAAGCGCGCCTGCATCATCGCCTCCAAAGGGACGCTCGACTGGGCCTATCCACCCCTGATCCTCTCGACGGCGGCGGCCGCGGCCGGCATGTCGGTCGCGGTCTTCTTCACGTTCTACGGCCTCAACATCATCCGGAAAGATTTCGAACAGGTGCTCAAGGTGTCGCCGGTCGGCAATCCGGCGATGCCCATGCCCGTACCGATGCCCGACATCATCACCGCGCTGCCGGGCATGAAGAGCATGGCGACGGGCATGATGAAGTCGATGTTCAGCAAGAAGGGCGTGGCCAGTATCCGCGAGCTGATCGATGTTGCCCGCGAGTCGGAGGTCAGGCTGATTGCCTGCCAGATGACGATGGACGTGTTCGGGTTGAAGCAGGAAGACTTCATCGAGGGCGTCGAGTTTGGCGGTGCCGCCGCGTTTCTGTCCGACGCGCGCAAGTCGCACGTCACCTTGTTCGTCTGACCGCTGCAGCCTCAAGCGAAAGATCACCATGGCCGCCATCACCGAAGACAAAACGCTCGATGCCCGTGGACTGCTGTGCCCGATGCCCATCGTCAAGGCGGGCAAAGAAATGAAGTCGCTCGCGACAGGTCAGATCCTGAAAGTCATCGCGACCGATCGCGGCGCAATCGCCGACTTTCCCGCATGGGCGGAAGACAGCGGGAACGAGCTGCTCGAGTGGCGTGATGACGGCGGCGTGCTCGTGTTTTACGTGCGCAAAGGGGAGGACGAGGAGTGATCTTCAGGCAGTTTCGCTTCGAGAAGCTCGGTCAGGCGTCGTACCTGGTCGGGTGCGCTCGCTCGAAGGAGGCGCTCGTCGTCGATCCGATTGCCGACCTCGGCGTCGATCATTACGTGATCGAGGCGGCCGACCGCGGGCTGGCGGTCACGCATGTGCTCGAGACGCATATCCATGCTGACTTCATCTCGTGCGCCCGGGAGCTTGCGGAGGCCATGGGTGCCGAGCACTGCCTGTTCCACACCGCCCCAGTGAAGTACGCGTTCACTCCGCTCGAGGACGGACAGCTGCTGAAGCTCGGTCAGGTCCATGTGCAGGTACTGGCGACGCCTGGCCACACGCCCGAGCATGCCTCGTTCGTCGTCACCGATCGCGCGCGCGGCGCCGAGCCATGGTTCGTCCTGACGGGTGACTCACTCTTCGTTGGCGACGTGGGGCGCCCGGATTTGCTCATCGGCGATCAGGCGCTCGACGTGCTGGACGAAGCGGAGCGCGCCCGGCTGCAGTACCGAGTCGATCAAGACGAGGCTATTCACCCTGCCGGAGCACGTCGAGGTCTACCCGGGACACTACGGCGGTTCGGCGTGCGGCGGCATCAACATGAGTGGCAAGGTAGCGTCGACGATCTACTTCGAGAAGCGCTTCAACCAGGCGATGCAGCAGCCCGATGCCGAGGCGTTCGCGCGATTCGTCAAGGAAACCGCCAAACCGTTCCCAGGCAACTACGCTGGGATCAAGTCACGTAACCTGGGCCTGACCGCCGAGGCGAAGGCGGCCGTATGACGCCGCTCGAGGTCGCCGCGGCGCAACAGTCCGGTGCGGTCCTTCTCGACATGCGATTGCCTCGGGTTTTTGCGAAAGCCCACGTCCCCGGCGCCGTGAACCTGCAATTCAACCGTGCGGATCTCGTCGATCGTGCGGACATGGCGCTCTCGCGCGAGCCGCAGTACATCGTTCATGCCGAGCCTGAGGCGATCGCAAAAGTCGCCGTCGATCTGATGCGCGATGCCGGGCTTCACCGTCCTTGGACATCTCGAGGGTGGCCTGGCGGGCTGGCGTGCCGCGGGGTTGCCGACCGGGACGATCACCGTCATCAGCGTCGACGACCTCAAAGAGGCCGGTACCTCACTCGTGACTGTCGACGCGCGCGATCGCTTCGAGTTCAAGCACGCACACGTGCCGGGTGCCTCGTGGCTGTCCTGGACCGAAGCGTGGTCCCGTGCCGGCGACGCTCCGGACGGCGCGCTGGCGGTCATTTGTGGGGATGAAGTCCGCAGCTCGCTCGTCGCCTCGATTCTTCGCCGTCACGACCGCGACGTCAGGCTCGTCGTTGGCGGAATGGTCGATTGGAACGAGCGGGGATTTCCTGTCGAGAGAGGACAGAGCTAACTCCCAACCTCCAACTCCAAACTGCCCAGAAATTGAATACCACAGCTTGTTCGCTGTCGATACCTGACGACGGCCTGGCGAATTCTCGGAAACGATCGCGACGACCACGACGACCACGACACCAAACATATTGACGTCGCGCACGTCGCGGCGCTTCGTGATCGTTGCCACATCCGTCAGCACCGTCACACTCCAGGCCCAGGAACCTCCCCATTTTCATCCGACGGGTGAGCGGAGATTCATGAATCCTCCCAATGAGTTCTCAGGCCGTCGACTCTGAGTCCTTTGGGAGTTGGGAGTTGGAAGTTGGGAATTGACGCGTTTCTTTCCCACCCCCGACAGGCCGCACAAGAATCGCGCGCGCGTAGAGCAGCGCGAAACCGAACCGCTGCACATTCTGTTGTGATTTCGATCCGGGTTGCGTCGTGACGACGGCGACATCGCAGCCGCGGCGCGAGGCCTTGACGAGGCGGTGATGCAGCAGCGCTGTCTGCACGCCGTGCCGCCGGTGTTCGGGCAGCGTGGCCGCGCCGCAGAGCTGAGCGATACCCTCATCGATTCGCAGGCTGGCGCCGCCGGCGAGGACGCCGTCACGCTGAGCGATGTACCGCTCGTAGGTCGGCACCGCATTCATGTCGGCGAAGATCCGCTCGAGCAACTCCCGCTCGTACGACTCGTGACTGGCCGGCCCATCGAACGTGTCCGGGTGGAGGAACCCGGTCGTGACCGCGTGCATCCAGCCGTCAGCCTCAGCGGGGCCCGCGCGCAGGACGACGACCGATCGGTCGGGCGGGCCTTGCGGCAGGCTGTCGATGACGTCCTGCGCCAGCGGCAGCCCCAGCACGTTCTCGAAGCCGATGAGCTCGTAACCGCGGCCTGTGAGGTCGCTTGGCGATCGCGGGATCGGCGAGCGACGCGAGTTCGACCTGAATCGGACACTCGCGCTCGTCGAACTGGCGCTCGAGCTCGTCGAGCGCACCGTCCTCAGGCACGCCATCGAAGCCGAGACCGGCGACTTTGTTGAACGGCGATCCGGGCTCGACGAATACCGCCGCGCCTCCGGCGATCGGAGCGACCAGAGCGGCTCGCTCGAGCCGAGCGTTGGCAGCCGACGCGCCTTCGGCAATCAGCTGGCGTTCAGCGCGCTCGATGCGCTGTGCGAGTGAAGCGGTGGCGAAGAGTGACGTCAGGGGGTGTCTCCTGCATGGATTCTACCCCTGAGAGTCGCGTGTTCTGGTCGTGAGGAGTTTTGTTCTGGCCCCGGGAAGATTGCCGAGGGGGCCAGAAATGAGATCGGCAGTGAGGTTGGCTCTAGTTCTTGCGTCGCGCGCCAGTGTTCTGCTCCGCCACCGATGCCCAGACATTTCCCTCGGCGTCGCAGCGAAGCACAAGACGTCGCGATTTTCCCGTGCCCGCGATGTCGAGGCAGAACGTGACGTTGTCGCCTTCCACGCGGATTTCTGGAACCTGACCGGCCTGTCGATCGAGAACTCGTCGTGCACCCATGCCGATCCTTATTGCAAACTCGCGGCCATCACTCACCGGAGAATTTGCCGCACGTTTTTCGTAACTGGCAGGGATGCGTCGTGAAGTTTGGACGATCCGCCACGGCATGTCGTATTGCAGAAGCGTCAATGCGCGGTTGAGCTGGACAAGTGGATTAGTCGGACGATGATTGCGTCACCGACGCCAGCGGTTTGTTCATCACGATGAAATGACACGGTTGCGTCACGCGCTCGTCCGATGGAAACGGACGCGTGCCGCCTTCCGCATAGCCAAGCCGACGGTAGAACGGCGGCAGTTCCGTTCTGAGATTGACGACTTCGATTTCCATTTCGTCGCAGCCGGCGGCCTGGCAGCGTGCTTCCGCTGCTGCGACGAGGGTCCGGCCGAGGCCATGACCCTGACGAGCGGGATCGACCGAGAGCATGCCGAAGTACCCACGACCGCTGCGCAGTTCGACGTAGACACAACCAGCCAGCACGCCGGGAGGATCCTCGACCACGAGGAATTCACCGCGCTGCATTCGCGCTGCGAACGTCTGTCGCGTCGGTGCGATCGCCGGTGACGAAGAACGCTTCGACTCGATATGCCAGCGTGATGAGCGCCGCTACGGCTTCAGCCTCGTCGGCGCGCGAGCGTCGAGTGACCATGTCTTGAGTTTACGCCAGCAGTTCGCCGCGAAGTACGGTCACGGCCTGACCCGAAAGCCGGACGCGCGCGCCCTCGATTCGAACCCTCAGAATGCCGCCCCTTGCTGAGATCTGGTGTGCAACCATCGCGTCCTTCTTCAGGCGGGCGCTCCAGAACGGCGTGAGGCAGCAGTGCGCCGATCCGGTCACGGGGTCCTCGTCCACGCCGGAGGCGGGCGCGAAGAAGCGGGACACGAAATCCCGCTCGGGTGTCGAGGACCGGCTGGTGACGATGACACCCCGGGTTTCGACGCCGCGAAGCGCCGCGAAGTCCGGCCGCACGTCGCGCACGACCGTCTCATTGTCGACTTCGAGGATGTAGTCGAAACGGCTGCGCCCGACGTATGTCGGGCGAGACGCCAATCGCCGCCAGCAGGCCGGGAGGCGGGGGCGCCTCGACGGGTGGCGTTGCAGGAAAGTCGAGCTCAATCCAGTCATTGCGCCGTTCGGCGGTCAGCAGCCCGCTGCGCGTATGGAATCGCGCCATCTCGTCTCCACGCAGGTGGCCGAGTTCCCACAGCGCATGCGCGCTGGCGAGCGTCGCATGTCCGCACAGGTCCACCTCGACAGCCGGAGTGAACCAGCGCAGCTCGAACCCCTCTTCCTGACGACGAAGGAACGCCGTCTCGGACAGGTTCATTTCGCGCGCAACGCGCTGCATCCACGCGCCGTCGACCTGCGCGCCAAGGATGCAGACCGCTGCCGGATTTCCCGCGAACGGTTGAGAATGAAACTCGATTTGAAGAATCGAGTCGATTTCGGAAGAACGTGCGGAGTCAGTGCATCGATTGATGCCGTGACGTTCCGTCGCACGTCAAACGTGATCTCACATTCGGGTGTTTGCCGGAGAGGCCGATTGGGCGTTGGACTGTCGTTCGGGCCGGCGTTCAAACCTTCCAGAGCGGCGTACCGTCCAAGATGCTAGGTTTCTAGCATTAGCCGTCTTCACTGCGGGAACTTGCCCAGACTCCGAAGCAAGCGTCCTCATCCAAGACGGCCGCCCCGCGAAGCGGGGTTTCAGGCAAACGACAGGAGCGTTCCGCATGTGGAGCCACGACTTCCGCCTTGCCGCACGTGCGCTCGGCCGCGCGCCCGCCTTCACGATTGTTGCACTGCTGACGCTCGCGATTGGAGTAGGCGCCAACACAGCCATCTTCAGCGTGATCGACACGGTGCTGTTGCGTGCGGCGCCCGTTCGCGACATCGACCACGTTGCGGTCATCTGGGAGACCGATCGGAATTCCGGGACGACGCGCGAGCCGGGGTCGTTGCCCGATTATCTCGACTACAAGCAGCGCGCCCAGCAGGTCGAACAGATCGCCGCGTTCATGGGCTCGGAAGTCAACTTCGCTCCCGCACAGGGTGAGCCGATCCGGCTGCAAGCGCTCGAGGCGACCCACGATCTGCTGCCGCTGCTTGGCATCAGCCCGCTCGCCGGACGAGGCTTCGACGCAAAGGAAACGGCTCCCGGCGGGTCGCGCGTGGTGGTCATTGGCGAAGCCTTCTGGACGCGAGCGCTCGCCCGCGACCCGGCCGCCATCGGACGCACCCTTGATGTTGAACGACGCCCCCTACACCATCGTCGGCATCATGCCGCACAGCGCAGAGTTTGGCGTGTTTCAGATCCTCTCGGCCGCCGACTATTCCCGCTCGTTCGCGGATCGTGGTGCGCGAGCCGGCGTGGACATCTGGCTGCCGTTCCAGGAGAGCGCCCAGACGATGCCGCGCTCGACGCATCCGATCATCATGGTCGGGCGCCTGCGCGCGGACGTCGCGTCTGCGCAAACGGAGCTCGCGTCGATTTCGGCCGATCTCGAGCGGGCGTTTCGTGAGAACGCTGCCCGAGGAATCTTCGTCGAGCCGCTGTCGTCGGTGGTGTTCGGCCCCGTGCGGCCGGCATTGCTGGTGCTGCTCGCGGCAGTGGGGCTCGTGCTGCTCGTCGCGTGCGTCAACGTTGCCAATCTTCTGCTCGTGCGCGGAAGCGCCAGGCGGCGCGAGGTGGCGGTGCGACTCGCGCTGGGGGCAGGAATGTCGAAACTGGCGCGCCAGTTCATCGCCGAAGGCGTGCTGCTCGCGCTGATGGCGGCCGCGCTTGGCGCGGGCGTCGCGGTGCTCGCTCTTCGCGGCCTCGTCGGGCTCGCGCCAGCCGACGTTCCTCGTATCGCCGACGCGTCGGTGGACCTGCGGGTCCTCGCGATCATGCTGGCCGTCTCGCTCCTCGCCGGCACGGTCTTCGGTCTCGTGCCGCTGTTGCAGGCGTTCAGGTTCGACCTGCAGGGCAATCTCAAGGAAGGCGGGCACGGTGGGTCCGACGGCAAAGAACGTGGCCGCCTGCGCTCCGCGCTGGTCGTCGCCGAGTCGGCGCTGGCCGTGATGCTCGTCATTGGCGCGTCGCTCCTGATTCGCAGCTTCTGGCGCCTGCAGCAGGTCGATCCAGGGTTCAAGGCCGCCGGAATTCTCAAAGCCGAGTATCAGCTTCCGCAAGCGCGGTATCCCGCCGACTTTTCGAAATGGCCACACTTCAACGAGGTCCATGCGTTCGCAGACGGCGTCCTTCGCCGGGCGTCCGCGCTGCCGGGTGTGGAATCCGCGGCGATCGCCGGCCATCATCCGCTCGACCCCGGGTTCACGAACTCCTTCGTCGTCGTCGGACGCGAAGCAGAGGCGCGAACATGGCCCGAGATTTCGATCAGGCGGGTGAGCGACACGTACTTCCGGACCGTCAGCCTTCCGCTGGTGCGCGGCCGGCTGCTGCAGCAGTCCGATACGACAGATTCGCAGCCGGTGATCGTGATCAACGAAGCTGCGGCGCAGCGGTTCTTCGCATCCCAGGAGCCTCTCGGAAAGCAGATCGCGTTCTGGGGCGCGCGCCGCACGATCGTCGGGATCGTCGGCAACGAGCGCTTCCACGGGATCGCCGAAGCGCCGCCGATCGCCGTCTATGCGCCGCACACGCAGGCGCCGTCGGTCAACGGTGTCGTGCTTCTTCGAACCTCGGGTGATCCGGCTGCGCTCGCCTCCAGCATTCGCAGCGTGATTCGGGAGCAGGACTCAGCGCTTGCGGTGTTCGGTCTCGAGCCACTCACGGAGACTGTCTCCCGGTCGGTCTCCGAACGGCGCTTCACCATGCTCGTCCTTGGCTTGCTGGCTGGTGTGGCGTTGCTCCTCGCGGCGATCGGCATCCACGGCGTGCTCAGCTATGCCGTCGAGCAACGCCGCCGCGAGATCGGCATCCGGATGGCGCTCGGCGCGCAGCCGGGGCGAGTGTTGCGGCTGATCGTCGGTCAGGGGGTCGGTCTCGCCGTCGCCGGCGCAGCCCTCGGCCTCGGCGGCGCGTGGCTGCTCACACGCGCAATGAACACGCTGCTCTTCGGCGTCACTCCCACCGACCCGCTGACGTTCGTCATCGTGCCTGCCGTGATCGCAGCTCGTCGCGCTCGTCGCCAGCTATGTCCCCGCCCGGCGCGCCATGCGTCTCGACCCCGTCCGCGCCCTGCGCGCGGAGTAGGGGTCAGACCGGGGTCGGAGTGGGGTCTGACACCAGTGTCTGACCTCACGGGTCTGACCCCACTACTGGTCACGGTCAATAGACGTCCAGATCGCGTCCGATCACGACACGTCCCGCGTACGGCGACATTTCACGGAGCAGGGTCGCAGGCGTCGACCGTTCGGAATCGACGGCTGGCCGGAGAGATAGCGAGGCGTGGTAGAGAATCAACAGCCCCGGCTTTGCCTTGGCCGCTAACTCGACGAGTTGCGTGGTCGTTGTGTGATGCTGCGCCGCATAACCCTGAAAGTCCGCACGCTTTGCCAGCCACTCCTGCGTCAGGACCTCATGAATCAAAACATCGCACCCGCGGCACGCGTCGATCGTCGCCTGCGTGGGGTTGGTATCACCTGAGATGACAATGCTGCGGTCGGGCGTGTCGAACCGATATCCGTAACTCTCCATCGCGTGCTTCGTCGCGAAGGCCGTCACGGTGACGTTGGAGTCCTTGTAGACGACACCCGGGCGGATCTCGTAGGCGTTCACCGCGTGGCCCTCGGGAAATGCGCCCACTGTGTACAACTCACGGTCCCGTTTTCGCGTCTCGAAGTCCGAACGGTACGCCTCGAGCAGGTGCTCGGTCATCGCCTTGATCCCGCTGGGCCCGTACACTTCGAGAGGAACGCGTCGTCCGATTACCCACGGCGTCAGCATCAGGTCCGGGTAGCCGACGGTATGGTCGGAATGGAGGTGCGTGACGAAGACTACGCGTAGTTTCACTGGGTCCAGCCCGGCCACGCCCTTATCGACGAGGGCTGATTTCGCCCGGCGCACGACCCCGGCGCCCATGTCCACGAGGTACGGCGTGTCGTTCACGACGACAGCTGTCGCTGGCCCTGAACGGTCAGGATCGGCAGGAGGGTTGCCGGTGCCCAGCAGCACGACCTGCGTGTGACTCGGTGCGGCAGACGAAATCTGCTGGTGAGCGGCGCCGTTGACCGTGATGAAGCCGATCGAAAGCGCCACGACTGCGGGCAGCATGGCGGAGGACGTCCACCGCCGGGATCTCGTGGCGGGCCGGTTTTCAAGAAGCATAAGGGTGCTAGGGTGCCAGACTGCGTTCAAAGACAACGTCGAGCGGAGGTGGTTCGAGCTCGATCAGGTATTCGAATTCGCGACGGAACTCCTCGAGTGAGAGGCCGAGGGTCGCGGCGAACTTGGCCAGCTCGTGAGGATCCTCGAAGTCGTCACGGCGCAGCCTGATCATGTAGCGGCGGGCAATCGCGTAGCGTGTGGAGTTGATGTCCACCAGTCGCAGCCGTGTGCGCCCGGTCTGGCCGTCGATCATTTCCTTGAACGGGATCGGGACGAAGTGGCCGGCCTGCATGGAGATCATGGCGGCGTTGCCGCCTGCGAGCAAGTACTTGGCCGCGCAGTAGCCCAGGTCCCGCGTGTATTCCATGTCCATCGGAATCGGGTCGGCGCAGCGGAGCTCGTAGCCGATGTTCTTGGCGGCAATGGTCGTCTTGAGATCGAACGTGCGCAGACGTTTCTGGACCTCCGACTTGAGGATCTCCCCGATGTTCACCTCGGCGATGCGGACGTGGCCGTGCGCGTCCCGTTCGACGTCGTTGAGTTGGGCGAGGTCGTCCGGGTCGATATCGAGCACGAGCCCCTCGGCAATGACGGCGACACCGTCACGTCTGCCGTAGCTGAGGCGTTTGACGATGGCGCCGACGAGCGTGTCGACAAGGGCCTTGAGGCGGATCGATCGACCG
Organism: uncultured Acidobacteriota bacterium; assembly: GCA_963710415.1. Lineage (GTDB taxonomy): Bacteria > Acidobacteriota > Vicinamibacteria > Vicinamibacterales > 2-12-FULL-66-21 > CAVQAH01. The sequence continues at coordinate 130,080 of CAVQAH010000021.1, read as the reverse complement.
GCCCACTCTTCGGGGATCAGCGTGAGCGTCGCGCCTGCCGCTTTGCCCATTCCGAGCGCCAGGTGACCGGCCTTGCGGCCCATGGCAATCACGAAGTACCACCGCGAGGTCGTCTTCGCGTCCACCATCAGGTTCTTGACGATCTCGACACCGTTGTGCCGCGCGGTCTGGAAGCCGAAGGTGTCCACGTGCGGCGGCAGATCGAGATCGTTGTCGATCGTTTTCGGGACGTGTGCGATATGGATGCGGCCCTCGGCCTTTTCCTCGAGCTTCATCGCCGAGTAGGCCGTGTCGTCACCGCCAATCGTGATGAGCGTGGAGACGTTGAGCCTGAGCAGCGAGATGACGGCGTTCTCGAGGTGCTCCGGATCGAGCGTCGGGTTCGCGCGGGAGATGCCGATGTGCGAGCCGCCACGGAAATGGATGCGGCTCACCTGGTCGATGTCGAGCGGCTGCACGTGATCGATGTCGCCGTGCATGATCCACTCGAAGCCATCGCGAATCCCGACGACCTCGACGCCGTCGAGCCGGCTCCGGATCGTTGCGGCGCTGATGACGCTGTTGATGCCAGGGGCGGGACCGCCGCCGACGAGTATTGCGAGCCGCTTGGTCACGGTACCATCGTAACCCCTGCGAGTCAGTTGTGGCGTCCGGCTCAAGCCGGACCGATCATCGCGGCGTCCGGCTTTAGCCGGACCTAGGGGGCCTGGCCGGACCTCGGGGACGACCCGGCTGTCACAACGCCGTTGCACGCGGCAGGGGAGTGGAAGGATAGTTACGGCATGCTTACAGTCCTCCTCCTCGTTTCCGGGATTCTTGGTTTCCAGACGCCAGCCGGGCAGGCCGACCCTGGCAACATTCGAAATTTCATGCAGGTCACGCCCGAGTTCTGCACGGGCGGTCAGCCGCGGGTCGAGCACTTTGCGAAGCTCAAGGCGGACGGCGTCAAGGCGGTCCTGAACCTTCGTCAGCCGGGCGAGCATCGTGCCGACGAGGAGCAGGAGGCCGTGAAAGCTGCCGGGCTCAAGTATTTCAATATCCCCGTGAACTACCAGAACCCGACCGATGCGAACGCCGATGAATTCCTGCGGATCACCGACGATCCGTCGAACCGGCCCATGTTCATTCACTGCACGGCGGCCATCCGCGTGAGCGCCTTCTGGATGATCCGCCGGGTGCTGCGCGACGGCATGACGTTCGATGATGCGCTGGTCGAGGCGAAGAAAGTGGGGCTGACACAGGGGCCGCATCTCGAAGAGTTTGCGCGGCAGTACATCAAGACCCATCAGAAGCCGTAGACGCAGATGAGGTGGAGGTGGCGAGGCGGTGCGGCGGCGACCCTGTTCGCGGTCGCTGTCGGCTGTGGCGGTTGCCGATCCGAGACCCTCCACGGCGCTCCGGCCGGCACGCTCGTCGACGTCACCTGCGAAGGAACGGTGCCGCCGGGCTCGCGTTGTGCCACGCTCTCGGTCTACGAGAACAGGGCGACGCGCAGCGGCCGCACGATCCCTCTCCATATCCTGATTCTGCCGGCAACGGATGCCGGGCGCGCCGCAGATCCCGTATTCTTCCTCGCCGGCGGGCCCGGTCAGGCGGCCGGAGATCTGATAGGCATGGCCGCTCGCTCCGGTTTGCACCGCACGCGCGACATCGTGCTGGCGGATCAACGGGGAACAGGACGCTCGAATGGCTTCGACTGCCGTTTCTATGGTCCACCCGCGGATCCGCAGAGCTATTTCCAGCAATTCCTGCCCCCCGACAAGGTGCGTGCGTGTCGCGACGAACTGGCCGTGCGCGCGGATCTGACCCAGTACACGACTGCGGCATCGGTCGAAGACCTCGAGGACATCCGTGCGGCGCTCGCGTTCGACGCGATCAACCTGATGGGCGGTTCGTATGGGACCCGCCTCGCCATGGAGTACGTCCGGAAGTACGAACGGCGTGTCCGCGCGGTGGTGCTCGATGGTCCGGTTCCGCCGTCGGTGCCCATGCCCGAAGATTTCGGCCTGCCTGGCGCAGCAGAGCCTCGATGCGCTGCTCGACGAATGCGCACGAACACCAGCCTGCGCAACGGCGTACCCGAATCTCCGCGCCGACACGCAGTCGGTCTTCGATCGGCTCAAACGCGAATCGGTCACGGCGATCGTCGCCCATCCGGATGGCGGCAGAGCGGCGCAGGTGACGCTGACCCGCGATCACGTCGGCGAGACCATCCGCTACATGATGTACGTCTCACGGTCCGCGGGAGACGTTCCACGGTTCCTCCACGACGCGGCGCGCGGCAACTTCGCGCCGATCGCCGAGTTCCTCATCCGCCATCGGGAGTCCGGGACGTTCGACGGGCTCTATCTCTCGATCACCTGCGCGGAGGACGTGCCATTCGTGTCCGCCAGTGCCGAGACGCGCGACGAGCCAACGTATCTCGGGTCCTATCGGATTCGGGAGCAACGCGCCGCCTGCAAGGAGTGGCCGCGCGGCGCGGAGCCGGACTGGCGCGGACGGCCCGTGACCGCCAGCGTGCCAGTCCTCATCCTCTCCGGCACGCTCGATCCGGTGACGCCGCCCGCGCACGGCGCCGAGGTGGCGCGAACGCTGTCGAACAGCCGGCTCCTGGAGATTCCCTTCGGCGGCCACTCCCGGGCCGGTTTGCTGGGTCTCGAATGTCTCGACACGACGGTCACCCGCTTCGTGGAGCGCGGTGACTTCGAGGAACTGGATCGTGGCTGTCTCGGCCGCGTGACGCGTCCGGCGTTTTCCACTCCCCAGTATTTCATGCCTCCTAGTTGCCGCTCGTCCCCGCACGCTTGCTTTTGGCGGCCGTCCGGGCGTTGAATGGGCGCTGGCCATTGGCGAGGCGGGGGTGGGCAGGGGCATGGCGAGCTGATGGGCGCGAGTGAACGCGGCCATTCGTGATCCCGACGGCAACACCATAGAGCTGTATCAGATCGTCAAATGAGGCACATGTCCCTGACGCTTTTCCTTGCGGGATCCCGTCGCCGTTCGATCGTTGCAGGGCTGCTGCTGTCCAGCCTGGGGATGGCCAGCGCGCAGGAGGCATCCCGCAACATCTGGGCGCAGCAGTACAAGGACCGCACCGCCGTGGCGATGGCGGAGCAGTTCGAGCAACCGTCGAGGGCGGTGTTCAGGTATCGCGTGGCGATTGCCGGGCTCATGGAGCTGAAGCCGGGGATGACCGCCGCGGAGATTGGCGCTGGCTCCGGTTTCCTCTCGCGGGTCATTGCGCAACAGGTGGCCCCTGGCGGCCGCGTCATCGCCACCGAGCTCGACGACAAGATGGTCGCCTACATGAACGATCGCGCCAAGGCCGAGGGGCTGACCAATTTCGCGGCGGTCAAAGGCCAGACGGCCTCGTCCGGTCTCGAGCCGGCGTCGGTTGACGCGATCGCCATGGTCAATACCTACTCGTTCTTCGATCGCCCGAAAGAGATGCTGGCGTCGGCCGTCAAGGCGCTGAAGCCAGGCGGTCTCCTCCTCATCGTCGATTTTCCGCAGACCGGCTCGGGCGCCGACCGCAGCGGTGTCGAAGCCGAGGACGTGATCGCCGCCGCGACGGCCGCCGGCTTGACCCCGGCCGGGGAGAGCGCCGTCGTGCCCGGTCACTATGCGATCCGTTTCCGCCTGAAATAGCGCTGCGAAATCCCGTGCTGGCTCTCTGCGTGCGATTACTTTACAATACAAAGTATGCCCACGACGGAGACGAGACCTGCGGGTCAAACTGATCCTGCCAGCCCTGACCGAGGCTACCAGTCCGTATTGGCGGCCAATCAAGTACTCGCTCTTTCCGCCGCTCGGCCTCGCGACGCTCGCCGCATATCTGAGCCCCGGCGACCAGGCGGTCCTCGTCGACGAACACGTCGAGTGTCTGACCACAGACGATGACCCCGACCTGGTACTGATTCAGGTCTACATCACCAACGCCTACCGCGCGTACCGCATCGCAGATCGTTACCGCGCGAAGGGCGCGTACGTCGTGCTCGGCGGCTTGCACGTGACCTCGCTGCCTCACGAAGCAGCGCCACACGCCGATACCATCGTGCTCGGCCCCGCGGAGCAGACCTTCCCGCAATTTCTCGAGGACTTCCGAGCCGGTCACCCGCAGCCCCTCTATCAGTCATCGAACGGTCGAACGCTCGACACCGTTCCACCGATTCGACGGGATCTGATCAGGCGTCGCAACTACCTCGTTCCCAACTCGATCGTCGTGACCCGCGGCTGCCCACAGCATTGTGACTTCTGCTACAAGGACGCGTTCTTCCGCGGCGGCCGGACCTTCTATACCCAGCGCGTGGACGATGCCCTCGCTGAGATCGATCGTCTGCCCGGCAGGCATCTCTACTTTCTGGATGACCATCTGCTCGGCAACCCACATTTCGCGCGCGCCCTGTTCGCGGGCATGCGCGGTATGGGGAGGTTGTTCCAGGGAGCCGCGACGGTGGACTCCATCCTGCGGGGGGATCTGATCGAGCGTGCCGCCGAAGCGGGGCTCCGCAGCCTGTTCGTCGGCTTCGAGACGCTGACGCCGGGAAACCTCGAACGCAGCCTGAAGCGCCAGAATCTCGGGCGCGACTACTCAGCGGTCACCAGCCGCCTGCATTCGCTCGGCATCATGATCAACGGCAGCTTTGTATTCGGCATGGACGACGATACGGATGATGTCTTTTGCCGGACCGTCGATTGGGCCGTTGCGCACGGGTTGACGACGGCCACGTTTCACATCCAGACGCCCTATCCCGGGACGGGCCTTTACGCTCGGATGGAACAACAGGGCCGGCTCACTACGCGGAACTGGGACCTGTACGACACGCGTCACGTCGTCTATCGTCCCGGCGCGGCTTTCGCCGGCCGCGCTCGAGCGAGGCTACAACTGGGCGTACCGGGAGTTCTATCGATGGTCGTCGATCGCCCGCGCGTCCGCGTCCCATGATTCCGTGAAGCACGCGGCGAAGCACTTCTTTTATGCCACGGGCTGGAAGAAGTTCGAGCCGGCGTGGGACATGATGATTCGCATCCGCCAGCTCAAGATGATGACGCCGATGCTCGAAGCGGTCCTGTCGAAGGTGACCTCAGGGGCCGGCTTCGCTGATGCGAAACAGGTGAGTCCGGCTGCTTCGTCGACCCTTTCGAACCTCTAACCCGTTGCCGGGTGAGGCCGCGTCCTGTAATCTCTACGCCGCCATGGTGATTCTCGGTTTCGACGGCCTGACCAAATCGTACGGTCAGACCGTGGCGCTGCGCGGCGTGTCGTTCGACGTGCACGCCGGTGAGATTTTCGGGTTGCTCGGTCCGAACGGGGCTGGCAAGAGCACGCTCATTCGAATCCTGATGGACATCATTCGCCCTGATGCCGGCCAGGTTCGCGTGTTCGGCGAGCCGAGGACGCGCGCGCATCTCGATCGGCTGGGGTACCTGCCCGAGGAGCGCGGCATCTACACGAAGCTCGCCGTGCTCGACGTGATGACCTATTTCGGCGCGCTCAAGGGCCTCAGCCGCGCGGAGGCGCGCACACGAGCCAACGAGTGGCTGGCGCGTGTCGAACTGCCGCATGTCGCGACGTGGAAGGTCGACCGCCTCAGCAAAGGCATGTCGCAGAAGGTCCAGATCGCCTCGGTCCTGATGAACGACCCTGAGACTCTGCGTCCTGGACGAGCCCACTACCGGGCTGGACCCGGTCAACGTTCGCCTCGTGCAGGATCTGCTCTTCGAGCGCAGGAACCGGGGCCGCACCACGATCCTCTCGACACATCACATGAATCAGGTCGAGACGCTGTGCGACCGTGTTGCGCTCATCAACAAGGGACGCCTCGTCGTGTATGGGACGGTCGACGAGGTCAGGCGGAAGCATTCGTTGCCCGAGGTACGCGTCCATGCGCCGGAACCGCTGCCCAGGATTCCACAAGTAGTCAATTCTGTGGACGAAGGCGACGGCGAGTTTCGATTGCTCCTGGCTGACGGCAGCGCGCCATCAGAAGTGTTGGTTGATCTCATCCGGGCGGGCGCACGTATCGATCGGTTCGAGCCGTTGCTCGCGCCGATGGAGGACATCTTCCTCCGCGTCGTGCGAGAGGAGGCTGCATGACGTCGCTGAAGAAGGTCAAGACGATTGCGACGTTCGAGTTCCTCACCGCGGTCAAGCGCGCCGGCTATCTGATCGCCACCTTCGGCATGCCGCTCTTCGTGGCGGGCTACGGCCTGATCGTCGCGGTCCCCGCCTACTTTGCCCAAAAAGACGAAGACAAGAAGGCGTTGTACGGCATCGTCGACGAGGCGGCGGTGTTGTCGATCACCGAGGACGTAGCGGCGCCGCAGGTGCAGCTCTCCGACGAGCTCAAGAAGGCGATGGAGGCCCTGGGCTCAGGTGCACGCGCGCGCCTCGACGCGGCGCTCGAAGATTCGAATTTCATTTTCCGGCCGTTTACGAACGAGTCGGCGGCGCGGGCCGCGCTCGCCGCGCGTGACGTCAAGGGTTACTTCGTCCTCCCCAAGGACTACATGACCTCCGGCGTCGTCGACGTCTACTCGCCGGATACGGTGAGCCTGACGGGATCCGATTCGCGGAGCGCGTTCGCCAACCTGGTTCGCGAGCGTCTGGTGGCGGGACGGGTCGATCCGACGCTTGCTGAACGTCTCGTCAGCCCGATGAAGGATCCGCGCCGCTTCTCTGTGACGCGGACGGGCGAAGTCGTGGATGGGAGCCGGGCGGCCTCAGCCCTCAGGATCGCGGTTCCCCTCGTGTTCACGGTGCTGTTTCTCATGTCCGTGCTCATGACCTCCGGGTATCTGATGCAGGGGACAGCAACCGAGAAGGAAAACAAGGTCGTCGAGGTACTGCTCTCGTCGGCGAATCCCCAGGAGATTCTTGCGGGAAAGCTGATCGGTCTGGCTGGCGCCGGGCTGCTGCAGATTTCGGTGTGGCTGCTCATGGCGCTCGGCACCGGCATCGGCGTCGTGCCGCTTCTGCTCAGCTCCAACATGTCGATCCCCTGGTCGTCAGTCGCCCTGTCAGTGCCGCTGTTCCTGATCGCGTTTCTGTTCTTCGGAAGCTTGATCCTGGGCACCGGCTCGCTCGGGTCCAACATGCGCGAGGCGCAGCAGCTGGCGATGGCCTGGTCGCTGCTGGCGGCGCTGCCGCTCATCATGATGGGCGTATTGATCCGCGAGCCGCACGGCACCTTCGGCCGTGTCCTGACCTGGATTCCATTCACTGCCGGACCCACGATCATGATGCGCACCAGCATGGATGCGAGCGCCATTGCCTGGTGGGAAATTGCCGGCTCGATCGTGCTGATGCTCGTGGCCACCTGGTTTGCGATCCGGCTCGGCGCCCGCTTGTTCCGCGTCGGGCTGCTCAGCGTCGGTGCCCGGCCGAGTTTCCGCGAGATTCTCCGACAGGCGAGGCTTGCGGATTGAATGGGCAATGGGCACATTCAGGTCGAGGCGTGTCGAATCAAGCCCCGGGGTAACAAGATCCAGGACTGACGTATGAAGAATCGACGGCTGTGGACTCTTGCGGCGGCTATCGCGGCGGCTGGCATCATGACGGCGACGGCGGCACCGCGGCAGAGCGCGTCGCTCGAGCCGAAAGTCGACCAGGTCTTCGCGCGGTGGAACCAGACGACGCCGGGATGCGCGGTTGGCGTCAGCGTGGACGGCAAGAGCGTGCTGGAGAAGGGCTACGGCATGGCCGATCTCGAGCACGACACGGCGAACCGCGCCGACACGATCTTCGAGGCAGGCTCCGTCTCGAAGCAGTTCACGGCTGCGGCGGTGCTCCTGCTCGTCAAGGACGGCAAGCTGTCGCTGGACGATCCGGTGCGGAAGTACATGCCGGAGCTGCCCGACTACGGCGCGCCGCTCACCATCCGGCACATGCTGAACCACTCGAGCGGGCTGCGCGACTGGGGCAGCGTGGCTGGGATCGGCGGCTGGCCGCGAACCACGCGTGTCTACACCCACGCGCACGTGCTCGACATCCTCAGCCGGCAGCGCGCGCTCAATTTCCCGTCCGGGCACGCGCTACTCGTACAGCAACAGCGGCTACAACCTTGCGGCGATCATCGTGTCGCGAGTGAGCGGGGAGTCGTTTGCCGAGTTCAGCCGCACGCGCATCTTCGAGCCGCTGAGCATGACGCGCACGTCCTGGCGCGACGACTTCACCCGCGTCGTCAAGGGACGCGCGATCGCGTACTCGGACGCAGGTGGCAGTCTTCCGCATGAACATGCCGTTCGAGAACGTGCACGGCAACGGCGGGCTTGCTGACGACGGTCGGCGATCTGCTCAGGTGGACGGCGAATTTCGCCAGGCCGGTGGTGGGCGATGCCGCATTCGTGAACGAACAGCAGGAGCCCGGGCGCTTCAACGACGGCCGCGCCCACGGCTATGCGCTCGGGCTGATGATCGGACCCTACAAGGGCGTACGGGAGGTCGGCCACAGCGGCTCGACGGCCGGCTATCGGGCGCACCTCGTGGACTATCCGGACCAGAAGGTCTCGGTCGGCGTGCTCTGCAACGTCAGCAGCGGCGCGGCCACGCAATACGCGCACGCGGTCGCGGACCTCTATCTGGGCTCGGCCATCACGACGGGCACGAGTGCGGCTGCATCGCGCGCGCCGGCGGACCGTTACGCTTTGAAGAACGAGGAGATCGACGCGGTGGTCGGTCTGTATCGCAATACCGAAACGGGCGAACCGCTCGAACTCGTCCGCGACGGCAACGCCGTGCGTCTTCAGGGGGGCGCAGCGCTGCAGGCTGAATCGGGCTCGCGCTTCACCGCCTCGAATGGCCGCCGCGTCGAGATCGACGGCGCCCGGCTGAAGCTGATCGATGGTTACGGAAGCGTCGAGCCGTACGAGCGGCTCGCGGCTGCCGACCGCAAGCCGAAGCCGTTGTCCGACTACGCCGGTGAATATGTCAGCACCGAAGCGGAGGTCACGTTCACGGCCGCTGTGGAGAACGACGCGCTCGTGCTGAAGCGTCGGCCTGACACGACCATTCGGCTGACACCCGCGTATGCTGATGGATTCACCGGCGGCATCGGATTCGTGCGCTTTCAACGCAGCGCACAGGGTCAGGTCACAGGCCTGAGCATCAGCCAGGACCGCGTGTGGGATATCCGATTCGCGCGGGTCGAGAAGAAAGCAGGTACCAGCCGACATGCTGAGAGCTACGTGTCAGCGCAGCGGAGGTGTCGACGGCGGCGGGCGACGGTGGCTCGTCCACTGTTCGTACGAGTAGGCCAGCTTGATCAGCGTTGACTCGTCCCACGCGCGCCCGAAGAACGTCATTCCCGCAGGCAGGACGCCACGCGTGTATCCCATCGGGACGTTGATCGACGGAAAGCCGGTCGTCGGCGAGAAGAACTGGCTGTTGTCCCCGTGCGGCGTGTTCAGGTCTCCGATCAGCCGGGGAGGGTTGCTCCAGGTCGGATAGACGAAGCGCGTCCAGCTTCTGCTCGTTCATCGTTTTCAGCACCGCCACGCGCACCTTCTCCCGGTACTCCGCCTCCGCCGCGCACGCCGGCGAATCGAGACCGTTGACCTGACCTTCCTGCGACTGCTCGAGGCGCCGCTGGACGGACGGATGAAACTGGCGCGAGCGGATCGACCTCCTCGAGGCTGTGCATCGGAATGCGATCGCCATGGCCGGCCAGATAGCGGTTGATGTCGTGCTTGAACCCGGCACACGGTCCGATGTCCTGTGCGCGCCGGACCTGTTCGAGGTCGACCCGCGCGGGATCCACAATCACCGCTCCCGCACGCTTCAAATCGTCCACGGCAGCCATGAAGACCTGAACGATCTCCGGATCCGTGGTGTCTCGCTCGTACGCCTGCCGGAGCACGCCAATCCTGGCGCCTTTGAGACCATCACGAACGAGCGCGTCCGCGTACTTGGTGACGGTGGCGTGGACGATTTCCCGGACTGAACGCGCGCGCCTCCGCCGAGCCAGGAACGGTGAACGGATCGTCAGGGTCCGGATCCGACGATCACCTGAAACACGGCCACTGCATCGGTGACCGTACGCGTCATTGGACCGGCGATATCCGCAAGCACGCTGAGCGGAACGACCCCGCCGCGGCTCGTCAACCCCATCGTCGAACGGATTCCCACCAGCGCCTGATGTGACGACGGGCCGCGGATGGAATTGCCGGTGTCGCTTCCCAGGCCAATCGCACCCATGTTTGCCGCCACAGCCGCCGCCGTTCCTCCGCTCGATCCGGCGGTCACGCGATCGAGCGCGTACGGGTTCTTCGTGTATCCCGGCAGAATCGAGCTGACCGTCTCGTACGGCGTGAACGCCCACTCCGCCATGTTGGATTTGGCGAGGACGATCGCGCCAGCCTCCCGGATCTTCTTGACCTGGAAGGCATCCTTCTGTGACACGAATCCCTTCAACGCCAGCGACCCTGCAGCGCTTTGGAGGCCAATCGTCTCGAAGTTGTCCTTGACGATGGCGGGAATGCAGTGGAGCGGGCCGACGCGGCCGCTCGCTTTGAAGCGCCGATCCAGGTCCTCGGCCTCCTTCAAAGCATCAGGGTTGATCTGAACGATGGCGTTGAGGGCCGGGCCGTTCTTGTCGTACGCCTCGATTCGGCGAAGGTATTGTTCGACCAGACCCCGGCACGTCAGCTGCCCGGACGTCAGGGCGGCATGAATCGAGACGATGGTGGTTTCCTCGATCTGGAACGGCGCGGGCCCCTGCTGCGCGCCACCACCGAAGGACCAGAACACTGTCAGGATGGAGGCGGCGGCGACGCTCTTTTTCACGCGGCCTATGATATCGCGCGCGTCCATGGCTTGCCGCGCGTGATTTAGCGGGAAGGCCTGCCGCGCCGTAGCTTTAGCGGAGGCGGGCGGTGTCGATAGCCCGGCAGACCGCATCGAAGTCGTTTGGCAGTTCGACTGGAGGGTTGGCGTACCGCCCGTCGTGCGGCCGGATAGCCGGCCGGTGTGATACGCCGACCTTGAACTCTGCGAACTTCAGCCCGTGCGCGGTCGAAATGACCACCACGCGATCGGTGCTGGCGACCTCTCGCCGTGCGATCAGTTTTTCGAGCACCGCAAGCGCTACGCCGGTGTGCGGGCAGTTGAACATGCCGGTGCGATCGGCGCGCGCGGCAGCTTCCGCCAGCTCGCTTTCGGTTGCCTGCTCCACGATCCCGTCGTACTTGCGCAGCGTGCGGACGGCTTTGTCGATCGAGACAGGATTGCCGATCTGGATGGCTGACGCCAGGGTTGGTTGCGCCGTCACGGGCTCGAACCGCCAGCCATTTCGATAGGCCAGGTACAACGGGTTCGCTGCGGCCGCCTGGGCGACGACGATGCGCGGACGTTTCGCGATCACGCCGAGGTCGAGCATCAGGTCGAACCCGGCGCCGAGCGCGCTGACGTTTCCCAGATTTCCGCCCGGCACGATCACCAGATCCGGCGCTTCCCAGTCGAACTGCTGAACGATCTCGATCGACACCGTCTTCTGCCCCTCGAGCCGCAGACTGTTCATCGAGTTCGCGAGATAGACGCCCTCTTCGTGAACGAGCCTGCGGACGATGGCCATGCAGCCGTCGAAGTCGGTGTCGAGGGAAAGGACGAGCGCGCCATTCGCGAGGGGCTGTACGAGTTGCGCGGCGGTGACGCGTCCGCGCGGCAGCAGGACGATGGCCGGGATCCCGGCGGCGGCTGCGTAAGCGGCCAGCGCGGCAGACGTGTCGCCGGTCGACGCGCATGCCACCGCCCGGATCCCGCCGTGGTCCGACATGATCTGCCTGACCACCGACACCAGCACGGTCATGCCCAGGTCCTTGAACGAGCCGGTGTGCGACGTGCCGCATTGCTTGACCCAGAGATCGTCCAGGCCGAGCTCGCGGCCGTATCGTTCCGCCCACAGCAGGTTCGTGCCGCCTTCGTCGAGGGAGACGACAGACTCGTCACGAACCTCGGGACAGACCCATTCCTTCTTGCCCCACACGCCCGAGCCATACGGCCAGAGCGTCCGCTTGTAGCGGTCGTCGAACGTCCGCTTCCACTCGGCGGCGGGCCGATCGCGCAACGCGTTCAGATCGTGAGAGACCTCGAGCAGGCCGCCGCATCGCGGACACTGGTACAAGCGGTTGCCACAGGCTGTGCTCGCCAGAGCACCCCGCGACACACCGAAACGCGGCGCGATAGGTGGCCATGACGATTTCGCTAGGAACCTGCCGTCAGCGCGGGCGCAGCCTGGCTTGCCTCGAAATCCGCGAGCGATCGACCGATACGAATCGGATCGTCGAGCCGGCCGCTCAGTGCCTCGGTCGTCTTGTATCCATTGCCTGTGACGCAGATGACGATCGATTCATGGTGCGGGATCGCGCCACGCTCGATCAGCTGCCGTGTGGCCGCGACTGTGGTGCCGCCCGCCGGTTCTGTAAAGATACCCTCTGTTTCCGCGAGCAGTTTGATGCCCTCGATGATCTCGTCGTCGGAGACCATGGCGCCGGAGCCGCCCGTCGACCGAACCGAGCGCACGACCTGGAAGCCGTCTGCGGGGTTGCCGATGGCGATCGACTTCGCGATCGTGTTCGGCTTCACCGGGTTCGGGGAATTCCGCGCCGCTCTCCAACGCTTTCACGACCGGCGCGCAGCCGGCCGCCTGCGCAGCATGGATCGCGGGGACAGTTCCCTCGACGAGTCCGACGGTCTTCAGTTCCTCGAATCCCTTCAGGATGCGCGGCAACAGTGTCCCGCCGGCGACGGGCGAAACGACGTGCTGCGGGAACCGCCACCCGAGCTGTTCGGCGATCTCGAATGCGCACGTCTTGCGCACCTTCGGCGTAGTAGGCGCGCAGATTGATGTTCGCGAATCCCCAGCCGTGGCGGTCCGCGACCTGCGTGCACAGCCGGTTGACGTCGTCATAGTTGCCATGCACGGCCATGATACGGGGTCGGTACACGCCGGCGCCGGCGATCTTGGCGGCCTCGAGATCATCGGGGATGAACACGAAGCACGAGAGCCCGAGGCGCGCCGCATGCGCGGCCACGCTGCCAGCCAAGTTGCCGGTCGACGCACAGGCCAGCACGCGAAACCCGAGTTCGACGGCACGGGTCGCGGCGATCGAGACGACGCGATCCTTGTACGAACAGGTCGGGTGATTGACGGAGTCGTCCTTGACGTAGCAGCTCACGCACGCCGAGCCGCGCCGCCAGCCGATCGGCTCGAACGAGCGGCGTGAACCCGGAGTGGAGGCCGGTTTGCGGCTCTCCCTCAATCGGGAGCAGTTCCCGGTATCGCCAGAGGTTTCTCGGGCGTGACTCGATTGCGTCGCGGCTGATGACCTTCGCGACGGCCGCGTAGTCCCAGGCGACTTCCAGCGGGCCCAGGCATTGATCGCAAACCCAGAACGCCGCGGGGGCGAACGTGGCGTGGCAAAGATGGCAGCGGAGGCTGAAGTTCATATGCTGTGATGCAGAGTCGTTGCGGCCGCGGGCTCATGCGCACGCAGCGTTCTTATCGTATGTTGGATGCCGAGCCGGCGATACACCTCGCCCAACATCGCGGCCGCTTCGGCTGCCCGCTCGGCCGTTGCGAAGGCGACCACGGACGATCCGGCGCCGCTCAGGCACACCCCCAGCACGGCTGGATGGTCAATCGCCAGCGCCTCGGCCAGGGCAGGCACGAGCGGTGCCCGCGCGGGCTGGTGCAGCCGGTCGCGAAGCGCTTCGCGGAGATCGTCGAACTGGCCCGAATCGAGCGATTTGACGAGCAGGACCGCGCGCTGCAGGTTGAACACCGCATCGGCCAGCGAGACCTGTTCGGGCAGCGCGCGCCGGCTGCGGGAGGTTTCGAGCGTCGCAACCGGTGTCGCCACGACGAATCGCAGGTCCTCTCGGCGGCAGCCACGATCGCGCAATCAACCGTCCATCGTCTCGCAGACAGCTCACCGTCATGCCGCCAAGCAGGGCTGCCGCCGCATTGTCCGGGTGTCCTTCGAGCTCGCTGGCCATCGACAGCAGATCGCCAACGCTGCGTGCCTCGGTCACAGCGGCATACAGCTGCAGGCCGGCTACCGCTGCGGCGGCACTGCTGCCCAGTCCTGCTGTCACCGGGATCTCGCTGGTGACCTCGATGCGCAAACCCGGTGCTGGCTTTCCAAACCTCTCGCGAGCGAGTTTCCACGCGACCTCGATGCGGTTGCCTCCCGATGGCGGACCAGCCGGAAATACCGTCTCGAGCGTATCCGGTGCGTCCGAGCGCACTTCGAGTACGCGGATCCGCAGGAACAGCTCGACGGCTACGGCCAATGTGTCGAATCCAGGCCCAAGATTGCTGATCGAGCCCGGCACGACGATGTTCAGGTTCTGCAAGTCGACGAAGGTCCTCCCGCTACGAAGTCGATCGATGTCAGAGTAGCGCACGACGTTGCTCCAGCGCACGCGGCGATGCGTGCCTTGACAGCGGACTGCGCGAGCCGGTAGTCTTCGGTCGTGCAGTACCTCGTTGTCGCATGCGTATGTTGTTGCCCGGGATTCCCGGGTGGCCGCGCGGCCGAGGTCTTGCCAATGTGAAAGTGAAGCGATGCTGACACCATAGATCGGCATCGGTTGGATTCGAGAGACCAAAAGCCCGGTGGCCATTCGGCCCCCGGGCTTTTTTGTTTTCGTGGTGTCCGGCTTTAGCCGGACCGTTGTAGCCCCCGTAGTGTCCGGCTTTAGCCGGACCTATAGACGTCATCGGGGAGGTCAGTTGCCGGTTCTACCCGTCTTTCTTCGCCTGCAGGACCGTCGCGTCTTGCTCGTCGGGGGCGGAGCGGTGGCAACACAGAAGCTCCGCAGCCTGCGTCGAAACTGGTGCGCTGGTTACGGTTGTGGCCCCCGACGTCACCGCGGAGATCCGCTCGCAAGGCGTGGACGTGCGTCAGCGGCCGTTCGACGAATCCGATCTGGACGGCGTGTGTTTCGTGGTCGCGGCTGCGCCACGGGCTGTGAATCACAAGGTCGCCGCCGCGGCGCATGCACGCGGCCTGCTCGTGAATGCGGTCGATGACGTCGAGAACGCGAGCGTATTCGCGGGCGCCGTGCTGCGACGCGCGGGCGTCACGATATCGATCTCTACAGACGGCGCCGCGCCGGCGCTCGCCGGGCTCATTCGCGAGGCGCTCGAGGCGGTTCTTCCAGACGATCTCGAGCGATGGATGCAGTGTGCACGGACAACTCGGCAGCAGTGGCTGGCCGAGGCCGTGCCAATGGCCGACCGCAGGCCGTTGCTCCTCGAGGCGCTCGTGAGGCATGCTATAGAGCAGCGCTCACCCGGATCTGTCCAGTGAATGGATCGATGACTGAACCTTGGGCGTGGTGGATTCGTCGCCCTTGTCGGCGCTGGTCCGGGCGATCCGGAGATCTGCTGACCATTCGAGGGGCGCGGTGTCTCGCCGAGGCGGACGTGGTGTTCTACGACGCGCTGGTCGATCGTCGGGTCCTCGACCTGGCCCGGGCGGCGCGGCGGGTCTTCGTCGGCAAACGGGCAGGGCGTCCTGCCGTGACGCAGGCGTCGATCAACCGCCTGATGATTCGTGCGGCGCAACAAGGCAGGCGCGTCGTTCGGCTGAAGGGCGGCGATCCGTTCGTCTTCGGAAGGGGCGGGGAAGAGGCGCTTGGCCCTCGCTCACGCGGGCATTCCGTTCGAGGTCGTGCCTGGCATCACGTCGGCAGTGGCTGCGGCGGGGTTGTCCGGCATCCCGGTCACGCATCGAGGACTCGCGTCAGGGTTCGTCGTGGTGTCCGGTCACTCGGAGGACGCGTACCGGCCGGTTCTTGAACCGCTGTCGCCCAATAGCGTCACGGTCGTCGTGATGATGGGCCTGGCGCAGATCGCGGACGTGGCGTGCCTGCTGATCGCGCGCGGGTGGAACAGGCTGACGCCTGCAGCGGTTCTGCTCGGCGCTTCCACGCCGTCAGCGCAGACGAAGACGTTGACGCTCGAAGCGCTGCAACACGAGCGGTCTGAGGAATCGGATGACGGCGATCGACGTGCGGGAACGGTCGTGATCGGGAATGTCGTCCGGCTCAGGGCGATGTTGATGTGGGATGAACATGGCGGCGTGAACAGGAGCAATCATGGCAGCAATGGACGATCGGAACACGCTCGGTCGAGCGCGAGTGTCGTTTGCTGACGAGGCTGATATCGACGAATTCGTGACCATGCTGGGACGATTCGAGCGTGGCGAGGTCGGACCCGACGAGTGGCGCGCGTTTCGGCTGGTTCGCGGGACCTACGGTCAGCGGCAGGCCGAAGATGCGCAGATGCTGCGCGTGAAGATCCCTCAGGGTCTGCTGACGCCCCCGCAGTTGGACGCGCTTGCCGACGTGGCGGACACGTACTCGCGCGGTTTTGGTCACATCACCACGCGGCAGAACATGCAGTTTCATTTCGTGAAGCTGCACGAAATCGAGCTCGCCATGCGCCGACCTGGGGGAGGCCGGGCTGACGACGCGGGAAGCATGCGGCAGTTCGGTGCGCAATATCACCGCCTGCCCGTATTCGGGTGTTGCGGCGAATGAGGCGTTCGATGTGACCCCTTATGCGGAAGCGTTGACGCGCTACCTGCTGCGGCACCCGCTGAGCTCGAGCCTGCCGCGCAAGTTCAAGATCGCGTTCGAGGGGTGCCCGGTCGATCACGTCGCCACCGGCATCAACGACATCGGCTGGACCGCGCGGCACGGCGTCGTCGACGGGAAGTCCATCAAGGGATTCAGGGTCACGGTAGCCGGCGGCACCTCGACCGTCTGCCGGGCTGGTCTCGAGCTCTTCGAATTCCTGCCGGCCTCGGAGATTCTGAACGTCGCCGAGGCAACTCTGCGTGTGTTCCACCGGCTTGGCGACTATCAGCACAAGCAGCGAAATCGCCTGAAGTTCTTGATCAAGTCTCTCGGGTGGGACGGCTTTCGTCGCGAGTTCGAGCAGGAGTTTGAAAGGGCCCGCGCGGCTGGAGGTTCCGTCGCTGCCGTTCGACCCGGACAGCCCACCCGTCGAGATGCCGCCCCCGGTTGCGGGCCTCGACGCCGCCAGCCCCGTTCGCCATCGCTGCACGCGTAGCGACCACACCGTTGCGCGGACCAGGAATCCTGCCCAGGGTCGAGCCGCGTCTTACGAATGAGGGGAACGAGTTTGCCCGATGGTCGCAGACCAACGTCCGCCCGCAGAGCCAGCGTGGCTGGAGCGTGGTCACAGTGTCGACGCTGCTGGGTGACCTGACGTCTGCGCAGATGCGTCTGCTCGGCGAGCTTTCCCTGGCGTTCGGTGATGGCTCCGTGCGGATCACGATCGATCAGGACCTGTTGTTCCGATGGGTGCCGGACGAGCACCTGCCGGCTTTCTTTCGAAGCCTGCGTGCGGCGGGACTGGGCCGAGCCGGTGCGGGGACGCTGGCGGATGTCACCAGTTGCCCGGGCGCGGAGTCCTGCCGGCTGGCGGTTACCCAATCACGCGGGTTGGGGCTGGTGCTGGCCGAGTACCTGGAAGGCCGTGAGGACCTGGTGGCCCGCGTGCCCGGACTGAACATCAAGATCAGCGGATGTCCGAACGGTTGCGGGCAGCACCACATCGCGGGGATTGGCTTTCAGGGCAGTCTGCGCAAGGTAGGCGGGCGTCCCGCGCCACATTACTTCGTCATGGTAGGCGGCGGCACGGCAGAGGGCATTACCACGTTCGGGCGTCATGCGGCGACGGTTCCAGCACGCCGGTGTCGAGAGGCGATCGATCGGTTGGTCGCTCTCTACCACGAGAGTCACGCGCGAGACGAATCGGCGCTCGCGTTCTTTCGCCGCGTCGATCTCTCGATCGTGAAGAATGCCCTTCGCGGACTCGACCGGCTGTCCCCAGAGCGAGGCAACTGCCGAGGACTTCGTCGATCTCGGCGAGGAGGCGGCGTTCAGACCCGCGGTCCAGGAAGGTGAATGCAGCGCGTGACACGATATGGCCAGCTCGACACTCGAATCGACCAGCACGTTACGCTCGACGATCGGCCGCACGCCGTTGCTGCGACTGCGCCACCAGGCGCTCGCGAAGCCGGGCGTCGAGTTGTATGCGAAAGCCGAATTCTTGAACCCGGGTGGATCGGTCAAGGATCGCGCCGCGCTGGCGATTCTCGACGAGGGCGAGCGACGTGGTCTGCTGCGTGCCGGCAAGACAATCCTTGACGCGACATCGGGAAACACAGGGATCGCCTATGCCATGCTCGCGGCTTCACGCGGCTATAAATTGAAGCTGTGCGTGCCGGAAAGCGTCACGCCCGAACGCCTGCGCATCCTTCGCGCGTACGGGGCGGAGATCGAGCTGACCAGTGCCATGGAGGGCAGCGATGGGGCCATTCGCGAGGCGAGGCGTCTCCACGAGGCGGAACCCGATCGATATTTCTATGCCGATCAATACAACAATGACGCAAACTGGCGGGCGCACTTCGAGACCACCGGACGCGAGATTCTCGAGCAAACCGGCGGTCGCGTGACGCACTTCGTCGCCGGGCTCGGCACGAGCGGCACGTTCGTCGGAGTTGGCCGACGGCTGCGCGCGCATCGCGCCGGCATCCACCTGGTCTCCGTGCAGCCGGATTCGCCGCTCCATGGTATGGAGGGGTTGAAGCACATGGAAACGGCGATACGCCCGGGCATCTACGATCCGGCGCTTGCCGACGAGGACGTGCGGATCACCACGGAGCGGGCCTATGCCGCGACGAGACAGCTGGCGCAGGAGGAAGGGCTCCTCGTCGGCGTGTCGAGCGGGGCGGCGATGGCGGCGGCGTTGGACCTGGCCAGCCGCATCGACAACGGGGTGATTGTCACGGTTTTTCCAGACACGGGAACGCGCTACCTCACGGAGAGTTTCTGGTGAATGATGATCAGAGGGGTCCGGCTGAAGGAGGACACGGAGGTCCGGCTGAAGCCGGACGCCACGGGTGACCGGTCGGCTGACGATTGCCACCGACGCGATCGAGGCGATTCGCCGTCACGGTGCGGCGACGTTTCCCCACGAGTGTTGTGGTGCGCTGATCGGCCGCGGCGGTGTCATCCTCGAAGCGTTTGCCATGGAGAATACGACCGCCAGCGGTGCCGCGCGACGGTTCCGGATCGGGCCGGACGGGTATCGCGGCGCTGAAGCGCGCGCGAGTGCGCTCGGTGCGGACCTGCTGGGCTTCTACCATTCGCACCCGAACGAGCCCGCCCGGCCGTCGGCGTACGATCTCGAGCACGCGTGGCCCAATTTCATCTATGTGATCATCTCGGTAACCAACGGCGTGCCCGGCGACGTCACCGCCTGGTGGCTGCGGGATAATCGTTCGGGATTCGATGAAGGGGTTTTGGGGGTCAGGTCGTGAAAAACGCTGGAATTCAAGACCTGACCCCAGAGGGAGAGTTGCGATGGCACACCGGGTCCTGATTCCCGACACCGCTTCGACCGTATACCGGTCAGCAGGACGCCGTCGAGGTCGACGGCGGCACGGTCGGCGAAGTCCTGTCGACATTGACGAACCGCTATACCGATCTCCGGCGCCACCTGTACGCCGACGACGGGAAGTTGCGGCATTTCGTGAACGTCTACGTGAACGACGACGACATCCGCTATCTCGATCGCGAGGCCACGGCGCTGAAGGCAGGGGACACCATCAGCATCGTGCCGTCAGTGGCTGGCGGGTCAGCGGCGTCGGACACATCGCCTTCCGAGGCCTCCACCACGCCGGAACTGACCAACGCGGAAGTCGAACGCTACAGCCGTCACCTGATCCTGCCGGAAGTCGGCATCGATGGTCAGCGGCGGCTGAAGGGCGCTCGCGTCCTGTGCGTAGGGGCCGGCGGCCTCGGATCGCCGGCGGCGTTGTACCTCGCGGCGGCCGGCGTCGGCACGCTGGGCCTGGTCGACTTCGACGCGGTGGACGCCAGCAATCTTCAGCGCCAGATCATTCACGGCACGCCTGACATCGGCCGGCCGAAGCTCGAGTCGGCGCGCGCCCGCCTGTCCGCGCTGAATCCTGAAGTGCATATCGAAACCCACGAGATGAAGCTCTCGTCGTCAAACGCGATGGCGCTGTTCAAGCAGTACGACGTCATCCTCGACGGGACGGACAACTTCGCCACGCGGTATCTCGTGAACGATGCGTGCGTGATCCTCGGCAAGCCGAACGCCTATGGCAGCATCTTTCGGTTCGAAGGGCAGGCCTCGGTCTTCGCAACCCGCGGCGGCCCATGCTATCGCTGCCTGTTTCCCGAGCCGCCTCCGCCAGGTCTGGTCCCGAGCTGCGCCGAAGGCGGCGTGCTGGGAGTGTTGCCCGGCGTGATCGGCACCATTCAGGCGACCGAGACCATCAAGCTGATCCTCGGCGCCTCCGGCACGCTGATCGGACGATTGTTGCTGTACGACGCGTGGGCGATGCGATTCCGGGAGCTCAAGGTACGGCGCGATCCGGACTGCCCGGTCTGCGGTGACCGTCCGACCGTTCGCGAGCTGATCGACTACGACCAGTTCTGTGGCGTCACGCCTCAACCCAGTGCTGCAGCGGCCGGCAACGCTTTGCCGCCAGAGCTCGAGACAACGGTGGAGGAGTTGAAGGCCCGGCTCGATGCCGGTCAACCCACGTTCGTGCTCGACGTCCGCGAACCGCACGAGTATCAGATCTGCCGAATCCCGAACGCGACGCTCATCCCGCTTGGACAGCTGAGCAGCCGGCTCGCCGAACTTCCCGACGATGACCGCGAGATCGTCGTGCACTGCAAGATGGGCGGGCGCAGCGCCAAGGCGGTCAAGCTGCTCAAGGAGCACGGCGTCGAGGCGAAGAACCTGACAGGCGGAGTCCTGGCGTGGATCGAGCGAGTCGATCCATCGCAGCCGAAGGTCACTTGACGGGGGTTCAGACGAGGGTTCACGACGAGAGGTTCACGGCCTACTTGACGGTCTTGAGCTCCTCGTAGATCGCCGTGACGTTCTCCTTGACGCGGCTCATGTTGTAAGCCTTGAACTTCTCCGGCAGGTTGAGTGAGGCTTCCGCTTCGTCCGCCGTCTTTCCTGCCTGCGCCGCCGCGCGCACGGCGTCGAGGAACGCCTGATTGAACTCGCCGAACTCGGCGAAGGCGGTCCAGGTCGTCACGTCGCTGTGGCCGGGGATCACGGTTTCGACGTCCTTGATTCCGGCTGCTGCCTTTTTGACCGTTTCTGGATAGCGGATTCCGCTCCCACCGTTCTTGATGTCGATGAGCGGCGTGCCCGCCCTGGCGAAGAGATCGCCGGTGTGAGCGACGCTGAGCGCTGGAAACACCACGATGGCATCGCCGTTCGTGTGGCCCGGACCGAAGTAGTAGAGATCCACGCGGTCAGGTCCCTGGTTCAGCGTGAGGCGATCGGCGAACGTGCGATCCGGCAGGAACTGCGCCTTCTCGCCCTGGAAGGCGGTCATCTTCTCCATGTTCGCCTTCGTATTCTCCTGGGTGACGATCTCCACAGCCGTCGGGAAGTGTTCGTTGCTGCCGTTGTGATCCGCATGCGTGTGCGTGTTGATGATGGTGGTCACCGGCTTGTCGGTCACCGAGCGCACCTGGTCCATGATGGCCGGGCCCATGCCGGGATTCTTGGTGTCGACGAGGACGACACCCTTGGTCGTGACGAATACCGCCGTGTTTCCGCCGCCGCCGCGAATCATGAACAGGTTGTCGCGAACCTTTTCAGTGCAGACCGTGTTGTCTTGCTGACGCGCGGCAATTCCCACCGCTCCCACGGCCACGAGCACGCCAAGTAGCACCAGTCGCTGCATCATCAAGGAATTCGTCATCAAGGGATTCGTCATCAAGGGATTCGTCATCAATACACTCTCTCGAAGAACCAGAACGCGCCGGCGAGCATCACGATCACCGAGCCGGCGGTCGCCAGCCGATGCGCAGCGATCGCGTTCTTCTTGCGAATGAACGCCAGCGCAGATGCTACCACGATGACGATTGCCGCCTGACCAATCTCCACGCCGACGTTGAACGCGAAGAGCGACAGGCCTAGCGCGCCGTCGGGCAACCCGGTTTCGCGCAGCACGCTCGCGAAGCCGAAACCATGCACGAGCCCGAACGCCAGCGCGATCCACGGCCGCACATCGCGGCCGCGGGTGCCGATGAGCAGATTATCTGCGCCGACATACACGATACTCAAGGCAATAGCTGGCTCGACGATTGAGGCCGGCGGCTGAAGGATGTTCAGGGTCGCAAGCGCGAGCGTGACGCTGTGCCCAAGCGTGAAGGCGGTGACGATGGCGAGGAGTCGTGAAATCGAGCCACCCAGGAGCAGGAGACCGACGATGAACAGGATGTGATCGGGTCCGATTGCGATGTGATGGATTCCCGACTGCACGAAGCTGGTCAGCACCGCGAATTTGCCCTGACGGGTGCCCGTAAAGAAATCCACGCGCGACCGATCGCGGTTCAACACTTCCTGCCTGGCCAGGGCGTCACGTTCGTACACGTTGACGAAGGTCTGGTGGTTCGGATCGTAGGGAAAAAGGCGTGCGACGATCGTCAGCCGGCCGGGCACCCTCGTCGTCGGAGCCCGCCATGTCAGCTCGACGGCATCGAGACCAGGCAGAGCCCGGGCGCCAGTCATCGACCACGGCAGTGCATTGCCGTCAGCCAGAAACTCCAGCCGGGCCGCCAGGACTCTCTCGAGCGCCCGCAGCATGACGGTCACTACGGCGTCGTCGTGCAGTTCCTCTGGCGCCGCGAGCTTCAGCTCGTAGGCGGCGTCGATGGCGTGGATGACGAGCTTGCCGGCCAACTCTCCAGAATTGATGCGTACGTCGACGTAGCTGAAGGGGGCCGGGTGGGCCGCAACCGGCACCGCGAATGCGAGCAAGGTGAGGATCAGGAGCAGCTTTTTCACGGAACCCCCTGGTTTCTACAAGTTTCGGGCCTTTTTAGCAACCGTCGATGGATATCGCGGATCTCCAGAGGGTTCTACGGTGGGGGGCGGAGGGTGGATTGGAGTCGCGGCATCTCCGACGACGCGGATTTCCGTCACGGTTCACGGGACGCGGATGCGCGGATCTTAGGACGAGACGGTGCCATCGTCCGGGACGCGCGATGGGCGCGGATCCAATCTGCGACGTGCGGACGTGCTCAAGGGCACGGGCGGATGCACGGTCCTGTGTTTCGCGGTATCGTCTACTCATCGTGACTACCACGCCGCTCCGGTTCGGCGTGTTCGAGTTCGATCCCGGTAACCGGTGAGCTGTGGCGGGATGGTGTTCCCGTCAAGCTTCAGCCACAGCCGGCCCGCGTTCTCGCCATCCTGGCCGAGCGGCCGGGTTCAGTCGTATCCCGAGACGAGATCAGGCAGCAGGTCTGGACGGACGGGACTTTCGTCGACTTCGAGCGCGGGCTCAACTTCTGCGTGGCGCAAATCCGCGCCGCACTCGGGGATTCGGCGGAATCCCCGCGCTTCGTCGAGACGCTGCCACGCCGCGGCTACCGGTTCATTGCTCCAGTCCGCACGGAACCGCAGGTCGCGGCTGTGGAGGACGTGCTCGACCCGGTTCCCGCGATGACGCCCCCAGGAAAGAGGGCGCGGAAGTGGTTCGCGGTTGCGACGTTGCTGCTGGCGGGCGGGCTGGCGGCCGGGTGGTATGCGGTCGCGGCCCGGCACGCCCCCATCCATCGCGTCGCCGTCGTCCCGTTCGACAACGAGACGGGGCAGGACAGCTTCGATGGGCTCGCGCGTGGAATTGCGGATGCGACTGTTGCCCGGCTCGCCGCTCCGGGACGAGTGGAACGTCTTGACGTCATTGGCAACTCGGCCGCCCTTCGCCGGCCGCGGTCGTTTCGCGACCTGCAGGAAATCGGCCGGGACGTCCGGGCGGAGTACGTCGTTCTCGCCCAGGTCAAACGCGATGAATCGCGTGTCCGGCTGATCGCTCACCTGATTCGCGTCAAGGATGAGGCCCACGTGTGGGCGCAGACCTACGATCGGCCAGAGTTCACGCTCGCCGTGCAGGCAGAGATTGCCGAATCCATCGCGTCAGCGGTTGCCGCCAAGCTCGCCGCCAACTGACACGCTCGCCTCACCTGCTTCTGTAACCCGCTGGCTCTCCTCGACTTCGTAACTTACATCAGCCTGGCCTGATCCTGGCTTGCGCTGGCCTTTGCCGCGCACAGAGTCGGCGTCAGGAGGTCGAGCGCCATGTCGCTTTCACGTCGTTCCTTCCTTGCGATCGTTCCGATCGGGAGTGTCTTCGCCGCAAGCCAGGCGGGCCCCATCGTCAACAACGTCGCTGATGTTCAGGCGCCCGCGCCCGATCGTCCGCGGCCCATCCCGGAGTCGTTTCCGTCGCACGATCCTGCGCTGGCGCGAGAGACCGTTGGCGTTTCGCACGGAAACGTTGCGCGGGTGCGAGAACTCCTGTCGGGATGCCCCGCGCTGGCGAAGGCATCCTGGGATTGGGGCTATGGCGACTGGGAGACCGCCCTCGGGGCGGCGTCCCACGTCGGAAACCGTGAGATCGCCGATGTCCTGCTCAAAGCAGGAGCGCCGCCGACGATTTTTTCGGCGGCGATGCTCGGTCAGCTGACCGTCGTGCAGGCCATGATCGCCGCATCACCCGGGATTCAGCGGACGAGGGGACCGCACGGAATTCCGCTGCTGGATCACGCCAAGTTTGGTGGCGCCGCAGAGGTCGTCAAGTATCTCGAGACTGTCGGCGACGCCGAGCCTCGATACACGAACGAGAGCCTGACCGATGACGATCGCAAGGCCATCCTCGGTGACTATTCATTCGGGGGTGGTCCCACCGACCGGCTCGCCGTGACGGTCAACGCACGCGGCAACGTCGTCATTCAACGAGCCGGCGCAACGGAGCGCAACCTGTTTCACCTCGGCTCGAGGGTTTTCCATCCGCCCGGCGCCGAGACCGTTCGTATCCGGTTCGCCGCTGGTCCAAGCGCTCCGTCAGTGACGATCGAGGATGGGCCGCTCGTGGTGACGGCGCGGAGAACACCCAATTCACAAGGAGGCTGACGATTCCCGACGGGTTGCTCGACGATCGCGACGACGCGACGACCGCGACGATTCCAATGGGCGTACCGATCGCCGTCAGTCGATCGTCACGAAACGCTCGAGACGCGCGACCTCTTTCTTGTCCACGTACTTGCCGATCTCGCGACGGAACTGCTCCATGTTCTTGTAGGGGCGATATTCCTTGAACTCGTGCAGCATGCGTTTTCCAAGGCCGGGAATGGAAAGGATGTCCTCGTCGGTGGCGGTGTTCAGATTGATGGGCACGAACACGTACTGTTCGAGTCTGGCGACCTCCTTGTCGTCCACGTATTTCTTCATTTCCCGGCGGAACTGCGCCATCGCCTTGTAGGGCCGATACTCCTCGAACTCGTGAGCCATCCTGTTCCCCAGGTTCGGGACCATCAGGATCTCGTCGCGGGTCGCGGTGTTCAGATTGAGGTGGACGAACGTCTTGCCATAGGTCTCGGCCAGTTGCGTCTTGTTGAGTCCCTGGCTTGTCAGAAACGTATTGAAATCCGTCTGGCTCGCGAACGGCCGCTTTTCGATGAGGCCTTTCACCATCGGCGCCGTCAGGTGCGGAACACCGAGAAGCGTTTTCTCGTCGGCTGTGTTCGGGTCGATAAGGCCCTTCCCGACCTGGGCCCGCGCCGGCGCCATCGACACGAGAAGAGCAGTGGCGATACCGGCGATGAACGTCCCTTTCAATCTCATTTCTGACTCCTCATCTGGGGTCAGATCTTGTTTCTTGCGCGAGTGTCCCCTTTTGGGGATGTCCATCGAAGAGCACAAACGTGCAAAAAACAAGATCTGACCCTAGCCCAGGCTGGGGTGGCGGAACGTGTACGCCAAACCGACGAGCGCCAACTGGATCATCGTCCCGGGCGCCAGTGCAGGCGTTGCGCCCGTCATTGTCTTGCGAAACAGTTCCATCCCCGACATCGTCGGGTACATTTCCAGCTCGAACTCACGGTTGCCGCTGTAGTGCAGGTACACGCCGAGCATGCCCGCTAGCACGAAGACGAGCATGAGGATCTGCAGCGCGTGAACCGGCGCCGGCCCTCCGATCGACGCCATGCCACAGCAGAACGAGTGCCGCACAGCCGAGCAACCCGAGGGGGATCCGCTGATTCCAGCTCTCGAAGTGTTCGAGCAGGATGAGCTCGATTGCGGTGCCCACGACCCCCAGCACGAGTGTCGCGAGCAGAATCTGCCGAATGACGCGCTCGGTCGTGCCGCGTTCACCAGGCTGCTCGACTCTGACCCTTGGCCCGAGCATGGTTCGCAAGGATACCGTTAGAATTGACGATCAGATGACTCCGGATCGCAGATTACCAAAGTCTTACGTTTACCTCGTTCTTCTCGCTGCCGCGATCCAGGTTCCGGCGTACGGCTGGCAGGCGGCCGTTCCGGCCAGGACGATTCAGGTCAGCGATGACCAGTTGATGCGCGACGTTCGTGTGCTGGCGGCAGACGACATGGAAGGCCGCCGCGTCGGCACCCCGGGCGGTGCCAAGGCCCGCGCCTACGTGCTGCAGCGATTCAAGGAGATCGGGCTGAAACCGGCGGGGACATCCTTCGAGCAGACATTTCGTTTCAGCGGTCGCGGCGAACCGGCGGACCGCACCGGGACGAATCTTACTCGCCGTCATCCCCGGCACGCGCACGCCCGATCGCTACATCGTCATCACGGCTCACTACGACCATGTCGGCGTCCGTAACGGGCAGGTCTACAACGGCGCGGACGACAACGCGTCGGGTGTCGCGGCACTTCTGGCGGTCGCCGAGCACTTCAAGAAGAACCCGCCCGGGCCGGTCGCTGCTACTCGCGGCGCTGGATGCGGAGGAGAGCGGCCTGCACGGCGCGCGGGCGCTGGTCAGCAGCGGCCCGATTCCCAAGGATGCGATGGTCCTGAACATCAACATCGACATGATCGGTCGTGACGCGAAGAACGTGCTCTACGCTGTCGGGACGTATCACTATCCGGCGCTGAAGCCGATGCTGGAGGGCGTCGCGCAGCCGCCGGTGGAGCTTCGCCTTGGACACGACGTCCCGAACATCAAGGCGGAAGACTGGACGAAGGACTCCGATCACTTTCCGTTTCACGAGGCGGGCATTCCGTTCATCTATTTCGGCGTCGAGGACTTCGAGAACCACCACAAGCCCACCGACGACGCCGAGACGATTCAAGAGCCGTTCTTTGCCGGCGCCGTGAAAACGATCATCGCGGCGGTGGAGAAGTTTGATCAGGCGAGTTGAATCCCTGAGCCTCGAGCAGGGCGCGGACCGATTCGATGGTGTCCGCGT
The DNA here is from genome assembly GCA_963710415.1 of uncultured Acidobacteriota bacterium. GTDB lineage: Bacteria > Acidobacteriota > Vicinamibacteria > Vicinamibacterales > 2-12-FULL-66-21 > CAVQAH01. The sequence goes on along the minus strand of CAVQAH010000021.1, from coordinate 102,756 downwards.
CTTCCGGTTTCTTGTCGCGGCGCCAGCGCAGCATCCGCGGGAACCGGACGGCGATTCCCGATCGATGACGCGTGGACCGCGCGATGCCTTCGAAGCCCAGCTCGAAGACGTGCGTCGGCTCGACATGCCGCACCGGGCCGAAGCGCTCGCGCGTGTGGCGGCGGATCCAGCGATCCATCTCGTCGATCTCCTCGTTCGACAGCCCTGAATACGCCTTGGCGATCGGCACGAGCTCGCCCTTGTCCCAGACGCCGAAGGTGTAGTCGGTCAGCAGGCTGGCACGCTTGCCACTGCCCGGCTGGGCGTAGATCAGCACGGCATCGATGGAGAACGGTTCGATCTTCCACTTCCACCAATCGCCGCGCTTGCGGCCGACCCCGTAGGCTGACGTCAGCCGTTTGAGCATGAGGCCTTCGACGCCACGTGCCCGCGAATCGGCGCGGAGCGCCGCCAGTTCTTCCCACGTCGCGCCCGTCACGATCGGCGACGGTCGCAACAGCGATCCCTTGAGCAGCCCTTCCAGTCGATCGCGACGCTCGCGGAGCGGAAGTGCCCTGATGTCCTGGTTCTGATCTTCGAGCAGGTCGTAGGTCATGAAAACGACCGGCACCGCTCGAACGAGTTGCGCCACCTGTTTCTGACGTCCGATGCGCTGCTGGAGGGCGGAGAACGGCATCGGACGATCGTCGCGAAACGCGAGCACCTCGCCGTCGAGGACGGTGCCGTCGGGCAGGTTCGTCGCGGCCGCCGCGATTTCCGGGAACCGGTGTGTGATCAGCTCCTCGCCGCGAGACCAGAGGTGCACCAGACCATCGCGCTTGACGAGCTGAGCGCGAATGCCATCCCACTTCCATTCGATCAGCCACGCCTCCGGGCTCCCGAGCGTGTCCGGCGCTTCGTCGAGCGGCGAGGCCAGACAGAACGGGTAAGGCCGCGATCGGTCGTCCTCGGTGCGCTCGTGGGACAGCACTGACGAAAACCAGTCGGCGGACGGCGTCCATTCCCCCATCAGTCGCGCCGCGATCGTCGTCGCCGGCAGCTCGGCTGCTTGTGCGATGGCGCGGACGACGAGGGTCTGCGAGACGCCAACGCGGAATTCCCCCGTGAGCAGCTTGAGCAGCATGAAACGCTGAAGTCGATCGAGCCGCCGCCACCACTCGGTGACACGCGCCTGCTGCAGCTCTGGCGACAACGTCTTCAGCGGGATGATGCGATCCTCCACCCAGCGCGACAGCGGAAGATCCTCTGAGGGGGCCGCCGGCAGCTGATCGAGTACCAGCGCCGCGATCTCGGCGCCATCGCCGACAACCGCCCAGCATTCGTGCAAGAGCCAGGACTGCAGGCCGGTGGCCGCAAGCGTCCACTCTTGAATCGCTGCCGATGGCACCAGACGCTTCAATCGCCGCCCCGTGAGGAAGAAGACCGCCCAGGCGGCGTCTTCACGCGGGGCTGCGGCAAAATACTCGGCCATCGCCGCGACCTTGGCGTTGGTCGACGTCGTGCGGTCGATCGCGTCGAAGAGAGTGGCGAAACAGGTGCATAAGGCCGTAGTTCGTGGTTCGTGGTTCGTGGCTCGTAGATCGCAGAGCTCGCAATCGAGGATCACGAGCGACGAGCTACGAACTACGAACCACGAGACTACGAGTTCGAAAGTCAGTCAGTCGCCAGTCGGCTCGCCTTCCCATGCGGTCCGGATGACGCCCGATTCGACGCCTTGTTCGGCCAGATACCGGGCGAGCGCTTCAGCGTGGCCGTGGGTCACAAGCACGCGATCGGCGCCGGATTCCGCGATGGTGTAAAGCAGTGCCGGCCAGTCAGCGTGATCGGACAGGACGAACCCGCGATCGAAGGCGCGCTGGCGGCGGACGCCGCGAACCCGCATCAGGCCCGACGCGAAAGCATCGGAGTGATCACCGAGCCGCCGCATCCACGGTGTGCCGCGCGCCGACAAGGGCGCCAGCACCAGCTCGCCCGCGTAGGATGCGCCGCGCGGTCGCTCCGTGGCCGCCGACACCGGAAGCATGTGGATGCCAGCGTCCCGGTAGACCTCGATCATCGGCAGCATCATCCCGTGCGCCAGGACCGTTCGATCCGTCACGTGCGTCAGCTCGGCCAGGACTCGCTGTGATTTCCCGATCGTGTAGCAGAACAGCACCGACGTTTTCTTCGCAGCCCGGTTCTGGTCCCACCACGCCATCAGGTCGGCGATCACCTCTTCGGTTCGATCCCAGCGATAGATCGGCAGACCGAAGGTCGACTCGGTGATGAAGGTGTTGGCCGGGATTGGTTCAAATGGCGCACACGTCGGATCGTCCGCACGCTTGTAGTCCCCGGAGACCACCCAGACGCCGTCGGCGCCCTCGAGACGCACCTGTGCGGATCCGAGCACGTGTCCCGCGGGATGAAAGCTGAGTCGTGTGCCGCCGATGAGGCGGGTATCTCCGTATTCGAGGCCCTCGATGACGCAGCCGTCACCGAATCGACGACGGAGCAGCGGCACCGAAGCGCGCGCGCAGAGGTAGGCCGCGGAGCCGGGCCGGGCGTGGTCGCCGTGCGCGTGGGTGATCACCGCCCGGGCGACGGGTGCCCAGGGATCGATGAAGAAATCGCCGTCGGCGCAGTGCAATCCGTCAGGCGTCTCGGTCAGCATCGCGACGCCCGCGGGATGCTAGGGAAGCGCCACGGGTGGCACTTCACGGTTGCTACGGGCCTTCCAGAACTCAAGCAGGATAGGCACGAGCGAGATGGCAATGATCACGAGCGCCGCGGCCCAGAAGTTCTCTTTGACGATCGGAACGTTGCCAAACAGATAGCCGAGCCCGAAACAGCAGAACACCCACAGCAGGGCACCGGTCACGTTGTAGAACGCAAATGCCGGATAGGACATCGACCCTGCGCCAGCCACGAACGGCACGAACGTCCGGACGATCGGCATGAAGCGCGCGAGCACGATCGCCTTGCCGCCATGCTTCTCGAAGAAGGCGTGGGCCTTGTCGAGATGATCGCGGCGCAACATTCGATGCACCCAGGTGGCATCGTCGGTCGCGTGAAACACGCGAGGGCCGACCCATCGGCCAACGGAGTAGTTGACCGCGTCGCCGAGAATCGCGGCGCTACCAGACACAATCGCCATGATCGTCGGATCGAGCAGGCCCGCCCCGCAGAGCGCGCCCGCCGCGAAGAGCAGCGAGTCGCCCGGGAGGATGGGCGTGACGACGAGACCCGTCTCAGCAAACACGATCGCGAACAGCACGCCGTAGACCCAGGGTCCGTAGGCTTCGGTCAACGCAAAGAGATGTTCGTCGAGCTTCAGGACGAAATCGATGAATGCAGAGACGAGATCGATGAATGCAGACATTCCTTTTTATTGTGACACATCGAGCCTGCCCGGTACGGAGGGGACGGAGGGAACGGACCGAGCTTCAACACAGAGACACGGAGACACGGAGCCTCGGCAGCGATTTGGTCTGCGAGCCGATGCCGCCGCGCGTAGCGCGGCGAGCGATCGACTCACGCGCCGCGGGAACAAGCCACAAATTAGTCCGTGCATGGCTGTTCCCGCGGCGCGTGAGTCGATCGCCCGGCCCGGCCAAGGCCGGGCCGGCATCGGCTGGCGTCTGTTCCATACGTGCGAATTCTTGCGTCCCCGACCCGCTACGCCTGGCAATTGCTTCAGCGAATTGCGGCGAGCCTCGCCTGTTTTCCTAGGAGAAACGAATGGCTCCCCTCTTGCTATTCAGCGCACGCATGACGCAATCGATTTGGCAGCCATCGACCCGCTGACGTCGAGAATCATCAAGTGTGGCGTGGAGGTCCACCGGCGGCTGGGGCCGGGATTGCTCGAATCGGTGTACCACGTCTGCCTCGCGTTCGAACTGCGGGCTGCCGGCTTGACGGTTGTCGAGAACATGCCGGTACCGGTTTGCTACAAGGATCATCAAGTTCGACTGCGCCTTCCGAAGGCGGACTTCCTCGTCAACGATACGGTGATCGTTGAAATCAAGGCCGTTGCAGAGCTCGCGCCGGTTCACGAGGCTCAGCTCCTCACCTACCTGCGGCTGACAGACCGGCCAGTCGGCCTGCTGATGAACTTCAATGTCCCGATGCTGAAGGAGGGTATTTGCCGAAGAGTTGAACCCCGGGACAACAACCATAACCTCCGTTCCTCCGTGTCTCTGAGTTGAAGCTCGTTCCGTTCCCTCCGTCCCCTCCGTCCTCCGTCCCCTCCGTCCCCTCGTCGGGCCTCCCGCGCTAGAATCACACAGATGCCCATTGCCCTGACCCGCGCTGTGCCGTACTCGATTGAGCGCTGCGAGCTGACCCACCTCAAGCGGTCGCCCATCGACGCGACGCGTGCGGCGAGGCAGCATAGAGAATACGAGCAGGCGCTCGAGTCGATGGGGTATCGGATCGAGCGCATCGCGGAGACGCCCGATCTCCCCGACTCTGTGTTCGTCGAGGACACGGCGATCGTGCTGGACGAGATCGCGATCATCACGCGCCCGGGCGCGGAGTCACGGCGCCTGGAAACGCTTATGGTCGCCATCGTGCTGGACCGGTATCGACCGACCGCGTGGCTCGCCGCGCCGGCGCTGATGGACGGTGGCGATGTGCTGCGGCTGGGACGACGGCTGTTCGTGGGGCTGTCGACGAGGACGAATGAAGAGGGAGCGCGTCAGCTTGCGCGTTTCGTGCAGCCGTTCGGCTACACGGTCCGGTGCCTGCGCGTGCGCCGCTGTCTCCATCTGAAGTCTGCCGTCACCGCCCTCGACGAGAACCGCGTCCTGCACAATCCCGACTGGGTCGAAGCGACAGGCTTCGATGGCATCGAGGCCTACGCGGTCGACCCTGCGGAGCCGGAGGCCGCGAATGTCCTGACCTCGGGAGCGGATGCGATCGTCCCGGCCGCTCATGTCAGAACGCAGGCGCGTTGCTCGCGGCCTCCGGCTTTCGTGTCGATCCCCGTCGACGTCTCGGAGCTTGCCAAGGCTGAAGCAGGGGTGACGTGCTGTAGCTTGATCGTAAATTGACACTGACTGGCTGACTGACGACTCGCGACTGCCGACTGAGGACTGACCCATGAGCTGCATACGTAATCGCCGACATCGACGTGCAGGATCCCGTTCGTTACGACGACTACCGGAAGATGGTTCCGGCCAGCATCGCCGCGTACGGCGGCAGATTCCTGGCGCGAGGCGGCAAGGTCGAATCGCTCGAGGGCCCGTGGGAACCGAAGCGGACGGTCATCGTTGAGTTCCCATCCGTCGAGCGCGCCAAGGCGTGGTGGGATTCGGACGAGTACGCGCCGGCCAAGGCGTTGCGGAGGTCCGCGTCGCAGGGCAGCCTCATCCTCCTCGAAGGTCTTTGAAAGAACTGACCGTTCCGATGCCCCCATCCCCCCGGCTCGAAGACGTCCTCGAGCGTTACTGGGGGTTTACGGCGTTCCGCTCGTTGCAGCAGGCGGCGATGGACGCGATCCTCGCCGATCGCGACTCGCTTGTCGTCTTGCCGACTGGCGGCGGGAAGTCTCTCTGCTTCCAGGCGCCCGCGCTCATGCGCCCCGGCCTGGCCGTGATCGTGTCGCCGCTGATCTCGCTGATGAAGGATCAGGTCGACACGCTCGTCGGCAATGGCGTGCCGGCGGCGTTCTTCAACAGCACGCTCTCGCTCGGATGAGAAGGCCAGCGTAGCGGCCGGCTTGCGCGAGGGCCGATATCGGCTGCTCTATGTGTCGCCCGAACGGCTGGCCGGCGACGGAAGCGACGCCTTTCTCGCGATGCTCGGACGGTGCAGCGTCGTCGTACGTCGCGGTGGATGAAGCGCACTGCATCAGCCAATGGGGACATGATTTCCGCCCCGAGTATCGGCAGCTGGGCCGGCTGCGCAGTGTGTTCCCCGGCGTCCGCCTCCACGCGTATACGGCTACCGCCACGGCGCGAGTGCGCCGCGACATTGTCCGGCAACTCGAGCTCGACGATCCGCTCGAACTGGTCGGATCGTTCGACCGTCCGAACCTCGTCTACCGAGTCCTTGCGCGCTCGAACCTGAAGCGTCAGTTGACGGACATCCTCGACCGCCACCCGCGTCAGGCTGGGATTGTCTACTGCACGTCACGGCGCGAGGTGGACGCCCTGGCGGCGTGGCTCGTGGAGAGCGGCGTTCGCGCGCGGCCCTATCATGCCGGCCTCGCCGATCAGGAACGCAGCGCTCAATCAGGATGCGTTCCTCGGCGAACACGCCGACGTCGTCGTCGCCACGGTCGCGTTCGGCATGGGCATCGATCGATCGGACGTACGGTTCGTCGTCCACGCGGGCGCGCCGCAATCGCTCGAGCACTATCAACAGGAATCCGGCCGCGCCGGCCGGGATGGTCTCGAGGCCGAGTGCGTGCTGATCTATTCCGCCGCGGACTTCCTCAAGTGGCGCGTCATGCTCGAGCGCAACGGCGAATGGACCGACGCTCGACGTTCGCTGCTTCGCGACATGGAGCGGTACGCGGCGAGCGTCGGGTGCCGTCACAAGCACCTGATCGGGTATTTCGGCGAACGACTACGGCCGCGACGACTGTGGGGCCTGCGACTACTGTCTCGACGAGCTCGAAGCGCTCGCGGAGCCGGCGACGATTGCCCGGAAGATCCTGTCGTGCGTGGCCAGAGTCGGACAGCGATTCGGCGCCGCGCACGTGACGAACGTGCTTCGAGGCAGCGACACCGAGCAGGTCGCACCGCGCGGCCACCATCAGCTGACCACGTTCGGATTGATGTCGGAGGCGTCCGGTTCCGGAAATTCGCGGATACATCGAACAGCTCGCTTGCTGGCGAGCTGCTGCGACAGGCCGGCGACGAGTATCCCGTGCTGACGTTGACCTCGCGCGGTGTGGCGCTGATGAAAGACCCTGGCGCCGAGCCGGATCTCACGCTGGCGCGGCAACGCCGGCCCACGAAGGATCGGCTGCCCAAGCGCGCCAGGATCGAAGCGGAGTCGTGGCAGGGTGTCGACCGCGAACTCTTCGAGCGGCTGCGCGAGCTGCGACTCAGGATTGCGCGGGCGCGCGGCGTTCCGCCGTACGTGGTGTTTCACGACACCACCCTTCGTGAGATGGCACGCCAGAGACCGCGGACGCTCGATGCGCTGCACACCATCTACGGTTTGGGGGAGCGCAAGATTGCGGACTACGGCCAACAGTGTCCTGGACGTGATCGGCGGGAGCTGAGGGCCCACCGAAGTGCGGTCCGCGTAACGGTCAATCCATACTCGAAAACCCCCCGTTGATCCCGTTGTCCCCGGCCGTCCGCAGGTCGTGTAGTACCCTCATCTTCATGTTCCGTACTCAGCACTGCCATCGTCGTTACCGTCGTCGCCGTCGCCAGCCGTGACAGCCACGTCGCCGCTACCCGAAGACACCTGGCCCGGGTTTCGCGGCCATGGCATGAGCGGCATTGCTCCGGGTAAGAAGATCCCCGAGCGGTGGACGACTACCGAGAACGTTCGCTGGAAGATCGACGTGCCCGGGCAGGGTTGGTCGTCGCCGATCGTCTGGGGCGACACGGTGTTCGTGACGTCAGGGATCAGCGGCAAGCCGTTCAAGCAGCCGACGGCCAGGCCTGTACGGCAACGACTACATCGCCGAGTTGAGCGCGCAAGGCCTGTCCGGCGAGGAGATCCGCAAGAAGACGCGCGAGCGCGACAACGAGGCGCCGGAGGAGTCGGACGGACATCCGCTACATGGTCTACGCGCTCGATGCGCGCACCGGCAAGATCAAGTGGGAGCAGGAAGCGATCAAGGCAAGGCCCTCCGGTGGCCGGCATCGCAAGAACACTTACGCCTCGGAAACACCCGTAACGGACGGCGAGCGGCTGTACGCATCGTTCGGGCAGAACGTCGGGTTGTTCTGCTACAGCCTCGACGGCAAGCTGCTCTGGAAGAAGCAATGGCCGCCGCAGCCGATCTACCTCGATTTCGGCACCGCCTCGTCACCGACGGTGTACGAAGGCCGTGTCTACCTGCTGCACGACAGCGAAGCCGATTCCTACATCGCGGCCCTCGATGCGAAGACCGGCGAGGAGCTCTGGCGCACCGCCCGCCCGCAGACAGGCCTTCCGAAATCGTCGTGGACGACACCGTTCGTGTGGAAGAACGCGATGCGGACCGAGATCATCACGACGGGCCACGGGATGGTGACGTCGTACGGCCTGGACGGGAAGGAGCTGTGGCGTGTCACCGGCATGTCGATGCCGACGGCGTCGCCGATCACCTGGAACGGGTGGCTCTACGTGGGCACCGGCTCGCAGGGTGACGCGAACCGCCCGTTCTACGCGATCAAGCCAGGCGCAACCGGAGACATCTCGCTGGCCGCAGGGGCGACCAGCAACGACTACATCGTGTGGCGGCATGCCGCGCGTCGTCAGGGTACACGCCCTCCGCGCTCGTCCACGAAGGACGCGCCTATCTCGTCCACGACACCGGGATTCTGACGGTGCTGAATGCGCAGACCGGACAGCAGATCTACAAGGTCCGCGTCGGCGGCGGCGGCCACACGTTCTCCGCGTCGCCAGTCGCCGCGGGCAACCGGGTGCTGTTGCTGACCGAAGAGGGCGTGGCGTTCCTGATCGATACCGGCGACGAGTACAAGGAGGTCGCCAAGAACGATCTCGGCGAGATGTCGCTGGCGTCTCCTGCGATCGCTGGCGGCGCCATCTACATTCGTACGGCGTCGAAACTGTATCGAATAGGGTAACGTGAAGTCCTGAAGCTGGACGCTACGAAGTCCGGCTAAAGCCGGACGCTACTCGGATCGCAGGGCGACGACGGGATCGACCTTCGTCGCGCGGCGCGCGGGGATCCAGCACGCAGCGAACGCGACCAGCACGAGCGACGAGATCACGAGCAGGTAAGTGAGCACGTCGGTCGCTTCGATCTCCACGAGCAGCGTTCCGAGTGCACGGGTGACGGCCAGGCTTCCCGCGGCGCCCAGCGCCGCGCGCACCGCGACCTCGCGCACCCGGCCTGCGCCCTGAACGAGCAGCAGGTTCGCGATGTTCGCGCAGGCGATGAGCATCACCAGCGCGACGGCTCCCGCGAGCACGTAGAGCGCACGTCGCACAGGTGTGTTGACGTGACGAGCGATGGGCGGCCCAAGCTCGATTCTCGATCCTGCCGGGATCAACTTGGACTCGACGAGCCCAGGCGTCGCGGTATCGAGCCGCAGCTGCGCCTGGCGTACGTCCAGGTCAGAACGAACACGCGCGGTCAGGCTGACGCGCCCCGCGGCGTCTTGTCCCGGCGCCATGGTGAGCGGGACCCAGAAGCTTCGTTTGCCGTAAGGGAAGTTGAAGGACGGCGGCATCACGCCGATGACTTCGTAGCTCGTCTCGCCCAACCTGATGCTCTGACCGAGGACCTTGGGATCCCCGCCGAATCGGCTGCGCCACACCACGTCGCTGATAACCACGACGCGATCGAAGCCGGGTCGTGCCTCCATCTCGGTGATTCCGCGGCCGAGCTGGGGAGTCACACCGAGCATGGCCATCATGCCGCCCGTCAGCGCCGTCCCGAACACCGTGTCGGGTTCGGCTCCGCCCGTGACCGTTTCACTTCGGTGCACGTATCCTTCCACGCCCGCGAAGACCTGCGTCTGCGCCCGCCACTGCAACAACTGCTCGCCGGTCATATTGCGCCGGCTGATGCCGTCGCCCGTGAGAATCGACAGGTCCACCAGTCTCGACGGATCCGGGTAGGGGAGCGGCCGAAGCATCAAGCCATCGACGACGGAATAGGTCGCGGTGGTGGCGCCAATGCTGAGGGCCAGCGTGATCGCCGCCAGGGCCGTGAACGCAGGCGCCGACCGCAACCGCCTGAAACCGAAGCGCAAGTCGCTCATGAGACCGTGCATGAACTCTCCTCGAGACGCCAAGCCGATGCCGACGCTCAGCACAGCGCGTGCCGGATCGGGTGACCGACTGCCCCTCGCAAAACAGTGAAAATAGCAGGGTTCGATGGTCGGCCTGCTCTCTTGCTCTCTGCAGGTTGCGCGGAATCGGTCATGCCTGTTCGGAACCGGACGACTCGCGCTCGGTGACTCCCGCTGTCAACTTTCCCGGATGACCAATCTCGAGTCTCGAGTCCCGAGCCCGAGTCCCGAGCCCCGAGTTCCGGCGCGTAGTACCATTCCCCCATGCTCCATCGACACCGCGGCTGGCTGTTTATTACCATCATTGTTGTGGTCGCTGCAGCTGGACTGACACGGTCCCCGGCGGCTCAGCGGCGCACGTCGTCCACGCCAGTGTCCAAATACAAAGTCGTCAAGTCCTATCCCCACGATCGCCAGGCATTCACTCAGGGGCTCGTGTATCTGGATGGTGTGTTGTACGAGAGCACCGGTCTGCACGGGCAGTCGGGCATTCGCAAGGTGAAGCTCGAAACGGGCGAAGTGCTGCAGCAGCGGCCGCTCGATCCCAAGTACTTCGGCGAGGGCATCGTCGTCTGGGGCAAATCGATCGTGCAGCTGACCTGGCAGTCGGAGGTTGGGTTCGTGTACGACCTGACCACTTTCTCGCCGCAAAAAACGTTTGAATACAAGGGTGAGGGCTGGGCTCTGACGCACGACGGGAAGCAGATCATCATGAGCGACGGGACGTCGTCTTTGCGTTTCCTCGATCCTCAGACGCTGAAGGAGACGGGCCGCATCACGGTGCGCGACAACGGTGTGCCGGTGAAGGACCTCAACGAGCTGGAGTACGTCCGCGGAGAGATTCTGGCGAATATCTGGCAGCAGCAGCGGATCGCGAGGATCTCGCCAAAGACCGGTGATGTGACCGGCTGGATCGACCTGAGCGGTCTGCTGTCGCCGTCCGAAGCAGCCGGCGTGGACGTCCTGAACGGCATCGCCTACGACGCGGCTGGGGATCGGCTCTTCGTCACGGGCAAGCTATGGCCGCGGCTGTTCGAGATCAAGATTGAGTAAACGGATGGCGGCAATGGATCAGCGCGTTGTGTCGATTGCGGACGATTTGAGAGCTGAGGTGACGCGGACCGCCGCGTACTTGCGGGGCGTGTCCGACGGCGACGCGTCGAGACGTCCTGCTCCAGGAGCGTGGTCGGCGAAGGAGATCATCGGACATCTGATTGATTCGGCCGCGAACAATCATGCACGGTTCGTGCGCGCGCAACTCGAGCCGGATCTCGTCTCGGCTGGCTACGCGCAGGATGAGTGGGTGAGGGTCCAGGCGTATCAGGAGGCGTCGTGGCCACGGCTGCTGGACCTCTGGACCGCTTACAACCTCCACATCGCGCACGTAATGGAAGCGGCGCCCGACGAAACGAAGTCGCGCCGCGCGCACGCGGCACAACCTCGACCAGATCGCGTGGTCGCACGGTGTCAACCAATCAGCCGGTGACCCTCGACTATTTCATGCGCGACTACGTCGATCACCTCCGGCACCACCTGCGGCAAATCGCCAGCCTGGTCGGGCAGCCAACCTAGTCGGCGTCGTTTTTCGTCACGCTCGTTCCAACGACATGAGAACTGCCTGGGATACTGAGGATCGGCGCGCGCTCGCGGATCGCGTGCGCCGGCTGCGACCGGACAGCCGCGCCGCGTGGGGCCGGATGAACGCGCCGCAGATGGTGTCGCACCTCATCGAGGCATTGCGGATGGCGCTCGGCGAGCTCCCTGTCACACCGAAGCGCCTGCCGATTCGATATCCGCCGCTGAAGCAATTCGTCATCTACTGGATGCCATTCCCGAAGGGCGCGCCAACCGCGCGTGAGTTGATCGCGCGGCCCCCGGGCGAGTGGGCTGTCGATCTAGCGGAGCTTCAGCGATTGCTCGACGTGTGTGCGTCGCGAGGTTCTCAGGCTCCCTGGCCTGACCACCCCGCATTCGGTCGGCTGAGCAGCCGGAGCTGGGGTGTGCTGATCTATCGGCACACAGATCATCACCTGCGGCAGTTCGGGGTCGGATCAGGCGGCCCGAAGAGTTCACGCATGCCTCAGCACCGTCCACTCGAGTCCAAGAAAACCTTCGATCATCTCTATCCGTGGTGACGCGTGGTCACGCACCAGCTGCATCATGCTCGGACCCTGGCGGTGCGCCGCTCCATCTGTATAGACGGTGCTCGGAGGCACCCAGGAGAAAAGCGAGCAGCGCACACCAGCGCGGTGCCGCGAGCGGCGCGGCGATCCTGCCCGACCTGTAACGATCGCGCCCTCCGGAATCACCCCGTGGTCAACGAAGCGCCACAGCGCGATGATCAATTTGCGCGCGACCGCCACGATCCCGATCCGACGCGCGCGCTTGCCGGCCGCGGCAAAGCGCCGCTCGAACCACTGCGTCAACGCGCTCTCGCGTTGCCACCGCAACCAGCACCACGCGCCCTGAATCGCGACCCGTCGGATGGCGCTCCGACTGGTCTTACTGATGCCCAGGTCGCCGACGCGCTGATCACTCCGATAGGGCACCGGCGCTAACCCACTGAGCGCCGACACCTGACGCCCGTTCTGAAACGTGCGCGTGCCAAACAGCTCCGCACTGTAGAGCGCCGCACTCGTCGCGCCCACCGCCCGCAGTCGCTGCAACGCCCGCGCAACGTGCGCCACCCGTGTCGTCCCGTGTGCGATCTGCTCCGCGCGCTGCTGCGCCAACGCTGTCGCGCGCGCCTCGATCGTTTGCAAATACGCCCACTCGTGCGCGAGCCGCTCGCGCAACGCCGTCGGCAACGGCCGGCCATCGCCCGGTCTGCGTCGCGGCCAGCCGCGCGGCAAAGTGGCGCATTTAACTCGAGCCGCAAGCCCTTGCGTCGCCAACAAGCCGTGGATCCGATTCCGCACCCGCGTCGCGATCGCTCCGACCGTCTCGATTTCGCGCCTCAGCTGCCGCGCCGTCTTCCGCCTCCACCGTCGGCACGTGCACCACGCTCCACGTCCGCGCTTGCCCCGCCGGCCCACCGCAGCAGCTGCTCCAGCAGCTTGCCGCACGTCCAACCGATCCGTCTTCGCGTGCCGCGCGCGCCGCTTCACTTCAATGCTCGACGAATCCACCACGATATTCTCCATCCCGTGCGCGACCAGCCATCGATGCACCCAGAAGCCGTCGCGCCCCGCTTCATACACGCTACGCACCCGCGTCTCCGGCGCCAGGCTGAATCGCACCTTCGCCGCCGCCATCTCTCTCTCCAGCGCCCGCCAGATCGCCGGCGGTGATCGTCCGGATCCGCGGACGTTGCGCTGCACCCGTCGTGAACCCCAGCGTCCATTTCGTACTGCCCAATTCGAACGCTAACCACAGGGTCGCATCTGCGTTACACTCCATCGCTGCGGGTCGTCGCGGTCATAAGCTCCTCCTGATGGTGTGCCGTCAAGCACGTTTTGCGGAGCTTAACCGCGCCGACCCCTTCTTGTTAACTCGTGGTCAGTCGCCACGCCTACATAGCATCTGTTTGCCCCGTCTGACTACAAGCGCAACGCGTGAACCAGAATCAGACCCACAGGCCAGAGCACGAACACGGCCAGTCCGAACCCAGTGGGCCGCTGGATTCGCAGCGGCGCGATCATCGCGATTGACGTGGTCAACGCGACGACGGTCAAGGCGACGGGGCTGGCGTTGAGAAGAAGTAACGTCGACCAGAAGAGCGCGGCGACTGGCGTCGGCAACCCGACGAACCCGGACATCTCGCCCTGCCAGACGTTGTAGAACCCCAGCCTCGTCAGAGCGCAGGCCGCGTAGACGAACGCCGAACCCCACCAGATCCACTCCCCGGTACCGCCGGACGGCCGGAAGAGCACGCCGGCCACGACGACCGGTGCGATGCCGAACGTGACGGCATCCGCGAGGCTGTCGAGCTGCACTCCCATCGACGCCAGTTCCGGCGAGCGCGTGAATCTGCGTGCGAACCATCCGTCGAAGGTGTCGGCAATAGCGGCTGCGGCGATTAGCGCACCTGCGGCGTCCGCGCTTCCGGACAGTGCCGCGGCGATCGCCCCCACACCCATCAGCAACGACAGGTAGGTGAGCGCGTTGGAAATGTGGATGAACGATGCTGGTGAGGGTGCCATCAGGCCTCCTGCAGCAGCGGGAAGCGCTCGTACAGCCGGCGCCAGGTCTTGACGACGCGTGGCAGGAACGGCTGTGGCCGCACCCGGTTGATCAACGCATACATGGTCAGGCGGCTGACGAGGACGTCGTACAACGCGGCCGAAAACCCGGCGCGCCACAAGATCGGATCGATCCGATCGCCGGTTTCCGTCTCGAGTGCGGTTCGATGCTGCTCGATCCAGCGATCGATCTGACCGTCTGGCGTGTCTGTCGCGAGCACGAAGCAGAGGAACTCGGCAAGGTCCCGCTGAGGAGCACCGACGGTTGCCAGCTCCCAGTCGTACGCGCATAGCGTGAAGCCGGCGCCGGTCTGACGCAGACACACGTTGCGCGGGTTGAAGTCGTTGTGGATCAGCGTCGAGGTCTGCGATTCGAGGTGTGGCCACCACTGCGACATGCGAGCAATCAGCGCGCGATGGATGGTCCACATCGACGGTCCGGCCCACGCGCAGAAGGACGATCGGGCGTGATTTGCCAGCGGATCCCAGAGGTCGGTCATCTCCACAGCGCTGGCAGCCGTCTGAATCCAGCCAATCCATGGCAGACGCGCGAGCTCAGCGCCTCGGCCGTACCAGATTGCCTGCAGACGACTCAACCCGGTAATCGCTGCGGCGATAGTCTCAGGTGTCCACGACTGCGGGGCGTTGACGGTATCCAGGAGCACGACGTCCGTCAGGTGCTCGAGAACCAGCGCCCAGAGACCGGCGCGATCGTCACGCACGGATCCCAACAACGCAGGCGAGTGGCTGGTGAATCGTTCGTCGGTTTCGGTGTAAATCGCCAGCTCGCGAACATGCGACCGGGACAGTCCGAGCCGCTCGCTCCATCTGGCGTAAGCGCCTCCGATCCGATTGTCGAACAGCCCGCTCAACGCCTCGCCCACCGCGATCGCATCTGCATCGCGTGCTTTGACCTTCAGCACGACGTCACGCCGGCGCCGTACGCCGCATTCGTCGAGGTCCAGGGCATAGCGAAACAGTCCGGTAGGCGTGAGTGATCGCCATGCGGTCAACTCGCTCAAGATGCTTTCGGCCGATCCACGTCCGAGTGGGTTGGCGGCGACGACGGAGAAACCTGGGCGCGCAGGCAAAGCACGCGTGAAGAAGTCGACGTCGAAGGCCGCGAGGCGGTGTGAACTGGCGGTGGCATCAGTCTCGACTCGTTGGGGCGCCGGTGGCGGCACGTGACCGGCGCTGACGAACGCGTCGAAATAGCGGTTCAAGAGGCTTGCGTCGAGATCTGGGCATCCTATTGCCGTGGATGGATGCTTCCAGCCGGGCGCAGCTCGCCCGCGATCGCCGCGAGTCTTCGTACAGCTCGGGAATCGTGAAACCGTTGCCGCCCTCGGGCCGATCGAAGAGGAGGCGTTCGAGCGGCGCGAGCGGATGGCGTTCACCCGCACCGGCGGCGACCTCGAGATCGTTCTCGAGCCGTCGCAGCCAGGCGTGATAGGGCAGCAGCGAGAGTTGGTAGCCGTAGAGCCGCATCCAGAGGACGCACTCGCGCCAGTGCCGCGGACGCCGATGTACGAGGTGAACGTTGCCGCGCATCGAAGAGTGCCGCACGATCAGAGCGGAGACGACATCAACCGGCAGCGCATCGAGCGTCCAGTCCAGATCGGGCGCGCAACCCATTCGCACGCAGCCCTTCACCAGCAGCGACAGAAGATCGTCAGCGTTGAAATCGCCGGTTGTGCTGTGTCCTGTGATGAGTGACGGTCGATAGATCGTGACCGGCAGGCCACGACGGCCGGCTTCGCTCACCAGCGCCTCGGCGACGACCTTGGATTGTGCGTAGCCGAGGTGAACGCCGCTCAGATGTGCGAGCGCCTCATGACTCTCGTCAACGCAGACTGGACCGGTGGTCGAGTAGCACGTGCTCAGACTCGACACGAAATGGAAGGGGCGCCCATGCACACAAGCCAGTCGCAGCAACTCGCTCGTGCCGAGGACGTTTGTTGATCGAAGACTGCAATAGGTCTGCGACCCAGTTGACGGTGGCTCCCGGCATGACAGATGGCATCGACCTGGCAGGCGAGCAGCGAGACCGCCTCGCTCGACAAGCCGAACAGCGGAAGAGACAGGTCGCCTTCGACGACGCGGACGCGGGAGTCGAAGAGCGGCAGGATCGACGCCGCAGGCCGGACAGCCGGGAACGAAGCCGATGCGCCGCGGCTCGCGGCCGGGGCGGACCAGACAAATCAGCGCTGCGCGGGAATGTCGAAGGAGCTCTGCGGCGAGCCAGCCTCCGAGAAAGCCCGTCGCCCCGGTCAGCAGAATGGCGCCGGCGTCGCCAAGGCTACGACCCTCTCGGGCGCGACGACGGGCAGACGACGAAGGCGGCCGGACGTCATCCGGCAGCACCGCATCGAGCCAGCATGCGTCCGCGAGCGCATCGTCTCGTGTCATCGAGTCCGGCATCCTGATACTGCTCGAGGCGCGCCGCGAGCGTGCGCGCATCGCGTGCAGTCGCTCACGAGATCGAGCGGCACGTCGATCCCCAGTTCCTCTTCGATGGCGGCGGCCAGCTCGATCGTGCCGATCGAATCGAGCCCCAGGTGCGCGAACGGCATGGCCGGATCCGGCTGCAGATCGGTGGCCCGCGAACACCGAAGCGCCAGCGCGGCAATCTGCGCGGCCAGGCGAGAGTCGTCGATGGTGGGAGCTCGGACGGTCATGATGCCACCCGTTCGGCGATCGGATCGTGGTGGTCGTTAAGATGCCATCGAAACAGGACGGCCGTATCACCCGCGAACTCCGCGTGGCACTGAAAACGTTGGAGTTTGCCGCTCGTCGGTACGCGGCAGGGTACCGCTCGGCACGAGCACGACTTCAGCCGGCGCGAATCCATGACCGTCGTTGATCGCCCTGGCAATCGCCAGGCAGATCGCGGCGGCTTCGCGCCCGTCAACCTGCTCGGTGGTCTCCCAGCCGTGCGCGGACGTGATTTCCGCATGGATCGACACTGCGTCGCCGGAGTCCCCGGGAACGCCAGAGAGCGAGATGGCTGCGCAGCCGCCGCCCCGCAGCGCGGGATGCGCGCGCTCCGCCGTCAGCTCGACGTCCTGTGGGTAGTGTTTCAGGCCGCGCACGATGAGGACATCCTTCAACCGCCCGGTCACGAAGAGCTGGTGTTGCCGGATGACGCCCAGGTCGCCAGTTCGGAGGAACGGACCGTCATTATTGGAATCGGCTGAGTCCGACAAGACGTGCCGCGAACGTCGCGGCGGATTCGGCTGGCCTGTTCCAGTAGCCGGAAGCCACGCTGGGGCCGGCAACCCAGATCTCGCCGATTTCTCCGCTGGCCGCTCTCGTCCGCTCGGATCGGATCGACGATTTCGATTCGCAGGCCAGGCGCCGGCTGTCCGCAAGCGATGAGCGACACGCGCGTGGGCCGCATCTCCGCAACGGGCAGCACGTCCTTTCGCCAGCAGGGCGGCGTCCGCACGAAATGCCATCGGTTCTTCACCCGACCGGCCGCTCGCGACGAGCAACGTTGCCTCCGCGAGACCGTATGCCGGTCTGAACGACTCCCAGCGAAACCCGCACGGTGCGAATGCACGATGGAACGCGTCGAGCGTTCCGAGTCGCGCACCGGCTCCGAGCCGTTGTAGGCGATATCCCACGTGCTGAGGTCCAGCGATGCGCGCTCGCTCTCGTCGATCCGGCGGACGCAGAGGTCGTACGCGAAGTTGGGCGCCCCGCTGTGGGTGGCCCGCAGGCGTGAGATCGCCCGCAGCCAGCGCGCGGGACGCTGCAGAAACGACGCCGGCGCCATCAGCCATACCGGAAATCCCGAGAATGCCGGCTGCAGCACGCCGTCAATCAAGTCCCATATCGTGGTTGACCGGCAGCCAGGAGACGCCGATCGATCGGGATCGTGCCCGGCCAGCGTCGCGCTGGCCTCGAGGTTGTGAAGCAGGTTGCCGTGCGTGACCATGACGCCGCGTGGATCGGACGTGGAGCCCGAGGTGTATTGCAGCAGCACGACGTCGGCCGGCGATCCCTCGAACCGACAGCCAGACGCGGGACCATCGTCACATCATCGACGTTAACCACGGCATGCCGCGCAATTCGGGAATCACCGATTCGATCATCGAGCGCCGTGCGTGAACAGCAGACGGCGCGACGACGAGTGATATGCCGGCATCAGCGATCATTCCGCGTAGCCGAGTGACGAGCCGGTCCGATCGATGGCCGCCAGGCGGATACGACGGGACTGCGATCGTGCCTGCGGCCATGCTGGCAAAGAAAGATCGGGACGAAGTCGAGTCCGGGAGGAAACAGCAGAAGCACACGGGCGCCGCGAGGGACTTCTCCGGCGCAGCGCCGCGGTCAGGTTGCGGATCATGTCGATCGAGGCTGGCTCCATGTCAGGCTGGGCGCCGTCGCGTTCGCCGGACTCCAGAAAGCTGTAAGCGACGCCGTGCGGATCCCGCTCGGCGTGTGACGTAACGATCTCGGGCAATGAACAGTGATCCCACCGGTGTCGCCTCCTTATGCAGCGTGCCGCTTCTCGGCGTGCATGGTCACGAACTGGTCACGAACGCGTTCCTTGTTCCGTTCGAGATCCGCAAGGGTCCAGCTTCTCGTATCGATTGCGGGCATGACCTGGACGTCGATCACGCCTGGCCGTGCGCAGCGATGCCACGGCCGGGATCCATCCCCGGCGGAATGGCGATGAAGAACGGCACGATCGGCACTGCAGGTTGGTGGCGAGGTGAAAGGCGCCCTTGTTGAAGTGACCGATATGACCGGTCGTGATGCGCGCGCCCTCAGGGCTCAGATACACGGATTCGCCGGTGCGGCGAAGGATTCGCTCGGCGCGCTGAAAGATGCGCGTCCGCTCGGCAGGGCGATCCTGCGGTACCGTGAAGAACGTCCCCATCATCCAGCTGATGACGCCGAGCGGGATGATCTTCTTGAGGAACCCGCTGAGGAAGAAGCGGCAGTTGGGCAGTCCCAGCGCGACCAGCACGAACAAGTCGAGCGTAGACGTATGGTTCGAGATGTAGATCGTCTGCGTCGTCGGAAAGGGTCAGTCTGGAGCACGCGCACCGTGATGCCGTACATCCGCAGGATCGCTTTGCACGCCAGGCGCGCGAACGCGGCGTAGAGCCGGCGCGCCCGGAACAGCGTGATGAGCGCCAACTGGAATCAGCACGATCGCCGTGACCATCACGATCGCGCAGCTGCCGCACGCCAGCGCGATCGTTCGTGCGTCCAGCGTCGCTGGATCCAGCGAAACTGCCTGGTCCAACAGCACCAGTCCGATTTCCGATGTGCCGATCGTCCGATTTCCGATTCACAGACGCCCTCCTGCAGACAATCGTCTGCATCGCCAGGTTCAGCCGGCGCTCCATCGTCAGCAGTGGCAACAGCACGAGCTGGCCGAGGAAATAAGGAAGGATGGCCTTGCGCAGATTCAGCCCGCGGCCCTTGAGCATCCGGAAGGCGACGCCGGTGAACAGGTAGAAGTAGGCAGGAAACGCGCCGTACGGCAGGTAATCGACCACCTCCAGCCCCGCCTTGTGCACGAGCGCGTGAAGATGGTCGCGATCGAGCAGCACCGTGTGTTGCGGCGCCTGCAGCCCCGGCCATCGATCGCCGAACCAGCGGAAGGTCCGGCTGTCGAGCCGGGGCACCTCGATCACGAGCGTGCCACCGGGCCGCAGCACTCGTCGCGCCGTGCGCAGGCTGCGCAGCGGGTCGTAGTCGTGCTCGAGGAAGTGCCACATCGTGACCAGATCGAACGACCGGTCCGCGAGCGGTGCCTCGTAGAAGAGGCTGCAGTGGAACTCAACGCCCTCGAGCGAGGGGCTCGACGACAGATCCTTGAAGTCAACGCCGGTGACGCGGGTGCCGTCACTGCGTGCGAAGCCGTTGGAGAAACGTTCCCGTCGCACATCCGACGTCGAGCACGTGCCGCGAGCGATCGAGCGTCACATATCGCGAAACGAGGCGGTCCTTGTCAGCATCCAGCTTGTTCATCGCGCGATCGAAGAACGGCGCGAGCGGACCCCATGGCCGGGTCTTTCGGTGCGCGATGTACTGTTCGTCGTAGAACTCGCCGATGCGCTCGAGCGTCACGCGCGGATTCTGGTAGGCGAGTCCGCAGGCTTTGCAGGTGACGAATGTGAACCTGCCCGGCTTTCCAGTGAGGTCGTCCTCGGCGGCCATGAAGAACCGCGAATCCAATTCGCCGCACAGATAACAGCGAACCGATTCGAACATCGGCGCAACGGCCGGTGCGTCGATCGCGAGTGCTACTGCCACATCGGCCTCCGCATCTCGTTTGTCTTGTCTTTGGATGCATTGGTCCGGCTGAAGCCGGACGCTACGAGCCGCTACAAACCGCCGGATGCTCCGACCTGTGTTCGTAGTGTCCGGCTTCAGCCGGACGATCATTCCCAACGCGCTCCCGCGGTCGTGCCACGCCTCATAGGCGCACGCTCCTGCATAGACGATCAGCGCGGCAAGCAACGTCAGCGTCGTGACGAACCCGCCGGCGATGACCAGCACGAACGCTGGATACTTCGCCAGCAGGACCATTTCCGCGGCAGCGGAGGCGCGTGGGCGAACCGCATAGAACGCGGCGAGCAGCGCGTAGAGCAGCCCCAGAATCGGTCCTGCCACCTCACGGCCTGGGCGAAGCAGGACCACTGCCGCAGCTGCACCTGCCAGAACCACACAGGTCACTCCGTAGCCAAGGGATGTCCGCGCGCGCACGAGAACCCGGTCTGGGTGCCGCACGGCATCGTGTTCGCGATCGGCGAGGTCATCCCAGAGCCGAGTAGTTGCGAGGAGCAGAAGCGCGAGCGTCAAGTCGGCTGCCAGCGACAGCCCACCCCGCCGTCCGGGACGTGCTGCAAGGGCCAGCACGCCCGCGAGGGGAATGAAGACGTGGAGCGGAAAGCGTTCGCGCCAGTATTCGAGCACCTACGCCTCCTCCAGAATTCGCACGAGCCCGCGGTCGCCATCGACGTGCACGCGGGCACCATGGGCAATCCGGGATGTCGCGCCACGCACGCCGACCACTGACGGAATGCCAAACTCCCGCGCGATGATGGCCCCGTGCGACAGCATGCCGCCGCGCTCGATGACCAGACCGGAGATGAGAGGGAACACGGGGCCCCATCCAGGGTCCGTCTGTCGAGTCACCAGGACGTCGCCCGCAACGAGCCGCTGGGCGTCACAGATGTCATCGAGGACTGCCGCGCGCGCCTCGGCACGCCCGCCGCAGGCCCCGGTTCCGCGCAGTTCGGGCTGCGCGAGCGACGACGTTGCGGCGGCCATCGCAGCGGGGGAGTCAGTGCAGGCCCCGGTGGCAGTCAGGTACTCGCCGGATCCGAGCGTCAACGTATCGGGTGGCGTGATCGACGCGAACTCGTCGTGAGCGGTGCGCCGGAGCGCGACGAGCTGACGAACGTGATCAGGAAACATCGATACGCCCGACAGCAATGCATCGATCTCCTCCGCGGTGAGGAAGAAAATCTCGTCCCGGCGTTCGAGCCGGTTTGCGTCGACCAGACGATCGCCAATGGCCAGCGCGATGTGGCGCAGACGCGTATAGAGGAGGGCCTGCTTCAGCCGGGCGCGTTCGCGCAGGAGGATCGCTTTCTGAGTCCAGCGCAGCACAAGCCCGACGACGATCCATCGGCTGCCAAGCATTCCCTTCAAGCGACGCGTTTCGGCGATGCGTTCCTGTGCTTGCCGCGCGAGGATCGTGGCGGGCGACCCCGCGTCGGTCGCGATGTACGCCTGGATCAACTCGACGACGCGTTCGGGCTCGTCCTGGAACGTCGGCATGGTGAGCATCAGCTCACCCGAGCACCGGAATCCCCAGCTCTCGAGAAACGCGTCGAACCGCTGGTAGAACGGCTGGAAGTCATCGCGGGTGCGAAGCACCTCGAGAATCTCAGCCGGCGCGCGGTCGCGGAACAGCTCCTCCAGGCGCGCGTCGGCCCGGACGAACTGCGACAGTTCCCAGAGTTTGATCGGCGGGACCCCGCTGACCAGATCCGGCAACGCCTTGAGCAGGTTGTTGTGGAGGGAATGCTGATCGGCTGCGGGTGCCAGGCGAGCCAAGAGGCGCTGCAGCACCGCGTAACAGACCATCGCTGCCGCGTCGGCGAGCGCCGCGTCCTTCCATCGGTTGTTCCGGATGTCGATGAAGGCTCTCAGGTGCGTCAGGAGCTCAGCGCGAGTCGCCTGCGTGACCCGTTCGGGTGTGGTTTGCGCGGCAAACTCCGACACCGTCTGCTCGAACTTCGCGACGCGTCTCGTCAGGAAGAGGTATTGCCAGGTCGTCTTGACCGCGATCACTGCGAGCTCCGATGCCTGGGCCAGCGTCTTGAACCGGCCGGCGTGGGTCGTGGCAGCGTGGGTCGACGTTTCCGAAGAGCCGACGAACTGATTGAACGATGCGGTCAGGAGCTCGCCGAACGGGGCGGACCGCAGAACGCCATGGATGCTGGAGAGGTTGTAGTACATCCGGCCGGCGTGAACGCCGATGATCTGCCGCAGCGGATATTCCATCGCCTGCAGACGGCGTTTCGAGATGCCGAACGCCCGGCCCAGATTCCGAAAGTAGTGATAGTAGCCGGGGCTGGCGATCGAGTACAGCAGCGGGGAGATCGGCCGTGGGAAGTTCTCGTTGACGTTTGCGTTCGACCAATGAACGTCAGGACGTCGCCGTTTCGCCCCGGCCGGCTCGCAGACGGTGATCGGTCGTGCCTGGACAATCCACAGAGTGCCGTCCGCTTCGATCGTCCACTCGATGTCCTGCGGCGCGCCGAACAGCTCTGCGATCTCGCGCCCCACTCGAGCCAGCTGGAAGATCATCCGATCGGTCAGCAGTGATTCGGCGAGCGGCTGACCCTCGAGTTGCGCCTCGCTCGTCTTCTGCCGGCCGTCCATCGTGACCAGCAACCGCCCAGGATTCTCTCGTCCCGAGACGAGGGCTTCGCCGGTGCCAGCGCAGTATTCGACCAGCATGTGACCTGCGCGGCCGGGTGCCCTCGTGAACAGCACACCGGACACTGCCGACGGAATCTGCCGCTGAATGATGACGCCCATGCCCCGCAGGGCTACCTGACGACTGAGCTGGTACGACAGAGATCGAGGAGACCACTGGGACGCCCAGACGCGAAGCAGCGCGCGCCGCACAACTCCAAGCCCTGTGACACCGCCAATCGAATCGAGCTGGCCGGCAAAGGAGGCCTCCGCCGAATCTTCGCCCACTGCTGAACTGCGAACGATGACCGGCCCGTCACCGAGTGTCTTCAAGCCACGCATCAAGCGCAATGTCGAGGTCTTCGGGGGTCGCGGATTCGCTGACGAGTGCACCGATCGTCTCGCCTGCGCAACGGATACCCATCGGGCTGCGGACATCGAGGCGCGCTCGAAGCGACTCGATTGCGGGGCGGCAGCCCAGAATCGTCCATGAAGGCAGCGAGCGCTTCATGCGTGACGACAAAGCCGTCTGGCACCGGATGACCGGCGCCGATCAGCCGGGCGAGGTTTCGCGCCTTTCCTCCGACACGCTGCTCGTCCAATGCCTCATGCAGCGCAATGATGAAGCCGGTGGAGGCTGGCGATCGCGCGGTCATGCTGGCCTCGCTTTCAACCCAAGGCGGAACATGAGAAAGCTGAAGAATCCGTGGAGCATTGGCCCGACCAGCAGCGCGATCGCCCAGGTCATCATCGGTATGCTGACAACGACGCTGAGCGCGGCGAGCATGCCGGTTGGGGAGTCGAGACGATCGATGGCCAGCTGGATGAACCGTCCAATCGAAGAGGTGCCGATGCCACCGGGCGCGATTCCGAGTTGCCGCTTGGCGAATGAATTCGGCAGCTCTCCCGCCATGAACCCGAATGCCGCCCACGCGCCGAGCCAGGCGTAGTGCCACGTCGTCAGCGGCCAGAGACCGGCGCTCTCGGGATTGCCAGTCGCCAGCGCCAGTGCTGCAAATGCGACGGCGGTGGCCGGGACCATGACGACGAAGCCGCGCAGCGTCTTGTGCGCTCCAAGCAGCCGCCGGCCACGAAGCGTGATGCCGGCGTCCAGCGGGACCGCGAAGCGTCCGGACATTGGCGTTTTGAACCAGGCGGTCTGCGCGAAGCCCGCCAGGATGAACGCGGCGATCAGGAAAAGCGCGCAGGCGAGAGGATCGACGTGAGCCACGACCGCCTCAGAGCTCCGAGCCGGTCTGCAGGCGGCTCTGATAGAGGAGAATTTCTCCCTTCATCCGCCGGGCGCCCATGACCCACGTCCACCAGCCAACTTCGTGTGTGGCCCGGTAGGGAATGCGGTGCAGGTGATAACCGGGCACGAACGGATACATGTGATGCAGTTCGTGCGCGTCGAAGTGCAGCAGCACGCGTGACACGGCGTTCGGCAACCGGAGCGATCGGGTGAACTGCGCCTGCTCGATCGCCGGAAACGGCCGGACCGATTCACCCTCGCTGACGTTCTGCGGGACGTGCGTGTGCTGGCTGAGAAGCAGCAGGTCTTCGAGAACGAGGCTGATGATCAGCGCGGCCCCGACCGTGCGCAGCATCGTCATTGGACCGACGATCATCAGGAGGCCGGCGTAGATCGCCAGCAGCGCAAACGCATCGCGCTGCATGGCACGTCGATCGCCACCGCGGTCGAACATCGCGAACAGCCGCGGAAGATTCCAATAGTTCTGGATTCGGTAGACGACCGAGAACAAGGGGATCCAGAGCCGCCAGCACAGGTTGACCATCGCCCGCTCGAGAGGACGCCGCTCGCGAGGCGCCAGCGATTCGGTGGTCGGGTCCAGATCCTGCCAGCCGGTCCACTTGTGATGGCGGCCATGGACGCGGCGCCAGCAGCGGTACGGGATCAAGGACATCGCGCCCGCCAGCGATCCGGCGAGACCGTTCAGACGGCGGGAGCGAAAGAGCGTATCGTGTCCGGCCTCGTGGAGGATGACGAACCACTGCACGAACGCGGCGCCGAGGAGCGTCTGGCCAAGGGCCCACCAGAGCATTGCGTCGCGCGTGGAGAGCCAGATCGCACTGGTCGTCCACAGAATTGCCCCAGCGATGACAACCAGACCTTCTCTATTGCCCGGCCGGAGGTGCGAGAGGTCGGAAGGACATGGAGCGACAGTGCCTTCGTCGTGATGATGCATGCCACGCCTCCTGGAACATTCAGTCAACGATACGAGGGGCACGGTCCTGGAGTCGTGATCCGGGCCTGAAGAAGGCTGAAGAAATCGTCTGGAATACTCCTTGCTTCGATGGTTCCGGCTATGGCTGCCTCAAGGGCACGGCGCAGGGCGCCGCATGAGCAACGTCTGGCCGACGCGAGCGAAGGGATGGAGATCGCGGATCTTTGGTACAAGAACGCGATCATCTACTGCCTGGATGTCGAGACGTTCATGGACGGGAATGGCGATGGCGTCGGCGACTTCGCCGGGCTGACGGACAAACTCGACTATCTCGCTGGACTCGGTGTCACCTGCCTCTGGCTGCAGCCCTTCTATCCCTCTCCCAATCGCGACAATGGCTACGACGTCTCGGATTACTACGGCGTGGACCCGAAGCACGGCACGCCCGGCGAGTTCGTCGAGTTCATGAACCACGCCGAGCAGCTGGGCATGCGCGTCATCGCGGATCTGGTGGTCAACCACACGTCCGATCGCCACCCCTGGTTCCAATCGGCGCGCAAGGATCCGGAACTCACCATTCCACGACTGGTATCTGTGGTCGAAGTCGAGGCCGCGCGGACTGGAACAAAGGGATGGTGTTTCCAGGCGTGCAGAAGGCGACCTGGACGAGAGATGCGGTCGCCGGTGAGTACTACTTTCACCGCTTCTACGATTTTCAGCCGGACCTGGACACGTCCAATCCGCATGTCCGGCGCGAGATCATGCGCATCATGGGCTTCTGGCTGCAGCTTGGTGTCTGTGGTTTCCGCATGGACGCGGTGCCGTTCCTGATCGCGAAGAAAGGTGCAGGAGTCACCGCCTCGCAAGGACTACGACATGCTGCACCACATGCGCGATTTCCTGCAGTGGCGCCGGCGGGACGCGATCCTCCTCGCGGAGGCGAACGTGCCGCCGGACGAGAGCCTGGAGTATTTCGGAGAAGAGGGCGACCGGCTGCAGATGATGCTGAATTTTCCGGTCAACCAGCGCGTCTTCTATGCGCTTGCCACCGGCGACATCAAACCGCTCGTGCGCGCGCTCGAGGCGACGTATCACCGGCCGCCGGCCGCGCAGTGGGTGAACTTCCTGCGCAGCCACGACGAGCTGGATCTCGGACGGCTGACGAGCGCACAGCGCCAGCGCGTGTTCGAGGCCTTCGGCCCTGAGAAAGAGATGCAGCTCTACGACCGGGGCATCCGCCGCCGGCTCGCGCCGATGCTCGACAACGATCGCCGCCGTCTCGAGCTTGCCTTCAGCCTGCTGTTCACGCTGCCCGGCACCCCGATGCTGCAATATGGCGACGAGATCGGTATTGGCGACGATCTGTCGCTTCCGGAGCGCGAATGCGCGCGCACGCCGATGCAGTGGTCATCGGACCCTCATGGCGGGTTCTCGAACGCGAAGAAAACGGTCCGTCCTTCGGTTTCGGACCCGATCTACGGCTACCATCGGGTGAACGTCGAGACGGAGCGCCGGGATCCGCAATCGCTGCTCAACTGGATGGAACGCAAGATTCGCATGCGGCGTGAGTGTCCGGAGATCAGCTGGGGCGATTGGCATATCCTTCCGACCACTGAGCCGGGCGTACTCGTCATGCGCTACCGGTGGAATGGACGCGATCTCGTAATGCTCCACAATTTCACGAATCAGCCACGCGCCGTACGGCTCGACCCGCGCGCAGTCCCTGCCCCCTTGTTGGTCGACCTGCTCGCCCGGCACGACAGCCATGCCGAAGAGCGCGGCTATCACACTGATCGAACTGCAGTCGTACCGACTACCGCTGGTTCAGAACGAAGGACGCCTGAGCGCACGCCGATCCCGTGCGAACGCGCTATACTGCCGCGCCATGAAACGCGCACCGCTCGTGTCTCTCTTTGTCTCTCTGGTCAGTGTTGTCGTGCTCGCGCAGGCAACGACCTCCGCGCCAGCGGATCTCGATGCCTACGTGGAACGCGTGATGAAGACGTTCGAGGTTCCCGGCATTTCGCTGGCCATCGTCAAGGACGGGAAGATGGTCGTGGCCAAGGGCTACGGCGTGCGGAAGGCCGGGGAGGCGGCCCCGGTGGATGCGCGCACGCAATTCGGAATCGCCTCGAACACGAAGGTGGCCACCGCCGTTGCGCTGGGCCTGCTCGTCGAGGAAGGCAAGCTCGAGTGGGACGCGCCGGTCGTCCGCTATCTGCCGTGGTTCCAGATGTCGGATCCCTACGTCACGCGCGAGATGACCATCCGGGATCTGCTCGTGCATCGGAGCGGTCTCGGCCTCGGCGCCGGCGATCTCCTGTGGTGGCCGCCATCCACCTATGACCGTCATGAGATCGCGCGGCGGCTTCGCCAGCATCCCGCTCGCGACGAGCTTCCGCAGCGCCTACGCCTACGACAACGTTCTGTACCTCGTGGCGGGAGAGGTGATCGAAACGATCAGCGGCCAGAGCTGGGAAGACTTCATGGCGCCGCGCATCCTCAAGAAGGTCGGGATGACGGGAAGCACGGTCCGCCACTCCGACGCGACGCGTGGCGGCAACGTCGCCGCGCCGCACGCCAGCGTCGACGGCCGCGTGCGCCCGATCCAACCGTTCGACAGCGACAATACGAACCCGGCTGGCGGCATCAATTCCAACGCCGAGGACATGGCGAAGTGGATGATCACGCTGCTCGACCGGGGGCAGCTGCCCGACGGTTCCCGCCTGTTCAGCGAGCGCGACGTTCGATCAGGTCACCACGCTCGTGACCCCGATGCCGATCGTCGATCTTCCGCCGGAACTGGCCGCGCTCCGCGCCAATTTCCACGGCTACGCGCTCGGTCTCGGCGTGCGCGACTATCGCGGTCGGAAGGTCTCTGACGCACACCGGCGGGCTGCCGGGCTATGTGTCGAAGGTGTTGCTGTTGCCCGAGATCTGGTTTCGGTGTGGCGGTGCTGACGAATCAGGAATCGGGCGCCGCGTTCGAGTCGATCGTCTACCGCGTCGCCGATCATTTTCTCGGATCGCCGCCCACCGATTGGCTGGCCGCCTTCACCAAGCTCAACGAGCGCCAGCAGTCCTCGTTTCAGCGAAGCGGAGCGGAAGGCTGACCAGGCGCGCAACCGGACGTCGACGCCCGTCGCTGCCGCTGGCAAGGTACGCCGGCACGTATCGCGATGCGTGGTATGGCGACATCGCCATCGAGGCGCAGGGCGACAAGCTCGTGATGAAGTTCACCAAGACGCCTTCGCTCGTCGGCGACCTCGAGCACTGGCAGTACGACACCTTCGTCGTGCGATGGCGCGACCGCGAGCTGCGCGCGGACGCGTTCGTCACCTTTTCCCTCACCCCTGACGGGGCGATCGATCAGGCGAAGATGGCCGCTGTCTCCCCGGCCACCGATTTCAGTTTCGACTTTCAGGACCTGCTGCTGAAGCCCGTGAAATAGGATCCGGGTCTCGGGACAGAAGGGCCCCATTTGGTGTCTCCCGGTAAGCGAGCCGGGCCGGGCGGACGTATCCTCATAGCTTGTGCCGAGCCCGTTTGAGGCTTGCCATATCCCACTGGAGTATTTGATGCGTTCGCGCCGTTTTCTTCTCTCTTCTCTCCTCGTTTCTGCCCTCGCCGTCGCCCTCACCGCCCAATCCGCCAACAAAGGCGGCATCGGATCCATTCAGGAGGGGCCCCTCCGCGAGTGGCTGACCTACCTGTCGTCGGATCAACTTCAAGGCCGCGCGACCTACTCGGAAGGGCTCGGGCTGGCGGCCGCATATATCGCCGACCGCCTGCAGGAGGCCGGCGTCAAGCCCGCAGGTGACAACGGAAGCTACTTTCAGGTCGTCAAGGTGCAGGGTATGCGGACGACCAGCCGCGCATCGGTCACGGTCGAGGTCAATGGCCAGACGCGCACGTTCAAGGACGGCGCTGGCATCACCTTTCCGCGCAATATGGGCGAGCAAGCAGTCGGTGGTTGCCGAACGCGTCGTGTTCGCTGGCTACGGCATGAGCCTCGCCTCGCTCAAGCACGACGACTACGCCAATCTGAACGCGAAGGGCGCAGCTGTCGTGTGGCTCGGCAACGGCCCGAAACTCGAGGGCGTCGACGTGCGCCGGCTGCTCAGCAGCCGTGCGCGAACCGCATTCGACAGAGGCGCTGTCGCGACGGTCAGTCCGGTCGGCTTTGGCAGGCCGTGGTGGCCGCGGTGGAGCACCGGCGGCCGAAAGCGCGAGCGCGAATACGACGCCGCAAACGCCGGCCGGCGAACGCGGTCAGGGTCAGGGTCAGCCGGTCAGCCGGGCAGGGCCAGGGTCAAGGCTTCGGGCGCGGCGCGGCAGACGATGGCGATTTCACGACCGTGCAACGGCTGGACAACAAGGTCCCGCCGGCCGTGAACGCCCAGGACGAGTTCTTCGAGTTCCTATTCAGTGCGTCGGAGTTCAAGTACGCGGATCTGAAGCAGCGCGCATCGAACCAGGAAGCGCTCGCGCCCTTCGTGCTCAAGAACGTCAAGATGACGTTCAACGTCGACGCCGATTATGAGGTCGTCCGCACCCGCTACACCCGCAATGTCGTCGGCATCGTCGAAGGCAGCGACCCGGCGCTGAAGAACACCTACGTTCTCTACGGCGCCCACTACGATCACACGGGTTACCGCGAAGGCGCACCACGCGCCGGCGGCGACGCCGAGGACCGCATCAACAACGGCGCAGACGATGACGGGTCGGGGACGCGTCGGGATTCTCGCGGTCGCGCGGGCGTTTGCGATGGGGCCGAAGCCGAAGCGATCGCTGCTGTTCGTCTGGCACGCGGGCGAGGAAAGCAGGCCTCCTCGGATCGCGCTACAACGCCGACTATCCGGTCGTGCCGACTCGACAACATCGTCGCGGTCATCAATATCGACATGATCGGCCGGAACCGGGACGACGACCCGAAGCAGGCCAACACGGTACTCGTCGTCGGCTCCGATCGGATCAGCACCGAGCTGCACAACATCAACGAGGATGCGAACGCGTCGCTGGCGAAGCCGCTGACGCTCGACTACGAGATGAACGACCCGGCAGACCCGCAGTCGATCTACACCCGCAGCGATCACTACAGCTACGCGTCGAAGGGCATTCCGATCATCTTCTTCTTCACCGGGCATCCACCCTGACTATCACCGCCCGAGCGACACGGTCGACAAGATCATCTTCGACAAGGTGGCGCGGATCACGCAGCTCGCCTACGAGACGGGCCGTCGAGTCGCCAACCTCGATCACGCGCCCGTCCGCGACAACAAGGGCCCGCGCGTGGGCAAGACTGTAAAGGAAAGATCGCGATCAGCGAGCGCTAAGCAAGGGATCTGGGAATCGAGCGGAACCTGGAGGGTGCTGATCTACAATCAGCCCCTCAGCGCTCGATGGCCCTTGCTTCCGGCACGCGCCTCGGCCATTACGAAATCCTCTCGGCTCTTGGCGCGGGAGGCATGGGCGAGGTTTATCGCGCACGCGATACGAAACTGAATCGCGATGTCGCGCTGAAGGTCTTGCCGGCGGCGTTCATCGCGGACCCCGATCGTGTGGCGCGCTTTGGCCGCGAAGCACGCCTGCTCGCATCGCTCAATCATCCGCACATCGGGTCCATCTACGGTCTTGAAGACACCGGCAACGTGCCGGCGCTCGTCCTCGAGCTCGTCGAGGGCGACACGTTGGACGATCGGCTGCGTCGGAAGGCACTCCCTCTCCCGGAGGCATTGACCCTCGCGCAACAGATCGCCGACGCACTCGACGCCGCCCATGCCGCCGGCATCATCCATCGCGATCTCAAACCCGCCAACATCAAGCTCACGCGCGATGGGATCGTCAAAGTGCTGGACTTCGGTCTCGCGAAGGCTCTCGCGGCCGAGGGGTCTGCTCCCGATCTCTCGCAGTCTCCAACGACGACGGCGAGCGGCACGATCCCGGGTGCCATTTTCGGCACTGCCGCCTACATGAGTCCCGAGCAAGCGCGCGGGCAGCCGGTCGACAAACGCGCCGATATCTGGGCATTCGGATGCGTGCTCTTCGAGATGTTGACGGGCGCTGCACCCTTTCGACGAGGGACAGTCACGGACACGATGTCCGCCATCGTCAGTGCCGAACCGGACTGGACGTCACTCCCGGCCGAGACGCCAGCCAGCATCCGGCGCTTGCTGAACGCGTTGCCTCCAGAAGGACGCGCGGCGTCGGCTTCATGACATCGCAGACGCGCGCATCGAGATTGAAGACGCGATGCGCAGCGCCTGCCGCTCCTTCGGCGCTGCCGGTGGCACGACGGTGGACGTGGCCGGCCACGCTGGCGCTGACGCTCGGGATTGCGGCAGCCCTCGTCTTGTTCTGGGCAGCGCGAGTCAGGTTCGGAAAACCGGCGTGAGCCGTCCGCGCCGGATACCAGAGTCGTACGGCTCACCGATCTCCCCGGCCTCGAGGAGTCTCCCGCCATTTCGTCGGACGGCAAGTCGCTGGCATTCACCGCCGAAGTGGGCGGCAAACGACAGCTCTTCGTGCAGCTCATTGGCGGCGCGCCGCTGCAAATCACCCGCGACGCTGTCGATCACGAATACCCGCGCTGGTCACCCGACAAGACGTCGATTTTCTATTTTTCCGCCGCAGCACCAGGAGAACTGCAAGGAAGCATCTGGGAGATTCCGGCACTTGGCGGCGTGCCACGGCGCGTCGTCAACAGCGTGGGCGGCGCTGACGTCAGCCAGACGGATGGGCGGCTCGCCCTCTTCCGGCTGGCGAAGGAAGGCATCCAGCTGGTGACCGCGCCAACCGACGGTTCCAGGTTCGATGTAGTCGCCAAGTTCACGCCGGCGACGTACTACTTGTATCCGCGCTGGTCGCCAGACGGCAGGTGGATTGCTTTTCAGCGGGGAGACACCGTCCGGTTCGACGTGTTCGTGGTGCCGGCAGGCGGAGGCGAACCGCGCCAGTTGACGCATGACAACAACATGATGAACGGTTTTGCCTGGCTTCCCGACAGCACGGGCATCGTTTACAGCTCCAGTCGCGGCGGAACGATGCCGTATTTGCCGGCGCTAGGCCTGTGGCAAGTGACCTTGCGCGATGGAAGCGTGCGGCGCGTCACCTCTGGCGAGGCGTCGTACGCCAGCCCGGACATCTCCAGGAGTGGCGCAATGCTCGTCAGCCGCATCAAGCTGCAGACGGACATCTGGAGATTCCCGGTGGACGGTACGCCGGCCGAGAACGTGCGCGGTGGCGTCCGTCTGACACGACAGACCGGGCAGGTCCTCACGCCCACGTCCGGCCCCGGCGACAAAGAAGTCGCGTTCCTGTCCGACAGCGGCGGTCACGCAAACCTCTGGGTCGTGAACACCGAAGATGGCGGGTTGCGCCAGATTACGCACGAGCGCGATCCGAACGTGGCCGTGGGTGTCCCCGTGTGGTCGCCCGATGGCCGCGCCATCGCGTTCGTGTCCTCGCGAGGGAACGAAGGGTGGAATTTCGGCGTCTGGCTGGTCGATCCGGATGGAAGCAACCTGCGCAACGTCGCAAACCCCGGTCTTGGCCCTGCGTGGTCACCAGACGGCCGCTGGGTGTACTACTCAACGCGTGGCGGCGCGGCTGCCACGGATGTCGTGCTGAAAAAGGTTCCAGTGAACGGGGGCCCCGCCGTCACGGTGACGACCGAGCGGTTGCGCAACGTGATCGGCTTGCATGGGTCCACGCTGTACTACTCCTTCGAACGGCCGCTCATGGATGGCACGCCGGAATTCGAAATCCGGGCCGCTACTCCCGAGAACGCCCCGTTTCGCGTGCTCGCGCGCATTCCAGCCTCGCGTGTACCGATCTGGCAGATCGTCAATCCTGCGCTATCCCCCGACGGGAAATGGCTGGCCCAGGCGCTGACCGACGGGTTCACCACCAACATCTGGGCACTCTCGACAACGACCGGCGAATGGCGCCAGATTACCGACTTCGGCGAACGAACAACGTTCGTGGCGCGCCGAGTGTCCTGGTCGTCCGACGGACACTCGATTCTGGCCGCCGTCGCGGAAGGGGATTCCGACATCGTCCTGTTGGAAGGGCTGACGAACGTCAGGCGCGAGTAGACGCGTGTAGTCTCTGACTGATGCCTACGCCTCGGGTCTGTTGGATCCGCGTCCCGTTGACCTTGAGATCCGGGAGATCCGCGTCCGATGATCCGCGTCCCGTTGATGGTAGGAGATCCGCGAAGATCCGCGTCCCGTTGATGGTAGGAGATCCGTGGAGATCCGCGTCCCGTTGATGGTAAGAGATCCGCGAGAAATCCGCGTCCCGTTGATGGTAAGAGTCCGCGAAGATCCGCGTCCCGTGACGTCGTGAAATCGGCGGTGTGAGAAGATCCGCGTCATGAGCGGTCGGCGCCCCCAGGGGATCGCATCGCACATTGGCGCATTCACGAGCGACGCATGGCGGCATATCAGCAGCCGCGACCGAGCCGAATTAGCGGTCCTGGGGGCCGCGCTGGCGTTGATCGCGTTGACGCTCATCAGTTTCGTGCTCGTCGGTCTCGTGCTTGACGGCGAAACACAGGGCTTCGACGAACGGATTCTCCGTTCTTTGCGCAGAGCTGACGATCCCGGGCAGCCGATCGGTCCGCGCTGGCTGGAGTTTGCGGCTCTCGACGTGACCGCTCTCGGAAGTGCCACGGTCCTCGGCCTGGCGGTGGCCGCGGTCATCGGCTACCTTATCCTTCAGGGCCTCGGACGCATGGCGCTGTTCGTGTTCATTGCGAGCATGGGAGGGTCGCTGCTCAACGGCTACCTGAAATCGGCGTTCGGCCGGCCGCGTCCTGACATCGTGCCGCACCTCCGCGAGGTCATGAGCCTGAGCTTCCCGAGCGGGCATGCGATGACCTCTGCAGCCGTGTACCTCACCCTCGGCGCGTTGCTCATGCGCGTGTCAAGCCGGCGCATTACGCGGTGGTACTGCATGGGCGTTGCGGCGCTCGCGACGTTTCTCGTCGGCGCCAGCCGCGTGTATCTCGGCGTCCACTATCCGACCGACGTGCTTGCTGGCTGGATGATGGGACTGTCGTGGGCGCTATTGTGCTGGATCATCGAGCGCGTGCTCGAACGCCGCGCGGTGCTCGCGCGCGCCGGGCAGCAGGAGCCCAAAACGTCATGACTGATCTTGCCCGCGGAACATCGGAACGCACACCGGACTTTGCCACGTATTGCCGGGTTCCTCGACTACTGGGAGCGGATCCGGGGAAGGACGATGCGGGTCGCGCGTGTGATTCCGCCGGGGACGGATCGAGTGGAGTCCGGCTGCTGGCCGGTTCACACTCGGCGATCTCCTACGGCACCTGGCGGCGATCGAGCGATACATGTACGCGGAGAATGCCAGGCTCGCCGTGAGCGCCTACCCGGGTCACGGTCGCGAGTTCGCGGATGGCTATGACGCGGTGATCGATTACATGGAGCGGCTGCATGCCGAGTCCGTCGCCATCTTCAGCAGCCTCTCGGACCAGGACCTGCAACGCAAGTGTCAGACTCCGGAAGGGACGAGCATCACAACGTGGAAGTGGCTGCGAGCCATGGTCGAGCACGAGGTGCACCATCGCGGCCAGATCTACACATACCTGGGGTTGCTCGACGTGCCCACGCCACCGCTCTTTGGCCTGACGTCGGAAGAGGTCAGCGAGCGAAGAGTCGTCGCTTGCCGTAGTCCGTAGTTCGTGGTTAGTTGCTCGTCGCTCGTCGCTCGAAGGCCCATACCGGCGCTGCGCTCTACGAGCTACGAGCTACGAGCTACGAACAGACGCGATTGCAAATTCTGATGCGAGCCTGCTAGAATCCGGTTGGTACCTCGCGGGCCTCGGGATGAGTGAAGCGATGCGCTCATCCGTTGAGAACAAATGAGAGGCCCTACCTGCCTGCCTACTCGCAGGGGATGCGGATGGAGGAGATGCGAGCACCGTTCGACGTGTGCTCGGCTCCGCCGGCCCTCGTCCTTCGACATGCTCAGGCCAACCCAGAGCTCGGTTGAGGGTTCGGACGCTTCGATCGGTGGTCCATTACACAACGGAGCCGCTGAAGGAGCCTTCCGATGAATTTGACCGATGTCACCCCCAACCTGATCGTCAGCGACATCGACCGCAGCACGGCGTTCTACCGCGACGTGCTGGGTTTCTCGGTCGTGACCAGCGTGCCCGACCAGGCGCCTTTCGTGTTCGTCTGGCTGCGGCGCGATGGCGTCAGCGTGTTTCTCAACGCGCTCGCGGGGATGAAGGACGATGTGCCGGAACTGGGCACGCAGAAGATCGGTGGCACCAACACGATGTTCATGACCCTCGAGGCGGAAAGTGTCGATCAGGGCGTCGACGCCATGTTTCGTTCCGTCGAGGGAAAGGCGCGGGTGGTGATGCCGTTGAAGGATCAGTTCTACGGGATGCGGGAATTTGGGATCGCGGACCCTGATGGGTACGTGATCTTCTTCGCTCAACGCATCGGATGAGGGCAGCCATCGCGCTCGCCGGGCTGCTGACTGCGCTCGTTTCGACGGGCTCAGGGCAGGGCCCCTTCGACAAGCTCAGGGCAGGGCGGGGGGGCCGATCGTGGGCTCCTCGCGGTCCTGCGGCGCGATGGTCTGATGCTGCCGTTTGCTGCTTTCAACGGCGACTCCTGGAGCGTGCCCTGGCCCGAGAATCTGCGTCAAAAGGAACTTCCGATCAACACCGATGCGGTGCCCGATCATTGGTGGGGTGGCCGCCGGCCCGAGTCGTGGCAGGCGTGGCTGACCGACGGCACCGATCGGCCAGTCTCGGTCCAGATGCCAGTCGTGTTCAACACGTATTGCGGGACACGGCTGGGGCTTCGTACTGATTACAAACCAACCGAGCCGCCGCCGCCGGTTGTCGCGCAACCATTTCCGAAGGATGGTCTGGCCGTATCCGGCGGCGTGCGCATCGAGCCGGTCGAGGTGGTGGACAAGACCTCACCCGAATGGAACTCGATCGCTGCCGAAGTCGTGAAAGAGTTCGATCGCGTCGAGGATCGCGAAATCTTGGGCGCTGGCGCGAACGCGGGTTGGAGGCATCCTGCTGCGTCCGGCCCAGCGCAAGGCCATCCCCATACGCCTCGAATCATGGTACCGGGTTCCGATCGACGACAGCGGAGGCTCCGCATCCTGGATCGAGGCGGTACGCAGCTATCCGCCCGGGCCAGACGACGACGGGTGCGGGCTCGAGACGTTCTTCTCAGGGTGGATCGTTCGCGAGAAGCCGGGTGCGAAACCTCGCGCTCAGATCGCCGCGCGATTGATGTACTGCGATCGTGTCGGTGCGAACTACATGCTTCCGTTCGGGAAGGTTCGGCTGCGGCAGGCGTGGTTCTGGATCTATCAACTCTCGGGATACGACAGCGAATGGTATGCCGTCGCCCAGGTGTCCAAATCGAGGGTCAGGGTCGTTGCCGAGTACTTCGCGGGGAGCTGTCGTTGAGCGATGGAAACGCCAACAGATGAAGGGAGAAACGTCGTTCGATGGACGACGTGAGCGAATCTATCGCACGGTGGTCCGAGCCCAGTCCCAGCCCTCCATCCCCTTGTCGTTGACGGCCTTCACCGACACGACCATTCCCGCGGTGACGCCGGAGAGTGTCGCTGTTGGTGTTGTGACGCGCGTCTGCTGAGCCTCGGGCTTGTCGGCAGGACCGTACGCAACGATATAGCCGGTCACGCCTTTTTCCAGCGCCGCTTTCCACGTCATTGTGGTCTTGCCCCCGGTGCTCGAGACCGCGAGATCGGTCAGACGTGAGGGGCTGGATGCGAGCAACATCAACGTCGCGGCCGTCGTCTTGGCAACCTCGGTGACGAGTTGATGATTGATGGTTTCCAGGACGTCGTGGCTCTGATGGTAGTGAGGACTGCCGAGCACGGGATAGGAGCCGATACCGCCGACGATGTCGCCGTAGGCGTCGTAGTAGGCAGCCGCATCCGTGCTCTTGTAGTAGAGCGCGTCGTAGGTGATCAGGTTCGTGAAGAGCATCGCCGCGCCGTGCTGGATGTCGCGGATGCCACGGTTGGAGTAGCGGATCGTGTTGTCGAGACGCTGGTCGTTGGCCCAGCCCACCATGTCGTTGTTGAGCGCGCCGACGAGCTGCATTTTCTTCTCGACTGCCTGCCGCACGAACTCGCGGCTGCCGAGCAGGCCGCCTTCTTCCCCCGTGAAGGACGCGAAGATGATCGTGGCAGGCTGCGGGCGCTTCGCCATGATCCGCGCGGTTTCGAGCAGTGCCGCTGTGCCCGAGCTGTCGTCGTCAGCGCCCGGTCCGATCGCCACGGAATCGAAGTGACTGCTCACGACGTACACCAGCTCCGGATTGACGGTGCCTTTCAGCGTCGCAAGCACGTTGGCCGTCTGTCCCCCCAGAGCGTTGCGAGCCGCAAACGATTGAAGTTCTGGCTCGTACCCGAATGACTTGTAGGTGGCGAGAAGGTAGTCAGCGGCCAGCTTGTTGCCCGGCCGGGTGATGTGCTTCGAATCGAAGCTGAAAAGTTTCTCTTCGTAACCAAAAACCCGATCGACCGAGGCCTGCGCGACGACGTCTTTCACAGCAGAGGCGATCGGCCCGTAGAGCTTCTGCCCTTTGGCTCGAAGCGCCTGCTCGGCTGACAGGTTGGCGGCGATGCGTGCCCGAAGCTCGTCGAGCGTGACCCGTTTCGTCAAATCGACAAGGTAGATGCCGCGCTCGAGCGATACGGTATCGCCATCGCGCTCCGCCGTGATCAGGATTCGAGTGCCGGCGGGATCGGGTATCCACGCGTACTCCGGAGCGATGGTTCGGACCGTATTGTTGTGGAAGAGCCGCGTTCGTTTACCGGAACCGAGGTCGTAGAGGTACGACCGTCGGTGACGTGGCTCACCCATTACCGCGAGCACTCGATCGCCAGACAGGAACTGCGGAAGCAAATCGTGCTGAATCTCGCGCGTGAACCGGGTTTCACCCTTGCCATCGCGATTGATGATGAACAGCTCCCAGTCTTCTCGCCCCATCATCTGATAGACGATGCGGGAGCCGTCAGATGAGAGGGAAGGGGCATCGATTCGTTCGGGGCCAGTCCGCACAGCAGTCGCCGCCGCCGGATCGCCACCGGGTCCAGCCATCAACTTCAGGTCGGCGCCCTGACGGCTGATAAACGTCAGTGTCGACTCGTCCGCCGAGAATGACGGTGCCGATCCGGTTCCCGGCGCTGCCTTGCCGTCCGCCAGAGAGATCACACCAAAGGAACCATTACCCTCACGGCCGCCACCACCGCCTCCACCACCCCCGCCGCCACGGCCACCGCGCCCTCTCACGGTATAAATCGCCAGACGTCCCTTCGAGCTGACCTCGCCGAGGTCCTTGTCACCCTCTCCGGCCGTGACTGCTGCAGGCGCATCGTTTCCGCGAGCGACATAAACCTGCGAGACTCCGTCCGCGCCGGCGCCAGCGAACAGCACCGTACCGTCAGCCCCGAGCCGCACCGCAGTCTTCCCGAGATTCCCGGTGTTGACGGGCGTCTCGTTCCCGCTTGCCAGATCCCGAATGACGATCTGCCATTCGTTCGCGAGCAGCCGGTTCAGCTCCGTCTGGCGCTGCTGACGTTCTGCGCCGGCCGACGCATCGAACGAGGCCTGGGCGGTTTTCAGCGCGGCTGACGGCGCGAGCTTGAGGTACGCCAGCTTCGTTCCGTCGGGAGAGAACGCTGCGCCGCTCCCGTGCAGCTCGACGAGCGGCTTGGTCGACCCGTCCGCCGGCAGAATCCGTGTGACGCGCTCGAGCCCCGTGCCCTGCTCGTACGCGATGTGGCGGCCGTCAGGTGAAAACTGAGCGGCGGCGCCATCCGCCGTCAGCTCGACGGTCTTGTACAGTTCTCCCGTCTGAAGAGCAATCGGTTCGAGAACGTTCTCCGCATCGGCCGATGAGAGTAGCTTGGAATAGATCGTGAGGGCGCCGATATAATCGCCGCGCTGCCAGGCCAGGTATGCCTCTTCGAGCGGGGTGTCGGCTGCCTTGAGGCCAGACACGGGTGAAAGAAACACCACAGCGGAAACGAAGGCAATGACTGTCGTTCGTCCAGTCAACGTTCCAAGGACACGTAACATCGGCGCTCCGAAGGTTTGCGCGGGAGCATAGCATAGCCGTCAGCATGGGAACCCTCGGCATCAAAACGCACAAAGGGCGGACGATAGCGAATGCCATCGGCCGCCCTTACTCCTCCTATTTCGATTTCCGACTGCGTTACTTCTGCACAAGCTTCTTGAGCTCGGTCAGGTGCGTGCGCAGCTGTTCGACCTGCGACGTCGTCAGCGTGAGATTGCCTGACGACGCGGCTCCGGTTCCGGACGTTCCGGTCGGAGGAGGTTGCACCAAGATGATGGCCTCGATCGCCGCGATGTGATTCAGGATCTGCTCCTGGTCCATCTGGCGCGGCTCTGTCTTCGTGGCCTCAGGAGGCGTCGCAGATGCTGCTGCCGGGGGATTGCTGGCCGGCGGGGCCGCTGCCGTCGCCGCGCTCGCTGCGGGCGCCGCAGGTTCGCCGCCGCCCGCAGCCTTCTCGAACTTCTCGAGGTGGCCGCGGAACTCCGTCAGTTTCGCTTTGATCGCCGGGTCGATGGTCACCGTGCCGGACGTTCCGACGGCACCCGCCGTCCCGGACGTGCGTGCGGCGGCCTCGTCGGTCGTCTGCGCGCCCAACAGCGCGTTCAGGTTCGCCGAGAGCTTGGCGTACGATGCGCGCCATTCCGCGTTCGTCGTGATCAATTCGTTGAAGTTGCTGATCAACTGAGAGACCTGCGTGCGCGCTTCACCGGTCAGCTGCTGAGCGGCCGGCAATTGGGTCATCTCACTCAGGGCGTTTCTGGCAGCCGTCAAATGCTGCTTGGCCGCATCCTGATCGGGCGCCGGCTTGCGCAGCCTGAGGTGCCGGCGCGCTTTGCGCTGGCGGCGGAGTCTGCGTCTCCGGCGGCGGGGTCTGCGCGTAGCTGGCAGTCGGTATCGCAATCAACGCCGCGGCAGCCATTGTTGTCGTCCATCGAGCAATCGAACGCTTCATTTCTATTCCCTCCCGCGTTGAAGTTCCGGCCGGGGAACGATCCCCGGGGCTCGCCCTCCTGATGTCGTCAACTCCCGTTCGCGGTTTGAGCAAGCGAGGTGCCACTACAGCGCGCTTGGAGATATGGCGCGATTCTGCGGTGTTTTGAACTGTCGTGCTTGGAAAAGGGTGAAGGAATTACTCGATCAAACGCAGCTGTGCACCGAACGGTCGGGGCAGAACGTGCTCGCGATCTATTCGAGCATTTCGATGACGCGATCCTCGGTACTCGCGCGCAATTCAGGATGACTGTTGAGCAGCCGCGCACAAGCATTCCAGCGCAGCAGCGCATCGTCGTTTCCCGGCGGCCGGATTGCCTCCGCCTGTTCGAAGCTGTGCATCGCTTCCATCAGCCACTCGAACGTGCCGATTCCGGCACCGGCGCCGCCGCGCGCGAGCTGCGCTTTGGCGCGCCGCTCGCTCACGATGCCCTTGTAGTACGCGCGCTCGTAGCCGTCACGCAGGCTGGTTGCGAGATCGACCGCTTCACGATACGCGCCCGGCGTGCGCTCGAACTGATCGGTCAAGGTCAGAATGAGCGCGATCGCGGGCGTGCTGATTGTCTGGATCGATCTGCAGGACGTCACGGCAGATGCTTTCGGCTTCGCCTGGCTCGTTGAGCAGCCGATACCGTTCGGCCTTCGCCAGCGCGGCGTCTACAGCTTCTCGCGAGAGCGGTTTCAGAGGAAACATCGGGTGCCCTTTGTCTACGAACGAAACACACGCAAGAGCTTGCCAAGCGGGATCGTAGAACTCGTCGACGACACGCTCCTTCAACGGAATGATCGCATTTTCCGTGATCGTGATGTGTTCCGGGCAGACCTTCGTGCAACACCGCGTGATGTTGCAGTAACCGATGCCGTTCTTGTCCTTGAGGTCGGACAGTCGATCTTCGGTGTCCAGCGGGTGCATCTCGAGCGCGGCGCTGTACAGCAGAAACCGCGGCCCGATGAACTCGTTGTGGAGGTGGTGATCGCGAAGGATGTGGCAGACGTCCTGACACAGGAAGCACTCGATGCACTTCCGGAACTCCTGGACGCGATCGACCTCTCGCTGACTGATCCGCCATGTTCCGTCGGGCGCGTCGGGCTTGCGCGGCTTGAACGGCTTGATCCCCTGCTTGACGCGGAAGTTCCACGACACGTCGGTGACGAGGTCCTTGATCGGCGGAAACGCCCGCATCGGTTCGACGGTCACCGGTTGCGACAGATCGATCGTGTCGAGTCGCGTCATGCACATCAGTTTCGGATTGCCGTTGATCTCCGCCGAACACGATCCGCATTTGCCGGCCTTGCAGTTCCATCGGACCGCGAGGTCGTTGGCCTGATCGGCCTGGATCCGGTGAACGGCATCGAGCACCACCATGCCTTCGCTGATTGGCGTGGTGTAGTCCTGGAACCGGCCCGTCTCGCGATTGCCACGCCAGATTCGAAACGTTGCAGACGTCATTTGTTGTCCTCGATGATGCCGCGGAGCTGAAGCTCCGCGCTCCTGGCGGCCATTCACACTTACTTATTCTCGTCGATCACCTGCTTCAATTCGGGCGGCATCTCCTGCAGCGGGATGTGCGAGACCTGCATCGACCCGTCAGGACCCTTTTTGGTGACGATATTGAGCTTGCTGAAGGCCGCTGCCTTGTCAGGGTAGTCCTGACGGAAGTGCCCGCCGCGGCTCTCCTTTCTGTCGATCGCCGAAAGCGTAATCGCCTCGGACACAATCAGCAGGTTGCGGAGGTCGAGCGCCGTGTGCCAGCCCGTGTGATATTCGCGATGTCCGGTGACGCCGGCGTTCTCCGCGCGTTTCTTGTATTCCGCAAGGCGCTCGAGCGCCTGCGTGCATTTCGTTTTCCATGCGCACGATGCCCACGAGGTCCTGCATCGTGCCCTGGAGATCCTGCTGAATCTTGAACGGGTTCTCGGCCGGAAGCGCCGCGCTCGAATGGCGCCAGCGCCTTCGAGGTTGCCGTTCTCGATCTGCCGCTCGTCGAGCTTCACCGTACCGTTCTTCTTGGCAAAATCCGCCGCGTACTCACCGGCTCGCTTGCCGAAGACGAGCAGATCGGACAGCGAGTTTCCGCCAAGCCGGTTGGCGCCGTTGATCCCGGCCGCGCATTCGCCGGCCGCGAACAGGCCTGGCAGCGTGGACATCTGCGTGTCAGCATCGACACGGATACCACCCATCACGTAGTGCGTCGTCGGTCCGATCTCCATCGCTTCGGTCGTGATGTCGATGCCGGCCAGTTCCTTGAACTGGTGATACATGCTCGGCAGCTTCCGCCGGATGTGCTCGGGTGCGTTGGGAAGCTTCTCCTTGATCCACGCGATGTCGAGGTAGACGCCGCCGTGCTTGCTGCCACGTCCTTCCTTGATCTCGCGGACGATGCAGCGGGCGACGTGGTCACGGGTCAGGAGCTCGGGAGGGCGGCGGGCGTTCTTGTCGCCCTGGGTGTATCGCCAGCCCTCTTCCGGGTTGTCGGCCGTCTGGCTGCGGTAGTTTTCCGGGATGTCGTCGAACATGAAGCGGCGCCCCTCGCTGTTGCGGAGAACGCCGCCTTCACCTCTGACACCTTCGGTGACCAGAATGCCCTGAACGCTCGGAGGCCAGATCATGCCGGTCGGATGGAATTGGACGAATTCCATGTCGATCAGCTCGGCGCCGGCCTCGTACGCGAGGCCGTGCCCGTCGCCGGTGCCTTCCCAGCTGTTGCTGGTGATCCGATACGCGCGTCCGATGCCGCCGGTGGCCAGGATGACCGCCTTCGCCTTGAACGCCTTGAAGCGGCCGCGCTCACGCTCGTAGCCGAACGCCCCGACGATGCGCGATCCATCGGCCAGCAAGGTGACGACCGTGAACTCCATGTGCACGTCGAGACCGCGGTGAATGCCGTGGTCCTGGAGCGTGCGAATCATCTCGAGGCCGGTACGATCGCCGACATGGGCGAGGCGGGGGTACTTGTGGCCGCCGAAGTTGCGCTGGAGGATGCGTCCGTCCTTGGTGCGATCGAAGAGCG
The DNA here is from genome assembly GCA_963710415.1 of uncultured Acidobacteriota bacterium. Taxonomy (GTDB): domain Bacteria; phylum Acidobacteriota; class Vicinamibacteria; order Vicinamibacterales; family 2-12-FULL-66-21; genus CAVQAH01. The sequence goes on along the minus strand of CAVQAH010000021.1, from coordinate 59,408 downwards.
CACCCCACGCTTCGAGTTCCCGGACGCGATCGGGCGCTTCCTTGGCGTGCAGTTCCGCCATCCGCCAGTTGTTCACATACTGGCCGCCGCGCATCGTGTCGGCGAAGTGCACCTTCCAGCTGTCGCGCTCGTCGACGTTTGCCAACGCCGCAGCGATCCCGCCTTCGGCCATCACGGTGTGCGCCTTGCCGAGCAGGGACTTACAGATGAGGCCCACCTTGACCCCTGCCGCCGACGCCTCAATCGCGGCGCGCAGTCCGGCGCCGCCAGCGCCGATGACCAGCACATCGTGTTCGAGCGTTTCGTATGTCAGAAGATCCTCCAGTCCGTCAGGATGCCCATCGAGCAGAGGCGGACGTAGAGATCGGCCAGCGCTACGGAGAACAGGCTCGCCCAGGCCCATCGGTTGTGCCGGCAGTTGAGGCTGCAGGCCATGTCGTACATCTTGAGTTGGGTCGGATGCTTCGAGAACTGATCGAGGTAGCCGCCGACGAGGTGACGGAAGGAATGGCAGCCGAGCGTGTAGCCGCTCAGAAATGTCGTGTTGGCGGCGAGCAGCAGCGTCCCGACCCCAATCCCGAACGTCGTCTGATTGGTCGTGGGATTGGTGAACCACATCGCCAGCCAGACATCGTGCCAGAGGAAGAACAGGAAGAGCACCGCCAGATAGAGGAAATACCGGTGAATGTTCTGGAAGATGAGCGGGAACGATTGCTCGCCGCGGTAGCTTTTCCGCGGTTCACCGACGGTGCAGGAAAGCGGATCGGCCCAGAACGCCTTGTAGTAGGCGCCGCGGTAGTAGTAGCAGGTGACCCGGAAGCCGCCCGGCGCCCACAGGATCAGGACGGCCGCCGTGAACGGGATGAACGCGGGCCACCAGCCTGGACGCTGCCATGCGCCGAACCAGCTGTGAGGGCTGTCGCCGAAGAGCAGCGGCGAGTAGAACGGCGACAGGTACGGCCCGTACTCGTAATGGTTGCCTTGGAAGGCCGCCCACGTCGCGTAGACGATGAAACCGAGCAGCACCAGGAAAGTGACGAGCGGCTGTGTCCACCATGCGTCCCGGCGCATGGTTTGTCCGAACGGCCGCTGTTGTAAAGGGATGACCACAGGCTGCATCGAGTCGCGCACCTCCGGTACCGAATGACGGATGTGGCAAAAACATACCACACCCCGTCCCCTCGAATCCGTGCAGCGTTTCGTGATTCAATGACGCCCACCGATGCCCAACACGCACAGGGTCACGAGAACTGCTCGAGTCCGACGCGTTTCGCCGCCTCGTGACGCGGCGATGGCGCGTCTCGCTGTTTCTGTCGGCCTGCTTGTTCGTTCTCTACTACGGCTACATCCTCCTGATTGCCCTGAACAAGCCGTTGCTTGCGGTACGCATTGCCGAGTCGACGCCGATAGGCATCCCCCTCGGCGCCGCCGTGATCGTCGGTTCGTGGGCCCTCACCGCCGCGTACATCATTTGGGCGAACCGTGAATTCGATCCCGAGGTGACGCGTTTGCGGGATACCCTGCGCACTGACCAATGACACCGCTCGACACGACGCTCGGGACGCCGACCACATCCGCAATCGTGTTCTTCCTGCTGATCGTCGCGCTCACGCTGGTTGTGACCTATTGGGCGGCCCGGCGGACGCGCTCGACGAGCGAGTTCTACGCCGCCGGCCGGACCGTGGGCGCCTTTCAGAACGGTCTGGCCCTCGCGGGCGATTACATGAGCGCCGCGTCGTTTCTCGGTATTGCCGGGCTCGTGGCGCTCCGAGGGTACGACGGCATGATTTACGCGACGGGGTGGCTGGTCGGTTGGCCCGCGCTGATGTTCCTGATCGCCGAGCCGGTCCGGAATCTCGGGAAGTTCACCTTCGCGGATGTCGTGGCGTTCCGGCTGCGGCAGGTGCCCGTGCGCATCGCTGCCGCCTGTGGCGGCATTCTCACGGTCCTCTTCTACACGATTGCGCAGATGGTCGGTGCCGGGAACCTGATCACGCTGCTCTTTGGGGCGCCGTACGAATGGGCCGTGGCTGGCGTCGGCGCCGTGATGCTCGCCTATGTGCTGTTTGGCGGCATGATCGCCACGACCTGGGTCCAGATCATCAAGGCCGTCCTGCTGCTGTTCGGTGTGACGCTGCTGACGGGGCTGGTGCTGGCGCAGTACAGCTTCTCGTTCGACCCACCTGTACGCGGCGGTCGAGGGGCGATATGGATCGGCGGCCCTCGAACCGGGCGGATTGATCGCCAATCCGGTGGAAGCGATATCCCTGGGGCTTGCCTTGATGCTCGGGTTGCTGGGACTTCCGCACATTCTGATGCGGTTCTACACCGTGCCAGACGCCAGAGCCGCCCGCGCGTCCGTGCTCTATGCGACCGGATTCATCGGCTACTTCTATCTGATCATCCCGATCGTCGGCTTCGGTGCGTCGGCCCTTGTCGGCCGCGAGCTGATTGCAAAGGTCGACGCCGGCGGCAACATGGCGGCGCCGCTCGTAGCCGAACTCCTCGGCGGCACGGCGTTTCTGGGTTTCATCGCCGCGGTCGCCTTCGCGACCATCCTCGCGGTCGTCGCCGGCCTGACCCTGGCGGGCGCCAGCGCGTTATCGCACGACATCTTCGTGCACGTCATCCGGCGGGGCCGCGCGAGTGATGGTGAGGAAGTTCGTGTCGCCAGGCTCGCAACCATCGTGTTCGGGGTCCTCGCGGTGCTGCTCGGAATCCTGTTCAAAGGGCAGAACGTGGCCTTCATGGTGGGACTGGCGTTCGCGATCGCCTGCAGCGCGAATTTTCCTCCACTGCTGCTGTCAATCACCTGGCGGCGCTTCAACACCGCCGGCGCGGTGGCCGCCATCGCCGTAGGAGCCTCGCTTTCCGTGCTCCTCATCGTTCTGAGCCCGACGGTCTGGGTCGAGATCTTCCATTTCGCGGCGCCGGTATTTCCGCTGAGGAACCCCGCGATCGTCTCCATGCCCTGCGCATTTCTCGCGGGCGCGATCGCGTCCCTGGCAACTCGCGAGCCCGAGGCGGAATCCAAATTCGACGACGAGAAGCTGAGAACGTATCTCGGTGTTGGGGCGGAATAAGAGTCCGTGTCCGTGTCCGTAGTTCGTCGGTCGTCGCTCGTCGCTCGGAAACCGCTTCGCATCGGTTACGAGCTACGAGCTACGAGCTACGAGCGACACTTCATCAGCGCGCGAGAAACTCGATCGCAATCACTCGTCCGTCAGACGAGGCGTCGGGACGCCAGGTGACATAGACGTTCTCCGGAGTATCGCGCCGGCCGCAGGTGATCGGACCCTGAAATCATCACGCAGGGTGATGAATTCGACGCGCGTCAGATCGGGGGCCGAGAAACGGAGTAGCGCGTCGCCCGCGCGGACGTGGAAGAAAACCCCGGGCCCTGAGCAGTCGATCCGTTCGAGCCGTCCTTCCGTCCGCTTTTCGCCCTCCCGGACCCGCCGATACACGGCCTGCTGCTTGTCCTCGATCTCGTTGACCTTGTTCCAGAAGTTTGCGCGCGCTCGAGCGAACGTCGGTATGGAAGCGCGGGGTCATCAGCACTTCGAGAATCTTCCGTGCCTCGCCATACTCAGTGCGCTCGACTCGCAGCCGCGCCTCTTCGAACGCGTAGTCCTCTCTGCCCGGCGCGAGTGTCCTCGCGCGTTGGATCGACTTCAGCCCCGCGTCGAAATCCGTGTGGCTCTCCACGCTCAGTGTGCCGCGCAACGCGAGCGCGTTCGCCATGTCCGGTCTGGCAGTGAAGACGTTTCCCAGCGCCTGTCTGGCGGCATCCGCAATGCGCGACTGCTTGTCCTCGCTGACGTGATCGATTAACGAAATGAGGCCGCTTGCGGCACGATATTGCACGAGCCAGTCGTGGCGATCCGCGGCCGCCTCGAGCAGGAGGCGCTCGGCCTCTTGCGATCGTCCCTGCTCGACGCGCATCGCGCCCAGAAGGGCCTTCGCATTTCCGGACGGCGGCTTGACGCGTGACGGCTTTCTCGAGCCTGTGCTCCGCCTCGTCTTCGATTTCGACGTGATAGAGCAGGTTCCCGAGCGTGGCCTGGACGTCACCCTCCGACGGTTGCGAGACCGACCCGCGAACGGACGGGATCTCGTCGTCGAATCGGATCCGGTACGCCTTGAGCTGATCGCGATTGACGTAGCGCCGGAGCGCGGCGTTGACGTCGAAGTCGCCGAAGATCTGCTTCCAGGCCACGGCGGGCGGTGTGCCCGCGGATGTTTCGGCGATGTATCGGGAGAGCTCCTTCGATCGGTCCGGCTGTCCCCACGTCAGCATGTGGACGACGGCCCACGACTGCGCGTAGAAGACCGTCCGGCGGCGGCCCTCGTTGTACATCGGGGACGAGGGTTGCACGTCGAGCAGTTCGGCATGAGGAATGAGCGACTCCTGACGCAAACGAAGCACATGCTCGACCGGCGCCAGCCCGACGATGGCCGCCCGGCCGTCGTCCTGCAACGCGAACGTGCTGTAGTACTCGGCGAGGCCTTCGCTCAACCACGTCGGGATCTCGCGCGCGATGCTGGCGATCACGATGTGCGCGTACTCGTGGAAGATCGTGCGCAGCGCCAGACCCCGCTCGTCGAGCGCAAGCGCGACGATGTTCTGATCGGTTGACGAGACGAAGAGCCCTGACAGGACGACCGGTTTGCCGTTGTAGCGCGGTCGGTAGGGCTCGAACGATCGCTGGGAACCGAACACCACCACGATGGTGGGCACCGGCTCCCGCTCAGCCGCGCCAGGCATCACACGGGCCAGGCCCTCGCGAAAGCGTTCGAACTCGTCGGCGATCTCGCGAAGCCGCGCTTCGGACGGTTCACCGAAAACGACGAAGTTCGGCGTCTCGACCCTGAGCCACTCTCTCGCCGATGCCGTCGAAGCCGTCCACAACACCATCAGCGTGGCGAGAAGAGCGGCGCCGCCGGGACACGTGTGTCGGGTGGCCATGAAGCTGAAGTTGAACGCTGAATGATGACACTATCAGATCATGTGGGGCTCAGCGGTCGTCTACCTGGGGCTCGTCCTCACGGTTGCCGGTCTGGCCCTGACAGTCAAGCCCATGCCGCGCTGACGAGTGCCGACCCGCCTTCGAGCGGCTCACCGTGGTGACGACCGGCCTCGTGATTGCCGTCGCAGCTGCGTTCTTCCCGCATTCGAGTCCCGTGCCGCGCGGACCGACACCCGTCTGGACGAGTTCGTCCCGGCCTGGCAGTTCCGGGAGGTCCACAGCATTCGGGTTTCAGCACCGCCTGCGCGGGTGTTCGAGGCCATCAAGCGGGTCCGGGCTGACGAAATCCTGTTGTTTCAGACGCTGACTTGGATTCGCCGCGGGGGCCGGGAGTTGCCGCCGAACATCCTGAACGCCGGAGCGGACACGCCGCTGCTCGACGTGGCGACCAGCGGTGGCTTCGTCCTGCTTGCCGACGATACCCCCGCGCGAGGTCTTGGTCGGAGCGCTGGTCGTCCGGCCCGCCGGACCCACGGCCCACGCTTGACGCCCGACTTTTTTCGTAAACCCCTGCCGGATGGATTTGCCGTTGCGGGATGAACTTCCTCGTCCAGGCGGACGGGACCGCGCTCAACGCTGGTGACGACAGAAACACGTGTGTTCGCCAGCGGCCGGCCAGCGCGAGCGGCAGTTTGCGGTCTACTGGCGCGTCATCTATCCAGGCAGCGCGCTGATCCGACGGATGTGGCTGCGGGCGATCAGGCGATGTGCGATGGAGTCAACCGAGTCCTTCTTTTGGTTGATCCATCCGGCCTTGCGCAACTCCCGCCGGATCTGGACGGCGCGGCCGCGCAGCTCGCGCGTGAGCCTGAACGTCTCCCACTGGACGATGCGGTCGGATTCGATGATGACGAGGCGAGGCCCCTTGGGGCTGTCGAGGACCGCCGCGCGGCGCTCGACGCCGTCTTTCGAGAGCCGCCACAGCGTGGCGATCTGCAGGCGTCCGAAGTTCAAGCTAGGGCTCCGTGTTCCGGGATCCTGTATCCCGGGGTGCTCGATGGGGCAACATATCAGATGAGCGGGTGCTGTTCCGGTGGCGGCTCGTCGCCCACAGGCGCACGGTGGCGCGCCAGTGCGCTCAGCCTTCGCAGCAGCGCTTCGACGTCGCGCACCCTGAGATTCGTCGAGGGCAGCGAGACGCTCGAGCGTGCGCCGACGCTATCGAGCTGAAGGTACCATTGACCGTCGAGATGCGACTGCGACAAGCGTGACGCACCAGTTGCCGTCGAGGACGCCGTCCACTGCTTCACGGAGGCGAAGCTCCAGCGCCGGCGGGACATCCCGCAGACGAAACGTGACAGGCATTGAACGCCTTCCTCCTACGCGCGAAGCGCTTCGGCGGACTCGCCGGAGCCTTGGCGGAGGCGGTCACGGGAGGGAGTTGTTGGGGTGAAATCAGAGTAACAGGCGATCGCGAGCAGATCAACAGGAAACGAACAGATCTGTCCTCGAAGAAAACAAGAATGTTCGCGCAATCGTGAGCAGTCAGCAGTCCGGTGACGTCTCGAGTCCCGAGCCCCGAGCACCGATCCCCTTGACCCTCGAACGATGCGAGGGTTTAGCCTCGAAGTTGGAGGTCAGCTCTATGAAAAGCATTGCCGTTCTGACCCTGGGCATCATCGGCGTGTCGGGCTCAGCTGGCGCATCGCGCATCAGGTCTCCCACTGCAGCAGCAGCAGCCGGATCGTCAGATGATGGAACGCGGCCAGCATGCGATGGGGTTCGATCAGACGAAGACGACACACCATTTCCTGCTCGAGCGCTCCGGGGGTTCCATCGAGATCACGGCCAACGACAAGTCCGATTCGGCGTCCATCGTCAGCATCCGCAGCCACCTCGAACATATTCGCGGGGCCTTCGCCGCCGGGAATTTCGCCGATGCCGATGTTCATTCACGGCACCGAGCCGCCCGGAGCCGACGTCCTCGCCAAACGGCGCGACGCGTTGACCTACCGCGTCGAGGAGATTCCGGCTGGCGGCCGGTTGATCATCAGCACGAAGGACGCCGAAGCCCTGAACGCATTGCACGCATTTCTCAAGTTCCAAATCACCGAACACAAGACAGGTGATCCGATGGTGCCGAAATGAGCACACGACAGACCTATCAGCACCGGCGAGCTCGCGAAACAGGCTGGCGTCAGCGCCTGACACGATCCGCCACTACGAGCGCCTGGCGTGTCTGCCGGCCGCGCCGCAGGGAATCAACGGATACCGCCGTTTCCCGGAGGCTGCCGTCCAGCGCATCATCGTCATTCAACGCGCGCTCGAGGCCGGGTTCTCGCTGGCCGACATGCGCCGGGTGCTGCGGATTCGAGATGCGGGCGGCATCCCGTGCCGGCAGGTCTACGGGATGGCCGAGCAGCGGCTCGGCGAACTGGAGCGCCGGATCGCAGACCTGCAAACCCTTCGCGACGAGCTTGCCGCCGCGCTGGGCGAATGGAGAGTCACGCTCGAGTCCACGCACCGGCGACAGACGCGCCGGCCTGCTCGACTCGTGGGCCGCGCGTCTACCGGAACGACCGGGCTCGACGACCGAGTGCGTTCCCCGTTTGCACGATCGTCAGAGTTGCGGCATCGCGCGTCATCCGATAACGTCACCGGATGATTCAGGCGCAGGAGGCCCTCACACATTTTCCAAGGGCCCTGTCCGACTATCCGGATCGCCGCCGGCGCGTCGATCCTTCAGATCCTGCAGTCGCGCGTCGAAATCGAGCCGTTCAATGCGATCGCGACCGGCATTTTTCTACTGGCGATCCTTCACACGTTTGCGGCCGCGCGCTTCGCTAGGCTCGCGCACCGGATTCAACATCACCACGACAGCGACGCCCGCGGCGCGAGGCGAAGCGCCGACGCCGAGCGTGCTCGCGGAGCTGCTGCACTTCATCGGCGAAGTCGAGGTGGTGTTCGGGTTCTGGGCCGTCGTGCTGGCCGTGGCGATCACCGTGTACGAGGGCTGGGAGGTTGCGAAGCACTACCTGAACGACACGGTGAACTACACCGAGCCGCTGTTCGTGGTCGTGATCATGGCCCTGGCGTCGACGCGGCCGATCATCGGCTTTGCCGAAGCCGTCGCTACAGAAGGTCGCCAACGCGGGAGGCGCAACGCCCGCCGCCTGGTGGATGACCATCCTGACGATCGGACCGCTGCTCGGGTCGTTCATCACCGAGCCGGCGGCCATGACCATCTGCGCGCTCCTGCTGTCGCGCCAGTTCTTCGATCTGCGCCCGAGCACGCGGCTGAAGTACGCGACGCTCGGACTGTTGTTCGTGAACGTGTCGATCGGCGGGACGCTGACGCACTTCGCGGCGCCGCCGATCCTCATGGTGGCGCGTCCCTGGGGGTGGGACACGAGCTACGTCATCAGCCATTTCGGCTGGCGGGCATTCGCCGCCATCCTCCTGTCGAACGTGACTGTATTACGTGATGTTCTATCGCGAGATGCAGCAGCTGGCGACGAAGCCGTCCGGTCGCCGAAGCTCGAGGTGCCGGACGAAGAGACGAAGGTGGCACAAGCACTCCTGCCAGTGCCCGCGTGGCTGGTGGCCATCCACGTCCTCTTCATGGTCTGGACCGTCGCTGACGTCGCACTACCCGGCGCTGTTTCTGGGCGGGTTCCTGTTCTTCCTGGGCTTCTGCCGCGCGACCGCCGCCTATCAGAGCCGGCTCGAGCTGCGAACACCCCTGCTGGTCGGCTTCTTCCTCGGCGGCCTGGTCATCCACGGCGGGCTGCAAGGGTGGTGGATCGCGCCAGTGCTGGCGAGTCTGAGCGAAGAGCCCCTCTTCCTCGGCGCCACGCTGCTGACCGCCTTCAACGACAACGCGCTGATTACCTACCTCGCGACGCTCGTGCCCAACCTCAGCGAACCGTTGAAGATGGCCGTCGTGGAAGGCGCTGTGGTCGGGGGCGGGCTCACCGTGATCGCCAACGCTCCGAACCCCGCAGGTCAGGCGCTGCTCGGCCGCTTCTTCGGTGGGTCGGTCCTGCCGATCGGGCTCGCCGCAGGCGCGATCCTGCCGACACTCATCGCCGCCGCGACGTTCAGGTTGTTGTGACGGGGGTTCAGGACGGGGGTTCAGGACGGGGGTTCAGGACGGGGGTTCAGGACGGGGGTTCAGGACGGGGGTTCAGGACGGGGGTTCAGGACGGGGGTTCAGGACGGGGGTTCAGGACGGGGGTTCAGGACGGGGGTTCAGGACGGAGGTTCAGGACGGAGGTTCAGACGAGAGGGTTCTGTCCTAACCGGATAAGAAGGGAATGTGAAATCACGGGACAGAGGTGACACCCAGCTCTCCTTTCTAAGCCCAAAAACCTTAGAGTGGAGACCCGATGACGAATTCAGAGCAACGGCGGTTGACCCACTGGCGCCTGAAGGTGCTCCAAGCGGCCAGCAGATGCTCGGCAACGTGGCGTGGACCTGCCGGCACTTCGGGATTTCCCGAAAGACGTTCTACAAATGGCGACAGCGCTATCACGAGCACGGTGATGCCGGACTCGCCGACCGGGCCCGGGCGCCGCACCACTCGCCCGCGGGCCACGCCTCCAGAGGTCGTGAGCAAGATCCTGTACCTCCGGCAGCACTACCATTTCGGCCCAGGGAAGATTGCCGATTATCTGAAGCGGTTTCACAGCCTCTCGGTGGCCTGTGCCTCCGTCCATCGCATTCTGCGCAGGCACGGCATGAACCGCCTCCCGGCGAATCAAAAATACCGGCGGCATGCGCACCGCTGGACGCGCTACGAGAAGGCGCAGCCGGGCCATCGGCTGCAGGTCGACGTCAAGTTTCTCGAGCGCATTCCGGGCACGCGCCGGCGGTTCTACCAATTCACGGCGATCGACGATTGCACCCGCATTCGCGTGCTGAAGGTCTACGACGCCTGCAATCAACGGACGGCCATCGAATTCATCGATGACGTCCTCCGGCGTTGCCCTTCCGCGTCCACGTCATTCAGACCGACAATGGCGCCGAATTCCAGTCCCACTTCCACTGGCATCTCGAAGAGCGCGACATCCGCCACGTGTACATCCGGCCGCGGACACCCCACTTGAACGGCAAGGTCGAACGATCCCATCGCGTCGACGACCAGGAGTTCTACCAGCTCCTCGATCGCGACGGGATTACGGACGACATTCACCTCTTCAACGAAAAGCTTAAAGAGTGGGAGGACTACTACAATTACCACCGGCCGCACGGGGCCTTGGCGGGCCAGACCCCGTACGAACGGCTCCTGGCAAAGGCGAGAGCCGGAGCGTCACCGGCGTCCTGAGAACTTACAGTTCAGACGAGGGTTCAGGACGGGGGTTCAGGACGAGGGTTCAGGACGAGGGTTCAGGACGAGGGTTCAGGACGAGGGTTCAGGACGAGGGTTCAGGACGGGGGTTTATGATCCGCGTCCCGTGAACCCAAAGAGATCCGTCTGATCCGCGTCCCGTGAATCTGGGGATCGACGTGACACACGGTTCGCGGTTTGGTTCTGGCTAGATGGGGGTGTCACCCGCGTTCGGCCGATCCCCGCGAGTGGGGCGCTGGTCTCGGCGGTTCCGCACCGGCGCGCCGCTGCCGCGCTTTGACGCGGCGACGCGGACCAGCGAGATTGCCCGATTCACTTCTCCGGTGACTTCAGACGGGGTCCGATTCGCTCGCGCGTGCAGTCGCATACCGAAGAGCGCGAGCGGGACCAGGATCAGAGCTGCCTTACCTAACTTCGAGATGACCACGATGCACACGACTGTCGCAAATTCGATTCCGTCGGTTTCCTGACGGGATTGGCGCAGTTTCCGCGGTGTCTCTGTCGCGCGCGTTACAAATCGGGTTGGGGAGTGACGGTTCTGACGGGGGTTCAGGACGAGGGTTCAGGACGGGGGTTCACGACGACAGGTTCACGAAGGTTCACGAGGGTTCACGACGAAGGTTCACGATCCCCGAAGGGAACGGATTCTGAGCGGACGATCAGGATCAGCGGAAGTTGTTCACCAGCATGATGTCGCTGGCGATGCCATCGAGCTGCGAGTAAACGAGCCGCCCTCCATCGGGTGAGAGCGCCAGCGCTCCTCCCCAGGGAACCGGTCGCCCCGGGAGGTCGACGACGCGCACGATCCTGGCGCTGCCGAACTCGAAGAAGTCGATTCCGGGGCGAGGAGGATCGGGGTTGATGAAGTACACACCTTCGGCGGTCAGTCCCCATGAGTCATTGAACTCCGCCGGCCGCCGAGGGATTTCCTTGAGAGGTCGTTCATCACCGCCCGCCGTGGAGACTGACCATATCTCGTGTTTCGTGCTGTAGTAGATTCGCCCATCGGCAGCCGGCGCCCTGGGGGTGGAGCCGCCCTGTGTGGTGAGCTGAGTTGATTCGCCACCTTCGAATGGGACCTTGTATATCTGCACGTCGTCGCCGATCGTGCCGGTGAAATAGAGCCATTTGCCGTCGGACGACCATGCGGGTTCTGAGCTGTCTTCTAGACGCGTGTCGACGCGCCGGCGTCGTCCTCCCCCGGAGGGGACAAGGTAAAGGCTGGAGCGGCTGGAGCGACCCTCGTGACAATCGAACGCGATGAACTGTCCGTCCGGCGACCACCGCGCTGTGCCGGTCCAGAGTCCCCCAAATGCGGTGAGCGCGACCGCGTTGGAACCGTCGGCATCGCTGGTCCAGACTTCGAGCGTTCCCGAACGGCTGGACTCGAAGGCCAGCCGGCGGCCATCTGGCGAAAATGCCGGACGCGAGTGGGTCCGGCTCGAGGAGATTAACTTCACGGGCGGTCCCACGGACCGCGCCGGAGCCGCCAGCACGACCTGCCAGAGGTTCACGTTCTCAACGCTTAGTGTGGTAAAGGCCAGGCGACTGCCATCGTTCGAGATGGTTGGCATTCCGGCGCCCCGGCCAGCCAGTAGTTTCCCGGGCTCACCGCCTGCCGCGCCGACGCGCCACAAATCCCCATTTGCCGCATAGATGAGGTTCCTGCTGTCAGCGGTCCATGTCATGCCACCAAAATGCCTTCTACGTGTGCCACCCGCCGTCCGGGGCCGCCAGACGCGGGCCCCACGAATAGATCGTTGACTCCCATAGCTCATCGATGCACGCGACGGCGAGCGAGGTGCCATCGGGGGAGAAGGCAGGAACCCACGACCACTGGCAGTCGTCGGATGGACTGCCCAACCAGCGTTTCTCCAACGTGCCAACATCCAACAGCGCAATGCCGAACTGACCGGAAGGCCCCTTATCTTGGAAGGCTAGGAGCTTTCCGTCGGACGACCAACTCAACATCGCCTGAGCGAAGTACTCGTGGTGCGTGTCTGCCACTTTCTTTTCCGGCCCACCCAGAGGCGAAATCAGGTAGATCCCGCTGCCCTCTCGTGCCATTCGCGCGAAGGCGATCTGCCGTCCGTCGGGCGACCACGCCGGTGAGATGATTTCTGCTGGATGATTGGTGAGCCGTCGGAGCGTCTCGCTCCCGATCACTTTCACATACAGATCGAACCGATCGTGCAACCCTTCCGGCGACCACGCAAACGCGATCTGACTACCGTCTCGCGAAAAGGTCGGGGCAACTTCCTGACCAGCCAGGCTCGTGAACGGCACCGCCGTGAGGAGATCCGAAGACCCGATCCGGCTCTCCAGACGGTAGACCCACAGACGCGGCAATAGTGATGACGAGACCCGCGACGAGGAAAGGCCAGCCGCGTTTCACGCGCGGCAGAAAACCGGAGACGGATCGCTGTCGCTGTGCGGGGAGAGATCGAAAGCCGGTCCATGCTCGCCGGGGCGATGAACCGGTAGCCTCGCCGCGGCACCGTCTCGACAAATCGTGGCGAGTCGGCCGAGTCGCCAAGCGTGTCGCGCAGGCGCTTGACGGCCGCGTTCAGCCCATGTTCGAAATCAACGAAGGTATCGTCGGGCCACAAGCGCTTGCGGAGCTCTTCGCGAGTCACGAGATCGCCCGGCCGCTCGAGCAGCACCGAGAGCAATTGCAGCGGTTGTTGTTGGAGGCTGAGACGTGCGCCCGACTTTCGCAACTCGCCCGAGTGCACATCCAGCTCGTAGACGCCAAACCGAACGAGCCGAGGCGCGTCTGGCAGGGGGTCGCTCATGATCAGAAAACGTGTCGATCTGGGGACCAGAGTGTAGCACTCGTCCGCACCCTCTTTGCCACGATCGCGTGCCGATCGGTTTCGGCGGCTAACGCAAGGAAGTGGTCCAGATGTTACCGTCAGCTCGCCCAGGTTGATGAAGATCTGATCGCGCGCGATCGCCGACTTCCAGCGCGAGAACTCCCGTATTCGTCATCGACAACCTGGGGTCGTGGAAGTGTTTGACGGCGAAGGGCGGGCCTGTTGGCTCTTTGGTGTCCGGGCGGAGGCGCTGGGCCCAGAGGCAATGGAATCCGTCGCGCAGGGAGGTGAAGTACATGATGGTCCCATCAGGAGACCAGCGTGGCTTGTCGTCCCAGTGTTCGCCACTCGTGACGCTGACCCACTCGTGTGCTTCTGGTGACGACCCGTCTCTGAACGGAGCAATCCAGACACGAGAGCGGCCCTCGACCTCGAGCGTTTCCGTAACTGTGATCCAGCGATCGTCCGGGGAGAATCCCGCGTTCCAGAGGGAATTTGGCGAGCGGTGAAGCGCACGCCTCTTCTCGCCTGATCGGAGATCGAGGACGAAAACCTCGGCGGGATTCCCGGCTTCGTAGAGCAGTCGCGTGTTGTCTCTCGACCAGGCTTCCAAGAAGCTGTCGCTGCAGTCCACGCAGAGTTTTTCTGGCACGCCACCCGTCGACGGCATCGCAAAGATCTCCCCTTTCTTGTCGAACACCATGGAAGGCGACTCGCGAGCCGTCGGCCGTTATGAACCCGCGGACGGGGCGTTGAGATGAGACAAGAAGAACCTCGCGATCGGTATCGAGCTCCCGAATCCAGAGACCGCCTTTATCGCCGCGAAACACCAGACGCCGGCCATCCTCGGACACGGTGGGCCACCACTGAAGGGCGGACGTCGCGGTCACGCGTCGCGCGGGACCGACGACGCGAGCGTCGTTGACGGCGAGCGGCAGGCTCCACACATTGATGGTCTGGGTCAGACTCGAAAAGACGAGCCGCGCGCCGACGATGGATGCGTGCCCCTGCAGGTCGGCGCCCGTAGTCAGCCGTCTCGGCTCCGTGGACACGACCCAGGTGTCCGGGGCGAGCGCCACCTCCCACAGGTCCCAGCTATCTCCACCGAGCGCCGCTGAGTACACGATGCGGTTTCCCTCAATCCAGGTCCAGGGTCGAACAGGAAACTGGGCGTCGCCGGGGGCCACAACAGTCACGCCGCTGCTCTTCACCGGTGCCTGGCCGTCCAGCGTCACCACCCACCATTCCGGAACGTCAGTAACTTGTGTTGCTAGCAGTCACAAGGAGACGACGGCCATCGGGAGACCAGACCGGCCACACGACCGATCGCGAAGTCGGGCAGCAATCGCGTCGCCTCTCCGCCAGCCGTCGGGATGAGGTAGGTCTGGGCTCTGAACGCCATCGATTTGTCCATGCTGAACCGGGCTGGACCAATCGAATACGCGAGCCATCGACCGTCCGGCGAGAAGCGCGGGCCATGCGCCTCGGGGACGAGCAATCTGGCCTCACCACTGCTGTGAGCGGGCATGACGTAAATTCCGCCTCCGTCACGCTCTGAACGGAACGCAATACGACTCCCGTCGGCTGAAAACGCCGGCTCGCGATCGTCGGCTGCGTCTCGGGTGAGACGCACGGCTTCACCCCCGCTCAGGCGCTGCATCCAGATGTCGAGATTCCCTTCGCCGCTGCGATCGGACGCATACGCGACCCACTCACCGTCTGGCGAAACCGTCGGTTCCGTGTTGAGATCCGATCCGGTTGTCAACCGCATCACCGGCCCTGCCGGGCCGCGCGGTGAGGTCCCGTCAACGGCGGCTGGTTCCCGCACAGACGATTTTCGGAGAGCCCAGCTGCTCAGCGCTATGACAGCCGCGACGGCAACTCCAACCGTCATCCACACCCATCCAACACGCCGACGTCCTGCCGCCGACTCCGCGGGAGCGGCCGGCCCGTTGGGCACGCTCACAGGGGCGATGAACCGATAGCCGCGCCGCGGCACGGTCTCGACAAATCGTGGCGAGTCGGCCGAGTCGCCAAGCGTGTCGCGCAGTCGCTTGACGGCCGCGTTCAGCCCGTGTTCGAAATCAACGAAGGTATCGTCGGGCCACAAGCGCTTGCGGAGCTCTTCGCGGGTCACGAGCTCGCCCGGCTGCTCGAGCAGCACCGAGAGCAATTGCAGCGGTTGTTGTTGAAGGCTGAGACGTGCGCCCGACTTTCGCAACTCGCCGGAGTGCAGATCCAGCTCGTAGACGCCAAACCTGACGAGCCGAGGCGCGTCTGGCGAGGTTTCGCTCATGGATCCGAACTCGCGTAGGTCGGACCGAGAGTGTACCACTCGCCCGCGCCGCCTCGACGCTGCCGCTTTTCGAGCTCATCATTTTCACGGGCCGCTCCGCCCGAGGCACGTGACTTTGCCCGTGCTGCGCAGCTGATCGGCATACGCCTTGCGCTCTCGCTTCATCGGTCTCCTGGCACAGTGCATGGCCGAGCTCATGGGCGACGGCGAACATCAGGAGTTGGTCCAGCGGCATCCGCCACTTCTCGAGCAGCGTCGCGGCTCCGCGCCGGATCGGCATTGAACAACGCTTCTTCCAGAAAGGTCTGCCGTTTCTCGAGGATGGTGAAGGCAGGACTGTCGGGGTCGCGACCGACGCGCCGCAGGATCGGCTTCCAGTCCTGGGACCGGACGAGAATCCACGTCCAGTCACCGAGCGGCGCCAGATCCATCCCCACCAATACGCCCCCCAGCTGCTTCAATTGCACGTCGCAGTCCCGTTCGTTGTAGCCAGTGTTGCAGTAGAAGTGAAAGTTTGGCGCCGCGATGGAAGGGGTTTGCCCGGTTGCGACGAGGAACAACGAAGCGACGAGGATACGCTGCAGCTGACCGCCCATGAAGCACCTCCGCAGATTCGCGTGGTGCCACCGTGCAGTGCTGGAATGCGCTATCTCAATGACGGGAAGGTGACGAAGATCGCATCCGGAAGTGACGCCGGAACCGACACGGGTTCAAAGCGATCGGGGACCAGATGACGCGGTTGTCGGCGGGGCGCAGGACACCGAACGCACGCGGGACAATTTCGGGGACAAGGGACGAATCCGCCAGCGAGAACCCCGCCAGTCGAACTGCGTAAATGCTTGATTCTGAATGGTGCCGGAGGTGGGAATCGAACCCGCACTCCCCGAGGGAACGGGATTTTGAATCCCGCGCGTCTGCCCTGCACAGAGGTCGGGCGACGTCACGAGTCACGGCTGCCTTGCCACGGGCACGACGCTCGCGACGATCACGACGACGTTAGGTCAGACCTCCGTCGTGAATCATTTCAGTGGCGCCGCTCTTCGAGACCCGGGTTGAGGTGATCTCGGGACCTACGGCCGGCCTGTCGGCGACCACTGATTGGGATGGGGATGCCCGCCCCCAGGGCACTGACGGCGGTCAGCCGTCATCGCATAGCGGAAAGTGGGGTTCACGACGAGGGTTCACACGGGGTTGGACGCATCCATTCCCCCACTCTGCTGGCCGCGTCAGGTCACCAGGAAGTTTCGTGTCCGCATTGCCGAGGGCGTCGCCGATCTGCTCCTGGATCAGATTCGTTGTTCCCCTCAAGTCGGTACCCTCAAAGACGGCTTCCCGCAAATCGGATCCTTTGAAATCGACATCCGCTAGACGCGCATTCCAGAAGCTCGCTCTGCGCAGATGGGCGCTCTCCAGCTTGATGTCCCGGAGAAGAGCGCCCCAAAAACGCGCTTCCTCGAGGTGCGCGCCCCAGAAGTCGATATTCCACAGGCTGCTGTTCCAGAGCTCCGCTCCGCGGAGATCTACTCCGCGCAGGTCCAACTTGAAGTCAGGCAGGTGGCCGGCGGGTGGTGTGTTTCTTCCGATAATCGTCAGGATGGCCTGGATATCAACGCGAGGTTTCACCGACGAGATCGATTGAACGGAGGTGCCGGTCGTCTGAGAGGGGAGCGCGACGGGCTCATGATCGGCTGTTGGTGCAAGGGGCGAGTCTGACGCCGCGGGTTGTGGCCAGCGCGCGTTTTCGCGTACGTACGCCGTCAGGATCTCCATAACCATCCAATAATCGCCTGGCGAGTCCTTCGCGATTCGTTCCAGCGCGTAGATCCCGCCCAGCCGCACCTCCAAGTTCGGGCGTCCCTCCTTCAACTCGGCGCCCAATTGGCCCACCGCTTGTGTGAAGCGATTCGTGATCTGTCCCTGACGGTCGACATCGAGCTTAAGCTCTGTCGCACGAAGGTTTCGTTGCGCGACAAGCAGGTTGCTCCACGTGAAGTAGACGCCGCAGGCAATCACGAGTGCGCCCAGTACCTGCGCCAGCGCCGTCCAGATCTTGATCTGATTGTCGGTCTCGTACTGAAGCAGGTCCTGCTTCAGCATCAGAGCATCCTTGGGATCCTTGAACGCTGTCCTAGCGATCTCCTCGGCGAGGGGCTTGGCTTGAGTGGCCGGATACCGAGGCAGGTAGATGGCCGCACCGACGAAACCAACACCCAGAACGACGGTCAGAGTGAGCCCGAACCAGAACCTCTTGGCCGCGATTTCCATGAGACCGCCCGGAACAGGCAGATCCTACACCCGCACCCATGCATCGAAGCAGAGCCGTTCCTCGCAGCAACAGCTTCGCACGATTGAACGCCCAGCCCCCGTGCACATCGTGCAACGAGATATTCAAGTGCCCTTTCTGCCAGTATGTTGAACTTCGAGGCGGGACGGCGCTCTGTATCATGCGTCGACGGCACGAAAACACCCGTCGTGACGTGCGGATCGTGGTGCCGGAGGTGGGAATCGAACCCACACTCCCCGAAGGGAACGGGATTTTGAGGGCACTCGCGCATCGCGAAGAATGCACGAAAAAACGCCAGTTTCCGTGCATTCTTGCGTTGCATAGAGTTGTCTGACGTTGGCAGGTTTTGGCCCGAGTTGGCTGCTCGCGGTTAACAGGTTAACGGGATCAATTCGCCACCTACGTCTTCCTCCCCGTCGTCGCTGAAAAACTCGGCTAGGTTCTCCATAAAGTCGCTCTTCAACGACTGGGCGACGCCAAGCGATCGGACGCCTTCCATGGTTTTAACGAGCCTCTCGAAAGAAACGAACCCGCAGATATCAGGTAACGGTTTCTCGCGGTAGACAAAAGTGGGCCGACGGATCTCCTGCTCAACTTTCGAACGGCGATCATCCGGCGCAACGACGTAAAGTCGAATATCGAGGTTAGGCTGGAGGGCAAGGAGATCACTCATTCGCAGCAGGACCCGAATAGACGGACGTCGTGGCTTCTACCTCGAACGCCGCCATGATCGAGTGACCCTTGAGCCACAGCACGTCAATCAATTCAACCGTCTTGGTGGTCGCCACGTTGAACTGACGCGGCAATTCGTCCACGATGCGAGGCAATTTGCCGAGTGTCACGCCTTTGAAGCTTTTTGTGCGATCGTTTTTTGCAACCCAGACGTCGAGGCCGAGATTGATGCCTAGTTGGAGAAGATGGAACTGAATTTCCGTGTGCCTCGTCGCTGCGACTTCCTGCTCCGGAGTCTCCAAAACAGGCTGGGGCTCCGGCTCTGGAACAGATAGGACGGTCGAGACAGTGGTCTTCCCTTTCGGTATCTGTACCTCTGATGTAGTAGGGACGCTCGGCGAAGGAGTCGCAGATCGACGGACCGCTTGACCGGATTCGCCTGGGCCTGTTCGAGAAGCTCGAGAATCAGATCTCCGTCCTGTTTGCGGCGAAACCGATTGGGGCTCGTATTCGAAGAAAGCCCTTGAAGCCGCCCCGGTCCTCCGGCCTCTCGTAGAAATCAAGTTTCCCTTCGAGGTGCTCCAGCGGGACGCCAGTATCCGGATCCAGTAGAACTAGTGGGTTCACTCTCGAAACGATACGGGAACTCGTCCACCTCCCAGATTGGGGTGGTGTCGTCACTGCGTACCGAGAATCTGGAAAGAGCTCCCACCCAGCGCTTAACTCCCGTGAGATAGCAAAGAAGGATATCGTCGCGTTGCGGTTGCATCCGATAGCGCGCCATCGTTTTGCGGAAGCCGCTGATGTTTGCGCCAGCATCACGGAACTGCTGCCAGGTGTCTCCGGTGAACAAATGCAGCCAATAGTCCATGAATTTCTCTTGAAAACAACAGCCTCGGATCCGCTTCGTCGAGTTTTGCGATTTGCGGAACGATGATCATGTCGAAGCTGGTTCATCCGTCTTCGACTCGGCCTTTGCTGGCGCTGGGAAGTGGGTCCTCAAAGCCTATATGGCGCAGCAGCAAGCGGCCAAGCCGCGTCAGCTCATATCCCTGCGTTCGGAGGTTTCCGCGATTGTCGACCTCGGGTAAGTTGGTCCGTCGATCGATTTTGTACTTCGGGCGAAGCAGCCCGAGCTGCGTCAAGTGCCCTTTGTAGCTATCTTGTAGCGTCTCTTTATCGATTTCCTCCTGCGACGATCGCATTGTGGCGAAACGGGGTGCCAACACCTGTTCGTGCTTCGCTCTGAACTCTTCATTGCCTCTCATCGTCGGATGGAGGTACCAACGAAGCCAAATCACCTCAACATCGTTGATTTCACCCAGAAAGACGCAGCAGATGCTTGGACTCGCTGAATGACACATCTTCCGAGGTCAGCGATGTTGAAAACAACGTTCGCAATCTGCTGGCGCCGCTCGTCGGTGGTGGACCGTGCGGCCTGACGCAACGCCTCCTCGACGAGGTCGGTGAACTCTTCATTCGAAAGGTGAATGCGGACCTGACCGTGTTCGATGGCTGCGAGTCGTTTGTTCCAGCTCGACTCGTGAAGCGGACTATTCTGTCGATCCTCTGATTCGGGATGACCGTGCCCGCAATCTCGACCAGCAACGAGCCAGCGAACGGGACGGCGCCTAAAGCTGCTTTCGCTGCGCTGGCTACGTAATCCGTACAGGTTGATAGCGAGCGATTCGGGGGAAGTGTTCGTCTTCCATCGTTCAGAGATCAAAATAGGACCGGGGGGGCATTTGTAGTTTATTAACAAGGCCTTTGAACAGTACACTTTACGGGGCCCCGAAAGTCTGCTAGAGTTGCACCTGCTTGCGAACGATCAGCGCTGCCGAGCGCGGGGACGCGACCGCGTAACAAAGGCGAGGAGGGCGATTCCCTTCGACGGAGGACGACACCTCCGGCCGGCCAAAAAAACGGCGACCTCGTCTGCGGCGAGGTCAGTGAGGTGGACGTGAACTGCGCTGTACCACCAGTATACCACCGATTTCGCAGGGTAGCCGATGTCGTCTCGTCGCACTTCCGACATCAAAGCCCCTCGATCAAAGCGACTCAATCCGCCGTCTCCGTGGCTGACGCTTGCTGAAGCGGCCGCATACGCACGCTGCTGCGGTGTAACGTTGCGGCGCGCCGCGAAAGCGGGCCGTCTCTGAAGCGGCCAAGGTTACGCGAGTTTGGCGCTTCCGCGTCGACGCAATCGATCGATGGCTCGAACGCGGGGCCGGCCGGTGAGCGCCCCTGCCACTCCAGGTGGTCGGTTGATGAGCCTCCCCGCGGCCGCAGCGTATGCCGGCCTCTCGGTATTGGAATAATGCTCCGCGGACTCGTCTGGGCTGGGCATCTTCCGAGCGTGCGCCTTCCCTCACCGCGCGCTCGTGACGGTCGGGTCTCCCGTCGCATCCTGATTGATCGCCAGGATCTCGATCGCTTCATCGCAGCTCACAAGGAAACGGCAGCGCGATGACCTGTGGCGTGAGCGAACTAGTGATCGAGCACCTGGCACTGAGTGAAGCCGAGTTGCGCGCGCGCGTTGTTGATCTGGAGAGTGAGTGTGCAACGTATCCGCGAACTCGCGCAGGTGGCACTACAAGCACTCGCAGATCTCACGACCCTACACCACGATCGGCTGATCGCCGCAAGCCGGATGCTTCGTGAGGAACTGCGCGCAATAACAGAGCTGGCCGCCCGCCGGCTCGAGCTGCCGGACGATGCGCGGTTGCTGGCGCAGCTTTCCAGGCGGTTCTCAGCGCCGCACCGGATCGACCGGCCGCGACGTTGTCGATCATCCCCTGGCGCGCTAGACGATGTGGCCAATGCGGCCGCCGGCGCGTTGGTGCTCGGCAACTCGTTCGCCGAGTCTGCGACAGCTCCCCTCGACATTCAAATTCTGCGCGCGGGAATCCGCAGGCCTGCCGTCCAACTGTCCACTCTTCCCGGGCGGGCTCTACTTCCCGATGGACCCGGTCTGCAAACCGTGCCCGGGCAAGATGCCACGCGCAGGACGCCTATCGCCGGCACGTCGAGCGCGGCGGCGACCCGATCGGGCTCAACGCGTTCACGCGCGACCGATTCACGCACAACGATTTCACGTCGCGACGCGCGATGCAGCGTGGTATCGACTGGCTGCACCTCTGATGGGAACCAAATCAACGGATCGACGAAGAGGCCTACCCCGGCGCCCGATCGCCCCGCAGAAGCGTTTCAAAGCGTTACCGGACGTGTCTGTGTGGGCTGTCGCGGACTATTTGAGCCAACACGGAAGGATCAGAAGCACTGCCGCCCGTCGTGTCGGGTCGTGGCGCTCAATGAGCGCCGGAAGGGACAGCGCGAGCTGTTCGCGAAGGACGAGGGCGACTGGTTTTGTGCGCCGTTCGAATGAGCAAAAACGCAAAAACATCAATGATTTCCGCACTTTTCGGCACGCTTGCCGTATGATAATCAGTCAGGTCACAGACGCCCCGCCCGCGTGCGCTAACACGCGGACGGAGCTAACCCGTCAACTCGGTCTAGGCGAGTCGAGCGGGCTGCCCCAATTCTATCGGGCGCCCCACCGACCGCACGAAAGGGCGCCCAATGGATCCCCAACATTTCCAACGGCTAGTCGAAGAGCTTGTCACAAGTTTGCGAGCTGCCGTGGCTTTGAGCGCGCAGCTCGAACTGAACGCGCAGCAGTCGGCGCGCGATGCGGCCGACCTGCGAGAACTCATGGACCGCGCGGCGGCTGCGGCGCAACTCCGACGACGCGAAGAGGAGGTGTGAAGTGGGATGCCTCTACAAGCGCGGTCGAATCTGGTGGATGAAGTTCTACCAGGACGGCAAGCCGCACCAGGAAACGACTGGCACCGACAAGTACAACGACGCGAAGAAGAAGCTGCAGCAGAAGGAAGGCGCTGCTGCGGACAGGGCAAGCCGATCATCCTGCGCGTCGATCGCCTGCGGTTTGAGGACGCGATTGCCGACGTCGAGAACGACTACCGCAACAACGGCAAGAAGACGATCGACTCCCTGCAGCGTCGAGTCAAGAAGCACCTGAAACCTGTACTTCGGCGGCCGC
The DNA here is from genome assembly GCA_963710415.1 of uncultured Acidobacteriota bacterium. Taxonomy (GTDB): domain Bacteria; phylum Acidobacteriota; class Vicinamibacteria; order Vicinamibacterales; family 2-12-FULL-66-21; genus CAVQAH01. Next base: position 36,960 of record CAVQAH010000021.1, on the reverse strand, counting down.
CGACTCGTGGCCATCACCCCGGACGTTATCCGCCAGTGCCGCCAGTGATCGCCTAGCGCAAGACGCGAAACCCGCCACCATCAATCGCGAGCTGGCCATCTTGAAGCGGGCCTTCACTCTCGCGGTGCAGGCGGGCAAGCTGCACATCAAGCCGCATATCTCGATGCTCGCCGAGCACAACGTCCGCAAGGGGTTTTTCGAGGCGGCGCAGTTCGAGGCCGTTTGTCGTCATCTATCCACGCCGATTGCCGCGTTGCGCGGTTTGCCTACCTCACCGGCTGGCGCAATGCGGGAAGATCCCTCACGCTCGAATGGGAGCCAGGTCGACCTGCAGGAGAACTCCATCACGCTACACGCGGACACGACGAAGAACCGCGAACCGCGGCTGATCTACCTCGGGCCCGAACTGCGGACGCTGATTGACGAGCAGGACGCCGAACGGCGCCGGCTGCGGTACACGAAGTGATCTGCCCGCTGGTGTTTCACCGCAACGGGAAACCGATCAGAAGCTTCTATAACGCCTGGCGCGCGGCCGCCACGAAGGCCGGTTGTCCCGGCCGGATTCGTTCCACGATCTCCGGTCGTAAGTTCGTGCGCCACGCGTCACGCCGCGGGATCGCGGATACCGTGACGATGCAGCTCACCGGCCACAAAACGCGATCGGTTTTACCGAACGCTATCGTATCAGTGTCGCCGCAGCGACCTGAAGGACGCGGCGCAACGGCTCAGTGAACCCGCCACGGGTACAGTTACCGGGTACAGTGGGCGCCGAATCAGACCGATACTCCCGCCAATAAGTCCGCGTAATTCGTTGATCTGAATGGTGCCGGAGGTGGGAATCGAACCCACACTCCCCGAAGGGAACGGGATTTTGAGTCCCGCGCGTCTGCCAGTTTCACCACTCCGGCGTAGGTGGGAAAAGCCCGCTGAATCGACAATTTACCACGGTTCACGCTCGCTCACGCTGTCGCAGAATCGAAAGAGCCTGTCGGCGGGTATCGAACCGGCGTATGCTTCTCGTGGCGTGGCTCGCGCTCTTATTCTGACGCTCGCACTCGTGCTATCCGTATTGACCCTTGCGGATCGCTTTGTGTGCCCGGATGGGTGCACGGACAACGCGCCCGTATCGTTCGATTGTGTGCTCTGTCACGGGTTCGCCTTCACTGTCGTTCCGTTGCCGGCTCTTCCCTCGGACGTGATCGCGCGAGCCTGCCCGCTCGTGCCCGTCATTCCGCCGCCTCCGGCTCCGCGATCAATCGAACACCCTCCGCGCGCCTAGCTCCGTTCCGCTTTCAAACGGTTCTAAAACGTCACGAGGGTGAAGCATGTTCTTGGTGTACCTGGTTATTGGTCTGCTTGCGCAGGATCAGCGAGCCACGATTCGGGTTGAAGTGCGCGCGAACGATAAGCCGGTTGCCGGCGCCGCCGTCGTCATCGCGGGCGCGAACCACGTCACCGATGAGCGAGGGATTGCCCGAGCAATGGTGCCGCCGGGCAAGCTGGATATCACCATCGTGAAGGATGGGTTTGTGCCCGCGACGGCGAGCGAGGAAGCGGTTGCAGGCGAGGAACGCGCGGTGACTGTCGATCTCGTGGCGCTCGAAGAGGAAGTGACCGTGATCGCGAGCACGCGAACGGAGCGCCGGATCGAGGATCAGCCGATGCGCGTCGAAGTGCTCGCCCGCGAAGAGATCGAAGAGAAGATGCTCATGACGCCGGGCGATATCGTGATGATGCTCAACGAAATGGGCGGAATGCGGGTGCAGGCCTCGTCACCATCGCTCGGCGCAGCGAGCGTGCGGATTCAGGGGATGCGCGGGCGTTACACACGATTTCTGTCGGACGGGTTGCCGCTGTTCGGTGAGCAGCCGGGCGGGCTCGGGCTCTTGCAGATCCCGCCGATGGATCTCGGCCAAGTAGAAGTGATTAAGGGGGTGGCGTCCGCGCTCTACGGAGCCGGCGCGATGGGCGGAGTCGTCAATCTGATCTCGCGCCGACCGGGAAAAGCGCCGGTGCGCGAGGCGTTGATTAACCGTTCGACGCGCGGCGCCACGGATGCCGTGCTGTGGCTCTCGGCGCCGTTCTCGTCACGCTGGGCGGGTTCGGTGCTCGCGGGCGGGCACTGGCAGGAACAAAAGGACGTGAACGGTGAAGGATGGTCCGATCTGCCCGGTTACGCGCGGGCCGTGGTGCGTCCGCGGATCTTCTGGGACGGTGGCAACGGCCGCTCGTTCTTCGCCACAACGGGCGCCACCTGGGAGGACCGCACAGGCGGCACGCAGCCAGGTTCGGTGCTTCCCGCCACCGGTGAGCCCCACCGTGAGGCACTCGAAACTACGCGGTGGGACGTGGGCGGATTGTGGCAATCGATCGTCGGCGGACGCTACGTGCTCACGGGGCGGGCCGCGGTCGTACGGCAGCGGCACGATCACGAGTTCGGTGAGACGCGCGAGCGCGATCGGCACGACACCGCCTTCGTCGAAATGGCAATCCGGGGCACGGCGGGTCGCCATACCTGGGTCGGCGGGATTGCCGCCGAGTACGATCGTTACGCGCCCACCGATGTGCCGCGCTTCGAGTATTCGTTCACGGCGCCCGGCGTGTTTGCGCAGGACGATATCGACGTGCGGCCGTGGCTGAGCCTGTCGGTCAGCGCCCGTGCGGACTTGCACAACGAATACGGTGCGTTCTTCAGCCCGCGCGTCTCCGCGCTCATGCGTTCCGGACCGTGGACCACTCGCGTATCGGTCGGCCGGGGGTTCTTCGCGGCGACGCCGTTGACGGAAGAAACGGAAGCCGCCGGCCTGTCACGCCTCACCCTCGCGGCACCCTTGCGGGCAGAACGCGGAACCAGCGCCTCGCTCGACGTCACGCGCACCGCCGGACCGGCATCGTTCACGGGAACGCTGTTCGCTTCTCGAATTGCGGATCCCGTCCACGTCGATCGCGACAATTACGTGCTTGGCAACCTGGAGGACGCCACCACGAATATCGGCGCGGAGGTGCTTGCCACGGTCCGGCATGCGCCGTTTGCCGTGACGGGCAGCTACACCTACGTACGTTCGCGCGAGACCGGAGGTGAAGGGCGGTTGGACGTGCCGCTCACGCCGCGTCACAGCGCAGGTGTTGTGGCGATGGCCGAATCCGAAGATGCCGGACGCATTGGCGTAGAGGTTTACGTCACGGGCCAGCAGCGTCTCGAGGTGAACCCGTATCGTGACGAGAGCGAGCCCTACGTCATCGTCGGCGTGCTTGCCGAGCGACGGTTCGGTAAACTCCGGATCTTTGTGAACGGGGAGAACCTTACAGGAGTGCGTCAGACGCGTTGGGATCCGCTACTGCTGCCCACGCGCGCGGTGGATGGCCGCTGGACGGTCGACGCTTGGGCACCACTCGACGGCCGCACGATCAACGGTGGAATTCGGGTGGGGTTTTGAGGCCCTCATCGTCTCCACCAACAGCCGGTATACTACGAGGTCCGGCTGAAGACTGGGCTACGGGTCCGGCTGAAGCCGGTCGCTACGACGTCCGGCTAAAGCCGGAGGCTACGAGAGGCGTGAACCCCCGTCGTGAACCCTCGTGTGAACCTTCGTCAACGAACCTCCGTCATGAACTTCCGCGGTGAACCCCTCGTGATGAACCCTATCGCGCCGCCTGCGTCGGCGTCGTTTCCGGTCCGCTTGTACTTGTCGAACCACGCCATCAGATACAGCTGCTGCAGCAGCCGGTGCGACGGCCGGCGCCAGCCGTGGAACTCCTCGGGCATGCGCACGAGCAGCGTTTCCTTCTTCAGCATCTTCAGCGCCCGGTAGAACTCCTCGCTCTGGCCCATCGGCGTCCGCAGATCCGCCTCGCCGGTCATCACCATCGTCGGCGTCTTGACGTTGGCGACGTAAGTGCAGCGGCGAGCGCACCGCGTATTCCATCGGGTCTTCCCAGGGGTACTTCTTGAACTGGCGGTACCAGTTCGGCGCCGTCGGTGGTGCCGACGAACGAATGCCAGTTGATCACCGGCCGCATCGAGACGGCCGCCGCGAAGCGGTTCGTGTGTCCGACGATCCACGCGGTCAGCACGCCGCCGCCGCTGCCGCCGCACACGAACATGTTGCGCTCGTCGATGAAGCCCTTGGCGATCGCGGCGTCGACGCCGGCCATCAGGTCGTCGTAGTCCTTGCCCGGATACGAGTACTGGATGCCGTTGACGAACTCCTGCCCGTAGCCGGTGCTGCCGCGCGGGTTCGTGTAGAGCACGGCGTAGCCGTTGGCCGCGAAGTTCTGGAAGCGTCCAGTTGAAGCCGACGTCGTACATCGACCACGGCCCGCCGTGGATCCAGAGCACCATCGGATACTTCTTGCCGGGCTGGAAGTTGGCCGGCTTGATCAGCCAGCCCTGGACCTTCAGGCCGTCCTTCGACGTGTACCAGAGCTCCTCGACGTCGCCGAGCTTCACGCCGGCGAGCACGTCCTCGTTCACGTCGACGAGCGTCTTCCACGTGTCGGCGTCCTTCGCCGCGTCGACGCTTGAACGTCGCGAGACGCCGGGCTCGATGCGGCGTCGTGCGCACCGCGGCCGCCTGGCCCGTCATTGGCGATCGACAGGCCGTTCGAGCATGTGCACGCTCGTCGCCCGACAGCTTGCGCGGCTGGCCCTGCACCGGCGCGAAGTAGATCGAGTCGGAGCCCTTCTCGCCGACGGTGTAGTAGACGCCGGAGTTGTCCGGCGCCCACGTGACGTCTCGCCGGTGAGCTGATCAGATTGCCCGCCAGCAGCCGCTTGGCTCCGCCGCTGCTGTCCATCAGGTAGAGCGAGCGACAGGTGGCTCGTGAAGTCCTTGTCGTCGTAGCCGGTGTAGGCGATCCATCTTGCCGTCGGGCGACGGCGTCGGATTGGTGTCCGGCCCCTTGCGATCGGTCAGCGTCTTGACCTGCCGGCGTCTTGAGATCGATCGCGTAGATCTCGCTGTCGCCGCGCAGGTATTCGGCGTCCGGCTTGCGGATGCCGGAGACGTAGATCGTCTTGCCGTCGGCGCGACCACTCCGGACCGCTGTGATTGAACTTGCCCTCGGTGATCTGCCGCGGCGTGCCGCCGAGCGATCGCGTCGACGACGAAGACGTGGCTGTAGCCCTTCTCGACAGGGCCCGTGCCGTCACGCGCCCACGTCAGGCGATCGACGATGACCGGCGCCTCGCGCCCATTCGGCGCCGCGCGGCCGCTTCGGCAGCTCGACGCGCAGGATCGGATCCTCGTCGGGAATCGTCTGCGTGAAGGCGATCTGCTTGCCGTCGGGCGACCACTGGATGCCGGACGGGGCGCGCTGCAAGTGGGTGAGCTGCGCCACTTCGCCGGTGTCGAGATACATCGACGTGCAGCTGGTTGGTGCCGTCGCGATCGGACAGGAAGGCGATGCGCTTCGAGTCGGGCGCCCACGACGGCGACGCTGTCGCGCCAGCTGCCGCGCGTCAGCTCGCGGACGCGCGCGCCGTCGACGTCGACGATCCAGAGGTTGCTGCGCGACTGGTCCTTCATCTTGTCGATCCACGTGCGCGCGAAGACGATCTGGCGGCCGTCGGGCGAGATGGCCGGGTCGCCGAGGCTCTCCATGTCCATGAACGTGTCCTTGTCGAGCAGTTTTGCGGATTGCGCAGCGGGGTCCGCCGGGATTGCGGCGAACGCCAGAGCCAATGCCAGGAGGCAACCGAACCTGCGGGTCTGGCGCATCATATTTCCACCCTCCTGAGCACACGCTTATACATGGGAAATGGCTGAGGGGCAATGGGCAATGGGCGAGGGGATGGGCCATGGTGTCAGACCGGGGTCGGAGTAGCGTCGGAGTAGCGTCGGAGCAGGGTCAGACACGGGTCTGACCCCACCGCCAACTTGGCGACCCGCGCCGTTCAGGCTCTACCATGGAGCCTGACTCTTGAACCTATGCACGGGAGAGGCTGAATGGGAATCCTGTCACGAATGCTCGGACACGCGTCGGAAGCCAACATCGAGACCATCGAACAGACACTCGAGCATGCGCTCGCCGACGATGAGAACGTCGAAAAGGCGTTCCAGTTGATGCGTGACCTGATCATCTTTACCAACCGCCGGATGATCCTGGTCGACCGTCAGGGGGTGACCGGCCGGAAGACCGAATACCATTCGATACCGTACCGCGCCGTGACGCATTTCTCCGTCGAGAGCGCCGGCACGTTCGACATGGAGGCCGAGCTGAAGATCTGGATATCAGGCACTCCCGAGCCATTTCAGAAGACGTTTACCCGCGGGCAGACGATCTTCGAAGTGCAGAAGGCCCTGGCGACGTATGTGGGGAAGTGAACGTGCGACGTGCAGTCGTGCGACTGTGCCGACGTGCAAGACTGATTTCTACGACGCCGCCAGGAACTCGTTGAGATCCAGCGGCTGTGGCGGACGGAGTGTCTCGACGACGTGGCGCTCGTAGCCCCCGGCTACCGTGCGAAGACTCGTGTCGATCTCGCCTGATACGCGCCGATAATCGGCACCCATCAACGCGATGACGGGATGGAGCGGCTCGGTCGCATTCGTGCGAATGACGACGCCCAGCTCGTCCCGGTCGGTGCGCACCACGGAACCCAGCGGGAAGAACGTCACGACATTCACGAACGACTTGACCAGGGCGGTGTTCAGCTTGCTGCCCGCGAGCCGCGCCAGGACCAGGCAGGCCTGATCCGGGGTGCCCGGATCCTGATACGAGCGTGCGCCGGTAATGGCTTCGTAGATGTCCGCGACGGCGACGATCTGGCTGAGGAAGTGCGGCACGGCGCCGTGTTCGAGATCCGGATAGCCTTCGCCGATGACCGCGCGGTGATGTTCCAGGGCGACCGTCGGCGTCAGCGGCTGCAGGCCGTCGACTTCGACGAGAATCTCTGACCCGAACGTCGTGTGCGACTCCATGATCTTGCGTTCGCGTTTGTCGAGCGCGCCAGGCTTGCGCAGGATCTCCAGCGGAATCCGCGTCTTGCCGATATCGTGCAAGAGCGCCGCTTCGGCAAGGACGCTCGTCGATGCCGCATCGAAGCCGAGCTGACGGCCGATGAGCAGACTCAGCGTGGCGACGTTCACCGAATGGCAATAGGTGAGGTTCTCGTACATCTTGACGGCGAGAATCTGACCCAGCGCCGCACTGCTGCCGGCCACCTTCCGCACGAGCAGCTCCACGATCTCGCGCACGGTCAGAAGGTTCATGCCCTTTCCACTCGCGACGTCCTCAAACGTTTGCTCCGTGAGGGCGAGTGACTCCGCATAGGCGGGGTCCAGCGGACCGGTCGGTCCGTCCGGCCACTCGTGCGCGCGCCAGCGCGTGTCGAGCGGGATCAGACGGCCGAGGCTGATGTGGTGGATGTAGCGCTTCGCCAGCCGAACCTCCATCGGCTCGGTCGCAGGGGTGTCTTTGAGTTGCCACAGAAACTCCGACAACGCATGGAGTTCCTCGCGCGTGACGCCGCGTCTGATGTGGATGCTGTCCACACCGATGTCCGCAAGCTCCTTGACCACCTGCGCGTGAGTGTCCCCATCCTGCCGGAACGAAATCCCGTCGAGATGGACATCGCCGTGGATGATGTCGAGCTGCAGCTGCGGGACGCGCGACAGATGCTTCTGCACCTCGTCGTCGATCTCGGAGAGTTTCTGCACGATCGACGGGTGGCCCGGAGGATACATGCCGGTCAGCCGTCGCAGGCTGGCGAGCCCTCTTACCAAGGCGACCGGGTCCAGCGTCGACGTCTCGTCTGGTTCGTTGGGGCCGGGTTTCTTGCATTGTCGGCGGTGTCGTCATCGATTCAGCATCTATCGATTCGTCATCTATCGATTCATCAATGATCGGGCCTTGCGGCCGAGGCGCATCTGCGGAGGGTTCCAGAATCGGTATTGCAACGAAGCCGCGACCTGAAGAACCGCTTCGAGGCCCTGCGTGCCGTGCTGGGCGGCACGATCGAGCAGCCGCGCCGCGACGGCCGGGTGCTGCATGATGTAGTCACGCTTCGCCAGCAAGCTTCTCACTTCGCGCTGCGCTTCCGCGGCGGGGAAGTGCCACAGCGTTTCCTCCGCGGCCGCCGCGACCCAATCGCGCCGGTTCTGCACTTGCTCGCTGACGAGTGCTGCGGCCTGCGGAGTCCCGATACGTGCCAGGCTGCGCAGCGCTTCGCGAACTGTCTGCTGGTCGCCGCTCTTGAGTTGCTGACCCAACGCCACTTCGTACCCGTGGCCGGCAAGCCCGAGCACTCGAACCACGATGCGATCGGTCGAGACATCGCCCTGGCCGAGCGCCGTTGCCAGCGCGGGGGCGACGAGCGTGGCGTGCTCGCACAGGACCTGAACGATGCCTTTGGCTCGTGTGTCCTTCGGTGGTTGACTGCCCGCCTGACCCGCGTGCGACGGCCGCATGGCGGTCAGCAGCGCGGGACCGACCGCCGGACCGAGCGCTTCGATCATCTGACCCGCGAGTGTTCGCCCACGGTCGTCACCCTCGGCGAGCTCGAGGACCTTGGTCGCCCGCGCAGCTGTGCACAGTTCGGCGAGCTGCGCCGCGATCACCTCCGTTACGTCCGGCCGGGTCTCGCGTACCTCTTCGCCGAGCTGGCGATAGCGTAAGAGCCACGCTGCGACCTGCTCCCAGCGTCCGCCTCGTTCCAGGCCATCGAGGAGTGGCTGAGCGCGTTTGCCGAATCGCTGAACGAGATCGGGGTTCGGCTCCAGCCGCGTCAGCCGCATCAGGCAATCGAGCTGATTGAGCAGTGATGTCCGTCCGAAGGATGCCGTCGCGAATATCTGCCAGTGTCCTGACGGCGTCGTCGTCGAGTGCCAGGTCGTATGCCGCGAACTCTGCGAAGTTGCGCATGCGGTCGTGGTCGATGCGCACGAGCCGGCGGGCGTGGGAATCAAGACCGAGATCCGTCCCGTCATCGCGGCCGCGCTGCTGGAGGTTGCGTTCGAGCAGCGGAAGAACCGCAGCTTCGCGCTCCGCGCCGAGCTCCAGCCGCGAGAGGGCCGTCGTGACGAGCTCGGGCGCAGCGGTCTCCAGATCCAACAGCAGGCACAATGCCTCGGCGAGATCGACATCGGGGAAGTCGCGAAGGACGGTGCCGTCGATCCGCCCGTCGAGCAGGCTCGGGAGAATCGTCCGCCGAAGCAGGGCCTGGCGGCGCTCGGTATCGAGGTCGAGCACGGCGCGCGCGAGCTTGGAGAACATGACGCGCGCGATCTTGGGGTCGAGGGCCGAAAAGAGTGTGGCAACGTCACTGAATTTCTGTGAGAGCGCGTCGCCCGCTTCCGCCGGCTCATCATCGTCGGTCAGCCGCACCAGCATGGTGGCCAGCGCGGCCGGCTCACCAGCCAGGACCGCCAGGTCGGTCAGCGACACCGTTGGGAACTTCGCTGATGGATCGACGCGCACCCAACCCTTGTCCGGCGGATACAAGTGATCGATGTGTCCGCCCGTCGCGAAGAGCTGTTCGCGCTTCTGACGCTGGTAGTCGATCAATTCGGCGACCGGGGCGGCGGGTGGACGGACCTGAAGCACTTCCGGTTGATAGGCGGCCCGAAGGCCGATCTGATCGACGCCGTGCTCGGTGAGCATCTCGATCAACCCGGGCTGCTCTTCGGTGCGCGTGCTGCACGCCAGCAAGTCGTTACAGAAGTGCGCCAGCTCGCGGACAGAAACAGACTGGTCGATCGTGACCTGAGCGATGGCGGCCGCATGAAGCCGTCGCGCGAGCTCGTGTTCGACGATGCCGCCCTTGCCGAGTGGGACCTCGTCAACAATCAGATCGGTCGGCGACACGCGACAGAGGATCTGATCGCGGCGGAGCTGCACGAGCGCCCGCTGGCACGCCTCGACCGCGTTCCGGCACATCGGGCTCGTCGGTGGATAGGTGTGGTACTGCTGAACCGCTCGACCCAGCAACTGCAGAAACTCGAGGGCCGCCGGACGGTTCCACCGCGCGGACCGGTGCGCGGTGTGGCTGCTGCACCTGTGCGGAAGGGGCACGCTCGTCAGCCAGAGTTGGCTTCGACGTTTCAAAGTTGTAATCGGCAGCGCGTGCCTGTGTCGCCACGGCGTATCTCAGCTCGAAACCCGCGGAATCGCGGGAAGGGCCCGTTTGTTAGTGATTTGCGGGTTGGCTCGCTCTGACCGGCCGAGAACGGACCGCTGCGGAGGCGCGCCTGCCCACCCCACATGGGGCAATAAGCTAAGCCGCCTCGAGAACGCGGCGCCTGCTAGCGAGGTCGCGGCGACACTCGAACTGAGATATCGAGTCGCTCGCCGCCGCGCAGAACGCCCAGCGTGATGTCCGTTCCGATACGCTCCTCGCCGAGCAGCCGATGCAAGTCGTCGATGCTCGTGACGGCGTGAGTATCCAGCGACGACGATGATGTCGCCGTCGTGCACGCCCGCGGCGCGCGCCGGCCCGTCGGCCTCAACGGAGGTCGCGAGCACGCCGCTCGCCTGCGTCAGACGGTGAAATCGTCGTCACGCGGCGCAGCAGACGGCACGTCCTGCCCCGCGATGCCCAGATAGCCGCGACGAACGTGGCCGTCCCGGAGCAGTGCTGGAAGCACGGTCGTGACTGTCCGGATCGGCACCGCAAAGCTCAGTCCCTGGCCGCCGGCGATGATCGCCGTGTTCACGCCGACGACCTGTCCGGTACTCGTGACGAGCGGTCCGCCGGAGTTACCAGGATTCAAGGCGGCGTCCGTCTGAATGACGTGGTCGATCAGCCGGCCGCTGCGCGCGCGCAACGATCGGCCGAGCGCGCTGACGACGCCTGTCGTCACCGTCGCCTGGAAGCCATACGGATTGCCGATCGCGATCACGACCTGACCGGGCCTCAGCAGGTGCGAGTCCCCAAACTCGACCGCCGACAGCTCGGCAGCAGTGATCCGAATCACGGCAATGTCGGTGTCCGGATCCTGCCCGATCAGATCCGCCTCGTGGGTCTGGCCATCGGGCAGGGCGACCTCGATCTCAGCCGCCCCGTCAACGACATGGCTGTTCGTCAGCACCAGCCCTTCCGTTGAAAAGCACGAAGCCGGAGCCCGTCCCTTCCTGCGCCGGCGACCGTCGTCCGCCCGGCGCACCCTTTCCGCGAACGTGAATGCTGACGACCGCAGGGGCGACGCGCTCGACGGCCTCGATGACGGCCCGCGAGTAGGCGTCCAGCAGGTTCCGATCGGGGTTGTTGTCGCTGACGAAATGAGGACGCGCCATATGTGTATATGACGCAGCGGACTGCCGGTCGGGACTCAGGACTCGCGGCTCGCCGTGGTCCGTGGCTCGTGGCTCGTCGCTCGAAGAGCCCGGAGCGGCATGCGGGCTTCATCGAGCTACGAACCACGAACTACGAACCACGGCGCGAGCTTTAGACAGCTCTTTTAGAAGTCGTACTGCATCGTGAACTGGATGGCGCGCGGCCCTTCGACGGCACTGTAGGTGCCGAACAGGCTGCTCAGGATGCTGATGTTTGGCGCCGTGCGCTGCGCGATGTTGAAGACGTTGAACGCTTCCGCGGTCAGACGGATCCCGTGGCGGCCGAACCGGAACTGCTTCTGCAGCGTCGCGTCGACGTTGAAGTACTTCGGGTTGTTCTCGTAGCGCTCGATCGGCGTCTGGCCGAACAGCGCACGCAGGGCGTTGGCTTCCTCGGTCGAGAGCTCGCGAACGCTGTTGCGCGCGTAGTTGAAGCCGGGGCACGCGACCACGCCGGTCCGCGGCAGGCACAGGCTCTCGTTCACCCAGTCGCCGGTGATGCCGTCGCCGTTCAGGTCGCGGCCGTTGGCGACGATGTCGAGCGGCGCCTCGGAGCGGTAATCCACGATGGTGCCGAGCTGCAGGCCCCAGGGCAGGTTGATCTCGGCATGACCCTCGATGCGGTGACGCCGGTCCTGCGTGTCCGGTCCCCAGCTCAGGTCTGGCTGCGAGGGCACCTGCAGCGTGCTGACGAAGTTGAACGAGTTGTTCTCGGTCTTCGACAGCGTGTAGGCCACGCCGCCCTGGAAGCCGCGGCTGAAGCGCTTCTTCAGATCGACCAGAAGCGCCTTGTAGCGGATGTCGCCGTAGTTCGTGTAGAAGCTCTTCGTGACGAAGTTCGGGTCGGGCCGCACCGGGTTCGCACCGGTCGATGACGCCGTGCCAGGAACGCCGGCGTTGATGTTGACGATCCCGACGTGGTCGTAGCCGCGGTTGTAAAGGAAGCTGACGTCGAGGCCGACATCAGGCATCAGCTCGCGACGGTAGCCGACCTGCGAGTTCCAGTTGCGTGGCGTCACGAGATCCGGATCGATGATCGAGACGCTCGGCGGCGGGATGACGATGTTGCCGAAGGATCCGGCCACGTCGGGTTGTCGATCTGGATGCCGATGACCTTCGGCGGCGTGAATCGCGCGTTGCCGATGATGTTCAGGATCACCTGGTCGTAGTACATGCCGGTGCCGCCGTAGATGACCTGCTTGGTGTCGCCGCGCGGCGACCAGGCGAAGCCGATCCGCGGCGAGAAGTTGTTGCGGTCCTTGCTCACACCCGGCCCGGGCTCGCCGTCGGGATTCACGTTCACGAGGGCCTGCGTCTTGGCCGACTCGTAGTCGTAGCGCAGTCCAGCGTTGACCGTCAGATCCTGGAACGGACGCCAGTCGTCCTGAACGAAGAACCCGTACAGCTCGTTGGGCCGCTTCAGGCTGCTGTCCCCCTGGTTCTGGGTGAACCGCGAGGGCGTGCCGGCGAGGAACGCGGCGTTGTTCGGGAACGTCCAGGTGCCGCGGAAGTTCGAATCGAAGAAGCTGTCGGACCTGAGCATCTTCACCTGCGCGCCCATCTTCAGCACGTGCTCACCGGTGCGCGTGCCGGCGAGTGTCCACGTCAGGTTGTTGTTGAACGACACCACGTGATTGGTCGACCGGGTTGTAGTTGGTGGTCGATCCAAGGTCGAACCCGCCGGAGATGGTCACGCGGGGAATCGTCGTGTAGATGGCGTCGATGCGCTCGTGATGGTGGCCGTACTGCACGTAGGCCTCGTTCAGCTTGTTCGCAGACAGCAGCCACTTGTGGTTGAAGTTGACGTAGTTCGTCCTGAGGTAGGTGCGGCCGCCGTTGTAGTCGAAGAGCGTGCCGCTCTGGCCCGACGGCTGGTCGTTGGAATCGAGCAGATAGCGAATCGTGAAGTACTGGTTCGTGTTCAACTGCTGGTCGACCCTGGCCGTCATCTTGTGGACGTCCACGAATTCAGGACGCACGAGCCGTTGCCGGCCGCCGGCGCCGAAGCGCGAGATGTCGATGTCGTTGCTGGCCAGGAAGTGCCCGCGTCGATGCGCTTGCCGCATTGACCTCGGCGGTCGACGGGTACACGCTGGTCGTCGACGTGAACGTGTCGCGATCTTCGCGCTCGTAGGTCGCGAAGAAGTGCGTCCGGTCCTTCTGAATCGGTCCGCCGATTGTGGCGCCGTACTGGATGCGCTGGAATGGATCGGCCGGCAGCGAGCGATCCGCATATGGACTCCTCGCCCGCAGGCTGTCATCCTGAAACAGGAACAGGCCGCTGCCGCGCAAATTGTTGGTCCCGGAGCGGGTGATGACGTTGACGACGCCGCCGGAGGCCTGGCCGTATTCGGCCTTGAAGCCGTTGACGAGCACCTGGATTTCCTGGATCGAGTCGAGCGCCGGGCTCTGGTGCGCGTAGCCCGGAGATCTCGTCGCGAGTTGTCGACGCCGTCGACGTTCCAGGTGTTCGACCGTCCGCGGGATCCGCCAAATCCATACGAATTGTTGTTCGAGGCGGCGCCCGGCACAAGGCGCAGAAGACGCCGTGTAATCGCGGCCTGACAACGGGAGCAGATCGATCTGCTCGCGACGGAGCGTGCCCTGAACTGCCGACGTGGTCGTCTCGACGATCGGCGTGTCCGCGGTGACCGTCACTTCCTCGGCCACGTTTGCCGACGGCCAGTTCGAAGTTGATCACCGCCTCGGCGCCGACGGTGAGCGTGAGGCCTCGACGCACGCCGGTGCCGAATCCCTGCATCTGCGCCGAAATCTCGTACGATCCCGGCGGAACTGCTGCCACGCGATACCGGCCCTCGGTGTCAGTCACACCGGTGCGATTGAAACCGGTCTCGACGTTGCGCACGGTGACAATCACACCGGGAAGCGCCGCCCTCTGTGCGTCGATGACCGTGCCGATCACCGTGGCGGTTTCCTGTTGCGCGGCAGCCGCCCTTGGAGCCATCAGCGCGAGTAGCACTGTAGCTATGAACGACCTTCCGCATGGTTCAGTCCCTCCCTGTGAGCGCCGCATGGCTTCCGGCCGTCCCACTGTTCGTCCCCGACTTCAGTTGTAACGAAGATGAACCCTCGATTGAATCGTCATTCCCGTCACTCGTCAAGTGATTCGTCGTGCGATCAGACCGCGACGCGATCGACGCGTTGACATCGAACGATACGCACGATGCGAAGCGTCGCGCGATCGAACTCGCGAACTGACAGCGCGTTTGAGACTTAGCGTGTGCGGGTGAAGCCGTCAGACTCTGTCTGAAAGCGGACACTACGCTATAATTCCTCCAACTCGTGGGCAAACTGAACATTCTCGTCCTCTACGATCGCTGGGAGGAGCCGGAGGAGTCTGGCAGCGCATCGTCGGAGAAGGCCCCGTTGACGCGGACCCTCGACAAGAAAGAAGTCGAGGATGAAGTTGCGGAGACGCTGGGCAAGCTCGGTCACGACGCCACGCTGCACGTTCTCGACGGGTCCACCAAGAGCCTGCACGCGCTGGCGCGGGACGATTGCGACCTGATCTTCAATCTCGCCGAGTCGTTTGCCGGGAACGACACTGCGGACTACTGCATCGCCAGCTATCTCGAACTCCTCAGCAAGCGGTTCACAGGCTCTGGCTCGCACGGGCTGTTGTATGCGCAGGACAAGGCCGTCGCGAAGAAGATTCTCGAGTTTCACGGCATTCACACGCCGGTGTTCGCGCGCTCGTTCCGAGGGCGCCTGGATTTCTCTCACGACCTTGCTTTTCCCGTCATCGTCAAGCCCGCGCGTGAGGATGGTTCGATCGGCATCGAGTTCAACGCCGTCGTGTCGTCCATCCGCGAACTGATGGAACGGATCGACTGGCTGCATGCGAACTTCGATTCACCAGTGCTGATCGAGGAGTACGTGGAAGGGCGCGAGATGTACGTTGGCGTGATCGGCAACGACAACCCGCAGGCCTTGCCCGTCGTCGAGCTGGATTTGTCGAAGCTGCCGGAGGGCACACCGCGCATCGCCGGCGCCGAGGTGAAGTGGGGCAAGGGCACGCGCGCGTACCGGGACACGAAGTCGGCGATCGCGGACGATCTGTCCGAGGAGGCCGTCACGCTGATGCAGACGACCGCGGTGGCCGCGTATCAGGCGCTGGAATTGCGTGACTACGCCCGTATCGACATGCGTCTGCGTCCGGACGGGCGCGTCGCCGTCATCGAAGCGAACCCGAACCCCTGGCTGGCGTCGAAAGCTGAATTCTCCCTCGCCGCCCGCAAGTCCGGCCGCAACTACACGCAGCTAATCGAGGAAATCGTCGACCTCGCCCTCGCGCGCTACGGCGCTTAATGGCGCGCTTCGCGATGGGCAAGGGCATGGGCGATGCGCTTCGATCCGATTGCCATTTGATCCCTGATCCAGCGATCGTCCACATGTAAAGCGTGACGTCGTCGCCGCGCGCGCTGGTGAACTGCTCGACCTTGTCCGCCGGCCAGTCGGTGCCCATGCTGAACGCGTGCGACACGACTCGCGAGCCTGGACGGAGTTGCGTGGTGAGCAGCGGTCGGAGCTTGGCGTTGGACGAGCTGAGCAGGAACAGCGTGACGACGGTGGCAGGCGACACGTCGGCCTTCATGACGTCCTCGAGCCGGAACTCCACGAGATGCTCGACGCCGGCGGCCTTGGCGTTGGCCCGGGACTCCTCGATCCGGCGTGGATCGATGTCGATTCCAACGCCGCGCGCGCCGTACTTGACGGCCGCGGCGATCGGAATCCGTCCGTCGCCGCATCCGAGGTCGTAGACCACGTCGCCCTTGGTGACGTTCGCCAGCTCGAGCATGCGTTCGACGACGTCAGGCGGTGTCGGAACGTAAGGAGCTAAGCTCTGCCGTGGCAGAATGCCTATCGTCAGCGTCAGGACGACCAACGCGAGCCTAACCATCCGTCAATGATAGGAGTTCGGCCAGGTGTTAAAAAGTGCTGACAGCGCGCTCGGGCATTCGGCCGCAAATCATTCCCGGGACGGCGGTTAGGTAAGAGCTCGACGGGTCGGCGACCCGGAAAACGGCAGACGAAAGACACCATGTCGACGCTCGTCGAAGGTGCCCAAAACTGCAAAAACCCCCGTTTTTTCAGTGTTTTTCGTTGCCGTCCGGTATCAACTTCGGTATACTGAATGAACTGCTCGTCGGGCTCACTCCTAACCGACTCACCTTACTCTGTGGGGGACATGTGACATTCGAGGTTGGTGACAAGGTCATTTACCCAAATCATGGACTCGGCGTCGTTCAAGGCATCGAAACAAAAACAATCCTCGGCACCACCTGCGGCTTCTACCATCTCCGGATGGTCGCGAACGAGACAACCGTGCTCGTTCCGGTCGACAACGTTGACGGCGTCGGGCTCCGGCGCGCGATCAACGACGAAGAGATCGAAAGGCTCTTCTCCCTCCTCGGCGACGGCAAGATCGACAATCACCAGAACTGGAAAGGGCGTTTCAAGGACAATTCGGACCGGATGTGTACCGGCTCGATCTACGACGTCGTAGAAGTCCTGAAGAGCCTGACGTTCCTCTCGCGCTCGAAGAACCTGTCGTTCCGCGAGAAACGGATGCTCGATCGCGCCAAGTTCCTCGTCATCTCGGAAATCTCCGAGGTGTCGCGAGAGAACACGACGATGGTGGAAGACAAGGTCGATCGCGCGCTGGAGCGTTGCTTCACGATGAAGAACCGCTCCATCGCCCGCGCGAAAGCGGCGAAGGCGTCTGCAGCCACGACGACGCGCGTCATCCGCGCGTCGCACGGCGAAGGCGTCCTGAGCATCTCGGGATTCCGCACGATTCAGGCCGGGAGCTGACACGCAGCTTCCGGCCTTTTTTATTTGTCCACGCGCACGGAGTTCATGAACGCGTCCAGGGCGTCCTTCCAGCGCGTCATCGTTTTCGCAGGGCCCACAGCCTTGACGAAGTAGGGGCCTTTCGGCGTCGTCACGACCGCCGCTCGCATCCAGAAGCCAGGCTTGTTGTGACGCTCGCCCGATCCCGGGCGTACCTCGGCGACGTGTACGTCCCGGCCAGATCCAGCGTCGTGACGTTCAAGCCGTTGATGACCCGCGTGGAACGGGTGGCGACGTCGCGCGACGCGCGTCCGTCCGGCTGCTGCATCTGTCCGAGCCACCGTTCGATGTTCGCGTCGACGCTGCCGCCCGATCCGCCGAAGAAATACACAATCAGCTCACCGTCTTCCGTATCGCCGGCCGCGCGCGGCAGCACGTATTCCGCAACACGCATGCTGGACGACGCCTGCCGGGCGGTCCACTCCGGCGGTGCGCTGAAGCGTAGTCCGGCCTGGGCTGGCGCCTGCAGAACGGTGAGCGCGAACAAGCGTGAGCATCACCGGCATGGGTGCATCGTAACATTCCGCCTCGCCTTTTTTTGTATCATCGCTTGTCCGCCTGTGCCCGATTCCCCTTTGGCAACCGCAGTGGCCGCCGTCCGGTCGCTCGCCGCCTACGTCACCGTCTCGCTCTACGTGCTGATCGTCGGCGCGCCGTTCGTGCTCCTCGCGCTGATCATCGGCAGCCCCGCCATCCTGTATGGCGTCGGCCTGCTGGGCGTAAACCTGGGGCTCTGGCTGAGCGGAATCAAGATGCGCGTCGAGAACGGCCACAACATCCAGCGGCACCGCGCCGCCGTGTATGCGGTGAACCATGCGAGCAACGTGGAGCCACCGATCCTCTTTCGCGCGCTGCAGCGATCTCTTTCCACGCCTGCGAATCCTCTACAAGGCGGAATTGCGCAAGCTGCCAATCCTCACGCGTGCGTTCGACCTCGCCGGCTTCGTTCCGCTCCAGCGCGGCAACCGTGATCAGAGCCTGCCGGCAATCGAGGGGGCGGCGCAGGCGCTCAGGGAGGGCAACTCGTTTCTCATCTTCCCGGAAGGCACGCGCAGCCGGACGGGTGAGCTGCTGCCGTTCAAGAAGGGCGGATTCATCATGGCCCTCCAGGGTCAGGCGCCGGTCGTGCCCATCGCGATATCCGGAGCGCGGTCGGCCATGCGCAAGGGGAGCCCGATCATCCGTCCGGTCACGGTGACGGTGCGCTTCGGCGAGCCCGTCGAGACGGCCGGGCTGACGCTCGACGATCGCGATCAGCTGGTGGCCATGCGGACGGTTCGCGGGAAGGTGTTGAGGCGCTGCTCCTCGTCGCGGGGCTGTAATCTGAATGTCCAGGATCAGGTCGCCATGATCGAAACCCTTGCCGCACTCGGACGGACCCTCGGCTTTTCGTTCGCGGCCGGCATCAACCTGTACGCCACCGTGGCGATTCTCGGGTTGGCCAAGCGATACGGTTGGGTGGCGCTGCCGGATCAGTTCGCGGTCTTCGACAACGACGTGGTGATCGGCACGGCGCTCGTCCTCTACGTCGTCGAATTCGTCGCCGACAAGATTCCGTGGGTCGATTCGATCTGGGACGCCATTCACACGGTGATTCGCCCGATCGGCGGAGCGCTGATCGCGGTGAACACGCTCGGCGATCCGAGCCCCACGATGGAAGGCCTCGTCGCGCTGCTCGGCGGGACCGTCGCAGCCGGCTCACATTTCAGCAAGGCCGGCACGCGGGCGGTGGCGAACACCAGCCCGGAGCCGTTCTCGAACTGGATCCTCAGCCTCACCGAAGACATCTTCGTCCTCGGCCTCGCCGCGCTGGCGCTCAAGTACCCTGCTGCCGCGGCCATCGTCGTGATCGTCGCGATTGTCTTGATGATCGTCTTCGCCGCCTGGATCTTCCGTGCGGTCAGAAGGCGATGGGGGCGGACAGAGGCGATCGCGTGAGGTCGGCATTGCCTAGTTCGCGCTGTCGCTCGACCGTGCGTTCGGCTACGGCAGAGCTACGAGCAGAACTGCTACGAGCCTACAGAAAACGTCAGCGTCCACGGCTGGAGTGGATCGCCGGTCGTGGATGTGATGCCTTCGAGTAGTTCGACCTTGACCGTCTGAAACCGTTCCAGCGGCGCCGTGAACTTGATTTCCAGCGCGCGGTTGCCGGGGTTGTATCTCGTCGCAACCACCGGCGGCGGCGGCGTTGCGCCTTGCGCGGGCGGCAGATAGACCGCTTGTACGCGGTCCTTGAACGATTTCGGATCCATATCGCGTGAGAACTGGATCCTGACCGTCGTGTTTCGATCGACACCGGTGTCGTCCGGCACCGGAGCGCTGAAGACCACCGTCGGCGGCGGTTCCTTCGCCACGACGGGCACTTCAACTTCGACCGGCGCGTCGGTGACCGGTGCCGTTTGCTCGAGCGTCTTCGCTTCGATCCAGACCGTGTTGCCTTCGACGTGGACGACGCCTCCGACGTTGAGCCAGCGGCCGGTATCGACGCGCGCACCCGGATCCAGATCGAAACCTTTCCCACGCGGCCGCAACCCGCTGACCCAGATCGAGGCATCCGCCGATTGCAGCACGAAGTCCCACTTGGACTTGTTCAGCGGCGTGGGAAGATCGCCGTAGAGGTTGCGTCCCCTGAATCGGCCCGAGAGGTTCACCTGGCGATTGTTGTTGGCGTCCGGGTCGAGCACGATGGAGCGCAGCGAGGGTGTGGCAGGCACGGCCGGGTCCATGATGGTCGCGCCAAGGATCACGTAAATCTCGTCACGGGCCGGCCACCGGCCGTTGGTGGTGACCTCCAGCATCCGCTTGAAGTCGTAGGTGGCAAACCGCCCGTCGTCCTGCGTGACGCGCCCGAGATCCCAGAACTCTCCGCGTATCTCCCCCTCGCTCCGCGATGGCCGCTCGCGCCAGAAGATGAAGAGTTGAGGAGGGGTCTGACGTTTGGCCGCGACGGCCTCGTCGATGGGAACCTCGAGCCGGCCCTGATCGCCCGCCTCGACGACCTTCCCGCGCACGGCGATCCGCTTCCCATGAAAGAACACGGCCGACGAAACAAGCGCCTGCGGAGTCGTGGCAATTCGGTTCGACGGCTGGGCGCGGACGACAACGAGACCGCCGGCGAGCGTCGCGCAGGCGAGAATCGCGGCGAGCGCCAGATATGCGAGCTCTCTGTGATTGCGCGGACGCAGCACTAGGAGACGGACCACTACTTCAGTTTACGCTGTCCGACGCGAGCCAGGATCGCCCCCAGCGCAAAGAACAGCAGGCCGCCGGCGACGAGGCCCATGGTGCCGTCATGGATCGACGGGATCAGGCCCGCCGCGCCTTCCGCATCTTCGATGATGCCGTTGCCGAACAGCACGGCGTAGAGAATGCCGGCGAGTGAGCCGCCCGCGATCAAGCCCGAACTGAAGAGCGTGCCCGAGCCGACTTCGGACTCTTCCGATGCGCCGGTCTTCCTCTCGACGTAGGCGCGCACGAGACCGCCGGCAAAAATCGGCGCCGTCGTGGCGATCGGCAAGATACGAGCCGACAGCGAACGAAAGTGAATGGATGCCGCAGAGCTCGAGGGTGAGCGTGATGAACACGCCGACGAGCACCAGTCCCCACGGCAGGTTCTGACTGAGCAGCCCCTTGATGATCGTGCTCATCAGCGTGGCCTGCGGTGCGGGCAGGGCGTCGGAACCAATGGTCATCACGTTGTTCAGATACAGGGTGGTGTATCCGATGATCAACGACGACACCAGTACGCCGATGATCAAGCCGTACTGCTGATAGACGGGCGTGGCGCCAACGATGAACCCTGTCTTGAGGTCCTGCGAGGTGGCACCGGCATTCGCCGCCGCAATGCAGACGACGGCGCCGACGCACAGCGCGATCGGCGCGTAGTAATCACCCGTCCAGCCGAGCATCACGAAGATCGTGCAGGTCAGGATCAGCGTTGCGATCGTCATTCCCGAGATGGGATTCGATGACGTTCCGATCAGACCGACGATGCGCGACGAAACGGTGACGAAGAAGAAGCCGAAGAGGATCGTCAGCACAGCCGCCACGAAGTTCCCCTGCGTTGGCATCCCCGGGGCGACGGCCAGGAAGATTGCCAGGAGCAGACTGCCGACGAGGACGACGAGGAGCGGGATATCCCGCTCGGTTCGTGACTGCGCGACCGCGCCGCCTTTCGCGCCGAGGTCCTTCATACTGTCGCGAAACGACGAGACGATCGTGGGAATCGTTCGTGCGAGCGTGATCAGCCCGGCTGCGAGCACCGCGCCGGCACCGGTGTAACGGATATAGGCGCTCCAGAGCTGACCGGCCGACATCTGATCGATGCGCAAGCCGCTGGGGGGAACCGGCGGGAAGGGGACGGTCATGTAGTTGCCCATGATCGACAGCAACGGCAGGAGCACGAGCCACGAGAGCACGCCTCCGGCGAACATCACCCCGGCGATTCTCGGCCCGATGACGTAGCCCACCCCCATGTATTCCGGCGAGATGTCGACCGTCAGCGTGGCATTCGGAAAGATCCCGGTGCGCGGTACCGAATAACCGACCGCGGTGGCAAACAGCTGGAAGATCCATGACAGGCTCTTCCACAGGGCGCCGACGCCGAGTCCCATGAACACGGTCTTCGCGAGTTCTCCACCGCGCTCTCCGGCCACCAGCACGTCAGCGCACGCGGTTCCCTCGGGGTAGGGCAGCACGCCGTGTTCCTTGACGATCAAGGCGCGGCGGAGCGGCACCATCATGAGCACGCCGAGAATCCCGCCGGCGAAGGCGAGCATCGTGATCTGGAAATAGTTGAAGTACTCGGGACCGCGTGGTGTGAGGAAGATCAGCGCCGGTACGGTAAACACGACACCGCCGGCCACCGATTCCCCGGCGGAACCGATCGTCTGGACGATGTTGTTTTCCAGGATGGTGGAGCCGCCGAGTTTCTTGAGCACCGAGATGGCGAGCACCGCGATGGGAATCGACGCGCTGACGGTCAGGCCCGCGCGCAGCCCGAGGTAAACCGTCGATGCCCCGAAGACCAGTCCAAAGAGCGCGCCGAGCACGATGGCCCTGGCGGTGAATTCGGCAAGTGTTTTATTGGACGGAACATACGGCTGAAAGGTCGTCGGCGTGGCTGGTCGGCTGGTTTCGGATGCGGCGGGCTTGTGTGCCATACGGCGCCGAATATTAGCAGTTAAGCCGTTCCGTATGGCCCTGAGGGTGTTTTCTGGCCTAGAATCGATTCTTTGTGAAGAAACGGCACAAGCCACCGGCCCCGGCGCCGGACACGACGCAGACAAAAACACCCGCGGCCAACTCGCTCACCACGTTGAAGAACGGCTGGAGCCGCCAAGGTGTCGAGTCGGTGTCCGAGCTGACCACCAACCGGCTCTCCGTCTACCTCCGATGTCTCAATCAACTCGATGCCGCCGGCGTTCGCACGATCTCGTCGCATGCGCTGGCCGAGCAGTTTCACCTGAACGCCGCGCAAATCCGTAAGGACCTCGCGCACTTCGGCGAGTTCGGGGTTCGTGGCGTGGGCTATTACGTCAAAGAGCTGCGCCGGCACCTGCGTCAGATCCTCGGGCTCGACAAGCGGGTCCGGGTGGCGATCATGGGCGCGGGCAATCTGGGTCTAGCCCTCGCCGACTATCCGGGGTTCCGCGTAGAGGGATTCGAGATCGCGGCGCTGTTCGACACGGTCCGCGGCAAGGTCGGCGAGCGCTCGCGCGGCGGCATTCCGATTCACGACATCCGCGATTTCCGCCGCATCGTCCGGCGCGAACAAATCACGATCGCGGTCGTCGCCGTCCCGGCAGCTGCTGCGCAAACCGTCGTCAACACCGTCGTGGCCGCAGGGATCAAGGCGATCCTCAATTTTTCTCCCGGGGCGCTGCAGGTGCCTGCGGACGTCAAGCTGAAGAGCGTCGACCTGACGGTGTCGCTCGAGAGTCTGACGTTCTTCCTGGCGCAGGGGGAGATAGAGTAGTTACGTGCTGACGTGCTGACGTGCGACGTGCTGACGTGCGACCAGTAATCGGGGATCGGAAATGAGCAATCGGCAATCGGCAATCCGCAACTGAAAATGAAAAGGCTGACACACGTCGACTCGCGGGGTGACGTCCGGATGGTTGACGTCAGCGGCAAGCCGGTGTCCGCTCGAGAGGCGGTCGCTCGTGGGCGGATCCGTATTTCGAAAGCCGCGCTGCGGTTGATTCGTGCCGGCTCTTTGAAGAAAGGCGATCCGCTGCAGACGGCCCGACTCGCCGGCGTGATGGCCGCGAAGCGCACGGCCGACCTGATACCGCTCTGCCATCCGCTGCCGCTCACGCATGCGGACGTCAGCCTGACGGCGGTCCGCGACGGATACGAGATCGAGGCGCGCGTGCGGACGACGGCGCAGACCGGCGTCGAGATGGAGGCGCTGACGGCGGTCTCGGTGGCCGCGCTGACCATCTACGATATGGTCAAGGCGGTCGACAAGACGATGGTCATCGGCGAGATCCGCCTGGTCGAGAAGCGGAAGACGCCGATCGCTGCGGAAATCGTGGACAGCCCGTGAACGTTCTCGTTGCCATCTACAGCCCGTTCGTGATGTGGAATATTCCCGTCGAGTACATCGAACGGCTTCGTGACGAGTTTCCCGCCCACACCTTCCTCCATGCCGTCGACGACGACGAGGCCGAGCGGCTGATCGTCAACGCCGAAGTGGCGTTCTCGTCGCAGGTCACTCGCGAGCAACTGGCGGCTGCCCCCCGTCTTCGGTGGATTCACAGTCCGGCGGCAGGCGTCGGCGGCATGCTGTTTCCCGAGATGGTCGCCGGCCCTGTCACGATCACGAATTCGAAGGGCATGTCGGCTGACACCATGGCCGAACACGTGCTGGCGGTGACGCTCGCGCTGTTCCGCAGGCTGCCGATGGCTCTCGACAGCCAGCAGCGGCGGGAGTGGTCGCAGGACGCGATTGGTCTCCAGGGCAATCGCAGCATCGGCGGCTCGCGGGTGTTGGTCATCGGCCTCGGGGCCATCGGCACGGCCGTTGCGCAGCGCATGGCACGTCTCGGCGCAACGGTCAGCGGCGTCCGCCGGACCGCTGGCGCGGGCGCGGTCGAGGGCGTCTCGTCAGTGGTCGGGACCGACCGTTTGCACGCTGTTCTCCCGGATGCTGACGTGGTCGTCGTCTGCGCGCCGCACACGCGCGAGACGCGCCGCCTCATCGGTGAACAGGAACTGCGGCTGATGTCGCCGCAAGCGGTGCTGGTCAACGTCAGCCGCGGGCAGTTGATCGACGAGCGCGCGCTCGTCGAGGCGCTGCGCGAACGGCGCATCGAGTCAGCGGCGCTCGACGTGTTCGATGAGGAGCCGCTGCCGCCGGATAATCCGCTATGGACGCTGCCGAACGTCCTCATCACGCCGCACACGTCAGGGTTCCGCCTCGATCACTGGGATGCGGCGTCCGCGATCTTCATCGAGAACCTGCATCGGTTCGACGACGGCCGCCCCCTCCTGAACCTGGTCGATAAGTCGGCCGGCTACTGAGTCAACTTCCGTCGTCGTTCGTAGCTCGTAGCTCGTAGCTCGCAGAACTCATAGGTATCGATAGGCTCTTCGAGCAACGAGCGACGGACCACGAACCACGGACCACGAACGACGACTGTGTTCTTTCCGAACCTCGTATAATCTGTCGCCGTGACACTTACCGCGTCTCCCACAGCTGTCGAGCCCGAGTCCTCGATCGACACCGTCGCCGATCTGCCGTTTTTCGTGATGGGGCGGTTCCCTAAGTCCTATCTCGTCGGCCGCTGCTCGGCGGGGAAGCTCGACGGATTCTCGGCGAAGGAAATGTTCGAGCGGATTCGCGATCTCTCGCTGGGTCTTTCGGCGCTCGGAGTCTCGCGTGGCGATCGCGTCGCCATCGTCGCCGAAAGCCGGCCTGAGTGGCTGATTGCGGACCTCGGAATCCTGACGCTCGGCGCGGCCACCGTGCCGATCTATCCGACGCTGTCCGCCGCGCAGGTCCGCTACATCCTGAAGGACTCCGGGGCTCGCGTGGTGTTCGTCTCCACGCGGCTGCAAGTGGACAAGGTTCAGGAAATCCGCCACGAACTGCCGTCGCTCGAAGCGATCATCGTCATGGACCACGCGGCGGCAAGCGTCAGCCCGTCGGTCACATCGATGCAGGCGCTCGCCGAGCGCGGCCACCAGCAGATGACAGGGGAGTGGGGCGTCGGCAAGGCGTTCAAGGACCGGTCGAAGAACATCAGCCCCGGTGACCTCGCGACGATCATCTATACCTCGGGCACCACCGGCGAGCCGAAGGGCGTCATGCTCTCGCATGCCAACCTGGTCGCGAACATCAAGGCCTCCGCCAACGTCCTCAGCGTCAGCCAGGACGACGTCGCGCTGTCGTTCCTGCCGCTCAGCCATGCCTTCGAACGAATGGTCGTCTACGTCTACCTGATCTCGGGCGTGACCATCAACTTCGCCGAATCGTTCGACACGCTGGCGCGCGATATCGCAGCCGTGCGGCCGACCATCCTGACCGGCGTGCCCCGCGTTTACGAGAAGTTGTACGCGCGGATCACGGACAAGGGCCAGGCGGGCACCGGCATGAAGCCGAAGATTTTCCGATGGGCCGCGGGCGTGGCGATCGCCAAAGGCCGCGCGGCGCTGCGCGGCACATCGCCGGGCATGCTCACGTCGCTGCAGGCGTCGCTCGCCGATCGTCTGGTCTTCGCGAAGATCCGTGACGGCATCGGTGGGCGCATCCGCTACCTGGTGTCCGGCAGCGCCCCGCTGCCGAGCCTCGTCGCCGAGTTCTTCCAGGGCATCGGTCTCCCGATCGTCGAGGGCTACGGCCTGACTGAGACCTCGCCGATCCTGACCGTGAATCCACCGGCTGCGCCGCGCGGCGGCAGCGTCGGCAAGCCGGTCCCCGGCGTCGAGATCCGGATCGCCGAGGATGGCGAGATCCTGGCGCGCGGGCCGAACGTGATGTCCGGGTACTACAACAAGCCGACGGCGACCAACGACGCGATTCGTGACGGCTGGTTCCACACCGGGGACATCGGCACGATCGACGGCGAAGGGTATCTGCGGATCACCGATCGCAAGAAGGACCTGCTGGTCACCTCGGGCGGCAAGAAGATCGCGCCGCAGCCGATCGAGGCGGTCCTGAAGCGCAGCCCGATCGTGGCCGAGGCCGTGCTGCTCGGCGATCGACAGAAGTTCGCGGCAGCGCTGATCGTGCCGGAGTTCAACGCGCTCGAGCGGCGGCTGAAAGATCTCGGCCGGCCGCCCGGCTCACGGGACGAGCTGGTCAAGCGCGCCGACGTCATCAAGTTGTACGAGGAGATCGTCGATGCGCTCAACCGCGAGCTGTCGCAGTTCGAGCGCATCAAGAAGTTCACGCTCCTGCCCGCCGAATTCAGCATCGAGTCCGGCGAGCTGACGCCGACGCTGAAGGTGAAGCGGAAGGTCGTGGAGGAGCGGTGGAAGCGGAGCGATTGAGGAGCTGTACAAGGAATAGTGCAGAGTGCGGTGCACGTGTTGCCGTTGCCGTGCGTGCCAGTACGGTCCGCCACACCGTGCAGCCGACTGTATTCCTTATTATGCGCACTGAGCGGCTGCCGACGCACTGCCGGCCTTGTCCGGGCCGAGGCCGACTTCCGCGAGCCGGAAAACCGTCTCCGCTCGAACTCTCGCTGCGCTCGCCCCCGCGGCGAGTAAGGATGCGTGTGTGCAACACATGCCAGGCGCACTGATGCGCCGGTGGTTGTCAGATCGACACGGATCACACGGTAGGAACTCGCCGCGATGAATCGCTGCGCCCGTTTTCCCGCGCCCGTGCGCCGTGCCGGCGCAGCGCGTGCCTCGCTCCAACGGCCTCGGCCGGCCAAGGCCGGCACTGCGTGACCGGCAGCCCTGAATAACGATCATCGACTGTGGATTGAGACTCAGACAGCAGACAGTGCCGCGCACGGGCAGCGAGCGATGCTGGCTTCGGGCCGACGACCGCTGTCGGAGCACGCCGACGCGCCGCGCAGCTGGAACGCGACCAGAGCCGATTCCTCGCGGCGACTTCCCACCGAGCGATCCGTGGCGTTCTGAAAACCCCGCCGCATCGGGCGCTGAGGCATGTGTCGTCGTGACCATCCCTTAGTCGCCGCGGGAGCGGAAGGGTATGAGCGCAGGGAGCGTTCCCGGCGTGCGGCGTCGGCGGTCGGCGGACGAAGCCAGCAACGCCGCTGCACCCGCGGCAGCGGAGACTGATCGCTATCTTCGTGGCGGCGGCGGCTCGATGTGGATAATCGCGTCCGCGATCTGCGGATACTTCTGCATCAGCCGGTCCTTCACGATGTGCGAGATGCGATGCGCCTCGTGCAGCGTCGTGTCCCCGTTCACCCAGACGTGCAGATCGAGAAACACATGGTCGCTCGAGCCACGCGTGCGGATATGGTGGCTGCCCACGACGTCCGGCACGGTCATCACGACGCGACGGATGGCGTCTTCGTCCATGACGACCCGGTCTGACAGGATTCTCGACGTATTCCGCGCAATCTCGATTCCGGTGTGTGCGATGAAGACCGCAATCACCACCCCGCCGATCGGATCGAGGATCGGATAGCCAAGCCGCACGGCAGCCAGGGAAACGAGGACGGCGCACGACGTCAACACGTCGCTGCGCGTGTGCGTCGCGTCGGCGAGGAGCAACTCGCTGCCCAGTTCACGTCCGCGCTTCGATTCGTAGCGCACCACGGCGATGTTGATCGCCAGCGTCACGAGCATCACGCCGAAGCTTGCGGCCGTGACCCGCGGCGCCTCGCCGCCGGCGAGCCGCTCGAGCGCGGCCCGCATGACCTCGACGACGACGAACAGCAGGAAGACGAAGATGCCGGCGGCCGCCAGCGTCTCGTATTTACGGTGCCCGTAGGGGTGATCGTCGTCAGGCGGCTTGCGCGAGGCGCGCAAGCCCACCAGCCCCATGATGTTCGATGCGGTATCAGTGAGTGAGTGGAAGCCGTCGGAGACGATGCTGACGGCTCCGGTCGAGTAGCCGAGCACCAGCTTCGCCCCGGCGACGGCGAGGTTCAGAACGAGGACCCGAACGAGAACGCGGGAGATTTCCTCGTGACGTTGCGACATCGCGGAAGCCGGCAGGCCGCCGAAGCCTCACGCGAACTCAGAACAGCCGCGCTTCGGGCAGCGGCCACCAGCGCAGCTGCACTTTGCCGATGACGTACTTCTTCGGCACGTAGCCCCAGTGCCGGCTATCGGAGCTGTTGTTCCGATGATCCCCCATCACGAAGTAATAGCCTTCGGGAACGATCTGCGGGCCCCAGTCGTCGTGGCTGCGGTACTCGGCTGGCACGAACGTGTCGTCCATCGGCACATCGTTGCGATAGACGCGGCCGTCCACGATGCGGATCTGATCGCCTTCCTCCGCGATGATGCGCTTGACGAAGGATTTCTCCGGGTTGTTCGGGTAGTACAGCATGACGATGTCGCCGACGATAGGCGAACCGATCCGATATGCCAGCTTGTTGACGATCAGGCGATCCTGATCGGCCAGCGTCGGCGCCATGCTCTGGCCTTCGACGCGCGCGACCTGGAATCCGAAGGTCACGATGAGCGTCGCATACACGGCCGCCGAGGCCAGTGTCTTGAGCCAGGCCACCACCTCTTCGACGATGCGATTGACGCCAAACGGGTTGTGTCAACCGGAAGCCGCGTCTCGTCGGACGCGAGCAGTCCACCCGCCATGGCCGGCACGGGCTCGGCCGCGACGAGTGGCTCCGGCGCGATCAGAGGATCCGCCGCGGGCATGGGCTCCAGCGCCCGGAACGCCTCGTACGGATCCGCCTGGTGCGGCGGCTCCCATGTGGATTCCGGCGGCGCCGGCGCGTGAGGTGGCGCGTAGGGGTCGTGTGTGTTGTCGCTCATAGCCTCAGGTACTCGCGGAGCCGTTTGGTTTGCGATCGGCTCACGGGAATCTCGCTGCCCTTCGCATCACGCATCTTGAGAATGAAGTTGCGACTGAACCAGGGCACGATTTCCTTGATTTTATTGATATTTACCAGGTGCGAACGATGAACCCGCCAGAAAACGCCCGGATCGAGCCTCGCCTGCAATTCATCCAGTGTCCGATAGTTAGACGTTCCTGACAAGCTGTTCGTTACTACCGTTATTACGTCGTCCTCGACCGAAGCGTGTACGACTTCGTCGGTCTGAATCAGCAAAAACCGGTCGGCCACCTTCACCGCCAGCTGGTGCCGGACATCCTGCCGGTCCCCCAGGGCCTGCAGAAGGCGGTCCAGATCGCCGGCGGCGGGCCTGGCGGCTGGACGGTCCGATTGGATTCGCTTTCGGACCCTGTCCACAGCCGTGACCAGCCGCTCGGCTTCAACCGGTTTCAGGAGGTAATCGACCGCATTGACGTCAAAAGCCTCGATTGCGTATCGGTCGAAGGCGGTCACGAACACAAGATGGGAGTCCACCCCGGAGCGGACCAGCCGCCTGGCGACTTCGAATCCCGTAAGTCCAGGCATCTGGACGTCGAGCATCACCATGTCCGGCGTCTGATCCTCGATCACCCGGAGGGCTTCGACGCCGTTACCTGCCTGACCGACGACCTCGACACCCTCGACCCGTCCGAGCAGGAAGCACAGCTCGTCCCTCGCGAGTTGCTCGTCGTCGACCACCACGGTCCTCAGGGCGTCCATGTCAGGCGGAAATCCTCGTCGGAACGATGAGCTCCGGGATCACGATGCGCGCGCAGGTGCCCTCACCCGGGACGCTGTCGAGCTGGAGCTGGTAGTTCGCGCCGTAAATCACCCGCAATCTTTCGTTCACGTTGCGCAAGCCGATGCCCCCGGCCTGACCTCTTTCGGCATGCGCCTCCCTCACTCTTTCGGCATGTGCAGGGTTCACGCCCACGCCGTTGTCGATGATGTCGATGATCGCGTGGCCCTCATGCCGGACGCTGCGGATGGTGATCTGCCCAGGGCCGAGCTTCGGCGCCAAGCCATGCTTGATCGAGTTCTCGACGAGTGGCTGTAACAGCATGCTCGGGACCACCACGTCGAGGCTGTCGGGATCGATGGCCTTCTCGATGATGAGCTTCGGACCGAAGCGGACCGCTTCGATGTCGAGGTACTCATCAATCGCCTCCAGCTCTTCGCGAAGCGTGACGAAGTGGTCCTGCGATCTCAGAAGCCGTCGGAGAAGACCCGAGAGCTTGACAATCAGCATCCGCGCCGTCTCGGGCTGCGATCGAATCAGCGACGAGATTGATGTCAGCGTGTTGAAGAGAAAGTGCGGATTGATCTGGCTCGCCAGCGCTTCGACCCGCGCGGTCATCAGCAGCTTTTCCTGCTCCTCGAGACGATGTTCGATGCGGGCGCTGTTCCAGATCTTGATTGGTATGGCAACGCAAAGCACCGTGGCGAGGACGCCGAGGGCGTAGAGCCAGGCTGTCGGCGGCTGGAGATAGAAAATGCGAAACGCGCCAAAGCGATGGCCGAGCGCCTGATTGATCAGCTCGAGGCCGATTGGCGCGGCAAGCAGAATCACGACCCAGTCGATCTGGAAGCGCCGGACGAGCTTCCAGACGTTGCGGTGAAGGTCGGTGAAGAACAGCGGTGAGAAGTGCCAGATCGCTTCCTTGGGACAGATCTCGCGAAGGCCGCCGCCGGCAAAGCCGCAGCCGATCGCAAACGGCAGCGCGATCCATTCACCAGCGACCAGCGCGGGAATACCGACCATCGTGCCGACGATGCTGCCCGCATACGGGCCGGCCAGCAGGCCCGCGAGAAACGACCCGGCGAGCGTGAGGTCCGCGGCCTTGTAATCGAGCAGGACCCGGGCGACGACCCCGGCCGTCAACGGCACACCCAGGCTCGCGGCAAACACCAGGCGCTCCGGCCAGTCGCGCTTTTCCGTGAGGAGAATTCGACGAAACCAGGGGAACCGCACGAGCATGGTGGCCAGGACGGCAACCACCGCAAGCTTCACCATCAGCGTCGTGAGCAGAACCTGCCCACCCGTGAGGAATTGTGGCTCGTGCTGCATCAGGCGATAGGGTGTAAGTATAGCATCTCCAGCAACTTGCCGACTCGTGTGTCGTTTCTGGCTTTTCGGTTCTGCTTCACCCTTGATATGATCGGCGGATGATCCGTCCGTTCCTCGTCGGCTTTGCGACGACCCTCAAGCACATTTTCAAGAAGCCAATCACCGTCAATTACCCCGAACAGAAGATCCCCGTTTTCCCGAAATATCGCGGCAAACAGGTCCTGATGCGCGACGAGGCGGGCCTTGAAAAGTGCGTCGCCTGCGGCCTGTGCGCGGTGGCTTGTCCGGCTGATGCGATCTATCTCGAGGCCGCCGAGAACGACGGGTCGGTCAAGGCGGGGCCGCGATACGCGAAGGTCTACCAGATTCACAAGACTCGATGCATCTTCTGTGGCTACTGCGAGGAAGCCTGCCCGGTGTCGGCGATTTTCATGGGCAAGGACTACGAACTGGCGGTTTACAGCAACAAGGACTTCATCTGGGACAAGCAGGATCTGCTGGTTCCGGACAGCGCGGCGGCTGTCGCCAGCAACCCGAGGTAAGACCGCTACGTGAGGCAGTTCGGTGCCCTCGGTGACATTCACGGCGACTTCGATGCCGTGAACAGAATCATGCGACGGCATCCTGAGGTGCCATTCTGGATCTCGGTTGGCGACCTGGCAGACGACGAGGGGAATTACCAGCCGGTGGCCACGCCGCTCTACTGGATCAAGGGGAACAACGAGAACTTCGACCTCATCGGATCAGGACGACTACCGCAGAACCTTCACTGGATTGCACAAGCCGGAGTGACGAGGACTCACGGAATCTCGATCGCGGGCCTGGGCGGCACGCTGGCGCCTACGTGGTACGAAACGCCGGCCGCCGACTTGCCGCACCCCACGAAGGCCTCGCCGCGCGCGACGGCCCTTGCCGACAAGCGTCGTCACTTCGTGCGCGAGGAAGTCGAAGCCTGCAAGGCTCTCCAGAATGTCGATGTGTTCATGACCCACGAGGCCCCGCGCCCGTACATCGTTGGAGCGGGGCCCGGACGCCGCGGCATCGACGCGGGGAAGACGCAGGTGAACGAAGTGCTCTCCGCCATGCGTCCCCGCTTGCATCTGTTCGGACACCACCATCGGTTCACCGAACAGGATCGTCAGGGCGTTCGATCCGTCGGGCTCGACCTCGTCTCGTCGTCGTATCTGCTGATCGACTCGACCACGTTGGAATACTCGAAGGAGCTGACCGCTGAGAGCTGACCGCTCGT
The DNA here is from genome assembly GCA_963710415.1 of uncultured Acidobacteriota bacterium. Taxonomy (GTDB): domain Bacteria; phylum Acidobacteriota; class Vicinamibacteria; order Vicinamibacterales; family 2-12-FULL-66-21; genus CAVQAH01. The sequence continues at coordinate 4,505 of CAVQAH010000021.1, read as the reverse complement.
ACGTATGAAGAAGGCTCCATTTCTCGAAGAACTCGATCGCCGCGTGCTCGTCTGTGACGGCGCGATGGGGACGATGCTGTACGCGAAGGGCATCTTCCTGAATCGATCCTTCGATGAATTGAACCTGACCCAACCGGACGTCGTGGCCGAGGTGCATCAGCAGTACGTTCGCGCCGGCGCGGATGTGATCGAGACCAATACGTTCGGCGCCAACCGGGTGAAGCTCGGGCAGTTCGGTCTGGCCGATCGTGTCAGCGCACTCAACCTGCAGGGAGCGCGGATCGCCCGGCACGCGGCGCGCGATCAATGCTGGGTCGCCGGCGCCATCGGTCCGCTGGGGATTCGCATCGAGCCGTGGGGACGAACCGGCGTCGACGAAGCGGAAGCGTACTTCACCGAGCAGGCGCGCGCGCTGCTCGAGGGCGGCGTCGACCTGTTCGTGCTCGAGACGTTTCGCGACCTGAACGAGATCGGCTCGGCGATTCGCGCCGTTCGCGCACTGTGCGATCTGCCGATCGTCGCGCAGGTCACGACGGAAGAGAACGGCAACACGCTGGATGGCATGGCGCCCGACAGTTTCGTCCCCGAGCTCGAACGCCACGGCGCGGACGTCGTCGGATTGAACTGCAGCATCGGGCCGGCAGCCATGCTCGACACTATCGAGCGGCTGGCGCGTGTTGCGACGAAGCGGCTCTCGGCCCAGCCGAACGCCGGCCGGCCCCGGGAAATCGAAGGGCGGAACATTTACCTGTGTTCGCCCGAGTACATGGCGTCGTATTCGCGCCGGTTCATCAATGCCGGTGTCCGCCTCGTCGGCGGCTGTTGCGGGACGACACCCGATCACATTCGCCACATCAAGCAGGCTGTCCGGGCCATGACGCCCGCGGCAGTGTCGCCGGCGGGAATCCGGTCCGGCGGGGCCGCATCGTCTGCCGCGAAGGTGACCGGCCCGCTCGTCGAACGGCCGGAAAAGTCGAGAATGGCGAACACGCTGTCGCGGGGCGGGTTCGTGGTGTCGGTGGAGTTGGTCCCGCCGCGAGGCTATCGCACCGACGCGCTCGTGGACACCGCGCGCCAGCTCAGGATTCATGGCGTCGACCTGGTGAACGTGCCCGACGGTCCGCTGGCCACCGGGCGGATGAGCGCGCTCGCCGCCGCGCACCTGATTCAGCAGCAGGCCGGCCTCGAGCCGATCCTCCACTACGCGTGCCGCGACAGAAATCTGCTGGGCATGCAGTCCGATCTGTTGGGGGCGCATTCGATGGGCGTGCGGAACCTGCTCATCATCACCGGTGACCCGCCGCGAGTGGGGGATTATCCCGACGCGACCGGCGTGTTCGACGTGGACTCGATCGGGCTGACCAACGTGGTTGCGACCTTGAATCGTGGGCTGGACATCGGCGGCCAGTCGATCGGCCAGGCCACGGCGTTTCACATTGGCGTGGCCGCGAATCCATCGGCGATCAGCCTCGAGCAGGAGGTCAGGCGGTTTCAGTACAAGGTTGAAGCGGGTGCTGAGTTCGCCATGACGCAGCCGGTTTTCGATCCGGCGGCGCTTTCAGAGTTCCTGAGGCGGATCGCCGCGTTCTCGATCCCCATACTGGCCGGAGTCATGCCGCTCGAGAGCCTCCGGCATGCGGAGTATATGGGGAACGAAGTTCCCGGCGTGCGAGTCCCCGAGTCCATACTGGAGCGGATGCGCCGCGCAGAGATCGCCGGGCGAGCCGCTGAAGAAGGTGTAGCCATCGCCCGCGAGATCGTGGCGGCGATTCGGCCCATGGTGCAGGGGATTCAGATTTCGACGGCCGCGGACGCTGTGCCCACGGCCCTGGCCGTCATCCAGGCGGTCGAGGTCTGAGCTAGTCGTCAGTCGGAGTCGTCAGTCGGCAGTCGTCAGTCGAGTCGTGAGCCGGTGACTCGGTGAGAGACTCGGTGACTAGTGACTGGCGACTGCCGACTCGCGACTGCCGACTGACAATGCTTGCCCGGGCAGTATTGACGCGATATAGTCGCAGCGCACCGAATTCGACGAGTGTCGGGCACGTGAGCCTCGGAGGCGCGAACGGGTGAGCTTCATCATTCGTATGTGCATCCGGACGGAGACGATTGCAAATGACTTTATTCGATCGTAAAGCCGAGTCCGAGGACGACCTGGTTGCCGGCCGCGACGCGGCGACGCGGGCATTGTCGGTCACGGCTGTCGAGAACGACTTCGTCGAAGCTGTGTACGAGAAGCTGGCGAAAGTCTACGATCTCACGTTCGGTCCGACTCTCCATCCCGGCCGCCTTCAGGCTATTCAGCGCATGAGTATCCAGCCGGGCGAGCGCGTGCTCGAGGTTGGCGTCGGCACCGGCATCAACCTGTCTCTCTACCCGAAGCAGGCGATGGTGACCGGCATCGACTTCTCGGTGTCGATGCTCGAGAAGGCGCGCGATCGAGTGGCGCGCAAGGGCCTCCGGAACATGCGGCTGCTGCAGATGGATGCAGCGGACCTGAAGTTTTCCGACGACTCCTTCGACATCGTCTACGCGCCGTATCTGATCAGCGTCGTGCCCGACCCCGTTCGCGTCGCGCGGGAAATGCGTCGCGTCTGCCGGCCTGGCGGCCGCATCATTTTCCTGAATCACTTCCTCAGTCCCAACCCGTTGCTCTCACGAGCCGAACGGATGATCTCGCCGTTCACGATTCACATCGGCTTCAAGGCCGATCTCGATCTCCCGGCGTTCCTGGCGCAGTCCGATCTGCAGCCGGTATCGATTGAGAAAGTGAACGTGCCGCGGATCTGGTCGCTGGTCACGTCGATCAAGGACTAGTAGGACTGTGAGCCTCGTCAGAAGTAAGAGCGGCTGATCTGGCAGCTAGGGAATTATTCGCGTCCTCACCGGCGTTGACGAGCCGCGGCTGCGCGGATCGTAGATGGCGACCGGCGTCGAGCCTTCCGCCACGCGCGATGGGCTTCCAGTCCAGTTTTCCGAGCACGTTCTTCTCGGCGAACAGACGGCGGAAGTCCCCCTCCTCCCATTCATCCAGCACGAAATACACGGGATAGCCGCGATCGGCGAAGTGTGCGACGAGTTGATCGAGCCGGCCGCCTCGTATCTGGTCGTAGCGAATGCTGATCTGGCGAGAGTAATAGCGAAGGCTGCCGCTGTGTTGCATGCTCAGCAACAATGCGCGCTCAGGCAGATTGTCGGCGATGAACTCTCCAACTCGCTGATATCGGGTTTCGCCGAACAACAGCGTGAAGACCGCTCCGCGCGCGCGCGTAGTCGAGACCACCAAAAACGATGATGAGGATCAGCGCGGTGCCGAGAAGCCGCGGTGCGAGCGTCCGGCGCACCGCGAAGAGCAGCACGGCGCTGGAGAGGACGATCAACGGCGGGTAGGAAGGCAGCACGAAGCGCAGGTACGACCAGTCGTCGAATGGCAGGTAGGCGAGATACGGGCCCCAGACGAGTACGCACGACGCCAGGAGCATCCACGCCGTGAATTGAGGCGTCAGGACGTCACGGACGCTCTTCCGGCCCCGCAGAAGGAACGGGGCGATCAATCCTGCAAGAATCAACACTGTTTGCGACGTGACCAGCCACTGCGGATAGCGTTCGAGGTTCGCTCGAACGAATGACCATGAATAAATCCCGCTGACGGTTCCGTATCCTGACTTGAGCGGCGAGCCGTACCAGTAGTCGAAGATAACCGCAACGACAGCTGGGCCGATCGCAGAGGTGACGAGGAATATCACCATAGCGCTGCCATGCCGCTTCCACGCGGCGCGATCGACCATCAGACGATACAGGAAGGGTAACGCGACCGCCGCGCCGAGCAGCGCCAGGTTCGGGCGCGTCAAAACTCCAACCGTCGTGGATATGCCCGCGAGGGCGGCTGGGAACGCCCCTGGCCAGCACGCAGCTACGAGCGCGGCAAGCCACGCTGTCGTGACCGGGAGGTCGCTCATCGGGGTGAACGAACATGCCAGGAACGTCGGGCTCGACGCCAACCAGAGTGAAGCGAACAAGCCGGTCGCAGGTCCATCCAGCCGCCGTCCCAGCAGAAACGTCAGATAGACCGCCAGGCCAGCGAGGATCGGCACGACAGCGTAAACGCCAGATGGTCCGAACGCCAGCCGAAGCGGCGCCATCATCAACGGCAGGCCAGGTGAGTACGTGGGAACGATCCGGCCGGGAATGCCTTCGGATTCCTTGGGGACGTACCCCAGCGGCGACAAAAGCCAATCGTCGGTGAACTCTGGCAGCTCTTTGACGAGCGGCTGATCGACATCGAGGACGCCGGTCGCCCAGAGTTGCGACTGGCTCACGTAACCGTACGAGTCGGCTCCGCCGGCAGTGTGAGTCCCATAAAGGACAAGACGCAACGGTCAGCGGGCAGCAGCATTTGGTTGAAGTGGGTCCTGCTGGAGCGTCGTATTGCTGTGGACGTGGCTTTGCCGAGCGGCCCGAAGAGCTCGACCTTCGACGCGCGCCGATCCGCGGCGAAGAGCCACTCC
>CAVQAH010000020.1:0-150455 GCA_963710415.1 uncultured Acidobacteriota bacterium | reverse complement strand
CATCTGGTCGCTGGTGACGACCATTAAAGACTAGGCAGCTATGGATGATCCTGGTCCGCACCGGCGTTGACGCGCCGCGACTGCGTGGATCGTAAATGACGACCGGGTTCCCGCCCCGCAACCGCGCGATCGGTTTCCAATCGAGCTTTCCCAGCGTGTTGAACTCCGCAAAGCGCCTGCGGAACTCCTTTTCCTCCCAGTCGTCCAGCACGAAGTAGACGGGGTAGTCGCGCGCGGCGAAATCCGCGACGAGCTGGTCGAGCCGCGTCGACCGTAGTAGATCGTAGCGAACCGTGATCCGGCCCGAGTAGTAGCGAAGGCTCCCGCTGTGCTGCATGCTCATGAGCAGCGCACGCTCTGGCAGGCTCATGGCAATGAATTCGGCAACTCGTTGATAACGCGTCTCGCCGAGGTACATCGTGAAAATCGCCGCACGCCCTCCGAAATCGAGTCCGGCGATCATGATCAATGCGACCAGAGCCGTGCCGAGGAGCCGCGGTGCAAACGTGCGGCGCAACACGAAGACGAACGCGGCGCTTGAAAGTGCGATCAGCGGGGGATAGGACGGGAGCAGGAACCGGAGGTATCCCCAGTCATCGAACGGGAAATACGTCAGATACGACGCCCATACCAGCGCGCACATCGTCACGAGGATCCAGGCGATCGCGGCCGTCGGCAAACCCTGCTGCTTCGTACGTCCTCGCAACAGGAACGGTGTGATCAGACCAGCGAAGATCAGATACGGTCTGAGACTCGACGAGCCAGCGCGGGTAATTCTCGAGATTTGTCTGAAGGTATTCCCAGGAGAAGAGGTCACTCGTGTTGCCGTATCCCGACTTGAACGGCGAACCGTACCAGTAGTTGAACAGCGCGGCGACGATTGCTGGACCGATCGCGGCCGTGACCAGGAAGATGAGTAGGTTGCGCAAGCACGTTCGCCAAGTAGACCGATCGGTAGCGAAGCGATAGAGGTAGGGGAGTGCTACGACCGCTGTCAGCGGCGCCAGGTTTGGTCGCGCCAACACTGCAAGGCTGGTAGCCAACCCGGCGAGCGCGGCCGATCCGGCACCGGACCGGAACGCGGCCACCAGACCTGCCAGCCACCACGCCGTAACTGGCACGTCGCTCATCGGGCTGAAGGCGGATCCGACAACGCCCGGACTTGAGGCCAGCCATAGTGCGGCAAACAGGCCCGTGGCATCGCCATCGAGCTGACGCCCGAGAAGAAAGGTCAGCCACACGGTGAGTCCGGCCAGCACCGGCACCACTAGATAGATGCCGTCGGGCCCGAGCGCCAACCGCAGGGGCGCCATCATCATCGGCAGTCCGGGGGAGTACCGACGGCACGATGCGGCCGGGAACTCTGGCGGACTGCTGCCCCACCCAACCGAGAGGCGTGATCAGCTCATCGCCGCCGTAGTCCGGAATCTCGGCGGCAAACGGCTGGTCGATGTAGAGCTGGCCCTTTGCCCACAACTCCGACTGGCTCACATATCCGTAGGAGTCGGCGCCGCCCGCGCCGTGCGTCCCGACAGCAACAGCCAAACCGGCCACCATCACCGCCATCGCAAGGGCCAACATTCCCGGAAGCCATGGGATCGCGGCAGCCGTTTCAACCCCAGCCACCACCCGCCTCCAACCGGCAATGACCGCCGGGGAATACTCTCGCCTCAGTCGCTCGAGCCATCGCAGCAAACCGACCCCGATCCGAATCAGCCGGCGTGTCACCAGAGCGGTGTGTTCTGGGTAAAGGATTGCCAGGCTGATCAGAAACGCACTAGGAGAGAGCAACAGCTTGAAAGGGGTGAAGCGGTCCGCGAACAGCACGACACCGAAGAGCAACAACACAATTCCGGCGCCGCCGTGGCAGATCCATCGCAGCCGTTGATTGGCTGGCCAGTCCAATCGCGGCCGCAGGGCCAACAGCGCGAGAAAGGCCAGCACAAGCGCCGGGATCGGCACCGCGTCGAACTGCGTCCGCGTCCGCGGGACGATCACGAACCCGAACCACCCGCGCGAGAAGCCATGGATGTTCGCGATCTCGAGAGCGTTGAGTGCCCACCCCGTTCGGTCGCCACGCACAACAATTTGATGGTCTCCAGGTGATACCGACGATGCCGCGTCGACCCGGATCTCGTCTGAAGCCGGGAGAAGGACGTCAGCCACCGGTCTGCTGTCGAACGTGACCGTGATGCGGGTGGGCTCCAAAGCGCCGCGGAGGCGGATGACGATAGCGGCTGGCGAGCCAGTAAGCTCGGAGAGATCCGGGAGAGGAACGGCGATCGTCGGATCCTGCGGAGCCGATGTCGGCGCTGTAATGACGCGAATGCGGATGCGCGGGAACTCGACCGCGACCCTCGTCGCGAGCACCACCAGACAGATGGCCGCGACGCCGGCCGTATAGATGGCGCGCGTGATTACCATCCCGAGAGCCAGGGGAGGCTCATCACCTCGAACCCGATCAACACGCCAGCGTTTCCCAGAATCCAGAGCGGCCAGAACCACCGCTCGCGCGGCAGCAGGACGTTGAACGCGATCGTCATGGGTATGACGACCCGCGCAATCGCGCCTGGATGGCCTTCCCACACCGCGGGGCCGAGCACGAGCATCAGGATGGCGTAAACGGCGCCGAGACGCCACCATGGACTCTGCCAGCGACACCGCCACAGCATCACGATGGCCTGCGTCGTCAGCCCAACGAGCGCCAGAAAGCTGAACCGCGCGTCACTGTTCCAACCTTCAAGTTGCATCGCATGAATCGTCAATGTCCATTTTTCGGCGTAGGCCGTGACGGGTGGCGCGAAGTTCCGGAGGCCCACTGAACTGCTCGTCAACCCGAGGCTCCAGAGGTACGTCAGCCACAAGACAAACGGGGTCAGAATCAGAACGATCCGGATAGTCATCGTCGCCAGGCTCCTGAGCACCGGCGTCGGCTTGTCGGGCAGCAGGAGGCTCGCGCCGAGAAGGCTGGTCTCTCGCGTAAGCCCCGCGAGGCCGACCAGCCCCGTGCCGATTCCACGACGGTTGGTTTCGACAGCCTTGACCGCCAGGACGAGAAGCAGCGCACTCGGTCCGTCAGTGAGCGAGTATCGCATCGAACTCAGTAGTCCCTCACCCAGCATGCAGGCCGCCCAGGCGAGTGTCGGGCGGAGCGATCCAGCCGGCAGCCAGCGCAGCAGGATAACCCCCAAGATCAACCAGCAGACGACGTTGAGCAGAGCGAATGCCTGAAGCACGTACCAGGGCTGGCCCAAGCCGAGCACGTACGCGGTCCATGACATCAGAATCCGGCGGCCGCGGTAACCGGTATCGTCGAGCGCCGTCGAGATGGCCTCCGACCGCAGCAGCGGATCGAGCGCGAGTTGCGCGTAGAACTGTCCGTCGTACCCGGCCCCGGCCTCGATGTGGTGCGGGACAGCGCGAAGGGCTGGCACCGCGTTGCTTTCGAAATGCCCGCCAAAAACGATCAGCGTGGTGAATCCTGTCTCCGGGCGATAGAGCTGACCGACACTCCACAGGACCATCGCCGCGACAGTCAAGTGGGTCGCGTACGGGGCGACGACGGGGCCCACTCTGACGACGCGAGGCTGCAGGCGGTACCACACACGCGAGAGCGGCTCCGCGTACAACACCGCGGTGCAGAAAATGAACGTGTCGAGGAAGAGAAGAATCTTGTAGGACGTGAAACTCTGGGCCAGAAGCGTCGCCGCGAAAAGCAGCAGCACCAGGCCGGCTGCAGAGCGGTGGACGATGCGGCCGATCCGAGCTGCCGGCCAGTCGAATCTCGGCTGCACCAGCAGTGCAAGGATCACGAACAGCCCGAGGCCCCACAGCGGTATCGCGCGATCCGAATGACGTTCGCGCGGAACGATGACGAATTTCGGAATGCGATTCGAAAACCCGTACACGTTGCCCACCTCGAGAGAGGCGAGCTGCCATCCGGAGCGAGTGCTGGTGAGAATGAGCTGTTGGCCGGGTCCGACGCCTGCGTTCGTTGCGGCATCGACACGGACTTCCCGGCGCGCAGGGACCGTCACGCGGGCTACCGGCGTCGTGTCGAGCGAGACGTTCACATCGGCGGGTTCCTCGCCGCCGCGGAGCCTGAGCACGATCGCCGTCGGCTTGCCTGCGAGGCGTGTGAGATCCGGCAGCGCGACGGTGACCGTCGGCTCCTGTGCGGTCAGCGACGACGATCGAACGATGTAGCGGTAGCGCCTGAACTCAGTTTCCACCCGCGTGGCGAGCACGGCGAGACACACGCCTGCGAGGAAGATCGAGAAGAGAAGTCGCCGCGACACGAGGCTCAGGGACAGTATCACACGGGTTCACGGGGGTTCACACGGGGGTTCACACGGGGGTTCAGACGGTTCAACGGGGTTCACACGAGGGTTCACACGAGGGTTCACACCGGGGGTTCGGAGTTCGTAGTGTCCGGCTTTAGCCGGACCGTGACACGCGCTCGGCAATCATCGTCGCCACGACTTCAGCGCCATCGGTCGGCGGGCGCTCGGGAGCCGGTGGCGATGACAACAGCCGGCGAAGCGCCTCGCGCCATTGGCCAGCGAACAACGCCTCGTGATCGATGTACTCGCACCGCAGAAAGCGCGGCATCTCGCGCACGAGCACGTTGTACTCGACGAAGTGTCCGCGGTCCGTGTAGAGGATTGCCGTGCCGTTGGCCACGCACTCGGCAATGATCCCGTAACCAGGCTTGGTGACGACGACGTCGACCGCGCTGACCAGATCCTCGTAGCGGACACCCGCCGCATAGAGGTCCTTCTCGCGGACGAGGTGCACGCCTGGCGGCGGTTGCCAGGTCGTCTCGACGCCGATGCCCACAGTGACGACGACTTCGCAGTCGCGCAGGCAGTCGAGCGTGGACAGATACGACTCGTGAACGCCGTAGCCGCCGAAGGAGGTCAACGCCAGTGTGGTCTCCGTGGGCAATCCGAGTATCTGTCGCACGTGCGGGCGGTCGTGGCGGGCGTGCCGGGCGACGAACGGGACATCAAGGATCGATTGGAAGGTCGCGAAGCCACCGTGCATCGGCAGTCGCCATGCGCCCTCGGACTGTCGATAGGCGGCGCGGATGGCGTCGAGCATCCCATCAGCACGTCCTGCATCCGCGTAAGCCTCGTATATCCAGTCCCACGTGAAGTTGCTGACGACGACGGATGGCAGGCCGGCAACCGCGGCGGCGGCGCAGGCCAGTGGCGGCGCGTCCGACACGACGAACCGTGCGTCACGCGAGCGAAGAAGACCCGCGTCTGCGGCAGCGCGCGCCGGAAGCTCCGCGTAAAACGCCGAGGCGCGCTCGACGGTCGCCTGCTCGTCCAGATTCAGGCTGTCGATCTGCACCACGCCGGTATCGGTCTCGGTTGACAGCAGGGTGATTGGGACGTCAGCCGTTTTCTCGAACAGCCATCTGGGCGCCGTCGTTCTGATGACGATGTCGGCGTCCGGGCAGCAGCCGGCCGAATGCATTGATGATTTCGATTTGCCGGGAGGCGTGACCGAATCCGTGCCCGGAAATGTAGAAGAAGACTGCGGGCAAGCGTCAGGAAACCGGCACGGGAAGCGCGACGGTGAGCGCCTGCTCGAGCGTCCGCACGGGCACGAACTCCATCTGCTTTCGCGCGTCCTCCGGAAGCTCGGCCAGATCGACCTCGTTCTGTTGCGGGAGGATGACTGTCCTGATTCCCTGGCGTCGCGCGGCCAGGACCTTTTCACGGATGCCGCCGACGGGAAGCACGAGACCCGACAGCGTGATCTCACCGGTCATCGCCACGTCGTCCCGGACCGGCACCCCGCGCGCGGCAGAGACGATGGCTGTCGCCATGGTCACGCCTGCCGACGGCCCGTCTTTCGGGATCGCCCCGGCTGGAACGTGCACGTGAATGTCATGTTTCGAGAAGAAGTCGGGCGCGATGCCGAGGCTCTGCGCGTGCTGCCGGCTGTGCGACAGCGCCGCCCGCGCAGACTCCTGCATGACGCTGCCGAGTTGACCGGTGAGGGTCAGCTGGCCGCTGCCGCCGGGCATCATGGCGACCTCGACGAAGAGCACTTCGCCGCCGGTCTCCGTCCAGGCGAGTCCGGTGGCGACACCGGGGCGCGATGTGCGGAAAGCCGTCTCGGGGCGGAACCGCGGCGGCCCGAGATAGGTTTCGACATCGGCGGCGTCCACCACGGCTGTGTGGGTCGCATCGGTCGCGACTCTGGCGGCGACTTTTCGGGCAAGCGTCCCGATTTGCCGCTCGAGCGACCGCACGCCCGCTTCCCGCGTGTATTCGCCGATGACCCTGTGCAGCGCCGCGTCGGTGATTTGGAATTGTTCGGGCGTCAGGCCGTGTTCGTCACGCTGACGCGGCACGAGGTACATCTTGGCGATGTGGACTTTCTCGTCCTCCGTGTAGCCGCTGAGCTGAATCAACTCCATGCGATCGAGCAGGGCGGGGTGGATAGTCCCGAGCTGATTCGCAGTCGTGATGAACAAGACCCGCGAGAGGTCCATGTTGATCTCGAGGTAGTGATCGCGGAAGGCGTGATTTTGCGCCGGGTCGAGGACCTCGAGCAGGGCGGCGGCCGGATCGCCCTGAATGCCGACCGAGATCTTGTCGATCTCGTCGAGCATCAGGACCGGGTTGGATGACCCCGCGGACTTGAGCGCCTGCGCGATACGCCCCGGCATCGAGCCGATGTACGTCCGGCGATGTCCGCGAATCTCAGCTTCGTCACGGACGCCGCCGAGCGAGATGCGGACGAACTTGCGATTCATGGCGCGGGCGATCGATTGCCCAAGCGACGTCTTGCCGACACCCGGGGGACCGACGAAGCACAGGATCGGACCCTTCATGTCTCCCTTGAGCTTCCGGACAGCCAGATACTCGACGATCCGGTCTTTGACCTTGTCGAGGTCGTAATGATCCTCGTCCAGCACCTTACGCGCGGCGACCGGATCCAGTCGATCCTCGGTGGGCTTGTCCCACGGAATGTCCAGCACCCACTCGAGGTAGGTACGAATCATCTGATACTCGGGTGACGCCGGCGTCATCCGTTCCAGCCGGTCGACCTCGCGGAGCGCCACGGTCGCCGACCTGTTCCGGTAGCTTCGCTTCCTCCACGCGCTGCCGGAGGACCTGCGCTTCGCTGTCGCCTTCGCCGAGCTCCGACTGGATCGCCTTCATCTGCTGACGCAGCAGGTACTCCCGCTGCGCGTCGGTCATTTCCTTCTCGGCCTTCGACTCGATGCGCCCTTTCACCTCGAGGACTTCTATCTCACGCGAGAGCGCCATCGACACGGCGTCGAGCTTGACCGAGAGATTGTTCTCTTCGAGCAGCTTCTGCTTGTCCTCGGGCTTCATGTCGAGGAGGCTGGCGAGCAGATACACGATCCGGAGCGGATCGTCGAGGCTGGTGACGAGCGTCTTGATGTCCGGCGAGAGGCCGGTGGCGAGCGACAACGCGCGATCGACGAGGTCCTGAAGCCGGCGGACGTGCGCCTCGATCTCGATGCTGCGCTCGGACATCTCCGGCAGCGGCTTGATCAGGGCCTTGATGATGCCGCCCTCGGACTGGAGGAATTCTCCGCGCGCCCGCGCGACCCCTTCGACGATGACCCGCAAGCCACCTGGACCTTTGGACATCTGCCGGATGACCGCAACCGTCCCGACCCGCTCGAGATCGTCCGTCGTGGGCTCGTCAACGTCGCTTTTCTGCAGCAGGAGCAGCACCAGGCGGTCGCCCGCCAGCGCACGATTGACCGCCTCGACGGACACCGGCCGGCTGACACCCAGTGGTGCAACCGTCATCGGCAATACGACCGCACCGCGGAGCGGAACGACTGGGAGTTCGGAGGGGAGGGCGGGAGCCGGTTCAGCCATAAAAACTCAGAAAAGATCATACCGTAGACTCGTGGTCTGCCGTGGTCCGTAGCTCGTGGACTCGTCGCTCGAAGAGCTTCCGATTGTCGCGCAGGCTTCCGAGCCGACGAACCACGGACTACGGACCACGGCAACCGTCAGTTCAAGAACGCGTTAGTACAAGAAAGGAATCATGCGCCACCTGACCGCACGCCGGTACGTCTCGTAGTCCGGACCGAACACCTGAACGAGGCTGCGTTCCTCCCACGGAATCGCGACGGCAAGGTAGAGCGTGCTGATGGCCGCGAACGCCAGGCGCGTGCCGGTCATCGTGGGCGTGCCAAAGACGATCAGCGCCCACGCGAAATAAAGAGGATGGCGGACCACGCCGTACACGCCGGATGTCTTGAGGGGGACATGCGGCGCGGCCCGACCGTCTCGGGCGAGCAGTACAGGCCTGACGCCGGCGAGTTCGAGCGCGTCGACGGCCGCGGCGCCGCCGATGGTCAGTAAGATGCCTGCTGCCTGGACGCCGTAACCGGCGACCGCCCATGGGTAGGGCACCGAGTACAGCACGCCTGGCACTGGTTGCCACCACCAGCACACGAGGATGAAGAGCACGCTCGCCACCCATGTGTAGAGCGAGCGCTCGACGGGCGGCGAGAGCTGTCGCCGAAGCCAGCGTTTGACACCCGTTCGCGCAACCAGGCTGTGATGTGTGGCAAAGACGGTGAAGAGGAGAAGGTCGATATCTATGGGTCGCAGCACCGATCCGGATGAGACGGCGACACCGAACCTTACGAAATAGGAAAAGAAGAACCAACCCAGCGATGCGGCAAACACCAAGGCGCCGGTCCATGCAAACGCGACCGTAACCGGCCCGACTGCAGACTCGGGTGGCGCGACGTGGCCAGCGCGCATGGCGGGCATATTACAGCGAGCGCGCACAGCGCGCATATCATAGGGATATGGCTCCGGGCGTCCGCCGCGTCAGAGGCGGCGGATCCGCACGCGTCGCGATCACCGGCATCGGCGTCGTTTCGCCGTTCGGGGTGGGGCGCGACCGGTTCTGGCAGCACGTGAGTCGCGGCTGCAGCGCGACACGCACGATTACCGACTTCGATGCGTCTCCCTTTGCCTGCACGGTTGCCGCGCCGGTTCCGGCCGTGTCGATCGCCGATGCGGTGACAATCGAGACGCGGCACGGTGGCAACGGCAATGGCAACGGGAATGGACGCGCGGATCCCCGCCGATATTCGAAGGCCTCGCTCATCGCGGTGATCGCCGCGACCGAAGCCTGGCACGATGCCGGCCTCAGGCTGAACGAGCCGGACGCCGGCGTGCTCGTTGGCAGCGGCGCCGGCGGCATCGATGTCGCCGAGCGCCAGTATTTCGAGTTCTTCAACGACGGCTGGAAGCGCGTCACGCCCTACGCCATCCCGGTCTCGATCGTCGGGATGATCTCGAGCGAGATCTCGATTGCGCTCGGGCTGCACGGGATCAGTCACGTTGTCTCGACGGGGTGCACGAGTTCGACCGATGCGATCTCGTATGCCAGCTCCATGATTCGCCTGGGCGAGGCCGAAGTGATTCTGTCGGGCGGCGCGGATGCGTGTGTGACGCCCGGCATGATTTTCGGCTTCTCGAAGATGCGCGCCGTGGCGACGCGCTACAACGACATGCCATCGGCCGCTTCGCGCCCCTTCGATCACGGCCGGGACGGCTTCGTGCTCGGCGAGGGCGCGTGGATGGTCGTGCTCGAGCGCGAAGAACGCGCCCGCGCGCGGGGCGCGCACATCTACGCCACCGTCGAAGGGCATGGCTCGACCTGCGACGCCTATCATCGCGTGCAGATGGATCCGGACGGGGATCAGATCGTTCGCGCGATGCACCTCGCCATCGAGCGATCGGGCCGCGAGCTCGACGAGATCGGCTACGTGAATTTTCACGGGACGTCGACGGTCCTGAACGACGCGGTGGAAGCGAGATGTGTCCGCCGGCTCTTCGGTCCGCTTGCGGATCGCGTCCCCGGTTCCTCCACGAAGTCGATGATCGGCCATCCGCAGGGGGCGAGCGGTGCTGCAGGTATCGTGACGACCGCGCTGGCGCTCAGCGAGGGGTTCCTGCCGCCCACCATCAACCAGGTCGATCCCGATCCCGACTGCGACATCGACGTCATTCCCAACACCGGCCGCGCCGCATCGCCGGAGGCCGCGCTCTGCAACTGCCTCGGATTCGGGTCGAAGAACAGCGCGATCGTCCTGGGCCGGGCATGAGGCTCACCGGCCCCGACGCGTCCAGTCTCGTGCTTGCAGCGCTGGCGTTTGTGCCGATGATCGGCGAAGCCCTTCATTCGGCCCGGAACGAGCGGCGCCTGCGCCAGCAAGGGGCAGTCGAGCCGTCAGACGATGTGTATCCGTTGATGCAGGTGATCTATCCGGCCTGCTTCGCGGCGATGGTCGTCGAGCACTGGCTGCGGCAGCCAGCGGCGGACGGCGTAACCGTCGCGGGTGCGCTGGTCTTCGGTGCCGGCAAGGCCCTGAAGTACTGGGCCATCGCGACGCTCGGTCCGAGATGGTCGTTCCGCGTGCTCGTGCCGCCAGCATCCCACCTCGTGACCACCGGGCCCTACCGGTTCATGCGCCATCCCAACTACCTGGGCATCGTCGGCGAGCTTGGCGGGATGGCGCTGCTGGCACACGCGCCGTTCAGCGGCGTGGCCGCGCTGCTCGTGTTTGGAGCCCTGCTGCACGCCCGCATGCGCGTCGAGGACAGGGCGCTCGGGTAGAATCGGCGTTCGTTGTCGATTAGCGATTAGCGATTAGCCGATCGCTGATTGCCGATCTCCGATTCTCCGATGTCCGATCAGCCGCTTGCCTAGCCCATTGCCCACGTCACATCGCCGCGTGCCCATCATCATCCTCGACATGCTGATCGTTCTGGCGTGCGTCGCCGCGGTCGTGATTGAGCTGTCGGGCGGTTTCTTCACGGCAGTCGGCGGTTTGCGAGTGTCAGCCCGCAGTGCGGACCGCGCGCTGTTGGTTGCGGTCGGCCTGCTGGTGATCAGACGCGCGATCGATCGACGCGCAGGGTTTCTGGGTATCGCGCTCGAGCGCTGGCGTAAGGGATGGAACGGGTATTTTCAACCGCGGGCCGATACCGCCGGCCGGCGGTCGGCGAATTTCTCGGATTGGCGTCACCTGGCGCTGGCCATCGGCGGACTGTGCCTGTTCGCCGTGGCGGTGATGTTCCCGCAGCTGGCGGCGATGGGCTCGGTTCCCGATCTCGGCGATCCGCTGTTGTCGATGTGGCGAATCGGCTGGGTGTACCGGCAGCTGCTCGGGGATCCCCGACCACTCTTCGACGCCAATATCTTTTACCCCGAGCCGCTGACCCTGACCTACTCGGACGCGATGCTGCTCCCCGCGCTTACCGCGGCGCCGCTTCTTGCCGTGGGTATCCATCCGGTCGTGACTTACAACCTGCTGATGCTGTCAGGGTTCCTGGTGTCGGGGATCACGACCTACCTGCTGGTCAACCGCCTGACCGGATCGCCACGAGCGGCCTTCGTTTCTGCCGTGATCTACGGGTTCTACCCGTACCGGTTCGAACACTACAGCCATCTCGAGCTGCAGTTCACGCAGTGGATGCCGCTGTCGTCTGCTGGCCCTGCACTATTTCGCGGAAGACCCGCGGCTTCGCTACGCGATGCTGGCTGCGCTGGCGGTCGTGGCACAGCTGTATTCGTCGATGTATTACGCCGTGTTCTTTCTGTTTTACGGCGCGGCCGTCTTCCTTGTGCTCGCGTTTGGCCGGAAGTTGAAGCTGCGCACCATCATCACACCCGCGATCGTTGCGGGCGCGCTGGCACTTGCGCTGGCTGTGCCGCTGGCGCGGCCGTATCTCGCCGCGCAGCGAACGAAGGGCGATCGGGATGTACCTGCCGTGACTGTGTTCAGCGCGACGGCGTCGGACTATCTGCGGGCCCACCAGCGCAGCGCCCTCTATGGTCCCCACCTGCTTCCCGGCCGCAAGATCGAGCGTGCGCTGTTCCCGGGCGTCCTGCCGATTGTTCTCGCTGCAGCCTCGCTCGCGCCTCCTGTCGGGGTCGTCCGCCTCGCGTACGCGGCGGGATTGCTGGTCGCCTTCGATGGATCCCTCGGCTTTCACGGGCTGATGTATCCGTATTTGTACGACTGGTTTCCCCCGATTCGCGGTCTGCGCGTTCCCGCGCGCTTCAGCGTGATTGTCGGCTTGAGTCTGGCGATTCTGTCGGGGTTCGGTGTGCGCCGATTCCTGCAGCGTCTGCCGGAAGCCACATCACGGCTGGCATTCGGGACAATCGTGCTTCTTCTGGCCTTCGATTTGCGGCCGAATCTGTCGCTTGAACCGGTTTGGCGCGAGGCTCCGCCAATCTACGCGTCATTGATGAATTCATCAAAGCGATGGATTCATCAAAGCTGGATTCATCAAAGATCGATTCATCGAATTCGAATGTCGGGACAACCAGTGCTGGCCGAGTTTCCGATTCCCAACGATCCGTTCATGTTCGCGTTCAACACCAGCTACATGTATTTCTCAATCTGGCATGGCGCGAGCATGGTCAACGGTTACAGCGGCTTTCTGCCGCCAAGCTACGAAGAGCTTGCCAAAGGACTGTCGAGTTTTCCGAGTGCGGCCTCCATTGCGCTGTTGCGTGAACGCGGGGTCACGCACGTGACGCTCAACTGCGCCCTCTATCGAGACGACTGTTCGCCGATGCTTCGTGCCTTTGACAGCCAGCCGGCGCTGCGGCGTGTGACGGAGGGCAGATGGCAGGGGGCTCCCTCGGTGATGTATCAACTGATCCGATGAAGCCGGACGCACCACGCTCCTCCGTGCCGATGACGGTGAAGGTGATCGATGGCGCGGTCGCCGGCGCTGCCGCCGCGGCCCTCGCGCTGTTCGTCTTCGGTCCATTTCGCGCCGTCGCCGGCGACACCGCGCTCTCGATTCGCTGGACCCACCTGCTCTTTGCGGCAATTGCGCTGGCCATCGTTCGTCATGCCGCATGCCCTTCGCCCAACAGCGCCGCGACGTGGCGCTCGTGGTTCGCGGACGTCGCCGAACGTCCTGCGCTGGCTGACGCGCTGCTGGCGTTCTTGCTGACGCGGCCCGTTGTCCTGGTGATTGGGTTTCTTGCCGTGGCGACCTTTGGCCTGGTTGCCGGGGCACCGGCGTCGAGTCCGCGGACCATCCTTCGTGAACTGCCGGCGCGGTTCGACGCCAACTGGTACGCAGGAATTGCCGCGGAGGGCTACGAGTGGCAGGGCCGCTTCGATCGCCAGCAGAACTTCGCGTTCTTCCCCGCGTTCCCGATGACGATGAAGGCAGTCGGTGTGGTAACCGGGGCTTACGCTGACGGCATCTCGAGAGAACGTCGCATCACCCGATTCACATGGGCGGGACTCCTCGTCGCACTGGTGTCCTTTGTCGGCGCCGCGTGGTACTTCTCCTCGATCGCGCGCGATTTCCTCCCGCCGGAACGCGCGGGGATGGCCGTGCTCCTCATCGCCGCATATCCGTTCGCGCTGTTTTTCAGCGCCGCGTACACGGAGTCGCTGTTCCTCCTGACCACGCTGGGCGCATGGTTTCATTTCCGCCGACATCAACTCGTGCGCGCGGCCCTCTTGGGACTCGTGGCCGGCTTGACTCGTCCGAACGGCTGTTTCCTGAGCGTGCCGCTGGGCCTCATCGCGATCGGCTTCGCCGATGTGCCTCAGACACATACGCCAGCCTCCCGCGAAACCGACACCCGGCGTATTCAGTCGCCTCGTCGTCGCCGCAATGCCCGGCGTCGGCATGCTCATCTACACCGCTTATCTGTACTTCGGTACCGGCGTCTGGTTCGCCTGGGCGCGCGTGCAGGTAGCATGGGGCCGAGTGTTGAGCGGCAGCACGGCCTCGTCGTCGGCGGATCTGTCGGGCGGGCTTCTGCAGTTCGCCGCGGATCATCCTTATACCGCCCTCAACGCGATCGGCCTTGCATTTGCTACTGCGCTCATCTGGCCGGTGTGGCGCCGGCTTGGGCCGGCCTGGACGGCCTATGTCCTCGTCAACGTCGGACCGCCGCTGATTTCGGGAGGGATGCTGTCGATGGGGCGCATGAGCTCAACACTGTTCCCGCTGTTCCTGGCCCTCGCTGCGGTGCTTCCGTCCCGGGTGTGGCCTGCCATCGCCGTCGCTTTTGGTCTGATGCAAGGCTTTCTCGCCGCGCTGTTCTATACGTGGCGGGACCTGTATTGACAGTTTGCGACGTTGCCTGATTCCACCGTCCGTTCGGCCGGTACGCGCGTCTGATTGGATAAACCCGTGCTCTATAATCGGATAAGGTGATGGACAGCACACGCGAACCCAGCGCGTGGCGATGGTCGATGCGGCCGCTGGTCGCGATCCTCCTCCTGGTCTGCGCGCCGACGGCCAGTTCATCTTTGAGTCCTCAGGTTGCGACGCAAACCAACGATTCGTTCTTGGCGAGAGCCGAGCGAGCGATTGCCCACGGCCAGATAGCCGAAGCTGAAGCGCTGGCCCGTTCGAAGCCGGCCGGCGACAGCGATGCTGCTGCCATCCTTGCGCGTCTGGCGGTTCGGCGGGGTGAGTATGACGACGCGCTGAAGCTGCTCGAGCCGGCCGCGACAGCGGTCCCGAATGGCGAAGCGGCCCTGGAGCTCGGCCTGCTGCTTCAGAACCTCGGACGTGCTCAGGAGGCGACTCCCCATCTCAATCGAGTGTTCCGTCAGGGGGGCAGCGGCGGAAATGCCGACTCTTTGCTGCGTGCCGGGCGCGCCGCGCGGGCGCTGAATCGAGCGCAGGATGCCAACGCGTTGTTTCGTGCTGCTGCGGGCGGTCGCGTGAACCCGGTGATCGAGACCGCCTGGGGCCGCCTGTTCTTCGAGAAGCACGACCTCGCCGAGGCGTTCAAGTCCTTCAAACAGGCCATCGACGCGGATGGCAAGTGGGCCCCGGCGCATGCCGGGGTGGCTCAGGCCCTGGCCCAGGAGAATCCGACGGCGGCGGCCGCCTCGGCGGCCGCCGCCCTGGAGATCGATCCGGGCCTGGCTGAAGCACATCTGTTGCTCGCCAACCTCGAGCTCGATAACACCAGGTACGACGAGGCGCGGAAGCACATCGACCGCGTCCTTGCCGCCAATCCGGCCCATCTCGAAGCGCGATCGCTCGTCGGCGCCATCGACTTCGTCCGCGGCAACCGTCCGGCGTTCGATACCACGGTCAAGGGGATCCTGGCGATTAACCCCGCGTATGGCGAGGCTTACCGCGTGGCGGGGGACCTCCTGGCGCGGAATTACCGGTTCGACGAAGCCCTCCAGCTGACGCAGGAAGCGCTCGCGCTCGATCCGGGCAATAGTCGTGCGTATGCCGATCTGGGCATGCACTCGATGCGCACGGGCGACGAGCCTGGTGCGCGTCGAACTCTGGAGCGTGCGTTCAAGCTTGACGGGTTCGATCGCGTCACGTTCAACCTGCTGGCCTTGCTCGACAAGCTCGAGAAGTTCGACGTCGTGCGCGAAGGCGATCTGGTGCTCAAGTTTCATCCTGACGAGACCGCCGTGCTGAAGGAGTACGCGATTCCGCTCGCGCAGCAATCGCTCAAGACGCTCTCGTCCAAGTACCAGTTCACGCCGCAGGGTCCGATTCTGATCGAGATCTTCCCGATCCACGACGACTTCGCGGTCCGCAATCTCGGCCTTCCTGGTCTCGTGGGTGCACTCGGCGCCTGCTTCGGCCGCGTCATCAGCATGGATTCGCCGAAGGCGCGCACGCCTGGCTCGTTCTCCTGGCAGGCGACCCTGTGGCACGAGATGGCGCACGTCATCACGCTGCAGATGTCCAAGCAGCGCGTGCCGCGCTGGCTGACCGAGGGTGTGTCGGTCTACGAGGAAACGAAGGCCCGCCCTGCCTGGGGTCGCGAGATGGAAGTGCCCTTCGCGATCGCCCTCGAGCAGGGCCGGGCGCTGAAACTTCGCGATTTGAACTCCGGCTTCACCAGCGGCGAGACGATTGCGCTGGCCTACTATCAGGCGTCGCTGCTCGTCGACCATATCGTCACCACGCACGGCGAGGCCGCGCTCCGGACGCTGATCCGCAGCTACGGCGATGGGATCGAGAACGAGCAGGCGATCACCAAGGCGCTCGGGGTCTCGATGGATGCGCTGCAGGCTTCGTTCGACAAGATGCTCGACGGCCGGTTCTCGTCGGTGCGCGCCGCGCTGCGCGACCAGGTGAAGGAGAAGCCGGGTGAGGCGGATATCGCTGCCCTGCGAGCCATCGCAGCCGCCAAACCTGGCAGCTATCAGGCGCAGCTGCTCCTCGGAACGGCCCTCGCGGCTCAGAACGACAAGGCTGCCTTCGAACCGCTCGAACGCGCTGCCGCCCTGGTGCCCATGGCCATCGGCGACGACTCGCCCCATGCCGTCATCGGTCGGCTGGCCGAGCAGCTTGGCGACGTGCCGCGCGCCATCAAAGCCTATCAGGCGCTGCTCGCGCAGGATCAGACCGCCCTCGAACCGGCACGGCGGCTCGCGGCGCTGGCCGCGAAGGCGGGCGACGAGAAGGCGCTCGCCCTCGCGCACGACCGGGTCATCGAAATCGATCCGTTCGATTCGCAAGGCCACACCGGTCTCGGCCGTCTGGCGATGAAGCGCGGCGATGCCGGAACCGCGGTGCGTGAGTTCCGCGCCGCTCTGGCGATCGGGCCGGCGGATCGCGCCGCCGCGCACTGCGATCTCGGCGAGAGCTACCTCCTCGCCGGCCGCCGCGACGATGCGAAGCGAGAGGCGCTGGCGGCGCTGGAGATCGCGCCGAGCTTCGAACGGGCGCAGGACCTTCTGCTCAAGGTCGTGGACGGGAAGAGCAACGGA
Organism: uncultured Acidobacteriota bacterium; assembly: GCA_963710415.1. GTDB lineage: Bacteria > Acidobacteriota > Vicinamibacteria > Vicinamibacterales > 2-12-FULL-66-21 > CAVQAH01. The sequence goes on along the minus strand of CAVQAH010000020.1, from coordinate 133,678 downwards.
AGCGGGAAACGCCCGTGAGGATTGCTCCGGCGTCGATCGTGCCGGCCCTGGCGGGCGTGGGGCTGCTGCTGTGGGGCCTGCTCACGGTCAGCGCACCTCCCGCCGATGCGCAGAATCCCCTGCAACCGGACGCGCGCTACGCAGGCCTGCAGTGGACGTTCGCTCGCGTCAAGTACAAGGCGTGGAACGTGCCGTCCTCGTGGGGCTGCGACACGTTCAACGAGTGCTGGACGATTGACTACCCGGCTGCCGAGCAGAATCTCTCGCGGCGTCTGCGCACCGTGACCTCGATTCAGGTGAACGATCCCGTCGTCGTCACGCTCGACGATCCTTCACTCTGGACCAATCCCTGGATCTACATCGTCGAGCCCGGCACGATGACGCTGAACGACAGGGAAGTGGAGAATCTCCGCGAGTTCCTGCTGCGAGGGGGCACGCTGACGTTCGACGATTTTCACGGGCCGGAGGAGTGGGCGCATTTTCAGCGCGAGATGAAACGCGTGTTTCCGGATCGGCGGATCGTCGAGCTGCCGCCGAGCCACCCGATCTTCAGTTGCTTCTATCAGATCGACGAGTACCCGCAGACGCCGGGCCTCGGATCGTTTCTGTCCGGGCGCACGTGGGAGAAGGGCGGGTTCGCGCCGCACCTGCGCGCGATCGAAGACGACAACGGCCGCGCGATGGTGCTCATCAACTTCAACACCGACATGGGCGACGGCTGGGAATGGTCCAATGCCGCCGACTATCCGGGATATGTCCGGTTCACCGCCCAGGCTTACCGGATGCAGATCAACGAAATCGTCTACTCGCTGACCCACTGATGAATCCGACGCCTACCGCTCGCGCCACACCCGAAGTTCTGTCGACGGCTGACATTGCCGCAGTAGCCGAACGAGTGGCCGAAGGACGCAAGCGGATTCTGGCGGAGATCCACAAGGTCATCGTCGGGCAGGAAGATGTCATCGATCAGGTGCTCATGGCGCTCTTCACGGGCGGCCACTGCCTGATCACAGGCGTGCCCGGTCTTGCCAAGACGCTGCTGATCAAGACCGTCGCCGAGATCCTCGACCTGTCGTACAAGCGCATCCAGTTCACGCCGGATCTGATGCCGGCGGATATCACCGGCACCGAGGTGCTCGACGAACAGGGCGGCCACCGGTCGCTGCGATTCGTGAAGGGGCCGATCTTCGCGCAGATCATCCTCGCCGACGAGATCAACCGGACGCCGCCGAAGACCCAGGCGGCGCTGCTCGAGGCGATGCAGGAATATCACGTGACGGCAGCGGGCCGCACGTATCAGCTCGATCGACCCTTCTTCGTGCTGGCTACGCAGAACCCGATCGAGCTCGAAGGGACGTATCCGCTGCCCGAGGCACAGCTCGATCGGTTCATGTTCAACATCGTGATGACCTACCTGCCCGAGGACGAAGAGGTGCGCGTCGTCACGCAGACGACCGGCATCCACGTGCAGGTGCCGGAGCGCGTGCTGGGCGGCGCCGGAGATCCTCGAGATTCAGCAGCTCGTCCGGCAGGTCGTGGTGGCGGAAGACGTCGCGCGTTATGCCGTCCGCCTCGTGGACGCGTCGCGTCCGGGCCGGCAGAGCGACCATCCGTTCGTGCGCGAGTGGGTCAAGTGGGGCGCCGGGCTCCGCGCGTCGCAGGCGCTGATTCTGGCGGGGAAGGCGCGCGCCCTCCTGCACGCCCGGTATCACGTGTCGGTCGGCGACATCCAGGCGCTTGCGAGGCCGGTGCTGCGCCATCGCGTCATTCCAAACTTCTACGCGGAGTCCGAGCGCATCACCTCCGACAACCTCGTGGAGCGGCTGCTCGAGGCGGTGCCGGTGCCCAGAAGCGGAATGTAGCGATGTCGCCCACCTCCGCCACGCGCGATCTGAGGTTTCTGGATCCAGCCATCATCGCTCGGCTTGGAACCATGGAGCTGAAGGCGCGGACGGTCGTGGAAGGGTTCCTCTCCGGCCTTCATCGAAGTCCCTACAAAGGATTCAGCGTCGAGTTCGCGGAGTACCGGCAGTACATGCCTGGTGACGACCTGTCCACGCTGGACTGGAAGGTCTACGCGCGCACGGATCGTCATTACGTCAAGAAATACGAAGAGGAAACCAATCTCGAGTGCCACATCCTGCTCGATGTGAGCGGCTCGATGGGATACCGCGGCTCGGCGCCGATGAGCAAGATGGAGTACAGCTCCGTTCTCGCCGCGTCGCTCGCGTTCCTGATGAACCGGCAGCGTGACGCGACAGGCCTGATCGCCTTCGACGATCGCATTGCGTTCCGGCTCCCGGCGAGCGCGCGGCCCGGACATCTGCATTCGCTGCTGCTCGGTCTCGAGCGGCTGAAGCCAGGCCGACGCTCCGATGTCGGACGGCCGCTGCACCAGCTCGCCGACGCGCTCGTCAAGCGCAGCCTGGTCGTGCTGATCTCCGACCTGCTCGACGATCCCGAGCCGATCATCAAGGGGCTGAAGCACATCAAGTTCTGTGGCACGGACGTGATCGTCTTTCAGGTCCTGGACCCGCACGAGCTGACGTTTCCGTTCACCGGATCCGCCCGGTTCAAGGATCTCGAGAGCGCGGAAGAAGTGACCACCGAACCGGCCGCGATTCGCACGAGCTATCTGCGGGAGCTGGCGGGGCTTACGCTTGCCTACGACCGCGCGCTGCGCGGCGGGGGGATCGACTACGTGCAGCTCGACTCGTCGCAGCCGCTCGACTTCGCGCTGCTGGCCTATCTCGCGGCGCGGGCGCGAAGGAAATAGGGATGTCGTTCCTCTATCCCGCGTTTCTGATCGGCGCCGTCGCGGTCGCCCTCCCGATCGTCCTGCACCTCCTGCGACGCGACGTCGCCCCCGAGGTCCCATTCACCGCTGTACGCATGCTGCGCCGTTCGCCGGTCGAGCGATCGCGTCGCCGGCGGCTGCAGGATCTGCTGCTTCTCGCCGCCCGCGTCGCCGCCCTGCTCCTGCTTGCCGCTGCATTTGCTCGGCCGTACCTGAGCGCGGCGAGTGGAGGAGGCACGCTCATCGTCGCCGTCGACCGGTCCTTCAGCATGAGTGCCCCCGGCCGCTTCGAGCAGGCATTGGAGCGGGCGCGCACAGCGATCGGCCAGGCGTCGATCGGCGAGCGCGTCGCGCTGGTGGCGTTCGACGAGCGCGCGGACGTGCTGGCCGAGCCGGGCAGCGCCGCGGACGCCTTGTCCGCCTTGAATGGATTGAAGCCGGGTTTTGGCGCGACAGAATACGGTCCTGTCGTTCAGAAAGCTGCGGAGCTCGGCAAGGGCGCCCCGGGAACTCTGACGATCGTCACCGACATGCAGCGATCGGGCTGGGCCGATCGGGCTACCGCGGAAATTCCAGCGAACTGGCAGATCCGAACGTTGGATGTGGGGGGAATGGTACCCAACGTCGCGCTCAACAACCTTCGGGTCGAGCCCGATCGAATCGTCGCGTCCCTGTACAACGGTGGGGACGCGACTCGTCGAGGGCAGATTCGGGTCGCGCACGGCGAGCGTCAGATCGCGACGGGGCAGTACAGCGTCGAGCCTGGGGCTTTGACCGACGTTCCGGTCGCCGTCAAGGTGCCGGCCACTGGCGGGCTGACCGTCACTGTCGACGATCCTGGCGGCATCGCCGCCGACGATACGCGCTATGCGGCCCTGGGAACGACGCAGGCGAGCGTCTCGATCGTCACCGGCGGCTCGCAACGTCAGTCAGGTTTCTACCTTCAGCGAGCCATCGAGACCTCGTCGGAGGAGTCGGACGGCCTGCGTCGCGCGGGTAGTGCCGGGGTCATCGCTCACCGCCCAGTCACTGTCGTCGCAGTCTGCCGTCGTCCTGCTCTCGACCCGCGGTCTGACCCGTCAGGCGAGGGAGGGCATCGCAGACTTCACGCGTCGTGGCGGCGGACTGATGCTGGTCGCGGCCCCCGACCTCGAAGCGTCGGTCATTTCGACGATGTTCAACTGGGACCCACCACTGACCGCCACCGAGCACCAGGGACCGCTGGCCCTCGCCGCGACGGATCTCCGGCATCCCATCATCCGGCCGTTTGGTGCGCTGTCCGCCAACCTCGGGAATGTCCAGTTCGACCGGAGCTGGCGGATTCGCCCGGACGGGTGGGACGTGGCCGCCAGGTTCAGCGACGGCACGCCCGCCCTTCTGGAGCGTCACGAAGGCAGCGGACGGGTCGTGATTTTCGCGTCTGACGTCGATCGACGCTGGAATGACTTTCCGTTGCATCCGGCCTTCGTTCCGTTCACGATCGAATCGATCCGCTACGCGGCCGGCGATCGGCGAAACCCGCGTGAATTCACCGTCGGCCGAGCGCCCGCGGACGCCGGCGGCCAGCCAGGCTTGCACATCCTGGGGCCGGACAAGCGGCTGATCGCCGTCAACGTCGACGCTCGCGAAAGCGGCCTCGAACGGCTGGCGGAAGACGAGTTTCGTCAAAAGGTCAGGACCGAGTCAGCGGGCGCGTCACCGGCGTCTGCCTTGCAGGCTCGCCAAACCGAGGCGGCGCAGAACTTCTGGCGTTATGGGCTGATGCTGATGCTCGTGGCGCTCGTGGCTGAGTCGGTGGTGGGAAGGGTTTCATAAAGTGCGCACGTGCGCGAGGTGCGCAGGTGCGCAAGTGCTTAGCGAGAGACGAATTGTGACCGAGCGCGATGAGGTGCGGGCGTATCTGGGCCGCGTGCGGCGCCGATGGTTTGCGCAGGCGGCGCTGCGGACCGTGGCGCGGGCGGCGTTTGCCGCGGCGGTGCCCGGGTTGGCGGCCCTCGTGATCGAACGTCTGTTTCGGCCGACGGTCCGGCACTTGTCCTGCTCGGGGGCTGCGGCGGTCGTCGCGGCGTTGGGCGCCGGCGGCGTTTGCGGTGTGGCACATGCAGCGGCGGCCGAACGACACACAGGTCGCGCGCTTCGTCGAGGAGCGCGCGGCGCTGCTGCCGGGTGTTGCGCCGCTGGACGATACGATCGTCAGCGCGGTCGATGGTTTCAGCGACGGGACTCCGCTCGCGTCCGCTGCTTCATCAGCGCGGCGGTCCGCCGTCTTGCGCGAGTTCACGCCCAGCCAGATCGTGCCGCCCGCCGCCATTCGTCGCGGGCTCGTTGAAACGACGGCGGGTCTGGCGCTGCTCGGTTTCACATTCGTCGTTGGTGCGCGCGCCGCTCGCCAGGAGTTTTCGAGACGGCCTGGCTCGGGCTCAACCCGGACGCGATTCAGATCTCCGTGCAGCCTGGCGACGTGCGCGTCATCGGCGGCAGCCCGCTGCAGATCCGCGCGATCGTGCATTCGGGTAACCGGCCGCTGACGCACCTTCAGCCGACGATGACGGTCACGTGCGGCTGCCGATCAGCGAAAAGTGCCGATGACCGTCGAGGGCGGCGCGTTCGTCTTTCCGTTCGAGTCAGTGGATCGCAGCTTCACCTACAAGATCGGCGCTGGGGGCGCGTCGACACGTGATTTCACCGTGACGGCGCTCTTCGCGCCGCGCGTCGAGCGCATCGACCTGCACTACGAATACCCGTCGTTCACCGGCCTCCGTCCTCGGGACGAACAGAACGGCGGCGACATCTATGCGCCGGCTGGAACCAAAGTCCGGCTGCGGGTTCAGACCGACAAGCCGATCGCCGCCGCGGAGATGACGATGGCCGGGGCCGGCGCCAAACCGCTGCGCGCCGCGGGCGATCGCTCGGCCGAGATCGAGCTCGTGCTCGTCGCGCGACGACTCGTATCGGCTGCGGCTGACGGATCACGACGGGCTCGGCTCGCCAGGGGACACGGAGTACTTCATCCGGTTGATGGACGATCGTCCGCCCGACGTCAGGATCCTCCGTCCGGCGGGCGATCAGCAGATCACGCCGCTCGAGGAAGTGGCGATCGAGGCGCGGGCGGAAGACGACTACGGCATCGCGAACTTCGAGCTGGTCTATGCGGTGCCGGGAGGGCAGACGAAGGTCGTGCCGTTCGCCAACGTCGTCGGGCACGGAGGTCGCCAGACTGGGCGCCCATCTTCTCGCGGCCGAGGACCTGCGGGTCAAGCCCGGCGACGTGATCACCTACTACGCGCGCGCGCGCGACGTCAGCCGCGGCAAGCGCTCGACCGAGACGCGCAGCGACATGTACTTCCTCGAGGTCCGGCCGTTCAACGAAGAGTTCGTCGAGGCGCAGAGCCAGGCCGGCAGCGGGCGCGAACGGCGCGCAGATCGAGACGCTCATCGCCGCGCAGAAAGAGATCATCAACGCGACCTGGAACATCGAACGCCGATCCGGAGCGGCGGCCGTTCGCCGGACGATCTGAAGGCGGTCGCCGAGGCGCAGGCGGAGCTGAAGGCGCGGGCCGAGCAGATGGGATTCCCGCGACGCGGACGGGGACCGATCCGGCCGCCGTTGCAGATCGCTCCCTCAGCAGCCGCCAGGTTCGCCAGCCGGCCCGAGATCCGGTCGGCGAAGCCGCGCAGGCGATGGGCCGCGCGCTCGAGCAGCTGCAAGGCCAGCGGACGAGCGATGCGCTTGCCGCACGAGATGGCGGCGCTGCAGGCGCTGCTGCGTGCGCAGGCGGAAATCCGGCGCCGCGAGGTGATGCGGCAGCAGGCGAATGCCGGCGCCGGCGGATCGGGCCGGCAGGGGCAGGATCTGTCGGCGCTCTTCGACAAGGAACTGCAGCGGCAGCAGCGCACGAACTACGAGAGCCGCTCGCAGGTTGAAGAGCGGCCCGATCAGAAGGATCAGAGCGACGCGCTCGACCGGATCCGCGACCTGGCTCGCCGGCAGGAGGAACTGAGCCGCAAGCAGCGGGAGCTGGCAGGATCCGACGCGTCGGAGGAAGAACGGAAGCGTCAGCTCGAGCGGCTGACGCGCGAGCAGAGCGAGCTCCGCGAGCAGGCCGAGAAGCTCGCGCGTCAGATGGAGCAGCAGGGCGGCCAGCAGGCCGGTCAGCGGCCGCCGTCGCAGACGCAGTCGGGTCAGCAGGGACAGCAGCAGGCCGGTCAGACCGGCAACGCCGTCCGGCAATCCGCGTCAGGGGCAGCCCGGCAACGCCAGCGGCCGGATGCAGGACGCGTCCGAGCAGATGCGCAACGCCACGAACGAGCTGCAGCGCAACGACGCCAAAGCAGCCGCCGAGCAGAGCGCGCGCGCCGCTGAACAACTGCGTTCGCTCGAACAACAGATGCGTGGCGGCAGCCCTGAGGCCCGCCAGCGCGCGGCCGGCGAATTGCAGCTCGAGGCGCAGCAGATCGCCGATGAACAGCGCCGGATCGCCGCCGAGGCTGGACGCCTCGAAAAAGGGGACTCGAGCGCAACAGCCGACGCCCGTCGCCGGCTCGCGGGCGAGAAAGATCGGCTGGCCGAGCGCGTCGATAGCCTTCAGCGCGGCGTGGGTGAGCTTGCGAAGGGAGAACAGACGGGCAAGCAGGACGGGCGCGCACCAGCGGTTGCCGCGCGGGCGAAGCGGCGAAGGAGCTCGAGCGACAGGAGATCGGCCGGCGGATGCGCGAGGGCGCGAAACAGATGCGCGACGGCTCGGCGCAGGCCTCGCGGGGAGGCGCAGCCGGCGAAGAGGAACTTGCGCGATCGATGGACCGCGTTGCCGACTTGCTTGGCGCCTCGAGCGCCGAGGCGAGGGGCCTCTCGAGCCAATTGGAGCAGACGCGCGATATTCGAGAACGGCTCGATCAGTCTCGAGCGTCAGATTCGCGACGCAGAAGCCAAGGAAGCAAAGGCGCAGGGCCGCGGCACGGGTCGCGACGCCACCGCGGTCGTGCGGGTGAGGCGGGGCAGCAGGGCCGCCCGAACTCGAGCGGTTCATCGGGCGGAGCGGCAGAAAAGGAGCTCGAGCGGCTGCGCGAGGAGTATGCGCGCGAGCTTCAGCGCGCAAGCGAGTTGCTCGGCAAGCTTCAACAGAGCGCGCCGCGCAGCGGGCTCGGCGGACGCACGCCGGAACAGGCCGAGCGCAGCCAGGCCGATCCTGGCAACCAGCCGTTCAAGCAGGACTACAGCGGCTGGGAGTCGCTCCGGAAAGACGTCGACCTGGCGCTCGAACGGACCGAGCAGGCGGTCTCGGCGAAAATCTGCACGAGCAGAAAGCACAGGATCGCCTGAGCGCCGGCGGCAGCGATCGCGTCCCCGATGCCTACCGTCGTCTGATTGCCCGCTATTACGAGTCGCTGGCCCGCTCCAAAAAATAGAGCGCCGTGACATTCGCGAACCCTCTTCCGTGGTGGGCGTTGTGCATGGTCGTTGCGGGCGCCATGCTGGTCGCCTGGCTGGCCTATCGGCGGTTCTGCCGCCTCGGCTCCTCAGCGATACGCGTTGATGGCGCTGCGTGTCCTGACGCTGCTCCTGATCGTGCTCTTCCTCCTGCGGCCGGTCGTTCGCACGACCGAGCCCGACGCCCGCGCGGTCGTCGTACCGGTGCTCGTCGATCTCTCGCGTAGCATGGGAATCGAAGACCTCGAGGGCGCGCGGCGGATCGATCGCGCGCGGGACTTCATCGATCACAGCGCTGCTTCCTGCATTGTCCGTCCCGCTTCGCCGTCGAGATCGTGGGGTTCGGCGACGACGTGGCGCCGGTGACGACGGACGAATCTGACCGCGACGGCGCGTCAGAGCGACCTCCACGGTGCGCTCGCCGCCATTCGCGATCGCTATCGCGGCCGCGCCATTCCCGGGATCGTGTTGATTTCCGACGGTGGAGATACGTCTGGCACCGCGGATCGGATCGCCGCCGAGAGCGCGCCGGTCTTTGCGTTTGGCATGGGCGCGCCGCAGGTGGCTCGCGATCGAGAGATTCTCAGCGTCACCGCGGCGGAGGCGGTACTGGACGACTCGCGGGTCGACCTCGCGGTGTCCGCCGTCAGCCATGGCGGCGACGCGGCGGGCACCGATCCAATCGAATTGCGATTGCTGGAGAACGGGCGGCCGATCGAGGTTCGCCGGTGTCAATCCCTCAGCCGACGGCACGCCGGTGCATGTGGTGTTTCAGGTCGCGCCGGGCCGTGGCGGGCCCACGGTCTACACCGTCGAGATTCCGGCGCTCCCTGGGGAGCTGGTGCCGGAGAACAACGCCCGCAGCACGCTCGTGCAGCCACCAGCACGCAGCCGGCGCGTGCTGCTGGTCGAAGGCGCGCCGGGCTTCGAGCACAGCTTTCTCAAGCGCGCATGGTCTGCGGACAACGGTCTCGAAGTCGACTCCGTTATTCGCAAAGGACGTAACGAGCAGGGGCGCGACACCTACTACATCCAAGCCGCGCAGTCTCGCAGCGATGCCCTGCGCAACGGCTATCCCCCGAGGCCCGAGGATCTGTTTCGCTACGACGCGCTCGTTCTGGCGAACGTCGAAGGCCATCAGCTGACCCGCTCACAACTGGAAGCCACACGAGCGTTCGTCGCGCAGCGCGGCGGCGGGCTGCTCGTGCTGGGAGCACGCTCGTTCCTGCAGCAGGGGCTTGCCGACACGGCGATCGAAGAGGTCCTGCCGCTGAGCCTGCAGGATCGCACCGGCGGCGTGCTGCCGGCGGTCGACGCGCGAGGAGTCAACCGCGTAACGCTGACCGCGCAAGGCGAGGCTCACCCCGTGATGCAGCTTGGGCTCGCGGTGGACGACAGCCTGAAGAGATGGGGCAACGTCCCGCCGTTGGCGGCGATCGCGCCGCTAGGCGGACCGCGTCCCGGCGCGACGATCCTGGCGCTGGCGAGTGGCGCGGGGGGCACCTCGCGCGCACTGGTCGCCGTGCAACGCTTCGGCGACGGACGGTCGATGATCTTCGCGGGAGAGGCGGCGTGGCGCTGGCGGATGATGCTGCCGGCGTCCGATCGCTCGTACGACACCTTCTGGCGTCAGGCCGTCCGCTGGCTCGCGCTTCCCGCTACCGATCCCGTCGCGATCACCGTGCCTCCGGGCGCAGCAGCCGGTGCGCCCGTGGCGCTTCAGATCGCCGTCCGCAACCAGGCGTTCGAGCCGATTCGGGACGCCACGGTAGACGTGCGCGTGACGACGGCGGAGGGACGTCTCGAGCAAGTCCGGGCGACGCCTGATCCGGAAGCGCCGGCCGCCGGCCGATACATCGCACGCTTCAAAGCCGGTGACGCCGGTGTATACCGTGTCGTCGCCGACGCCAGGCGCGAGCGGGCGGCGCTAGGCTCGGCGAGCGCGTCACTCCTCGTCGGAGGGGCCGATCTCGAGATGACGGATCCGAGGCTCAACACCGCGGTTCTGCAGCGCCTGGCTGCGGCGTCAGGCGGGAGGGTCGTGGCGGAGGCGGACGTCGCGGAAGTCGTCAGCGCCCTCGAGACGAATGTGCCAGCCGCGGCGCTGAGCGTGCGCCGCGATCTGTGGCACAACGGGTGGTCGTTTGCCGCGATCCTCCTGATACTCGGCGGCGAATGGCTTCTACGCCGTCGCTGGGGGCTGCGATGACGCGTCTGCTCCTGCGACTCTCGCTCTTGTCTGCGCTGACCTGTGCCCTGCCGGCACAGGCGCTGGCTGACGAACGATTCGCGTTGATCGTCGCCGGAGCCAGCGGCGGACAGGAATACGCCCAGCAGTACGAGCAGTGGACAACGACCCTGCAGCGGGTGCTGCAGGATCGCATGAAGATCGAGGCCGCGAACATCACCGTCCTGACCGACACGACCGCCGCCGCCAAGCGATCCACGGCTGAAAACGTCCGCCGCGCGATCTGCAGGGATCGGCCGTCGCATGACCGCATCGGATCTGCTCTTCGTCGTCCTGATCGGCCACGGCACCTACGACGGCGTGGACGCCAAGTTCAATCTCGTGGGGCCGGATCTGGAGTCAGCCGAGTGGGCTTCGTTGGTTGAAGGCCTTCCCGGCCGGGTCGTGCTGGTCAACACATCGTCTGCCAGCTTTCCATTCATCGAGCGATTCACGGGCGAGCGGCGGATCGTCATCACCGCCACCGATTCGGTCGCGCAGCGGTTCGACACGATTTTTCCCGACTACTTCATCAAGGCGCTCGGCGACGAGCAGGCAGACCTCGACAAGAACGGCCGCATCTCGATCTGGGAGGCATTCTCCGCCGCTGCCGGCGCCGTTCGCCGCCACTACCAGCAGCGCGGCCAGTTGGCGACCGAGCGGCCGCTGCTCGACGACAACGGCGACGGACGCGGGCGTGACGCCACCGAAGCCGGCGACGACGGCTCGACGGCAAGCCGCACGTATCTCGATGAACAGGTTGCCGGCGCCGCGCCCACCGATGAGGTGCTGCTCGATCTCCTTCAGAAGCGCGCGGTGATCGAGGGAGAGATCGAAGAGCTGAAGGTGCGCCGGAGTTTCATGCAGCCGCCGGAATACCAGAAGGAATTCGAGCGCCTGATGATCGAGCTCTCGCGGATCGGTCGCGCCGTGCGGGAACGCATCAAGTCTTAGAGGGCCGCTGACTCGCGCGGCCTCGTCAAACTCCCAACGTATCTGGTTCGCCGACTCCCGGATTGGACTGAGGCGATCTGCTGCTTGCAGGAGAACGGAGCTAGGGAGAAGCGCCGCACAAAGATGTCGGCGAGAACACGCCTCGCACTCGGCAGCATCGGCCTGTCGCGATCGCGCGCGTGACATCACGTCGCACTTTCGCCTGTCGACAGTCTCGCGCGACGAGCACATACCGCCGCGACGTTCACGATGTTGTCGATTCTCAAGCGATCGATGGTCGATCGTGCCGCACGCGATCGTTCGTGGAGTCTACGTCGGGCACCCACGGTTGCCACCCACATCGAACAACCGTATTCTCCTGGAGCGAGTTGGGACTTGAGAGTTGACGCCTTGTTCAGTGCTCCCAGCTTTGCCGCCGTTTCGCCTCTGTGGCCCGCCAGACGGCGCCAAGCAGCGCACCGGCCGCAAAGCCTCCAACGTGCGCCCAGAACGCGACGCCGCCATCGGCGGCGCGTGCGCCGAGCGATCCCACACCGCTGAACAGCTGCATCAGGAACCAGATCCCGAGGAAATAGATCGCCGGAATCTCGATCAGGTCGATGAAAAAAATGATGAAGACGGCGGTGAGCACGCGTGACTGCGGGTAGAGGACGAAGTACGCGCCCATGACGCCGGCAATCGCCCCGCTCGCGCCGATCATTGGAAGCGTTGACGACGGATGGCTCGCGGTCTGACCGAGCGCGGCGACGGCACCACAGAACAGATAGAAGAGAAGGTAGCGCGCATGCCCAAGGCGGTCCTCGACGTTGTCGCCGAAGATCCAGAGATAGAGCATGTTGCCCAGGAAGTGCAGCCAGCCCGAGTGCAGGAACATGCTCGTCAGCACGTCCGGCCAGCTGAAGAACGCCGGCACCACACCGTAGGCGAACACAACCTGACGCAGTTCGGCGTCGCTGATCCGCAGTTCGATGAAAAACGCGATCGCGTTGAGCGCGATCAATGTGACGGTGACGTAAGGCGTTGTCCGCGACGGGATGACGTCGCTGACCGGGAACATTCGACCGAGTATATGCGGATCCGCGATCCCGGAAATCTCCACCGTCTGTCGCTGTGGAGATCCGCGTGCGAATCGAAATCCGCGTCCGTGGCGCTGTGAGATCGGCGAATCCGCGTCCCGTGACGCATGGAAAATCCGTGAAGATCCGCGTCCCGTCCGACGTGGGCCGCGCCGCGTCCCGTGCCTCCGTCCGCCCCAGTCGTATTCGCGGCTATAATGATTAGCGATGTGGTTTTACCGGCCGTCCGTTCGCGGATCCCGGCTGGGGTCGTTGCTCGTCGTGGCGATGACGCTTTTCGTGTTGCCGACGGCGGTACTGCCGGCGCTGTACCACGAAATCGCGTGCCATCTCCTGTCGCCTCCCGACTGCATCACCTGTCTGAGCACAACGTCGGCCGCGACCGAGCCTGAAACCGTCCTGGCCGGCAGGCCCCTCATTCCAATCGGCATCGTCGTCACCGCCATCATCGTCGAGACGGATACCGTCTTTGCGGGCCCGAACGGCGGCCGATCTCCACCAGCGCTCGGCTAGCCTCGGAACGCCACAGGCTTTCCGCCAGGTCCAATCAGATTCTCTCGTTGACCGATCCCGTACGTTCGAGGAGCGGGGTCATCGAGATCCATCCCGGTCGAGGAGGTGTTGAGTGTTGCGTTCGAGCGTCACGCTCACGTCGCTGCGCCCTGTGCTCGCTGCGGCCATGTTTGTCATCGCGCCCACGTTGGCGCACGCGCAGACCCCCCCTGGTCAACCGGCCGCCCAGCCGTCGGCCCAGCAGCTGCGCGAAGAAGTCGATCGGCTACGAGCCGAATTCGAAACGGTACGCGACTCGTACGGCGCACGCCTGGCGGCGCTCGAGGCACGTCTCAAAGGCATCGAGAGCGAGCAGCCTGTTCAGCCTGTTCCGCCGGTGGCGACGCCACCGGCCGTACCCCCGACAACGACGGCGCCGGCTACCACCTGGTGCGCCGACGGAAGCCCAGGTGCCGGCGGGCGCGACCGGCGCGGGCGGGCCAACCGGTTCGTTGCCGTTCTACGGCGGCGCCAGCGCGATGTCGAAGATCTTCAATCCCGATATGGCGGTCATTGGAAACTTCCTGGGCGCGTTCGGCGAGAACGAGGTGAGTCCGCGGCCCGCCTTCGAGATGAACGAGGCGGAAGCGACATTTCAGGCCGTTGTCGATCCGTATGCGCGCGCTGACTTCTTTCTGGCGTTTTCACCCGAAGGCGTCGAGATTGAGGAGGGGTTCATCACGTTTCCGACGCTTCCCGGCGGTTTTCTGGCCAAGGTCGGCAAGTTCAAGCAACAGGTCGGCAAGGTCAACACGCTCCACCCACATCAGCTGCCTTGGGTCGATCAGCCGGTCGTCATCGACAACCTGCTGGGCGGCGACGAGGGCCTGAACGATTCTGGTATCTCGGTATCGCGGCTGATCAGCAATCCATGGATGTTCCTGGAAGCGACGGGCGAGGTGTATCAGGGCTCGTCGAGCGTGTTCCGGTCGTTCGAGCGAAGTGACGTCAGCTGGGTCGGACGGCTTCGTGCCTATCGCGACCTGAGCGAGGCCACCAATCTCGACGTCGGGACGTCAATCGCCTACGGCAACAACGACGTCGGGCAGGATTTCCACACGCGCCTGATTGGCGTCGACGCGACCGTGCGGTATCGGCCGCTGCGCCGGGCGTTGTACCGGAGGTTCCTGGGTCGCACGGAGCTATTCTGGAGCAACCGCGAGCAGATTGACGACGACGTGTCGGCGTTTGGTTTCTACGCCAGCGGCGAATACCAGTTCGCGCGGCGCTGGTTCGCCGGCGCGCGCTACGACTGGTCCGAGCGGGCCTTCGACTCGTCGCTCGTCGACAAGGGTCCGTCGCTGACGTTGACGTACTGGCCCAGCGAGTTCAGCCAGATCCGTGGCCAGTACAGGCGGCTGCGATACGCCGAAGACGTCACGGCGAACGAGTTCCTGTTCCAATTCCTCTTCTCGATAGGTGCCCATGGGGCACACACGTTCTAAACACTGAGGGCCTGCGGCTCGAGCGAGCGGGGTGGGTCCCCGCGAGTACATAAACAAGAAAGACACAACCATGAAGCGAACATTTCTCATATCGGCGGTCATCGCGGGGGTGCTGGTCGTGAATACGACCGCGATGCGCGCCGCGGTCAATGTCGTGACGACCACTGAAGACTTGTGGTCCATCGTCAAGGAAGTCGCCGGGGACAAGGTCTCGGTGGAGGCGATCGCGCGCGGGTATCAGGATCCACATTTCGTCGAAGCAAAGCCCAGCTTCATCCTGAAGCTCAATCGCGCGGATCTTCTGACGCTCGTCGGGCTGGAACTCGAGGTGGCCTGGCTTCCGCCGCTCGTCACGCAGAGCAGGAACGCCAAGATTCAGCCCGGCAGCCCCGGCTACCTCGACGCGTCCCGAACGGTCAAGATCGTGGATATCCCGACGGGGCCGGTCACTCGGGCGATGGGTGACGTCCATCCGCAGGGGAATCCGCACTATTGGCTGGATCCCGAGAACGGACGACGAATTGCGAAGGCGGTCCAGGCGAAGCTGACCGAGCTGAGCCCGGGGGACGGAGCGTACTTCGCCGAGCGGTACGCCGATTTCGACCGCCGGCTCGCCGAAGGCGAGAAGCGCTGGCAGGCGGCGATGGCGCCCTACAAGGGACTCAAGATCGTCACGTATCACCGCTCGTGGACGAACTTCGCGCAGGTGTTCGGCCTCGACGTCATCGGATATGTCGAGCCGAAGCCCGGCATTCCTCCTTCGCCGGCGCATACGCTGACGCTCGTCCAGGAGATGAAGAGCCAGAACGTCAAGATCATCCTGGTCGAGCCGTATTTCGACGTGAAAACGCCGAATAGCATCGCGCGCGACACCGGCGCGATGGTGCTCGTGATGCCTCCGTCGGTCGGTGGCGTGAAGGAAGTGCCGAGCTACATCCAGCTCTTCGACTACAACATCAACCTGTTGGTCTCCGCCATCAAGAAGACGGGAGCGCGCTGAGCGCGGTTATGGCAGATGTCGGGCTCGCCGAAATCATTCGCTTCCTGGCCGCGCCGTTCGTGGCCAGCCTCATTCTGACCGGTATCCACGCGTACCTGGGCGTGCACGTGGTGGAACGAGGGGTCATCTTCGTCGATCTCTCGCTCGCGCAGATCGCTGCGCTAGGCGCCACCATCGCGCTCCTGATGCCCATATCCGGCGGCGATCCGCATGCGCCGGCGGTCTACTGGATCAGCCTCGCCTTCACGTTCGTTGGCGCAGGCATCTTCTCGATGATTCGCGGCCGGCGGGCGAGGATTCCGCAGGAAGCGATCATCGGCATCGCCTACGCCGTGTCGTCGGCGGCTGCGATTCTCGCCATGAGCAAGTCCACGTCGCAGGCCGAGCACCTGAAGGACATGCTGGTGGGCAACATCATCGCGGTCTCCTGGCACGAGGTCTACACGACTGCCGCGCTGTATGGCGCCATCGGCGCGTTTCACTACATCTTCAGGCGCCAGTTCCTCGCGATCTCGCTCGCCCACGACGACCCTGAGTCGACAGGCCTGAACGTCAGGTTCTGGGACTTTCTCTTCTACGCCTCGTTCGGGTTTGTCGTCACATCCTCCGTCTCGATCGCCGGCGTGCTGCTGGTCTTCTGCTACCTGATCGTCCCGTCGGTCGCGGCGATGCTCTACGCCGATACCGTCGGCAAGCGTCTGGCCATCGGCTGGACGATGGGCACAATCGTCTCGGCGCTGGGGGTCTACCTGTCGCTCGTGCTCGACTTGCCGACCGGCGCGACCATCGTGGTGACATTCGGCGTGGTCCTGATTCTGATGGCGGTCGTGCGCCCGCTCGTTGTGACCCGGGCGGCCGCTGTCAACTCCCAACTCGCAACTCCCAACTCCCAAAGGAGAGTCCTTTGAGAGAGTGGGGCGAAAAACGAACGAACCAGCTAATCGGTACACCTTTCACCCAGCTCACTCGATCGGGCTGTCCTTTGGGGAGTTGGGAGTTGGGGAGTTGGGAGTTGACATGCCGCGAAGCGGCTAGCAGATTGCCAACGAGCGAAGCGCCAATGTACGATCGTTCGGATGCAGTGCCGGAACTGCGGGACGGAGATTGCGGACAAAGCCATCGTATGTTACCGATGCGGGACGGCGACCACCGATCCCGTGCGCCGGGCAGTACCGGTCAAGGCCCGGCGGACACCGCTGATTCCTCTTGTCGTCCTGGCGGTCCTGGTGCTGATTGCCTCGTATCTGGGGCAGGCATCGCGGACCGCTGCCAACCCGGAATGGCTGCAACTGGCCGCCGGCTTGAGCGCCGGGGGGGCGCTGGCGGTGCTGTTGCTCGGCATTTTGCGACGTCGCTGATGCCGGTCTTTTCAACCCGTTGAAGCTTCGCTAGACTGCCGACATGTCCGATGCCCGTCTCGAAGTGACCGATGCGCTCGGCCGCCGCATCGTGCCGATCTCCAAGGGACAATTCGAGATCGGCCGGCGCGAGACCAACGATCTCCGCCTCGCCGGGAGCGAAGTGTCCCGGGATCACGCCGAAATCGCCGTCGAGGACAACAAGTTCGTCCTCCGCGACCGCAGCTCGCGATACGGCACCTACGTCAACGGCGATCAGGTTACCGAGCGGGCTCTCGCCCACGGCGATCGCATCCGGCTCGGACGCACCGGCGGGGCGGAGATGGTTTTCCTGCTCGCCGACAGCGCACCACCGCCCGAGCGTGCAACCACGACCGCGATTGGCGATCTGCGGCAGATAGCCGTCCTGCTCGAGGGCCTGCGGGCGCTCGGGTCCGGCCGCGTGCTCGACGATGTGCTGTCGCTGGTGCTGGATTCGGCCATCGAGGTAAGCGGCGCGGAACGCGGGTTCATCATGCTCGAGATGGCGAGCGAGCTCGAGTTCAAGATGGCGCGCGGGCGCGGGCGCGTGGTCCTTTCGGGCGGCAGCTTCGCCACGAGCCGGAAGATCCCCGAAGAGGTCTTCCGCACGGGCGAACCGCGGATCGTCGCCGATCTGCTCGACAGCGAGCTGGCGAACTTCCATTCCGGCACCGTCGCGCTGGGCATCCGCAACGTCCTCTGCGTGCCGTTGCGGCTGGTCCGCTACCTCGATCAGGCCGAGGCCGCCGGCGAGGAACGGCGCATCGGCGTCCTCTATCTCGATAGCCGCGAAAAGGGCTCGCTGCTCTCGAACTCGACGCGCGCCGCACTCGAAACCCTGGCGACGGAAGCGGCCGTGGCCATCGAGAACGCCCGCCTCTATCGCGAGACGATGGAGAAGGCGCGGATGGAGCAGGAGATGCGGATCGCTGCCGAGATCCAGCAGGCCCTGCTCCCGAAAGCCGGCCGGACGGGCGCCTACTTCCGCGCCGCGGCGGCGTCGCTCCCATGCCGTTCGATCGGCGGCGACTTCTACGACTACGTCGATCTGTCAGACGGGTCCTTCGGTTTCGCCCTCGGCGACGTGGCGGGCAAGGGGCCGCCGGCCGCGCTCCTGAGCGCGATGATGCAGGGGATTTTCGCGGCCCAGGCGGCGACCAGCGATCCGCCGTCCCAGACGATCAGCCGCGTCAACCTGGCCCTGTACCGTCGCGGGATCGAGTCGCGCTTCGTCACGCTCATGTACGGCGCGCTGTACGCCGACGGCCGGCTGATCTACTGCAATGCCGGGCACAACCCGCCGCTGGTCGTCGGAAAGAACGGATTCCGGCGACTCGAGTGCGGCGGGCCGATTGTCGGGCTGTTCGAGAGCGCCACCTACGAGGAAGAAACGGTCAAGCTCGAGCGCAGGTGACTGGCTGATCGTGTTCAGCGACGGCGTGTCGGAAGCGTTGTCCGCATCGGGGGAGGAGTACGGCGAGAGCCGGATCCTCGACTGTGTGAACCGGAACCTCGCGCTCGACCCGCAGCGCCTGCTCGAGGCGATGTTCTCCGACGTCCGCGAGTTCGCGCGCGGCGCCGCGCAGAGCGACGACATCACCGGGATGGTGATGCGCTTCAGTGGGTGATGCGACGGTTGCCGCCGGCCGAACGCACGGCGCTCTGGTTGTGGCTGATCGTCGCGGCGGTCGTCTGGAACGGGCTGTATGACATCCTGCTGACGCGCGGCGTCAACGAGTTCCTGTTCCGCGCCGCCTTGTATCAGGCCGGCCGCGCGCCCGCTCCATCGATGTCGCACGTGATGGACATCACCGTTCGCAACGCCATCTGGATCTCGACACTCTGGGCCGGCATGATCCTCCTCGCCGGTCTCGTCACCATTCGGCTGCTTCGCACGGGTCAGCGGTCGGCCGTTCATCGGTTGCATGAGGGGTGAGCGCTCCGACGATCGCTACCGGATGCACGGCTCGGCACCGATGACCGTGGCAGCTGATTAGAACCGCAGTCATGCACCCACTGATTCACGACTGGAACCGCACCGACGCTGCCGGACTGGCGAACGTGCAGCTCAACGACGAAACGCTGCGCGACGGGCTGCAGTCGCCATCGGTTCGCACGCCGACCATCGACGAGAAGCTCCGAATCCTGCACCTGATCGACCGCCTGGGCATCGACACCGCCGACATCGGTCTGCCTGGAGCCGGCCCGCACGTCGTTCGCGACGTGGAGCGCCTCGCGCGCGAGATTGGCGACTGCGCGGCTCGGCGTGCAAGCCAACTGTGCGGCGCGAACGGTCATTGCCGACATCCGTCCCATAGCCGAGATCTCGCAGCGGGCCGGCATTCCCATCGAGTGCTGCACGTTCATCGGATCGAGCCCGCTGCGGCAGTACGCCGAGGGCTGGGGGATCGACCAGCTGCTCAAGTTGACTGAGGAAGCGATCACCTTTGCCGTGGGCGAGGGCCTGACGGTGATGTACGTCACCGAAGACACCACGCGCGCCGATCCCGAGACGCTGCGGCGCCTGCTACTCGACCGCCATCAGGGCCGGCGCCAGGCGGGTGTGCGTCGCCGACACCGTCGGTCACGCGACGCCGGTCGGCGCCGCCGCCGTGGTCAGGTTCGTCGCCCAGGTCGTGGAGGAGTGCGGAGGGGGCGTCGGGATCGACTGGCACGGCCATCGCGATCGTGACTTTGCCATCATCAACTCGCTGGCCGCCATGGACGCCGGCGCGACGCGCTTGCACGGTGCGGCGATTGGCATCGGCGAGCGCGTCGGCAACACCCCGATGGACACCCTGCTCGTCAACCTGGTGCTCATGGGGTACATCGAGCGGGATCTGTCAGCCCTCGTGGAGTACTGCCAGGTCGTGTCGGACGTCACGGGCGTGCCCATTCCACCGAACTATCCGGTCGTCGGGAGAGATGCGTTCCGGACCGCCACCGGCGTGCATGCCGCGGCCGTGATCAAAGCCTTCAGGAAGAAAGACACGGCGCTGGTGGATGCGGTCTACTCCGGCGTTCCCGCGAGCATGGTCGGCCGCGAGCAGGAGATCGAGGTGGGGCCCATGTCGGGCAAGTCGAACGTGGTGTTCTGGCTCGAGCGCCGGGGCCTGCCGGTGACCGACGAGGCCGTGGAGCGGATCTTTGCGAAGGCGAAATCGTCGACACGCGTGTTGGAGGAAACGGAGATCCTCGAAGAATTGCAGCGACACGTGTAGGCCCGACCTTCAGGTCGGGCGTGCCGTCGACCGGGCGTGTACGGTTGTCTTCCGATGACCGCTCCATCAAATCGGGGAGCGCGGCGATCAGCACATCACCTACCGCCTGCAGCGATTCCGGCGCGACCTGGTCGAGCGTGTCATCGGCGGTGTGCCAGGCCGGATAGTCGAGGTCGATGAGGTCGACCGCCGGCACGCCGGCGCGCAGGAACGGCACGTGGTCGTCCTCCACCGCGAAGAGATCGTCGACGAACTCCGCGCGGCCGATGCGCTTCGCCGCGGCCCAGATCGTATCCGTCAGCCACGCAGTAGACCCCGGCTCGCGCTGGATGCGCAGGTCGCGATCGCCGACCATGTCGACGAGCACCAGCGCGCGAATGTCTTTCAGTCCGCCGCTCTTCCGCGCGGCGTCGACGTAGTAGCGGCTGCCGTAGGTGTGGTCCTCATCCTTCCACTCGATGACCGCTTCCTCGCCATCGAAGAACAGCAGCTCGATCGGCAATGCGAACTTGCGGTCCTTGAGTGCCGTGGCCAGCTCCAGCAGCACCGCCGTGCTGGAGCCGCCGTCGTTGGCGCCGACGAACGGGAATTCCTTGAAGAGCTTCGTGTCGTAGTGGCTGGCGATGATCAGGCGCGGACCGGTAGCACCTGACGAACCTGGCAGCGTCGCGCGCAGGTTCACCATCCGAATCTTGCCGATGGGGGTCTGGGCCTCGAAGGCCTGTTCCTCGGTGTTGATGCCCGAGCGACTTGAGGTGCGCGGTAATGTAGGCGCGGGTGCGTTCGGCGCCGGTCGATCCTGCCGGCCGCGGACCGATCGCGACCTGCTCGCGGACGTGGGCAAAGGCGCGCGCACCGTCGAACCGCGGCGCAGGCGTCTGCTGAAGACCCGAGGCGCCACACGCGATGGCGCCGGCGCACAGCAGGATGAGGTGTCGTGTGCATGCCGCCTACGGGCGCTTGTCCCTGGGCACGTAGTCGCGGCGATCGTGTCCGATGTACAGCTGGCGCGGGCGGGCGATCTTCTGCTCGGGGTCCGTCAGCATCTCTTCCCACTGCGCGATCCATCCGGCCGTGCGGCCGATGGCGAAGAGCACCGGGAACATGTCCACGGGGAAGCCCATCGCCTGGTAGATCAAGCCCGAGTAGAAGTCGACGTTGGGATAGAGCTTGCGGCTGACGAAGTACTCGTCCTCGAGGGCGATGCGTTCGAGCTCGAGCGCGATCTCCAGCAGCGGGTTCTTGCCGGTCACCTCGAAGACGAGATCGGCGATGCGCTTGATGATCTTCGCGCGCGGATCGTAGGACTTGTAGACGCGGTGGCCGAAGCCCATCAACCGGCCCTCGCCGGCCTTGACGCGCTTGATGAACGCCGGGCACGTTCTTGATCGATCCGATCTCGGCCAGCATCCGGAGGACCGCTTCGTTGGCGCCTCCGTGCAGCGGGCCGTAAAGGGCCGCGGCGGCGCCGGCGAGCGCCGAATACGGATCGGCTCTGCGAGCTGCCGATGTTCCGCATCGTGCTGGTGCTGCAGTTCTGTTCGTGGTCCGCGTGCAGGATGAACAGCACGTCCAGCGCGCGCTCGAGCACCGGGTTCGCCTTGTACTTGAGCTCGGTCATCTTGAACAGCATGTTCAGGAAGTTGCCCGCATAGCTCAAATCGTTGTCCGGCATGTTGTACGGACGGCCGATCGAGTGCCGGAACGCATAGGCGGCGATTGACGGGACCTTGGCAATCAACCGGATGGTCTGGAGCCGCCGCGACTCCACGGAGAAGATGTCCTTGGCGTCCGGATAGAGCGTGGACAACGCGGCGACCGTGCTGATGAACATGCCCATCGGATGGGCATCGTGCCGGAATCCTTCCATCAGCTTCGCGATGTTGGTGTGCAACATCGTGTGCAGCGTGACTTCCGTCGTCCAGCTGCGAAGCTCGTCCTCGGTTGGGAGCTCACCGAACAGAATCAGGTACGACGTTTCGAGAAAGTCGCTGTCTTCGGCGAGCTGCTCGATGGGATAACCGCGGTAGAGCAGGATGCCCTTGTCGCCGTCGATGAAGGTGATGCGGCTCCGGCACGCAGCGGTGTTCATGAACGCCGGGTCGTAGGTCATCATGCCGAACTCGTCGGCGGTGACCTTGATCTGGCGCAGATCCATGGCGCGGATCGTCCCGTCCTGGATCGGAACGTCGTACTGTTTGCCGGTTCGATTGTCGGTGATTGTCAGCGTGTCGGCCATGCGCAGGTCTGAGCGTTATGCTTACTCGTCGTCTCCGGCGTCCTCCGGCCGGTCCGGCGGCGCGCTACCCGGCACCCGGTAGTCTTCCGAGAGCCAACGCCCGAGATCCGCGAGTTTGCAGCGCTCGCTGCAGAACGGTCGCCACGCCGGGTCAACAGGCCGGCGACGACAGTGCACGCACGGGGATTCCGGCCGCGCCAAACCTACTTATTCTATCGCATAAAAGTGCAGAGTGCAGGTGAGGTGCAAAGTGCCGTGCTCGTGCACGTGCTCGTAAAGCACTTCGCACGCTGCACTCTGCACCCTGCACTTCGCACCGGCTGAGATTCAGGCTCCGACTTCCCCCGCATGGTGCCGGACGTCGCGGGCGGACACCATGAAGATCACGTCCTCCGCAACATTGGTGGCGTGATCGCCGATGCGCTCGAGGTGCCGGGAAATCAGGATCAGATCCAGGGAGGGCTCGATGGTGTGGGGTCCTGGAGCATGTAGGTGAGCAGTTCGCGGAAGACCTGCGTTTTCAGCGCGTCCAGCGTGTCGTCCTCGTTGAGCACGCCATGCGCGAGCTCGATGTCGCGGCGGACGTACGAATCGAGCGCGTTGCGCAGCATGCGCTGCGCGATCTCTGCCATCCGGGGGATGTCGATCAATTCCTTGACGGGAGGATGCCGTGTATAGCGCCGCACTGCCTCGGCGATGTTGATGGCCAGATCGCCGACACGCTCGAGGTCGGTGTTGATCTTCACCGCCGACACGATCGCCCGCAGGTCGACGGCCATCGGCTGATGAAGCGCCAGCAGCTTGAAGCAGCGGCTGTCGATCTCGATGTGCAGCCGGTTGATAGGGCCGTCGCCCGCCAGGACCCGCTCGACCAGCGCGCTGTCGCGTTCCACCAGGGCTCGTACGGCCGTCCGCACGCGTTCTTCCGCGAGGCCGCCCATTTCGAGCAGACGTGTCTTGAGCTGTTCGAGCTCCTCCTGAAAGTGCGGGACAATCCGTTCGGCCATGTATCTAACCCTTGAATCTCCACCAACCGCAATCGACGAGAGTCGGAGCCGTGGCTCGTCGCTCGGTCAGCCGTCACTCGTAGCGCATTCGGCGACGAGCTCGAGCGACGAGCGACGGCCGACGAACCACGGACGTACGACGCATTATCCAAACCGCCCAGTAACGTAGTCTTCCGTCAGCTTCTCCGATGGATTGGTGAAGATGCGGTCCGTGGGCCCGTACTCGATCAGGCGACCCAGCCAGAAGAACGCCGTTCGATCCGATACGCGTGCCGCCTGCTGCATGTTGTGCGTGACGATCACGATCGTGTACTCGGATTTGAGCTGGTAGATCAATTCTTCGATGCGCTGGGTCGCGATCGGATCCAGGGCGGAGGCTGGCTCGTCCATCAGCAGGATCTCCGGCTTGACCGCCAGCGCGCGCGCGATGCACAAACGTTGCTGCTGGCCGCCCGACAGGGCGAGCGCGGAGTCGTGCAGCCGGTCTTTCACCTCGTCCCAGATGGCGGCGGACTTCAGGCTCTCCTCGACGCGGCCGCTCAGCTCCGACCGGCTCGACGCCAGACCGTTGATCCGCAACCCGTAGGCGACGTTTTCGAAAATTGATTTCGGGAACGGATTGGATTTCTGAAACACCATCCCCACACGTCGACGCAGCGCCACCACGTCCGTGCCGCCTCGATACACGTCGTCGCCATCGATCAGCACGCGCCCTTCGACCCTGGTGCCGGCGATGATGTCGTTCATGCGGTTGAGCGTGCGCAGGAACGTGCTCTTGCCGCAGCCCGACGGCCCGATGAACGCGGTCACCAGCTTGGCCGGGATGCCGATGCTGATGTTCTCCAGGGCGCGCTTGGTCCCGTAATAGAAGGACAGGTCCTTGACGTCGATGCTCACCGGGTGGTCGGCGGCGACGGGAGCGGAAGCGCGGGTCTGGACCGTGAGGGTTGGGGGCGTCTGTACCGGGTTCATGCCAGCCCTTCTACGCTATCGGCCGGCAGTTTCCGGTCAGTTTCGCCGAGGTAAATTCTATGTAACGGACGAGTTCACGACGCGGGTTCAGCGACGTGGTTCGTGGCTCGATGGGTCCGTCGCTCGACAGAGCGGTTCGGTGAGTTCGTAGTTTGTCGAGCTCGTGGACGATGAACCACGGAACCGCGGAACCCGGCGTGGTGGGCAACCGTCAGGCCCCGCACCACCCCCACCGTGTCCGTCTCCGCCAGAAATGCGCCAATCTGGCGGCGGAGCTCGTCCTGGATGATGTCGACCTTGCGGCGGGCGTCCAGGACGCGGAAACCGAACTCGTCCGACATCGACGCCATACTCGCGCAGCAGCGCGCGCTGGTAGGCGCGGAAGCTCTCGTAGATGTCGTCGCCGAGCTTCATGTCCATGCCCGATTCCCAGAACTCCATCCCGCGGGCCTGGAGGACGCGCCGGATGAGAGTCTTCTCGTCGATCTTCAGGTAGAACACGAGATGGGGGGCGATGGCGAAGCCGTAGAGGTTCCGGATCCAGGTCCGATCGACCCCACGAACGCCGGCGCGCGCCATGGCGGTGAAGATGTAGCGATCGGAGAGCACGATGAACCCGGCCTTCAGCGCCGGGATGATCTCCTTTTCCAGGCGGTCGGCGAAGTCGGTCGCGTAAAGCAGCACGAACGTGAGCTTATTGAGCGTATTGCTCGACTTCGCCAGCTCGATGGTCGGCTGCATCAGCTCCGAGCGCGTCCAGCCGGTTTCGATCACGCCATAGCCCTGCACTTCCAGCCATTCCCGCAGCAGGGTGATCTGCGTGGAGCGTCCGACGCCGTCGGTCCCTTCGATCGCGATGATCTTCCCCGGATAGCCATCAATCGGCAGGTAGGGAATGGGATTCCCGTAGTAGCTGCCCGGTGTAGCGATCGCGGGATTACCGCCTTCGTCAGGCGATTTCGTCGAGCTGCTCATCGGGCTCCTGTATGGCCATGTGCTGGGACACGAGCTTGCGGAACGTTCGCTGCTGATCGGTGATGCTGCCGACGGCACTGACGACGCTCAGTCCGAACTCGTCGACGAGGCGATCGTACTCGGACAGCACCTTTCCCTGAAACATCTTGAAGCTCTCGACGAGGTTGGAGCTCCACCCCATGTCCATGCCCGCCTCGTAGAACTTCAGCTTGACGCGGCGCGCGAGCAGGCGATCGGCCGACACTTCAATCGGCACCTTGAAGTAGACCGCCAGGTCGGGCTTGACGGCGAAGCTGTACAGCTCGCGCACCCACTTGCGATCGACGCCACGGGCGCAATCGCGCGCGAACGCGGTATACGCGTAGCGATCGGCCAGGACGATCATGCCGGCCTTCAACGGCGGAATGATGTTGTAGAGCAGGCGGTCGGCGAAATCCGTCGCGTGCAGCAGGCTGAACGTCATCGGCGTCAGCGAGTTCTTCTTCTTCCCCGTCTTCGTCGCGGCCTTCACGAGCGCCGACGAGTTCCACTCGGTGACGAAGACCGGCTGGCCCGCGGCGCTAAGCCACTTCGCCAGCAGGGCCAGCTGCGTCGTCTTTCCGGAGCCGTCGATGCCCTCGACCACGAACAGCTTTCCGCGGTACTCGTGCGGCGTGGTGAGGTTGTTCAACATGAGTCGATTGTCCCTTGTAGTCGTTGCCAGCGACCTCGAAACGAACGGGTTTGCCCAGCACTTCCTCGAGCGGTGCGACGTGCCGATGCGCCGCCCACAGCTCCAGTTCCGCGTCCCCGTTCGCACGCAAGCGGGCCAGATAGTCATCCCCGCGCGGGAACAGATCCAGTCCGCCGAGCGCCTGCGCGTGGCTGCGATCCAGGCCCTCGGCCAGCCGGACCATCGCCCCCAGCGTCCGCACGGTCTTCCGCAGCGACCCGCGAAGGTCGCCGTATCCTTCGTGTGATTTCTTCGGCGTCGCCTGACGGTGGTAGCGCGCGATGAGCGCAATCACTTCCGTCTCCTGTGGATCGAAACCGCGGAGGTCGCCATTCTTGATCAGGTAGTACGAGTGACGGTGGTGCCGTTCATAGCTGATATGCACGCCGATGTCGTGCAGCAGCGAACCGTACTCCAGCCACTCGCGCTCGCGATCGGACAGGCCGTGGACGCTGCGCGTCTGATCGAAAACGCTCAGCGCCAGCCTGGCGACCTGTTGCGCGTGCTCGGACCAGTATCCGCACCGTTCTCCCAGTTCGACCACGCTCCGCCGACGGACGTCCGGATACCGCTCGACCTTGCGGATCCTCGCGCTGTTCCGGTGGATGTAGTCGAGCACCAGCCCTTCGCGGAGCGCCAGATCGCAGAGCGTGAACTCTTCGGCGCCAAGCCGCCGGATGATGGTGTCGAAGAGCACCGATCCCGCTACTGACAAGTCGCCGCGTCGCGGGTCCATCAGCGGAATGCGGAGACGTTCCTGAATGTCCGCATTGACGATGCGCTTGCGGAGACGGTGAAGCGACTTGGCTGATACCCGGCGGTTCCGCACATCGTCCGCGCGGCCGCCGTCGTCGCCTGAGGCCATCGTGCCGAGGCTGAGGATCGTGCCGGACGTGCCGATCACGCGATCGAATCCGCGGGCCGCGATCTGATCGAGATAACTGCCCATCTCGCGGTTCAGGTGTTTGATGATGCGCCGTTCGTCACGGCCGGAAAGCGGATCGCTCTGCACGAATCGCTCGGTCAGCCGGATCACGCCGGTCTTGAAGCTGCGTGCCTGGGTCAACTGCGTCGCGGTTCCCAGCGTGACCTCCACGCTCCCGCCGCCGATGTCGACGACGACGGCGGTGGTGCCGCCGATGTCGACGCCGTACCCCGCGGCGAGGTGGATCAGGCGCGCTTCCTCCGTGCCGGAGATGACGCGGATGCGGATCCCGGTCTCCCGGTCGACCTCTGCGATGAAGTCGCCGCCGTTCTCGGCCTCACGGGTCGCGCTCGTTGCGGCGGCGACGATCTCGTCCACTTTGTGCGATTCAGCGAGGCGCTTGAACTTGGAGAGCGTCTGCAGCGCCGAGGCCATCGCCGTTGGCGTGAGATTGCGGCCGTCCAGTCCGCCCGCTCCGAGACGGACCATGTCTTTTTCACGATCGATCACTTCGAAGGACAGGTCCGGACGAACCTGCACCACGATCATGTGGATCGAGTTGGTTCCGATGTCGATGGCTGCGATGCGCATTCAGGAGGGAACGTTGTAGGCCCGACCTTCAGGCCGGGCGTGTTCGGATCCTCGCGAGTCGTCGTCGACCAGTCAAGGTTGGCGCAACCTTGCTCTGTTACAAGGCCGTTATATACTTGGCTGGAGTGAGGGCCGGGAGAAGCCCTGCATTACAGTCCTATCGCGCCCGAATCCTACCATGAACCGCCCGAAACCACGTGTAACGACCCTGCTGCTCACCCGGCGAGCCCGCGCGTTCAAGCGGCACCTGCGTGCCGCGGTCGAGGGGGATGGCCATGGAGTACATCAGGCGCGAGTGGCATCGCGGCGGCTGCGGGAGGCCGTTCCCGTGCTCGCTACCGGCCTCAAGGGCAGCAAGGCCGGGAAAGCGCGCCGCAAGATCCGCCGGATTGCCCAGGCTCTTGGCACGATTCGGGAGCTGGACGTGACGCTCGGGATTGATCGACGAGCTCGCCGCGCGCAATACGTTGCCGCGCCTCGCGCTCGAAGAGATCCGCGGCCGTGTCGTCAAGGATCAGGAGCGCCGTCGGCACGTGATGCTCAAGCGCATCGCGCGAATCAATGTCGACAAGCTCGATCGCCGGCTGCGATCGGTGGGCGACGCGTTGCAGTCCGCCGAGACCGAGGGGTGGCGGGAGACGCTGGGAGCGCGATTGCTGAAGCGGTCGAAGGCGCTGGCCACCGCCATCGAGGCAGCAGGTCCGCTCTACGAACAGGAGCGCTTGCATCGGGTACGGATCGCGGCGAAGAAACTGCGCTACGCGATGGAGCTGGCCGCCGAGAGCGGCGCGCGCTCCGCGCTCGTGCCGGTGCGGACGATCAAGCGTGTTCAGGACACGCTCGGCCGTTTGCACGATCTGCAAGTGGTGCAGGGATACATTGCCGCGTCACAGGCGGCGCCATCCACGCGCACACCGCAGGACGGTGGACTGGATATCATCGGCCGACTGCTGGAAGAGGAGTGCCGGCATCTTCATGCCCGCTACCTCTCGAGCGTTCCCGCCGTGCAGCAGATCGTCGAGGTCACGCGGACGGCCATCGTGCCGCAGGTCGCGCGCACGCGTCAGCGGCCCCTGAAGATGCACCTGCAGCCCGCGAAGCGTCGCGAGAGCGATCAGCTTCTGCTCGCGGCTGGCGGACAGGGCAGATAACTCGATGGCGACGCTCGAGCTCTATCTCATCCGGCATGGTGTTGCCGAAGAGCGTGGCGACAAGTACCCGGACGATTCCAAGCGCCCGCTCACCGGCCAGGGCATATCTCGATTGCGGAAAGAGGCGCGCGCGCTCGACACCCTCGGCGTCACGTTCGATCAGATCATTACCAGCCCGCTCGTCCGTACGCGTCAGACCGCTGACGTCTTCGCGGAAGTGATGAAAGGGAAGCCGCCCGTGGCCTCGGCCGACGCGCTGGCGCCGGCAGGTACGGCCACCGCCGTCCTGCAGGAGCTCGGGAAATACATGCGCAAGGGCCGCATCGCGCTGGTCGGTCACGAGCCGAATATCGGCGAGCTGGCCGCCCGGTTGATTGGCGCCCGCGAGCCGCTGGCGTTCAAGAAGGGGGCGGTCTGCCGGATCGACTTCGAGGTGTTCCCGCCGAAGGGCATCGGCCAGTTGCAGTGGTTCCTTCCGCCCAGGGTCCTCCGCGACCTTTCCTGATTTCTTTCATCGAGCACGTCTGTTTCACGTGACGCCCGCAACGGGCCCGGCGAATTGAGCGCCGGGATTGCATTGGACTCGTCCAGCATCTCTGACGAGGGCCACCGATGACACAGATCGATCGGACTGTTGATGAGAATCTCCGAATACTGCTGAGTATGCTTCCCGCCGTACGTGACGGGAATGCCGACGCCATTCATGACGCTCGCGTCGCGACCCGGCGCATTCGCGCCGCTGCGCCGCTGGCCTGGGCATTTCAGCCGGAGGAACACTGGAGTGAGCCGCTGGACGCGATCCGCGATCTGGGCCGATCGTTTGGCCGAGCTCGAGACCTCGATGTCGCGCTTGAACGATTGGCGGATCTCGAAGTCCGGCTGCCGGTTGCGGCTCGTTCGTTGGCCTCTCTCCGGCAGACCCTGACGGCGCGTCAGGAGAAGTCGCGCCGGCGCCTGATCAAGACCATCGAGGGGCTGCCCCTCGAGTCGCTCGGCGGGCTTCGGTTCACGCGTCCTCGCTTCACTCTTCAACGTGACCGACGCGGTCGGGTGCTCGAGCAGAACCTTGCAGAACAGGCCACGGATCTCGGGCAGGCGATCGAACGAGCCTCCGGCGTCTATTTCCCCAACCGCTCGCACCAGGTCAGGGTGAGCGTCAAGAAGCTGCGGTATCTGCTGGAGCTGCTGCCGCACAGGGCGCAGCCGGCTCGATCGCTCAAGCGGCTCAGGCGCGCGCAGGACCTGCTGGGCGAGCTCCACGATCGTCAATTCCTGGCCGACCTGATCGACGAGGTGAAGGCCAGCGAGCAGCGACCGCGAACAGTACGATCCCGCGCTGGCGCTGCTTGCGGCAGACAGGCGAGACAAGTTCGCGGACTACCTCGCACAACGTGACGGAACTCCTGCGGATCGCCGGCGAGATCGGCCGCTCGAACGATGGTCGCGCGTCACGCCAGCAGATCGTGGCGCGCGGGCTGCTCATGGCCGGTGTGGTGATGGCGCCGTCGGCGGTGTCGCTGATCACCCGTCGCTGGCATGAGAACGGCGCGCGGCCGACGCCGCCGGTACCCGAAACGACACACCCCTCAGCTATCATCCGCGCATGCTTACGCGGCATCCGGAACATTTCACCAGGCGCTCGCCGAGGTGCAGCAATTGCTCCAGCGCCATCGGGTGCTGAGCACCATGGCTCGCCGTCAGGAGAGCGCTCCGGTTGACAGGCGGGATCTGCTCGAGATTCTGCAGGAGCGGCAGAACCTTGCGGAGCTCGAGCGGAAACTGAGCGGGCTGCACCCGGCAGACCTGGCGCACATCCTCGAGGTCCTGCCGCACGACGAACGCCGCCTTCTGTGGGACCACCTGTCGGCCTCGCATCGCGGTCTCGTGCTCGTGGAACTGTCGACGCCCACGCGCGCCGGCCTCATCGAATGGCTCCCGCGCGAGGCGCTGGCCGCTTCACTCGCGGTCCTCGATCCTGACGATCTCGCCTACCTCGCCGACGATCTTCCCGCGGAGCTGATGTCGGACGTGTCAGCCCGGCTCGACGCCGGTCAGCAGAGCCAGCTTCAGGAGAGCATCACCTTCGAGGAACGATCGGTCGGCGCCATGATGTCGAGAGACGCGATCGCGCTGCGCGATTCGATGACGGTCAGCGAGGTGCTCACCGAGCTGCGGGGGCTCGAGGCGCTTCCGGGTCACACGGATCGAATCTTCATCGTCGACGTCCGGCACGTTCTCCGCGGTTCGGTGCCGTTGACCCGGCTGCTGCTCGCGGGGCCGGAGGTCAAAGTCGACACGATCGCGGAGATCGACAGTCCGTCCTTTGTCACCACTGACGAGGCAGCGGATGCGGCGAGCGCCTTCGAGCGATACGACCTCGTGTCGGCGGCGGTCGTCGATGCGCGCGGCAAGCTGGTGGGACGCCTGACCGGCGACGCGATCATCGACTTCCTGCAGATCCGAAGCCCAGCGCCAGGCGCTCGAGCGCGCCGGCCTGAGCGGGGAAGAAGACCTCTTCGCGCCCATCGCTGATTCGGCGCGCAACCGCTGGCCCTGGCTGATGGTGAACGTCATCACGGCGTTTCTGGCGTCGCGTGTGATCGGCGTGTTCGCGCCCGCGATTCAGAACCTCGTGGCGCTGGCGAGCCTGATGCCGATCGTGGCCAGCATGGGCGGCAACACCGGCAACCAGACGGTGGCGCTCGTGATTCGGGGGCTCGCGCTCGATCAACTGCCGAGCGGCAGCACGCGCCATCTGCTGCGCAAGGAGTTGACCGTTGGTGCGCTGAACGGATTGGTCTGGGGTTGCGTGATGGGAGTCGGCGCGCTCGCGCTCTATGGCAGCCTGGCCCTCGCCGCGGTGATGACGCTGGCGATGCTGCTCAATCTGCTCGTCGCCGCGGCCGCCGGCGTCGCGGTGCCGCTCGGCCTGCAGCGCGCCGGTCGCGATCCGGCGCAGGGCGCGAGCGTATTGCTGACGTTCGTCACCGACAGCATGGGTTTCTTCCTGTTTCTCGGCCTCGCAACCGCGTTTCTCGTCTAGGCCCGCCGCACGAGGTGGCGTTACACGGTTGTTACTCACGGCTTCGGTCGCGGGGTGAGCTTCGCTATGATCAGCGGAGATCTCGCCGCACCACTTCCACCTACTGAGCGATTCGAGCCCGATCACACCCGATGACCGAAACACCTGATCCCGCGCCGCGCCTTGTCGGCGTGCTCGACATGGGCGCCAGCGCGATCCGGCTGGTCATCGCGGAGATCTCCGCGCGCGGCTCTTTTCGGGTCATCGAGGAGGCGTCGCGCGGCGTGCTCCTCGGGCGCGATTCCTTCTCGTCCGGTTCGATCAGCGCCGGCAGCGTCGATCGCGCCGTCGCGGCGCTCGAGGGTTTTCGCCAGCTCATGGACAGCTATGGCGTCCGCGACATTCATGCGGTCGCGACGAGCGCGGTGCGCGAGGCTGATAACCGGGATATGTTCCTGGATCAGGTTCAGGGCCGCACGGGAATCCAGTTCGACATCATCAACGAAGCGGAAGAGAGCCGGCTGCTCTTTCTGGCGTTGCGGGATGCGCTCGGCCGTCACGCGTCGTTCAAGGGCGCGTGGACGCTGCTCGTCGAGGTTGGCGGCGGCAGCACCAGCCTGACGCTTCTTCAACGCGGAGAGCCGAATCGTTCCGCCGTCTATGCGCTGGGTGCGGTCCGGCTGCGCCAGCAACTGGATCTGCGGCGCCACAGCCATGAAGTCCAGGTCGCGCTGCTCAAGCGCTATGTGGCGAACGTCATCGACGAAATCCGGCTGGACATTCCCCTCCGGCGCATCGGCAGCCTGATCGCGACCGGCGGTGACGTGCGGTTTGCCGCCTCGCAGATCCTCGAGGCTGACGTCGAGAGCGGCGTGCGCGAGATTCCGCGCGAAGCGTTTCTCCGGTTCTGTGACGAGGTGGCCGCGCTGAACGAAGAGGAGATTGTCGATCGCTTCCGGCTGTCGGCGGTCGAGGGTGACGCGCTGATGCCTGCGCTGCTCATCTATCGAACGCTCCTGTCCGAGACGTCGGCGCGGCGCATCGTGATCGCCGATGCCTCCCTTCGTGCGGGCCTGCTGCTCGACCTGGCTGAACCCGAGGGGCCGGTCAGCGCGCAGGATTTCGAACACCAGGTGCTGGCGAGCGCCGAGGCGGTGGGGCACAAGTACCGGTTCGACGGCGACCACGGCCGGCACGTCGCGAAGCTCTCGACACGCCTGTTCGACGAGTTGCAGAACGTGCACAGGCTCGGCGGGCGGGAGCGGCTGCTGCTTCAGGTGGCCGCGCTGCTGCACGACATCGGCATCTACCTGAGCCTGCGGGCCCACCACAAACATTCACAATACATCCTGGCGTCGTCGCAGATTTTCGGCCTCTCGGACGAGGAGACGGCGCTCGTGTCCAACGTTGCGCGGTATCACCGTCGCGGATTGCCGCAGCGAACCCATTTGCCCTACATCGCCCTCGATCGCCAGGATCGGCTCATCGTCAACAAACTCTCGGCCATACTCCGTGTCGCCAATGCGCTTGATGCGGAGCACCTGCAGAAGATTCAGGATGTGAAGCTTTCGCAGAGCGGCCGTAGCTGGACCCTGGAGCTGATGGGCGAAGGGGACCTGACGATGGAACAACTCGCGGCGACGGCGCGCGCCGACATGTTTGCCGAAACCTTTGGCAGGCCGCTACTGATCCGCGCGGCAGGCGTGGTGTCATGACCGTCACTCCTTCACCTCACGAGAGCCGGTTTTTCAACCGCGAGCTCTCGTGGCTGGCATTCAACGAGCGGGTCCTCGAAGAGGCGGTGGATCCGGCCACGCCGCTCCTCGAGCGCGCGAAGTTCGCAGCGATTGCCGCCTCGAACCTCGATGAGTTCTTCATGGTCCGCGTGGCTCGGTTGAAACAGATGATCGAGGAAGAGGATCCAACGGCCGATCTGGCCGGCCTGACGGCCCGGCAGCAGCTCACCGCCGTCAGCGAGCGCGCGCACGCGTTTGTCGCGGCCCTTTACGAGTCGACGCTGCACGATCTGCTCCCCGCGCTGACGGCTCACGGCATCCGGCTGGTGCCCTTTGGCGACCTCGATCCGCCTCGCCAGGCATCGTTGAACGCGTTCTTCCGCGACGAGATCCTCCCGGTTCTGACACCCCTGGCCATTGACATCTCGAGGCCGTTTCCGCTGCTGTCATCGTTGAGCCTGAACCTGGCGCTGCTGCTGGAACCGACCGCGGAAGACCCCGGGCGCCGCCTCGCGATCGTGCAGGTCCCCTCCGGCCTGGCACGGCTCGTCCAGATCGCCTCGTCCGACGGCGTGACGTTCGTGCTGCTCGAGGACATCATCCGCGAGCACTTGCCGCAGCTGTTTCGCGGCCAGAAGATTCGCGAGTCGAGTGTGATTCGCATCGCTCGCGATGCCGAGCTCGAGCTGGACGACGAGGGTGGCACGACACACCTGGAGGTTGTCGAACGCGAGTTGCGCCGCCGGCGGCAGAGTGATGCGGTGCGCATCGAGATGGAAACCGGGCGCGTCGGGCGATCTCGAGGCAGTCCTGAGCAGCCGCCTGGAGCTCGAGCCCGAGGACGTGTACCGCGTGCCCGGGCCGCTCGACTTGCGGGTGCTGATGGGGCTTGTCGATCAACCTGGGTTCGAAACGCTTCGCGATCCGCGGTTGCAGCCAGTCGAAGTCCAGCCCGATCTCGACCAGACGGACCTGTTCGCGTTGCTGGATGAGCGTGACATCCTGCTGCATCACCCCTACGAGTCGTACGACCCGGTCGTGGCGCTCCTGGCACA
This sequence comes from uncultured Acidobacteriota bacterium, assembly GCA_963710415.1. Lineage (GTDB taxonomy): Bacteria > Acidobacteriota > Vicinamibacteria > Vicinamibacterales > 2-12-FULL-66-21 > CAVQAH01. The sequence continues at coordinate 99,214 of CAVQAH010000020.1, read as the reverse complement.
GGCGGCGGACGACCCCGGTGTCCTCGCGATCAAGCAGACGCTCTACCGCACCAGCGTCGGCTCGCCGATCATCGCCAGCCTGCAGCGGGCCGCGGAGGGCAACAAGCAGGTGACCGTCCTTGTCGAGCTGACGGCTCGCTTCGACGAGGAGCGGAACATCAAATGGGCGCGCGCGCTGGAAGAAGCGGGGGCACACGTCATCTACGGGGTCAGGCACTACAAGATCCATGGGAAGGTCTGCTTGATCGTCCGACGCACGCCTCAGGGTCTGCGCCGATACGTCCATCTCGGCACCGGCAACTACAACGAACGGACGGCGCGTGTCTACACCGACTACGGTCTGATGACGTCTTCGCCGGTCGTGGCCGAGGACGCCGGCGCAATTTTCAGCGCGCTGACCGGCTACTCCGAGCCCCCGCGGTTGAAGAAGCTGGTGATGGCGCCGACGACCCTGCGCGAACGGTTCTTGAAGCTGATTCAGCGGGAGCGGCGCCGCGCCGCGGCAGGCCAGCCGGCGGAGATCGTGGCGAAGATGAACTCGCTCATCGACCAGGAGATCATCGAAGCGCTGTACGCCGCTTCGGCGGCTGGCGTTCGCATTGCCCTGAACGTCCGTGGCATCTGCGCGCTCAGGCCGGGCGTGCCGGATCTCAGCGCGAACATCGAGGTCGTGTCGATCGTCGATCGCTTTCTGGAACACGCGCGGGTGTATTACTTCCACAACGCCGGCGACGACGAGTTGTTTCTCTCCAGCGCCGACTGGATGACCCGCAATCTCGACAAGCGCATCGAACTGATGTTTCCAATCCAGACCGAAGAGCACAAGGCGCGAATCCTGAGCGGACTCCGGGCGATGTTCCGGGACAATGTGAAAGCCCGTGTGTTGCGGGGTGACGGCGTCTACGAGCAGCGGCGGCCGGCATCCGGCGAGCCGGTGTTCAGGGTGCAGCAGCACCTGCAGGACGAAGCACATCGGCGGGCGGCTCGCGAGCGCCCGGGCGTGACGTTCGTGCCCGAACGAGGATAGTGTTCGGAAACAGAGTGGGAAAGGACCGTAGTGGCCGCCATCGAGAGCGCGACGATTACCGCATTCTTTCTCTTCGATGTTGCCGACGACATCGACCTTGCCGCGCTCAAGAACGAGATCGGTGGCGGGCCAGCCGAGGTGCGATTCGTCCCGAAGTCCGGTGCGCCTTCCTATTTCAAGTACGCCGTGCCACCTCTGGTGGTCGAAGGCGATTTGGTTGGCCTTCCCGAAGTCGAGGAGTTTCGCGCGCGTGTGAAGTTTTTCGACTACGGTGTCCTGTCGATTGCCCTGACGCGATCGTTTTCCGGAGACTGGGCCGATCTGATCGCGCTCGGTCAGCGGTACATCGAGAACGAGGAATTGGAACGACAGGCCGAGGACGCCTGCCGCACGGTCACACGGCGCGCGCCCCTGATCGCTGTCTGCCGCGCGCGATCGCTGGCTGTCTGAGGACTACCTCGTCTTTTCGATCACATCCTTCGGCTCGCCGACGTCGGCGAGCGACCTGTTGGCGCACCGTTCGGAGGAGATCGCGCTGCTCCTCAGCGGCGAGCGCCGCGCCCTGAGCCGGCAGGAGCAGGAATCCGTCCTCGCCAATCGCCTCTCCTATTTCGCCGATGACCTCGTCGTGCCCACCTGGAACGCGGCGTTCGTCTACGACACTGAGCCGGGCGCGCAGGCGGCGCTCGAGATCTTCGAGTTCGCCAACTCACAGCTCCTCGAATTCCGCTACTACGACGACTTGCTCGACCACGAGCTGGCGCGGATCTATTCGCAGCTTCAGCGCAAGCGTCGTTTCGATACGATTTTCGGCAGAGGGTACATCCGGGCCGCCCACCAGCTTCACGCGCTGTTCATCGACGTCAATGAAATCACCGACCGCACGGAGAACGCGCTCAAGATGGTCGGGGACGTGTACGCCGCCCGCCTCTTTCATCTCGCCGCGTCACGCCTGGGATTGGCGACCTGGAAGGCGAGTGTTGAAGAAAAGCTCGAGACCCTCGACGATATCTATCGGTTTGCCGTCGAGCAGATAGCCATCGCGCGCGGCCAGCTGCTGGAGCTCACGATCATCGCGATTCTGATCTTCGAGCTCGTCCTGTTCTTCATGGGGATCATGACGTGATCCCCACGTCAACTTCGGTGCCTGAGGCGCAAGCTGTAATTCTTCGTCGTAGTTCGTGGTCCGTAGCTCGCCGCTCGAGGGGCGCCTAGTCAGGCGACAGCTGAGGGTGGCGCTCCGACTTTCGAGTGACGAGCGACTCACTGGGGACGGTTCGGTCGGTCGAAGTCGAACCTGGCGTTCTCGGAGTCTTTCGTCGTCAGCCCGCCAGCTCCGATCGAATCCGCCGTCCGGCATTCTGCGCCGCCTCAGTGTCGTAGCTGTGTTTGTCGAGCCCCGTGCGACCGATCTGCTGGTACAGGCGTTCCAGTCCGAGTTGATCCTGAACGTCGCCGGCGGCGGCAATCTCGAGCGCGTGCTGGAGCTCGTGACCGATGGTCGAGATCAAGTCATTGGCCGCCGTCTGCGACATCACCTGGATACGCAGGTAGCGCTGGGCGCCGCGGCCTTGTGAGATCAGCAACAGCCGTCCGGACAACATCGAGGGCAGCTGGCGGACCGGCTCGATGTAGACGATCACGTCCGTTGCGCTGAGTGCTGCCACGAGCGACGCGAATGTCGCGGAGCGGCGGATCCCCTGCGCCAACAGCACCTGAATGCGCTCGTCGTTGGTGCGGACGCGCCGGTCTCGAGCCGTCAGCAGCGCTTCCGTCGCTCGGGCGGCTTCAGCCATCGCGACATGGGCCGCAGTCGAGGGTGGCGTTTCGAACGCGACGAGACCACCCAGAGCAAGCAAGAGAGAGCAGAGCAAAGGACCCCTCCGATTTCAAGGAGCCTGCTCAGCCATCCGGAACGCGCAGGACGAAAGGCGCGAGGTGCGCGCGTCCTACGCCGAAGAGTGCATCACGATCGTTCGGCTTAGACGGTGCACTCTTGCCGACTGGTTTATATTTGTGCGCCTGCGGAACGCGTGGACAGAAAAGGGACGAAGGGTGTGACGGACTACGCTATCGTCCGAGTTCGAGAAGCACTTGTTTTCCGGTACGCTGCGCTGCGTCGGTGTCGTAAGCGCTTGGCACACTCGGCTGCCCGATGCGCTCGTAAAGACGGCGGAACGACTTGCCGCATCGCACTTCCGGCGCCTGGCCCACTTCGAGCGCATGCTGCAGCTCGTGACCGATGGAGGCGATTTGATCCAGCCTCGTCCCTGTCGTCGGCGATCTGGACTCGCAGATATCGGGGGCCCCTTTCCGGCGCCGAACCGAACAGTAATCGGCCGGCGACGCTGGCCGGCAGCTTGGCGTTGACTTCAACGTGGACGATCAGGTCGGTCGCTTCGAGCGCCGACAAGATCGCTTCGAAGGTATGCGACCGCTTCACTCCTTCCGTGAGCAGCTGCTGCGCCAGCGGGCTGACGCCGCGTACGTGCCGATCATCGGCGGTCAGGAGCTCGTGGACGCTGCGTCCGACGTTGGGTCGAAGGCGGTTCGACGGTGTAGGTTCCGCGGGACTGGCGGTTGCGACGGCGCCGGCGATCAGGGCTGCGGTGAACCAGATCATGGGACCCTCCCCGTTTGGGAAGCGGCCCCTCATCCATGTTTCTCTTCCGGGGAAGAGAAGCGCCGTGCGGCACGTCCACGGTGTGCCTGCACGATGCCCGGCGGTCTCCATCCGTCGGTTGCAGGATTAGACGAGCGTCCTCGCGAAACCGTTGGGGAATGTGCGCTTGCGGAACGTGCGGACAGAAATGTGACGACTGGTGGGACCGATGAACCGGCGATCTCAGTCGCTTACAGGTGCGTGCGTCACACGACCGTCCCCGGCCGGACGATCGCGCCCTTGGGGACGATGATGATCCCGTTCCTGATGTAGAGCCCATCCCGATCGTCGTGCTCCACACCGCCCTCGTTCACCAACCGCACGTCGTCGCCCAGGCGTGCATTCTTGTCGACGATGACGCGATCGAGCACGACGTTGCGGCCGATGCCCAGGCGCGTGGCGCCGGTGGGCGGTGTGTCCTCGTAGTAGTCGGCGCCCAGTAGCACCGACCGTTTGATCTGTGCGCCCGGGCTGATCTGCGAGCGGATCCCGACGACCGAGTTGGAGATTTCGCAGTCGTCCAGGTGGCAGCCTTCGGCGACGATAGACGACTCCAGCCGGCACTGATAGATGCGGCTCGGCGGCAGAAACCGCGGGTGCGTGTAGATCGGCCACCTCGGGTGAAAGAAGTTGAACGGCGCGCCTCGTTGCGTGAGCTGGATGTTGGCGTCGTAGAAGGCTGCGATCGTGCCGACGTCCGCCCAGTAGCCTCGGAAGAGATAAGGGCTCACCCGGTGCGTCTCGAGTGCCGCGGGGATGATCTCCTTGCCGAAGTCGATGCCTGTCCGGTCGAGGATGTCGAGCAGCACGTCACGCGAGAAGACGTAGATGCCCATCGACGCGACGAACGGCTTGGCTGCCGATGTGCCGCCAAGCGTCGAACCCCTCGGGATGCTGGTGCCGATCTCATCGAGCCTCTCCGCCGTCGGCTTTTCCTCGAATCCGACGATGCGCCCTGAGGTGTCGAAGCGGAAGATCCCCATCTGCGTGGCGTCGGCGGCGCTGACCGGCTGAGCCGCAATCGTGATGTCGGCGCCGTCCTCGATGTGCGCTTCGATCATTTCGCAGAAGTCCATGCGATAGAGATGGTCGCCGGCGAGGATGAGGAAGTATTCCGCGTCGTAGCCCGTGAAGTGCCGCGCCGCCTGTCGCACGGCATCCGCGGTGCCCTGAAACCAGTCGGAGCTCTCAGGTGTTTGCTCGGCAGCGAGGACCTCGACGAAACCCTCGGAGAACGTGTCCAGACGATAGGTTTGCGCGATGTGTCGATTGAGCGAGGCCGAGTTGAATTGGGTCAGGACGAAGATCCGCTTCAGGCCGGCATGCAGGCAGTTGCTGATGGGGATGTCGATGAGCCGGTATTTGCCACCGAGCGGCACAGCCGGCTTCGAGCGTGTATTGGTCAACGGGAAGAGCCGGGCGCCCCGGCCACCGCCAAGGATCAGGGTCAACACATCGTTCATAGACCCTAAATCTTACAGTCGTCAGCGCCCTCTGCGGCCAAGGCCCAGTGTTCACCTGTCTGTCTCTGAAACGTTGCACGGTCGTCATCTCGTTATGGTGAACTGCTCGTAGAGCGTGAGGCAGGGCCCGTGGCCGGTGGTCGGTTCATGGGGGGAGCCAACGTCGGTAGGCAGATGTCCTACGCGACAACGGTTCGAAGTCCCTCGCCGCCCACCGGACGCGGGTCCTCACGGCCTCTGCGACGCCGTTCGTCAGCTCCCGGTCGCCACTCCCAGCAGGACTCTCACGACTGGTAATCCCGTCGAGCTGCCGGCGGCCCGCGATCCGTCCGCCGACCCTCCAGCAGCGCGACTCGCGCGAACACGCGCCGCTTTGAACGTCGATGACGGCGCTCTTCGCGCGCACATCGTGCGCAAGCGGCCGGTGCCAGCCCCTCGTCAGCGCTCGGTTGCGTAGATGAGCGGCAGACCTGACTTCGGGTTCCCGACGACGATGACCTTGGCGTTCGGGCTGCGTGAGAGCTCGATGGTGGCCTCGATGCCCTTCCACTCGAGCAGCTTGTCGCTGATGCCCTGGGTGACGATGTCCTGGAAGTCCTTGATGCCGGCCGCTTCGACGCGCTTGCGCTCCGCTTCCTGCTTTTCCTTCTGAAGAACGAACTCCATGCGCTGCGCTTCCTGCTGCGCCTGCTGCTTGGCCTCGATGGCGCGCTTCAGCGTGTCGGGTAGTTGCAGGTCGCGCAGCAGCATATTTTCGACGATGAGCCCGCGGGGCTGAAGCTGTGTCTGAAGCTCGGCCAGGATCTGCCTGGCGATCCCCTCGCGCGAGTCGGAGTAGAGCGCGCTGGCGGTGTTGGATGCCGTGATGCTGCGCATCGCCGACCGGAAGTTGGGTGTCAGGAGCACCTCCGCGTAGTTGGCGCCGACCTTCTGGAAGACTTCTGCGGCACGCTCGGGCTGCAGGTGATAGAGCACCGAAGCTTCGAGCCCCATGATGAGGCCTTCCTTCGAGGGTACCGACGCTCGTTCCTTCAGCTCTTGGGTCTTCACATCGAGCTGGAAAACCTTGGACAGGGGATTCACCAGGTGGATGCCCTCGGGCAGTGTTCTGCCTGTGACCCGACCGAAGAGCGTTTCGATGCCGACGTGTCCGGTTCGCACGCAAGAGACCGTGCTGAGGGTTGCGATTCCGAGGACCCCGAGCAGCATGAGGCCGAAGCCCCCTCGCCGCAGAGTCTGTCCGCGGAACGACGTGCTCTCGAAAGTCACTGAGTCGCGCATGCAGTCCTCCAGCCGCCTGAAAGTGAACGTGAATTGATGGCGGCAGAGACAGGATACAAACCGCAGGTTTCGCGGAGATTTCGACCCAATTCAGGCGGGGGGTATACGCCGGAGCCGCTCTGGTTTCAGGGACTTCAAGGACGCTGGCCAGCCGGCTCTGGCCGCTCGATGCTCCGCCGATCTACGATGGCGGGGATGTGCGGAGTCGTGGAGCTCAGCACATCCTCTGGATCATCCGATGAGCAACAGCAGCAGTGCCAACGACAACCAGACAGCGACGGCGCCAAGTCGTGTGAGCCCCTTGGCTGGAACGCTGCCGAACCCTCTGACACTCGTCAACGTTCCGCGGCTGGTCGCGTCGTACTACACCGACCGTCCCGATCCATCCATCGCTGCGCACCGCGTCAGTTTCGGGACGTCGGGCCATCGCGGCTCGGCGTTCAAACGCGGGTTCAACGAATGGCACGTGCTGGCGATCGCACAGGCGATCTGCCGCTACCGAGCGTCACAAGGGATTGACGGTCCGCTCTTTCTCGGTATCGACACCCATGCGCTCTCCGAGCCTGCGTCCCGCAGCGCCATCGAGGTGCTGGCCGCCAACGGTGTCCACGTCCACCTTTCGCTGAATGACGAGTACACGCCGACCCCGGCCGTGTCGCACGCGATACTCAACTACAACCGCAGCCGACGCGCAGGTCTGGCCGACGGCATCGTGATCACGCCGTCGCACAACCCGCCCGAAGATGGGGGGTTCAAATACAACCCGCCGCATGGCGGGCCAGCGGGCACCGACGTGACGCGCGTGATCGAGACGGCGGCGAACGATTCGCTGCGCGCCTCGCTGGCCGACGTGACGCGCATGTCGTACGACAAGGCGCTGACCGCACCGACCACGCATCGCCACGACTACCTGAATTTGTACGTCCGCGAGCTCGGGGACGTTCTGGACATGGATGCGATCAAGGGCGCCGCGCTGAAACTGGCGGTGGACCCCCTCGGCGGCGCAGGCGTCCGCTACTGGGGCGCGATCGCGGAGGTGTACGGATTGAACCTCACGGTGACCAACGAGCAGGTCGACCCGACGTTCCGCCTCATCCCGCTCGACTTCGACGGTCGGATCAGAATGGACCCGTCCTCCCCATACGCCATGCGATCGTTGATCGCGCTCAAGGATCGATTCGACGTCGCGTTTGCGTGTGACGCCGATCACGATCGGCACGGGGTAGTCACGAAAGGTGCCGGCCTTTTACCCTCGAACCACTACCTCGTCGCGTGCATCCAATACTTGTTCGGCAATCGGCCGCAGTGGCCGGCGCACGCGGGCGTCGGCAAGACGGTCGTGTCGAGCAGCCTGATCGATCGGGTGACCCGGGCTCTCGGCCGGCCGCTCTACGAGGTGCCGGTCGGCTTCAAGTGGTTCGTCGATGGCCTGCTCAACGGGAACCTGGGGTTCGTCGGCGAGGAGAGCGCAGGAGCGACGTATCTCCGGCGAGATGGCACGGTGTGGACCACAGACAAGGATGGCATCGTACTCGCGCTGCTCGCAGCAGAGATGATGGCCAGAACCGGGCGCGACCCCGGAGAAATCTACGCGGCGGCAACGCGCGAGCATGGCGATCCGATCTACGAGCGCATCGATGCGCCGGCCAACCCGCAGGCGCGGGCCGCGCTTGCGCGCGTCTCCCGAGAGAGCCTGCACACTGATCGTCTCGCCGGTGAACCGATCGCGGACGTGCTGACGGCGGCGCCAGGTAACGGCGAACCGCTTGGCGGGATCAAGGTCATCGCCGACAGCGGTTGGTTCGCGGCGCGGCCATCCGGTACCGAAGAGCTATACAAGATCTATGCGGAGAGCTTTCGCGGCGCGGATCATTTACGTCACATCCAAGACGACGCGCGAAGCCTCGTGTCGAGTCTTCTCGCCGTTTCCCAGCCGCCCGGCTGAGGTCGCTTAACTCTCACTGCATCTCGACATGGCGACGATCTCAGTCGTGGTCTGTGCCGTCAGATTGAGTGGATGTTTTGCTGCTTCCATCCACATCGAGGTGCGACGGTCCCTCACCCACACGCTGCGCGTTGGAGGACCGTGGTCCCGTCGGCCTCTTCCACGACAATTCCGCGCAGTTTCTGTTGGATCGCCTGCCTCGACGGGCCGTTCCGGCGAGTAGGCTCGGGAGTTGCAGTCGAGGTCTGTGCGGTCGTGAATCGGCGGCTGTTCTGAAGTTCTGGTCAGTAGTTGTGTGCGCTGACGCAACGTGAGGGATTGCGAGTCAGACTCGCGACGTGTGGCGTCTTGCCCGAGTCCCGACACTTGCGCGCCGGAAGTCGGACAGACGTGCACACGTACTGACGTGCCAAGGACGATTTGACCAGCAAACATACTGTTGTAGATCAGGAGGCTCCGATGCAAGTTCTAGTCGACAGAACCAAGGACACCATTGTCGCAACCATCAAGGGCGCGGGCGAGATCGTCAACGCGGTCACCGAGACGGTGAGCGATTCGCTCGCCACGGCTCTGAAAGGCACAGGATCGGTCGGCAAGGCACTGACGGAGGCCGTATCCGACGTGGCCTGCGGCGCGATCGAGGGAACCTCGCAGGTCGGCGGAGATCTCGGGAAGGCAGCGAAGGGGGCAGCCATCGGGGTTCTCCGAGGAACGAAACAGGTCGGTGGCGAGGCCCTTGACGCGGTTGGATCGACCGTCCAGAACCTTGTGAAAACCACGACCGACGTCGGCGGCGACGCCGGCTCGGCCGCTCGAAACGCCATGGAGGGTGTGATTGAGGGCGCGGCCAGCGTTGGGATCAAGGGAGTCGATGCGATCTCAGCAGCGGCGGCTGGCGCCATTCAGGGCTTGGGCGGCATCGGCAAGACGGCCACCACGACGACGGCGGGCGTGGCGCGCGAACTGATTCGGGGAGCGTCGAACGTTGGCGGCGATCTTGGCTCGGCGGCCAAAGGCACCATGCTGGGCGTCCTTCGCGGAACCAAAACGCTGACCGCGGAAACGGCCGACACGGTAGGTGCAACCGCAGGAAGCCTGGTGAAAGCCACCGCCGAGGTTGGCGGAGATGTTGCGGCAACTGCCAAGGCCGCTGTCGAGGGCGCGATACAGGGCGCGAAGGAAGTGGGCGTCGATGTCGCCGGCAGCGGCGTCAGCGGCAGCGAATGGTGCACTCAAGGCGGCCGGCGATATCAGCACGACGGCGGTCGAACAAGTCGAGCGAGCGGCGACCGGGGTGATCAGCGGCGTGAAGGTCGTCGTCACATCGCCGTTCCGGAAGTAACGGTCCTCGGTGAGACGTCCCCTCCGAGGATGCCTCGCGCATCCGCGGAGGGCAACTCAGCACGTCGATCGCAAGTGGTTGGGACTGGTCCGGGTTGTCGGTGACGTTCCGGACTGATGAATACGTGTGTTCGCCGTTCGCATTCGAATGCCTCGCTCCCACCTTGAACGCTGTAACCCACCACCAAATCATTGTGACGGCAGACCTGACTGCGACCTGAGCCGTTCGAGATGTCACAGGAACGTTGCTCGGCGTTGATGGAAACATCCATCGGACTTCCTACGATCTGGGGTGTTTGACCTGATCGGAGTCGAGCCAATGGCTACTCGCAGAACGAGACCGTCGCAGCAGGAATCACCGAGACGACGTCGGAACCTTGTGGACGATGCGGCAGCGGGGGACCAGGGCACGCTGTGCGCTGTTGGCGTGGTCCGACGAATGGGAACTCCGCGTGCTGATCGACGGCGAGTCCTGCTCTCGGAACGATGCGCGACGGCGGATGATGCGTTCACGCTCGCCGACGTGGAAACGACGGATGCTGGAACACGGCTGGCAACAGATTGTTCCGCGCGCCGGCGGACGGCTCGATCAGTCCGTCTAACCACATCGCGCGTCGGTGCAGCGCCGATTTGTTACCGGCGCGACACGAAAATGCCGCGTCGCGGTCACACGACCGGTGCATGCTGATCGGCGTCCCCGCTAGTCCCCCCGCCACTGTTTGTCTGCCGCGCCCAGGCGGCGACACGATCGATCTCGAAGTGGTCGCTCTTCTGTCCTGTCATCCTGGACTGCTGCGTCGGCACGCGCTCATGATGTAACTCCTATTCTGTAACAGCTGGAGGTTGACAGTCTGCGCCGACAGGCTTAGCTTGCCTCAATGACTGTTGGCCAGGGCCTCAACGAGGGTTACCTGACGGACGCAGACGTGGTCCGGCTCATTTCGGACGGACTGGCGCGTCTCCCCCTCGATGGGCAGCGCGTCCTCGTCATCGTGCCGGATGGCACCAGGACCATGCCGTTGCCGCTGGTGTTCGAGACGCTCGAGCGCCACCTCCAGCCGCGCGTGAGTGCGCTCGACTATCTGGTTGCGCTCGGGACGCATGCGCCCCTCAACGACGCGCAGCTCACGCGGCTCATCGGACAGCCTGTGGTCGGCGGCCGCGCAGGTCGGTCGCGCATTTTCAACCATCAATGGGACGATCCCGAGGCGCTCGTCGATCTGGGGGTTATTCCTGCCGGGGAGATATCCGCTCTGACCGGCGCCCGGCTCAGCGAGGACGTGCCGGTCGCGTTGAATCGTCTGGTCGTCGAATACGACCACATCGTGATCTGCGGCCCGGTGTTCCCCCACGAAGTGGCTGGGTTCTCCGGCGGCGCGAAGTATCTCTTTCCGGGGATCGCCGCGCCAGCCATCATCCACTTTACGCACTGGCTGGGCGCGCTGATGACCAACTACGCCATCATCGGAACTGCGGACACACCCGTCCGCAGGGTCATCGATCGAGCGGCTGCGTTGCTGGATGCGCCGGTGTCACTGGTGGCGATGGTCGTCACCTACGAAGGGACCGCAGGTGTGTTTTGCGGCGACCTCCACGAGGCCTGGCGGGAGGCCGCGAAGCTTTCCGCCCGCCGGCACATCGTGTGGGTGGATAACCCTGTCGATCGCGTGCTCTCCGTCATGCCGACGATGTACAGCGATCTCTGGACCGCGGGAAAAGGCATGTACAAGGTTGAGCCCGTCGTCGCCGACGGCGGCGAGGTGATCATCTATGCGCCGCATGTGACCGAGGTGAGCCATGTCCATGGCGCGATGATCGAGGAAATCGGGTATCACTGCTGTCCGTACTTCCTCTCCCAGTGGGACCGCTTCTCGCGATACCCAGGCGGCATCCTCGCGCACTCGACCCACGTCAAAGGGCTTGGCACGTTCGATCGGGAGCGGGGGGTGGAAGCGCCGAGAGTCACGGTGACGCTGGCGACAGCGATTGCGCCGGAACGGTGCGCGCGGATCAACCTTGGCTACGCGGATCCGGACAGCATCGATCCGGAGGACTGGCCCGCCGTCGCCGGCGCCGACTCCCTCATGGTCCCGCGCGCTGGAGAACTGTTGTACCGGGTCGGCACGCCGCCGCTCCCGTAACAAAGGTAACGGGACAGGATCGAATTCAGCTTGACATGCGCGGTGCGCGGTCCTATTTTGACACTACTTATGGCAAATGGCCCGTTCGTGCGGGACCAAGCTTGCCTGGGGTTCTAGAAGGATTTCGATTTTTGTAAGGATTCTGACGCACAAGCCCCTCAGCGGATCGTTCGCGGTAGGGCCTCTGATGCAGACGCCACGGGTGAATAAGGCCCAATTCGTCATTGTTTAGAACAAATGCGAAAAATCGATCCCAGCCGATTTCGCATCGCGACCCAGGGCACTTCCCGGGAAATCAACCGGCGGATCGCCCTCAACCTGGTGCGCGCGCATCAACCGATTTCGCGGGCTGACCTCGCTCGGGCGATGGGCGTCCACCGTGGCACCGCCAGCCTCATCGTCAACGACCTGCTTCGACGCAAGCTGATCTTCGAAGGCGCAACGGGCGAGGCCGTCCGCGGCCGCAAGCCCACGTTCCTCTATGTCGAATCACGCCGCCGATGCGTCGTCGCGGTGGACCTTCGAGCCAGTCAGACGTACATGATGATTGCCGACCTGCTCGGCAATCCGATCGCCGGCGTCGTGGGGTTTCCCATCGTCCGCGATCCGAAAACGCTCGTGGCGACGCTCGCCCGGCGCATCAAGGCCCTGCTCGCGGAGCACCCGGACCTCGAAGGTTGCGAAGGGCTCGGTGTGGCAGTGCCCGGTGTCGTCGAGCAGTCGACGATGCGCGTGCTGCATGCGCCCACGCTCGGGTGGCGCGACGTAGACCTCAAGGAGCCGCTGGCTGCCGCGACCGGCTTGCCCGTGCACATCGAGAACTCCGGCCGCGCCTGCGCGCTGGCGCAGCTCTGGACCATGCGCGACGAGTTGCCCGCGAGCGGCGACCTGGTATTCGTGACCGTCTCCGACGGGCTCGGCGGCGGCGTCGTCGTGCAAGGTGAGCTGTTGCGCGGCCGACACAACATCGCCGGCGAGTTCGGTCATCTGACGCTCGCGCTCGACGGGCCGCGATGCTCCTGCGGTGCGGTGGGCTGCTGGGAGGCGTACGTCTCCAATCGCGCCACGCTGGCGCGCTACTTCGGACGCGCCGCTGAACCCGTCGGGTCCGGTACCGCCGGAACAGCAGTCGTTCACCATCGAGGACCTGATCGCGCGGGCGCGCAAAGACGACGCCAAAGCCGCCGCGGCGATCCAGGCGACGGCACGGTACCTCGGTCTCGGTCTCGCCAACGTCATCAACGTGCTGGATCCGGCGCGGGTGTACATCGGTGGCGAAATCACGGCCGCCTGGGATCTGATCGGGCCGACCGTCAAGTCGGCGCTCGCGGAACGTGCCCTGACGCCGGCGGCCGCCGCCGTCACGATCAGTCCGGTGAATGCGGGTGAGTATCCGCGTCTGCGGGGCGCGGTGGCGCTCGTCACGGCGCCGGCTTTTGCGGCGCCTGTGGTGGCGTGATGACTATTCGGATCGACGGAGCGGGACCCATGCAAAGACATCCGATCTCTCCAGAAGGCTGCGTCGTTCGAAATACGGCGGCGCGCAAGGGGAGGACTCAATCCGTTGCACCGGGCAGCAGCGCAACCCGGTTCCTGCATTACGGGCGGATCATTCTCGACGCTGGGCAGGAGACGCTGCGGTTCGACAACGGGAAATCAGAGACCGGCCTCGTCTGCCTGAAGGGATCGGCCGTCGTGCGCGTTGGCGCGGATGCCTTTCGACTGGATCGGCTCGATGCGCTGTACATCCCGCGCGATTCGACCATCGAAGTCGGCCCGGGACCAGACGGATGCGATCTCGCCGAGATCGCCGCGCCTGTTGAAGCGCGATATCCGATCCAGTTCGTCGACTATGACGAGGTGAAGCAGAACCCCGGTCTGCACTTCTCGACCGGTGGCCCTGGAAACCAGCGGGAACTCAACATCCTGCTCGGCAAGAACGTCGAAGCCGGCCGCATCCTGGCGGGTGTGACCTGTAGCGCCGCTGGCAACTGGACCTCGTGGCCGCCTCACGAGCACGCCGATCTGCTCGAAGAAGCGTACCTCTACATCGACATGCCGGCGCCCGCGTTTGGTGTCCAGCTCGTCTACACCAATCCCGACCGAGCCGGAGCTCGCCACGATCGTCCGCGAGGGCGATGTGGTGGTGATGCCCGAAGGGTACCACCCCAATGTGGCGGCACCAGGAAGCCATATCAACTTTCTCTGGATGATGGCGGCCCACCGGGAGCGTGAGGGCCGTCAGTTCGGCGTCGTGAACGTGCAACCGGAATACGCGACCGGCACCTCCGGTCTCGAACGAGGGCGTGCCGACCGCTAGGCATTGAACACATTCGTGGTGCAAGTGGTATCCGACCTGGAGCTGCTCTATGAATGCATCATCAACGGTTCCTGACGCTGAGAAGCGCGCCGCGCTCGAGGACGTGCTCCACAGCGTCGACCTTCCTGCGTGCAAGCCAGGTTCGAAATTTTCTGCGTTACATCTGCGAGATGGAGTTTGCCGGTCGCGCCTCGACGCTTCACGAGTACCTGATTGGCGTCGAAGCGCTGGGACGTCCGACCGCGTACTCCACCGAAGACGATTCGAGCGTTCGGCGGCGCGCCTATGCGCTTCGTCAGAAGCTCGACGAGGTCTACGCGAAGGAGCTCACCGACGCTCCGGTTCGCATCGACGTGCCGAAGGGCAGCTACGTGCCGCGGTTCATTCCACGCTTCGCGATTCGCGAGGAGGCAGTCGAATGTCGCGCCGGCGCTCAGGCCTGAGCTCGCTCATTTGGACGGCCGCCCTGACGATCGTGCTGGCCTGGGGAGCGCTGCGTCTGCCCGCCGCCCAGGCGCAGCCGCCCGCTCCGAGCGATCCTGCGCGCAGCGAGCGCCTGCGCTGGTTTCACGAAGCCAAGTACGGGCTCTTCATTCACTGGGGCCTGTATGCCATTCCAGCCGGTGAGTGGAAGGGAAAACGGATTCCGGGCATCGGCGAGTGGATCATGTTCCGGACACCCGTTCCCGTGCGCGAGTACGAGCAGCTCGCCAGGCAGTTCAATCCAACGAAGTACAACGCCGATGCCTGGGTTCAGCTCGCCAAGGACGCGGGCATGAAGTACATCGTGATCACCTCGAAGCATCACGACGGCTTCGCGCTCTTCAACTCCAAAGTCAGCCCGTACGACGTCGTCGACGCGACGCCGTTCAAGCGCGACATCCTGAAGGAACTGGCCGACGCCTGCGCGAAGCAGGGCATGCCGCTCGGTTTCTATTATTCGCAGGCGCAGGACTGGCACGATCCGAACGGCATCGGCAATACGTGGGACTTCGGCCCGGATGAGAAGAAGGATTTCGACAAATACCTGCGTGCGAAGGCGGAGCCACAAGTCCGCGAGCTGTTGACGGGATATGGTCCGGTCGCACTCGTCTGGTTCGACACGCCGCGGATGATGACTCCCGAGCGGGCGCAACGGTTCACCGACATCGTGCGAACGCTCCAGCCGAAGACGCTCATCGATGGGCGACTCGGCGCGGCGGGCGACTACGTCACCACCGGCGACAACGTGGTCCCGCCCGATGTGCAGAACGACGCGTGGGAAGTCCCGGCCACGATCAATCACACGTGGGGATACAAATCCTACGACCATGACTGGAAGTCACCGGGTCTGATCACGTTCAAGCTGGTAGACATCGTCAGCAAAGGCGGCAACTACCTGCTGAATGTCGGACCGATGGCCGACGGCATCATTCCGCCGCCCAGCCAGGACATCCTCAGAGCGGTCGGCGCGTGGTTGAAGGTCAACGGCGAAGCGGTCTACGGCGCGGGCGCCACACCGTTCGGCGACGAGCTCGGCGAGCCCAGCGGGAAAGGCGCGACAGACGTCCGCGGGCAGCCGCTGATGCTCGCGCGCACCGAATGGCGAGTGACGACGAAGCCGGGGAAACTGTATTTCACGTTCTTCGCCGAGCCGCGCGCGCCTTTCGCACTGCCACCGATGAAGAACAAGGTCAAACGGGTGTACCGCCTGGCTGACGGCGCGGCGGTCGACTACAAGGTGGAGGGTTCGCGCACATTCCTGAACATCGAGCGGCCGATTCTCGATCCCATGGCAACGGTGGTCGTCGTCGAAATCGACGGCGATCGGGTAATCAAAGGAACGTTCTGACGTCCAACAACTTTCTCTGAAGTCGAACAGGTTTCTCTGGAGGAGGCGGGTCGGAAGGGCCCGCGGAGGGGGGCTTATGGGTCAACACGGCCTGCGACTGTTCGCATTCGTGATGGCGGTGGCCATCGGCTGTGCCGCTACAGTATCTGCTCAGTCAACCACGGGACGCATTGCCGGCGGCGTGAGTGATTCGTCGGGCGCAGTTCTTCCCGGCGTCGCGGTGACGGCAACAAACACCGGAACGGCCTTCGCCCGGACAGCGATGACCGATTCGCGTGGCGCGTTCGTTCTCGTCGACATGCCCATCGGCACGTACACGATCAAGGCCGAGCTCGAGGGGTTCAAGACGGCGGTCAAGAGCGACTACGTGCTCGTGGCCGACGGCCGTCTCGCCGTGGATTTTGCGCTCGAGGTTGGTGCGTTGAGCGAGATGGTGACCGTGACCTCGCCTGGGGAGTCGGTCAACACCATTTCCGGCGAGATCGCGCGGGTGATCGATCGGGAGCAGGTCCAGAATCTCGCGCTCAACGGACGCAACTACATACAGCTCGCGTCGCTCATCCCGGGCTCGCCGCTCCTCAACGACAACGCGCTCGACATCATGACGGGGCTTGCGATCAACACGTCCGTCAACGGGAGCCGTGCAAACGCGAGCCTGCTGATGGTTGACGGCGGTTTCAACATGGACTCGGGCAGCAACAACAGTCAGATCAGCAACGTCGGGATCGACTTCATCGAGGAAGTCAACATCAAGTCCGCAAACTTTTCGGCAGAGTACGGACGGAACTCTGGTGCGGCGATCAACGTCGTGACGCGCAGCGGGACCAACGCCTTTCACGGCAGCGCCTTCGAGTACCACCGGAATGACGATCTCGACGCCAATGATTACTTCTTGAATTCGCGGAGCGTCGCGAATTCCGCAACTGCGCTACAACGATTTCGGGTGGAGTCTGGGCGGCCCGATCATGCGGAGCAAACTGTTCTTCTTCGCCGGAGAGGAATGGAAACTGATCCGACGGTCTGTGTCGCCCGCCCAGCGGACGCTGCCGACGCGCGCCATGCGCGCCGGCGATTTCAGCGCTCTGACGACGCCGATTAATGATCCGCGAAACAACGGTCAGCCGTTCTCCGGCAACCGGATTCCGGCCGATCGCATCACGGCGGACGGACGGGCCATCGCCAATCTCTACACGCAGATGGAAGCGCTCGCGAGCTCGTACGACGATCGGCCGGTGGCCAACAACTCGCTGTTCCAGGGGGATAACCCGTTCGATTTCCGGCAGGACATCGTCAGGGTCGACTACCAGGCCACGCAGAATCAGCGGTGGACGGGGCGTCTGATCTTCGACAGCTACGACCTGGATTTTCCGTACGGGACGTTCATCGACTCACAACTCCCGACAAGCCCGACCAATCGGCGGCGGCCGGGCCGCAACTACCAGTTCGGTCATGCGTGGACCTTGTCACAGAACCTCGTGAACGAGTTCAAGGCGAACGCCTCCTGGAACAGCCAGCGCATCCCGCCGATCGGTGAGGAATGGAAGCGAGAGACCTACGGCTTCACGTTCCCGCAACTGTTCGCGGATGGTGGACGCTTCGAGAACAGCATCCCGGACACCACCATCTCGAGCTTTGCGAGCTTCAACGGTGTCGCCCGATCCCTCGTCTCGCCGACGACGGACATCCAGATCACCGACAACCTGAGCTGGTTGAAGGGCGCACACACGCTCAAGTTCGGTGGCATGGTGATACGGAACCGCAAGGATCAGAACGGCCGATCGTTGTATGCGGCGCAGCTCGCGTTCAACCCGGCCGGAAATTCCCAGTCCACGCGGCAACGCGTTTGCGGACGCCCTGCTTGGCAATTTCAGGACCTATACGGAGGCGGCCTACGATCCGCTCGGGTTGTTCCGGTTCTGGCAGACCGAAGGGTTCGTCTCGGATAACTGGCGTGTGTCGTCGAACCTGAGCCTCGAAGCCGGATTGCGGTATACGTGGCATCAGCCGATGTACACGGTCTCGAACAACATGGCGAACTTCGACCCGTCACTCTACGATCCCAGCCGAGCGGTGATCGTGAATCGCAATGGCACGCTCGTACCAGGCTCGGGAGATCGCTTCAACGGGATGATTCGCGTCGGCGACGGCGTTCCGGAATCCGAGCTCGGCCGCGTCCCTAATGGCCAGGACCCGCTGGTGCTGACGGTGCCTGCCGGCGCGCCGCGCGGTTTCTACGATCCCCGCCACCTGTTCGGTCCGCGATTCAGCTTCGCGTGGACGCCGACGGGCGACGGCCAGACCGCGATTCGCGGCGGTATCGGGCTCTTCTACGATCGCCCGGAGGGCAACCTCCTCTTCGGCGGTGGCGGTAATGGCCCCGTCAACAGCCCGCCGTATGTTTTCAGCTCCCAGTACGAGAACGGCAATCTGGCATCGCCGGGCGGCGGCGCGGTCGCCGCGCCGGCGCCGCTCGGGACTCTCGCCGCGATTGATCCGGACCTTCGAGGTTCCGCGAGCCTGGAACTGGAGCATCAGCTACCAGCGTGAACTGCCCTGGGGCTTTTTCGGGGAGGTCGGGTACGTCGGCAGCGACGGGCAGAACCTGCTGCGGCAGCCCGACATCAATCAGCCGTCCTTCGAGGCGCTGGAGGCCAACGCCGCCCTTCCGGCAGCGCAGCGCGCCAACACGAACTTCCTCCGTCCGTATGCAGGATACTCGGTAATCCAGATGCGCCTGTCGGACGCGGACTCGAGCTATCACGCGATGCAGCTGTTCCTGAGTCGCCGGCGCGGCGCGTTGCGCACCACGCTCAGTTATACGCTCGGTCGGGCGTATGACAACGCCAGCGGCAACGGCGACAATCCGGAGGACTATCAGAACAAGGACTTCAACTGGGGTCCCAGCGACTTCGATCGCACGCACATCCTGGTCGGCACCTGGACGTGGCTGATGCCGTTCTTCCGGGACGACAGGAACCTTGTGGGATCGGTGCTTGGGGGGTGGGAGCTGAGCGGCATCGTGCGCCTGCAGTCTGGCAGTCCCCTGACGATTACGGGCAACACGTCGATCGGGGCACGACGCGCGGATCTCGTTGGCGATCCATACGCTGACTCAGAGAATCGACTTCGAGTACCTGAATCCTGCCGCCTTCGCGCCCGCGCCGGAAGGCCGGCGCGGCAACTCTACGCGTGGGCAGTTCCGTGGTCCGGCGCCTGCACGTCTGGGACCTGTCCCTGCGCAAGAGCTTCGCGATAACCGGCGACGTGAAGCTGCAGATTCAGGCCGACCTGTTCAACGCGTTCAATCAGACCAACCTGCGGTTACAGCGCGCAAACGCTGAACTTGAGCACCGCAGGCTTCCAGTTGCTCAACCAGGCAGCGCCGCCGCGCAACGTGCAGCTGGGGTTGAGGCTGATGTTTTGATACGTGCGACGTGCGGACGTGCGGACGTGCGCACGTGCTGACTTGTCACGTGCCGACGTGCTGACGTGCGACGTGCGGGATCTTACTTGACGTCGTGACCCTTGGGTCCCCTGGGTCGCGCACCTCGTCGCGGATGCCGCGCCCCGCACCTCGCACGTCAGCACGTGACAAGCAGCACGTCGAGCACGTGCGCACGTCTGCACGTCCGCACGTAGTTACCGCGCCTGGTACTCGACCGTGTGACCGTTTCGCGTATTCGTGACCGAGAATCGACCGTCCTGGTACGCGGTGAGGCGGATGGCGTGTGCGGTGCTCTCGTCAGGGTTCGCGATGAATGCCTCCGCAACGTTGTGATCGGGCCCAGCGTCGGCGGCGTAATGGAGCTGCCAGAAATCCTCCAGCCCTGGTGACGTCCGCACCGTCTTCCACGCTTCCGGCGAGCCTCCCTTCTTCGATCCGTTGTTCATCACTGCAACCCGCGGTGCGACCGCGTGCACGAGGACAGCTGGCCCGGACGATGGCGTGCCGTGATGTGTGGTCAGGTAGACGTCCACGCGCCCGAGAAGGTTCGTCGGGCAGGCCAGACCGTGTTCCTTGTTCCACGTGAGATCGCCGAGGTCGAGCAGCCGGAACCGGCCATAACCGATCAGCATCCCCACCGACCGCGCGTTCTCGGTCGGGTCGTCGGGTTTCGGAACGAACTCGCGGCACAGCGGATTGGCGCTTCCGGCGCCGGCGAGGGGTTGCCGAAGCACTTCACCTGCCGAAGAGACAATCCAGGTGTCCAGCCCGGGAATCGGCAGTCGATCCCCGGGCTTGACCTGCAGGTGCCGTCCTTTCTGCCGTGTTTTCACGTACGCAGCGAACAAGGCATCGGGCTGCTCTCCCTTCTCGACTGTCGGCCCATGGTCGACGAAGGTTCCGATGGGAATCCTGGCCGCGAGTGCCGGGACGCCGCCCACGTGATCGCGATGGTAGTGCGTCACGATCATGTAGTCGATCCGTGACACACCGGCGCGTTTCGCTTCGGCGGCGATTCGATCCGCGTCCCGTTCGTTGAAACCCTCGTAGCCGGCGTCGATCAGCATCGACTCGCCGGAAGCTGTGACGAAGAGCGTCGCTTGCCCGCCCTCGACGTCGATGAACGTGATCTGGAGTGGCGGCCCCGTCTGGCTGATGAGGTGCGAGACCGCGATCGTGCCGCACACGACGGCGGTGAGAAGGGCAGCTCGGAGTTGTCATGCGGGCCTACACTCGAGAAGGCGTCCGGTGTGCGGGCCTACGGTGACCGTGGTCCGGCCCTCCATTCGGCCGAGGTCCTCGCCAGTCCACACGTCAATGGCGCGTGCCGGCCGCGGCATTGAAAACGACAGCTGCTGTGGCGTCTCCTGCCAATTCAAGAGGCACACGAAACGGCGATCCTTCAAGTCGACGACACCCACGCGCAACGTATCGTCATCGAATCTCGCCGCGACGCCGGTCGGAGGTTCGAGCGTCCGCAGCATCGCCAGCCGCGCTGGCGGAATAGCCGTCAAGTCGTCCCCGGAGAGGATCATACCGCCGCTTGCGAAAATCGCCGTTGCGTGGAAGCGAAACTCATGGTCCGGAAGGTCGCCCGTGAGCACGATGGCATCAGGATCGTTCCACCAGAGACGGCCGTTCTGCCAGTTGCGCATCAGGTTCTGCCGTGCCGTCGTTTCGATGCGTTTCCACTCACGCTTGATGTCGTTCGAGCTTCGCGATCCGTGTATCAGCCCGAGTGACGGCCAGATCGGGTGATTGCATCCGAGGATGAACGCATCGCCGCTGCCGCGAAGGACTGCCTGCATTCCGCGGCGATACGCTTCGACACGGGTGGCGGCAGCGTCGTGGAACCGTCCGCCGTGAATAGCACCCCAGAAATTCGCATCGAGCTTGAAGTAGGTGCAGCCCCATTCCTGCCGCATCGTGCGAAACACCGTCTCGAGATGCGCCTGCGCGTCTGGGTGAGTGCCGTCCACGGCATACCAGGGACCGCGCCGCCATCCGCCGAACGTGACCTTGTCCGCACGCAGCGGATTGCCTTCGGCATCCTTGACGAACCAGTCGGGGTGAGCCTTGAACAGGTTCGATCCTTCTTCGGCGATGAACGGAGCGACCCAGATCGCTGGCTCGAAGCCACGTGCACGGATCTCCTTGAGCACGGTCTGAACGCTGCCGCCGAACGCCGGCCCGGTCTCCAGCCAGTCGCCCATCGCCGGCTGATACCCATCGTCTATCTGGATGTACTTCAGACCGGGAATCTGCTTCGCGATGACGTCAAGGTTGTCGCGCACCTGCTGTGCCGTCACTCGCGGGCCAAAGCAATACCAGGAACACCAGCCGGCCGGTGGAGCAGCGAACCGAAGCGGTGGGTGGTTCGCGTTGAGGCGCTGCGCGACTCCAGACAAGAGCGCGTCACGATCGGCCCCGGACGTGAACGAGAACTCTTCGAGCATCCATTGCCGCCCGGGTTCCAGCGTCAGCCCCTCGGTCTCGACAACAACCTGCACGGACGACGGTCGAACGTGCAGTGCGCCGTTGAAACGCCTGCACGAGCCGAATGCGAGGACGTGATGTGGACCTTCGGAGGCTTTGAACGTCGCGAGACCATAGACGACGCGTGTGCCAGGAGGCTCCAGCAACCGGTAATGCTTCGGATCGGTGTAGTTCCCGAGATCGACCGGTTGGCTGAGCGTGCCGCCGGTCTGGGTCAGCATCTGGAAGCCCTCGCCGTAGAGCGCGGTCTCGCCGGGAAGCGCGTGGGCGACGTCAAACAGGACAATGTGCTTGATTCGCACCGGTTCACGACCGATGTTCGACACACTGGACTGGCAGACGGAACCCTTCCACGTCCGTGACACGTTCGACGCCGGTGAGCGGCTCGCCGTCCATACCGACGGCCTGCCACGGTGCCTTGAGGAAGATCCCGATGTCGAGCCCGCCATGGTCCTGGAAGCCCTGTAGGGGCTGCGAAGCCAGTGCCGCCATTGGCGCGGCCGCCGTGGCACGGAGGAGTTCGCGGCGAGTCAGCTGCGTCACGCCCGACTCCGGTCGACCCACAACAACGGTTGCCGTATGAAGTAGTTGCGGATCGTCTCCTCCACGGTAGGATCGGCCTTCAGCGTACGCCAGAGATCGACGTACTCCGGGTGGCCAAGCGCACGCCCGCCGAACAGCAGCGCGGAATGCCGCACCGGCCACTCGTCGTAATACATGACGTCGGGCTTGTGCGGCCAGCGTGACTTGTCCTTGATGAACGGATACATGAAGGCGAGCGCCTTGCCGATCCCGCGACCATCAGGCGTTTCGAACTTCCATAAGGAATCTGCCCGAGTCCCGAGCCCCGAGCCCCGAGCACCGGCAGGATCCAGGATCTGAGCCACTATCGCCATCGCGTCGAGATTGAAAAGCGAGTAGCCGTAGGGCTTCGTGCGGCGCAACTCTTCGGGGAAGCTGCCGTCGGGCGCGATCTGCCCTGGCACCAGCACGGTCGTGAATCGCTCGCGGCAGAACGCCGTGAGATCGTCGCGGTGCGTGTAGCGTGCGAACTCCGCCACTTGTGCGACCCAGCAGGTTCCGTGATTGTTCTTCGCATCACGTTCCGCCTGTCCGTACTCGTGCGTGGTCATCCACGTGAGGTACCGCTCGAACCATTGGCGCGTTCCTTCACGCTCGCGTGAGGCAAGCGCACCGGTTGCCTCGAGTACCGTTATCGCCTGAACGACCTCGACAAGGTGCAGCGTGTCGATGATGCCGATGCCGCGACCGGTGACGCGGCCCTTGATAGCCTGCGCGTACAACAGATTCGGCGTCATCCTGGTCTCGTCGTCGATGAACCAGGCCCGCAGGTGACGTGCCGCGTGATCGGCATAACGCCGGTCGCGCGTAATCAGCCAGGCCGCGGCGAGGGCCGGCACGTGAAGGCTCAGCCGGATGAGCGCGTGACGATGGGCGACGAAGTTGTCGGGATTCGTCATCCCGTCCCGCTGGATGTAAGGTCCGTCAGGATTGGAAGGGTCCGGCCACCAGTAGTCCCCTTCGGAGAAGTAATCGTGGCGGCCGCCGGCGCTGCGCGGACTCGACGCGGCCGTGATCGTCTGCGGCGACTGACGAAGGTATTGATCGGCCGCGCGAAGGACCCTCGCTCGTTCGATCGTCCGAAGATCCAGGTCCTGGCGAGCCGCAATGCCCGCCAGGATCAGGCCGGCAGGAGCAGCGAGAAACTCCCTCCTTGTCATACCTGCCTGACCCCCGTCCGCACGCAGCACGTCCGCACGTGACAAGCTAGCACGTCCGCACGTCGCACGTCGACGCGACGTCGCACGTGTTCAGAATGTAAACCTAATCGCCCCCTGCATGATCCTCGGATTCCGCGCCGCAGTGGCTTTCCCGAACTGCTGATTGACCTGTACGCCTGCGACATCGAACCGTGCCGTGTTGTCGAGTGTGCTGAACTGCGTATGATTCAGCAGATTGTAGATCTCCCAGCGGAACTGCAGCCGCCTCGATCCTCCCATCGGGATATTCTTGAAGAACGAGATGTTCCAGTTGTTGATGCCCGGAAGCTGGAACACGGTGCGCGGCGCATCGCCGAAGTCGCCGCGTCCGGAGGGCCGTGCGAAGGCGTCGATGTTGACCCATGAGCCCGGCTGATCCGGCGCGGCGTTGCGATTGCCTGTGGTCACGTCTCCCACGATCCGGGGCCTGACCACACGCACATCGCCGCCGTTGGGCGGAGCGACGTTCGTGCCGGCGCCGCCGTCCCCGCCGGTGAAATCGAAGTTGTCGGTCGTCGCCAGGAAAACCGGGGACCAGTCGCCGCTGACGAACGCGTTTTCGCCGGAGAGCTGCCAGTTGTCGAGCACCGCCCGCACGAGCGCGTTGTTCCAAATGCGGCTGACACTCGGCAGGTCCCAGGTGTAGTTGATCACCAGGTTGTGCGCCTGGCTGGACGCGTAGGGCGCATCGAACCATGCCTCGAGCGGCCGTGCGATGCTCACGCCGCCTTCATCTTCGTCCGCCACACCGCGAGTCTTGCCGAAGGAATAGGCGGCGCTGAACTGCAATCCGCGGATGTACCGCCGGTTCACCTGCACCTGGAGCCCGTGGTAGTCCGACGTGCCGTGGTGTTCACGGAAGTTGATGTTCTGATACCCGCGATACGGCCGGAGGAACTCTGCGGGAAGCGCGGTCGCTGGATTCTGCGGGTTCGCGTTCTGCGGATTGACGTCGACGAAGCGAGCGCCGTCAGGAACGGCGTTGATGTCGGCGACGATTTCGAGATTTCGCGTCGTGCTGCCCGAATAGGTCACGTCGACGACCGTGCCCCAGCCGAGATCGCGCTGAATACCAATCGACCAGGTGTAGCTGGTGGGCGTCTTGGCGTCGCGCTCGAGGCCGAACACATTGCTGGGACGCAGCGAGAATCCGGCGCCCTGCAGCAGCGTATCCATCGTGCCGTAGTTGATGGTCGGCGTGTTCACCGCCGGCGGGTTGTTGGCCGCACTGTCCATGCTCCGGGCGGTGATGTGGGCGTTGTGGTAAATGCCGGTGCTCGAGTGAAGCGCCGTGCTGCCGTCGCCGAAGATGTCCCAGGCGAGGCCGACGCGCGGCTCCGGGTGAATGCCCTGATTGTCGCGGAAACCTCGAGGGTAGTTGGGATCGTCGTTGGTCACCATCCCGTTGTACAGGTTGCCTGAGTTGGGCACGAAGCTGCCAACGAAGATGTTGGGCAGCGTCTGGCCGGTGACCGGGTCCAACGCGACGTTCTGATTGTTGATCCGCGCCGGTTGATACAGTCGTGGCGCCTGCGCCGGGTCGTAGCGTTCGGGCACGAACACGGCGGTCGGCAGCGTGCTATACCACGGCCGGTAATAGAGGAATCGCATGCCGAGGTCCAGGGTGACGCGCTGGCTGACCTTCCACGTGTCCTGCACGTACCATTCGAGCAGCGTCCGCCGGGCTTGCACTTCCGGATACGCGTCGATCTCCGTGTAGTCGCGAAAGACGCCGAGCAGCGCGTTGGCGAACGGATGGCGCGTATCGAGCGGATTATTGGTATCGACGGTGAAGTTGAGCTGGCCAGCCCACGGTCCGGCCCCCACGCCTCCTTTTCCTTCTGAGTTGTGTAATCGCTCCCAGTACATGCCGGTCTTGTACGTGTGGCTGCCGCGGGCCCAGGTCAAGTCGTTGCGGAAGGAGAACAGCCACGGCGCGCCTTTCTCCGTCAGACGATTGTCGAACGTGAAGTTCGGCGGATTCGAGCCACCGAACGTGACTTTGGGCAGCACGCCTTCGGGGTTCAGCTCGGGATGGAACTGTCCGAGCGTGAAGTTGTACGTGCTCCGCCTGGCGCGATCCCAGTCGTCATCGCTCGAGGGGGTAGAACTGTTCGGTCTGTGCCCGGACCCCGAACGCGGCTTCGTTGACGACGTTGGAGCTCAGGATCTTCGTGTAGTTCGCGCTGCCGCCGCGATCGGTATTCAGATAGTGCGCATTGAACCAGCCCCACGCGGCGGGTCCGGCCGTCACGCCGCCCGTTCCGCCGACACCGCGCTGATCCGATCGCCAGTCCTTGAACGTGAAGTAGAAGCTGTCGCTGTCCGAGGGCCTCCAGTCCACGCGCAGGATTTGGTTTCGTCGCGGATTGTCCGCAACCGCTTCTGTCTGATGGTTGAAGTTTCCGCCGGTGAAGTTGCGATCGAAGAGCGTGGGGAGGGGGAGAATGTTCAGCAGTGACTGGCCGTTACGGTTGATGCGCTCGGCGGGGATGACGTTTCCCTGGAACGGCTGACCCGTTCACCGGGTCGCGGATGACCACCAGACGTCCGGCGCTGTCCAGCGTCTGCGAAAAGTCCCCGCGCCGCTCGAGCTCCGTCGGCATCATCCAGTTGAGGAGCGCGCCTGGCTTCTCGGTAATCGGCGTCTCCAGCGAATAGAAGAAGAACAGTTGCTTGGGGGCGCCGGGCACCGGCCCTCCAAGGTTGGCGCCGTACGTGTTGAACCGGTACCTCGCCTTGTCACGGTTTGCCCTGTTGTTGAAGAAGTTGTTCGCGTTCAGATTCTCGTGGCGGCCGTAGTAGTAAAGGTTGCCGGAGTACCGCGAGCTGCCGCTCTTGGTGATGATCTGGATCTGCCCGCCGCCGGTGCGGCCGTATTCGGCGCGATAGCTGTTCAGGAGGACTTTGATTTCGGCGATGGAGTCGAGATTGATCGCCTGTCCCAGGCGGTTGGCCTGACCGATCTCGTTGCCCAGCACGCCGTCGATCATCACGGTGTTCCAGTCGCGCCGCTGGCCGCCGACGTGTGGAATCAGGGTGCCGAAGCTGTCGCCCATCGCCTCCACGTTGTCCTCGTAGCGAACGCCTGGCACGAGGCGGAGGAGCGACGTCACATCGCGCGAGCGCACCTGGATTTGTTCGATCTGCTTCGACGTGATGAGCCCGCTGTGCTGAGTTTCAGCCACGTTGACGTGCGTGCCCGTCGCTTCGACGGTGACTGTCTCGCCGATTGATCCCACCTGAAGTGTCAGTACACCCAGCGACAGGCGTTCCGACGCGCTCAGCACGTTGCGCGTTCGTTCCATGGGCCGGAAGCTGGCCATCTCGACACGAACGGTGTAGGTTCCCGGCAGCAGGTTGGTGACTTGGAAACTGCCGCTGGAGCCGGTGGTCGCCGTCCGGCTGTCGCTGGTCGCTTCATTGACGACCGTCACCGTCGCGCCAGGGATGACCTGCCCCTGGGAGTCGGCAACCGTCCCCGCAATCGTTCCGGTCACGTTCTGAGCGGCGGCCGTGCCAGGCCTTACCGCGATGGCGCCCGCCGCCAGAAGCACGCACAGGACTCCCAACCTCAGTGTGCACATGCAGTCTCTCCCCCCGCCTCGGACCGGCCCAGCCGGCATGAAGCAGACGGGGAGGTATTACCAAACTTTATCGCTTAAGTAAACGCCTTTACCGTTCCCGTTAGCTCCGGCCGCTGCCCGCGCGCCCCTCGGTCAGGCCTGTTACCTTTCGCGATTATCCCGCTCGATTTCGCGCACAATGGCCACGATCCGTGTGAACCTTCGTGATGAACCCTCGTCATGAACCCCCGTCATGAACCCCCGTCATGAACCCCCGTCATGAACCCCTCGTCGTAAAACGTGTTACCCGCAGGCTGATTCCGTTCGCCTTCCTCTGCTACGTCGTCGCATACATCGACCGGGTCAACATTGGGTTTGCGGCCACGCGCTGCAGCGCGACCTGGGCCTCAGTGATGCCGCCTATGGGGTTGGCGCCGGTCTCTTCTTTCTCGGCTATTGCCTGTTCGAGATCCCGAGCAACCTGATCCTCGAACGGGTCGGGGCGCGGCTGTGGATGGCCCGCATCATGGTGATCTGGGGCCTCGTGTCCATGGGGACGATGTTCGTGACGGATACGACGACGTTCTATGTCGCGCGTGTCCTGTTGGGCATTGCCGAAGCGGGCTTCTTTCCCGGCATGGTGCTGTACCTGACGTACTGGATTCCTGCCGCCGAGCGCGCGCGCACGGGAGCGCTTTTCATGATGGCAGCGCCCATCGCGATGATCGTCGGCGCCCCTGCATCCGAAGCGCTGCTGAAGCTCGATGGCTCGCTGGCTTGCACGGCTGGCAGTGGTTGTTCATCGTCGAAGGCCTCCCGGCCGTCGTGCTCGGCGTGGCTGGCGTTGTGGGTGTTGACCGACAGGCCGGAGCACGCGACGTGGCTAGCGAACCTGAGCGCGCGTGGCTCGCTGAAACGATGCGACGCGAACGGGCCACGCTGGACGGAAATCACCATCGCTCACTCGGCAAAGCCTGGCCAGCGGAAGCGTCTGGCTTCTCTCGGCATCTACTTTCTCAATACGCTCGTCACGTACGGGATCTTCCTGTGGCTGCCGAGGATTCTGCGGGATGCGTCTGGGCTGGACGGACTCGCGCTGAGCGCGATTACGACCATCCCCTTCGTTGCCGCGCTGGTCGGCATGGTCGTGATCGGCCGGCATTCCGATCGGATGGGCGAGCGCAAGTGGCACGTTGCGGCATGTGCACTCACCGCCGCCGCCGGATTGCTGGTTGCGGTGATGTTTCAGTCCAGCTTGCCGCTGCTGGTGCTTGGCTTCACACTCTCTCAGCTCGGTCAGCGCTCGTACAAAGCGTCTTCTGGGCCATTCCTCCGATGTTCCTGGGCGGAACGGCTGCCGCCGCCGGCATCGCGCTCATCAACTCGATCGGGAATCTCGGCGGCGCGGTGGGCCATCGGTCATGGGTTGGCTGCGGGAGGGCACGTCGAGTTACACCGCCGGCCTCCTCGTACTGGCCGGCGTGCTGGTGCTCGAAGCGGTGCTCGTGATCTCGCTGAGGCTACCCGGACGCGGCATCGCGCTCCGGTTTCGCCGCCGGCCGGACGGCTCGACTCCCACCTACCAGCTCCCGCCGTCCAAGCCATCGTCGGCCGATCGTATAATCGTTTCCTACAATTTCGTCACTTCTGACATCTTGCGCGACAACAATGTCGGCTCCTGCCCGCGACCACACCAACGAGATCCGCCGCCTGACCACGCTCCTCGAAATCAGCCAGGCCCTGTCCGGCATCCTGAACCTGAAGAGCGCGCTGCACTCGGTCATCGCGATCCTTCAACGGCGCCACGAGGTCACCGGGGGATCGGTGCTGCTCGTCGAGGAGCAGACGCACGAGCTTCAGCCGAAGCAGCTATCGGCATGCGTCAAGCCGGGGGCCGCGCCGGCAGCCGGGCCGTCGATGGCATTACGACGCGCGTGATGGAGAGCGGAAAGGCGGTCGTCGTGCCGCAGGTCAGCCGCGAGCCCGCCCTGACGCCCCGGCCCGGCCGGGGGAGCGTCAGGAACGGACCTTCATTGCCGTCCCCATCCTGCTCGGCCGTCGTGCGGCGGGCGCCCTCGAGATCCTTCTGCGATTCAAGGCCGATCGCGACTACGAGCGCTCGCTGGAGTTCTACCGCCTCGTGGCGTCGATGATTGCCCAGGCGGTCAAGTCTTCCCGGGTCGTGCAGGCCGATCGCCATCGGCTGGCCGAAGAGAACGAACACCTGCGCGACGAGCTTCGCGAGCGCCACGCCTTCCGCCACATCGTCGGGAACAGCGCCCCGATTCAGCAGGTGTACGAGCAAGTGACGCAGGTCGCGCGCAGCAATACGACCGTCCTGATCCGCGGGGAATCAGGCACGGGCAAGGAGATGATCGCGCACGCGATCCACTCACAACTCGCCACGGGGAAGAAGCCGTTCGTCAAAGTGAGTTGTGCGGCCCTGCCCGATTCGCTGATCGAGTCCGAGCTCTTCGGCTACGAGCGCGGCGCATTTACTGGAGCGCATGGGACCAAGAAGGGCAGGTTCGAGCTCGCGGAAGGCGGGCACGCTCTTCCTCGACGAGATCGGCGATCTGAATACGTCCATCGCAGGTGAAGCTGCTGAGAGTCCTCCAGGAGCGGGAGATCGAGCGGCTTGGCGGCACCGCGTCTATCAAGATCAACGTGCGGCTGATCGCCGCCACGCATCAACCACTCGAAACGCTCATCGACGAAGGCCGGTTTCGTGCGGATCTGTACTATCGCCTCGCCGTCTTCACTATTTTCGCGCCGCCGCTGCGGGAGCGGAAGCCGGACATCATGCTGCTTGCCGACCATTTCCTGGAAAAGCACGCTCGCGAGCACGGCAAGCGGATCCGGCGCGTCTCGACGCCGGCCATCGACATGCTGACGAGCTATCACTGGCCAGGCAATGTCCGCGAGCTCGAGAACACCCTGGAACGGGCGGTCCTGGTCTGCGATGGCGGCGTCATCCATGGCCACCACCTGCCGCCGACGCTCCAGACCGCGGAAGCCTCGGGAACCGTGCCGCGCAGTCTCGTTGAGCGAGAGCGTCGAAGCCTTCGAGCGCGATCTCCTGCAGGACGCGCTGAAGTCCAGCCGAGGCAACTGCGCCCGGGCCGCCCGCCTGCTGGGCACCACCGAGCGGATCGTCAACTACAAGGTTCGGAAATACCGGATTGATGCCGATCGCTTCCGGGGATAGGGGCGGAGACGGCGATCTGTTGCCGGGTCAGCGCGACTCTCGATCCGCGCGACGAGCGGGAAATCCTCGACCGGGCGTCACCGCCGCCTGGTCCTGTTCGCCGGTACGGATCCGGAAGATCTTGTCCACGGGCAGCACGAACACCTTGCCGTCGCCGACCCGTCCGGTCCTTCCAGCCGTCAGGATCGCCCCGACGGTCAGGTCGACGAAGTGATCCGAGACCGCGATTTCCAGGCGGATCTTCTCCGACAGCGCCATCTTCACCGTGGTCCCCCGGTAGGTTTCGACCGGTTCGGTTTCGCCGCCGTGCCCCTGGACACGGTTGATCGTGAGGCCCCGCACTTCCGCAAGAAACAACGCCTCGAGCACGTCCGTCAGTTTTTCAGGACGCACGATGGCGACGACAAGCTTCATCTGGATTCTCCTTGTGTGGTCAGGCTGGGCGACAGCGCCGTCACACGCTGGGGCGATGCCTTCGAAGACAGGATCAGGATTGCGCCGTCCTCGCGCGCATAGGCTTCCTCGCCGTGCTCGCTGACGTCGAGCCCGATCGCCTCGTCCTCGGGTGCGGCACGCACAGGCGCGATCGCTTCCATCGCGCGGACGATGCCGAGCGTCAGGATCGCGCTATACCCGCCGGCCACGAGCACCGCCACGATCTGGACGCCGACTTGGGAGGGATTACCGAACAGCAGGCCATCGGCCGGGCTGCCCCACGCACGCTGTGCCAGCATGCCGGTCAGCAGCGCGCCGCGTGATGCCGCCCAGCCCGTGCGCCGCGCCCACATCCAGCGCATCGTCCAGACGCGTCCGGACCCGCCAGAGGAGCGCATAGTAGCTGGGCGCGACGGCGATAGCACCGATCGCAATCGCCGAGAGCGGGCTGACGAAGCCTGCGCCTGGCGTGATCGCTACCAGCCCGACGACGATGGCGGTCGCGACGCCCACTGCGGTCGCCCGTCCGGTGCGGAAGAGGTCGAGGAGCGTCCAGGTCACCAGCGCTCCTGACGGCGCCAGGAGCGTGTTGACGAAGGCGAGCACGGCCTGCGCATTTGCCGCCTGGGCGCTGCCGCCGTTGAAACCGAACCAGCCGAACCAGAGCAGGCCCGCGCCGAGCAGCGTGAACGGGACGGAGTGCGGCAGGAGGGCACGCCGGCTGTAGTCCTGTCGCGGACCGAGCCGGATGGCCGCAACGCAGGCAGCCGCTCCGGCCGTGATGTGAACGACCGTGCCACCCGCGAAGTCGAGGGCGCCGAGCCCGGCCAGCCAGCCGCCGGTGCCCCACACCCAGTGCGCAACGGGCGCATACACGACAAGACTCCACACGGTCAGGACCACCAGGTACGGGGCGAACCGGATCCGCTCGACGATGGCTCCTGAGATCAATGCCGCCGTGATGATCGCGAACGTGCCCTGGAAGGCCATGAACAACAGGTGCGGAATCGTCCCGCGCGGATCGAGACCGACCCCCCGCAGCAGCACGATGATCGGCGCCGCCCCAGAACGGTCTATCGCCGGCAAACGCGATCGAGTACCCGACCATCGCCCAGGCAAGACCCACGAATCCGAGCGAGATGACGCTCATCATGAGCGTATTGAGTGCGTTCTTGCCGCGGACGAGCCCGGCATAAAAGAATCCAAGCGCCGGCGTCATCAACACGACCAGCGCCGTCGAGATCAGCATCCACGTGGTGTCGCTTGGGTTCACGTTTCCCCGCCTCCGGTTGAATTCAGGGCAGACAACTAGTGACGACGCCGAAGGAGCAAGGACCGGTGCACGCGGGGAGTCCAGGCACGAGGACCATCAACGCGAGTGGAATCAGCTGTTTGGGGGAATCCTGCGCGACACTGGGAGGTTGCTTCCAAGCGACAAAAATGTAGGATCGCTCCAGCAATCCGACAGGCTTGAAGGGATGCCTCTAGCGCGTCAGGCGGATGATGAAGCCGCCGGCGGCGCGCATGGGTATTTCGAGTACCGCCGGAAACCTCCCGCGTCTCGACCTCGACGGCGGCGTCGTTCTCGAGATTGTCGCGAACGACCAGCGCGCGCCAGGTGCCTGTGGGCAGGAACGAGAGGTCGACCTTCACGGTCCGCGCGGCAGGGCCATTCATGGCCGCGACAAACCAGCGGTTACCACTGCGGCGCGCGAAGAGGGCGAGCTCCCCGATCTCCGATGGCGGCAACACCCGAGTCTCGTCCCAGACGCTGGGGATGCTCTTGATCATCTCGACGGCAGGGTTCGCCAGCAACGAGCCCGGATGCCCACCATAGACGAGCAGCGGTGACGTGAGGATCGCCGCACTGGCGATCTGGTGAGCCCAACTCGTCTCGCGCCTCCGCTCCCCGAACACGACCGGCGTGTAATCGGCGTGTCCCGCGAGCATCCTCACGAACGGGAAGGTCGCGTTGAAAGTCGCCCACGCCTCCATGCGTCGGTGCTCGAGGCCAAAAATCCCCTCCCTCGTCATCTCGTTCGGCCATGTCCGCGATTCACCGGCGGGCTTGTTGGCGCCATGAAAATCGATCATCAACTGGTGTTCGGCAGCGTCGCGCAGGATGTCCTGGTAGAGGTCGATGACTTCCTTCGCCTCGTGATCGAGGAAGTCCACTTTTAGCCCGACGACACCGGCCTTTTGCAGCGAAGCAAACAGCGCACGCCGCGTCGCCGGATCACCCAGAGTATTGCGATGTCGCCACACCCATATGCCGACGCCCCGCGCCCTTGAATACTCGATCACGTCGCGCAGCTCGGCGTCCGTCCATTTCTGCCATTGACCCTCGACGACCTGATATTCGAACCCGAGCTCGCCTGCAAGCCGGGAGAACTCCTTGATCCCCTCGACGGTGTTCTCGCCGCCGTCCAGGTATCTCCAGACGGCTCGCCCCGGTTTGAGCCACGGGGTATGCAGCCCCTTCGGGAAGATGCGAGTGTCAGGCGGCGGGCAGAGGTTGTGGACGGCATCGCTGTTGACGAGGGTGTTCAGATCCCGCCCCAGCATGACGACGCGCCACGGTGTGGCGATCGGGCCGTCGACGGCGGCGGGAACAGACAGCCGCTTGGCGTTGTCATCGCCGAAACGCAGCGTATATGGGTAACTGGCCGGGTGGCTGTGGCCGAGCCGTTCGCGATACCCGCGACGACCGTCAGACTGGAGCGCCATTCCGGCGTAGTTGCGCAGGTCAGCTTCGGTGACCGCAGCATAACCGGCATTGCCCGGCAGCTTCACCGTGATCGGCGGTGCGCCCCAGTCGCCTTCAGCGACATCCTCGACAGGGCGGCGTACGTAGACCGCCTCGTAATGATCGCGCAGACCGTGTGACCACACGATGCTGCCGTTCGGAAAGGTGAACGTGGAACCTCCGTCGGGCACTCGGCGTCCGGACCCTGGCACGCTGTGCCGGAACGCGACCGAATCGTTTCCCACACGGACGTCGACGATGTATCGGACTCCGGAGCTGTGGGCAACGCTGACGCGCATGCCGTTGGACCGATCGACGGCTTTCGATTTCGCGCCCCGCCAGTCGTAGTCTTCCTGAACCTGATACCGCTCGACCTTGCCAAGCGTCGCGCTGCGGCCGAGGTCAACGTCGTCGACGATGATGCCGAGCGCAGAAGATTCGATCACAGGAAGGCCGTGGAAGGACACCGTCCAGGTCACTGCCCCCGCGGTCGTTCCCATTGTGAACACGACGTGTCCGTCTGGGCTGCGCAGCGTCTCAGACGTGGCGCGTGCGCGCACCGACGCTGCCAGTCCTGCACCAAAGACGACGGCTGCGGACGCGAGCAGAAGGACGCGGCGCACGTCAGAGTTTGACCAGATCTGCGATTCGGACGGATCGATTCTGTTCGATGCTGTTGCGGGCGGCAATCCCTGTCAGGCATGACATCGCTCCGGCCCGCGAGTCCGGCAGCTTCATGTGATCGGGTGCCTGTGCCTTGCGGAAGATCAAGTCCCTCAGCCGGTCGTCGCCGCCCCCGTGGCCGCCTTCGACGCGTGGCAGCGGCACGCGCACTCGCTTGCCGAAGCTCTTCGTGACGTAGATCTCGGTCTCGTCCTCTTCGGCCACTTCCCATGGCTGACGCTCGTAGTCGCGAACCTCGAGCCGGCCCAGCTCTCCATTGAACGCCACGCGGAACCCTTCGAACGGCATGTGTGCGTTCAACGAGTAGCTCATGCTGACGTCGTTCGAATACTTCACGACCGCTGACATCGTGTCGTAGATGTCGATGTCTTCGCGGAAGACGCAGCCGTCGCGATAGTACCCGTCCGCGTCCTCCGCTCCGACGTAGAGCTTCATGCGCGTCGCATTGGAGTTGATGTCGTAATAGAAGCGACAATCCTTCTTGTGCGGACACGCGCGGCAGTTCGTCGAGCGAAATTGTCCGTTCCGGCCGTAGACGCGCAGTTTTCCCGCTGCGGTGACTTCCACTGGGTCGGCGGCGAGCCACCAGTTCATCAGATCGAAATGGTGACTGGCTTTGTGCACCCACAGGCTGCCGCTGCGATTTTTCAGCCGATGCCAGCGGCGGAAATAATCGGCGCCGTGAATGACGTCCAGGTACCACGCGAAGTCGACCGACAGCACGCGTCCGATCTCGCCTGACAACAGGATTTCCTTGATCTTCGTGTGCTTCGGCGCGTATCGATAGTTGAAGGTCACGATAATCCTGCGGTTGTTCCGTTTCTCAGCGTCGAGCACCGCCTGACATTGCGTCTCGTTGATGACCATCGGCTTTTCGGTCATCACGTCGAGGCCCCGGTCGAGCCCCTTGACGATGTACTCATGGTGGAAGGTGTCAACCGTGGTGACCATGAGGAGCTCCGGCTTCGCCTTGTCGCACATCTCCTCGAAGCTGGAATAGATAGGGCAGGTCACGCCGATGAGCTCTCGGGCGGCGGCCGCCCGTTTCGGATTTACGTCGTAGAGACCGACGAACTCCAGCACGTCGGCATATTTCTCTCTCAGTGGTCGTCCCCACATGCCCTGTGCCCGGTCGCCGGTGCCGACGATCGCGTAGCGGCGGCGCGCGGTTGGCTGCAGCGCCGGAGCGACACCCATCAACGACGTGGCGGCTGCGGCGCCTCCCGCCGCCTTGACGAATTCCCGCCGGGTCACGAGCTTGCTGTCGTTCACGGGCCTTCCTCCTGTGCTGAAAGAATTCTCGGGCTGTCCGGCCAGATCGCGCAAGGATACCGTCACTCGAAATTACCCGCGCATGCGACATGTTACTCCGCGCCGATGAGGTTGGATCTATGCAAAATCAGGCCCCTTTACCGCTTCCGGATGGGTAACGGTTACCGCCTTCGGTGCCTGAAGACGCTGTGCTACCGTCACGCGCGTTTCAACTTTGCTGGTTGTGTTCGAGAGCGGATCTTGGAGGAGGCGGTATGCGAAGCACTCTCCGCATCATGTGCGCGGGCGCGATGGCGGCATCGCTCGTGTGTCTCTCGGCAGGTGTCGCGGCCCAGGACTTCCGCGGCATGATTACCGGCCGCATCAGCGACAGTTCGGGGGCGCATATGCCCGGTGTGACCGTGACGGCAACCAACGTCGCGACCAACGTGGCGTCCACGGCCACGACCAACAGCGAGGGCAACTACACCATTCAGTATCTGACTCCCGGCCGGTATACGGTCGCCGCCGAACTGTCGGGGTTCAAGAAGTTCATCCGCGAAAACATTGACGTCAGGGTGGGTGACGCGTTGACGGTGGACGTCGTCCTCGAGGTGGGGCGACTGGAAGAGACCGTGTCCGTGACGGCGGAGTCGCCGCTGCTCGAGTTGAACACCGCGACGACCGGTCAGGTCATCGACGAGAAGCGCATTTCGCTGCTGCCGCTCTCGGATGGCAACCCGTTCGTTCTCTCGCGGCTACGTCCCAGGCATTGCCTACACGGGCGACCTGACCTTCTCGCGTCCCTTCGACAATGGTGGTTCGTCGACCATCGACGCGGACGGCTCGTCGGGTGGCAACGAGTTCACGCTCGATGGCTCGCCGAACATGGCCAATGGGCGTCGCGTGGCGTTTGTCCCACCGGCGGGCGCCGTTCAGGAGTTCAAGGTCGAGACCGCCAGCTTCGATGCCGCCGATGGGCATACCGCGGGCGCCAAATGAACGTGACGCTGAAGAGCGGCACGAACTCTGCTCAAGGGCGAAGGCTATTACTATCTGCGTGACGAGTCGCTGTCGGCGA
The DNA here is from genome assembly GCA_963710415.1 of uncultured Acidobacteriota bacterium. GTDB lineage: Bacteria > Acidobacteriota > Vicinamibacteria > Vicinamibacterales > 2-12-FULL-66-21 > CAVQAH01. The sequence continues at coordinate 62,510 of CAVQAH010000020.1, read as the reverse complement.
CCGATTTCTTCGTCAACCGCAGCGGCGGGACCAAGCCCTCGCTCGGGTACGATCGGCCCGGCGGTTACCTCGGGGGACCGGTCGTCATCCCCGGCCTCTACAACGGCCGTGACCGGACGTTCTTCTTCGGCGCAGTCGAGTGGCTGTACGACGAATTCCCCGAACCTGGTCCGCGCACCGTCCCGACCGAGGCGATGCGCAATGGCGATTTCTCCTCGTTGCTGGCGCAGGGCATCACCATCTACAATCCGTTCACCGCACGCTCAGGAAGGTGAACCGCGTCGTGCGGTCACCGTTTCCCGGCAACATCATTCCGCGGGAGCTGATCAATCCCATCGCGCAGGCGGCGCTGAACTCTTATCCCGCGCCGAATCAGGCGGCCGACTCGCAGGGCCGCGACAACTACTTCTCGACCAACCCGCGCACGGACGACTTCTATTCGCGTCTCGACTGCGGGTCGATCACCGCCTCACGGACAAGCAACAGGCCTTTGTCCGCTACACGCGGAACGATCGAACCGAATCGCGCAACGCCATTCTTCGGCGAGGTTGACGGCGTCAATCCCGCGGGAAATTTCCTGATCCGCAAGAACGACGGCGTGACCTACGACCATGTCTATACGGTCGACCTCGAGCTCGCTGTTCAACCTCCGGGCAGGGTGGCAGCGGTTTCCAGGAGCCCAACATCCGCCAGCACGAGGAGTGTTCGACCCCGCGTCACTCGGCTTCTCTCGCCGACAGTCGTCGCACAGTTCGGCGGCGCACGATACTTCCCGGTGCTTCGACTTCGATACCATTGACGGACATCGGAGACAATCTCGCCGCCACGACCGTTCACAGCATCTACTCGATTCAGCCGACCTATACGCGAGACTTGCGGCGCCCATTCGATCCGCGCGGGATACGACCTGCGACTCTACAGAGGAATCGGCATCAACCTCGAGCGGCAGGCGGGCGAGTACCTGTTCCGAAACAGCGCCGCGTTTACGCGCGCTCAGGACAACTCAGGCGGCGCTCAATTCGGCCAGGACATTCGCGAGCCTCCTGCTCGGGTTGCCGACCGGCGGGCAGCTCGACCGTCAATGGCGACGCGGCTGAACAGGCACCTCTATCAGAGTCTGTTCATCCAGGATGACTGGAAGGTCACCGACCGGCTGACCGTGAACCTCGGCTTGCGTTACGACTACGAAGGCGCCACGACCGAGTCGGAGAACAGGAACACGCGCGAGTTCGATCCGACCGCCGCGATCAGCATCGAGGCGCCGCGCATGCCGCTTATGCCGCCGCCGCCCATCCCGGAGCTGCCGACCTCCGCGTTCAATGCTCAAGGCGGGCTGACCTTCGCGTCAGACAGCAACCGCGGGTTCTGGGACGCGGACAAGAACAACTTCCAGCCGCGCGCCGGCTTCGCCTACCACCTGAACGACAAGACGGTGCTCCGGGGCGGCTGGGGCATCTACACCGTCCCGTTCATCATCTCCGGTTTTTCCAGCCTGGGTTCTCGCAGGCGACGCCGCTCGTCGCGACGCTCGACAACGGGCTGACGTTCCGCGGCACCTGTCGAACCCGTTTCCTGACGGGGTACCGCAGCCAGCCGGGGCCGCGCTCGGTGCCGACACGTTCCTCGGGCAGGACCGACTCCAGCACCAGTCCGTGTGCCGCCGCCGAGTTCAACAACGCGCAGAACATGCGCTACACGATCGGCGTGCAGCGCGAGCTGCCGGGGCACTGGCTGGTGGAAGGTGCGTATGTCGGCAGCCGCGGGTGGGATCTGACGACGGGTGGCGGCGCGCAGGCGGGCGAGATCGATCTCAACGGCATCCCCGCGCAGTACCTTTCGACCAGCCGCCAGCGCGACCGACGCGACGAACAACTTTCCTGACGCAGCGGTCACCAATCCGCTTCAGGGGACTGTTGCCGGACACCGGCTTCAACGGCGGCGACCATCGCGCGCTCGCAGCTGCTCCGACCGTTCCCGCACTTTGGCAATGTCCGGACGTTCGACGATCGATGGGACGAGCCGGTATAACTCGGCGCAGTTCAAGGTCGAAAAGCGCTTCACGCAGGGCTACACGATCCTGGCGGCCTACACGTGGTCGAAGTTCACCGAGCGTGTCTTCAGCTGAACCCGACCGACACCGAGTACGAGGAGCGGCTTCGGAGTTCGACGTCCCGCACCGCTTCGTCGCTCAGCGGCATCTGGGAGCTGCCGTTTGGCCGCGATCGCCGGTGGGGCAGCGGTGTCAGATCCGCTCGTCGATGGATTCATCGGCGGCTGGAGCGTGCAGGCCATCGGTCAGCTGCCAGAGCGGACGGCCGATCAGCTTCCACGATCGCAACATCTATTTCAATGGCGATCTGGAAGCCTGAAGACGCGACTACTCCGGCGATACGAACGATCCGGTCTTCGACATCAGCGGCTTCTACTTCAGCGACGCCGCGGTGCAGACCAACGGCGTGGTCGATCCTGTCGAAGCAGCGCAACGATCAGCGGATCCGGTTGGTGAACAACATGCGCTACTTCCCGTCCCGTGTCGAGGGCCTGCGAGGTCACGGCCTGAATCTCTGGGACATCTCGCTCGTCAAGCAGGTGCGCTTCTCCGACCGCGTTCGCGCGCAGTTCCACGTCGAGTTCCTGAACGCGTTCAACCACCCGATCTTCAACAACCCCAACACGATCCGACCAACGCGAACTTCGGCAAGGTCACGACGCAGGCCAACCTGCCGCGCGACATCCAGCTCGGGTTCAAAATCGTGTTCTAATTCGTCGTCCGTGGTCTACCGTAGGCCCGACCTTCAGGTCGGGCGTGTTCGAGCCAGCAACGAGCTGATGCGGCACACGCCCGACCTGAAAGGTCGGGCCTACGGCAACGACCTGACAACCGCTTCATGCCCCCGTCCACCGTTTCCGCGCCGGAAGCCGTCCGTGAGCTGCCTGAGCTCTCGTCCGGTGCCTGGCGCATCGTCGGGCCGGGCATCGTCGCCGCCGGCGTCGGCGTCTCCTCGGGCGAGTTCATCCTCTGGCCCTACATCGCCTCGCAAGTTGGCCTGCTGTTCCTCTGGGGCGCCGTCCTTGGCGTCGTCACGCAGTTCTTCCTGAACATGGAGATCGAGCGCTACACGCTGGCAACCGGCGAAACGGCGCTGAGCGGGTTCAACAGGTTCTGGAAGCACTGGGGCCTGGTATTCGCGGTCATGGTGTACTTCGCGAACCTGTGGCCCGGCTGGGCCATCAGCTCCGCCACGCTGGCCACCTACATCGTGGGCGGGAACGCCCGCTTCATTGCAATCGGCGCGCTGCTCGTCATCGGCGCGTCACTGACGCTGGCGCCTGTTGTCTACGTGGCACTCGAGCGGTTGATCTTCGTCAAAGTGGCCGCCGTCGCACTGCTCGGCGCGCTGGCAGTTGCCTACGCGATCAGCGACGCGTCGTGGCGCGCACTGCCTGGAGGGCTTGTCGGCGTCGGCGTGTTTCCGAGGGAACTGGGGTTTGCGCTGCTGCTTGGCGCGATTGCGTTCGCGGGTGCGGGCGGCGGACAGAACCTCTGCCAGAGCAACTGGATTCGCGATAAGGGCTTCGGCATGGGGCGTTACGTGCCGCGGCTGGTAAGCCCGGTCACAGGCGTCGAGGAGGCCGTGCCTGACGCCGTGCGCTACGCGTTCGAGATGAATACGACCAACCTCGAACGATGGCAGCGGTGGTGGCGTTTCGCGAACGCGGAACAGGCCCTCACCTTCGTGCTGGTCAGTGTCGCGACCATCTGCCTCACGTCCATGCTGGCGCATTCGACGCTCTTCGGCCGGCCGGACCTGCCCAACGGCGTGTCCTTCCTGCACATCGAAGGCGTCCGGCTACAGTCGATCGTGGCGCCATGGTTCGGCGTATTCTTCTGGGCCGTGGGTGCCTTCTCGCTCTTTGCGTCTTCGATGGGTATTACGGACTACACGAGCCGGCTGACGGCGGATGTCCTGAAGTCCACGTATCTGAAGCATTCACCCATTTCCGAGAGCCGACTCTATTTCCGCCTCGTCTGGACGCTCGTCGCGACTGGATGCGTCATTCTTCTGCTCGGATTGGATCAGCCGCTTCCACTGCTGGTGATCTCCGCGTGCGTCGGCGGCACGATGATGTGCCTGTACTCGGCCCTTCTTCTTGCCCTGAACAAACGGGAATTGCCTCCGGCGATCGGTGTCAGGTCATATCGCACCGTCGCTCTCGTGTGGTCTATTCGTGTTCTTCGGCGCGCTGGCATCGCTGACGATCTGGCAGCAAGCTTCGCGCCTCCTGGGGTGGGACTGATGCGAAACTTCATGGTCGCGATGTTGGCCGCAACGGCGAGCATGCTGAGCGCGATGAAGCCAGCGACGCCATTGCTGGTGGGGCAGTCCGCAGGGGTCACAACAGCTATGCCTACGATCGAGCGTCTCGATCCCGCTCTGGATCGACTGATTGCGCCGGATGCGAAGGTCGAGATCCTCGCAGAAGGGTACGACTGGAGTGAAGGGCCGGTCTGGGTGAAGAACGGCGGCTTCCTCCTGTTCTCGGACGTTCCGCAAAACATCATCGTGCGATGGAAGGAAGGCGAGGGCGCGAAACAGTGGCTGAAGCCATCTGGATACACCGCCAGCGAGCCTCGCGCCGCTGAGTTGGGATCGAACGGGCTGATCCTCGATCGCCAGGGACGGCTGGTCATCTGTCAGCATGGCGACCGTCGAATCGCAGTGATGGATGCGCCGCTCTCGGCGCCTGCACCACGATTCACGACGCTCGCCGATCGATACGAGGGTGCCCGTTTCAACAGCCCGAACGACGCCGTGTTTCACAGCAGCGGCGACCTCTATTTCACCGATCCTCCATACGGCATGGTGAAGCAGTTCGAGGATCCGGCACGCGAGATTCCATATCAGGGCGTGTTTTGCCGGCATCGCAGCGGCGAGGTGAGCCTGCTCACACGAGAGATGACCAGGCCGAACGGGCTGGCATTCTCGCCCGACGAGAAAACTCTGTACGTCGCGCAATCCGATCCAGCGGCGCCCATCTGGCGGGCGTTCGAGGTGCGGCCGGACGGCACATTGGGATCGAGCCGCGTCCTCTTCGATGCCGCCGCACTGGCCAAGAGTCGTCGCGGCCTGCCCGACGGTCTGAAGATCGACACGGAAGGCAACCTGTTCGCGACGGGCCCGGGCGGGGTGCTGATCCTGACACCGGACGGCAAGCACCTCGGAACGATCCTGACGGGTCAGGCCACGGGCAACTGTGCGTTCGGAGACGACGGGCGGACGCTGTACATCACCGCCGACATGTATTTGATGCGCGTCCGGTTGAAGGCGAAAGGACTCGGCTTCTGAGATCGCTGCTGCTGACCGCGCCGTCGACGCTGACCATCGCCGACGTCCCGATGCCCGACGTCGGCGACGACGATGTGCTGGTGCGCGTGCGCGCGTGCGGGATCTGTGGAAGTGACGTGCATGGCTTCGACGGATCGACAGGTCGGCGGATTCCTCCGCTCGTCATGGGTCACGAAGCGGCCGGGACGATCGAACGGGTAGGGGAGAGCGTCCGCGACCTGTCCCCAGGGGCGCGCGTGACGTTCGACTCGACTGTGTCATGCGGCGTCTGCGCCCCTTGTCGGGGTGGCCACATCAATCTGTGCGACGATCGTCGCGTCCTGGGCGTGTCGTGCGCCGAGTATCGACGCCATGGCGCCTTTGCCGAATTCATTTCCGTCCCTGCGCGCATCGTCTACGCCCTGCCAGACGAGCTGTCGTTCGAGCATGCGGCACTGATCGAAGCGGTCTCGGTCGCAGTCCACGCCGTCAATCGCAAGCCGCCTGCCCGATCGGCGACAGCATCGTCGTAATTGGCTGCGGAATGATAGGCCTGCTGGTGATTCAGATGCTGAAGGCGAGCGGATGCCGCGCGGTGATTGCCGTGGACGTCGACTGCACGGCGTCGCGCGATGTCGACTCGCCTGGGCGCGCGCTCGGCGGTGGACGCCGCCGCCGGCGACCTGGCCGGCGAAGTCCATCGTCTGAACGGACGGTCGCGGGGCCGATCACGTATTCGAGGTCGTGGGGAGGTCCGAGACCGTGGATCAGGCGGTTCGTTGCGCGCGCAAAGGCGGAACGGTCACGCTCGTTGGGAACCTGGCGCCGAGTGTGCCGCTGCCGCTGCAGATGGTCGTGACCGCGCGAGCTGTCGCTCCTCGGATCGTGCGCATCGAGCGGTGAGTATCCGGTCTGCATCGACCTGATGACGCGAGGCGCGGTGGACGTGGCGCCACTGATCAGTGCGACGGCGCCGCTCGAGGAAGGACCGGCCTGGTTCGATCGGCTTATCGCGGCGCGAGCGGATTGATGAAGGTCATCCTCCGGCCCTGAGCACCGGGACCAGCCCATGTCACTCTTCGATCTCACCGGACGGGTTGCCATCGTGACCGGCGCGAGCCGCGGGCTTGGCCAGACATTCGCGCGGGCGCTGGCGCGCGCCGGCGCGGATCTCGGTCATCACCAGTCGATCCATCGAGCGCTGCGGCCCGTTCCAGAACGAAATTGAAGCACTCGGCCGCCGCGCGGTCGGCCTCGAGCTCGACGTGCGGGACGAGGGCAGCATCCGACGCATGGCTGACGCCGCGCAGCAGGCGTTCGGACGCATCGACGTGCTCGTCAACAACGCCGGCTGCAACGTTCGGAAGCCCGCCGCGGCGGTCACCTGGGAGGATTGGAATCTGGTGCTGGACACCAACCTGCGCGGCGCGTTCTTCGTGGCGCAGGCTGTCGCGGCGCACATGATCCCGCGGGGCTCGGGCCGCATCATCAACATCGGGTCGGTGACCTCCGTCTTTGGCTACGCGGGTCTGGCGCCTTACGGCGCGAGCCGTGGGGGCATCAAGCAGCTCACGATGAGCCTCGCGGACGATTGGGGACCGCACGGGATCACCGTCAATTGCCTGGCGCCCGGATGGTTTCGAACCGCACAGAACGCGGTGATGTACGAGGACACCGAATGGCTGTCGTATCTCGTCGATCGGATTCCACTCAAGCGTCCCGGAACGCCGGAAGATCTCGAAGGTGCGGTCGTGTTTCTGGCTTCTGACGCCAGTGCCTACATCACCGGGCAGACGCTACTGGTCGACGGCGGGATTTCGACGGGAGCGACGCGAGCGTTACCGCGATTAGACCTTCCAAAAGCACCGTGTCAACTCCCAACGCCCAACTCCCAAGGCACTCAGAGTCGATCGGCGAGAGTGTTTCTGGGAGTTGGAAGTTGGGAGTTGGCAGTCTGAGCGAAGACTCGCACACGCTACTCGTACCTGAGCGCCACCATCGGATCGACCCGCGTCGCTCGTCGCGCCGGGACGTAACAGGCTACCAGGCCGGCCAGGGTCATCACGGCCACGGCCCCGATCAACGTGATCGGATCGCGCGGCGAGATGTCCCACAATTGGGATGTCAGCACTCGCGTCGCCGCGACACTCGCCAGCAGTCCGATGACCAGGCCGACGACCAAGAGGCGCAGCCCCATCCACACGATCATGCCGAGGACGTCACCGCGGCGTGCGCCAAGCGCCATTCGAATTCCGATCTCGTGAGTCTGGCAGGACACGGTGTACGCGATGACGCTATAGACCCCGATCGCGACAAGGAGGAGACCGAGGGCGGCGAAGACTCCCAGCAGGACGAGTGAGAATCGCGGCTCCGCGTACGAAAACTGCGTCAGGTACCCCTTGAGCGTTCCGGTCATCGTCACCGCGACGCTCCTGTCCACAGCCCAGATCTCGCGTCGCACGTTGTTCAGCAGGGTCTCAGGTGCCGTTGCGGTCCGGATCAGAATCCCGCGTTCGAAGGCGCCAGTCACCGTGTACGGAATGAAGGCCTCGGGCATCGGCGGATCCTGGATCCCCTGGTTCTTCGCGTCCGAGATCACGCCGACGATCTCGAAGACCGGATTCTCGACCGCCTGCCCGTCACGCAGGGTTTCCAGGAAACTGAATTTGATCCGCTGGCCAATCGGATCCTCGGACCCGAAGAAACGATTCACCAGCGTTTGATTCACGACCGCGATGCGTCGCGCATCATTGACATCGTCTTTCGACAGGGTCCGCCCGCGAAGGAGCCGCAAGCCCCAGCGTGGGGAAGTAGCCCTCGCTGCACAACTGAAACAAGGCCTGACGCTTCTCCGCTTGCGGCTTCCCTGAAATGTCGACGTCGCTGCGAATGCCACCATACGGCGGGAGCGTTGACGTTTCAGTAGCCGCGACTACGCCCGGCAGCGCGTGGAGTCGCTGCAGCAACGCATCGAAGAACCGCTGCTTGGCAGCGGCAGTTTCGTACTGACCGCGAGGGAGCGGCAACCGCGCCACCAGAATGTTGTCCGGGTTCAGTCCGAGATCCACACGCTGCAGTTTGACGAAATTTCGAATCAACAGGCCGGCGCCCGTCAGCAGCAGGAGTGACAAGGCCACCTCGGCCACCACGAACGCGCTTCGCAGTTTCCCTCGGCGAAAGCCGCCCTGAACCCCTTTACCAGAGCTCTTCAACGCCTCGACCATGTCGCGCTTCGCGGTTTGCAGCGCAGGCGCAAGCCCGAACACCAGAGCCGTGCACATGGTGATGACCAGGCTGAACAGCAGAACAGGGACGTTCAACCGGATGTCCGCCTCGCGCGGGATGAGTCCGTCAGGAATCAGGAGCACCAACGCCTTGATTCCGCCGTACGCGAAGAGGCAGCCGACGAGCGCGCCGGCGAGGGCCAGCAGCAGACTCTCGATGAGTAGCTGTCGCACCACCCGGAATCGGCTCGCGCCGAGGGACACCCGAACGGCCATCTCGCGCTCTCGGCCCGCGCCCCGCGCGAGCAGCATGTTGCCGACATTGCTGCACGCGATCAGCAACAGCAGGCCGACGGCTGCCGCCAGCGTGTACAGCGTCTTCTTGAACTGCCCGACGATGCTCTCGGCCCAGCCCACGATGCGGACGACGAACTTCGGTGGGTAGCGATCCGGGTAGATCTTGGCCAGCCGGTGGGCAATGAGGTCGAGATCTGCCTCGGCCTGTTGGAACGTGACTCCCGGCTTCAACCGTCCCTGGAACATGAAGAAGCGCTGGTTCACCTGAGGATCACCACGGTTCAACGTGACCGGGCGGTAGAGATCAGCGGCCAGCTTGGTGAACCGTGGCGGCATGACGCCGACGCACGTCGTGGGCACGCCGTTGAGAACGAGCACACGACCCAGGATGCCGGGGTCGAGATTGTAGCGGCTCAGCCACATCTTGTACGACATCACGAAGACCGGCGGTGCCCCCGGTTTCAGATCGTCGGGTGAAAGACCGCGGCCCATCAGCGGCGGGACGCCGAGAAAGCTGAAGTTGTTTGCCGTGACGACACCGCCCGTCAACAGCTCCGTGCCTTCGTCGGTCGACTGCAGCACGTCCTCTGGTGTTCCGCCAATCACTTCTTCGAAGACGTGATTCTGCTCCAGATACTCGAGGAACTCCGGCACCTGAAAGTAGTTGCGGCCACCGGGCCGGGCACTGCTCACATCACGGATTTGGAAGGTGACGACCCGATCCGCCTCTGCGTAGGGAAACGGGTCGAGCAGGACGTTCTGGATCACGCTGAAGACAGTCGTGGCGGCACCGATGCCAAGCGCCAGTGTCAGCACCGCGAGGCAGGCAAAAGAAGGTTGACGGCCAGAGGCCGCGCAAGCCGTACCGGATGTCCTGCCAGACGGTCTGCATGTGGCATTAGACGGCGGATGGATCGATGTCGTTTGGAGAGTTTCAGCCGCTGGCCGTTACCTCATTCCGACCTTGACATCCTTGGTCCTCAGGCAGAATTTAGGAGTTGAGTCGGCTCGTCCCCGGTTTTCCTCCGAAGGGGGACTCATGCGTTCCCGCTGGCCGCCGATCAACACTCGGGCCTTCACAGTCATTCTTCTTGTCGGCCTCCCAGTCCTCGCAATCGGCACCGCAGTCGTGCTCGGCATAGGCCGGGCCCGCCTCAAGGAAGCCCAAGGTGCGAGGCTGGCTCAGATGGCCGAATACATCGCCGGAACCGTCGACGCCTACGTGTTCAGGAGCATCCTGGATGCGGCGGTGCTTGCTAGAGTTCCGAACATTCGTCAGGCTGCGGCCGAGGGCAATGAGCGACCGTTCGACGAGCGTGCCGCAATGGAGCTCGACCGGCGGTGGCAGAGCGACCGCGCCGGCGGTTGCCGAGCGCTCAGCCCTGCTCGAGTCGGCGGCATCGCGTTTCCTCGCAGATCTGACGCGCAACGATCCCGTGAAACGGGAGATCCTGGTCACGGATCGATATGGCCGTCTGGTGGCGGCGTCGAACGTCACGTCCGACTATTTCCAGGCCGACGAAGACTGGTGGCGGCAGGCGTTCGACGAGGGACGCGGCCATGTCAGCATCAGTGACGTGCGGCGCGATGAGAGCGCGGGTGTGTACGCGTTCGAGATCGCCGTACCGGTGCCGGCGCCGTCGAGCGACCAGGTCGCGGGGGTCATGAAAATCGTGATGGACAGCCGCGAGATGCTCGCTGACGTCGGCGGCATCGAGTTCGGAACGAGCGCCGAGGCGATGCTCGTACGGCCGAACGGCTCAATCGTGTTCAGACGTCGACCGCACAAGGAGGGCGACCGATTCTTCGCGGCCGACCTGATGCGCGAGGAACTCGAGTCGCGGGCGCAGCGCAAGATCGCGCCGGGGCCGATTACATTCGATGCGGGAGCAGACGACGGAACGAAACGCCTGGTGGTTCTCGCGCCGAGCCAGCTGGGTCGAAACTATCCTGAGCTCACCTGGTTCGTTGCACTCTCTGCCGATCACAGTGAGCTGCTGGCGCCGTTCCGATCGTTGATTTGGTACCTGATGGCGGTTTTCGCGTTGACTGCGATTGCCGTCCTGGCCATTGCTCTCTGGCTGTCGCTGCGGCTTGCTGCGCCGACGATAGATTCCGCCGTCGACATGCACCTGGTCGATCATGCCTACTCGCGGGGTGAAGGCGCAGAGCCTGATGACCGGCGATCGGAGTGAAGCCGCTTGGTTGGAGCGTCAATACTCCGTCAAGTCACTCGCCTCATCACCGTAGCTCCAACTGCGGACTGCCGCCGCCCACTCGCTCGGCGAGCTGCTGATACTGCGGGCTCCTTCCACGCCACTGCTGCGTGACGCAGAAGCCAGTGAAGCTCGCTGGCTCTGAACGGCGTGATCTGCGGATGCGGCCAGGCGCGATCGCCGGCCGCGAACGGCACGAGGTAGTCGAGCGCCACCTTTGAGGCTGCGGCCGTCAGTCGTGCGGTGACTCCAGAGGTCGACGCCAGCACGTTCCCCAAGGCCGGCCAGCTGAAAGAACGCCCTCAGGTTGAAGATGCTGTAGTCCCATGAGCGCGTGCGCTCCAGTTCGCGCGGCTGACGGCCATCCGGCTCGATGTGGCGCGCGATACGCTCTCGCGACCCCTCCAGCGTCCGGCGCGCCAGGTCTGCGCTGCCCGGTGTAGAGCGCGAGCGAGGCCACCTGAACGTCGTACCAGGTCTCGTGATTGTTGCCGTTCTTGCTCTCGTCCTTTCCGTGCACGCTCTCGACGAGCCATAGAAGATACTCGCGCATCCATGCCTGCAGCCCAATCTCGTCGCCCGTCGTCCAAACGGCTTTCGTGGCGTCCGGCTTTAGCCGGACCTCTCCAGCCTTCAGGAGCAACACGCCATCGATCAGCTCCGGAAGCCCGCGCGTTTCGATGATCCCGATGCCACGGCCGTCGGTGATGCCGGGGATGCCCTGGCCGAACCGAAGATGTGGATTCATGCGCGTCGCCGGATCGAGAAACCACGTGCGAACCAGGCGTGCGGCATGCCTCGCGTAGTCTTCGCGTCCTGTGAAATAGAAGGCGAGACCGAGCGTGGAGACCGCGCTCGGTCAGCCGGCCAAGGTTGTCGTGATCCGTGATGCGGTTGATCTCCGGATTGCGTTCGCCGTCGCGGCGGATGTACGGACGTCCGCCACGGCTTCGTCGGGTCGGGCCACCAATACGGCGCCTGACTCATGTAGTCGTGCTTGTCGCCGCTCGGCGGAACGACTGCCTTGTCCATGACCGACATGGGCGCCAGTGCCAACGCCTTCTCCGCGTCGCTGTCGCAGCGCCTCTCACCGCGCTTTCGATCGTTCGATCACCACTCTCCGCTCGCGCCCGCACGGCGTCGAGGTAAGGACCATCCAGTCCCATCACAGGAGGCGGTGCGGTTGTGGCGTTGGTGAGCTGTCGCGAGCAGCCGACCGCGGCCAGCGCTAGAACCGAGAGCAGGCGCCGAGCACCGCAGCATGTGTCTGTGTCGTCTGCATTTAACGCCTTCGAGTCTAGCTCACGGAACGCCCCTGAACGGCTATCGGTAACAGGACTGCCGGGGCCGGCTCTTCGCATTTGCTGCTGCAGGTCGGGCTGATCGTGTACAGATCGCGCGTTGCGTTGGCTTTCCGCCAAGCCAGGGAGGATCCTATGAAATCCGTCAGCGTTTGTCGAGGGTCTCTCGTCGTCTTTCTCGGCATGCAATTTGGCTCGCTGTCCCCGCCGGCGCAGGCCGATCCAGCTGCCGGGACGTGGCACCTCAATGTGGCAAAGTCGAAGTACGATCCCGGGGCCGGCCCCGAAGAGCAATGTCGTCGTGATCGAAGTCGCAGGGGATGGCATCAAGGTCACGACAAAAGGCGTGGGGCCCGACGGCTCGCCAACGGCGACCTCGTATTCGTCGAGCCTCGACGGCAAGGACTCACCGGTGCAAGGCACCGGACTGCAGGATTACGACACCATCGCTCTCAAGCGGATCAACGCCAATCGGATCGAGGGCACGCGAAAGCTCAAGGGCAAGGTTGTTCAGACCTACTCGCGCGAGGTCTCCAAGGACGGCAAGACCCTGACCGTGACGACGACAGGGACCAATGCGAAAGGCCAGAAAATTCAACAATGTCGCCGTCTACGAGAAGAAATAGGAAGAATGCGAGTCCCGTTCGACGATTTGCACCGCCACGCTCAGGCGTGTTCTGTTGTCGCTCGGGTTCGAAGTCTCACGCGCTGAGCTGTGCGCGCGATTGTTTGCGGAGACGTCGCGCGACGGCGTCGCCTCGCACGGGCTCAACCGGTTCCCGCGGTTCGTGCAGATGATCCAAGCCGGCGTGGTGGACGTCCACGCCGGCGCTCAACTCATTCGGCGCACGGCGCCACAGAGCGATGGGACGGGCGGCGCGGGCCCGGGAACCTGAACGCGCATCGGTGCATGGGTCAAGCCATCGCGCTGGCGCGAGAGCACGGCATTGGCTGCGTCGCGCTCGCCAACACCAACCACTGGATGCGAGGCGGAACCTACGGCTGGCAGGCGGCGGATGCCGGAGCGATCGGCATCTGCTGGACCAACACGCTGCCGAACATGCCGCCGTGGGGTTCCAGTCAGCCGCGCCTCGGCAACAATCCATTCGTCATCGCCGTGCCCCGCCCGGCCGGTCACCTCGTTCTCGACATGTCGCTGTCGCAGTTCTCGTTCGGCGCGCTCGAGTCCTATCGCCGCCGTGGCGAGGCGCTGCCCGTGACCGGCGGATTCGATGCCGCCGGCGAACTGACACGCGACGCCGCGGCAATCGAGGCGTCGGGCAGAGTCGCTGCCGATTGGGTACTGGAAGGGCGCAGGGCTGTCGCTGATGCTCGACATCATCGCGGCGGTGCTGTCGGGCGGGCGCGCCACGCATGAGATTCCGCCCGATCCTCTTCAGGAAACGGCCCTGTCGCAGGTGTTCATCGCGGTTGACGTCACCTCGCTGGATCCTGCCGGCACGACGCTGAGCACGGTCGAGGCGATCGTTGAAACCTCCATGCCGCCGGAGATGACGTCAGGTATCCAGGCGAGCGGACGCTGGCGATCCGCGAACGCAACATGACACTCGGTGTGGAAATCGATGAGGACATCTGGGACAAGGTGCGCCGGATGGCTGCCTCCGGCTGACCCTGGTTCTAGTTTGCTGTCGACAAATCAGGCCGTCCGACGAGTTCCCGGATGCCGTCGCACCGTCGTCACTCGAGCCCAAGGTCATCCGCATCTTCATCCGACGGGGTGATCGGAATCGTGACGAGCCTAGTGAATCTCCGGCTCCGCAATCGGGGCCGTGCCTTCGAGAAAGTCGAAATCGCAGCCCCGATGGGCCTGTGTGACGTGCTGCGCATACATCCGGCCGAAGCCTCGCGGATACTGCACCTCACGCGGCTTCCATGTCGCCCGTCGGCGTGCGAGTTCTTCGTCGCTCACCTGCAGCGTGAGGCGCCGCGCTGGAACGTCCAGCTCGATCACGTCGCCGTCGCGCACGAACGCCAGCGGACCGCCGACGAACGATTCGGGCGCGACGTGAAGCACGCACGCGCCGTAGCTCGTCCCGCTCATCCGCGCGTCCGAGATCCGCACCATGTCCCGAACGCCTTGTGCCAGCAGCTTCTTCGGGATCGGCAGCATGCCCCACTCGGGCATGCCCGGGCCGCCCAGCGGTCCGGCGTCCTGAAGGACCAGCACTGAATCGGCCGTCACCGCAAGTGCCGGGATCGTCGATGCGCGCTTCGAGGTCGTTGTAGTTGCTGAATACGATCGCCGGGCCGGCGTGCCGGAGCAGCCGCGGCTCCGCAGCCGCGTGCTTGATCACCGCACCGTCGGGTGCGAGGTTCCCGCGCAGGACGGCCACGCCACCCTCCGAATCCGAGCGGCCGATCGCGCGGTCGGATCACGTCGTCGTTGCAGACGACGCAGTCCGTCAGGTTTTCACCAAGCGTGCAGCCGTTGGCCGTGATGCACGTCGCCGTGCAGCAGATCTCGTCAGCCGCGCCAGCAGCGCCGGAAGGCCGCCCGCATAGTAAAAGTCCTCCATCAGGAACTGTCCGGACGGCCGGATATTGGCGATGAGCGGGGTTCGCCGCGAGAGTGTGTCGAAGCGGTCCAGGTCGATCTGGACGCCGGCACGGCCGGCCATCGCGATCAGATGAATGATCGCGTTCGTGGATCCGCCCAGCGCCATGACGGTCGTGATCGCGTTGTCGAACGCCGCGGCGGTCAGGATCTCGCGCGGCCGCAGAGTCGTCCCACACCATCTCGACGACTCGCCGGCCTGCGGCAGAAGCCATGCGCGAATGCGCGGAGTCTGCCGCCGGGATCGACGATGCTCCGGGGAGCGTCATGCCGAGCGCTTCGGCAGCCGCCGCCATCGTCGATGCCGTGCCCATCGTCATGCACGTGCCGAACGAGCGCGCGATGCCATCCTCCATCTCGCGCCACGAGCACTCGTCCAGGATACCCGCACGGCGCTCCGCCCAGTACTTCCAGACGTCGCTGCCCGATCCGAGTGATCTGTCCGCGCCAGTTGCCGCGCAGCATCGGCCCGGCGGGCACGAAGATCGCCGGAAGGTTGGCGCTGGCCGCGCCCATGAGCAGGGCGGGAACGGTCTTGTCGCAGCCGCCGAGGAGCACCGCCCCATCCGCCGGATAGGAGCGCAGCGCTTCTTCGGCCTCCATGGCCAGCAGGTTGCGATAGAGCATCGTGCTCGGCTTCATGAATGTCTCGCCGAGCGTCAGCAGCGGGATCTCCATCGGGAAACCGCCAGCCTGCCACACGCCGCGCTTGACTTCGTCGGCGCGCAGACCGGAAATGCGCATGGCACGGATTCGCGTCGCTCCACGTGTTCAGGATCGCGATGATCGGCTTACCTGTCAGGTCTTCTGCGGCAAAGCCGGCCTGTTTTGCGCGCGACCGGTGGCCGAACGAGCGCAAGTCGTCACGGCCGAACCATCGGTGGCTTCTGAGCGTCGTCCGGAGTTTTGCGGGCCCTTGTCACGCGTCAGCCTCCATCAGTCGTTGAACGACCGGGGCGAGTTGCTCCAGCTGATGGGGATCCAGTGGCGACGACGAATGGGACTATCGGGCCCGTCGGTGCGATGTCGGACAACGCTCGTCGCGTGGTGAAGGACGCGGGCCGGTCCCCACGCGTCACGCAGATCCTCCAGCGGCATGAAGATCTGTCGCAATTGTTCTGCGCGGGCCCAGTCGCCGCTTCTGCACGCTGCGAAAAACTCCGAGCAGCGCTTCGGCGCGATACAGCCGGACCCTGTCGTCATGCCGCCCAGGCCGAAGTCGCGCAGATGGACAATGGCGGGACGTTCGCCTATGCCGCTGAGCACCTGCTTCGGATCGACGCGTTCGAGGAGCGCATCGCAGGTACGGATCCGACGCAGGATCTGACGGACGACTGCGTATTTGATCGCGAGCGCCACGCCGTCGCGAATCAGCCGTCCGATCGCATCGAGGCCGGCGTGTCGGTCCGCGCCGAATGCGTCCTCGCTCTTGAGATAGAGGATGAGCGGCAGCCCGGCCGCCTCGGCGATCTCGCGAGCCCCGATTTCCATGCCCCGCGCATCACGCGGATCGTTGCAGGGCAGCAGCATGCGCCGCCGAGAAGCCGTGGCGCCGCAACAGGCGCGACCTGGTCGATGGCGCGGCCGAATGCCGGTCCGATGCTGGGGATAGCCAGCCGCGGAGGCTGGAACTGCGCGAGCCAGCCGACCAGACACTCGTATTCTTCCAGCGAGACGTGATAGAGAAATGCATTTCCGCCATACAGGAATCGTGTAATCCCGCCAGCCTCGATGTGCTCGCCACGCGCGCGGCCGCATCCAGGTCGAGCGTTCGTCGATTACCCGTCCGTCGGGGCAGGGCGGTACCGCGAAGACGCCGTCGAGATCGTCCGCCATGGTTGCCGGCTGCGCCATTGTTTGTGGGTTCCTCATTGCGTGGAATCGACTCTGGCGTTGGCGAAGGCCCGGTATTCGCGTTCCATCGCGTTCGGTCTCCGCCTGGCCCGTTGAGCACGATGAATGCGGTGCATGAAGGTGACGGACTTGCCCGGTTCGAGCTGTCAACGTCAACTCGGCTTGTTTGGGGTCGAAGACCTTGCGACCCAGCGGGTTCGCTGCGAACAGGCCATAGCCGCGCGCGTGCCAGTAGGTGGGGAACTCTGGATTGGCCAGGATGATCGAGGATGGCGATGGTGACCGTCTCCTTGTTCAGCGTGCCGGTGAGCTGCGCCCAGCGCCCGCGCGTTCCCCAGACCGCGTCTCCCTTCAATCCTTCGCTGCTCGTATAGAGGCCGGTGACGCCGGTGTTGTCGAGGACGGGGACCGTCGACGGGGTCCCCGCCGCATCGGTGAACACCTCCGGCTTGTCGGCAGGCTGTTCAAGCTCGCGCGCCACTCTCAGGCCGAGCAGTGCCTTCCTTGTTGTCGCGAAACGATCACCGGCTCGTTTCGTGCGCTGTCAGGGTCGTGATGCGATCGATGCTGCGCATCGGCGCGGTCGCCTCGAAAAACGAAGTGCGTTCGCTCCGCCAGCAGCGAGACCCCGTCGGCGCGTTTCCAGTCGGACTCGACGATGAGATCGCCTCGATCCGCGCCGCCTTGGTCTTGATCACCGCACGATGCACGATCGTCCCCATCGTTGGCTGCCCGGTCCGGCAGGAATCTCGTCGGAATTGTTCCAGAAGTCGAGACCGTTGACGTCGCCGTGATTGAACCAGAGACCGACGTGATGAGGATGATCGACGCGTTCGCGCGGCCGCGGCTCGAGTGGGAAGCCTCGCGTGATGACGATGCCATTCGCACTTCGGATCGGATACAACACCGGCTTCTTGAGCGAAGCTGGATAGATGTAGGACGTGAACGGCCGGCCGTCAACCGTCACGTCGACGCGCCGGTTGGACTTCGTCGGCAATGACCTGCACACGGGCCCCCTGCTGGCTGGAAAGGAGCAACGCCTGTGTAACAGCGAAAGCGGCGATGACGACCCTTCCGAGTGGAACAAATTGCTGGCATATTGCGACCCTCCCTGCCTATCTGAATCTCACGTCGTATGCGTGCCCCGCCGCGGCCGACAGCAGAACGGTGTCGCCGTCCACTGTGAACGCGACGTCGTGGCCGTTGCTTTGGATGCTCGCCACCCGCTGGCCGGCGGGCGGTCGAAGGCGATGCGTCTCAGCGATCGATGAGCGCAGGATGGCGGTCGTCGCGCGGCCCGCCCTCCAGGTCAGGTCCATCTCGACGCCGCCGCGCGCGCGGAGCCCCCGAAATTCACCGTCGGCCCAGGCCTTGGGCACGGCCGGCAGCAGATGGATGGAGCCGTCGTGGCTCTGCAACAGCATTTCGGCGATGCCGGCGGTACCGCCGAAGTTGCCATCGATCTGAAACGGCGGATGCAGATCCCACAAGTTCGGCAGCGTCGACTTCGCGAGGAGCGCGCGCAGGTTTTCGTACGCGTTTTCGCCATCCTCGAGGCGCGCCCAGAAGTTGATGATCCAGGCGCGGCTCCAGCCTGTATGCCCCCCGCCATGGGTCAGTCGCCGCTCGATGGTTGCGCGCGCGGCGCGCGCGAGGTCCGGCGTGCCGCGCATCGTGATCTGATTGCCCGGATGCAGCCCGAACAGCTGCGAGATATGACGATGACCCGGTTCCGGCTCGTCGTAGTCCTCCGACCACTCCATGATCTGTCCGTGACGACCGATTTCGGGTGGCGGCAGCCGGCGACGCGCGACCTCGAGCTTCTGACGGAACTCGGCATCGATCCCGAGAATCTCGCTCGTGTTCATCGTCTGCCGGAACAGCCCGTCGATGATTTGGTGATCCATCGAAGGCCCCATGCACAGAATGCCAACGCGCCCGTTTGGCAGTCGATAGCGGTTCTCCGGCGACACGGACGGACCGCTGACGAGTCGTCCTTTGGCATCTGCGACAAGGTAATCAAGAAAGAACTCGGCCGATTCCTTCATCGCCGGGTAGGACTTTTCGAGGAACGTGCGGTCGCGGCCGAAGAGATAGTGCTCCCACAAATGCTGGGCGAGCCACGCGGCACCTGTCGGCCAGAGTCCGGAGCGCGGCAGGTCGCCGGGCGAAGTGAAACCCCAGATGTCCGTGATGTGGTGTGCGACAAAGCCACGGGCGCCGTAGTGCACGCGCGCGGTCGCCCGTCCCGGCTCGCGCAACGACTCGAGAAAGTCGAACAGCGGCGAGTGCAGTTCCGCAAGGTTCGTCACCTCGGCGGGCCAGTAGTTCATCTGCAGATTGATGTTGAGGTGATAGTCGCTGTCCCACGGCGGGCTCATGCTGTCGTTCCACAGGCCTTGCAGGTTGGCCGGAAGCCCGCCGGGGCGGCTGCTCGCGATGAGCAGGTAACGGCCGTACTGAAAGTACAACGCTTCGAGTCCCGGGTCGATTGCGCCTTGTTTCACCCGTTCGAGCCGTTCGTCGGTCGGGAGCGTGTCGCCACCGTCGGACGAGGACAGTCGCAGGTCGACGCGCCGGAACAGCCGCCGATGGTCGTCGACGTGCGACTTCAGCAGCGTGTCGAAGGATTTCGCCGCCGCGCTGGCAAGCTGACGATCGGCCACCGTTTTCGCGTTTGCGCCTCGAAAACTGGTGGCCGCGGTGAGCACGAGGGTGACGCTGTCCGCCCCTTCGATGAGGATACGTTCCGGAAAGGTCTGCAGACGGCCCCCCTGTGGGATGACCGCAATCGAGGCCTGAAAGGCGAGCCCTTTGCCACCGGCCAAGGCGCCGACGAGGTTCAGCCGATCGCTGCCGACAATTTCTGTGACGGCATCCTGCGTCCGATCGATCCATGCTGAGAACGTTGCGCCGCGGGGCCTGTCCGCGCTGATCCGCATGACGATCGCCTGGTCGGGGTGACTCGCGAATATCTCGCGCTGAATCCGGACGTCACCTGCCTTGTAGCTGACGCGAATGGTGGCGGTGTCGAGATCGAGCTCGCGCCGATAGTCGCTGATGGGCTCTTCGTGATCGAATGTGAGGCGCAGATCACCCAGAGTCTGATAGGGCTGCAGGCGAGAGGGCCGTCCCATCATCCAGCGCTCGGCGAGCGCGTAGGCTTCCTGAGGCGCGCCGGCGAACAGTAGTCTGCGTACTTCCGCCAGGTGCTTGAACGCGTCGGGATTGTCGCGTTCCTGGGGGCCACCCATCCAGAGTGTGTTTTCGTTCAACTGGATGCGCTCGCGGTTCGACGCTGCCGAACACCATCGCCCCCAACCGGCCGTTCCCGATCGGCAGCGCGTGATCCCACTGCGCCGCCGGCTGCCGGTACCAGAGCAGGTTAGAGGCGACAGACGGCTGGTAATCGCTGACCCCAGTTCTTCCCGACGGGTTTCCAACGACGATCGCGACGAACACGACGGACGCGACGCCTTGAAGGAGTGACGTCGTGATCGTCGTGACCGTCGTGCTCGTCGTGATGGCCGTCGGCGCGTTCATACGATTCTTACCCCTATCCTGTTTGGTTCGTGTCCCGCGCTGCTGTCTTACCCTCGTGTGAGCACCCAGGCGGCCCCTGTCGGAAAGGTATATGCCTCACGACTGGCTGGCAGAATTTCCGTGCTGTATCCCGGCCGCATTGGCGGCATATAGTGACCTCGCCTGATCACCACCGGATCGACGAAGTGCTCGTGCAGATGATCGACGAATTCGATGACGCGATCCTGCATCGTGCCGGTGATGGCGATGTAGTCGAACATCGATAGATGTTGCACGTGTTCACACAGGCCCACGCCGCCCGCGTGCGGACAGACTGGGATGCCGAACTTGGCCGCCATCAGCATCACGGCAAGGTTCTCGTTCACCCCGCCGAGCCGGCAGCTGTCGATCTGGCAGACGCCTATCGCCCCGGCCTGCAGCAGCTGCTTGAAGAGCACACGATTCGCACAATGCTCGCCGGTGGCGACACGGATCGGCGCGACGCCGCGGGCAATCGTGGCATGTCCAAGGATGTCGTCCGGAAACGTCGGCTCTTCGATCCACCACAAGTCGTGAGCGGCGAGCGCTTTGACACGCTCGATGGCTTCGGCGACTTCCCAGCGCTGGTTGGCGTCGATCATCAGCCTGCTGGATGGCCCAATCTCCCGGCGGACGAGGCCCACGCGGCGCGCATCATCTTCGGGCGCGCCTCCGACCTTGACCTTGAAATGCGTCCAGCCACCGTCGATCGCCTCGCGACAGAGCGCGCGAATACGTTCGTCGGAATACCCGAACCAACCCACCGACGTGGTGTACGCCGGATATCCTGTTTTGAGCAGCTCAGCTTCCCGCTCACTTTTGGTGCTCGACTGCTGTTCGAGCATCTCGAGCGCTTCATCCGGTGTGAGCGCGTCAAGGATGTAACGGAAGTCGATGCACGAGACGATCTGCCGCGGGGACATGTCGGCGAGCAGTTTCCAGAGCGGCTTGTTCGCAGACCTCGCGTACAGGTCCCAGACCGCGTTGACGATAGCCGCCAATGCCAGATGGATGACGCCCTTTTCGGGCCCCAGCCATCGAAGCTGCGAGTCGTTCGCCAGCATCCGCCAGAAGCCGCCGAAGTCGGAGGTGATCTCGTCGAGGTGCCGGCCGACCACGAGGTGACGGAAGGATTCGATGGCCAACGCGCACACCTCGTTGCCACGACCGATGGTGAACGTGAGCCCATGACCTTCCATCCCGCGATCGGTGCCGAGGATCACGTAAGCCGCCGAGTAGTCCGGATCGGAATGCATGGCATCCGTGCCGGCTTGCGTGCGCGACGTCGGAAACCTGAGGTCGAGGGTCTCGAGCGAGGTGATCGTCAACTCCCAACCTCCAACTCCCAACTCCCAAGGAGAGTCGACATGTTCAGGCCTTCGTCCGCCAGCGGTCCAGCGCGACCGCGAGAATGATGATGGCGCCGGTGACGATTTGCTGCACCCAGTTGGGCAGGCCCCGTTGCGTGCAGCCGGTCTGAATG
Organism: uncultured Acidobacteriota bacterium; assembly: GCA_963710415.1. GTDB lineage: Bacteria > Acidobacteriota > Vicinamibacteria > Vicinamibacterales > 2-12-FULL-66-21 > CAVQAH01. The sequence continues at coordinate 40,672 of CAVQAH010000020.1, read as the reverse complement.
ACGGCCATGGTGCAGGCGCCGAGCACGGTGCCGACGACCGAACCGCGCCCGCCGAGAAGGCTGCCGCCACCGATGATCACCGCGGCAATCACGTCCAGCTCGAGTCCGGTTGCGATGGTGGGGTCGCCAACCGAGAGGCGCGAGAACTGCAACACCCCGGCGACGCCGGCGAGCGCCGCGGCAGCGGTGTAGACGCCGATTTTCGTGCGCTCGACGGCCACTCCGCACAGCCTCGCGGTACGCTCGTTCGATCCGATCGAAAACAGGTGCCGTCCGAAGCGCGTATAGCCAAGTGTTCCGGCCGTCACGAGGGCGAGAAACGCGACGACCCAGATCCCGGACGGGACGATGAGGGCGCTGTCGGGATCGATCGTCCGCAGGAGCTCGTTGAGCCAGGTGGGAGGCGCCTCGATCCGTCGCTCGTCGGCGAAACCTTTGGCTGCGCCGCGGATCAGGATCATCATGCCCAGCGTCACGATGAACGGAATCACCCGCAGTCCGGTAATCAGCACACCGTTTGCGAGTCCGCACACGGCCGCCGCTGCGATGCCCAGCGCCGGCGGCCACGAGCGGGTCCATGCCGCTTCGAAGTGCGAGCGCGATCACCACCGTGGTCAGCGCCACGATCGATCCGACCGACAGGTCGATGCCGCCTGCCACGATCATCATCGTCATGCCCAGCGCGGCGGTGCAGACGATCGCCGTCTGGCGCGCGATGAGCTCGAGGTTGGCGCCGTTGAAGAAACGGGGACCCACCAGAATTCCGAAGACGATCGAGACGAACAACAATCCGAGGAGCGGCCCGGCGGTGTCCAGCAGCCGCCTGGCGGTCACGCCGCGTCCTCGGCGCCGCTCGCCTCCATCACGATTTGGTGCTCGGTCAGCTCGGTCGCCGGCCGGGCCGATCCGAGGCGTCCGCGCCGCATGATCGCGATGCGATCGCAGAGACCGATCAATTCGGGTACGTAGCTGCTGACGAGCAACACCGCGCGCGGCCTGTCGGCGTTCTTCGAGACGAGCGAGTCGAGGAGCGCGTAGATTTGCGCCTTGCTTGCGACGTCGATCCCCCGCGTCGGCTCGTCCAGCGCCAGCACATCGACGTCGTGGTGGAGCAGTCGAGCCAGCGCCACTTTCTGCTGATTGCCACCAGACAGCTCTGCGACCGGCTGGCGGGGGCCCTGGCACCTGATCGCGAGTCGCTCGATCCACGTGCGTCCCGCGTGGTCCTGGCGGCTCGGGATGACGAACGGACCCGGTCCGAGTCCGTCGAGCCGCGACATCGTCAGGTTGTCCGAGACGGTCAGCCCGACGGCGAGTCCTTCGCCCTTGCGATCCTCGCTCAGCATGCCCATCCCGTTCGCCCATCGGTTGCGGGGTGCCGGACGCCCGGTCCACGACGCGAGAGTTACGCGTCCGTTCCGCACGGGCTCGAGCCCGAACAACGATCGCAGCAGTCGCGTGCGTCCGGCGCCCAGAAGCCCCGCGATTCCGAAGATCTCTCCGCGATGCAGCGTAAACGTCGCCGAACCGGCGCCGAATGCATCTGACCTCGAGGATCGCTGCGCCTCGCTGCCGCGGGCTGCGCGGATAGAGATCGTCCACGGCGCGTCCGACCATCAGGCTGACGATCGCGGTGGCTGCCGTTTCCGGGGTCGCCGTTCCTGCGACGCGGCCATCCCGCAGCACGACGATCCGATCGGCCACCTCCTTCACTTCTTCAATGAAATGCGAGATGTAGACGATGGCATGCCCTGCCTTCTTCAGTTGGGCGATGACGTCGAAGAGGCGTCGAGTGTCCTCGCGGCCCAGGCTGCTTGTCGGTTCGTCCAAAACCAGGACGCGACTGCCGACGGCCAGCGCTCTGGCGACTTCCACGATCTGCTGCATCGCGACCGAGAGATGTCCGGCGGCCACGTCGAGTGGAAGATCGCCGTGACCCAGCCGTGTCAGCGCCTCGCGAGCAGTGCTGCGAATCCGCGGCCAGTCCACCAGGCCACGGGTGGTCGGCTCCAGCCCCAGTACCACGTTCTCCATTACGCTGAGATGAGGCGCAAGCGACAGTTCCTGATAGATCATCGCGACGCCGGCTCGCCGAGCGTCGAGCGGGGACTGCAGGCCTGTAGGATTGACCATCCAGGAGCATCGACCCCGTTGTCGGGCGCCAGCGCGCCGGACAAGACCGACATCAGCGTGCTCTTCCCGGCGCCGTTCTGGCCGACCAGGGCGCATACCTCACCCGGCGCCACGCTCAGACTGATGCCGTCCACGGCGCGCGTCGCGCCAAATGCCTTGCGGATGTCCCGCATCTCGAAGCGAGGGGAAGCTACTGGCGCAGCCATTTCGAGAGATCGGGCTGAAGCAACTCCTTCACATCCGGAGCGTCCATCCGATCGGGCGTCACGAGCTGGACGCCGGTATCGATCCGACGCTCTACCGTCTGTCCACGAATGTGCGACACGAGCGTCTTGACCCCGAGGTAGCCCATCTTGACGGGATCCTGAATGACCAGTCCATCGATCTGGCGGGCGCGCAGTCCCTTCACGAGGTTCTCCGAGGCGTCGAAGCCGATGAAGCGGACCTTGCCTGCCCACCCGTTGTCCTGCAGCACACGGAGCATCGCGAAGGTGACCGACTCGTTCGGGCAGAAGATCCCGTCAACGGCGAGCTGTCCATCGGGCGTCTTGAGGCTGCTGAGCAGCGCTTCCGCGCGCTTGTACGCACCCTCCACATCGGCGCCACCATACTGATTGGCGCTGACGATCTCGAGACCCGGCGATTGACGGATCGCGCCGAGGAACCCTTCTTCGCGTTTCGTGGTACTGTCGTGTCCCTCCGCATAGCGCAGCAACACCACGCGGCCCTGTCCGTGTAACAGTTTGGCCAGGTGCTCGCCCGCGAGACGCCCACCCGCCTCGTTGTCGGTGGCCACGAAGCTCACATATTCATCGCCCTTCAGGCCGGAGTCGAAGATGACGACCGGGATCTTGCGCTTCATCGCGCTCGACACCGGAGCGACCAGGGCCGACTCGTCGAGCGGTGCGAGGGCTATCCCGGCCACACCGCGCGCGATCGCGTTCTCGACTTCGGTCACCTGCGAGTCGCGGTCATCCTCGCGCAGCGGACCTCGCCACACGACCGTTACGTTCAGCTCCTGCGCGGCCTTTTCGGCGCCCGCATGGATGCTTTGCCAGAAGGCGTGCGACGTGCCCTTGGGAATTACCGCGACGGTGATGGCACCGTCACTGCTTGGGCCGGAGCAGGCGCCCGCCAGTAGTGCGAAGCGCAATCGAGAAGGTTCCGGCAGATTGCTTTCATGTCTGAGTCTCTCTCGAGAGGTCTTCTGTCGGCTTTTCTTAGTGCTCGCGGGGCCCCACCCCCGCGTCGCTCGCGCTCGCCGGCCGGCCCTACGGGCCGGCTCCCTTCCAGCGGCTCGCGCGGGCCGCAGGCGCTCCCGTCTCAACCACGGCCTGTCTCGCGTGCCACTCCACAACCCGCTGCCGCGCTCGGCCCAGTCCGTCTATTCCAAGTTCGACGACATCGCCCGGCGCGAGATATCGCGGCTCTGGTTTCATGCCCATGCCGACGCCGGCCGGTGTGCCCGTGCTGATCACGTCGCCAGGCAACAGCGTCATGAACTGGCTGACGTAGCTGACCAGCGTCCTGACGTCGAAGATCATGTTCGCGGTGGTGCCCTTCTGTCTGACGGCTCCGTTGACGGTCAGCCACATGTTCAGCTGCTGAGGATCGGGTATCTCATCGGGCGTTGCGAGAAACGGACCCATAGGCGCGAACGTGTCCGCGCTCTTGCCCTTGACCCACTGGCCTCCTCGTTCCAGCTGAAACGCGCGCTCCGAATAGTCGTTGTGCAGGACGTAGCCGGCGATGTGGTGCGCTGCGGTCTCAGGCGTCACGCGGGCTGCCTTCCGGCCAATCACCACGGCCAGCTCGACTTCCCAGTCCAGCTTCGTCGCGCCCGGCGGAATGACGACATCGTCTTCCGGGCCGGCGAGGGCAGTCGTGGACTTGAAGAAGATGACCGGCTCTGACGGCAGCGCCATGCCGCTCTCCTGCGGCATGATCACGGAAATTCAGGCCGATGCAGACGATCTTGCTGGGCCGCGCGATCGGCGGTCCCAACCGCGCCTGAGGGTCGAGTATTGGCGAGTCGGGGCGACGGGACCGCGCCCAACCCTCCAGGGCGGCGATGCCTCCATCGCCAAGAAAGCTTTCATCGAAGTCGGACGTCAGGGATGATGCATCGAGCCTGGTACCGTCAGACAGTTCAATGCCGGGGGTTTCGAGGCCAGGAGGGCCGCACCGTATGAGTTTCATGTGATCGTGTTCCGTGGCTTGCCTCGCCGAAGCCTTGGCGAAGGCGGGCTTCGTTATCCCTTATGGTCGCGATTCGGGCAAGCGGTGATACGTTACCGTCAATGAGTCGCGCTTCGCTATGATTTCAGCTCGTAACGGGCGCCAGCTTGACACTTTTGGCGGCGCACCGGTAGCGTCAACCCCAGCCGCTCCGACGCCGGCTGGTTGTTTCCCGTTCGCGTCCTGGTAAATCAGTGGTGCCATCGACCCCGGCGATCAGTCGTCGTCAGTTCCTTTCCCTTGATTCGTCAGCCCCGTCTCCCGGCGCCGCGGGAGCTGACGCGGACTACTGGATTCGCGTCTACCGTCGCGTGATGGCTTGCCGGTTCGAAGTGGTGCTGCCAGGCGGGGATGCGCGCTTTCTGCCCGCGGCTCGCACCGCCTTGAATCTGGCTGACCGGCTCGAGGCCCGGCTGACCGTTTTTCGCGACACGAGCGAGCTCTCCCGCGTCAATCGTCTGGCGGCGGATGGTCCGCGTGCCGCTGCACCCCGGTCTGTTCGATCTGTTGTCCCGCGCAGCCGATCTTCATGTGGCGACCGGCGGCGCCTTCGACATCACGTCGCACGCCACTCAGCCGGTGCTGGGGCTTCCTACAGCGGGCCGCCCACGTGCCTACCGAGGAGTCCATCGAGGCGGCCCGCGACGACCGTCGGCATGCACCTCGTCGAGCTTGACGATGAGGCGAGGACCGTGCGATTCGCACGAGCGGGCGTCGAGCTCAATCTTGGAAGCATCGGGAAGGGCTACGCGCTCGACAGGATGGGGGCGAAGCTGCGCCGCATGGGCGTTCGTGACGCCTTGATTTCCGCCGGTGGGAGCAGCATTCTCGCGCTCGGTGCGGATCGAGACGGCTGGCTCATCGACGTCACGTCGAAGCTGTGCAACGGAATTCGTCTGGCGAAACTGCGGCTCCGCGACGTGGCGATGGCGACCAGCGGCGCGGGCGAACAGTTCGTTGTCGAGGGTGACCGTCGATTCGGACATGTGCTGGACCCTCGCTCAGGCTGGCCGGCTGCGGGCGTGCTGAGCGCGACAGTCGTCACGCGCGACGCCAGCACCGCCGACGCGCTCGCGACCGCATGCCTGATCGACGGGCCGGCGCTGGCGACGCGATATTGTGCCGCGCATCCAGCAACGCTGATCATCCTCGCGCTGGACGATGAGTGCGGGACCGTGAAAATGTTTGGCGCGTGCCCGGGCGCGACGGTGGAAGGATGCTCATAGAAGGAGCGGACAACGCGTCCGCGACGGTCATATTGGAGGAGCGAGAGCAATGAACCTGACCTCTGATCAGATGACGCTCGGCCGGCGCACGTTCTTGAAAGCCCTGGCCGGCACTCCCGCACTTGGCTTGCTGGGCGCGGCGGCCGCGATGAAGGGGCCGGTGCCGGGCGGGCCCGTGCGCGTCGGCTTCATCGGCGTGGGAGGCCAGGGTCGAGCGCTGCTCAACAACACCGATCCGGCGTTTGCGGATGTTCGCGCGCTCTGCGACATCAACCCCGACCAGTTGAAGCGCGCCGACGAGGTGCTGGCCAAACGTCAGCTGCCGAAAGCGCAGCACTACGTCGAGTGGCGCGACATGCTCGAGAAGGAAGACCTCGAGGGCGTCATCATTGCGGTGCCGCTGTGGATGCACGCAGACGTGACCGTAGGGTGCCTCGAAGCAGGGAAGCACGTGCTGTGCGAGAAGATGATGGCGTGGGACTTCGACGGCTGCGAGCGGATGGCTCGCGCCGCCGAGCGGTCCGGCCGCCTGCTCGAGATCGGATACCAGCGCCGCTACAACGGCGTGTACCAGGCGGCCTACGACGGCATCGTCGCGAAGGGTCTGCTGGGCGACGTCTACCACGTGCGGATGGTCTGGCACCGCAACGGCAACTGGCGGCGAACAGGGGAGCCGCCGGCGCCGGGGTACGATCCGTCGAAGTGGGGGTATCCGACGTTCGAGCACCTGCTCAACTGGCGCCTTTACTGGAAGTACTCGCAGGGGCTCTTCGCAGAGCTGGCGAGTCATCAACTGAACGCCGCAAACTGGTTCCTCGGGTCCGCGCCGGTGGCCGTGACGGCGACCGGTGGCGTCCAGCGGTTCAAGGACGGACGTGAGGTTCCAGATCACATCTACGCGATGTGGGAATATCCCGGTGGACGCACGGTGACCTACTCATCGGTCGAGTCCTGCGCGTTCGAGAATCGCTACGAAATGTTCTTCGGCACCAAAGCGACCCTGGTCGTCAGAAACGAGGTCGAAGCGTTGCTGTTCGAAGAGGGCGACGGCGAACGGCCAAGCGGCGTGGAGATTACGCAGCGCGGATCGGCCGCTGCCGCCGACGCGTCGGAGACGCGGCCCGGCAACACCTCCAGCGGACCGCAAACGCCAACGGCCTCCGCTCCGACCGACGGCACCCGCCCGGCAGCGTCGCGTCAGGAGATCTCGCGTTTCTGCGCCGCGGTGCGAGTCCACACGCCGCTGGCGTGTGGCCCCGAGCAGGCGATGCACTCCGCGAAGGCCTGCATCCGCGGGAACGAGTCGATCAGCCGGAAGACGAGACTCGAGATATGACCCGCGGGCGTGCCGCGCACTTTCCTGACCGTTCGACCGCAGGCCCCGGGACGGTGACCAGGTCGCGCCTGTTCGATCTGTCGGGCAAGGTCGCGCTCGTGACCGGCGCCGGATCCGGAATTGGCGCAGCCGTCGCGAAGACGCTGGCGGCTGCAGGGGCCCGCGTGTTCGCGACCGATCTGCAACCCGGACACCGCCGCCGCGACCGCGCAGGACATCGCGCGTGAGGGCGGCCGGGCCGATGCGATTCTGCTGGACGTGACGAACGAGGAAACCTGCCACGCCGTTGCGCAAGACGTGATCGAGACCGACGGGCGGCTCGACGTGCTCGTGAACAATGCCGGGATCGGGCATGTCGGAACCATGGTGACCACGACAGGCGCCGACCTGGACGCGCTGTATGCCGTCAACGTTCGCGGTGTGTTCAACGTCTCAAAGGTGTTTCTTCCGAGCATGCTGGCCCGGCAATCAGGGGCGATCGTGAACATGGCATCGGTCGGCGGAATCGTCGGGATCCTGGATCGGCTTGCATACTGCACGACGAAGTTCGCCGTGGTCGGGCTGACGAAGAGCATGGCGCTCGATCACGCGACCGAGCGGCATTCGGGTCAACTGCGTCTGTCCCGGCCGGGTGGAGACACCATTTGTCGCGGCCCGTCTCCGCGAGTACGCGGACCCGGCGCAGGCGTATCAGCAGATGTCCTCGACCCAGGCGGTCGGACGGATGGGGCGGCCCGAGGAAATCGCGGCGGCCGTGTTATATCTTGCGAGCGATGAGGCGGCGTTCGTGACCGGATCCGCATTCATGATCGACGGCGGGTGGAAGGGATAGGCACAGGCGATCCTATGAGCGTAGTCAGGGCGGCGTTGGTGGGCGGCCCGATGTACGATCCGCTGTACGAGGCCATCGCGCCCTTCGAACACGCGACCGGCTACCGCGTCGAGGTCGTCGCGCAGCTGCCGCATCCCGAGCTGAACGCGTTCGTCAAGGCGCAATTCGAGTCCGGCACTCCAGGCATCGACCTTCTCTCGACGCACACGAAGTATGCGCCGTCGCAAGCGCAGTGGCTGTCGCCGCTCGACAGCGAACTCGGCGCTGAGCATCTGCACGATCTCGTTGTCCCGCCCGCTGGAACTGTCGCGGATAGGCGGCCGGCTCTTGCAGGTGCCGCGGAACATCGATGTGCGGCTGCTCCATTACCGCCGCGATCTGTTCGAGGACCCAGCGGAACAATCGGCATTCGAGCGACAGACGGGCCGTCCGCTCCGTGTACCGGATACCTGGGACGAACTGGCCGAGGTCGCAAGCTTCTTCACGCAGGCCCGGCCTCCATGGTTTTCTGTTTCCCGGGCGTGATTCCGGACTGTTCGGGACGTTCTATGAACTGCTCGTCGGCGCGGGGGGCGTGCTCTTCGATCGCGCGCTTGCGTCCAGCCTTCGATTCGCCCGCCGGCGAATGGGCGGCGGGAATGCTCACCGAACTGCACGCGACGCGGCGCGTCACGCCGCGCGAGCTTCCGACGTGGCACTACGATGAGATTTCCGCCGCGTTCCGCGCCGGTCATGCAGCGATGGTTTGCGATTGGCCAGGGAGCTACCATCTCTACAAGAATGCTGCGACGTCGAGTGTCGCGGATCGCGTGGGTCTCGCGCCGCTTCCGGCCGGGCCCGCAGGCGTTCGTGCGGCGTATGCCGGGTGCCACTCGTTCGCCGTTGCGGCGAGCGCGCGGAACAGGGCCGGCGCCGTCGCACTGCTGCAGTGGCTGACGTCGGTAGAGGCGCAGTTGGGTGAGGCACGCCGCGGCTCGATCCCGTGCCGCGCTGGCGCGCTGAGCCGCGTGCGGCAGGAAGCCTCAGGTGATGCACTCGAAACCCGGCGCTGGGAACTGCTCGCCGCAGCCGAACAGATCATGATCATTCCTCCCCGGTTCGCCTCTTACCCGACCTGTGAGGATGCGATCTGGCAATCCTTGCAGAAGGTCATGCAGGGCCTCTGGACGTCCCGAGAGGGCGTGCAGCGCGCCGCCGCCGCGATCCTCCCCATCGTCGGCGCTCAGGTCACGGTTGAGTCGTGACGGACAGCCGGCGTTTCGCAGACAAAGTCGTACTGGTGACCGGCGCCGCGCGGGGCATCGGCCGGGCCACGGCGGAAGGCTTCGCCCTGGCCGGTGCGGCCGTAGGCGTTCTCGATCGTGACGGCGCTGAGGCTGAACGAGTCGCGGAGGGTATCAATCAGCGAGGGCGGCCGTGCGCTGCCCCTCGCGGCGGATGTCGCTCAACCGGCGGCGATGACGGCCGCAGTCGAACGATGCGGCGGCACCTTCGGGCGGCTCGACGTCCTCGTCAACAATGCCGGCATCCATTTCGCCCGCGCCATCGACGAATATGCCGACGAAGAAATCGATCGGCTGCTCTCGGTCAACCTCAAGGGCGCGCTCCACGCCATCAGATCGGCACTGCCGCTCCTTCGTCGCGCGCGGGGATCGATCGTTTCCGTCTCGTCGATGACCGGCCTCGTGGGACAGGATCGCGGCGCGGTCTACGTCGCGACCAAGGGCGCGCTCATCGCCCTCACCAAGGCGCTCGCCCTCGAATTGGCGCCCGATGGCATTCGCGTCAACTGCGTCTGCCCGGCAGGCGTCGACACGCCGCTCATGCGAACCTGGGCCGAGACGCTCCCGGATCCGCAGGCCGTGCTACGTGGGCCAGGCGGAGATGCACCTGCTGAACAGGCTGGCATCGCCGGAAGAGATCGCCGCGGCGATCATATTTCTCGCCTCGCCCGACGCGTCGTTCATCACCGGCGTGTCATTGCCGGTGGAAGGAGGTGCGACGCTCGGGTATCGGCGGGGCTAGTGGCCACACGAGGTCGGCCGAAACCTGACGAGACACCGTCCGCTTTGTTGTAACTTCTGCTCGCATGGGCACGCCGATGTCGAGTGCGGTTCGTGGCTTGCTTCGGACGGCGCGCGTGGCGCGGCTGGCCACGATAGACGCCGAAGGCCGGCCGCACCTGATACCGGTCTGCTTCGCGTTCGATGGGCGCGTTTTCTATTCCGCGGTGGATCGCAAGCCCAAGCGCGGACGCGCTCTTGCACGGGTGCGCAACATTGCCGCCAATCCCGACGTCGCCCTGCTGGTGGACCACTACGAGGACAACTGGGAGAAGCTCCAGTACGTGCTGGTGCGAGGAAAAGCGCGGCTGCTGCGGCCTGCGGAGAGGCAGGCGCGCACCCGCGCGCTGCGGGTCCTGCGCGCCAAATACCCGCAATATCGCGCCTATGACGCGAGGTTGCAAGGCAGCCTGCTGCCCGATGACGCGCCCATCATCGCGATCACGCCACGGCGTGTGACGTTCTGGAGCGCGCGGCGCGATCGAAGCGCGGCCTCCGCATTGACCCACCCGAGGCCGCATCTACACCAGGCTGCGCAGCCGCTCCATCCACGCGAGCCAGCGATCCAGTGTCTGCTCGCCGGCCATGAACGTGGGGTCGAAGAACACCTCATGCGCGCCGATGCGTTTGCAGCCAGCGACATCTTCTTTGATCTGATCCAGAGTGCCGGTGAAGATCATCCCCTCGACGGGCCGCGGCTCTTCACTGATTTCGACGTTGGCACGCACCACCAGCTCCAGCGTCGCGGGATCGCGGCCGGCGTCTTTGGCCATCTGCTTGATTCCGTCGAACATCTGCTTCATTCCGTCCACCGGAATAGCCACGGGGTTCCAGCCGTTCGCGAGCCGCGCGATGCGGTTCATCGCGGCCGGGACGAACGCCGCCATGTAAACGGGCGGATGCGGCTTCTGCACTGGCTTGGGCCCGATGTACGACTTCGGCAGGGTGTAGTACTGGCCCTTGAACTCTGCCGGGTCGGCGGTCCAGATGGCCTTCAGCACTTTCAGAAACTCTTCCGCGCGAGCTCCCCGGTTCTTCATCTCCACGCCGACGGCGTCGTGCTCGTCCTTCGACCAGCCGAGCCCCAGGCCCAGCCGCACCCGACCGCCGGAAAGCACATCGAGCGTGGTGACCTGCCGCGCCAGCATCACTGGGTTGTAGTAGGGAATGTCCAGGACGCTCGTCGCCAGACCGATTTTCTTGGTGTGTGCCGCCACAAAGCTCAGCGAATCAAGCGGGTCGAGCACCTGCCTGTATACCGCGGGCAGCGATCCGTCCGGCGTGACCGGGTAGGGCGTCTGCGGCTTTACCGGAGATAGCAGCCGTTCCACGGTCCAGAGCGTGTCGTAGCCGAGCGCTTCGGCGCGCTGTGCGATTCTTACGATGTTGTCCGGCGTCCCGATCGGCCCGATATTGCCCAGCGCGAAGCCAACTCGCATATCCGTGAATTCCTCTTGAACAGTGGGTGTCTATCCTAACACTCAGACCGCGGGCACTTTCACACACGCTCGGCAAAGCTCGCTGACAGGTCGATGGACGGAGTCCAGCTGATCGACGCGAATGTCTTCGTCATGGCGGCGACTAAAGCCGGACGCCACGATCTTCGCGCGCCGATCGGTAGATGGCCTCCACCAGCTCCACACTCTTGCGACCCTCGCGGGCGTCGCACGCCGGCGGCCGTCCCGTCCGCATCGCGTCGATGAAATCCTCGATGACCCTGCGGTGCGCGGAGGCGTCGGCGACGACGGGTGAGCTGCTCGAATGCCGCAGGTGTGGCGTCAGCCGCGTCATCCGCTTCCTCAGGCGATGAGTTCTTCAAGTCAATCGCCGTGAGCCGGTCGTTCTCGAGGATCAGCGTGCCCTCGGAGCCAGTGATCTCGACCCGGCGCGCGTAGCCTGGATAAATCGACGTCGCCGCTTCCAGGACACCCAGCGCGCCGCTGGCAAACTCGAGGACCGCGACCGCCGTATCCTCGACTTCGATCTCATGAATGCGCGTCGCCGTGCGGGCGGTTACGCGCGTCGACTGGTCCGCAAAGCCAGAGGAGGAGATCGACGGTATGGACGCCCTGGTTCATCAGCGCCCCGCCACCGTCGAGCGCCCATGTCCCGCGCCACCGCGATTGCGCGTAGTACTCGGGAGGGCGATACCACTTCACTCGACCGGAGGCCAGCACCGGCTTGCCCAGGCTGCCGGCGTCGACGATCTTCTTGATCTTCGCGACATCGGGCCGCAGCCGATCCTGAAAGAACACACCAATCTGCACCCGCGCAGCGCTGGCTTCGGCAATCAGCGCGTCGATACGTTCGACGCTGATGTCCAGCGGTTTTTCGACCAGGACGTGCAGTCCACGTCGCGCCGCGGCGATGGCCTGCTCCGCGTGCAGGCCAGACGGGCTGCCAATGGCGACGATGTCCATCGGCCGGTGGTCGAGGAAGCGGGCGAGATCGTCGTAGGCGACCGCGCCCATTCTTTCGGCGAGTGCCGACGCTCTTGTTGCCGTTCGCGCCGTAGACGGCGGCGATCTCGACGCCGTGGAATCGCCTGTGCTGCGCGTGCGTGCGTGTCGCTGATGTTCCCGGCGCCGAGGATGCCTATGGAGACAGTCACGGGAGGAGAAACTCCCAACTCCCAACCTCCAACTCCCAAGAAGTCCGGCTAAAGCCGGACACTACAGACGTTGGGAGTTGGGAGTTGGGTAGTTGGGAGTTGACGTCAGCGCGAAGCCGCCGTGCCGACCGCCGATCCGGTCACCACCTCCTGCCGCGCATCGTCGAACGTTACGCGCTGGCCCGTATGAAGCGCGGCGATGGTCATGCACAGCGCGACGGAGTGACGATAACCGGCCTCGATGTCGGCATTCGGCGTCTTGCGGCTTCGCACGCACTCCATCCAGTTTCGCACGTTGTTGCTCGTATCGGCGTCGACGCCCGTGCTCGCCGCCGTTTCCGTCTTCTGCGGCGTCTCGGCGAGCGACAGCGGCTCGAGCTGGTTCGGTGGCATGTCCATCTGTTTGGCGTAGCGCTCGGTGAGCCCTCCCTCCGCGGTGACCGCTCCGGTGTCGAGGTTGATCATGCCGCCGTTCGAAAAGTACAGCTCCTTGACGTCGCCGGCCTCATTCGTCTGCCGCGAACTGTAGACGACCTGGAACCCCTTGGTGGGATCGTTCAGCGGCCCGTAGTCGAACACCGCCGTCATCGTGTCGAAATTCGTGCGTCCGTCCCGCCACAGATAGATGCCGCCGTTGGCGACGACGCTTCGCGGGCGCGGAAGGTCCGCGAACCAGTGCACCGTGTCGATCTGGTGCACCATCCACTGGTCGGGAATGCCCGACGAGTACGGCCAGAAGAGCCGGTATTCGAGGTGCTTCCTGGCATCGAATGGCACGGATGGCCGGTTCATGAGGAAGCGCTTCCAGTCGGTATCCTGCTCGCGCAGCTCGGTGACGAGCTTCGGACGACGCCAGCGGCCTGGCTGATTCACGTTCCAGGTCATTTCCGCCATGACGATGTCGCCGAACTTGCCCGAGCGGATGTAGTCGTACGCCCGCTGGTACTTCGTCGAGCTCCGGCGCTGCGTGCCGATCTGGACGATGCGGCCCGTATCCTTGACGGCCTTCTTGATCGCGCGGGCATCAGCCATCGTATTGGCCATGGGTTTTTCGACGTACGCGTCGCGACCCGCACGGACGGCTTCGACTCCATGAAGGGCGTGCTGGAAGTCGGCGGTCGCGATGATCACCGCGTCGACATCATTGCGGTCGTAGAGCTCGTCGTTGTTCCGGCAGAGCGCCGGACGCGTGCCGGTGAGCTTCTCGATGAATGCCGCGCCCTCCTCGCGCCGCCGATTCCAGATGTCCGACACGGCCACGAACTCGAAGTTCAGCTCGGCCGCGTGCTTCATGAAGGCCGGTATCAGGGCGTCCTTCGACCGATCCGAGAAGCCCACAATGCCGACGCGGACACGATCGTTCGCGCCACGAACCCTCGTCTGGGCGGAGGCCTTCGAACTGAGCGCCATTCCGGCTGCGCCGGCGCCCGCAATTCTGATGAAGTCACGACGCGATGGGTGCATGGTGTTCTCCTCGTCAGCTGCTGATGCGGCGAACCTTGACGTTCCGATACCACACGCGATCGCCGTGGTCCTGCAACAGGATGTGACCCTTCTGCGGTTTTCCGAAACGCTCGATGCCCTTGAACTTGCTCGCGTCGATCGCGGCCTGCAATGCCGGGCTGCCCAACTGATATTGCAACACGCGGGTGCCGTTGAGCCAGTGCTCGACGCTTGTTCCGCGCACCACGATACGCGCCTGGTTGAACTGCTCGGCCGGCTTTGTTGGTGGTTTCGTCGCGGCCAGCACGTCGTAGAAGGCCGACGTCTGCCGCTTCGGGCCGATCTTCGCGTCAGGATGCCGCTCGTCGTCGATGATCTGATACTCGTGCCCGATCGCCGCGTCGCGATCCTCGAGCACGAAATACTTGACGCCGCTGTTTCCACCGAGGGCGATCCGCCAGTCGAGCGTCAGCTCGAAATTGTCGAACGTGTCCTTCGTGATCAGGTCGAGCGCGCCACGCGTGTCGCGACCGTCGGCTGGATTGACCGTGAGCAGACCGTCTTCGACCTTCCACCGCGTGTCGGCTGGCGTCGGTCTTCTTGTACCCGCGCCAGCCGTCGAGGCTGCGTCCGTCGAACAGGAGCGTCCATCCTGCGCGCTTTTCGTCCGGCGTCAGGGTGTTGGCCACGTGCGTGTCTCCGGTCTGTGCCGTGGGCGCCCCGCGGCTGATGAAGAGGGCAACCAATGCGGACGCAATCGCGGAGTTCCTGCGGAGACGCATCGCCAAACGCTCCTCCTAGACCTTGAAGCCGAGGGACTCGACGTATTTTCGACAGATGACCGCTGACTCTTTGGGCGTGCGTGCGTCGTCAGGGACGCGATCGAGCTCGATCACCGCCCACCCTTTGAAATTGATCTTGTCGAGCGCGGCGAAGACGCCTTTCAGATTCACCTTCCCGCGACCGAGTTCGACGAACCGATAGTCGCGCGCCTGATCGCCCGTGCCGCCTGGTACGGGCGTCTGAGGCTCGAGATCCTTGATGTGCAGGAAGAGCAGGCGGTCCTTGTACTCACTCACCGCTGCAACAGGATCGCCGCCGCCTTGCTGGTAGTGCGCCGTATCGAGCTGCAGCTTGACGAACCGCGGATCCACGGCGTCCATCACGGCGCGCACTTCCTCGGGGCGTTCGCCGAGGTTGTTCATGTGATTGTGATAGCCGACAGGAATGCCCAGGTCGGCCGTCCGTTTGCCGAGCTCGGTCAGGAGTTGACCGAGACGCTTGTAGTCCGCCGCGGTAACGGGACGATCCTTCGGGACGTTCGTCGGTCATCTGCAGGTAGACGCCGCCGACGTCCCGTACGAAACGCGCGTGGCGAGTATGCTTCTCGAGCTCCTCTTTTTCCACTGCCGGATCGATCCGCATGTTGCCGCTCGAAAACGCCACCATGGTGAGGCCGTGCTTCGCCAGCAGCTCGCGCAAGTGCAGCCGGCTTGTCGCCGAATTCGGGCATGATGTTCGACCGCAGCTGAATGGCCTTGAAGCCCACCGCTGCCACGTCTTCGATCGCCTGAAGATCCTTGCCCTGCCAGGTGATGGCCGCGTAGCCGAACCTGATGTCGCCGCGGGCGGCGGCGTAGGAAACGTCTCGAAAGAGCGCGGCAGCCCCGACCACGCCAACAGTCTGAAGAAACTCCCGTCGCTTCATGCCCATCTCCCCGCATCGCCAAGGATGAACCCGCGAACCCCGAGTCCCGAGCCCCGACGCCTTCGCCAAGGCTACGGCGGGCAAGCCGTAAGTGTTCGCAATTTCAAGTCAGAATGGCAATTCTGGTCCTGTTACCGGGCCCCGCAGGACTCGCGAACGACCAGGCGTGGCGGGATGATCACGCGCCGAAACTGGCCATTCCTTCGGGCGCCTGCTGTCCCGTTCTGAAGCCCGATCTGTTCGAGCAGCAGCTCGGCCGCGCGGCGGCCCAGTTCTTCCTTCGACCAGCTGACCGTCGTGAGCGGCACGCGCAGTAAGTCCCCATGCGCAACGTCGCCCGCGCCGACCACGGCCACGTCCTCCGGTACCTTCAGGCCCGCCTCCCAGATCGCCTTCATGGCGCCGATCGCGGCAGGGTCGTTCGCGGCGAAAACGGCGTCGACTTTGCGCTTGAGCGCGAGCAGGTGCTTCATGGCGCGGTAGCCATCGGCCTCCATGAAACCCGCATGGACGATCCATTCGGGGTGCGACTCGAGGCCGTGCTCGGCGAGCGCAGCGGAGTAGCCTTCCTCGCGTCGGCGCGCATGCACGATTGGGGGGCCACCGATATGCGCGATGGCCCGCCGCCCGCGCGCGGCGAGGTGGGCCGTTGCCAGCCGGCCCACTTCTTCGTCGTCGGTGAGGACCCGATGACATCGGATCCGCGCGTGGTCGTCGCGGTCGATCATCACGAGCGCGCATCCGAGCCCGGTGATCTGCTTGAGGACGTCGGTGTTGCCCGACGCGTGCGCTGAGGCGAGGACGATGCCGTCGACCTGGCGTGCGCGAAGCATCTCGAGCTCGGATCTCTCCTTGCGCGGGTTCTCGCCCGAGCTGCAGAGCAGCAGGCCGTACCCTTGCGCGCTCATGACCGCTTCGATGCCGGCCACGATTTCGACAAAGAACGAGTGCATCAGATCGGGGATCACGACGCCGAGCGTGTGGGTCCGGCGCAGGGAGAGGCTGCGGGCCACCGCGTTCGGGCGGTAGCCCAATTCCTCGACCCTCGCCAGCACCCTGGCGCGCGTCGCCTTGCCGATATCCGGTTGGTCGTTCAGGACTTTTGAAACCGTCGTCGTGGATACGCCGAGCTCGGCGGCGATGCGCTTCATGGTGGTCGGCGTCATGGTCTCCTTTGGGCAAATGTAACGGTAAAGTTGTTTACTTTATCGGTTAAGCCATGCTATCAGACTCGCATACGCCGGTCGAGCCGCTCGTGGACGGCGTATGTCACAGACGGCGACCCGCGGCTGGTGTCCGGATCCCATCGATTCGGAACACATCGATCGAGGAGGAGGAGCGACATGTCGTCCAGCAAGTGGGGGTTGCGCACTGCAACCGCGGTGCTTGTTCTCGCCATTCTGACCCTGCCCGATTTCGCCCTCGCGCAGACCTCCATGGGTGGCGTGAGCGGGACCGTCAAGGATTCTACTGGGGCCGTGGTCCCCGGTGCGACCGTGACGCTCGTCAACGAGGCGACCAACGTCGCGGTCGAGCGCCAGACGAACGGGTCGGGGATTCTTTTCGTTCGTGAACGTCCGGCCTGGAAACTACATGCCTGACCGTCGAGCTCACGTGGCTTCAACAAAGCTCAGGTGACTCGACGTTCACGGTCGGCGTCGACGAAGCGGTCATCCGCAACGTCACCCTGCAGGTCGGAGCGATGACCGAAATCACCACGGTGGTGAGCCAGTCCGAGCTGCTTCAAACGTCATCAGCCGGTCTGGGAAACGTGGTCCAGGAGCGAGTCATCCGGGACCTGCCGCTCCAGGGACGGAACTTCACGCAGCTGCTGCTGCTCACTCCTGGCGTCAATCCCAGTCTCGACGGCGCAGGGGCCCCAGAGCGAGACGGCGGTCAACAGCATCGAAGGCAACTCCGGTGTGCCCTGGCGGGATGATCGCCAATGCGTCCATTCAGGGGCAGCAGAACCGCTCCAAGGTCTACTACATGGACGGGATCATCAACACCAGCGTGCGCGCCGGAACCTACGTCGCCCTGCCTGACATCGACTCGCTCCAGGAGTTCAAAGTGCAGTCGCAGAGCGACAAGGCGGAGTTCGGCGGGGTGACGGGAGGCGTGGTCAACATGATCTCGAAGTCCGGGATCGAACCGATACGGTGGTTCCGCCTTCGGGTATTTCCGCAACGAAGATTTCGCCGCCCGCAATCCCTTCCGGGATGTCGCCGTCAGCAAGCCTCCCGACTACAGTCAAGCGACAGTTCGGCGCGAACCTCGGAGGCCCGATTTTCAAGAACAAGACGTTCTTCTTCGCGTCGTACGACGGCTGGCGCTATCGCGATTTCTCTCAATCTGAATCACTGTGCCGACCGAGCGGGAGCTGGCGGGAGACTTCTCGCAAAGTTCTACCAACCGCGTCATCTTCAATCCCTACACGACGCGAACCGTGAACGGCGTAAGCTGGTGCGCGATCCCGTTCCCGGGCAACGTCATCCCGCAAAACCTGATCTCGCCGACGATGCAGGCGTTCCTGCGTGCCTACATGGTCCAGCCGAACATTCCGGGGAACGTCAGGGACAACTTCCGAGCGTGCGGGAGCAGGAGAGCAACTCGAACGCGTTCCAGGCGACGGGTCGATCATCACTTCTCGACCAGCGACAACATCTTCTTCCGCTGGACCGAGCGGCGCATCAACGCGTTCATTCCGAGGGGCGATCGCGGGTTCCAGGAGCCTGATTCGATCAATCGCAATTACGGCGGCGGCTGGTTCCACTCCTTCTCGCCGACCATGGTTCTCGAGGTGCGGGGCGGCCTCGCGACGCAGCCGACCGAGGACGCTCCCTTCCAGCACGAGCTCGGCGTCGCGCCGCAGCAGAGTCTCAATCTTCCGGAACTGGACCAGTTCTACGGCTACGTCATGGCAACAGTCTGGATCAATCCCTGGACCGACATGCCGATGCTCGGCGTGCAGGGACCACGGCCGCGCGAGAACCCGAACTGGAACGCCGCCGCCGACCTGACGTGGCTGCGCGGCAAGCACAACTTCAAATTCGGCTTCCAGATGCTGCAGATCTCCCGCCTGCAGACGAACCAGTTCGGCAGCTGTCTTCAACAACGAAGCGACGCGCAACCCGCAAGTCGACCGCCAACACCGGCGATCCGCTGGCGTCCGCGCTGCTGGGGCTGCCCACGCGATTCAGGGCGTTCGTGCCCGATCTCGGCTACATCGACTTCCACACCTCCACGCTCTCTGGCTACGTCCAGGATCAGTGGGCGATGAAGCCGAACCTCACGTTCACCTACGGTCTGCGCTACGACTATGTGACCCGGGCCGTCGGGGACTACGGATTCCAGAGCGGTCCCGACATGAAGACCGGGGAGTGGCTGATTGGACTCGAGGAGATGCCTGGCGTCTGCACGCCCGAGGCAGCCGCCGCCCTGCCTCCCACGCCCGCTCTCAGCCAGATCCCATTCAATCAGTTCATCCGCGCGACGGGCGAAACCGAATTCGCTCCTGAAGCCGATCACGGACAACTGGGGTCCGCGTGTTGGTGTGGCCTGGCAGGTCAACGACCGGATGGTCCTGCGGTCCGGCTACGCGCTGATGTGGGACTCGATGGTGTCGAGGAGCCAGTACGGGCAGCACCAGTTCGAGAGCTGGGGCTGGCCGCAGTTCTCGGGTATCGACACCGGCACGATCAACACGACCGGCGGAACGATCAGCGAGAGTCGACGATGTCGCGTCGCTGCCGTTCCTGGCGCCCAGACCCGCACCCTGGAACAGCACCGGCTTCTTCAACGATCCGGATCGCAAGAACGGCTATTCGCACCAGTGGCACGTGGAGCTCCAGCGCGAGATCACGCGCGACACGATGGTGGCGGCGGCGTACGTCGGCAGCTACAACGGCCGGATGGAGTATGCCGGGAAGGCGTCGTCGCCGGCCGTGCCGGCCGTTCGACGGAACGCGCGCCGCTGACGGCGGCTGAACGGAACCAGCTGCGCCCGTGGCCGCACATCGACGGAACGTTCACCTACTCGGACGACATCGGCATGTCGGAGTACCAGCGCGTTGCAGCTGACGGTTGCAGAGCAGATTCTCCGGCGACATCGCCAGCAACCTGTCCTACACCTGGTCGAAGTCCGAGGACACGAGCAGCGGCTGGTTCAACGTCGAGAACGGGATCGGCGGCGGCGCCGGTGGCGTGCAGAACTACTGGGATATCGACTCGAATCGCGGTCGGTCTCGGCTACGACATTCCGCACCTGCTGACGTGGTCGACCGTCTGGGAGCTTCCCTTTGGTCGAGGCAAGCGCTGGCTCAATGAGGGGATGAGTTCCTAATTCCTCGGGAACTGGCAACTCAACTGGATGCTGCTGGCGCGCTCCGGCTCGCCGTTCACGCCGACGGTCGGAGGCGATCCAGCCAACATCGGCGCAGAACAACTACGCGCGGCCGAACCTCGTCGGCGATCCGAACGTGGACGATCCCTCGGCCGCGCAGTTGTTCAACGTCGCGGCGTTTGCTGTGCCGCTCCGCTCTTTCGGCGATGCCCGAGCGGAACATCCTTCGCGCGCCGGGTTACTGGAATGTGGACTCGGGGCTGCAAAAGAACATCCGGTTCGCGGCCAACATGGATCTGCAGGTTCCGGGTGGAGGCATTCAACGTCTTCAACCACATCAATCTCGGGAATCCGGCCGTTGCCGCGATCGACGTCCCTGCGAGCGCCGGCCGGATCACTTCGATGTCGGGGCGCCCGCGACAGCTGCAGTTCGGGGCGAGGTTGTTGTTCTGATCGGGAGAGACGGGGAGTCAGCAAACAGAAGAAGAAAAAGATAGGAGAAAGGAGAAGCTGACTGTTTGCTGATCCCGTCTCGTCCACCGGGATTCACTTTCTGTTGATAGCCCTGACCGGCCCCACGGGGACAGAGGACGATCACGACGACCGCGACGATCACGAAGACCTCAATGGAATTGACGTCGTGATCGTCGTGGCCGTCGTGGCCATTGTGATGACCGTCAACGTGCGCACCCCTCAACTCGTCTGAGCTCTGGGGAACTCTGGGCGTTGAGGGTCAGTCTGCGCGGATCAAGACGTCGGGAAGTGCCACGCGCTGGCCGTGGACGTCGACCTCGATACACGGCCATTCCGGACTGCTGGTGAGCTCGTCGATCCTGCCGTCCTGATGGACGATGCAGGACTCTTCGATCTTCGTACCCGTGACGGTCGGGTTCCACGCGAACGCCTGGGGAAGTGTGACCACGTCGTCGGAATATGGATGCGCGACCCATTCGCGCGGGCGGTAGCCGATGGCGCCGCCCTGATGATGGAGGAGTTCCTCACCGGGGAACCCGGCCTCGGCATAGGCCGAGACCGCCGCTTCGAACAGACGCGCCCCGGTTGCGCCTGTTCGTGTCGCGCGAAGGAGCATCGCGTAGGTCATCGCAGCCGCTCGCGTGCGCCTCGTCAGGTCGGCGTCCGGCCCTCCGATGTGCACCAGCCGGGAGGCCGCCACAATCAGGCCGCCGCGCTCCGCGCAGGTCGCGATCATCAGCCGCCGGGTCCACCGCGCAGCCGTCGGCGTCGGATGGCGGTAGCGGGCGATGCGATCGTCCGCCGCAACGAGCAGAACGACCGGACGGATCTGTAGCGGCGCGAGCGCACTCGTCAGCAGTCCGGCAACCTCCTGCTCGGACACGCCGACCTCGACGGATCGCGCGACCGCGCCGATGGCGCAACCCACCGCTGCCCCAAGTTCCTGGTAGCGGTGCAGCTCCAGTCGCGTCAGCGGCGCGCGAAGCCTCGAGATTTCCTGCTCGAGCGACACCGCGCCGGCAAGCGGCATGTCGCTGCCAATTGGCCCTCCAGCCGCTTCTACCGACAGCCGCACGGGGAGTCCGGGGTCAGCCCGCTCATCCGTCCATCCATACTCGATCGATTCAAACCCTGCTCCCACGAGTGCCTCGGAAGCCAGGCGGGGGATCTCGATTGTGTTGGCGACGACGTAACGGCCGCCGTCCACGGTGAAGAGCAGGGCGCCGTTCCCGGACTCCCGGGATCCGTCGATGCGATTGGTCAGCCCGCCCGTGACCCATGAGAAGTTAGGCTGAGTGGTCAGCAGCACCCCTCGGAGCTGCGCCGTCTCGGCAAGCCGGACAAGGCGAGCGCTCTTCTCGGCGATCTCCGTGCACCGCTCGGGGGTCATTGGACCCACCATACGCCACCGCGGAGCGGGCCGCTACGGTCCGGCCGTTACCGATGAAATCTGTCCAACTCGGAACTCCAATGCTCAGAGATGCGACCACGCGGTAGATTGTTCGCAGTCGAGAGATGCAGGGCGGACTGACGAGACCCCGCGATACGAGTTCGCGTACGACGTCGCATGTCCGACTCTCGTGCGAAATCTCGAGGCTCGCCGAACGCGTGAGATGGGAAGCGGGAGGTTGGGGAGTTGGGAGTTCGTCAGAGCCTCGGTATCGACAGACCACCGTCCACGCGGATGACGGTTCCCGTCGCATACGGCATGGCACCGCCCAGCAACGCCGCGACGGCGCGACCGACGTCAGAGGCCTGGCCCCATCGGCCCTCTGGAACCAGTCCGTCTGCGATGCGGCGGTCGTACATCTCATGCACCCCGGCCGTCATGTCGGTCTCGATGACGCCCGGCCTGACTTCGTAGACAGGGATGCCATCAGGCGCGAGTCGCAGCGCAAAGAGTCGCGCGGCCATGCTGAGTCCCGCCTTGCTCACGCAGTACTCGCCGCGGTTGGTTGACGCGGCTTCTGCGGAGACCGATGTGATGAAGACAATGGCGGCGGGGGAGTCGTGGTTCGCCGATCTCTGTGCGACGAGCTGTCGGGCAACCAGCTGCGTGAGGAAGTAGGGGCCTTGAAGATTCGTTCGCAACAGCTGCTCGAAATCGGGCTCGGCGGTCTCGAGCAGATCGGCGCGAACGCGCGGGGCGCGTCCAGCGTTGTTGATCAGCGCATTGATCGGTCCGAGCGCCGCCGTCGAAGCGCTCAGCAGTCGCGTTCGTGCCTGTGGATCGGCGACATCTGCTTGCGTGTAATGGACGTCGACGCCGGCGGCGGCGATCTCGCTGACGATCTTCTCGACCTGATCTGCGGGCCTTAGGCCGCAGAGAGCGAGGTGCCACCCATCGCGCGCAAGCGCATGTGCGATTCCGAGTCCGATGCCGCGCGTGCCGCCGGTCACGAGGGCGACGCGGCGCGCTGGCTGACGAGTGGCAGACGACGTCATGTCGCGAAGAACGTTAGATATGGTTGACCGGTGGCGAGACGCCGCACATACAGCGCCGCCTCACGCAGATGATAGTCACCCCACTGGCAGCTCTCCCCCCGCGGGATCTTCGAGTCAGGTGGAATGAAGTCCCAACCCATCGGTCGATGATAGACGGAGTGGAGCAGCAGTCCCTCGTGCTTATCGTCGGTGCTGAGATACGGCCCGCGTTCGTCGAGGAGTACTTCGAGCACCTGCAGCCCGGCCTGCGCGTAACGATCGCCTTCACCGCTCCCGAGGACGTTGCCGAGCCGGAGCAGACCCTGAGAAGCGATTGCGGCAGCAGAACTGTCGACCGGTTCGCGGTCGTTGAACGGATCGGCCGGTCTCGAGCGCCAGTCGCCGAGCGCGTCGAGGCCGGGAGCGCCCGTGTCCCAATAGGGGATACCGTCGGCGCCGGTCGCCGAGTCGATGTAGAAATCGCACGTCGCTCGCGCGGCGTCGAGCATGAAGCTGGCGATCGCCGCCCGGCCGCCCAGCGGCTCGAGATCGTCATTTCGCAGGGTCGCGATGAACTCCAGTTGTTCCGCAAAGCCGAGCATCGCCCACGCCAGACCACGCGTCCATGTGGAGAGGGCCGAATACCCCTGCTGGCTGTTGGGCCCACGGTAGCTCGCATTGGCGGTATTGAAGAGGCTCTCGTGTGCGACGCGCCCGCGCACGTCGTAGGCATCGCGGCCTTTACCGTAGTAGACGGAATACTCCGCGGTGGCCTGGGCGTGGTGCACGAGCCGCTCCAGGAGGCTCACCGGCCTGTCCTGTTCTTCCGATAGCTTGTGGCCCAGCGTATGCGACAGCGCCAGCGCTCGCAGCGATCGGATCGTGTCCACGAACAGCGAGTGCGCGCCGTTGAACGAATAGATGAAGCCGCCACGCTGCAGGGCCGTCCATCGTCGCGCCTGCACGGCGCCGCTGATCTTCAGTGCGAGCTCGTAGAAGCGGAGCTCCCAAGGCTGCGCATCGAACCGCTCCTCACGCGCCATTCGCCACAGTGCACCGTACGTACTGACGTTGTTGAAGCCGTGATCGTGGACGCCGACGTGGGTAAGGTGCGGCGCCATGCGCTCGACCGTGCGTGAGCGTCCGAGCTCGAGGAACGACGTGTCATGGGTCGCATCGAACTGCAACAGAGCCGAGCCGAATTGAAAGCCCTGCGTCCACTCGGTCCAGCCGCGTGACTGGTACTGTCCGCTGACCGTGAAGACTGGCGCGCCGTCGGCGGCGCGCCATCGACTCTCGAGCGCGAGGATCTTTCCTGCCGAGACGTCGAACATCCGGTCAACCGCTTTCAGCAGGCCGGCGGGCGATCGCTGGCGGTCGCTCTTCAACGCACCTTACCTCGCCGAGGCGCCCGAGACCGTCACCGTCGGAGGCTCCACGTAGTCTCGCCACAGGCGTTCGAAATCTGCCGGTCCCGGATTGCCGTCGAACGCGACGAAACGGTAGCGCGCCGCGTGCGTGCCTTTCACGGGAATCTCCCATGGTCCGCCTTTCGACGGCACGTAGCACAGATATGGATCCGTCGGATGGATGCGCATCGGTTCGGGGGCGCGGAAGTTCTTCGAATGCGCGAGGACTGCAATCCCGGCGCGCGCGCCGTTCACGGTACCGGCGATGTACGCCCAGCGGCTCGGGACTGCATCTCCGGTCTTGCGATCCTTGCCCTCAGAGGACACTCTGGTGACCTTCGAGAACGCCGGCGGCAAGGCGTCAAGACTGCGGCTCGACACGGGAGGCGGCTACAACTTCCTGTCACGCCAGTCCGATAGTCGGAAATGACGGCTGGCCGCGCTCACTTCGCCTCATAGGCGATGATGATCACGAGATCCTCATTGCCCACCTGCTTGAGGCCGTGGGAGCTGCCGGGACGCGTCAGGATCGCGGTGCCTGGCCCGACGTCCGTCGGCTTGTCGTCGAGCGTCATCACCCCTTTGCCGCTCAGAACGTAATAGACCTCGTCTTCCTTCTGCTCGTGGTAGCCGATGCCCGACCCCGGTTTCAGGGCGCGCTTCCGGAACACGAACGGCATGTGTGGCGTCTTGGCGAAGAACGAGTAGCCGATGGTGTCGCCGCCGCCGTTGTGCGTGCCGGGCTCCTTCTTGGCGACGTCGGCATCGCGCTCGACGATGTAGCCGCCTTTGACCGTATGCTGGGCACCCACGACAGCCGCGGCGCCGATCAGCATGCCGGCGAGAACGCTGGTGATCGTTTTCATTCGAATCCTCCTTGGGTTCGAGCGCAACGCAACCCGTATGATGATGGCATAGACGCCTTGCGTTCGCGGGCAGTCTCGATGAATGATCCAGCCGCGGTCCCGCTCGTCAATCGAGATGCCGACGTGTTGCCGATTAGCCAGTGATTCGGCAGACGCCGTCGCTGATCTGAACGGGCAACGTTCCTCCCGCTCCGGACAGTCCGTAGGTCGTTCCATTCGAGGCACCGGGTAACGGGAATGAGACCGGCGTGTTCCGCCGGGCGAGTGGGCCCGCGGAAATCCGAACCTCCGCGTTGAGGCCGGATTGTGCCGCCGTCGTCTGGCTCTGGGTCGCAGCGCCCGCGATGGTGATGGCGGTTGCCACGCCCGAGCCGAGCACGGCAGCCGTGAGGAAGGATGAGCCGCGGGTCAGCATCAAGGGCCTCCGGAATCAGGGGTTACAGCGTCGCATATCATATATGATCTCTTGACACCCGCTCGGGATCGGACGTAGCCTGCCCTCACTTCTGTCCGCTCGGAGGCCCCGATCATGACCGACCGCGCGTCCGTATTCTCGGGCACCCAGCAGGCCACACTCGTAGTGCTGCGAACGCTCATTGGCTGGCACTTCGCCTACGAAGGGTATTTCAAACTGCTACATCCCGCGTGGAATCGGTCCGGCACGCCACTCGAGCCCTTCTCGTCGGCGGGCTACCTTCGCAACGCGTCCGGCCCGTTCGCTGAGCTATTCCGGTACGCTCGCCGATCCGGCATGGGCGCCGTGGGTCGACTCCTTTGTCGCCCTGGCGTTGCTGACCGCCGGTGTGCTGCTCATCCTCGGCTGGTTCACGCAGACGGCTTGCGTCGTTGCGCTGTCGTTCCTGACCCTTTTCTACATCTCGTCGATGCCACTTCAGGGAACGCCGGAACCGCACGCAGAAGGCACCTACCTGATTGTGAACAAGAACCTGATCGAAGCCGCGGCGGTGATGGTACTCCTCGCATTTCGCACCGGACGGATCGCCGGCCTCGACATGCTCCATCGGCGCGTATCGCCGGCCGCGCGAGCGGGCGAGCCGCTCACGTCAGTGTGAGATGCCTCTCGACTCTCGAGCCTCGTCGGTCACCTCGCGCCGTCACGTCACCAAGCAGCAGTACGTCTACAGCACGCTGCGTGACGCGATCATCCTCTGCGAGATTCGGCCGGGTGAGCGATTGGTGATCGACGACCTCGCACGACGGCTCGACATCAGCATCATTCCGGTACGCGAGGCGCTCAGGCTGCTCGAGTCCGAAGGGCTCGTGGTGAACGTGGCCCACGTGGGGGCGACGGTTGCGCCGATCTCGCGTCAATCGATCGTCGAAGTGTTCACGATTCTCGAAGGTCTCGAGACCGTGTCGGCGCGAGCGGCCGCCGCCACGGCGACGGACGCCGATCTCGCGGACCTCGAGCAGCTCGTGCTCGAGATGGACCGTGCGCTCGCTGGGGATCGCCAGAGCCGCTGGGCCGAGCTGAACTCACAGTTCCACCTGGCCATCAGCCGGCTGTCGGGCATGCCGATGCTCCACGAGATGCTGCAGCGTGCACTCGATCACTGGGATCGCGTCAGACGTTTCTTCTTCAACAACGTCGTCACGCGGCGCGCGGACCAGGCTCAGCGGGAGCACCATCAACTCCTCGCGCTGATGAAGGCGCGCGACCTCGAGAACCTCGAGCAGGTGATGCGCACGCACAACCGGGGTGCGCTTGCCGCCTACACCTCTCATCTGGACGCGACCAGCTCGATCGGGGAAGCGGCCGGCGGTCCGCTGCCATGAGCGAGGAGCGATTCCCCCGTGTGGCATCCTTCAAGACGGCCGACGCGTTTCGCCGGCATCTCGCGGGCCTCGAGATCCCGCTGCACTTCGATGACGTGCTCAACAGGCCCGACGAGTCGCCGCTCGGACAGCCGCTCCATGTTGATGACGTCCGCGTGGGAAACCGCTTCTGCATCCTGCCGATGGAAGGCTGGGACGGCACGGTCGACGGGCGTCCCAGCGACCTGACAGTCCGCCGATGGAGGAACTTCGGACTCAGTGGCGCAAAGTTGATCTGGGGAGGCGAGGCTGTCGCCGTACGTCACGACGGCCGTGCAAATCCCAATCAGCTCCTGCTCGTGGAAGCGCACCAAGAAAGCACTCGCGGACTTGCGCGCCGTCCTCGTCGATGAACACCGCTCTCGATTCGGCCCGGGTGCCGCGGACGATTTGTACATCGGCCTGCAATTGACGCACTCGGGCAGGTTCGCCCGACCGCACGACGATCATCCATGCCGAGCCGCTCGTCGCATATCAGCATCCCGACTCTGGACCGGCGGTTTCCGGCAGGCGTGCGCGTGCTTTCGGACGACGACCTCGATCGTCTGGTTGCCGAGTTCATCGGCGCCGCGAGGATGGCGTACGACATCGGGTTTCAGTTCGTCGACATCAAACATTGTCACGGCTATCTACTCCACGAGCTGCTCAGCGCGCGCCGCCGCGCGGGCCGCTACGGCGGCGACCTCGGCAACCGGACACGCTTCCTCCGCGACGTGATCGATGGCGTCAGGGCCAGCGTGCCGGGACTCGCGATCGGTGTCCGGATCTCGGTGTTCGATTCCGTCCCGTTTCGCAAGGGACCCGGCGGTCGCGGTGAGCCAGACGCCGCGGCCGAAGGGTACGGCCATGCGTTCGGGCTCGTTCAGAGTGGTTCGATGGACGACGTCCTGGCGGAAGCGCGGGACGTGCTGCACATGCTGCAGGCTCGCGGGGTTCGATGGATCTGCACGACGGCTGGCAGTCCGTACTACTGTCCGCACATTCAGCGTCCGGCGACGTTTCCACCTGCTGACGGCTATGAGCCGCCCGAAGATCCGCTCCTCGGTGTCGCACGCCAGATCGATGCGACGGCGCGGCTGAAGGCGGCGTTTCCGCACATGGTCTTCGTCGGCTCCGCCTACACGTACCTCCAGGACTGGCTGCCGCACGTCGCGCAGTACAACGTCAGGAACGGGCTGACGGATGTCGTCGGCCTCGGGCGCCTTGCGCTTTCGTACCCCGATCTGCCCGCCGACGTGCTGAGCGGCCGGCCGCTGAAGCGCAAGTCGATCTGCCGAACGTTCAGCGACTGCACGACCGCGCCACGCCTGGGTCTCGTTTCCGGCTGTTATCCACTCGACGCGTTCTACGCGGCGCATCCGAACGCCATAACGTTGCGCGAATATAAACGCGGATCACCGCCGACCTCCGAGGTCGGACGCGGATCACCGCCGACCTCCGAGGTCGACGGTACGCGACGATGGCCGACACCGCCGATTACCGCGGATTGACAGGTGCACTGACATGGCCGACACCAGCGTGTCCAGGCAGGCTCAAGTCTTCGCAGTTGTGACCGCGTTTCTGGCGTTGTTCGCGATCGTCGGCTTCGCACTCTATGGCCTGCCGCGTTTCTACCCGTTCTACGTGGAGGAGCTTGGCTGGACACGCCAGCAGGTCACGTCGGGGAACGCGTATAGCAAGATCGGTATCGCGCTGGCGTTCGGATTTCTCGCAGGCCGCTTCGTCGACGCGCTTGGACCTCGCCGGCTGATGCTCGGCGGCATTCTGATGGCCGGCGGCGCGCTCGTCGGGCTGTCGTACGTCACGAGCCTCGCCACGTTCTATCTGTTCTACGGATTCAACGCGCTCGGGTACCTGTGCGGCGGTCCACTGCCGAATCAGGTGTTGCTCTCACGCTGGTTCGATCGTGGTCGTGGCAAGGCGATGGGTGTGGCGTATCTCGGCATCGGGCTGGGAGGCGCCATTGTTCCGTTGCTCGCCTACGCATTGACCGAGAGTCTCGGCTGGCGCGGAGCGCTGCGTGCGCTCGGCGTGCTGATGATTCTGATCGCGTTCCCGGCCGCGTGGTTCGTCCGCGAACCTGCGGCCCCGACCCAACCCAGCACCGCCGCCCCGCCATCTTTGAAGCTGGTGCTGTCGCGGCCGGCGTTCTACCTGTTGATGATCGGCAGCATGGCGTCGATTGGCGCCGTTGGCGGCACGATGCAGAATCTGGCGCTCTTTCTGAGACTGGACCGCCAGTTTCCGCAGGCGTCGATCGACCTCACGCTGTCGCTCATCCTGATGGGCAGCGTCGTCGGGCGTCTCTTCATGGGATGGCTGGCGGATCGCTGGCCGAAGAAGAATGTGATGCTGCTCATCTACCTGATCGTCGCGGCGACCATTCCGCCGTTGTTCTACGCGCCGACGCCGGGGGTGCTGGCGGTGTGTGCGTTCTTCTTCGGCATCGGCCTCGGCGGCGACTACATGATCATTCCGCTCATGGCGGCCGACCTTTACGGCGTAGCCATCATGGGGCGCGTGATGGGAGTGGTGCTGACCGCCGACAGCGTGTCCGAGGCGCTTGTGCCGATGCTGGTCGCATCCTTGCGCGATCACACTGGCAGCTACACTATTGGTTTTCTCGTCCTGGTTACGCTTGCCGCGGCAGGCGCCATCGCCGTGGGCCTGCTGCCAGGCGGTGCGCAGTCGCCCCGCGCAGGCCAAGGTCTGACTGCGCGACGTGTGAGAAACGACAGAACTCGAGGGCCCAACGAGAAATCAGGATGCCTTGCCGTTGTCCTCATTGTTCGGCCGCATGAGCCCTCAACGCTCCATCCGGGTTTTGGTAACCTTCAGCGCGGCCAGCATGCCCTTTTGTGCCTCGCCTCGCACTCTGCCGCGGATCACCGAGCCGGTGAAGCCGCCCAAGCCGTCCGAGCGGCTGCGATTCACGTTGACGAACCAGAATCCTTCGCCCCGCGCTGGATCGGGGACCAGCACGCGCAGTTCAATGGCAGTCCAGAAGTAGTGACTGGCGTACAACATCTTCGAGACAACTGCGACGTGGGTCTCCTCGTCTGCGATGGTCAGGTGGTTGATGCGAATTGTCGGCTTCAGCCCGAACTCGACATTTTGCCAGTATAGAAACGAGTCGCCCTTGCGCAGGGCTGCTTTAGGGTAGTCGAGAAGGTACGTTTTCAGGTCGGTCAGATAGTTCGTCAAGGACGGCATGCGATTGACCATCGCCGCGAACTCCTGCGCGACAAAAGTGGGACGGTCGGCGTCGCGATATTGCGCTAACCGGCTGTTTCCGCCCTCCTGATAGCCGATCACGTATTCGAGCGCCAGCTTTCGTATCGATCGCTCTACATCGGCAGTCGCCGTTGGCTTCGACCAGTCGGTTTCCTTTTGAATGCGCGTCAACGCTGCCTCGCCCAACTTCAACGTGCAGTCGCCGACCTTGCACGTCTTCAGGTCCGAGACGTCGTCCGGCGGAAGCGTGAGCTTGTCGAAGTCTTCGAGTCGAGGCGGGCTGCTGATGCGCTTGGTGACCAGGAAATTGCCGCCTTTCTCAAACGACTCGATGTCTTTCACCGCGGCGACGTAGCGGGAAATCGGTGCCTTCACCCAGACGGCCCCGAAAATAGCCACCTCTTTCGTGGGGTCGGTGTCGAGGAGCCGCGTCACGGGCTGTCCGGCAAGAAGTTGCTTCTGCTCCTCGGGAGTGAGTTTGACGTCACTCTTGATGTACGAATCGAGGCGCTCAGGGAACGGTCGCTGGCCCTGCCCCCGGAGAGAGGTGCCGGCCGTCGCCAGCACCAGAATGGCGATGAGGCTCGTTACCGCGTTCACATGTCGCAGCCGCTGCCTCTCCTCCAAAACCGCCCGCCGTTCCACCTCGCAGGTGCCACTGCGTTCAACGTACGACTGAATGTCCGGGAATTGCATCATGTTGCTCCCCTCATCCAGCCGATCGCCGTGATGGCGCACTCGCCATCGCGCGCAGAAGACAAGAAGAGAAATGGATGACCGATTACTGACTCGGTTGCATATCGCCCAACAGCGTCGGAATGAGCTCCGACACCGTCGGATGGATGGGCACGGCGCGCTGCAGCACGTCGTACGTCACATTCGCATTGATGATGTCGAGCACGCCGTGAATCGCCTCGTCGCCACCCGTACCGAGGATCGCTGCGCCGAGAATCTTCTTCGTTTCCGCATCGGCGACGACCTTCATGAAGCCGAGCGTCTCGCCCTTCTCGACCGCCCTCCCAACGCGGCTCATCGGACGCTTGGCAATCAGAAGCGGACGGCCGCTCGCGCGGGCCTCCTTTTCTGTCATGCCGACACGGCCGAGCGGTGGATCGATATAGAGGGCATACGCTGAGAATGCGCTCGCTCAGTCGTCTGTGGGCGCCGTCGAGCAGATTGGCCGCGACGATCTCGAAATCGTTGTAAGCGGTATGCGTGAACGCGCCCCGACCGTTGCAATCGCCGAGGGCCCAGATTCCCGGAACGTTCGTGGCCAATTCATCGTCGACCGTGATGTAGCCCCTGAGGTCGGTTGAGACTCCGGCCGCCTCCAGCGCCAGATCATCGGTATTCGGACGGCGACCGACTGCCAGCAGCACATCCGATCCGATAACCTCCGGCGAACCTTCCGTGCAATCCACGCCGACCATCACACCCTGGTCATGGGGCGCAAGGCGTATGCAGGTCGCACTCGTGCGGACCGATATCCCTTCACCTTCGAGAATGCTCCTGATCTCGAGAGAGACGTCCTCATCCTCACGGCCAATCAAGCGCGGTCCCATCTCCACGACAGTCACGTCGGCACCGAACCGCCGATGCATCTGCGCGAACTCGAGGCCAACGTAGCTGCCACCCACGACGACGAGATGCCGGGGGACGCGGTCGAGCATCAGGATCGAGGTGTTCGTCAGATAGGGGACCTGGCCGACACCCGGCATGTTCGGGACGACAGCACGTCCGCCGACGTTGATGAAGATGCGCGGCGCCGTGAGCCGTTCGTCGCCCACGCGGACCGTCGTCGGCGACTCGAAGCGCGCGTGTCCCTGGAGGACCGTGCAGCCGGTCATTCGGCGAAGAAACTTCTCGACTCCGGCGCGGGAGTTCGCCGACACCGTGTCCGCGCGGGCCTTGACCACCGGCATGTCGATCTGAACATCGCCCGCCCGAACGATGCCGTACTCGGCCGCCCGCCGGCTGAGATGCGCGGCGTATGCGCTGGCAACCAGCGTCTTGGTCGGCATGCACCCAGTGTTGACGCACGTCCCGCCGAACAGATGGCGCTCAGCGAGGGCGACTGTCATGCCGGCATTCGTCAGGCGTCCTGCCAGTGGAGGTCCCGCTTGGCCAGCGCCGATGATGATTGCGTCGAATTGCTTCATGGCAGCGCCACCATGATCAGAAAGGCGCCAACGATCGCGACCGCATCCTCGATGAAGGCCGCAGGGCGATCGCTGCCGAACGCCCTCGCGAGCTGCGCACGACACGCGCGCCCGCCAAGCGTGCCAATGACGGCGCCGACAATCCCCGCAACTAGTCCGATGAAGAGGCCGCCGTGTGCCGCTCCAATCGCCGCGCCCGAGAGGCCGCCTGAGACGAGTCGCGCGCCGAACTGAGGGGGCACCGTCCGACTGGGCGTCGACGGCAACTGGTCGGTGACCAGCTCGGCGAGCGCCAGCGCCGTCAGAACCCAGGGAGTGAAGGCGTATCCGAGGAAGGCGAGGCTTGTAGGCGCCAGGTTGAGCCAGCCGATCCGTGCCGCCCAGCTGACCGCGGCAGGAGCCGTCATCGCGCGCAGTCCTGCGACGACGCCAATCAGGAGCGGAAGCAGCAATGTCGTGGTCAGGCTGGTGTTCATAGGTGCGTAGTGTATCGATTCTGAATGTTTTGCGACGCGCCCGCCATATCATGTCACTGTTGTGTTCGTGTGTGAGACGGCTACCGCCCGCGCGCTTTCGGGAGCGGCGACTCAAGGGCGCCTCTGGTTCTTGTGACCGGTGCCCCGCGGAACACCGGCTCAGACGGCGATCGAGGGAACGCGTTTACCTATGCCGGCAAGCCGCTACGCGCCCATTGAAGACTACGGCGTCATCGGCGACCTTCACACAGTCGCGCTGGTGGGCAAGAACGGGTCGATCGACTTCCTCTGCCTCCCGTCGTTTGACTCACCCTCCGTGTTTGCTGCTCTCCTCGACGCCGATCGCGGGGGCCGCTTCCAGATCGCGCCGCAGCTCGACGACGCGGTGCACAAGCAGCTCTACCTACCCGACACCAATGTGCTGCTCACGAGGTTCCTGTCCGACAGCGGCGTCGCAGAGGTATCTGACTTCATGCCGGTGGAGGACGCCGGCGTTGCACACAACCTCGTGCGTCGCGCGAAGACGGTCCGCGGCGAGATACGTTTTGGGATGCGGTGCGATCCGCGCTTCGACTACGCCCGCGCCACGCATACGGTCGACCGGCGCAGCGACACGGAGATCCTGTTCCTCGGCCGCTCCGGCGCGCGCGAGCTGGTGCTGCGGCTGCGCTCGTCGGTCCCGATGCAGGTCGCGGAGGGAGCCGCAGTGGCCGAGTTCACGCTAGGCGCCGACAAATCGGCCTGGTTCGTCCTCGAGGTGGTGATGGCGGACGAGCCCTCGGCGTCCGCCGGCCCCGATTACACGCGCGACGCGTTCAAAGAGACGGTGAACTTCTGGCGCGGCTGGATCGGCCGCAGTACCTACAAGAACCGCTGGCGCGAGGTGGTGAACCGTTCCGCGCTCGTGCTGAAGCTTCTCACGTCCAGAGAGCACGGGTCGATCGTCGCCGCACCCACGTTCGGGTTGCCCGAGACGCTCGGCGGCGTGCGCAACTGGGACTACCGCTACTCGTGGATCCGCGACTCGTCGTTCACCCTCTACGGACTCATGCGACTCGGCTACACGGACGAGGCCGCGGCGTTCATGCGCTGGATGATGGCGCGCTGCCAGGAGTTGGGGCCGGACGGGTCGCTCCAGATCATGTACGCGATTGACGGTGGTCCCGTGATGCGCGAGGAGACGCTGGACCACTTCGAGGGCTACATGGGCTCGCGTCCGGTCCGCATTGGCAATGCCGCCCACACCCACCTTCAGCTCGACATCTACGGGGAGTTGATGGACTCGGTGTATCTCTATGACAAGTATGGCTCTCCAATCGGATACGACGCGTGGATGAACGTCGTCCGGCTGATCGACTGGGTGTGCGACCACTGGCGGGAAAAGGACGAGAGCATCTGGGAGGTGCGAGGCGGGCGCCGTGAGTTCCTCTACTCGCGGGTGATGTGCTGGGTGGCGATCGACCGGGCCATCCGCCTCGCGAACAGACGCTCGTTCCCGGCTCCCTTCTCTCGGTGGTACGAGGCACGGGACACCATCTACCGCGACATCTACGAGCGCTTCTGGGACCCGGCGCGCCGCGGTTTCGTCCAGCACCCGGGCGCCGCCACGTTCGATGCCGCCGCGCTGCTCATGCCCCTGGTGCGCTTCGTGTCGCCGACCGACCCGCGCTGGATTGCCACGCTGCGCGGCATCGAGCAGGAGCTGGTGAGCGACTCACTGGTCTATCGCTATCGTCTCGGGGAGGGTTTCTCCGACGGCCTCACCGGTCAGGAGGGCACGTTCTCGATGTGCTCCTTCTGGTACGTCGAGTGCCTGTCCCGCATGGGCGATCTCCCCAAGGCGCGGTTCTTCTTCGAGAAGATGCTTGGCTATGCGAATCACCTGGGACTGTACGGCGAGGAACTGGGCCCGCGGGCGCAGCACCTCGGCAACTTCCCGCAGGCCTTCACGCATCTGGCGCTGATCAGCGCCGCCTACGATCTCGACCGGCGGCTCTCGGCCGCCGGCCACGCCGGCTGAGGAACAGGACAGGCGTTGAAAGCGTCCAGCATGCGAGGTACTGTGCCTGCCGCACGCTGGACCTCTGATGGAGTAACGTCATTGACAGTGATAGGCGACCGACGTGTTCAGTGACCTGCGTGCGGACGTGTCGTACGGCTTCCGCATGCTGCTGCGGAACCCCGGCTTCACGGCCGTGGCGATCATCGTGCTGGCGCTCGGCATCGGCGCCAACGTGACGGTGTTCACGCTCGCGAACGCGTTCCTCTTCAAGAACCTCCCATTCGAGGACAGCGACCGTATTCTCTACATCTCGAACACGCTTCGAACGAGGCCCGGCATCGGTCCGGTCGGTTTCGTATCCGGACTTTCTCGAGTTTCGAGATCAGGCGAAGTCCTTTGAAGGACTCGCCGCGTTTTCGAACCGTTCCGTCGATCTGAGCGACGGCAAGGGCTTTCCCGGAGCGTTACCGCTGCCCACTGATCACGGCCAACGGATTCTCCGTCATCGGGCAGAAGCCCGTGCGGGGCCGCGACTTCGTCCGCTGAAGATGAACAGCCGGGCGCCCAGCCGGTCGTCC
Source organism: uncultured Acidobacteriota bacterium (assembly GCA_963710415.1). Classification (GTDB taxonomy): domain Bacteria; phylum Acidobacteriota; class Vicinamibacteria; order Vicinamibacterales; family 2-12-FULL-66-21; genus CAVQAH01. The sequence goes on along the minus strand of CAVQAH010000020.1, from coordinate 5,282 downwards.
TCCTGAGCTACGCGCTGTGGGAGAGCCGCTACGGTCAGGACCCCGCGGTGATCGGGAGAACGATCCGCGTCAACGACGCGCCCGCGGTCATCGTCGGCGTGATGCCGCGCGGCGTCACCTTTCCGGGCGCGAGCAACCTCTGGATGCCGCTGGTCCGGACCAGCGAGCTGGAGCGGCGCGAGGCTCGCAGCCTGACGCTGTTCGGACGTCTGGCCAGCACCGCGACGCTCGGCGCTCGCGCGCGGCGAGTTGAGCGCGATTGCTGGCCGACTGGCCGATGAGTACCCGACGACGAACAAGGACATCGGCGTCATGGTCCAGAACTTCAGCGATCGCTTCAATGGCAGCGAGACAAAGCTGGTGTTCAGGTCCCTGCTCGGAGCGGTCGCGTTCGTGCTCCTCATTGCCTGCGCCAATGTCGCCAATCTTCTCCTGGCGCGCGCCGTCGGTCGCTCCCGGGAGATTTCAATCCGCACGACTCTCGGGGCAAGCCGCTGGCGCATCGTCCGGCAGCTTCTCGTGGAGAGTTTTCTCCTGTCGACCGCCGCGGCGACGCTCGGGTGGCTGCTTGCGGTGTGGGGTGTTCGTGTCTTCGATGCCGCGCTCGTCCCTGCGGTGAAGCCGCCGTACATCGACTTCACGATGGACGCCAGGGTGCTCGCCTATCTTGCGGCGATCACCGCCTGCGGCCGGCATCCTGTGCGGGCTGGCGCCGGTGCTGCAGCTCTCGCAGCTCGACATCAATGCCGCGCTGAAGGAAGGCAGCAGCGGGGCTGGCTCCAGCAGGCGTACGCGCGTGCTTCTTCGGACTGCTCGTCGTCGACCGAAGTGTCGCTGGCCGTCATCCTGCTGGCGGGCGCGGGCCTGATGATTCGCAGCCTCCTGAACACGTTCCAGGGCAGATATCGGCGTCAATACCAGCAACGTGCTGTCGATGAGCGTGAACCTGCGCAGCACGAAGTACCCGCGGCTCGAGGACCGGGTTCTCTTCTACGATCGTCTCAAGGAACGCCTCGAGACGCTTCCCGGCATCGAGGTCGCGGAGGTGGCGTCCGACCTTCCGGCCGAAAGCCCTGACGACTTCAGCTACGAAGTCGAGGGCGCGCCGCTGCCGGATTCCGGGAACCTCCGCGTGCGAGCGTGCTCGTGATAGGGAAGGACTACTTCCGAGTAGTCCAGGTGAACGTGAAAGCCGGCCGGCAGTTCAACGACACGGACGTCGGCCGGCAGCCTGCCGGTGGTCATTGTGAACGAGCTCTTCGCTCGCGCAGTCATGGCCCGGCCAGGATCCACTCGGCAAACGCCTGCGCCTGTTGCGGACGCGGCCCGGCGCGCCGAGAGGCACTCCTCCAGCGCCGGACCCGTGGCTCACGGTCGTGGGTCTGGTGCCGGACATCCTGCAGGACGACGAGAGCTTCGTTCTCGCGCCGGTGCTGTACTTCCCGTTTCATCAGCGGCCGCAGAGCGGCATGGACATCATGATGCGCACGCGGGTTCCCCCGGCGACGCTCGGTCACGCGATCCGCCAGGAGGTGCAGGCACTCGACGAGGATCTCGCGGTGCCGAGCCTGCGCACGCTCGACGAGTCGCTGTGGTTCCGCAACTGGAGGCACCGTGTATTCGGCAGCATGTTTGCGATCTTTGCGGCCATCGCGCTCCTGCTCGCCTCGGTCGGCCTCTATGCGGTCATCGCGCATTCGGTCAGCCAGCGGACCCGCGAGATTGGCGTTCGCATGGCGCTCGGCGCCATGACCCGCGACATCCTCGGCCTCGTGTTCAAGCAGGGCGTTCTGCAGATGGCGCTGGGGCTGTCGTGTCGGCCTGGCCGCTGCGTCGGGCGTGACGCGCGTCCTGGAAGCCATCCTGGTTGGCGTGACGCCCGCCGATCCGCTGACGTTCGCCAGCGTCGCGCTGGTGCTGATTGCGGCGGGAGCGCTTGGCTGCGCGATTCCCGCCCGCCGCGCAATCCGCGTGGATCCTGTCGTCGCCTTGCGGAACGAGTAGAGCGACAGTGATAGGGGCTGTCCTTATCCAGCCCCGTGTGCCATCGACGGTGATGACCTTCAGCTACGTTCCCAGCGTGCACACGGAGTAGTAGCTGAAAATCGGCGACAGCATCGGGCGCTGCAACCCGTACAGGTGGTGGAGCTCGGAAGTCTGAAAGTTCTCGATGACAGTAAGCCCGAGCTGATGGGCAAGGCTGTGAATGTCGCTGATGCCCGAACGCCACGGCGCCCCCATGTTCGCAAAGCTCTCGACGAGCCTGGTGATCCCGGGATCACCCGTCGTCTTCGAAATCACGGATTCCGCCATGTAGTCGCACGACAGACGAAACCCTGGGACGTAGTCCCTCAGCTCCGTCAAGATCCGTTTCGTGGCATCCAGGGGCAGGTACATCGTGTTGCCCTCCCAGATGACATACGTCGGCAGATCGGGATCGAAATCGTTGTGCTCGAGCAAGTCAATCAGGCCATCGGTCACGTAATTGCCCGGAATGAACGTCAGGTTCGCATCGAAGCCCTGTCGTTGGTAACACGCCTGCTTGACCGCCAGTGTTTCGGCTTCATCGATCTCGAAGTACCGCACACCGGGCCAGCTCTTTCTGACCGCGCGAGTGTCCAGACCGGCACCCAGGATGACGACTTGTAGGTAGTGTGAGCGCAGATACGTTTCAAGCGCGTCATCGAAATACTTCGTGCGAATCTTGACGAGGTCCTTCACCGCCGGATTGCTGGCCGCGACCCGTCCAGCCGCGCGCCTGGTGTCGTCGTTGAGGAAGAGTCCAACGACCCAATCCTGGTACAGCGGCGCAGCCTCGACATTCTCTTCCGCCCTGAACTCCGCGACCACATAGGCCGTCCCGCCGACACGTTCAATCGTCGCCATCACGCCTCCAGGATCTGATTCACCAACAAACGAGCAGCGAGACCATCTGGTCGCTCGATGACGCAAGTGTAGGCGACGCGGATCAGTGGGTCATGAGGCTACGGTAAGGCTTGGATAAGGGTTCGGTTTCGGCGCAGTCACAAATGCGCCAAATACCGTCAAACCGGCTCACACGTGGGAGAGCCTGGCGCCATCATTCCGAGACGCGTGTGGCAGGTTGAGGCTGCGCGTATGCCGCGTCGAGGGCAGCAATGTCGGCGGCGGATGCACCAAAATAGCTGTCATCGAGCAGCCGCGAGGCGAGATCCAGGTCTGCCGAGACTGCCGTCGGCGTGCCCTCGAGCGATGTGTTTTCGAGCACCAGTGCCACCTGGGCTTCGATGCGCGCGAGGTCACTCGCGATCTCGTCGAGCGACTGACGACGGCGTTCGCAGTTCTGGACGCGCTTGCGAAGAAGCTGAAGCGTCGCCGACTTCGACTCGCGGGTGGCGGGGGAAAGTTTCGCGGTGGCCAGGTCACGCTCGAGCAACTCGGTGTCGGCGCGCAACTTGCGTTCATCCGATTCTGTGTCGGTTCCAAGCACGTGTTGACGTGCAAGGAGCAGCTTCCAGTATACCCACTGCAGATCTCTCAGGGCTTGCTCGTTGCTCTGAAGTACCGACTGAATCGGTCGCTTCCCAGAGCGACCTGATGCGCTGGCAGGTGGCCGAGAGACGTTCGACAGCGAGTCGATCCGGGGGGTTCAACTGCTCCAGCATGCCCCGTTTTTCCTCCACATCCATGGTTTTCTGCGTCAGGCCCTGAGCCCGTGCCCAACGCTGAAACCGTGGATGCGTCGCCAAGGTGGCGAGGTAAAGTGTTTCGAGGCCGGCTCCAGCGAACCAGAAACCGGGATTCGCAATGCCGAGGAGGCCGAAACACGCGACCCCCCACGAGATTGAACGGGACGTCTCCCAGCCCTTGAACGGGAACGCGAAGGAGGAACGCCGCCTTGAGTGCTCGAATGATGAATCAAGGGTCGCCGCGGCAATGGTCCAGCGGCTTGACGCATCATCGGCCGGCACCGCGTTGCCAGCTCTCGAGAAGATTCGAAATGACCGCTGCGCCTGGTGTGTCGCATGACGTCGCCAGATCGACCCGCAACCCTGAAGGTCCGAGCTGAACGAAGGGACTGTCCGGCGCCTTGATTGAGATCGCCGGGTTTCCCGCGCCGGAACCCATGCGCCAGCGATTGTTTCTGGATTGACTCGGTCATCAGGAAATCCAGGAATGTCCCGGCAGCCTGGCGCTGCTCTTTGCTGCTCCAGGGCGCGTCGAGGACGTAGAACGGATTATCATTCCACATGTTCAGATCCGGATAGATGATCCGGATTCGACCCCAGCGGCCCTCGGCGTTCTTCAGGTAATCCACCGCGACGCTTTCATAGACGAAGAGGACGTCGACGAGGACGGCCCCCGCAAGACCATGTCGCGCATCATGTTTCCCGTGCTATTGGACAAGCCGGTGACGCTTCGCCGATCCCTCGCATCCAGTCCGAAATCCGCCTTCGAGGATATCCTTCATCTCCAGGTTGCGGCACTTGCGGTGATAGTCGAAGGCCATCAGGACAAGTGTCATCAGGCCGCTGTTCGACTGGTTCGATGGGTATGTCCGAATTGAAGAGGCCCCACTCGCTTCGTCCGGCGATGGCGTTCCAGCCCACTTTTCTTCCAGTGCCTGCGCTATGGTCCAAAGGACACCGTCGGAAACGTCTTCGAGAACCCCTTATATCGTTCGTCCACATGACCGCAGACCATTGGCGTCAGGGCGAGCTTGTCTTTCACGGAGGATTGGCGACCTGTTGTGCTTGAGCGTCCATTCCGAAGCAAAACTTTCCTTGTACAGTTGCTCGCCGGCGACCACGCCTGAATCCGCTGATCTCCGCGAACGAGTGCTGGGGGCTCCATCGTACCCATCGGAATCAGGTCGATCCCAATGCCCGCCCCTGCGGCGACTGAGCGAATTGCTCGACGGCCCACTCAACGCAGACGCTGCTTCTTCATACCGTAAGCCCAGGCCGACTACGGTGGTCTCTCCAGTTCGGACCGGGCAGCGGTTGGCAAGGGTCCAGACGACGTCTCCCGGACGCTCCGTCCGGAGTACGACCATGCCCCGAAGGCGCAGCCGGCGACAATCGCGGCGACGAAGAGCTTGCCGAGCAGCGTCAAGCCTGTTTGCTGGGGTGGCATTCTCCGGAGCCTCAGAAGAAGGTCGAGACGTCCTTGAAGACTTCGCGAAGTCTTCGGTCTGCCTTTCGATAGCGGCCCTGGGTTGCCTCCGCGATCGCCCTGGAAGCTCTGTGCCCTCGCATCCGAGCCGTAACCGATCGTAAATACGCGCACGGCGCCACCCGCTG
>CAVQAH010000019.1:0-171391 GCA_963710415.1 uncultured Acidobacteriota bacterium | reverse complement strand
GTGCGCGTGATGGTGATCGTCGCGGTGCCGCCATTCTCGGCCACGTTGTAGGTCGCCGCGCTCAGCTGCAGGGTCCCCGGTGGAGCGACGTCGTCATCCGTGATCGTGAGCACCGCCGAGCCCGGCGTGCCCACCGTCGCCCCACCCGTGGGCGCGCTCACCGCCACATTCACCGTCTCGTTCCCTTCCACCAGCGCGTCGTCGACGATGGGAATGCTGACCGTCTTGTTGGCGGTATCGCCGTTCGGAAGCTGATCGTCTGGCTCACCGCCGTGTAGTCGCGGGCCCGCCGTCGCCGTGCCGTTGCTCGTGGCCACCGTGACCCCCACTGCCCCGGCGCTGCCGCCCGTGCGGGTGATGGTGATCGTCGCGCTTGCCGCCATTCTCGGCCACGGTGTAGGTCGCCGCGCTCAGCTGCAGCGTGCCCGGCGGAGCGACGTCGTCATCGGTGATCGTGAGCACCGCCGTGCTCGGCGTGCCGAGCGTCGCCCCGCCCGTGGGCGCGCTCACCGCCACATTCACCGTCTCGTTCCCTTCCACCAGCGCGTCGTCCACGATCGGAATGCTGACCGTCTTGTTCGCCGTGTCGCCGGCGGCAAAGCTCACCGTCTGGCTCACCGCCGTGTAGTCCGCGGGCGCCGTGGCCGTGCCGTTGCTCGTGGCCACCGTGACCCCCACCGCCCCGGCGCTGCCGCCGGTGCGGGTGACGGTGATCGTCGCGCTGCCGCCGTTCTCGGCCACGCTGTAGGTCGCGGCGCTCAGCTGCAGCGTGCCGGGCGGCGCGACGTCGTCATCGGTGATCGTGAGCACCGCCGTGCTCGGCGTGCCGAGCGTCGCCCCGCCCGTCGGCGCGCTCAGCGTCACATTCACCGTCTCGTTCCCTTCCACCAGCGCGTCGTCCACGATCGGAATGCTGACCGTCTTGTTCGCGGTATCGCCGGCCGCAAAGCTCACCGTCTGGCTCACCGCCGTGTAATCGGCCGGCGCGGTCGCCGTGCCGTTGCTCGTGGTCACCGTGACCCCCACCGCCCCGGCGCTGCCCCCCGTGCGCGTGATGGTGATCGTCGCCGAGCCGCCATTCTCGGCCACGGTGTAGGTCGCCGCGCTCAGGTGCAGCGTGCCCGGCGGAGCGACGTCGTCATCGGTGATCGTGAGCACCGCCGTGCTCGGCGTGCCGAGCGTCGCGCCACCGGTGGGCGCGCTCACCGCCACATTCACCGTCTCGTTCCCTTCCACCAGCGTGTCGTTCACGATCGGAATGCTGACCGTCTTGTTCGCGGTATCGCCCGCCGCAAAGCTCACCGTCTGGCTCACCGCCGTGTAGTCGGCCGGCGCCGTCGCCGTGCCATTGCTCGTGGTCACCGTGACCCCCACCGCCCCGGCGCTGCCGCCCGTGCGCGTGACGGTGATCGTCGCCGATGCCGCCGTTCTCGCCACGCTGTAGGTCGCCGCGCTCAGCTGCAGCGTCCCCGGCGGAGCCACGTCGTCATCGGTGATCGTCAGCACCGCCGTGCTCGGCGTGCCGAGCGTCGCGCCGCCGGTCGGCGCGCTCACCGTCACATTCACCGTTTCGTTCCCTTCCACCAGCGCGTCGTCCACGATTGGAATGCTGACCGTCTTGTTCGCGGTATCGCCGGCCGCAAAGCTCACCGTCTGGCTCACCGCCGTGTAGTCGGCGGGCGCCGTCGCCGTGCCGTTGCTGGTGGTCACCGTGACGCCCACCGCGCCCGGCGCTGCCGCCCGTCCGCGTGACGGTGATCGTCGCCGATGCCGCCGTTCTCGGCCACGCTGTAGGTCGCCGCGCTCAGCTGCAGCGTCCCGGGCGGGGCGACGTCGTCATCGGTGATGGTGAGCACCGCCGTGCTCGGCGTGCCAAGCGTCGCGCCACCGGTCGGCGCGCTCACCGTCACATTCACCGTCTCGTTCCCTTCCACCAGCGCGTCGTCCACGATCGGAATGGTGACCGTCTTGTTCGCCGTATCGCCGGCGGCAAAGCTCACCGTCTGGCTCACCGCCGTGTAGTCGGCGGGCGCGGTCGCCGTGCCATTGCTCGTGGCCACCGTGACGCCCACCGCGCCGGCGCTGCCGCCGGTCCGCGTGATGGTGATCGTCGCGCGAGCCGCCATTCTCGGCCACGCTGTAGGTCGCCGCGCTCAGCTGCAGCGTGCCCGGCGGGGCGACGTCGTCATCGGTGATGGTGAGCACCGCCGTGCTCGGCGTGCCGAGCGTCGCGCCACCCGTCGGCGCGCTCACCGTCACATTCACCGTTTCGTTCCCTTCCACCAGCGCGTCGTCCACGATCGGAATGCTGACCGTCTTGTTCGCCGTATCGCCGGCCGCAAAGCTCACCGTCTGGCTCACCGCCGTGTAGTCGGCGGGCGCGGTCGCCGTGCCATTGCTCGTGGTCACCGTGACGCCCACCGCCCCGGCGCTGCCGCCCGTGCGCGTGACGGTGATCGTCGCCGAGCCGCCATTCTCGGCCACGCTGTAGGTCGCCGCGCTGAGCTGCAGCGTCCCCGGGGGGCGACGTCGTTATCGGTGATGGTCAGCACCGCCGTGCTCGGCGTGCCGAGCGTCGCGCCACCCGTCGGCGCGCTCACCGTCACATTCACCGTCTCGTTCCCTTCCACCAGCGCGTCGTCCACGATCGGAATGGTGACCGTCTTGTTCGCCGTATCGCCCGCGGCAAAGCTCACCGTCTGGCTCACCGCCGTGTAGTCGGCGGGCGCCGTCGCCGTGCCGTTGCTCGTGGCCACTGTGACGCCCACCGCCCCGGCGCTGCCGCCCGTCCGCGTGACGGTGATCGTCGCCGAGCCGCCGTTTTCGGCCACGCTGTAGGTCGCCGCGCTCAGCTGCAGCGTCCCGGGCGCCGCGCACGTCGTTATCGGTGATGGTCGAGCACCGCCGTGGTCGGCGCGCCGAGCGTCGCCCCGCCCGTGGGGCGCTCAGCGCCACGGTCATCGTCTCGTTCCCTTCCACCAGCGCGTCGTCCACGATGGGAATGCTGACGGTCTTGTTCGCGGTGTCGCCGGCGGCAAAGCTCACCGTCTGGCTCACCGCCGTGTAGTCGGCCGGCGCAGTCGCCGTGCCGTTGCCCGGTGGCCACCGTGACGCCCACCGCCCCGGCGCTGCCCGTGCGGGTGATGGTGATCGTCGCCGAGCCGCCGTTTTCGGCCACGCTGTAGGTCGCCGCGCTCAGCTGCAGAATGCCGGGTGAAGCGCCCACTGAAAAAACGCTGCTCGTCGCGAGGTCGTCGTAGAGGTCATTGGCCAACAGTCGAAGCTCGTAGTTCCCCGGCGCGAGCGTGCTCGGCACCGTAAAGGGGCATGAACCCGAAGCGCGTGGACTCCCTGGTGTCTGCGAGCAGCTGACGTACATCCATGCGAGATGCGAGAAATTGTCGCTGCCCGGACGATAGAGGCCGATCCAGTCCAACGCCGAAGGTCCAGCGATCCCGCTCCAGGTAGCGGTAAGCGTGCCGCCGCTCGGGATACCGGTCGGACTCACACTGAGAGTGGCGCCGGTGGTGGTTCCAACGGTGAAGACATTGCTCGTCAAAAGCAGCGTGAACGTCTGGTCCCTCACGAGTCGCAGCTCATAACCGCCAACGGCCAATGAGCTCGGCACTGGAAAGGGGCAGGAGCCGCTAGCTTTGGGACTGCCGGCTGTCTGTGAGCAACTGACGTACATCCACGCGAGAAAGGCAGAATTCGCTGCGCCCGGGGCGTAGAGGCCAATCCGGTCCGTCGCGGCCGGCGACGCGAGCCCACTCCAGGTGGCGGTGACCTTGCCGCCCGCGGCGATCGACGCCGGGCTCACCGTAAAGGCATTGACAGGAAAGGACAGGGTGTTGGAGGTCGCGCCGCCCGGATTCAAGACGGTGATTTGACGAAACCCGGCCGTCACGAGATCGCTGGCCGGAATCGCCGCCGTGAGCCTCGAGGCGCTCACGAAGGTCGTGGTGCGCGCCGTGCCGTTCCATCGGACCACCGAGCCAGAGACAAAGCCTTCGCCGTTGACCGTCAGCGTGAACGCAGGCCCATTGACCGCCGCGCTGTTCGGGGACAGCGACGTGAGCGTTGGGACACTAGCAGCCGCCGCGGTTGTTCGCACCATCGACGCCACCGACGGCACGCCAGTGCTGTTCAGGATGAACAGCATGTAGGGACCTGGGGGCGCCAGGTTCGCGGACGGGGCCACGACATTCAGGCCACCGGCCACGCGGGTAAAGCTCAGGCGGTTGAACCGTTGGTTCTGGTCGAAGGCGTGCGTGACCGAGGGCAGACTCACCAGGCTCACTTGCGTGACAGCGGCGGCGTCGGGCGTGTCGACGAAGAACGTCTGTTGGTGCCCCACGCTGGCAGGCGTCGCGCGAATCGTCGGTCGCGGCCCGGCGAACAAGTACGGCGGCTCGTACACCTCCGGTTGCGTATAGCCGTTCCCCCCGGTACTCAGCAGCCGCCCATCGGGCAGCAGAACCAGGGTCGAGTGATACAGCCGCGGAATCTGCGCGCTCGCCATCGTCGTCCAGGTTTCAGTGTCCGGATCCCACATTTCCGCGGCGAACACGGGCGTATCGGGATTGTTGAAACCGGGTCCACTGGTCCCTCCGGTGACGAGCACTTTTCCATCCGGCAGTACCGCCGCATTGTGTTGCCGCCGAGGGAACGCCATGGATGACACCTGGCGCCAGGCGGGAATAGGCGCGTTCAGGTCGATCACTTCGGCCGTCGCGGTGGGTGGATCGGCCCCGCCTGCGACCAGGATCTTGCCCGCGCCAGTACATCACCGACGACCCATAGTCGCGGTACAACATCGACGATGTGATTCGCGATGACGCTCCACCCTCCGGTGCCGGAGGTATTCAGGGACCGCGACAGAACGCTCGGCGCCGAGTTGAACACTCTGCCGTCAGGCGCCAGATGCATCCGGGGGTAGAGGTCCAGGAAGAGCTGGGCGCTGGTCAGGTCGCGCCAGGTGTTACTTTGAACTTGATAGACCTGAGGAAGGGTATTCTCGCCGATGTTGGTATTGATGGTTCCGGAGACAACCAGGGCATCGCCATTCCCCAATACCGTGGCCGTTGGGTACCAGCGTCCGGCATTCATCGGAGGGACGCTCGTCCAGAGATTGTTAACCGCGTCGTACGTGCTCGCGTTCGGGAGACCAACATTGTTCTGAATGTGTCCACCCACGACGAACAGTCGGCCATCGGCAAGAAAGACGTGGCCGGTGCAGAACACGTCGTAGCCAGGTTGAGACAGCGGGACGATGGCTCCGTTCGCCGGATCCCACGAGTGCATGTCGTTGCCGGAGACGCCACCAGCCTGGATATCCCCGGGCCAGATCGCCACCTTCCCGGTCGGGAGCAGGTGCGTGTGAACGGGGAAGAACGGCAGGTTGGGATAAGGCGACCAGCGGCCTACGACGGACGGATTTCCTTGCGCGGCGGCGTTGCCCCACAGCAGGGGAAACGAGACAGCCAGGCACAGACACGAGACGGGCAGAAGAGCAAGTCTGAGCCGCATAGGGAAAACGGACCGCCGAAACATCGCTTCGAAAACATCAACGCGTCAGGAGAAAGACTCGAGTTGGCTCTTCCTCGCGACTGTGATCGTGTTCCTGTTTGCTCATTGCTTTCCCGGTTTGACCAATCGCGAGTATCTGTCCCTGATTGTTGATGCTGACGGCTTCCGTGAGAACGAAATTGCTTCCGGCGGGAATCAGCTGATTGAGGTCCCACATCTCCCCGTGGCGTGTCCACAGGACGGCACGATTTCCGACAGGACTATCGGATACGCCCACGATGTCTCCGGGCACGTTGATGGCCAGCGCCCTGCTGTAGACGCCACCCGTGAGCGTTCCCAGACCCTCCATCCCTGTACTCTTCGACCAGAGAAATGCGTGATCTCCCAGCGCGCCGCTGGAGTAGCCTACGACCCGCCCAGAGAGGTTGATTCCTGTGGCGAAGCTTTGATTGTGGCCGTCTAGTGCACCGAGATCCTCCATCTGACTGTTGCGGGTCCAGAGAAACGCCCGAAGCGAATTAGTCTGGCCCGAGGTTCCGACCACGTCACCGTTGTCGTTGATGGCATAGGCGCGGCTGTAGTCACCCGGGCGGAGCTGGCCTAACCCCTGAATGCTTCCGTTGCTTTCCCAGAGCACCGCTTGGATACCACCAGGCCCGCTCGAATAGCCGACGACCTCGTCTTTCTGTTGATGCCCCAGGCTTCGCTGCCAGCGTCGCCGGGCAACGCACCGAGGTCGATGAAGCCGTCCTTGCGAGTCCACAGGTAGGCCCGGATCCCAGTGTCAGTGTTCGCAGCCCCAACTACAGATCCTTTTTCGTTGATAGCGTTCGCGGCACTCGCATCGGCGCCGGCGAAGCCGTCGAGCCTTTCATTCTTGGTCGGCGAAGTCGCGCTCTCGAAGGCGCCCAGCCGGAAATCCGCGCCTGCCGGCCTGCGTGCGGACCGTCCCGACAATCTCGCCGGCATCATTGACTCCCCGAACTCTCCCACCCTGAACCTGATCCAACGTGGCGAGATCGACCACGACGTACGTATCCTGCGTAAACGTGGGCTCCAGCACGCAGAGCAGGCACACAACGCCCAGGACGCAACAATGCCTGACGCCGAGCGTGCGCACCATGCTGACTACCGGCAGATTTTTCACGGAAGGTGGCTTTCCTGGTTTTCGATCGAGCCTGAAATCCAGGCCGACGATACTAGCCGAGAGGCTGACGCTGTGCAAGTATGCGCATTTCTTATGCACTTATGCGCAGAAGTGTGAGGTGAGGTAGGAGCGCGACTCTTCCGTTGCTCACCAGTTCTTCTTCCACATCCGCCACCACGTCGTGCTGTCGAGGCCGAGGCTGTTCCACCAGGCGTCGATGGCTGATCGATCGCCGCGCAGAATCGCCTCGCGCGTGACGCCGGACGGCGGCGGAGACACCGACGTCATGCGCTCGTAGACGCGTGCTCGCTCGTCGGGCGAGCCACGTCGAAGCAGGTGCCAGAGCGTGAGCGCGTCGCGTGGGCGGGCGCGCGAGAGCACGAGGTCGAGCGCCGCGCCGCGGCCGGAATCGGATGGATCGCCGAAGTCCAGCAGATCGAGGGCGGCGGCATAGACGTCGGGCGCATCCTCGTAGCGCGGCGTGCCGGGCCCGACACCGGGCCGTGTGGCGCACACCGCCTGTTCCGGAATGAAGGATTCCCTGTCGCCGTTCTGAAACGCCACCCAGCCGTGCGTCACACGCACGAGTCCCGAGCCATCGGGATCGACGTGCAGCGTGTAGGCACAGCCGAGATCGACGGCAACGGCCGCGGGCGTGTTCACGTAGAAGAACTTCGGCGGCGCCCAGATGCGCGCGTGGATGGTGCCCTGCGCCAGCGCCATGCGATGCTCGCGTCCCCTCGCCTCGACGAGCTGCACGCGCGTGTTTGGCTCGACGACGATGCGGCCGATGGGGCCCGCGTTGACCCGTGCGCGCGAAGCTGTGTTGGTCTCGAGCCATCCGCCGACGGCAAGTCTCGAGTTCCGTCCGACGCTCTGACCGTCGACGACAGGATCGCCGGCGAGCGATTCGACCGCCCATCCGATTCGAGGCTGAAGCACGGTCAGCCACGCCGCGCCGGCCATCAGAATCAGTCCGGCGGCGGCCGCGAGAGTCGAGACGGCGTACCAAACCCGCCGGCCCAAGCTTGCCGGCGCATCCGGCATCGAGCGGGCATCGACCGTGAACGGTGGCAGCTCGCCCAGCGGGCCGTCATGCCGCAACGTGCCGAGCACCTGTTCGAGACGCACGACGTCAGGATCCGGTTCTCCGGTTCCATCCCACAGATAGTCGTCGTGTCGATCGGATGTCATGCTTCCAGTTTCTCCCGCAGGAGCCGCAGTCCCCGGTGCAGATTGACGCGCACCGAGGCAGGCGTCAGCCCGGTGCGCTCGGCGATCTCCGGCCCGGTCATCCCCTCCACGAGCCGCAGCACCAGCGTCTCGCGATACGCCTCGGGAAGCGTCCTGATGATTCCCAGAATCACGAGCGCCTCGGTTCGCGCGGCCGTGGCATCGCGCGCTTCGAGATGATCCGGCAGCTCCTCGTAGTCCGTGCCCCGCCGGTGATGATCGGTGGCACGGTTGCGCGCGATCGTGGCCAGCCAGCCGCCGAACGCCGCAGGATCTCTGAGCGCTTTGAGCCGGTGCCAGGCCGCGAAGAAGACGTCCTGGACGAGATCCTCGGCGTCCGTGCGACCCACGCGCGCGAGCAGAATGCCGTGAACCATCCGCGCGTATCGCTCGTACAGCCGCGCGAACGCCGACTCGTCCCCGGCGCTGGCCTGCTCGACGAGGCGTGCGTCCTCTGTCGCATGGGCGGTTCCGAAGCGCTCAGCCGTCGAGGACGGCCGTGGCGGCGCGGAGCCCACGACGGCAATCTCCATCTTCACTGGAGGACGGGCGTTGGCGGCCATCTGTTAGCGACTCGTCAGTTTCCTGCGGCGGTTCACGTATACCGGCCAATTTCGCGCTCGGGGCGCACGCGCGCTAGAATGTAGCGCACCCCCACGGACTCCCGTCACCCCACGGAGGACTGTTGATGAAACGCCTGTTGACGACGTGTGCCCTGGCCCTCACCTTCGTTGCGGCTGGTGCGCTGACCGCCCGCGCCGAAGTCAAAACCAAGGACAAATCGCAAGTCAAGTTCGAAGGCACTCTTGGTCGGATGATCAACCTGTTCGCCGGCAAAGCCGCGAAGGAAGGGTTGGTCTCCAGCAACGCGGTCAAAGGCGATCGCAAGGCGACCTTCAACGATACGGTCGGACGTATCGTGGATCTGCGTGAAGAAAAAATCTACGACCTCGACATGAAGAAGAAGACATACGAGGTCACGACCTTCGAGCAGGTGCGCCGCCAGCTGAAGGAAGCGCAGGAGAAAGCGCAGCGCGACGCCGAAAAGGCGCGCGCCGAACAGCCGCAACAGGAACAGCAGCCGCAACAGAAGCCCGACAAGGAGCTCGAGGTCGATTTCGACGTCAAGGAGACGGGTCAGAAGAAGTCGATCGCCGGCTACGAAGCGCGCCAGGTGGTGATGACCGTCACGGTCCGCGAGAAGGGCAAGACACTCGAGGACTCGGGCGGACTCGTGCTGACGGCCGACAACTGGATCGGGCCGGAGATTCCCGCTCTGAAAGAGATGGCCGAGTTCGAAATGCGCTACTGGAAAGCCATCGCACCGGAAACGGCGGCAGTGTCCGCCGAGCAGATGGCCGCCGTCATCGCGATGTACCCGATGGTCAAGCAGGCGATGGAGCGGATGAACAAGGAAAAGGTCAACATGAGCGGAACGCCGCTTGCCACGACGATGACCTTCGAGGGTGTCAAGAGCAAGGAACAGATCGCGCAGGAAGCTCAGAGCGGCAGCAATAGCGGCGGCGGCCTCAGCGGCATGCTCGCACGCAAGATGATGAAGAAGGACACGAGCCCGCGCGCGACGTTCATGACGATCAACACCGAGACGCTCGAGGTGGCGACGGCCGTCGCGCCGCCGGACATCGACATTCCCGCAGGCTTCAAGCAGAAAAGCTGACACCGGAGGCCCGATGAAGCACCCGAAGGATCCGCAGGCGCGGGCGGCGCTGGTCAAGCGCCGCCGCTTTTTGAAGACCGTGCCGGCTGCGGTGGCCGCCGGTCTGGCCTCCCCGGCGCTTGCGGGTCAGCAGGCTCAGGATCAGCCGCTCCGTATCTCGAAGGAAACACTCGACTGCGGAGAGAAACTGATCGGGATCGACTTCACCGACGCGGAACAGGAACAAGCGCTGCGCGGCGTCAATCGCAACATCGAGGGGTTCGATCAGCTTCGCAAGATCGACGTGCCGCTCGACACCGAACCCGCGGTGACGTTCCGGCCGTATCTGCCGGGTCACAAACCGAAACCAGGCGCGACGCCCAACGCGAAGCTCAAGATCGCGTTGCAGCCGCCGGCGGCCCGCCACTCGTCGCTCGACGAGCTGGCATTCCTCCCGGTCACGTCTCTCGCGGCGCTCGTTCAGCGCCGCGACGTCTCCTCGACCGACCTCACGAAGATGTACCTCGAGCGTCTGAAGACGCACGGCGCGCGCCTCAATTGCGTCGTCACGCTCACCGAGGAGCTGGCCCTCGCGCAGGCGGCGCAAGCGGATCGGGAGATCCGCGCCGGACGCTACAAGGGACCGCTTCACGGAATTCCGTGGGGCGCGAAAGATCTGTTCGCGACGAAGGGCATCCCGACGACGTGGGGCGCCGGGCCCTTCCAGAACCAGGTCTTCGACTTCGACGCGACGATTGTCGAGCGGCTGCGCGACGCCGGCGCCGTGCTCGTCGCCAAGCTTTCGATGGGAGCGCTCGCGCAAGGCGATCGCTGGTTCCGCGGGCAGACCAAGAACCCGTGGAATCCCGAAGATCCGCAGCGTGGCGGCTCGAGCGGATCGTCGGCTGGGCCGGGATCGGCAACGGCCGCCGGCCTCGTCGGTTTCTCCATCGGCACCGAAACTCGCGGCTCGATCATCTCGCCGTCAGCCGTGAACGGTGTCACGGGTCTGAGGCCTACATACGGCCGCGTCAGCCGCTACGGCGCAATGGCGCTCAGCTGGACGATGGACAAGATCGGTCCGATGTGTCGATCCGTGGAGGACTGCGCGCTCGTCTTCAACGCCATTTACGGTCCCGACGGACGCGACGACACCGTCGTCGACGCGCCGTTCATGTGGAACCCCGACGTGCCTCTGTCGAAGCTTCGCATCGGATATGTCAAGGCGGAGTTCGAGGCGCGACCGGACCCACCGCCTGACGCCGGTCGCGGTGGTGATGCCGGCCGCGGTGGCGCAGGCGCAGCCGCCGGTGGCGATGCCGGGCGGGGACGTGGCGGCGTCTCACCAGAAGAGCAGCGTCGCCGCCGCGAGGCACAGTTGCAGCTGCTGAACGAGGCGCTCGACGTTTACCGAAAAGCTGGCGCCACCCTTCAACCGATCGAAATGCCTGGAGTGGACATCGCAGGAGCCATCAGCTTCGTGCTCAGCGTCGAAGCAGCGGCAGCCTTCGACGACCTGACGCGAAGCGCGGGCATCCAGGACAGCTCCCTGAACACCTGGCCGAACACGTTCCGGACGCATCGCTACGTACCAGCCGTCGAGTACATCCGCGCCCAACGCGCGCGCACGTTGCTGATTCGACAGATGGACAAGCTGATGTCGGAGTACGACGTGTTCTTGTCGCCGACCGGCAGCAGCAGCCTCGGCTTGACGAACCTGACGGGACATCCTGCGCTGGCGATGCGCGCCGGCTTCGTCGCCAACGCGCCGGTGGAGCTGATGGTGACCGGCCGCCTCTACGACGAAGCCACCGTGTTGCGCGTGGCCCTGGCGTACGAGCGCGCGACGACCTGGAATGCGGTGAAGCCGCCGCTGACGACCACGCCTGTGGTGTGAGAGTGGCGCGACTCGCGCTTGCAACGACACGACGACCAGAGATCTCGTCGTCGTCGCGCCTTCGTATGTTGGAAGCCGAACCGTGTTACTTCCGCGTTCGCTCTTCACGAGCGCGGCCAGGACGCGGCCCTGCTCGAAGTCGCCGAGCCGTTCCGCGGTCGTGATGTAGAGATCGCGCGCCTCGCCGGTGATGGTGTACTTCGACGCGATGGTCAACAGGACCTGCGAGGCCTCGAAGCTTCCATCCATCGTGCTCGTGGACCGTAACGCGGCCATGATGGTCTCTGGCGAAGCATCGCCACGCTGCAGAACCGTCTGCAGGACACGGCTCTTCTCGAACCCGGAATCAATGGTATCCACGACGCGGAAGAACGGCGTTCGCACGTTCTCGTCGAGGGTCTGGGTCCGCTCGAGGAAGCTCAGCAGCAGCGACGCCTTCTCGAAGTCGGACTCGATCGTCGTCGCGGCATCGAGCACCGCTTTACGCGCCTCGGGGCTCTCATCGGCATTGGCCAGGACCGAGGTCAGCACGCGCCGACGCTCGAAATCGCTCTCGATGGTGTTGAGCACCTTGAAGTACGCCGGCCGCGTGCGCGCGTCGAGCGGCTGCAGCTTGCTGACGTCGATGAGCAGGGATGCGGCTTCGAAATCGGACTCGATCGACGCGCTCGCATCGAGCAGGCTGAACATGATGTCGGGGCTCATCGTGCCGCGCTTGATCGCGGACGAGTACACGCGGCGCATCTCGAAGTCGGAGTCAATCGTTCGCGCGGCATCGAAGTACGCCTTGCGGGTCGCGTCGTTCACCAGGAGCCTGTCCGCGGATCCGATCAGCATGGACGCCATCTCGAAATCCGAGTCGATTTCCTTTGCCGCCTGGTTGAGGGCGCGCTCGACGATCCGGGGATCGAGGTTGTCAGCCTTGAGGAGCTCGGTGAAATAGATGCGCTTCGCCCAGCTGCCTTCGATGAGGGCGATCTCCGCGAAGACGCCATCGGGCCCCTTCTGCCGCATGATCCGCGCCACGCGCGCCGGTGCGCCGATCCCGGTCTGACGGATGAACCGTGGAAGCGCTTGCGCCAGCCACTGCCGCCCTTCCGGCTCGAACGGCCGTTCGGACGTGCCCACCCAGAAGCGCCGCTCGATTTGTTCCCGAGGCATCCGCACGGAACTCGACCGTCCGGCTCGACAGCCGCCCGCCTTCCTTGATCTTGAGCGTTCCTCCCGGCGACAGGCTCTTGATGTCCGTATCGTCGTCGGTGAACTCAATCGCGCCGTCGTAGGTGACCGAGAGCTTCTCGCCGTCGTTGGACCACGTGAAATTCCCTTTGCTCTTGCCCTGAGCGATCAGCGAGATCGGCTCCATCAGGGCCGCTGCGTCAGCCAACGCCGCGCCGGCGTTCGTCAACGCCGCTTCGCCGGCTTTCGCCGTGGCCTCGAACGTGGCGGCGACTTGATCCATCGTTGTCGCATGCTGTGCCTGCGCGGCGAGCTGTGCCTGCGCGGCAAGCTGCGCCCCCGCGACAAGCTCTGCCTGCGCCGCAAGCTGTGCCTCAACGGCAAGCTGTGTCTGCGCGGCATGCTGTGCCAGCGCGGCATCCAGCGCTCGATTGTCGAGCGTCAGCGCGTGGTGTGCGATGGCCAGCGCGACCTCCGCGACCTGCCTGGCGAGCTCCTTCGCCTGGCGCCCGGCATCCTCAGCCGCTGCCGTGGCGGCCTGCGCGCTCGCCACCGCCGGGGCTATTGCCGCAGTGGCCTGGGCAATCGGGATTGTCGACGCCGCAGGCGCCACCGCCGGTTTCGCGGCCGAAGCAGCCGACACCGCCTGACTCGCCGGCGCAGCCACCGGCCCTGACTGATCGGATCCGACGACGTCCGTACCCAGCGCGCCGCCCGGCGATGGCCGATATCACGAGAACGGAGACGCTGCCGGCGAGCCAGCCCGGCCCGCGGCCGGCATGGGACGGAGCGCCGAGCAGGCGGCGCACGCGATCCAGGAGCGAACCGCCGTTGGCGGCGAGCACGAATTGGCCTCTGCGGCTCCGCAGCTCTTCGAGATCGGCGAGCGCGCGTGCGTAGGAAACGGGATCACCACACAGGCTGACCGCGAGATCGTCGCAGCAATGCTCGCGCTCGATTCGAATGCGCCGGGAGAGCCACCAGACTGCGGGGTGATAGAACAGCAGCGTTTCGACCAGCGTCTGCAGCAGATTCACGAGATAGTCATGCCGGCGAATGTGGGCCAGCTCGTGAGCGAGAATCGCCTCGAGCTGACCTGGCGACAGCCCGGCGAGCGCGCTCGCCGGAACGAGAACGACCGGCCGCAGCCAACCGATCACGGTCGGCACTTCGACGAGTGTCGACTCGAGAAACGTCACCGTGCGCGTGATGTGCAGCCGGCGCGCGAGACGTGCGGCCATCTCGCCGACGGTGGCGGCAGCCGGGACTGCCGCGTGGGACTTCAGGCGCTGCACCCATAGCCATCCGCTGAGAAGTCGCAAAGTCAGCAGCGCGACGCCGGCGAGCCAGGCGAGGAACAGTATCGGCATCCACGGGGAGACTGAGGAGAACGACGCCAGCGCTCTCGTCTGCGGCGGCGGAGTCTTTCCAGTGCGCCGATCGTTCGTCGCCGCCGCGTGCGTCGTCGCGACGGGCCGAACCCGCTGTTCGTCGACCGCGATCGCGGCAGGTGTTCTGGCGCGATCGTCGATCTGCGCCGCATCGCTCGCAACCGGTGTGCTGGCTCGCCAGGTCTGCACGGCGGTCACCACCGGCATCGTCAACATCAACGTCAGGCCGATGGTCGCCACCACGTAGCGGATGTCCGCCGCGCTTCGCCGCAGCGCCGCGAGCGCCACGGCCGTGAACAAGCCGATCAGCGCCCCCTGCCAGACGAACTGAAGTAACGCCCAGCCGATCGCCTGCGCCGCCGGTTCTCGCAACAGGATTTCAGTCGCGCTCATTTGAATCCTCTCGATCCTCACGACGGGGATCCTTGTCGGCATCGCCACGCCCGTCCAGCAGGCGGCGAATCTCTCCCAGTTCCTCAGGCGACGCGCGCCGGGTGGCCAGGGCCTGCATGACGAGCTTGGAGGCCGAGCCGGCAAAGGCACGATCGAGCAAATCCCGCACGAGTTGTCTCTGGGTCTGCTCTTCACTGAGGCGTGGTTCGTAGACGTGGGTGCGATCGGTCTCGTCCCGCCGGACGAGGCCCTTCTCCGTCATGATCTGCAGCAGCTTGAGGGCGGTTGTATAGGCCGTCGGCCGTTCCCGGGACAACACGTCGTGGACCTGTCGGACGGTGCTGGCGCCGCGATCCCAGAGCACGCGGAGGATCGCCAGCTCGGCGTCGGTCGGTCGGGGCAATTCGTGCTTGGACATCCTGCAGAATATTTATCTACGAACCTCTTCGTAATGTCAACGAAGATCTTCGTAGACTTGGTTCCTGTCCGTGGGTCGTAGTCCGTGGTTGTGCTCGAAGAGCTAAGCCGCCGCTTCGGGTCTTTCGAGCGACGAGCTACGAACCACGGAGCACGGTTACGTGCAGGAACGCTGCACCCCACCCTCCGGAATTGGAGGGTTAGACGGAAACCGGCGGTATTTTGTTGGCTATAATGGCGATCCGTCGCGGCTCGCACTCTGTTTTCGAGCTCAGCATTTGGCAATGTTTTCGTCACTCGAAAGGCTCGCATGGCTCGTCAGCCCGGTACCTACGCGCTCTTCGACACCAACCAGGGAACTTTCACTATCCGCCTGTTCGACAAAGAAGCGCCGCAAACGGTCGCCAACTTCGTGGGCCTCGCCGAAGGCACCAAGGAGTGGAAGGATCCCGTCACCGGCGAACGCAAGTCGTCTCCGTTCTACGACGGCGTCACCTTTCATCGCATCATCAATGGATTCATGATTCAGGGCGGCGATCGGCTCGGCCAGGGCACCGGCGGGCCGGGCTACAAGTTCGGCGACGAGTTCAATCCGGCGCTGCGGCACGACAAGGCCGGGATCCTGTCGATGGCCAATGCCGGACCGAACACCAACGGCAGCCAGTTCTTCATCACCCTCGGTCCCACGCCGCACCTCGACAACCGTCATTCGGTATTCGGTGAAGTCGTCGAGGGGCTCGATGTCGTCAAAAAGATCGGCGCCCTGCCGACCGGGCGCAACGACCGTCCCGTCGATCCGGTCGTGATGAACACTGTCCGCATCGAGCGGGTCGGCTGATGAGTGAAGAGCGGCAGTCGCTCGATTCCCTTCTGCCGCTCGTTTATCAGGAGCTTCGACGGCTGGCTGCCGGCTACATTCGCCGGGAGAAGCCGGGCCAGACGCTGCAGCCAACGGCGCTCGTCCACGAGGCGTATCTGCGCCTGATGAAGGATCGACCTGATCGCTGGCAGAACCGCGCGCACTTCTGCGCGATTGCCGCACATTCGATGCGCCAGATCCTGATCGAGCGGGCGCGTGCGCGACACGCGCAGAAGCGGTTCGGCGGTCAGGCGCGGGTCACGCTCGAGGATGCGCTCGTCGCCGGCGGCGAACAGTCGATCGATCTGCTCGCGCTGGACGAGGCGATCAACCGGCTGGCAGAGTTGGACCAGGAGCAGGCGCGCATCGTGGAATTGCGGTTCTTCGGCGGCCTCACCGTCGAGGAAACCGCGGAAGCGATGGGAACCTCCCCCGCCACCGTGAAACGGCATTGGACGATCGCGCGCGCATGGCTCGCTCGTGAGCTCGAGCGAAGGCCCGAGCCGTGACCGCCGAACGCTGGCAACGCATCAACGAAATCTTCCACGCCGCGCTCGACCTCGATCCAGCCCAGCGCGAAGCCTACACGCGCACCCAGGCGGGCAGCGACGCAGAGATCCTGCGCGAAGTCCAAACGCTGCTCGACAGCCATCGCCGCTCGAACGGCTATCTCGATCTTCCGGCCTGGGCCGTCGGCGCCGATCTGCTGCTGGAAGACGAGCCATCCCTCGCCGGAAAGACGATCGGCAAGTATCGCGTCGTGCGCGAGATCGCGCGCGGCGGCATGGGCGTCGTCTATCTGGCGCGCGATCAGGTGCTCGATCGCGCGGTGGCGCTGAAGTCCCTGCCGGCCGAGTACTCGGAGGATCCGTCGCGACGCGAGCGGCTGGCGCGGGAAGCCAAGATGGCCGCGCAGCTCGAGCACCGGGCGATTGCGACGGTGTACGAGCTGCAGGAATGCGGACGGGCAAGTCTTCATCGTGTCCGAGTTCGTCAACGGGGTCACCCTGCGGCGGGAGCTGGAAGACGGTCCGCTTCCTCCCGGCCATCTGCTCGGCACGCTGACCGAGATCGCCGCGGCGCTGGCCGCCGCGCATGCCCGCAACATCGTTCACCGCGATCTTGAAACCGGAAAACATCGTCCGCCGCGAGGACGGCCAGATCAAGGTGCTCGACTTCGGCCTGGCCAAGCGCGTCACGGGCGGCGATCTCACCAGCACGCGACTGACGCAGCCAGGCATCATCGCGGGCACGCCGGGTACATGGCGCCGGAAGTCCTCAGCAACAAGGAAGCGGATGCGCGCTCGGACATCTTCGTCTTCGGCGTGATTGCCTGGGAGCTCGCGACCGGCAAGCACCCGTTCGGCAATAACCCGAACTCGCAGATGGCTCGCCTGCACGATCTCAACGCCGGCAACGAAGTCGAGCTCGCCGGACCGCTGACCACGCCGGGTCTCGACGCGATCGTCCGGCGATGCTTGCGCCGTCTTCCGAAGGATCGGTACGAGACCGCCGATGCGCTCCTGCACGATCTCCGCAAGCTCCAGACGCACGAGATGGTCGTCACCGGCGCGCCCATTCCGGCGGCGGAGGGTTTGTGGTGGTGGCAGTTCCATCAGCGTGTGATGGCCATTCTCGTTGCCGCGACGCCCGTGCTCTCATGGCTCGTTCGCGAGTGGGTGGGACGGCCGGCCGGAACGTGGACGTTCTTTCTCGTGCTCGCGTTGGCCACGACTTCCGTTACGCTCCGTCTCAACCTGCTGTTCACGTCGCTTGTCCACCGCCCCACCGTGGCGCTGCATCGCCGGCACATGTTCCCGTGGATTGCCGCCGCCGAAGCTGTGCTGGCCGTCACTCTCCTCGGTTCGGCGGCGACGATCGCCGGCCAGCACGAAGCCACCGCCGCCATGCTCATCTGCCTGGCGATCGTAATCGCCGCGTCACTGGCTGTGATCGAGCCGGCCACTACGCGCGGCGCCGGCCTGACCGCCGACCCAGCCGCACGCCTCTAACGGCGAGGCCCCTTGCCCATTGCCCATTGCCCCTTGCCCCTTGCCCATTGCCCATTGGTACCACCCTTGCTCCACCTGAAAGGCTTGCCGTTCGAGTCTTGCTGAGTGTATCGGGGGCAGACAAAGGGGGCTCATCGGCTGACGGGTCTGCCAACACCACCAGAGGTGCGCATGGGCGAGGCGAGGGATCAGGTCCTGCCGGCCGCGGGTGCCCTGCCTGGGGCGACGGAGCTTTCTTACGATTCTGAGCTGATTCTCAGCGCCATTCCGGGCGGCGTCTTCAGCGTCGATCTCGACGGCCGGGCGACGCTCGTGAACGAGGCGGCCGCGCGACTTCTCGGGTGGACTCAGGCAGAGCTTCTGGGTACGCCGATCCACGAGCTCATTCATCACCACCGACCCGACGGTAGCGCTGACCCGGTTGAGAAGTGCCCGATTCACCGATCGCTCGATCGACGCTGAGTCCGCCCAGAAGGAGACCGACACGTTCAGGCGGAAGGATGGCACCAGTATCCTGGTCGAGTTGGACTGTCGGCCGATCGTCAGACAGCACGGCGTTGTCGGAGCGCTCGTGGGCTTTCGCGATCTGTCCGAGAAGCAGCGCGCCGAAGATCGCACCAGCCAGTTGATACGCGAGCAGTTCGCGCGCGCGAAAGCGGAGTACCAGCACGCTCAGTTGCGCGACCTGCTCGTCCAGGCTCCGGCGCTCATCTGCGTCACTCGCGGGCCACAGCACGTCGATCGAAACGTGTCAACGAGCTCTATTCGCGCGCGATCGGCGACGTTGACGTAATCGGCCAAGGCATCCGCGAGGCGTTCCCGGGCGCGCCGCCCGACCAGCTGGCGATGATCGATCGGGCATATGAAACCGGCGAGCCGTACACGGGCAGCGAGGTCGCCGGCCCGATCCTCGGCAACGTCGGAGCGGCCGGGCAGTTCTTCAACTTCGTCGTGCAGCCACTCCTTGACGACACCGGGCTGGTCTACGGCCTTCTGATGCACGCGGTCGACGTCACGGACCTGGTGATGGCGCGGCGGCAGGTGCGGGCGCGCGCCGACGAACTGGCACGGCTGGCGCGGGCACTTGAGCTGAGCAACCGCGAGCTCGATTCGTTTGCGTATGCGGCGTCGCACGATCTGCGCGCGCCGCTGCGCGGCATTGCCAATCTCGCGCAGTGGATCGAGGAGGACATTGCCGGCCAGGGCATGCGCGACGAGACGCGCGAGATGCTGCAGCTGATGCGCGGACGGATGCACCGCATGGAATCGCTGATTGAAGGCTTGCTCGAGTACTCGCGCGCGGGACGCACGCGCCAGCGGCCGGAGCTCGTGGACACGAAGCAGATGGTCATGGATGTCGTCGATCTTCTCGCTCCGCCCGAGACCGTTGTCGTATCGGTGGCTGCCGACGTGCCGACCTTTCGCACGGAGCGGCTACCGCTGCAGCAGGTGCTGCAGAACCTGATCGCCAATGCCATCAAGCACGCGCGCCGCGATGATGCGCAAGTCACGATCGCCGCGCGCGACGCCGGCGACTTCTATGAGTTCTCCGTCGCGGACAACGGCGCCGGCATCGAGCGCCGCTATCACGACCGCATCTGGGGAATCTTCCAGACCCTCGAAGCACGCGACAAGGTCGAAGGCACCGGCATCGGCCTGGCTCTCGTGAAGAAGCTCGTCGAAAGCCAGGGCGGCCGGACCTGGGTCGAGTCCGAGCCGGGTCAGGGCGCGACATTCAAGTTCCTCTGGCGAAAGGCGCAGGACTGAATGGAAAAGATGCTGAACATCCTCCTCGTCGAAGACGACCAGGTCGACGTGATGAACGTCAAGCGCGCGTTCGACAGGAATCGGATCACCAATCCGCTGTTCGTCGCCGGCGACGGGCTCGAGGCCTTGCGCGTGCTGCGATCGGGCGAGATGCCGGCGGAGCGCCGCATCATCCTGCTCGATCTGAACATGCCGAAGATGAGCGGCATCGAGTTCCTGCGGGAACTGCGCGCCGACCCGGCGCTTCAGCACACGCCGGTCGTCGTGCTGACGACATCGAACGACGAACGCGACAAGATCGACGCCTACAATTTCAACGTCGCCGGCTACCTGCTCAAGCCGGTGACCTTCATCAACTTCGTCGAGCTGATGGCAGCGCTCAACAAGTACTGGACGCTCGTCGAGCTGCCCTGAAACGACGGCCATGGATCCTCTGCGCATTCTGCTGGTGGACGACGACGAGGTCGATCGGCTGTCAGTGAAGCGCCTCTTCCGCCAGGCAGGTATCGAGGCGGAGATCCGCGAATGCGCCGAGCGCTCGGCTGCTCTGGCGGCGGCGCGCAGCGAGACGTTCGACTGCGTCCTGCTCGACTACCATCTGCCGGGCACGGACGGCGTTGAACTGCTCCGCGAGCTGCACAACTCCGGCGTGTCGTTGCCGGTGGTCGCTCTGACCGGGCAGGGCGACGAGGATGTGGCCGTTGCGCTCATGAAAGCGGGCGCCGCCGACTACGTGAACAAGAACGCGCTCTCGGCGGAACGGCTGGAGCGCAGCCTGCGCTACGCCGTCGCGCTGCACAGGGCCGATGAGGAGCGGCGGCTGCTGCTCGAACGCGAGCACGCAGGCCCGTCTCGAAGCCCAGGCCGCCAATCGCGCGAAGGACGAATTCCTGGCGACGCTGTCGCACGAGCTGCGCACGCCACTGAATGCCATCATGGGATGGTCCAGGCTGCTGGCGAGTGGCCATCTCGACGAAGCCACCTCGAGAGCGGGCGATCGAGATCATCGAACGCAACACCAGGCTGCAAGCACAGCTGATCGAAGACCTCCTCGATATCTCGCGCATCGTGACCGGCAAGCTGCGTCTGGAGTTTCGCGCCGTGCCGCTGCGGAACATCCTCGAGAGCGCGCTCGACTCGGTCAGGCCGACGGCGGATGCCCGGCATATCGCGATCGACTACGACCACAAGGATTGCAACGAAGCCATCCTTTGCGATCCCGCGCGATTGCAGCAGGTGATCTGGAATCTGCTCAGCAACGCGATCAAGTTCACGCCAGAGGGCGGCCGGGTCAGCCTGTCGGCGGCGCGTACGAACGGCTCACTGGTGGTGATCGTCCGTGATACGGGGAACGGCATCGATGCGGACTTCCTCCCGCACGTCTTCGATCGGTTCCGTCAACAGGATCCCGCGACGACGCGCAGGCATGGCGGACTTGGGCTCGGCCTCTCGATCGTCCGTCACCTCGTCGAGCTGCATGGGGGAACCATCGCAGCGTCCAGTGAAGGACGCGGCAAGGGCGCGACCTTCACGCTCATCCTGCCGGTCGCTCCAGCCCGCACGAACGACATCGTGATGATGCAATCACAGGAGGACGCTGAGTTGAGCGGGCTGCCATCGCTCGCCGGCATTCGTGTGCTCGTGGTCGACAACGAGCCGGATGCACGAGCCCTGATTGCGGCGGTGCTGGAGCGCTGGGGAGCTGAGGTCACGACCGTCGGAACCGTGGCAGAAGCCATCGAGCGAATCCGTCACGCCCGGCCCGATGTGCTGTTGAGCGACATCGCCATGCCTGGCGAGGATGGCTACGACCTGATCCGCCAGGTTCGCGCGCTCGACGATCGGAGCATGCCGCTGCCGGCGGCCGCGCTCACCGCGTTCGCGAACGCGACCGATCGCGCACGCACCCTCCTGGCCGGCTATCAAGCGCATCTGCCGAAGCCCATCGAAGCCGCGGAGCTCGGCGCCGTCGTCGCGGCACTCGCCGGCCGAACGGTGAAGGGCGTGCAGTAGAGACGATCGGAATTATCTGACGACGATCGGAATTACTTGAGACGATCGGACAGCAGCGCGATGCTCAGCGCGTAGCTGTGGGCGCAGTTGTAGTCGAGCAACGTTTCGTAATTGCGATACACGAGGTAGTACCGTGTGCCGGCCGGTACCAGCGAGGCGAGCACCGTGGCGTTCGCCAGCGGCTTGCCGGCGGCGGTCGTGACACCGAGTTTCTTCCAGTCGTCCAGCGGCATCGGAATGGTCATCAGCCGTTCGGCACGGCAGCCCTCGGTCCGGCGCGGCACGGCATCGACCTTCTCGCGCACGGCAGCGGGAACGAGCACCTCGCGGCCCCAGAGCTGACCGGACGTCCAGCCATGCTGCTGCAGGTAGTAGGCAATGGATGCGAAGACGTCGCCCTGTGATGCCCAGATGTCGCGGCGTCCGTCGCCGTCGAAGTCCTGTGCGTACTGAAGATAGCTGGAGGGCATGAACTGCGGCTGCCCGAGCGCGCCCGCCCAGGATCCCTTCAACCGTTCCAGCTCGATGTCGCCGCGGTTCACGATCTCCAGTGCGCTGAACAGCTCGTCGCGAAAGAGCGGCGCACGGCGTGGGTCATACGCCAGCGTGGCGAGTGTGGCAATCGTCGGTCGCACACCGGAGAACCGGCCGAAGTTCGACTCCAGGCCCCAGATTGCCACAATCACCTGTGGCTGGACCGAATAGGTCTTGCCAATCTTCTGCAGCAGCTCGCGATGATCTGCGTAGAGACGCAGTCGCCGTCTTCAGCGTCGGCTTCGTCAATCGCCGTTTCAGGTAAGCATCGAGATCGAGCACGAACTCCGCTTGCGTCCGATCGCGCTCGAGGATTTGTTCAACCGGCTGCAGATTCCCGAGCGCCGTGTCCACGATCTCTGTACGGATACCGCGCGTGAGGGCCTCGGCACGAACCTCCGCCAGCCAGGTTTCGAACGGCGGCGGAGTCTCGACCGGCGCCACGGGCGGCGCTTCCTGGGCGGAAACCGAAGCGGCAGCGCACAGAACGGCCGCCAGAAGGAAAAGGGGGGCCCGCAGCATAATCCATTGTAACGTCCGGCTGCGGTCCCGGCTCGCGAATCTTCACGCATAGTCGCGAGCTTTTCCCAGTTCTACACACATTCATCGCCCGTTCGATCGAGCGTCGTGCACCCTCTCTACTCAAAACGAAATCGAGTACACAATCTTGAAATTTCCGACCGAACTCGCGTGCACGAAATCCTTCACGAATGACAGGTGATTTCGGTACAGCTCGTTGGTGGCGTCGTCGACCGAGCGGTGGTCCGCGTAGTGCGACCGAGGCCGACGAAGAAGCGGCAACCTCGATCGGACGGACGAACAGACGCCTTACTGCTGTAACGCAGGCCCCGAGCGGGGCGATCGCGAGCGAACCCAGATGGCGATCAGGGCGGAGGCGACGATGCCGGTGATCAGGGTTCCCATGAAGCCGCCGATCGCGTAGTTCATGGGCGTGTAGAACTGCAGCGTACGCCCGACCTCTTGATCGATTTCGGCGGGGCTCTTTCCTTGTTGCGCGAGCAGTTGGCGATCGAGCGACTCGAGTCCGCTGAGGTAATCGGTGTAGATGACCGTGGTGAACAGCAGCGAGGAAATGATGACCACGACGCCCGCGACAATCGACATCATCGTCCCGGCAATGATCTGGCTGCCGTAGCCTCGGCCCTCATCAGCGGTTTGGCGAAGCCCCCACCACAGGCCGATGACCTCGAAAAGAATGACAACGTAGAAGAGCCGGGCCATCGCGGGATCCTTGTACCAGCCCGTCGCGCCCATCACGAAGGTCCAGATGGCACAACCGACGCCGATGAGGAGTCCCGCGCTCAGAATCGGGTTCACTGCGTCCCCTTTCTGAAGTGGACCGCGTTCGCCTGCGGCTGGCAGCTATTTCGCGCGTGGCGACAGCGTGCGGGTCGCAGGCTGACCCGCGCGCCCCAGCGGCGCGGCGGCCTGCCCATCGACCGAGATCGTCACCGCCCCGGCGTCGCCCGCCCGCACAACGATGGAGCGATTGGCCCCGAACCGGAGCCGCTGCCCTTCCTCGACTTCGTCTTCGATAGCCCGATCGCCGTCGACCGTCACGCGCATCCACACTTTGCGCAGCGCGACCAGTTCGACCTGAAGCGGCAATGGCGAGTGGCGAGCCGGTGACGCCGCAGGCCGGCACCCGATTGAGGGGCCTGATTGGTCTTCGGCGGAATCGCCACACCTGGAGCGGGCTGACCGCCCGGCGTGGTTTGTGTCTGCGCCGCTGTCGGCGTGGCCGGTGGCTCCGAGTCGCCCCCGATTGTCGAAACAACCAACAAGGCAATGATCAGCACACCGGCGCTGGCCCCGATGATGTACGTGTCGAGCGAACGGCGGTGCGGCAAGGGGTCCGGAAAAGCTGCGGTGGCCTCGGACATGTCGTCGAGTCTCGACACTCGGGCGGCAGGCGCAGGCTGCTCGACAGGCTCCGCGGGGGGCGGCGGCCAGGGTGCCGCGGCCTCCGAAACGATCGGAGTCAGCTCCGAGGACCCGACGGGTAGGGCCGGTGCGGTCTTGACCTCTATCGTCATCGTCGGGGTCCACTCCGACGGCGCGGGCAGCTTCGCGCATGGCAGCCATGCGCGCGTCGCGCACGAAGGACTCGAATTGGGCGACCTTTTCTTCCCGCTTCGAGCGGGCCAGCCGTATGGCGCCCCGCAGCCGCTCGAGTTCCTCGAGTACGGAATCCTCGTCAAACGTCGGCTTGTCCGCCTCGTTGGTCACGCGATTAGTTGACCGCGTTCCGCCGTCGTCGTCAAGTGAAGTAAAGACTCCTGAAACCACGCTCATTCACTCCGAAGGCTGATCATGGGGTCGATTCGGGCTGCCCGGCGCGCCGGGACGTAGCTCGCCAGCAGCGCCGTCAGGCAAAGAAGGACGGCAATGCTCGTAAACGTCATCGGATCGGTCGCGCTCACGCCGTAAAGAAGGCTGGTCATGAAACGCGCCGCCACGAGCGCCCCAGCCAGCCCCGCGACGACCCCGACGATGGCAACGGTCATCCCCTGGCGCACCACGAGGAGGAGGATCTCCTTCGGTGTCGCACCGAGCGCCATCCGGATGCCAACTTCCCGCGTGCCCTGGCTGACGAGATACGCAATCACCCCATACACGCCGATGGCGGCAAGTCCCAGGGCGACGCCGGCAAAAAGCGTCAGCAACAGCATCGAAAAGCGCCGGCGGGCTAGCGATTCATCGACCCGGTTCGACATGGTCCGGACGTTGTAGAGGGGCATGTCCGGGTCGAGCGCGCGGATTTCTCGCGTCACTGCGGCGGTCAAGCCTGCGGCATCAGCGGCGCTGCGAATCACGACGGTCAACGCCCGTGACTGCGTCTGCGTGTGCGCGAAGTACATGGCCATGCGCGGATCGGAGTCGAGCGAGTCCTGCTTCACGCGTCCGACGACCCCTACCACGGTCATCCATGGCGTGTTGTCCGTCGCGTCGAAGCCGCCCAGTGCGGATGCGCTTGCCGAGAGGATCCTGACCCGGCCAGAGCTGCGCCGCCATGTGTTCGTCGATAACGACCACACGCGGGTTCGTCCGCAGGTCGTGCTCGTTGAAGAGACGCCCTTGCTTGAGGGGAATCTCCATCGCCTCGAAGTAGTTGCCGGCGGCAGTCCTGATATCCACGTTGATGAACTTCTCGCCTGCCGACGGCACGCGGCCTTCGACCGTAATCGGGCCCCACGCCATCATCTGGCTGAGCGGCAGCGCGGTCACGCCGCCGGCGGCGACGACGCCTGGCAGCTGCTGCAGGCGCTGCCAGAGTAGTCGATAGGTCTCGAGGGCAACGCCCTGTTCGGCGTACTTCCGCCCAGTCATCGTCAATTCCAGCGTCAACACGTTGTCCGGATTGAAGCCCGGGGGCACCTGTTGAAGCCGGATGAAGCTGCGAACCAGCAGCCCTGCACCAATCAGGAGCATCACCGATAGCGCGAGTTCCGCCACCACCAACACACGCCGGACGTTCCGGCCGCGTCCCCAGACGGCGCTGGTCCCTGAGGCGCCGCGGCTGGCGTCCTTCAGGTTGCCGTGGAGATCCAGACCGGTCAGCCGCATCGCCGGCGCCAGCCCGAACAGGATGCCCGACAACACCGACACGCCGAAGGTGAAGAGGAGGACCTGCCAGTTGATCGAGATCTCGTCCAGCCTGGGCACGCTGTCGGAACCGAGCGCGCGAATACCGTGAAGGCTCCAGATCGCGAGCACGAGCCCGAATGCGCCACCGGTGATGGCCAGCAGCACGCTCTCGGTCAGCAGTTGACGCATTATCCGCATGCGCGTCGCGCCCAGCGCGGCGCGCACGGCAACCTCGCGCTGGCGGGCCAGTGCGCGGGACAGTAGCAGGTTCGCGACGTTGGCGCACGCGATCAACAGCACGAACCCCACGGCGCCCACGAGCACGAGGAGGGATCGGCGGACACCGCCGACGACGTACTCCTGGAGCGGGACGATCGAGAAGGTCAGCCCGCCATTGGCCGGGTAGAAATCCGGATGCTCCTGCCGCAACCGGGCGGTGAGCGCATCCATCTCGCGCTGCGCCTGGTCGACCGAGACGCCAGGTTTCAGCTTGCCAAGGATGTTGTAGTCCTCGCGGTTGCGGATCCGCGCCGAGTCCGCGGCGAGCGGAAGCGGGATGACGATCTCCGCCTGCTCGGCGCCACCCAATGTGGGCATCGTCTCTCGCGGCAACGTGAACGAGGCAGGCAGCACTCCGACGACCTCGAAGGGCTGCCCGTTGAGGGTGAGCGAGCGGCCGATGACTGCAGGGTCGCCACCGTACCGCCGCCTCCACGTGCCATAGCTCAGGACGGCCTTGCCTGTCTGGCCCGGCAGGTCGTCTGCCGCGTCGAACAGCTTGCCGTGCAACGCGCGCACGCCGAGCATGGGCAGGAGGTTCGACGAGACCCGAATCGTGCCGATTCGCTCGGGCTCGCCGTCACCCGTCAGGTTGTAGTTCCCGCCGATGGCAATCGCCACCTGTTCGAGACCCTGATGGGTGTTCTTGATGTCGAAATACTGCGCGGTCGAGAACCAGTCTTCGGTAATGCCCAGGCCTGGCGAGCGGTTCCACAGGATCGCCAGGCGGTCGGCATCCTGATAGGGCATCGGCCGCAGCAGGAGCGCGCTGGCAACGCTGAAGATTGCGCTGTTGGCGCCGACGCCTATCGCCAGCGAGAGAACGGCAGCCAGCGTAAAGCCCGGTGTTGCGAGAAACGCTCGGCACGCGTAACGAAGATCTTGAACCATTGGTGTTGATTATCGCGAAGTCGTCGTCAGCAGACGCATGTCAGCGCCCAATCAGCGGTTACCGGTCGCGAACCCAAGGACACGGGCCGTCGCATGGTTTCCCTCTATCGCCGGATTCCTCCCCGGCTTGTCACCCGTGGAGGAGACATTAGTTAGCCGCTACGGGTGGCAAATCGCCGCTATTGCTCAGTGTTTTGAGCTTTTCCTGCAAACAATGGCCCTCCGCCTTGGCGTTTTTCTTGCCTCGACCAGAGGGTGCCGACCGAACTGGTCATTGGACGCTGGCTCGCGTGGTGCAGCCACCCGGTCGCCGCGTGGCGCGTGCTGCCAACGTCCGGACGCGTGCTGATCATCGCGTCGTACTTCGTCTCGTCCTACGCTGCGGTCTTGCTCGTGCTGCTCGCCTTCTTTGCTTAATAGCTTCGCGGCTTGATCAGCTTCGCGCCCGCCAGCTGACTCACTGCCGCCAGCGTCGTCTGCGCGGCATTCAGTCCAAGTCGAAAATCCTTGTCGCTGAACGTCGTGAAGACGTCAGTGGGCTTATGCCAATGTGGATCCCAGCCGGTGCCGATGTGCGCGCCGCGCTCGTTCTCGCGCAGGCTGATAGCCGCGACGAAGTCCTGGAACGGCACTGAGTCCGTGCTCTGCATGCGGTTGCCGACCGCCGCAGGATAGTCAGTCGCGTAGCGATCGTTGGCAGCGCGAAAGGCCCACGCCAGCGCTTGCGATTCGGCCGCCATCTTCGAGGTGCCGGCGAACTCGACATTCACGTCCGCCTCGGGCCGCTGCTCGGGGCTGACCGTGCCGTCGGCGCGCGGCATGCCGTGATCGAACATCATCATGTCGTGCTGAATCATCCCCAGCCACTTCGGTTCGGGATAGCGCCCGGAGCCTGCGGGGCTCTCTTTTCCCTGCAGCTCGCGGCGCTGCTCGACATACGCCCGGCTTCCGTTGAGCCCGCTCTCCTCGTTGTTCCAGAGGATGAAGCGAATCGACACGTCAGTCTGCACGTCTGGCGAATGGAGGATCCGCGCCAGCTCCATGACGATTGCCGTTCCTGAGCCATCGTCGTTCGCGGCTTCACCGTAGCCGATACCGTCCATGTGCCCACCGATGATGTACATCTCACCCGGTCGCGTCGTGCCGATCTTGGTGCAGTAGACCTCTTCGCGTGGGCCGGGCTCGCTCGGCGGCGTGTTCAGCTCGCGGAGCTTCTCGTCGGTTGCTTCATCGGATCGTTGTTGACACCGGTCGGCCCGCGGAAGCCTTTTGGAGGATTACCGCCGCCACGCCCGCCACGGCCGCGGCCTGCGCCCTCGGTGCGAGGCGCCGGCACGTACTCATACTTGATGCGTTCGGTATTCGTGCACCCGTAACTCTTCAACTGCGCTTCGATCCAGTCGATCGCCGCCGCATTACGGGCGGTCCCCTGCCGGCGATCGCCAAACTGCGTGAGGCCCTTGATCGTCGCCTTGTATTTTTCGAGATCGAGACGACCGACGATGGTGCGAATCGGATCCTCGGCCGCTGGTTCCGCGGGTTGCGCGGGCTGCGCCTGTTGCTGACCCATTACAAACGCCGCCGACGAGGCGACGAGAACAATCGAAAGGAACGTAGATCTCACGGAACACCCTCCTCCGCGGTGAAGTCTACACTGCGAGAATTCTCAGAGTCGAGGCGGGATCTACTTGTCTAAGGACAGGACCGGCATCGTCAACTACCAACTCCCAAGTCCCAACTCCCAGGTCCACAGGCGATCGACTGAGGTGCTTTGGGAGTTGGGAGTTGGAGCTTGGGAGTTGACGAGGTGTTTGGCAGCGCCAACCTAAGCGGCCCGCGCCGTCCGCGCGACGTGAGGCGTGCCGAGCGCCGTAGCGCCGAGCAGCACGAACGCAATCCAGATCGCATCGGCCACGAGCAGGTGGACCAGTTGAAGCCAGACAGGGGCGAGGAGAAAAAGATTGAGGACGCCGAGGCCGAGCTGGAGGAGCACAAGGCTCGACACGGTGCGAGCGAAGCGTCCACCGGACGGCCCGGCGAGCTTCGACAACCGTGGTGCGAGCCAGAGAAGCGCAAGGGCGACAGCCACCGCAAACATCGGGTGAAGAACCCGCAGCCGGATCAGCAGGTGCGACGAGGCCGACAGGTCAGCCGCCAGACCGTCAGCCAGCGACCCGGAAGGAAACAGTGTGTCCCCGAGCGCAGCGACGGCGCCGCTCGTGCTCACCAGCATGAGGGCCCCGCAGCCGGCGACGACGGCCCACGCCGCGGATGGACGGTCCCTCATACCGAGCGCCTGGCCCCCTGAGAGCCACCAGGCTGTCAGCGTGATGCAGGCGAGCAGCACGAACGTGTTCAGCAGGTGAACCGCCATGAACATCGCGCGCGCCAGCGTGGCGTTGTCGGCAACCAGCTGAAAAAGCACGAGCCCGGCGCCCACCGCGGCCTCGGTCAGCATGAAGAACAGGGAAAGCGCACCGCCCCATCGCGCAGGATGACCCGGAGGGCAGGTCCGCAGAATCCAGAACAGAAGAACCACGACCCCAATGAGGGCGAACCCGCTCGTAATGCGGTGGGAAAACTCGATGAGCATCGCCACGTCGGGCGAGCGAGGCAACACCTCGCCATTGCAGAGTGGCCAGTGGCTCCCGCAGCCGGCGCCTGACCCCGTCGCACGGACGTAGGCTCCCCACAGGATCACCGCAACGTTGTAGCCGAGGACGGCCCAGGCGAATCGCGCCAGACGAGACATGCTCATCAAATCATAGCCCCAACGCGAGCCGTGTCGCGGCAGCGTCTGGCGTCTAGCGCGTGCTTCCGGGTTCCAGCTATCATGCGCGGATGACTTCGCGACTATCGTCTGTCATCTCAGCCATAGTCCTTACATTCGTCTGGACCAACGGTGCGAGCGCGCAGTCGACGCCCGATTACAAACCCAAGGTGGGTCAAGCGGGAAAGGACGTCGTATGGGTCCCTTCCCCGCCGGAAATGGTCGAGCGCATGCTGGACCTGGCGAAAGTGACAACTCAGGACCTCGTCGTCGATCTCGGGTCCGGTGACGGTCGGAACGTGATCGCGGCCGCCAAACGCGGCGCTCGCGGGCTCGGCGTCGAGTTCAACCCGGATCTCGTGGAACTCTCGAAGCGAACCGCGGCCACCGAAGGTGTCGGCGATCGCGCAACCTTCATCCAAGGGGACATGTACGAGGCGGACATCTCGGAAGCCACGGTCCTCGCCCTCTTTCTGCTCCCCGAGAACCTGCGCAAGCTGACGCCGAAGTTCCTCGACCTCAAACCGGGCACGCGCATCGTCGCCAACACCTTCGGGATCTCCGGGTGGGACGCGGTGGAGAGCGTGCGCATCGAAGGCGACTGCCGGAGCTGGTGCGAGGCGATGCTGTACATCATTCCCGCCAAAGTGGCAGGCACCTGGACGATGCCGGACGGCCAGTTGACGCTGCAGCAGGACTTCCAGAGAATCTCGGGGACGATGGCAGCCGGTCAGGAGACACGGACGATCGACAGCGGCAGCATCCGCGGGTCGGAGATTACGTTCACGATCGGACCCCGCGTGTATACCGGGCGCGTGGTTGGGGACTTGATTGACGGCGCAGTGACGAGCGACGGACGCCGGGAAAAGTTCAACGCCAGGCGAATGGATCGCTGAAAAACGGCGCGATCTCCTGATAATTTCGCAGGGAGGCGCCGCACGGGCCGCCGCCCGAGTAAACTATGTAGACATGCGGGTTTCGGCGATGTCGGCCGGAGGCCCGAGATCCTCAACGGGAGGCACTCACTATGGCAAATCGATCCCGGCCTACTTTGATGAAACGCGAGCGGGAGAAAGCCCGGCTCGAAAAGCAGAAAACGAAACAAGCGCGCAGGGCAGAGAAAACCCGGCAGGGCGACCAGCGCTCGAGCGACGGGATCGATCCCGACATCGCCCACATCCGTCCCGGGCCGCAGCCGCTCGCCGACTGGCAGATCGAGGTGGAAGAGGAAGAGAATTCCTGAGCCAGCCGGCCCGATCGCTCGTCCGCCGTCACGCCCCGTCTCGCACTCGTCGAAGCTTCAACGCCGCCGCAATTCTCGTCGCAAGTAGCCGCTGATACCGCCGGTCGGCGCATCCTTATGCGTTGCCGGAGGCGTCTGCAAAGGGGCAGTCACCTTGCATGGAAGGAGAGTCATGCCGCGACGACGACTTCAAAAGGGTCAGCGCGGAGCCCTGGCCAAAGACGCCAATCAACGCGTATCACGCGCAAAGGACGCGGAACGCGCATCTCATCCGCCCGATGCGGTGGCCGTGGCGACTCGCCCACGGAGCGCGAAACCTCGCGGACCTCATCCACGACGGGCCGCGGATCGTCAAGCTGACGAGCGGCTGGCAGCGCCAGGACGATCATTGACCGACGGGCGTCAGCCAGGAGGATCATTAATCGACTGGCGTGAGCCGGCGCGGAACGCGCACGTCCTCGACTGGCGCGAGCGCGCTCATGAATTCGGATTGGTCCCAATCGACGAAGCCGACGAACCGGGAACGTCGGTGGAACAGCCACCTGGCAGACTGCTCGAGGAGGAGGAGCCTGAGGCGTTCCGCAGAGACCCGGTTGACGACGAGGAATACGACGAAGCTTCCGGCGACGACAGCGAACGATCACCGGAAATGTCGCATGAGGATCTGGACCTCATGCGCGTCTACCTGAGACATGTCGGCTCGCGCAGACTGCTCAAGGCGAGCGAAGAACAGGCGATCGGCCGGCGCATCGAGGTGGCCCGGAGCGAGCTGCAGTCGGCATTCGCCGCGATGCCATGCGCGTTGCGGACCCTTCTCGGGCTCGCCGAGCGCGTGAAGCGCGGTAGCGCTCCCGCGGCCGAGCTGATTCTCCTCCCCGACGGCGGTGAGTTGAATGCGCGGAACGTGAACCCGCTGCTCGATGACTTCGACCACATCGCGCGCGAACTGCAGGGCGTCGATCGCTGGCGCAGGAAATGTGACGATCCGCGTGCGAGCCTCGCGACGCGAGCCGGACACCGACGGAAAATCGCGCAAGCCGCCGAGGTAATTGGCGCGACGCTCGCCTCCATCCCAATCCGCCCCTCGCTCGTCGACGACATCGTGGCGGAGCTGCGGGGCGTCGACCGATCGTTTGCAGAC
This sequence comes from uncultured Acidobacteriota bacterium, assembly GCA_963710415.1. Taxonomy (GTDB): domain Bacteria; phylum Acidobacteriota; class Vicinamibacteria; order Vicinamibacterales; family 2-12-FULL-66-21; genus CAVQAH01. The sequence continues at coordinate 139,430 of CAVQAH010000019.1, read as the reverse complement.
CTCGAACGGCTCCCCGCACAGCATCGCCAGCAGGAGCGGCGTGCCCTCGAGCGCCGGACCGGCCTGCCGCGCCGCCGCTTTCGTCAGGCCTTCGAGCGCGTGAAGGAACGGGAGGACGCGGTGCTTGCCGCGAAACGCGAGCTGCTCGAGTCTAATCTGCGCCTGGTCGTGTCGATTGCCAAGCGTTACGCGAACCGCGGCCTGTCGCTCCTCGATCTGATTCAGGAAGGCAATATCGGCTTGATGAAAGCGGTCGATCGCTTTCAGTTCCGGCGCGGCTTCAAGTTCTCGACGTATGCCACGTGGTGGATCCGGCAGTCGATCACGCGCGGAATCGCCGATTACGGTCGAACCATCCGTCTTCCCGTGCACGTGTTCGATTCCCTCAACCGGCTCATGCATCAACGCCGCGCGCTGGCAACGGAGTTGGGCCGTGACCCCACGCCCGGCGAGCTTGCGATCCGCCTCAATCTTCCCGTCGGCAAGGTGGAGCTGCTGATCGAAGCCGCACGGATACCCACGTCGCTCGAGTCGCCGATTGGCGCCGAGGGTGAAACCCATCTCGCGGATCTGCTGGCCGACCCGGACGCCGAATCTCCCGAAGATGCGGCCATCCGCAGCCAGCTTGCCGACGAAGTGGAACGGGCGATGTCCCCTTTGACCGATCGGGAACGAGAGGTGATGCGCTTGCGTTACGGCCTGGGCACCGACCGTGCGCACACACTTGAAGAGGTGGGACGGCGCTTGTCGATTACGCGCGAGCGCGTTCGACAGATCGAGGCCAAGGCTGTGGCTAAGATGCGGGCCGGCCGCGGTCAAGCGGCCTAACGGGGGGTTGGAAGCGCATATCGGAAATCGGAAATCGGAAATCGGAAATTGGAAATCGCTTTTCCGCTTTCCGCTTTCCGATTTCCGCTTTCCGATTTCCGCTTTCCTTCAGCGGTTAGCGCTGCGAAGTGTCGCTGATCTGAAGCCCCTGGCGCACGCGACTGAACGTGTTCAAGTACACGCGGGCCTCGTCGGCCGGCGCCACACCGATCATGAAGAGGATGCTGCCGTCGCGTAACTGGACGGTCGATACGTTGACCGCTTCCGTCTCGCCAGTCACCTCCGACACGTTGCTCAACGTCGTCGTCAACCCTTGTCGACCGCCGACGCTCGCGCGGTTGTAGCCCCCTTGACGGCGGAGCTGTGGATTCGACTGGGCGAAGCTCTGCAGAAGCTGATCGGTGCTTCGCTGGAGGCCGCTGCCGTCACCCTGCATGACGCCGATCTCCACGCCATGCGTGAAGGCCGACTGGTTCTGCGTCCGGATGTAACCACCCTCAGGCGCATAGGTGACGGTATTGCCGCTGGCGATCTGCTGCCAGTTCGCCGGCACGCTGACCTGGAGGAAGCTGCCCGGCCGGTATGTGCGCCACTGCCCTGACGGCTGTTCGATCACTTCCGGACGACGGCCAGCGCCGACGGTCCGCGGGCGTCCCTGCTGCCGCTCGACCTGCTCGGCGGTGAGGGCCGGGGACATCTGAGCCAGTCGGGAACGTGCCGCCTGGAACTCGTCGGCGGTATTGGCTGAGCCCTCGATCTCGAGCGACGCCGCCTCGCGGTTGATGGCGTCGTAGCGATTGCCCGGATCGGGGTGGCTGCTCAGCCATTCAGGACCCCGGCTGCCGCCCTGTTGCTCGATCGTGCGGAACATGTTCGCCATCTGTCGCGGATCGTAGCCGGCGCGCGCCATGATCTGCGCGCCGAGCAGGTCGGCCTCACGTTCGTACTCGCGGCCGTATTTCAGGAAGTACGCGCCAAGACCGAACTGCGACCCCTGCGAAATGACCGCGCCCGTTTTTCCGCCGACGATGGCGCCGAGCACCTGCCCGGCGATCGCGCCAATCTGAAACTTCTGCCCCTTCGTGGCCTGAACGGTCCCGTGCCTGAGTATCACGTGGCTCAACTCGTGAGCCATGACACCCGCGACCTCGGCGTCGGTCTTCGCCGCTTCGATCATGCCGCGATGCAGGAACATCGGGCCGCCGGGCAGCGCGAACGCGTTGATCTCCTTCAGATTGACGACTTCGAACGTATAGCGGAACGCCGGCTGCTGGAGCTCGCTCGGGATCTCGTTGACCAGACGTCTGCCGGTCTGCTCGACAAAATTATCGATCGCACGGTCGTTCAGTAACGGAAGCTGTTCGCGAACTTCATCGGCCGCCTGACGGCCAAGCTCGACGTCCTGCTCCGGTGAGTAGCTGTTGCTGTGCGGCTCGATGCGCGTCTGGGCCGTCAACGACAAACCCAGCGCGATCGCCGTGATGATGGGCAACGAAGCTGATGTGCGGCGAAGTCGTTGAGTCATGCTCGGGGTTTTGCAAAGGAAACGCCAGTCCGAACGGCTGCAAATCACTCAATTTGAGGCCGAAAATGCTTACGAAAACGCCAGCTGTCCTCTGAATGCGACATCGAGATCGTCGCTCACTTCACTCTACGGGGAATCCCGATGTCCGCTGGGGTTCGACCTTCGGTATCCGGACGGTTACGGTCGCCGCCCGCCTCGAGCACCGCGCTGAGCATCCGGACGTTCCCGCGCGAAGCCGCCTGGTGGACGGCGGTCCATCCGCGTCCATCAGGAACATTCGGACTGGCGCCCTTGGCGAGCAACCACATCGCCGGCTTGAACTGCCCCCACCTGATTAGCTCGTTCAAGATGGGCCGCCCGCCGTCGGTCGCCTCATCGATGCGGGCACCACGTGCGAGGAGCAGATTGCACAGATCGAAATCCGCTCGCCACGCAGCCGCCGGAAGCGCGGCCGTTGCATCAGCGCCAGAATCGAGCAGGAACGTGACCATCTCTGTATCGGCCTGACCGATTGCGAAGTACATGACGTCCACGTCATGGCCCCAGCTTCGCACCGTCTCGTTGACGTTGGCCCCGGCGTCGACGAGCAGCCGCGCAACCTCGAGGAGTCCGCTGGCGGTCTTCCGATCGGTGCGGCCGAGCCTGGAACCGGCGCAGCAGTGCAGCGCCGTCACGCCGCCGCTGTCGCGCGCCTGGGCCAGATCGGGATCTCGCGCGAGCCCGGCTTTGATCTTTCGGGGGTTGCCGAGTGCGGCGTCACCAAAGAAGTCCAGGCGCGCGCCACCCTCGATCAGCGTGGTGACGTAGTCGCGTTCGCCTGTGAACGCAGCCACGATCAGGGCACGCATCAGCGGCCAGGCGCCTGTCAACTCCGGATCGGCGCCATGCGCGAGCATCCACTTCAGGCAGGTGACTCGCTTCGGCGTCGACGATCCGCCGTGGTGCGGCTTCTCCTGAATCAGCGCGTGCAGCGGACGATAGTTGCGGTGGGACGCATTCAGGTCGCCGCCGTGCTTGGCCATCAGCGCGAGGCCGGCGCGCCAGCCGAGTCCCGCGGCGTGGACCATATCGGCCGCGGCGATCGGGCTCCTGCCCGCCTTGAGCTCTTTCTCCAGCGCGTTGAGATCCTGAGCGCGCACGGCGGCAGCCAGTTTCTTGGCCGCCGCCTTCTTCACGTCCGTGGTCGCTGACGCCCTTGCCACCGGCGCCTCAGACCAGCCGGGCGTGCCGACGCATGGGTTGGGTCACGGCTTGTCGCCTCGCAGCCTCAACTGCGCGACCTGGATGGCATTGCGCACGTCAGCGTTGGTATCCGTTGCAGCCGCGGTCAGCGCTGCGGACGCATCGGGACCGCCCACGAAGCCGAGCGCGACGGCGACGTGCTGCCGGACCACCGGATCCTGATCGCGCAGCCGCGCCGCCAGATCCACGGCATGGGCCGGACCGATCTCGACAAGATACTCGAGCGCCCGTTCGGAGAGATCGTCATCGAGCACAGCGTCCACGAGCGGCGCGATCGGACGGCCCGCGGACGCCAGCGCAAACGACATCGCCAGCCGGACGCGTTTGTCGCGCTCCGAGGCGAGGGCACCCTCTATTCTTGACGCGGTCACCTTCGCGGTGCCCGTGCGCGCGAGACCTTCATACGAAGATTGCCGATGTGCCGGATAGCCCGAGTCCGTCTGCGCCTCGAACAGCGGCGCGCTGGACGGATCGCCGATGCGGGCGAGCGCATCGAGCGCGGCGCGGCCGGCGATGCCTTTGACGTAGAACTCGAACTGATCCGTCAGCGCGGGAACCGCTGACGTCTCTTTGAGATCACCGAGCGCCCGCATCGAGGCCAGACGCACGTCGAGGATCTCGTCGTTGACCCGTCCCACGAGTGCGATGCCAGCGCTGCGAACCCGCAGCCGTCCCAGCGCACGCGCCGCGGCGATGCGCACCGCCGGATCGCGATCGCTCAACGACGCCTGCAGCTCGAACGCCGCCGAATTCGACACGGGCGGCGGCACGACGATGGCCAGGACGTAGGCCGAGTCGCGGCGGACCGACGGGTACTCGTCGGCGAGCGCCCGGATCAGCGCGCGAACCAGGTCGGGAGGAGCAGGCCATGGCGTCGCCCGGTAGGGCGCGAGCATGAACGCGTCCTCCGCGCTGCCCACCTTGTGCTTCGGCGGCGGCTCGACATAGATCCGCATCACGAGGTCGATCGCGTCCTCGCGAATGCCGAGGTCTTCGTCGACGACGAGACGGCCGAGGAGCGCCAGCGGCTCAGGGCCTCCACGCTCACGCAGTGCGCGAAGAGCCTTCCGCCTCACCTTGACGTCCGAGCTGTCCACCTCCTGCGCGATTTGCTGCAGCGATTGCGGAACAGGAGGCTGACCAGCCGCCTGGCTGTATTCCGTCGTGACCAGGTACAGGAAGGGCAAGAACGATGAGAGCGCTCAGCAGACCGGCCATCAGAATCGCACCGTCACGAATCCGTTGATCGGCAGTGACCAGCGACTGCCCGTATCGTTGACCGGAGCGAGGCTCGGGTCGTCGAACACCACCTCCGCGCCCGGCTTGGGTTGAAAACGCAGGCCGATCTCGGCGCCGATGGCGATCGTGTCGGACATGTCACGGCTGATCCCGGCATCGGCGCCGAAGATGAAGAGCGTCGAGGACTTGAAGTACGGCACGTCGGCGAACGTCAGCCCCAGCTCGCGGACGATCACCGTGACGTCGGTCGATTGCAGGAACCGCAGGCCAGCGACACCGGCAACATACGTGCGGATAGGGCCCTCGGGAAGGAAGTAGTAGCGAAGGCCGCCCTCGATATCGAAGGCGTCGCCGTTCGAGAACCGGGTGTAGAGCGGGAATCCGCCGACAGAGCCGGTGATCCGTTCTGTGCCGTTGGACTTCCCATACGCGAAGCCGGCGAACGCTTCCTTGTTATAGTCGAGCCCATAGTTGCCGATGAACTTGATGCGAAACGAGTCACTGTAGTGATTGCTGTAGGCCTGCTCCACGAACACCGCGGGCGTGCCATCGATCGTTCCGACAGCCTCGTCGATCACATTCCCCGAGAGACCGAGGCCTGTCCCTACAAAGACGCTGGCCGACCGGGTGCCTTCCATACCCTGGGCATGCGCAGACACAGGCAACCACATCACCAACGCTAGGACGGCTCCGGCGATCAGCGGACGATTCATGTTCACGAGCGCTCCTTCGGCCGCGCTCCTCGCAACGCAGCCAGACATTCTGTGATAGCCCATGATACACAGAAGGAGACGCCCCTGAACGAGTTGCTTCAGGCGATCAGTGCATCTGTCTCCATCGCTCGCCGTTTCATTCCCACATCTCGCCGGACTCCCTGACCTTGCCATCCTCTCTCATGCGGCCACCGTAGAGGATGATTCGCCGATTGGCAACGTCGTAGACCATCGCGGTGACGACCCGCTTGCTTGGTCGTGGTCCGTCGACGATCTCCGTCCAGCGTCGCCCATCCCACCGCCACATGTCGTCGAGATGTGTGTCGCCGGTCGTGCCGCCCCACATGATCACGACGCCCGCGCGCCGGTCAAATGCCATCGCCTGTCCGTTGCGTCCCGCGGGACCGTCCTCGCCGCACCACGTTACTACGAGCACGGTCGTAGACCATGCCAACACCGCTGCGCGGTCCGGGTCCGTCTGCCGCAACTCTCGTCCATCGCCTCCCATCGGTCGTGTCTGCGGATAGTGTCGAGCTAGAACCGGCCGGTACTCGTTCGTCTGGTGTGGAATGTCGATAACCGGGCACCAAGGCGCGCGCGAGACGGCCTGGTCATAAACGTGTCTCACGAAGAGCCAGACTTCCAACCGAGATCCAGCTGCGAGACCCCTGATGGGAAAGCCCCACGAAGCAGTACCATCCGATCATGATCCTCGTGGCCGGAGGCACGGGTGTTCTGGGCACCGCTATCGTTCGGCGTTTGATAGACGACGGTCGATCCGTCCGGGTGCTGACCCGGCGGCGCGAGCGTGCCAAGGCACTCGAGGCGGCCGGTGCTCAGGTGAAGATCGGCGACCTGCGGGACCGGTCGTCGCTCGCTGAAGCGTGCCACGGCGCGACGCATGTCATCACCACGGCGAATGCGTTCATGGGCACCGGCGCCCAGTCGGTCGCGGCCGTCGATGAGCTCGGCAATCGCAACCTGATCAACGCCGCGCGGACTGCCCGCGTCCGTCAGTTCGTCTTCACCTCAGCGCGCGTCGGGGAGGCCTACCGCGCGATCGACTTCTTCGCCGCCAAATTCCACACGGAGGACTACCTGCGTGCGAGCGGCGTCCCCTGGACGATCCTGCGGCCAACGGCCTTCATGGAAACGTGGGCCATGATCGTCGGCGATCCGCTCGTGCGCACAGGCTCTACCAGAATCTTCGGCTCTGGTCGCAATCCCATCAATTTCGTCGCGGTTGACGACGTCGCGGCGGTTGCGGTGATGGCGCTCGATCGCCCCGACGCCCTGAACGCCGTCGTCGAGATCGGCGGGCCGGAAGACCTGACGCTCCTCGACGTCGCCGACATTTTCGAAAAGGTGACCGGACGCAGGGGGCGGCGGACGAAGCTGCCGGTTGGGGTCCTTCGAGTCATGGCAACGCTGATGCCGTGGGTCAACCCGGTGTTTGGGAGACAGGTTCAGGCAGGGTTGCTCTGCGATACGGTGCCGCAGACGTTCAACCCGACCGAGATGCTGGAAAAGTACCCAATCAGCCTGACACGGCTCGAGGCCTGGGTTCGAGCCCGTTATCAGCGCCCGGCGTGAGGGGCCAGCAGCCGGCCTACTATGTCGAGGCATGGCTTTTCGTGTATTTTTCACCAGCGACAGAACAGACCCTCCGCCCACGACTTCCTGAAGGAGGAAGCGCATGGACAGCCTGGCTCCCAGTGGCTTCACGCTGCCGGTACCCACGTGGGCAGCATCGCTTTCGGCTGCGGTCGAGACGTTTCTCCGGCGCCTTCTTCCAACGTTTCCCTGGGAACTCGACATCTCGGACTGGACGGGCCGGCGCTATTCGGTCGGGTTGAAGCTGCCGCACTGGCGAGGCTGTGCGCTGCGCATCCAGATTGGAAGCGCGGCAGCGGCGCGCGATCTGCTGGCTGTCAACCCGCTCGGCTTTCTCGACAGGTTCCTGTCGGGCGAAGTCGAGATGAGCGGAAACATGTACCTGCTTCAGGAGATCCGAAACTACGGGCACCTGGAGCTTTCGTGGTGGCGGATGCTGCCCACGATGCTCGCCAACCGGGCCGCGTACGCGTTCCAGGATCCCAGGCGCGCGCGGATCAACGTCAAGACGCACTACGACATTCCGCAGGAAGCGCTCAATATCTACCTCGATCGCGAGTACCTCGCGTACTCGTGCGCGATGTTCGAGCGGCCGCTGGAGAAACCTGTCGAGGAACTCGTACGCGTGGGAACCGGTAAGAGTGACACGTTCGACTCGCTCGAGAAGGCGCAGTGGCGGAAGTTCAAAGATGCCGCGGAATACATGGATCCAGCTCCCGGCGAGTCGGTGCTCGACGTCGGCTGTGGTTATGGCGGACAGCTGCGCGTGGCACTCGACTGCTACCCGACGTGCCGCGTCGTGGGCTGGACGCATTCATCGAATCAGGTCCGTGAGGGAACGGCGCGGCTGGCGGCGTATCCCTCCTCGCAGTGGGAGATGCACGAAGGTGATTTCCGGCAAGAAACGCGGGTCTTCGACCACATCTCGTCGACCGGCATGGTCTCGCACGTCGGGCCTCGCGGCCTGGTACCATACGTTCGCAACGTCCGGAAACTGATCAAGCATCACGGCCGCTACCTCCATCACGCGTTGATGACGCCGTACTCGAGCCGTCCGTTCGATTCCGCGGTCGGCGTGGCGTTCAACAAAAAGTACGTGTGGCCGGGATTCCACTGGTTCACCGTCGGCGATCACGTCAAGGCGCTGGAGGAAAATGGTTTCGAGATCGTCCGCCTCGTCAACCTGTCGGCGCACTATTCCAAGACGGCGGCGGCCTGGTACGAGCGGATGATGCTGCAGGCGGATCGCGTGCGCGAACTGTTGGGCGAGCCGACGTTTCGCGCCTGGCAGGTCTACCTCGCGCCGGCGTCGGAGGGCTTCGCAGCGCGGACGGCTCACGTCTACCGGCTGTATTGCCGGGCCGTCTGAGGATGCTGAAAGTCGAGCTGCACGCGCACACCGACCAGGACCCAGCGGATCACATCACGCATTCGACCGCGCAGTTGATCGATCACGCGGCGCAGCTCGGCTACCACGCGCTTGCGGTCACGCTGCACGACCGCTTCTTCGATCCGTCCACGTGGAACGCCCATGCCGAGACACGCGGTGTGGTCCTGCTCTCGGGCATCGAGCGCACAATCAGCGGCCGGCACGTGCTGCTCATCAACTTTCCTGCATCGATCGCCGGCGTCGGGTCCTTCAGCGAGCTCGAGGCAGCGAAGGCGGCCTCGCCCAACGGGCTGGTTGTCGTCCCCCACCCCTTCTATCCGACGCGAACGGCCCTCGGGCGATCGCTCGACCGTCTCGCATCCCTCGTCGATGCAATCGAGCTCAACGCGATGTACACCGAAGCGCCTCGACTTCAACCGACGCGCCGTCGCCTGGGCTCGCGCACGCCGAAAACCGATCGTCGGCAACACCGACCTGCACCTCCTCGAGCAAATGGGGACGACCTATTCGCTGGTAGACGCCGCACCCGATCCCGACGCCATCTGTGCCGCGATCCGCAGCGGTCGCGTCACGGTCGAGTCCACCCCGTTGTCGGAGCTGCGAGCCATGAGCATCTTCAGCCGCATGGTCCTCGGCGGGCTGAGAGGGCGGATTGGGGCGTGAGGGTGGTACGTGCCACGTGCGGACGTGCGGACGTGCGACTTGCCACGTGCGACGTGCCACGTGCGCACGTGCCATGTGCTACGTGCCGCTGTACCGATGCTGGCACGTCGCACGTCAGCACGTGGCACGTCCGCACGTCCGCACGTCCGCACGTCCGCACGTCCGCACGTCCGCACGTGCCCCGTACCCTCCCCACCACTCACCCCATACCTGTTGCCACGGTCCAGCTTCTTCCTTATAGTAAGGCTTCCTATATATAGGGAGGCTCAGTGTGTTCAGTTCCGAGCTGAAGAAAGGCAGCACGGAAATGCTGCTGCTGTCGCTGCTCGAGGCGCGTCCGCGCCACGGCTACGAGATCGGCAAGCTGATCGAATCGCGATCCGGAGGCCGGCTGAAGTTCGCGCTGCCGACGCTCTACCCCACCCTGCTCCGCCTCGAGAATCGCGGCTGGATAAAGGGCCGATGGGTCGAGAAAGCCGGCGAGCGCGAACGATGTTTCTATCGCCTGACCTCCGAGGGCCGCCGCGTGTTGGCCGACCAGCGCAAGACATGGAAGGCATACGTGACCGCCGTCAACGAGGTGATGGGCGGCTGACGTGCGGAACTGGCAGGCATTCGTGCGATCGCGGCTGACGCTCCCCGGGCTCACGCCCGAGCGCGAGTCGCGCATCGTCCGCGAGCTGGCGGCGCAACTCGACGACTTCTATCGCGACGCGCTGGCGCGCGGAGCGAGCGAGGATGAAGCAGACGCGCACGCGTGCAGGCAGATCGGGGACTGGGACCGGATGGCCCAGGATGTCTGGTTGGCCGATCGGTCGCATGCGCGGCCGCCTATCGACCGCCTGGCGGACGGAATTGAACAAGTTGCCGAGAGACGGCGCGGAGGCTGGAAAGTCATGGCTGATCTACTGCGCGACATGCGGTACGCGGTTCGACAGTTGATGAAAACACCGGGCTTTGCCGTCGTCGCGGTGCTGACGCTCGCGCTCGGTATCGGTGCGACCAGTGCGATCTTCAGCGTGGTGAACGGTGTTCTGCTCCAGCCGCTGCCGTATCCGGATCCGGATAGCACTCGTACGCGTTCACGAAGTCGTGCCGCAGTACGGCCGCTTCTCCGTCTCGCCGGCCAACTTCCTGGACTGGCGCAAGCAGAACTCGGTATTCGAGCGCATCGCCGCGTACTCCCCCGGCGACCGGTACGCTCGCCGGGACCGAAGGGCCCGAGCGCGTCCTGAACGCCGCGGTGTCGTGGGACACGTTCGAACTGCTCAAGGTGAATCCCGTCCTCGGGCGCGGTTTCACGCAGGAGGAAGAGCAACCCGGCGAGGCGAACGTGATCGTCCTCAGCCATGGCGCCTGGCAACGCCGGTTTGGCGGCGATCCGGGCGTCCTGGGACGAACGGTAAACCTCAGCGGCGCTCCGGCCTCGATCATCGGAGTGATGCCGGCGAGTTTCTACTTCCCCACCCGCGATGCGGAGTTCTGGGTGCCGCTCACGATCAGTCCGGCCAACCCACCGCGCGGCGCCCACTTTCTCGGCGTCCTGGCCCGGATGAAGCCGGGGGTGTCGACCGACCAGGCCGAAGCGGAAATGAAGACGATCGCCGAGCGTCTGGCGGTGCAGTATCCCGCGTCAAACGCCAACGAGTCTGCGGAAGTCGTTCTGCTCTACGAGCAGATCGTGGGTGGCATTCGCCCCGCGCTCATGACCTTGTTCGCCGCAGTCGGCGTGGTCGTATTGATCGCCTGTGCGAACGTCGCCAACCTTTTGCTGGTTCGTGCTTCGGTGCGTGAAAAGGAGATCGCGATCCGGGCGGCAATTGGCGCCGGACGCCGCCGACTGGTGCTGCAGATGCTCGCCGAGAGCCTCGTGCTGTCGCTTGCCGGTGGTGCGCTCGGCTTGCTCCTCGCCTATCTGGCGATTCCGTCGATTCAGACGCTCAGTGCTGGCAGCATTCCGCGGGTGCTCGACGTCACGATCGACACGCGTGTACTCGCGTTCGTGTTCATCATCTCGGTCGCGGTCGGAGTGGTTTTTGGTCTCGCACCCGCCTGGCACGTGACGCGGACGACCCTCGGCGAGGTATTGAAGGAGGGCGGCCGCAGCTCGTCGTCGACCGGTGGCCGATGGTTGCGCAATGGTCTCCTCATCCTCGAAGTCGCGCTCTCCATCGTCTTGCTCGTCGGCGCCACGCTCCTGCTGCGCAGCTTTGCCAAGCTGACGAGCGTCGATCCGGGCTTCCGCCCCGAAGGCGTGCTGACCTTTCGAGTCGCATTACCGCAGCCCTCGTACCCACAGCCACACAATCGGGTCGCATTCTACGACAATCTGCTGACCAAGCTCGAGGCACTGCCGCAGGTGACGACGAGCGGGGATGGTGCAGACATTCCCGATGCGCGGCGGCTACACGCTGTCGTTCGCCATTCAGGGCCGGCCCCTGTCGAAGCCGGGTGAAGACCCGTCCGCAAACCATCGCGTGGCCAGCCCCGGCTACTTCGGGACGCTCGGCATCCCGCTGTTGCGCGGACGTCTGTTCACCGACCGCGATTCGGAAAAGGCGCCGATGGTCGCGATTATCGATGAATCGTTCGCCACGCGTCATTTTCCGAATGAGGACCCAATCGGCCGTGGCCTCGACATCGGCAATGGCACGGACGGCTTCTACGAAATCGTCGGCGTCGTCGGCAACGTCCACCATGACGGCCTCGACGCCGACCCGTCGCCGACGATGTACGTGCCGTACCGGCAGGATATTTTCAGCAGCATGTGGCTCGTGGCCAGAACCAACGGCGATCCGGCGCAGTTGACGTCAACCGTACGGCAGACCGTCCGCGAGATCGATCCCGGGCTGCCGGCCTTCTCCATCAGCCCGCTCGCGAGCGTCATCAGCGATTCGGTCGCGCAACGCCGGTTCTCGATGCTCCTGCTCGGTCTGTTCGCGCTCATTGCCGTGTTCCTCGCGGCCGTTGGGCTCTACGGCGTGGTCGCCTATACCGTCAGCCAGCGGACGCAGGAGATCGGAGTTCGAATGGCTATCGGCGCTGGCCGGTCGGACGTGCTGAAGATGGTGGTCGGCGGAGGCATGAAGCTCGCGCTGCTCGGCGTCGCGATCGGCATTGCCGGCGCCCTTGCCGTCGCACGAGTCGTGGCCGCCATGCTCTTCGAGGTCACACCGTTCGACCCCATGAGCTATCTGGCCACCGCCGCCATTCTATTGGCGGTCGCCGCGCTCGCCTGTTATGTGCCCGCACGCCGCGCGATGCGCGTCGATCCGATCGTCGCGCTGCGTCAGTCGTGAGTCGTTGGTCGTCAGTCGTGAGTCAGTCGGCAGTCGGCAGTCGGCAGTCGACGATTACTTGCGCTCGAAGACCACGCGCCCACCAACGATCGTCATCACGCTGACCGTGCCCGGAAGCGCATCCGTAGAGACTGAAAAGACGTCCTGCGAGAGCATCGCAAGGTCGGCGAGCATGCCTGGGGCGATAGTGCCCTTCTGGGTTTCCTGCATCTCCGCAAAGGCGGAACCGGACGTGTAGGCGCGAATCGCCTGCTCCCGCGTGATCGCTTCCGAAGGGTTGTTCGCGTTGAGTGTCGCGAACATCAGGTTCAGGTAAGGGTTGAGCGGACCATCTGAACCGAAAGCGACAGGAACGTTCGCCGCAATGGTCGATTTCAACAGGCTGGTCCGCGCCAGGCGATCGCCAAGCCGCTGCCGCCCAAGGTCCGCCAGCATCAGGTGAGATGGGTTCTGAATCAGAACGGCACCGAATCGTTGAGCGCGCGCAAAGTGGGCCGGTTCGAGCATGTCCCCATGCTCGATACGGGGCCTGAGCGGCTGCCACTTCTCCGCACCTGTTCGTTCGAGGGCGTCGAGAACGAGATCGATGGCGCCGTCGCCGACCGCATGCAGCATCGGCTGCTCGTTGGCATCGAGTGACGCCTTCAGGAATCCGCGCAGGTCTTCTGAAGAAAAGTTCGAGCGGCCCCGCGTCGTTGAACGGTCCGAATAAGGAGCGCGCAGAAGCATCAGACGCTCGATGGGCGTGCCATCGAAGATGAACTTCGTTCCTGACACCACGACCAGTGGGCCCTCCGATCGTCGTGCGGGACGCGGGCGCCTGCCACGACCGCATGCCGGACACCGGAAAGTCGATCAGGCGGATGCGAATCGGCACGGCGGCGGCAATGGCGACCTTCGCCGCTTCAGCGATGGGCATCGACGTCGACATGATCTGCACGGAGGTGATCCCGAGAGCCAACGCTTCCTGACCGAAGGCGCGCACGGCGGCAACCCGCGTGTCGTGGGCGCCATCATGCTGATCTGCCGCGCGATGCGGTAGCCCGCATACTCGTGGGCCATGCCGGTGATGGCATTCGCGCTGCCCAGCCGCACGAAGAAGCCGCCAGGCGGATCCGGCTCGCTCTCGCGGATGCCGAGATCCCTCATCGCTCGCGAGTTGAGGAGCGTTCCATGGCCTGTCCAGGCCGACAGCGCGACAGGATGGTCCGGAGCGATGGCGTCCAGCAGAATGCGCGTCGACCTGGGATCATCGAGCACCGTCGAGCCAACCTCACCGCGGATCCAGCCACCTTTCGGCGCCTTCGCCACGGCGGCCTTCAAACGCTCGAGCACCACGTCAAGCGTGGGGTCCGCTGTGATGGCAGGCGGTCCTTCAAGAATTGTCGCCGGCGGACCGGCTCCGACATGGACGTGCGCGTCGTTGATGCCGGGGATGATCAGACGTCCAGCCGCATCGATCTGTCGTGTCGACGGTCCGGCCTGTTTCCTGACAACCTCAGTCGATCCCACCGCGGTGATGCGATCGCCGGCGATCGCCAGCGCTTCAGCCCAGGGCTGCGCAGCAACGCCAGTGAACACGCGAGCATTGAAGAGGAGGAGGTCTGGCGCCGCAGCTGGTTGCAGCATCAGCAGCCCGGACAATGTCAGGACGAACGCGCGCATGGAGATGGCGCCGGCTGTCGTTCTTGGAAAGGCGTTTTGAATGCCGGTCCCTCAGGAGTGTAGCGCGAGCGCGATTGCGGTTCGACATCCGACCCGCTTTTGACTAAGTTTTCTGGCATGACGACACTCCTGCGATCGGCCTTGGCGGCGTTCACGGCATCACTCGGGTTGTGTCTGACGTTAGCCGGACAGACTCCGCAAGGCGGCAACACCAAGGCCTTCGTCGGAGCGACGGTCATCGATGGCACCACGGGCGGCCGGCCGCTACCCGACGCCGTCGTCGTCGTGCGCGATCAGCGAATCGTTGCCGTCGGACCAGCGAAAACCACGCCCGTGCCCACCGGCGCGACGCGGATCGACGTGCCGGGGCGAACGATCGTGCCCGGCTTGATCAATTCGCACGGGCACATCGGCTCGGCCTCCGGCCTCGAGACCGGCGCGGCGCTGAACACGACCGAGAACGTGCAGCGGCAGCTCGCGTTGAACGCACGCTACGGCATCACGACCGTCGTCAGCCTCGGCGACGATCGTGAACCCGGATTCGCGGCACGCGATGCGAACGACAAGCCCGATCTCGACCGTTCACGGTTGTTCGTCGCCGGACCGGTCATTACCGCCAAGACGCCGGACGAAGCCCGGGCGGCCGTCGACGCGGCGGCGAAGCTCAAACCCGACTGGATCAAGATCCGGGTGGACGACAACCTCGGCTCGACTCCAAAGATGACGCCGGACGTCTACACGGCGGTGATCGAACAGGCTCACAAACACAAGCTGCGTGTCGCTGCCCACCTCTACTATCTCGACGATGCGAAGGGATTGCTGCGGGCGGGCGTCGACCTGATTGCACACAGCATCCGCGATGCGCCGGTGGACAAAGAGCTCACTGACCTGATGAAGGCGCGCAACGTCTGTCTGTCGCCGACGCTGATGCGAGAAGTGTCGACCTTTGTTTACGAAACGCGCCCGGCGTTCTTCGACGACCCGTTCTTCCGGAGAGAGGTCGATCC
Source organism: uncultured Acidobacteriota bacterium (assembly GCA_963710415.1). Classification (GTDB taxonomy): domain Bacteria; phylum Acidobacteriota; class Vicinamibacteria; order Vicinamibacterales; family 2-12-FULL-66-21; genus CAVQAH01. Next base: position 124,245 of record CAVQAH010000019.1, on the reverse strand, counting down.
GAAGATCCTGGCGACGCTTGAAGAGCCCGCCAGACAGGCCGGCGTCGCGTCGAGCAAGTCAGCGCAGACCTACAAGAAATCGCTCGAGGTCGCGCGCCGCAACGTCAAGGCACTGCACGATGCCGGCATCCGCCTCGCGTCCGGCACGGACACGGGTCCGCCGGCTCGTTTTCAAGGCTACTTCGAGCATCTCGAGCTCGAGGAGCTGGTGAGGTCAGGGCTGACGCCCTCGGCGGCCCTCGTGGCTGCGACTAGCGACGCCGCGCAGTGCATGGGTCTGGCGGATCGCGTCGGGACGATTCAGCAGGGTCGTTATGCCGACCTGATCGTTCTCTCCAAGAGCCCGCTCGAGGATGTGAAGAATACGCGGACGATTGAGTCGGTGTGGATTTCTGGAAACCCGGTGCCGTCGGGGCGATAGCGCCTCTTCATCCTTCTGAAAACCGACACTTGAGCGCGCGGGACGGGCGTAGAATTTGGCTCGCTTCCCCGAGGCCGTGACCAATGGTCGAGCTCCTGCCGGGTCGGCGACTGGGGACATATCAGATTCTGTCGCAGCTTGGCGCGGGCGGCATGGGAGAGGTCTATCGCGCAAAAGATCTCAAGCTCGGTCGCGAGGTAGCGATCAAGGTGCTGCCCGAGCGGTTCACGGCCGATCCGCTTCGGCTAGCGCGCTTCAAGCGTGAGGCGCGAGTGCTCGCCGCGCTGAACCATCCGCGCATTGCGGCGATTTACGATCTCGAGGAAGCCGGCGAGTCCTTCTTTCTGGTGCTCGAGCTCGTAGAAGGCGAAACGCTGGCCCATCGCATCGCGCGCGGGCCGCTTAGAATCGATGAGTCCCTCGCGATCGCGATGCAGATTGGCGAAGCCCTGGACGCGGCGCACGCCAAGGGCATCGTGCACCGCGATCTCAAACCGTCGAACATCATGCTTCAGCGCGCGGTCAAGGCGCGAATCCGCGCGATCCGGCGACACCGTCGCTCCACTGCAAGGGTCAGACAGCATCGCCGTGAAGGTGCTCGATTTCGGGTTGGCCAAGGCGAGCGCCGCTCAGTCCGAGTCGCCGACAGTCACGGCGGATGGCACGGGCCAGGCTGTCATCATGGGCACCACCCCTTATATGAGCCCGGAACAGGCGCGCGGGCAGGCGGTCGACACGCGCACCGACATCTGGTCGCTCGGAATCGTGCTCTATGAGATGGTCACAGCGCGATTGCCCTTTGCAGCCGGCGAAGCGCACGCGGTGCTGTACTCGATTGTCCACAGTCCGCACGAGCCGCTGACAGCGATGCGCGTCGACGTCCCGCCGGAGCTGGATCGTATCGTCGGCAAGACGTTGTCGAAGAGCACGGCCGAGCGTTACCAGCATGTCGACGATCTGCTCGTCGATTTGCGCGCACTCGAGAAACAGCGGAAGGCACCCCCGACGGCGACGACCCCGCATCTGCTGCCGGCGCCACGAGGTTGGCGACGCAAAAGGGCCATCGGTGCCATGGCCCTTCTGTCAACGCTCCTCGCCGCAGCAGCGACCGCGCTGTGGCTGAGCCGCCAGCCGGCGACCGAGCCGCTATCCGTGCGGCGTTTCTCGCTGCAGCTTGGAAACGTGCGGCCTGTCATTTCGCCCAACGGGCGCCACATCGCCTTCCGGCGGGATGGCAGCTTATGGATTCGGGATCTGGAAAGCGAAACGCCACGCGAGATCCTCGGCGGGAAGGCGCGTGGCGACTACTACTCGGACTCCGGGTATTACATGACCTGGTCGCCGGATAGCCAGGATCTCGTCTTTCCGGCAGAGAACGAGTTGCGGCGAGTGTCGATTGTTCAGGGCAGCTCCGCCAAGACGATCTGCGCGCTGCCCCCTGGCCGTTCGACGGGCGTCGCAAGGTCGGTGGGCTCGCGTGGAGCAGCGACGGTCGCACGATCGTGTTCAGCAGGTATGACGCGGGCGTGTATGAGGTACCTGCCGGCGGGGGATCTCCCAGGCTGTTGTGGGAGGAACCTCACGCTGACGATCTCATCCTTTTCGACACGCCTCAGGGGCGTGCGGTGATGTTTGCAACACTCACCGGCACTGCGACCGGGGCTCTCCACGCGCTGATCGTGCGGACGCCGGACGGTCAGAAGCGGGAGATCGCGCCGCTGGACGCCAGCTGGCCAGAGCTCGTCTACTCACCCAGCGGCCACATCCTCTATCGAAAAGATCCGACGGAAAGACCGTCGATTTGGGCCCTGCCCGTGTCGCCAACAACTCTCGATCTGAATGGTGAGCCGTTTCTCGTGGAAGGAACCGGGCTGGGCATGAGTGTCGCAACGGAGGGGACCTTCGTCTACCTCGACTTCGGACGTGACATGGGACAGTCATTCGCCTGGCGGAATCGCGGCGGGGGCGTTCTTGCGCAGGCCGCAGAGGGACACGACACGATTCAAAACCTCTCACTCTCGCCGGACGGGAATCGAGCGGTCATCAACGCGGTTGACGGCGGACGCCAGTCATTCTGGCTGTATGACCTGGCGCAATTCTCGAGAACGCGATTCGACCTGGGAACTGCAGCCGAGGGCAAACGTGTGCTGGGAGGTTACTGGCTGGCGGACGATCACGTCTATTACACGCTCCTGACGCCGCCATCGGCATATCAGTTGTGGGCGAAGCCTGTCGACGGAATCGGTGGAGCGCGCCCGCTGCCGTTTCCCGAAGGACTCAAGGTCGTCACCGATCGAACGCGGGATGGCCAGTATCTGGTCGTGAGCCACGTGACTCCCGGCAAACCAGCGAGGATCTGGTTGTGGCGATCGAAGCCGCCCGACGGGCAAGGCGAAGCCATTGACTTCTCGCGGAATTCACAGGCCGAGTTGTACGGCGTGCTCTCGCCGGATGAGCGCTATCTCGCGTACACATCCGATATCAGCGGGAGACTCCAGGTTCATGTCCGCCCCTTTCCAGAAGGGCCGGGTCGCTGGCAGATTTCCTCGAACGGCGGCAGTGCACCTGTGTGGGGGCCCTCGGGGACCGAGTTGTTTTTCGACTCAGGTAACGAGCTGATGCGGGTCCGCGTCTCGACAGCCGGAGGGTTCTCCGTGAGTCATCCGGCAGAATCCCTCTTTCAGCACGCGCCCCTGAGCGTCCGCGAGGTACCGGCTCCACGTTACGCCGTGAGCGCCGACGGCAAGCGCTTCCTGACGGTGGAGCACAAATATGAGTTTCGCGAACCGGTCGTGCGGGTCGTCGAGAACTGGCTCACCGAGTTCCGTCGTGCGCGTTCACCGACGCGAGAGTAGAGGTCCAGGGCATGAGTTGCCACTCTGGCAGATGCGGCTCTGCGACAGCTAACGCTTCAGTACCTTCATGGGACCAGGATGACGAGCACGCCCGGAAACCGCTCGATCAAGGCCTTCGAACCTTGGTGACCGACGACCGTCGAGCGCGGTCGACAGCGCATCAGCCGTCGCCGCATCGTCTGCGATCACGTGAGCGACGGTCTGATTCGTGACGGCAATCCCGGTGCGCGGATCGATGACATGCGAATAGCGGACTCCATCAATCACGACGAACTGCATCGTCGCGCCAGAAGTCGACAGCGCGCTGTTGGTCAGGCGTGACGCACGCTCGCGGAACGGCCGGTCGGCGCCCGGCACGTCGATCGTCCAGCCCTCGCGGCCGGGCGGCGCGTCGCCAACCACGATGTCTCCGCCGGACTCGACCAGCGCCCGGGTAACGCCAGCCGAACGCAGAACTGCCAGCGCCTCCTGTAGGATGTAGCCCTTGGCGATGCCCCCGAGGTCCAGGCGCATTCCCGGCGCGATGCGGATGGATGAGTGGTCGAGCATCGAGCTCGAGACGATGAAAGCCAACCAATGCCCGCGCGCGGTCGAGATCCGCACGCGGCGGCATTCGGCCGTTGCGGCGGGCTTCGCGCCAGAGCGCGACCAGGGGCGCGACTGTCGGATCGAACGCGCCAGCGCTCGCCCTCGAGATCTCCACGGCACGCCGGACGACGGCGAAGAGTTCGCGGCTGACGACGACGCGCTGGCCGGGCTGGGTTTCGAGGCGACGAAGTTCGCTGTCAGGGCGGTAATCGCTCATCATGCGATCGAGCGTGGCGATTCGCTCGAACGCCAGTCGCGCCGCATTCCTGGCTTGCGCGTCGTCTGCGGCGTAGAAAGACAGACGTACCGGCAGGCCCATGTGGACCTGCGTGAACTCGTATGGTGCAGTCCGAATCTGCGTCGAGCTGCAGGGCCGATCGACGCCAGAACGATCCGGATCGCGCGCGACATTCGTGATGCGATCACACTCGACTTCTCCACTCATCTTGCCGCGCTGGCCGCCGGCTGCATCCCGGTGATCGCGGGAGCGCGGCCGTCGACCGGGCAAGGCGCTGGCGCCGAAGCCTACCGCGAAACGATACCCGGCACGCTCGTCAGCTTCGAAATGATGCCGGTTCCGGAAGGAACCGTCGATATCAATGGCGCCATCGTCGTGGTCAAGCCGTTTCATATCGGGCGCACGGAAGTGACGTGGGACATGTACGACGTCTTTGCGCTCGGACTCGACGTGGCGAAGGAGAAGACCGGCGCGGACGCCGTGGCGCGTCCATCACAGCCTTACGGGGCACCCGATTACGGCTGGGGACACGCGGGCTTTCCCGCCATCAGCGTCACGCGAGACGCGGCCGAAGCATTCTGCACATGGCTTTCAACGAAGACGGGACGCGTCTATCGACTGCCCACCGAAGCGGAGTGGACGCACGCTGCGAACCTCGCCAAGGGCAGCGCCACGCTTTCGTCCGCTCAGCGCGACGCAATCGCCTGGCACAATGGCAACTCATCGGCACGGACGCATCGCAGTAGGCGAGCGCAAGCCTGATGCGCTCGGCCTGTTCGATCTTTTCGGCAACGCGGCGGAATGGGTCACGACCGCTGACGGCGCCCGCGTCACTCGGGGCGGGTCGTTCAGAGACGGCGCCAACGTCGTCGGCCCTTCGGCTCGGGCCGTCCAGGCCGATTCGTGGAACGAACGCGATCCGCAGCTCCCGAAGAGCCGCTGGTGGCTCTCGGATGGCCCGTTCGCAGGGTTCAGGATCGTCCGTAACCCCTGAGTCTCCGCAGTTCGAGCCATTCGGGGTTAGGATTCGATTGCCAGATCGGCGTCGATCGCCGACACTGTTGCCGCCCGTGAGGGCCGACGCTGAGAGGATTGCCATGACTGAATCCGTTTCGCGGCGCACGTTCATCCAGACCACCGCGGCGGCAAGTGCCGCATTCGCGTTTCCGAGCGGCGTCCGGATTGCGGGGTCCGATACGATTCGCGTCGGACTCATCGGCTGCGGTGGCCGCGGAACCGGGGCCGCCGGCGACTGCCTGCGCGGAGCGGCTGGCGTGGAGCTCGTGGCGATGGGGGATCTGACGCCCGATCGCCTCGCCAAATCGCGCGGCGAGCTGTCGAAGATCGCGGCGGCCAACGCCGACTTCGCCGCCAAATACAAAGTCACCGACGACCACTGCTTCACCGGGTTCGACGCGTATCAGAAGGTGCTGGCGACCGACGTCGATCTCGTCATTCTTGCGACGCCACCCGGGTTCCGACCGGTGCACCTCAAAGCGGCGGTAGAAGCTGGCAAGCACATCTTTGCCGAAAAGCCGGTCGCCGTGGATCCGGCCGGCGTGCGCTCGGTGCTCGCGACCTACGAGTTGGCAAAACAAAAGGGGCTGGGCATCGGCGTCGGCACGCAGCGGCGGCATCAGCCCGAATACCTGGCGACGATCAAGCGTATCCAGGACGGCGCGATCGGCGACGTCATGAGCGGCCAGGTCTTCTGGAACCAGGGCGGCCTCTGGAGCTTCGAAAAGCTCCCCGAATGGAGCGACTCGGAATGGCAGATCCGCAACTGGCTGTACTTCGTCTGGCTCTCCGGCGATCACATCGTCGAACAGCACGTCCACAACATCGATGTCGCCAACTGGGTCCTCGGCGCGCATCCAATCAAGGCCACGGGAATCGGCGGCCGGCAGCGGCGCACCGAACCGCGCTTCGGACACATCTACGATCATTTCGCCGTGGACTTCGAGTATCCGAGCGGCGCGCGAGTGCTGAGCATGTGCCGGCAGATCGCCGGAACGCGCAGCAACGTCGGCGAACACTTCATCGGGCCGAAAGGCACCTCGAATGCCGCGGGGCGCATCACCGGCCCGAAAGCGTGGGAGTTCGGACAACCCGCGCAGAAGGTCAATCCGTTCGTGCAGGAACACACCGATCTGGTGGCCAGCCTGCGATCGGGCAAGCCTTACAACGAGCTGAAACAGATCGCGGAAACCACGCTCAGCGCGATCATGGGGCGCGAAGCGGCGTACACCGGTCAGGAATTGACGTGGGACGACGTGCTCAACGCCGATCAGGATCTGACGCCGCCGCAGGCCGCCTTCGGCCCGCTCGATGTGCCTCCGGTTGCGATGCCAGGCGTCACCAAGCTGAATCGCCGATGGAGTACGACGACCTAGAAGGCGGTCGCAGGCGATGAACCGGCGAACGTTCGTGCGGTCGGGTCTCGCGCTGGGCGCAACGGTGATGACGTCACGCGTGACGGCCGGTCTCGCTGCACCCGCGCGTCGCACCGCAGCCCGCACGCCGCAAATTCCATCTGAGCTACGCCCCGCACTTCGGCATGTTCCGTCAGCTCGCCGGCGAGGATCTCGTCGCACAGCTGGAGTTCATGGCCGCCGAGGGATTTACGGCGCTCGAGGACAACGGCATGCGTGGCCGGCCCGGTCGACGAGCAGGAGCGGATCGGCAAGGCGCTGACGCGGCTGAACATGCGCATGGGCGTGTTCGTCGCGCACACGATCAACTGGAACGAGCCGACGTTGACGACCGGCGATCCGGCCATCCGCGAGAACTTTCTCAAGGAGATCCGCGAGTCCATCGACGTCGCGAAGCGCGTCAACGCGAAGTGGATGACCGTCGTCCCCGGCCATGTCGATCAGCGTCCGCACATCGACTACCAGACCGCGCACGTCGTCGAAACGCTCAAGCGCGCCTGCGCGATCATCGAGCCGCACGGGCTGATCATGGTCCTCGAGCCCTTGAACACGCTGCGCAACCACCCCGGCATGTTCCTGACCACGATTCCTCAGGCGTATCTCGTGTGCAAGGCGGTCGCCAGCCCGTCGTGCAAGATTCTCTTCGACATCTACCATCAGCAGATCACCGAGGGCAATCTCATCCCCAACCTCGACACCGCGTGGGAAGAAATCGCCTACGTGCAGGTCGGCGACAATCCTGGACGCAAAGAACCCGGCACCGGCGAAATCAACTACCGCAACGTGTTCAAGCACATTCACGGCAAGGGCTTCACCGGCGTGGTCGGCATGGAACACGGCAACGCCACGCCGGGCCGCGAAGGCGAACGCGCCGTCATCGACGCGTATGTCGCTGCCGACGGCTGGTTATCCTCGAGCAGCTAAACTCCCGTGTTTTGAAGAGTCTCACCGGGTGATGACCGCGTAACCTGGTGGAAACCTGGGCTTGCTACGCTGTCAGTCGAACGGACGATTAACGAGAGGAGCCCAAGATGATTCCCCTCGTGCTCATCCTGGCAGCCACAGCGGCGCTCGCGCTCGTGATCATGATCGCCGCGCGTCGATCAACCCACAGCGTTTCCCGGAGTGGTGACAACCATCCGACCTGGACCACACCAGCAGCGATTTCGGCGGCTACGACTCCAGCGCCGACTGCTCCGACGCGTCAGGCGGCGGCGATTGCGGCGGCGGTGACGGTGGAGGCGGAGGGGGCGACTAGCCACAGCGAGGCTACGCCCGTCTAGCTACCACTCTTCTCGAGCGCAGCGATGGCGCGATCGAGTTGTTCTTTGTGACGGCTGTCCGTCGCCGTCTCTCTGATCTTCTTCAGCGCATCGAGGTGCGCGGTCGCGAGCGCGCGGGCCGCTTCGACCTTGATATGCGGCTCGATCCCCGTGCCCTCCCAATTCGTCTTGGTGATCGGGCTGATCGCGCGGCCGGCGGGGACCCAGATTGCGAAGTGATCGGTGATCCGGCGCGTACCGCCGGGATGCGCGCCGCCGCCGGTTGTCTCGCCGACGATCGTCGCGCGCTTCAGGTTCTTCAGGTTGTAGGTGAACTCTTCAGCGGCCGAGAACGTCCTGAGACTGGTCAGGATGTAAACCGGCTTGCTGCCGCCATAGCGCTGGCCCTGCACGTGTGGTGACGTCCAGAACTGCCGCGTCTCGTTGCTCTCGCGCCAGTAGAAATCGTTCAGGTGCACCACGTCGTCGAACAGATAGCTCGAAAGCAGGCCGATCATTGCCGGCGAACCGCCGCCGTTCCGTGTCAGATCGAAGATGAGCGCATCGGTACCGGCGAGGAAGTTCATCGCCGCGACGGCCGTATCACTCGCTTCCGGCGATCCGCTGAACCCCCGCAGGTCGATGTAGCCGACATTCCCATCGAGCCGCTCGACGCGCTCGAACGCAAAGTTGCGCCGGCGTTCTTCCGCGATCGCCCTGGCTCGATCCTCCGGTGACGGCACGCGCCGCTCGGGCAGTGGATCCACCGTATAGATGACGCGCAGGTGCTTGTCGTGGCTGACCTCCTGAAGATCCTTCGTGAGCGCTTCGGCAAAGGCCCGCGCGCTCGTAATGTTGTCGTACTCCTTCCGCTGCACTCGTGCCCGGATCGCATCGGACATCTTCGTTGCCGTCTCCGGAAACACGTACGCCGTCTTGAGGTGCTCGAGGGCGCCATCGATCACCGTCAAGCGCGTGGCGGCATCAATCGTGGCATCCGGCCCTGGCGGCGACTGCTGTGCGCCTGAACCGATCGGGAGGAGACCAAGAAGAATGATGAGGGCTCGAACGGAGGTCGCGCGGGTGAGCATGATGTTCTACTCCCGCCGAGCTTGAGACCCGGCTAACAGATTCGTCGGCACTATAGCAGAGCCCTCGGACGGATGAGCTGTGTCTGTGACGGACTGCATACGGTGGGAACGATTCTCGCAATTCTCAGCTCGAGCGGCTGACAAAGCGTCAGATCGCAGCATGTTGCGGCGAAGGCCAGCAACGAGAGGAGAAACCATGAACTCAGGTGGTCGTTTGTTTCGTCGTTCGAGCTTCCTTGCGTTACCCATCCTGGTAATCTCGACGGCCTCGTGGGCCGGAACGGTCGAGCTGAAGACGGCGGCGCAGACACCGGCCCAGGAAGCCAAGCAGGCTCCGCAGAAGGCAGGTAACGTCATTACCGACTCGTGGATCACCATGAAGGTCCACTCTCAGTTCATCCCTGAAGACGCCCTCGAAGGCAGCGACATCGACGTCGATACCAACGCTGGCGTAGTCACACTGAAGGGAACTGTTCTGACGGCGGCCGGGAGGGATCGCGCGATCGCGATTGCCAAGGCGACCGACGGTGTGAAGGGCGTGACGAATCAACTGCGGATAGGCCCGGCAGACTCTGCCGTCGGCGACGCGCGCTCGCAAAGCCGGGGATGCCACCAAAGAAACGGCCGGAACCGCCGGACGCGCCGTGACGGACGGATGGCTCAAATCGAAGATCTACTCGCAGTATCTGACCGAGAACGCCCTCGACGACAGCGACATCGACATCGACGTCGCGAAGGGCGCGGTGAGCCTGAATGGAACGGTGCGCACGGCAGCCGGCCGTGAGCGCGCTGAAGCCATCGCGAAGGCGACCGACGGCGTCAAGAGCGTGAAGAACAACCTCAAGGTGACGCCAAAGAGCTAGTCGTTTCGGTCGATGCGCTGACAGCGGCCGCCGGGGGCGTCCCCGGCGGCCGTCCCACCTATCCGCCCTTCATCCCGATTCACATTGCCCGGCTCCTCTGAGCCGATGTAACCTCCGCGCCATGCTGACGCTGCTGCTGTTGCTGACGCTGGCCGGACGTCTACCAATCACCACTCAACAAGGGGCCGCAAACGCGCCCCCGACAACGGCGGCGCCTGCGTCAACGCCGTCGCTGGATCCCGCGATCGTCGACCGCGTCGATGCCTACCTGCAGGCGCAGCAGAAGGTCAATGGGTTCAGCGGAACCGTGCTGCTGGCGTTGAACGGCGACGCGAAGTTCAAGAAGGGCTACGGGTGGGCCAACGCGGAGTGGGAGATCCCCAACACGGTCAACACCAAGTTCCGCGTCGGCTCGATTACGAAACAGTTCACGTCGATGGCCGTCATGCAGCTGCAGGAGCAGGGCAAGCTGAAGGTGCAGGACTCCATCTGCCTGTATCTCTCGCCCTGCCCCGACACGTGGAAGCCGGTGACCGTCCATCACCTGCTGACCCATACATCGGGCATCCCGAGTTATACGGGGCTGCCAGACTTCCAGAAGATCTCGGTCCTTCCGAAAACCACGGACGAGATGATTGCGCTCTTTCGCGACCTGCCGCTGGAGTTCGTGCCGGGCAGCGGGTTCAAGTACAACAATTCCGGTTATTTCCTGCTCGGCGCGATCATCGAGAAGGTGACCGGCCGAAAGTACCGAAGAGGTGCTGCGCGACCAGATCTTCACGCCGGTCGGAATGTCCGACACCGGCTACGACCGCTCCGACCTGATCCTGCCGCGCCGCGCCGCAGGATATGCCCGTAGCGGAGAAGGCATCGCCAACGCCCGCTACCTGGACATGCGTCAGCCCTATGCCGCCGGCGCGCTCTACTCGACCGTCGAGGACCTGCTGAAGTGGGATCAGGCGCTCTACGCCGACCGACTGCTCCCTGCGGCAGCGAAGGCTGCCATGTTCACGCCATTCAAAGACGACTACGCGTACGGCTGGGTGGTGCCCCAGCCCTCTCCCGCGACCTTCGGCCGCCGACAGACCAGTCACGCCGGTGGCATCAACGGCTTCTCCTCGATGCTCATTCGCCTGCCGGACGACAAGATGACGATCGTGGTGCTCGCGAACAACGAGAGCAGCAACGCCAGTCGCATCGCGCGCGACTTGCTCGCGATCGCCCTCGGCGAGCCGTATCAGATCCCCGCTCAACGCGTGGCGATCGCGATCGACCCGGCGATCCTCGACACCTACGCCGGCCGCTATCAGCTCCGGCCGGACTTCATCTTGACGGTCACGCGTGAAGGCGATCGGCTCATGACCCAGGCGACGGGCCAGCAGAAGGTCGAGATGTTCCCGGAGTCAGAAACGAAGTTCTTCGCGAAGGTCTTTGACGGCCAGGTCACCTTCGTCAAGGAAGGCAACAAGGTCACGCACCTGATCCTCCACCAGAACGGCCGGGAGCAGCGCGCCGCGCGTATCGAGTAGCCTCCGCTATCGCGCCGGCGCGACCGCGCCGGCGATGAACTTCGCCACGTCGTTCTTCAGACGATCGCGCGCGTCACGGCCGTCGTACATCATGTGCCCGCCGGCATAGCAGGCGATGGTGAAGTTGCGCGCGACCTGGGGTTCGAGCTGGCTGACCAGGTACGCATTGCCCGCGCAGCTATTCAAGGAGTCGTAGAGTCCGGCCGCGACAAAAGTCTTCAGCCTTGGATTGATCGTCATCGCGCGGCTGACCCACGGCTGGCTGCCTCCCGGAGGGGCGTCGGTCGAGACGGGCTTCGGCGGCGGCGCCGGTGCGGCCGGTTTGTCTGACGACGCCGATGCGGGCGGCTTCAGGCCTTGATCGTAGTCCCATCGACTGCCCACGGGCCGACGCGGTTCGCCAACTTGCGGGGAGTAGCCAGTCTCGATCCCCTGGTACGCCAGATCCGTGTTGAATTGCAGGTCGGATCGCAAGTAGCGACTGATCGCATCCATTCTCGGCGCGCCGGCCGCTGGTGCGTTCGTCGTGAGGCGTGTGTCGAATCTCCCGAGCACCTGATTGCGATCCTTGAGGAGTTGTTCGGCGAACTGTTGTCGTTCGAGCCTGAGGGTCGTGCTTATCGATCTGTGCCGGGTCGACACCGGTGAATCTGGCTAATTGAGTGACGACAGCCTGACGCTCCGAATCGCTCAGGCTGTCGCGTCTGGCGAGCGCCGGCGCATATTCGTCGCGCGCCCAGGTCTCAACTGTGCGCAGCGTGCGCTCGAGGTCCGTCTGAAGATCCGCTGGCAGCTTCTTGTGGAAGAACGCGGATGCCGTCCGCGTTGGAACGAACAGCGCGGTCCGCATCTCCTCGGAAACCACCGGTCCAACCGGAATGCCTCCGGAGATGAAGATGACGCCGGCCACGCGCTGACCGCGCCGCTCGAGCGCCTCGGCCACGCCAGCCGCTCGCCACACGCCGTAGCTCTCTCCCCCGATGAACAGCGGCGCATCCCACGCGTCGAAATGCGTCAGATACATTCGCACGAACTCCGCGATCGACGCGATGTCTTTCAACGTGCTGTAGAAGTCCGCCGCATATTCGGGGCGCGTCGGACGGCTGAATCCAGTGCCGACCGGATCAACAAAGACGAGATCCGTCTTGTCGAGCCATGTCGCCTGGTTGTCCTCGAGCTCGCACTCGCAGGTCGGCGGCGCCGTTGCGTCCTCCGAAGTCCTGATGCGTCGCGGACCGAACCCCACAAGATGCACGAGCGTCGAATTCGAGCCCGGACCGCCGTTCCACAGAAAGGTCAGCGGTCGAACTGCGCCGTCGGCCGGTCGCTCGACGGAATAGGCGACGAAGAACACGTGGGCGCGCGTCTCGCCTGTTTCGTTGTGACGGATCGGCAGCAAGCCGGCACGCGCCGTGTAATTGAGACTCTTCCCATCCACCGTGACGCGATGTGTCGTCGTGACGATCTGCTGAGCGGGAACTCCGTCCGCGGAGGCTGCAGACGGCTCGCCTGGCGCTGAGCTCACCGGCGTGCCGCGAGACTTCTCGACGAATGCCGCAACGTCCCGCTTCAATGCCAACTTGGCCGTCTCGTCCGTATAGATGGCGTGTGCGCCGCCGTAAGCGCGCGCGATGACGTTCTGTTTGAGCGCCGGCTCGAGGTGCCCGGCGACATAGGCATTGCCGGCATAGCTGCAGACAAGATCGTAGTACCCGCAGGAGACGAAGACCTTGAGCGCGGGGTTCGCGGTCATGGCCGCGCGCAGCGGCTGCGTCGAACCACCGCCGCCACGCTCGCTTGGCTCCCATGTCCACTTCACCGACATCCAGTCGCCGCGAGGCCCGGTCGGTGGCGGCCAGCCGCCACCGAACGGCCCCTGGTAAGGAAGGTCGTTTTCGTATTTCAGCTCGTGCTTCAGATAGCGGAGCACACCACACGTTGTCGATGATGTCCTTGAGGCTCGGATCGTTCGTCGGATCGTATTGCTCTTCCTTGACGTTGAGACGGTCCGGTGAGGCGGCTGTCGTAACGACCAACCACGAGTTTGTCGTGACGCAACAGGTGCTGCGTGAACTGCGGCATGCCAATCGTCAACGTCTTGGCGTCCGCCACGCCGGGATCGAGTCCGGTAAATCGCGCCAACTGTGCGAGCACTCGCCGGCGATCCTCCTCGGGAAGACTGTCGCGTTTCGCCAGCGCCGGCGCGTATTCCGTCTCCGCCCATTTCTCAGCCTGTGCGAGCGTCGCCGTCATGTCCTTCTGCAGGTCGGGAGCCAGCTTCTTGTGCACGAACGCCGCCGCCGTGTAGGTCGGCACCATCAGGGCCGCACGCAACTCCTCGGACAATTCGCCGAGCGGCAGCGCCAGGCCGATCAGGATCACTCCGCTGACCTGGATGCGGCGACGCTGCAGGACGTCGGCCACACCGGCGGCGCGCGTCGAACGCCGAAGCTCTCGCCGGCGAGAAACAGCGGCGACTGCAGGCTTCGAAGCGGTTGCGATATACGCGTATGAACTCGCCGACAGATTCGGCGTCGCCGCGGGTCTGATAGAACTCCTTGCCGTATTCAGCCCTGGTCGGACGGCTGTAGCCCGTGCCGATCGGATCGACGAACACGAGGTCGGTAAAGTCGAGCCACGTACCTTGATTAGGAACGGCGGCCGACCCGGCCGAACCACTTTGGGCCCGAAGCCGAGCAAGTGCACGAGCGACGAGCTCGAACCCGGCCCGCCGTTCCACACGAACGTCAGCGGCCGCGGCGTCGACGGCGGGGAATCGAGTGTGTAGGACACGAAGAACATCTGGCCGTGAACGTCGCCGGTCTCGTTATCGCGAATAGGTAGCCGGCCGGCGCGCGCGGTATAGCTCAAGGTACGGCCATCGATGGCGACCTGGTGGCTGGTCGTCACGATTGGCTCGTCAGGCGTCGCCTGACTCGTGACGCGTACGCTCGACGCTCCGCACAGCGTCAACACACTCGCCAGTAGTGCTGCTTTCCTGCGCATCTTGCCTGGCCTCCCGGCCCGGCGCGCTATCGCGCGGGGACTTTACCGTCTGCAGTGGCAACGAATACCCCGGTCTGACTTCTCCAGCGCCAGTACCGGTTCCAGCAAGACCCCACACCAGAAGAACCGCATACGGCCGCCAGTCAGCAGTCAGGCCAACAAGAATAATGGAGAAGCCGCAGAGCACCACCCAGCGAACGACCATGCCTGCACGGACCTCCGGCTCAGTTTGAAATGAGCCTGCTCGTGCAGTTCGGGCGCGACCTCTACGAGCCGGGCCGCCGCCAGACATGCGCCCGTGTATTTCAGCATCGTCGGTATGTTGACCGCGAGGAACAGGAACACGAGATTCTGCGGGAGAAGCAATCCGAGGAGGCAGAAACCGAACGCGACGACGGTCGCCACATGCGGGCTGCCCCATCTGGGATGGATTCGTCCGAGTGCCGACGGCAACACGCCGCTACGTCCCATCGCAAACAGGTAGCGGGTGAAGATCAGGAAGACGCCGTTCAGCGTCGTTCCGATGGCGGTTGCAGCCGCGATCAGGATGACGGGGTTCGCCCACGACCCAAGGAAATTGCGCGCGGCATCGATCAGCGGCGCACGGCTCACGGCCAGCCGCTCCGCCCCCAGGGTGCCGAGTGTGACCCATGCGACCGCCGCATACGTCAAAGCGGTCAACACCACGGCAATCGTCAAACCTCTGGTGATCACGCGCTGGCTGTTGTGGATCTCCTCGCCAATCTCGGTGCCGCTCTCGATTCCCAGATAGAGACTGATGAGCAATGGCACGGCGCCAACGATGCCCGACCATCCGCTTTGCATCAGCGGCTGGAAGTTCGACGGCTCGACGGCGGGCGCGCCCGCGGCGACGAACACCGAGAACGTCATCAGCATCACCGCCAGCATTCCGGCCTGCGCGCCAGCCGCGATCTGAATTCCGAAGAGGTTCGTCAGGAAGAAGAGCGTGCAGATCGCCAGCATCGCCGGCTTCACCGGAAGCTCGACGATCGACGACAGATACTGCACGAGCACGAGCGCCAGCACGACGATGGCGCCCGCGCTCCCGAGGATCCGCAGCCAGGCGATCAGGAAGCCCACGAACGGATGGACGAACCGCGACGGCCACTCGTACGATGCACCCGATACCGGAACCGCAGAGCCCATGAAGGCATACACGACCGCGAAGATCACCATCGGCACCGCCGCCAGCGCAAGCGCGAGGAGTAACCCCGGACCGGCAATCCTGGCGGCTGGCGAGAGAACTGAAAAGATCGAGACGCCAATCGCAGCGCCCTACGCCAAGCGTCACGACGTCGAGGACACGGACATCCCGCTTCAGTCGCCGGTTGGTTGCGGCATCTGGACTCCTGCGTGACGTGGGCCTATGGCTTGATCGCAATGCCTGTGGCTTCGAAGCGTCCGCCACGCAGCAAGGGGCCAGAGCCGATGAACGCGCGCGCTGGCAATGCTCGCCGAAGTAGCTGCGGTAGACCTTGTTGAACCGGTCGTACAGGCTTAGATCCGGACAATGAATCTGGACCGACACCAGATTGTCCATCGTCATGCCGGCGGCCTTGAGCGTCGTCTTCATGCCGTCGAGCAGGAGCCGAGCCTCCGCCTCGACGTCTGCCGGAGGCTTGCCGGTGGCCGGGTCGAGACCGATTCGGCCGGCAAGTACAGAGTGTTGCCGACGAGAACCGCGTCGCTGAACGGAGCCTCGATTGGCCGGTTTGGAAGGTTGATGTGCCGGCGCGCGGTCTGCGCGCGAAGGACAGGATCGAGGATGGCGGCGCCTGCGACGGCGGCCACCGCCGATACCAACAGCATGACGATTGAGAGACGATGCGTTCGGTTCAAAGAGCGTCTCCTGGTGATGGCGCGATCAGAACCGGTAGTGGGCACCGATTTGAAACGTTCGCGGCTGGTCGACACTCGTCCGGCTGCCGAAGAGGCTCGAAATGATGTTCTGCTCGGGCGAGCTGTACTGATTGATGTCGAACAGGTTGAACGCGTCGAGAAAGACGGCGAACTCGTGGCGTCCAAAGCGAAACTGCTTGCGAACGGTGAAATCGATGTTGAAAAAGTTCGGATTGTGCGCGAACTCGGCGATCGGTGCGAGCCCGAAGAGCGCCCTCAGACGATTCGCCTCCTCGGTCGACACCTGGCGCACGCTGTTGCGCGAGTACGTGTAGCCCGGACAGCTGATGTTCACGCAGACCTGTTCGTTCACCCAGTCACCGGTAATCCCGTCGCCGTTCAGATCGCGTGCGCCGGCAACGATGTTCAACGGCGGCGCGGTCCTGAAGTCCATGATCGTCGCCAGCTGGAAGTCGAACGGCAGCATCAGCTCGGCGTGGCCGACGAGCCGATGCCGGATGTCGTTGTTCGAGGGTCCGTAGTTCAATTCCGGAAGGCCGGATCCTGGAAGCGCGTGATCATGTTGAAGGAGTTGTCCTTCGCTTTGCCAACGGTGTAGGCAATTCCCCCCTGGTAGCGATTGCTCAGCCGCTTCTCGACGCCGACCTGGAGGCCGGTGTATCGGATGATCCCCTCGCTGAAGTACTTGCTGACGCCACCCACGGTCGTCACCGGCCTGACAACGCCGGTGCCCGTGATGCTGGCGCTCCCGCGGATGCCTGGATTGGCTTCGACGGCCATCTGCTGGTTCTCGCCGCGGTTGTGAATGAAGGCCACGTCGAGCCCCAGGTTGGTCATCAGCTCGCGTCGATAGCCGAGTGTGGTGTTCCAATTCCACGGCGTTACGAAATCGGGATCGAAGAAGCCGATGCTGCGGAGCGCCAGGCGGCGGCGTGAGCGGCTCGAGGGGCAGCGGAAACGGTGGGTTGCCAATTCCAAAGATTGTGCGTCGAGGCGGGACGAACAACGCCGACACGTAGTTGTTCAGAATCACCTGGTCGTAATAGATGCCCGTCCCCCCGTAGATCGCCTGTTTGGGACTCGGCGCCCACACGAATCCGACAGCGCGGCGCCACGTTGTTCTTGTCGCGGCTGATCGCTGGATCTTCCCGCCCCTGGAGCGGCAGGAAATCGCCGCCGAAGTCGAGGATCTCGCCGGACGAGATCTCTGGAATCGTGGAATCCGTGTAGTCGTAGCGAACCCCGAGGTTGAGCGTCAGCGTCGAAGTCGGGCGCCAGTCGTCCTGGATGAAGGCGGCGACAATGTTGCTGCTGAGTGGAATCAGCGGGTTGCCGACCTGGACGACAAGTTGAACCGGACGTCCCGCTACGAAGCCTGCCACGTTCGGGAACACGTACTGACCCGCGAAGAGATTCTCGACGACGGCATCCGATCGGTACGCGCGAAACTCACCGCCCATCTTGATTTGATGGTTCCCGGCTGCCCACGTGAAGTTGTCCTTCATGTGCATTCGCCAGCCGTCGTCGCCCTGCGGATTGTTCGGGTTGCCGCCCAGGGTGAATCCCGGAACGGTGACAAACGACATGCCTTCGGCGTTGTTCCGCGTCTCGAAGCTGTACGACTCGTATTGGAAGTACGCTTCGTTCAGACGCGCGCCGGACACGATCCACTTGTGGTTCAGGTTGAAGATGTGATTCCGGCGGGTGGTGTTTGACGCGTTGAAGTCGAACAGCGTCGCGAGATCACCGGCGTCTTGATCGAATCCGTCGAAAGTGTACCGCCCGGTGAGGAGATGCTGGGCGCTGGCCTGAAAGTCACCCCGCAGCAGCGCCTTGTTCGCGGTGTTCGGCGATGCGCGGACGAAGTGCGTCGTGCCGCCCGCGCCGAAGAGCGCGCGGTCGACGCCGAACCGGTTGAGGAATTGCAACGTCGCGTCCGAGAAAGGGGAATTCGCCGGCGGCAGATCGAAAGTCGCCTCAGAGTTCGAGTCCTCGTCGGTGCGTTCGTAGGAAAAGAAGAAAAAGGACTTCTGGCGCTGGATCGGACCGCCAAGCGTACCGCCGGTGTAGAGCCGTTGGAACGGCGCTTTCTCGACGTCAGGATCCTCGAATGGGCTACGTTCCCGGAAGTTTTCGTCGCGATAGTAGGTGAACAGCCGCCCGTGATAGGTATTCGTCCCCGAACGGGTGACCGCGTTGACCACCCCGCCGGCCGAACGGCCGTACTCGGCCTTGAAGTTCGCGCTCTGGACCTGATACTCCGCAATCGAATCGAGCTGCGGCGAGATGTTCTGAAACCCCGAGGAATCCGTGTTGTTGTCCACGCCGTCGATCTGCCAGTTGTTCGAACGGGCCCGCGCGCCGAGAAACGCCGCGCCTTCGCTGCTCGCGGTGGTGCCGGGGACGAGCCTCAGGAAGGCGCGGAAGTCGCGCGACAGCGTGGGCAGGAGATCCAGCTGTTCGCGCAGCAAAGTGCCGCCCGTCTGCGACGTCGTCGTGTTGACAATCGGGATATCCGCACGCACCGTCACCTCTTCAGCCACCCCCGCCGCGGACATCTCGAAGTCGAGGACCGCCTCGGTGCCCACGCTGAGCCGGATGCCCGTACGGCGCGCAGTCCTGAACCCCGATACCTCAGCAGTCACCTCGTACTCGCCAGGCGGCAGCGCGAGGAAGCGATAGAAGCCCTCGGCATCGGAGACAACGGTGCGAACCAGGCCCGTGTCCGGCCGGCGCGCCGTCACGGTCACGCCGGTAACTACAGCCTGCTGGGGATCGACGACTTTGCCGATGATGGAGGCCGTGTCCACGTTCTGCGCTCGAGCGGGTTCGGCTAGTGCGGGGAGCCAGATGAGCGCCAGAACCAGGGCCAGCACCCGGGCGGTGTGTCCAGAAACCGCTGCCGTCATGATCACCTCCTGCAGTGATGCACGCCGACTCTCGGTCGGCTCCGCGGGCCTGTCAAGCGGTCCGACCGTCACCCGTCTCGCAAGCGTTGGTCACCAGATAACCGCTTCCAGGACAGTCGGTTGCGGTCATAAGTCACCAACGCTGCAAGAACCCCGGCGTTAGCAGATACGGACATCCGCGCATAAGATTGCGCCTCGAGTGATCCCATGACAGACGACTCCGGGTCAGGCGATCGTTCGAAGGACGATTCGGTCACCACTTCGCTCGACTCGACGTTTCATTTGATCGCCAGAGTCCGCGCGGGCGATCGCGAGGCGCTCGAGCGTCTCTTCGCCCGGCACCTCCCGCCACTTCAGCGCTGGGCCAGAGGCAGGCTGCCGAAATGGGCCCGCCAGCTCACCGACACCGACGATCTTGTCCAGGATGCCCTGGTTCAAACGTTCAAGAGGATCGATGAGTTCGAACCGCGCCGGGTGGGGGCGCTGCAGGCGTACCTCCGCCAGGCGGTGCTCAACCGGGTCAGGGACGAAGTGCGGCGCAAGGGCAGGCATCCGGTGACGGATGCCGATCTGGAACTCCTCGAGCTCGAGAGCGGCGCGTCGCCGCTCGAAGAGGCGATCGGGCGCGAGGGCGTGGAACGTTACGAAAAGGCGCTCGCCCGGCTGAAACCTGCCGAGCGGGACATCATCATCGCCAAAGTCGAAATGGGCTACTCGTATGCCGAACTGGCGGAGATCCTGGACAAACCGAGTACGGACGCGGCACGCAAGGCCGCCCAGCGCGCCCTCCTGCGGCTTGCAGACGAGATGAGGCGTGAGCGCCGACCGTGACCGGCTGATCGACGACCTCGCTCAGGCGATCCTCGATGGGACACCGATCGACTGGCCTGCCGTCGATGGCGCGTCAGCCGACGCGGACGGCGACCTGATCGCCGAGCTGCGGCTCCTCTCAGCGGTCGCGGACCTCCACCGCTCCGATCCCGACCAGCAAGACACCGAACCCCGCTTGTCCTCCACGAGTGAGCACCGCGCGTTTCCGAAAGCCTGGGGCCACCTCGAGCTGCTCGAACGGATTGGCGGCGGCACCTTCGGCGAGGTGTACCGGGCGTGGGACACACGCCTCGATCGTGAAGTCGCGGTCAAGCTGATGCCGGCGGAGAACCCCGCAGATCCGCAGGTGGCTTCGATTATCCGCGAGGGCCGGCTGCTCGCCAAGGTCCGCCATCCTGGCGTCGTCACGATCTATGACGCGCAGCAGATCGGCGACAGCGTGGGTCTGTGGATGGAGTTCGTTCGCGGCCGCACGCTCGAGCAGCGGCTGCAACAGGACGGCCGGTGCGATGCGGGCGAGGCGGTGGACATCGGCATCGAGCTCTGCCGCGGCTGTGACCGCCGTGCACGACGCAGGTCTTATTCATCGCGACATCAAGACACAGAACGTCGTACGCGCCAACGATGGCCGTCTCGTCCTGATGGATTTTGGTGTCGGTCGCGAGCTCGCAGACGGATCGATCACCGATCTCGCTGGGACCCCGTTGTATCTGGCGCCGGAGATCTTCGGTGGTGCAAAAGCGACTCCGCGAACCGACGTCTACAGCATCGGCGTCCTGCTGTTCCACATGCTCACCGGCACGTATCCCGTACACGCAACGCTCGTGTCCGACCTGCGTCGCGCCCACCAACGCGGGATCGCGCTCCCGATCCGGTCCGTTCGTCCGGATCTTCCGGTCAACCTTGCGGCAGCGATCGATCGGGCCCTGGATCCCGTACCGGAACGACGATACGGCACGGCGGCGGCGCTCGCAGAGGATTTGGAGGCTCTGAAGCCACGCTCGCACAGGACGCTGAGGCTCCTCGGAATCGCCGCTGCGATCCTGCTGGCCTGCGGAGCGGTGTTCAGTATCAATCACGCCTGGTTCGCCAGCGGTCGCGGCCCGAATAGTGGACGCTCTGCTCTGATCGCGCCGCAGGGTTGGCTGCTCGTCGGCTCCTTCACCGGAACGACAGGCGATGGCGACCTGGAGGCCACTCTGCGTCAGGCCGTCACCGGTGAGCTGGAAGAATCACCATACCTGAACGTGTTCCCCACCGCGCTCATCAAAGAATCGCTCGAACGCATGGCGCGGCCGGCGACGACGCACATCGACGAAACGCTGGGGCTGGAGATCTGCAAGCGCGAGGGGCTGGCCGCCTTCGTCACGGGCTCCGTCGACACCCTCAACGGCGCATACGTCGTCGCGCTGCGTGCCATGCATGTCCCTACCGGCCGCGTGCTGGCGATGCAATCCGAGAGCCGGCGAACGCGGGAAGAAGCACTGCACGCGGCGCTCGGCCAGAGTCGTCGGATGCGCGAGCTGCTGGGTGAAAGCGTCGGCTCGATCCAGGCCACGAGTCCGCCCCTCGAACCAGTCACGTCCACATCGTTTGAAGCGGTGCGCCACTTCACCCTCGGCAAAGGCTTGTACGACGAGGAGCGGGCGCGAGAGGCCCTGCCGCATTTTCTGGAAGCGACGGCCCTGGATCCAGATTTCGCCATGGCTCACGTGTATACGGCGTTGTCTTATGGATATCTGGGCCAATTCGAGCGTCGCAGGGAATCTCTCGAGAAGGCCGCCTTGCTGGCCAAAAGCAGCGAGTCACGGCTGGGGCAGATCGAACGCGAGAAAATCCTGGCCGACTATCACACCTTCTTCGAGCGGTTTCACGACGCCGCCGCACACCAGCGGGCGATGCTGAGCCTGCGGCCGGGTGACGGCCGCGTGCTCGCCAATCTCGGCCTGAGCTACGGCGCGCTCCGCCAGCATCAACAGTCGATTGAAGCACTCGAGGCGGCGTGGCTTTCATATCCGCATCCTCGCGTGCGTTGGATGCTCGCTGATATGTACAGCGCCGGCGGTCACCCGGAGAAGGCCTCTTCACTCCTGGGCCAGTACCTCGACCAACCCTTCGATTGGATCGCGTACGCCAAGCACCTGCTGATCGGCGGTCACCCCGAGGAGGCCGGGGCCGCGCTCGAAGAAGCCGAGCGCCGATCGAATAGGGCCGAGTACCGCGTCCTGGACCGACCTTGCGCTCGGCAAGGCAGATTTCCTCAGGTCAGGAGGTCGCTACAAGGATGCGGAGATCGCACTGCGGGCCGGCCTCGATCGCGGAGGCAGTCCCGGCATCGAGCGAGTCGATCTGGCGATGGCCTCCTTGCTCGTCGACATGGGGCGGCGGCGGGACGCGATTGCCCATCTGCGAAAGGTCAAGGTCGAACTGGCTCGCAATCGAATCGTGCACGGCGTGCTGGCTGCCCGCGCGGGTGACCTCATGACGGCTGACGCGGTTCTCGCGCAATTGATTGTGGAGGCCAAGGAGCGTCAGGCACCACGGCCCGAGGCGCGTGTCGAGCAGTTACGCGCAGAGATCGCTCTGGCGCGCAAACAGCCTGCGTCCGCACTCGACCATGCCGTTCTCGCCGTTCGCGCGTTCACGAACCCGTGGACGCTGGTGACGCTTGGCCCGCGCACAGCAGGCCGTCGGGCGTATTCCCGACGCAATCGTGACCTGGACGTCGATTCTCGAGCGGAGCGCAGAGCGGACCATCGACGCGGACGCGCCCGCATACTCTCAGGTCGTGCTCGGTCACTATGAAATTGCCCGGCTGCTCGAGCGAGACGGCAACCTCGACGCCGCCCGCAATCATTACGATCGATTTCTGCGCGCCTGGGCGCGGGCGGATGAAGGCCTCGCCGCATTCGACGACGCGCGCGTGCGCCGGCGTCGACTCGAATCGCCGCGGGACTCGACCGAACCAGTCCATTAGCTGCGAAGACGGCGAGAGCCACAAGCCAATTACACGGTGCCGTGGTTCGTGGTCCGTGGTCCGTGTCTCGCCCAGCAATCGGGTTAGGCCGAGTGATCGGCGAGACACGAACTACGGATTACGGACTACGAACGATGCGCGCTCGACCTTTGAATTGGCCAGGGTGCCCAGTCGACGCCGGTCGGCCGCGTCCCGAACCCCGCCGCGTACATGACCGCCTCCGACACTCCGTCGATGCCGAGATCGCGCTCGATGACGGAATCGGCCAGCGCCATCGTGCAGAACGGTGCGAGGCCCCGCCATGACGCCGCGAGGCAGAACGTCTGACAGAGATGACCGGCTTCGGCGAGCACAACGCGGTACGCGCGCGGGCTCGAATAGCGCCAGCGGGTGCGCGCGAAGACCGCCGTCATCAGCACGACCACGCTCGCATTTCCGTACCACGCTTGTCCTGGAAGATACCTGGCCACCTGGCGGCCCGTGGCGTGTCGCGACAATCGCTCCAAAGCGTGCGTGTCCGCCCGGTAGTGATAGAGGCCGCGGGGCAGCCCGCTCACCCGCAGTGCCAGAACGTAGCATTCCATCGGATGACGAGCGCCACCGGACGGAGACGTCTTCAGGGCGACACGGCCAATACCTGGCAACTCGACCCACCGTTGAACGCGAAAGCTCAAACCGAGCACATCACTGAGATGCGCGAGCGTGACCGGTGCGCGCGAGAACCGGCGCCAGGTCCGGCGGCCCTCGAGAACCCTCGGGAACTCGCCGTCCGTATTCGGCGATGGGAGCCGGGTTGTCGGGAGCCCGCGATAGCGCTTGACCGCGGGCGGCAGCGGATCCCGGCGTGCCTTCGCGCGCATCTGGCGGCCCGCTGCATCGAGGTCGGTCGAATACTGCACATCGCGTGTCGAACAGTGGAAGTACGCGGCCGCCGGATTCCAGCCGTCCCAGTCCACGAGGCGGGCTTCGACGGTATTTACGGTGCGATCGGACTGCTGGAGCAGCGTCAGCCTCGCAAGCGCGCGAACGAGAGGAGCCAGTGAGCGCACCGAATACTCAGGCAGCAACCTGCCTAAGTCTGCAATCGTTCGCCAGCGGTCGCACGCCGACAGGATGCGATGGACGATCGGCGCACCTGGAACGCGGTGGCCGGTCGCGAAGTTCTCGACGAACCGGTCCCCTCGCGGTCCAGTGGCGCGACGAGATGCGGAGAGCGCCGGAATCTGACGCTCGGCGACGCCGGCTTCGGCGGGCACATCGATCGTGAACGGGTTGTCGCCTCGCTGGTTCGGGCACCACTCCTCCATGCTCCGCATCGGCAGGCCTAGCTTCTCCACCAGCATTGGTTGGCATCTTTAGCCTTACCCCTGGGACTCTGCTTGCAGCGCTGCAAACTCCTTGGGTCGTCCCTCTTGAACTGTCTGAGCTGTTTGATGAGGCGCTCGAGAGAGACCCGGACACTTCTGGTGCGGATGCGCGTCATGCGCTTAGCCATTCGACAATCCTCCTTCGCGCAGGCGCCATGCACGGGGCCACCATATCTATAACGTGTATCCGGCACGATTCCGGACAACGAACCTAGAGGGCCTATCGAACAATCGGATCGCCAGGCCTGCGCCCAGGGCTGCCATCAGAACTGCCGCGAGAAGGGCCGCGAACGTCCAGATGAGCATCTTGCGCAGGCCTGCATCCGGTTCTGGCATCGTGAGTCGCATAGTTCGGGTCGTCGAGTCGTCACCAACTCAGCCCTGAAACGTTGACGAAGCGCCCCATCAGGCCCCAGCCGCCGAAGCTGTCGCTCAGGAGGATCGCGAGATCGTTGTCTCCTGCGACCAGCGGCAAATACAAACGCGCCTGATCGAATCCGATCAGACCATCACGTCGCGGACGATCGAACGAATAGCTCGCGTCGCCGCGAAAGATCGGCCGTCCGTTCACGAACACGGTCGCGATATCGCTGAAACCCAGGTCGAGCGCATACACGCCTGCTTGCGTCGCCCGCACCCGAAGCCGGGCAACGACGGTAGCGTCCCCCTGGGCCGGCACCTTCACGTGACGATGGAGCTCGAGGAGACCGGTCGGCTCTGTCTCCAGCCGACGCATGTCGCCGAGGACGTCAGCCGCCGGGATCGCCGGCGTCCCACCTTCCTTCGCGACGAACGACCGTGATACCTGCCAGCTCCGGATGATCCCTTCGATCGGTTCAGCGGGCGCCGCCGCTGCAGCCTTCGCGAGGGCCGCCTTGAAGTCGAAGGTCACGACATCCGGCCGGATCGTGACGTCAGCGAAACGGGCCGCAGGCCCCTCACCCGGGCTTCCCGGCGGGACGAAGCCGCCGACGGCAATATATCCCGGTCGCGGGTCACGCGCCATGTTCGGCACGAGCATCGCCGGCGTCGTCATGTCGTTGACGAAGACCGCCGCCTGCCGGCCCTGCATCACCAGACGCACATGGGTCCACGCGCCGGGTTCGAAACCCACGGCGGCCGTGCCTCCCGGACCGTGATGCAACTGCCACTGGCTCCGGTCCTGCCAGGCCGGCGCGTATTGAAGCGCATCCGGTAGCCCCGACTTGTGCGGACGCAAGTAGATCTCTTCGCGCTCACCCTCGTCTGCCGCGCGGAAGTAGAGATACACGAACGACCGCCGCCGCGACAGCTGCACGTCGAAATCAATCGTGCCGTTTTCCAGCTGAACGTCGCGCCGGTGACCCATCCCGTTCTCGGCCTCCAGGATGTCGCGGGACCCGTCTTTGACGATGGAAATGGTCGGGCCGCGAAGATCCCAGTTCTTGTCGAATGCCAGCGGGCGTCCCGTGTTTTGGGGAGTGAGGAACGAAGCGAAGATCCAGGCGAACAGCGCCGCGGTCATGTGACCCTCCTTTTTGGGCGCCAGGGGCGACAGCCCGCGTAGCTCAGGAGGTTCGGCGCCACTCATCGAGCGATCCTCCGGCCGCGAGCCGGCCAGGGAACCGCTGGTTCTCCGTCCCGGATACGCACTCCCGATTCGAGAGCCCCAGGATCCGAGACGGCGGGTTGAATTACATCGACTTCTAACAGCGCACTCTGGCGACGTCAATCGTCGAGTGACGAAAGGCCGGATTGACGAAACGAATCGATGAAACGCGGCAAACCTCGCTATGATCCGAGTCGATGCGGATCAGGATCGCGATCGTTTGCGCCGCGCTCGTTGGCTTTGCCTCACTGGGGCTGGGAGCGTTCGCCGATGCAGGGCACAGAATCGTCGGGCGCCTTGCCGAGCTCCACCTTCGCAACGCCCGCGCACTGGAGGAAGTCCGGAAGATCCTTCGTCCTGGCGAGACGTTGGCCGACGCGGCCGTGTGGCCCGACACGATCAAGGCGGCGACGTACGAAGACGAGGACACGGCCCCGTTTCGCCTCAAACACCCCGCACAAGACACCTACCACTACGCGAACCTGCCGTTTCAGGCAGACCGCT
This sequence comes from uncultured Acidobacteriota bacterium, assembly GCA_963710415.1. Taxonomy (GTDB): domain Bacteria; phylum Acidobacteriota; class Vicinamibacteria; order Vicinamibacterales; family 2-12-FULL-66-21; genus CAVQAH01. Next base: position 97,903 of record CAVQAH010000019.1, on the reverse strand, counting down.
ACGACGCATCCGTGCCTGGGGCGCGCCCGACGGACGTCGTGCAGATGTCCCGCGAGTGCATTCGGGTGCTGCGGGGAACCTCACGCCTGTTCACACCCCGCGAAGCGCTACGGCTCCTCGCGCACTTCGTTGGCGACATGCATCAGCCGCTGCACATCGGGACCGGATTCATTGCCGCTCAGGGGCCGCTCAGGTTCGTCGTCCCGCAAGGCACCACCGGCTGGCGGCTCACGCTGGGCGGGAATGCGCTCCTCTACGGGCCGCAGGATCGTTTCAACCTGCACTCGTACTGGGACGCGCACGCCGTAAACCTGACGATGCGGCAGGACGACGAGGCAACGTTCGTCGCGCGGTTGTTCGAAGCGCTGCCCGTGATGCCTGGGTGGATGAACAGTGGCGACGCCGACCTCTGGCCGCAGCAGTGGGCTGACGATGGGTTGGTGCACAGCAAGACCGTGCACAACGGCATCACGATCCTGGCGTACCTCGGGCCCGACGATACTGGCCGCACGGCGCACCGCTGGCGCATTCAGCAGCCGCAGGGCTACGACGAACGTGCGCGCACGGTCGTCCGCCTGCAGCTGGCGAAAGGCGGATATCGCCTGGCTGCCGTTCTGAAGGCCATCTGGCCAGATAAACAATGAGCTGTGGCGTCCGGCTTTAGCCGGACCATCGACCGCGAGCTATCGTCGCGAGACGGAGGCCTGAGGTGCGGCCGCGGAGGCCGAGACCGGTCCGACCAGTCGCTGCGCGATATACGACATGAACATCACGAAAATCACCGCGCCGATGGCCGCTCCAATGGTACGTGTCACTTTGATCCCCTTTGGTGGTGCTCTACGGATTCGGCTATGCAGGGCAAGGGGAGTGCCCACACGACACGACCGCAACAGCGCAGTGTTTTCAGAGGTTTGGCGACACGGACTTCCGACGCGGCTCCCGGAAGATCCGACGAATGTGCCCGGAGGATTACGAAATGGTCGTTCAGCTGGCCAGCGACGCTGGTCGATCGAGTCATTGGTGATTGTCGAACAGCGCTCCGTACACCAGCTCCCGAAGCCTGTCGTGATCGTCGATGGATCCCGCGGGAATGAGCTGTGTCATATAGACAACGATGAGCTGGTCTGCAGGGCTGACCCAGTATTTCGAGTGGTAGGCGCCTCCCCAACCCCACTCGCCGACCGAGCCGGGCTTCTCGAACGCTTTCAAATCCTGCAGGATCGAGAAGCCAAATCCAAAGCCCTGGCCCGGCCCATAAACAACTCCATTCAATTGGTCCATCGTCATCGCCCGAATCGACGATGAGCTCAGGATGCGGACGCCCTTCAGCTCGCCTCCATTCAGAAGCATCTGGAGCAAGCGACCGTAATCAGCGACCGTCGAGAGCAACCCCGCGCCGCCTGAGAAGGCGCGGCGAGGGCCATCGATGTACGCACCCTGACCGACGCTGGTTCCAGGGTCGGGTGCCCGCTCGAGGCCCTGATCGCCTGCACTGTAGACAGCGGCGAGACGGTCCTTTCTTGGCCGGAGGCAGGTAGAAGTGCGTGTCGTTCATGCCGAGCGGCTTCAGGATCTTCGATTGCAGAAACACGTCGAGCGATTCGCCCGACACACGTTCGATGACGACGCCGAGGATGTCGGTGTTGTAGCCGTATACGAAGCGCTCGCCCGGCTGCGCATCGAACGGCAGCGCCGCCATGCGCGCGACGACGGCGGAAACCGGTTCGTTCCTGTCCGCAAAGTACCAGCCCTGGATTCCCGCAGCCTTCCAACGATCGCTCGCGATGCCCTGACCGTAGCCGATGCCCGCGCTGTGCGTCAGGAGGTCATGGATGGTGATCTGACGTTTCGCAGGAACGACCTCATAGCTCCCAGCCGCAGTCGACCCGGCAGGTAGCTGGACCGCAACGGTCGTGTTCGCGAACTCGGGGAGGTACTTGGCCACCGGATCGGTGACGGCGAGGCGGCCCTGCTCCTGAAGCATCATGATGCCCACGCTGACCAATGCCTTGGTCTGCGATGCGATTCGGAAGATGGTGTCGCGCTTCATCGGGGCCTTTGCCTCGCGATCGCGAAACCCGAAGGGTTCGTGATACACGACCTTTCCGCGATGAGCAACGAGGACGACGGCGCCCGCGAGTTTCCCGTCGTGCACGTACGCCTTGAACGCGTCCGTCACGTTCGTTCAAACGGCGCGCGAACGCCCTCGCATCCACGTCTCTCGCGCCCGTCGTCTGGCCGCCGAGCAGCGTAGCTGCGAGAAGAACAACGAGCAGCGAGGCTGCAAGAACCACGACGAGCGCGGACGCGCCGATTCGTACCGTCATTGGAATTCTGGACAAATTTCCCAAAACGTGTCGCATGCGATGTCCTCGGCCCTGCTCACCTCTTCGGGCGGGCAGCTTCTGGATGAATCTCCACTAACGCTGGATCCAGCGTGATCTCGAGGCGGCGGACGCCGTCCACATAGATCGTCGCTGTCGCTCCCGATGTTTTTGCGGGGTCGATTCGTTCGACGACGACGGTTACGGCAGCGTCAACGTTCGCGGGTGTCAGCCGTGCGCGGCCGGTGAAGCTGGCCCAGCGATCGGTCACCTGCAGCAGACCGGGCTGGACCATTTCGATGGTTGACCTCGAGAGGTCGTCAGCCAGACGAAAGGTCCCCTTCGCGGTTCGGGCGCCGGCGTCCTGACGAATGTCCAAAGATAGCCCGTTCACCGCGGCCTTCAGCGCCAGTCGCCGCGCGCCTCCGGTCGCCATGGGCCGGCTGGGCATGCCCGCCGAACGTTGCAACACACGTCCGGTGCCACTGCCTGTGACCTTTCCGTCCCGCAGGGCCAACTGGCCGTTGACGATCACCTGCCGAATGCCGTCGGACGGACGGACGGGATCGTCGAAAGTCGCGCGATCGGTCACGGTGGTCGGATCGAAGACCGTCACATCGGCGGCCATGCCGGGCGCGAGAAAACCGCGGTCGATCAGGCCAATCGTCGATGCCGGCAACCCCGTCATTTTGCGGACGGCGTCTTCCCAGGTCAGCGCCTTCGATTCACGCACGTAGCGGCCGAGCACGCGGGGGAACGTTCCGAAGTAGCGCGGGTGCGTCGCGCTTCCTTCAGTTGCCCCGCAGTCGCACGCGATCGACGTTGTCGGGTGTTTCAGGATGCTGACGAGGTCGGACTCGATTCCGAACCTGAGGATAGCGGTTCTGTTGCGTTCTTCGACGAGACGGAGAATCGCTTCTCCCGCCGGCACCTGCCAGTCGCGCATGATGTCGACGAGTTCCTGGCGCGTTTCCGGCAGGTAGACGCCACTTGGTCCGCCGAACCGCGCGGCCATCGCTTCTTCCACCTCGCCGATGATCTTCGTTCTCAGGCTTGGATCGGCGAAGCGCTTCAGCATCTCCATGCGTCCGCCGTCCTGAGCCCACCCTGGAACCATCAGCGCCGCAAGCGAGGTCTGCCCCGCGAGGTACGGATAAGCGTCGGCAGCGGTGTAGGCGCCCCGGTCTGTCGCCGCGTTCATCATCGCGCGCACTTCCGGCGCGGTCCCCTGCGAACGGCCCGCGGCCTTCATGTGCGTGATCACCGGGATCGTGCCGACGGCTTCAGCAATCTGAATCGTTTCCGCGATGCCCGCCTTCGAACTGAACCCCGATTCTGGCGTCACGCGATCGTGGTTCGTGAAATTTGTCCGCGCGTGTCTGACAGCGGTGAGCACGCTGATGACTTCATCCGTCCGCGCGTAGTACGCCGGCTTGTAGTCGAGGCCTGCCGATACGCACCAGGCGCCCTGTTCCAGACCGGCCAGGACCTTCGCCCGCATTCTGGCCACCTCGTCGCTCGTCGGCCGGCGGTCGGCGGGGCCGACCACCTCGCTCCAGATGGAGTTGAAGCCGATGCACGCGCCGGCATTGACGGCGAGTGGGCCCGACCCGAGCCGCGACAACTGCTGCGTCAGATCCGTCGATCCGCCGCCGTCTGCATTGAGGATCTCCGTCGTGACCCCCTGCGTCAGCATGTTCTCGGCATGTCCGAGTCCTGCGACCGTTGCGTGGCTATGGATGTTGATGAAGCCCGGCGTGACGGTGAGACCCCCGACGTCGAGGTCGATGGCTGCGCGACGATTCGCGAGATCTCCGATCTCCGCGACGTGAGCCCCGACGATACCGACATCGGCGCGGTATCCGGCTCCACCGGTCCCGTCGAGGATCTCGCCGCCGCGAAGGATGATGTCGAAGCCGTCGGGCTGCGCCGGTTGTGCTCGGGGAATACTGATGAGGATCGGTGTGAGCGCGGCCAGCGCAGCTGTCAGTCTGAACCCTGGCATGAGCGCTCCATCTTAGCCCAGGCGTTGCGAATAACACTCCGGCTACACACAGCCGCGCTGGCTGGGTTTTCAGATTCACACATAGGCACCGTTGTGGCCCTCTTATGCTCCAATTCAGGCCGGAAACGAGAGCTTCTTCATGGCATATCGGTTGCTCTATCAGGCAGCGTCGGAAGGCGATAACGCATTCCGGCCCGCCGCTTCGGCGTTCAGCTGGAGCAACCGCCTCGCCTCAAACGTCCTGCCCAATAGGCTGCAGGGGGTGTCTTCGGACCTCCCTGCCCTGTCATGTACGGACCTATTGGGAGTGATCATACGTAACCGTTCAGGTACATCTTCTGCAGCCGTCAGGTGGAGCAGACTCTAGGGAAAGATCATGTCAACTCCCAACTTCCAACTCCCAACTCCCGAAGCACGCTCAGCCGTTCGCCGCTGTGACGTTGGAAGTTGGGAATTGGGCGTTGGAAGTTGACAGGGCCGCGTTTTTCAGCGGCTTTCTAAGAGAGAGGCGGAGGTGATCATGTTCAGAGCTCTGCTGAAGCTCGTGATCCTGATAATCGTTCTGGTCGGCGTCGGTGGGTTTCTGCTGGGCTGGTGGGGTTCGGGGCGCAGCTTGCTGCCCGACAATGCCGGCGTCGATGCACAGCGTGCCCGCGAAGTCGGCGCAGAGGTCGGTCGAGAAAACGGCCGCGGTGGCCAGTCAGGCAAAGGCGGCGCTCGACGATGGCGCGCTCACGGCGAAGATCAAATCCAAGATGGCCCTCGACGACTCGGTCAAGGCGCTGAATATCCACGTCGACACCACGAACGGTATCGTGACCGTCAGCGGCACGGCTCGAACGCAGGCCGAGCACCAGCGTGCCCTGCAGCTCGCCAAGGAAACCAACGGCGTGCGCGAGGTCGTCGACCGCCTGGTGGTCAAACCGTAGCGTCCGGTTTCAGGCGGACCTCGTAGCGTCCGGCTTCAGCCGGACCTCGTGGCTCCGGCTTCAGCCGGACCTCATCGGTATCCATGCCGCCCTGGCCCCACGCCGCCCCGATCGAGCGTCGCTGAGGTCGGCTCGAACGAGCGCTGTTCCCGCGATGGAAGCTGGGCCTGCGCTTTCGTAATCATGTCCGGGCCGCCCGGCATTTCCCGAATCGCCGTCACCGTCATGCGTTGCGTGACCAGCCCGGTGAACGTGGCAAGCCCACGGAACGCCAGATACGCGTCCATGAAGTTCGGTGTGCTGACCTTCACCGTCTTGTTGTTGACCGGCGTGGCATGCGGAAACATGCTGGCGATCGCCGCCTGGTCGGGCAGGGTGTAGCTGAACTGATTGTCGAACGGCTTGCTGATCTCGACCGGTTTCCACGGCTTGACGTTCTTCCTGTTTCGCAGCGCCCGCTCGGCGGCCGCCTCGATGTCGCGCGACACGTCCGCTCGCGGCCTCGCCTCCGCCGCGGAAACGCTCACCGCCTTCTTGACGGTCACATACTCGGTCTCCGGCGAGAACGCCCTGATCTCCTCGCGCAGCACGTCGTCTCCGGTCACCAGGATCAACGGCACGTTGAAGCGCGCCGCCGACGCCGCGACGAGCATGCTTTCGTTCATGTCGTGACCCGCCATCACCCAGCGAGTGTGTCCGTTGTAGGTATGTGCCAGAAACCCCTTGCCGCCTGCCTTGCCGTGCATCGCCACCGTGACCATCGCGTCGAATGTGGCGTCCATCGCCTCGATGTACGGATCGTACGGCGCGTCCCTGATGTCGAAGCGAGCGCCCTTCGGCAACTTGTCGAGCAGATAATCGGGATCCGGGTTGCCGCTCCCGTGACCGTCGGTCAGGACGACTTCACGTGCGCCTGCCTTGAGCAGCCCGCGAATGGCCGCATTGACATCCTCGGTCAGCGACTCGCGCGTGGCAGGATATGTCTGCGATCCCATCGACACGTCCTGCGGCCGGATTGCGTCGGTCACACCCTCCATGTCGTACAGGAGGAGGACCTTGGGGCCCTGCTGAGCGCGTGTTGCAGCCATCGTCGCGATGGCCAGTATGACGGCAAGCAACGGCAGGCGAATCCGCATGATCATCTCCATGGTTGTCCTCGCGCGTCGCGTGTCGCCAGAAGGGTCGCGACAGGCGCAGGCGGGCCGAGCCCCGACAGTTATAATCCCTCGGCACCAGCTTCTGCCACTGGCTGCCGGGTGCCCGAAAGCTGAATTCGCATGATCGGTCGGCGTCTGCAACGTGTTCGTGTGCTCGAGGCGCTCGAGAGATTGGCCAAACAGTTCAGGACAGACGAAGACCTGTATCCGCTTCGCGTTCCGCGCAGCCCACTCGCACTTGCCGGCGTCGTCGAACGCGCGCTGGCCGGGGAGGATGGACATTTTGACCCGCTCCTCCTGCGCGCGCGGACGTTGCTGCGCCTCGAATGGGACGACGGGAGCAGTTGGGAGACATGGGTCACGATCCTGCCGTCGGGCTTAAAGCTGTTTTGTGATGACGGCGAGGAAGAACCGCACGTGCTCGCGTCGGGAGGCCGGCACGCGAACGACGAGACCGAGCGGCAGTTTCTGCAGTTGCTCGCGGAGTCCGCAGGTGACCGGTTCGGCATCGAGATGTCGGGCGGCGCTCCTTCGCGAGTGTGGTGCTCGCTGGACGACCGCGCGTTTCTCGTCGACATTTTCACCGAGTTGTTCGAGGTGACCGGCGCGGAGGAATCCGTGCGAGCGCGGCTTTCCAATGCGGAGCGGTCGAGTGACGCTGTAGATGGTTCGGACTTCCGCGCGGACGTGGAGCGTTGGCTCGCGGCCGCATTACGGTCGGCCTAGCCGACCCGCCAGGCTAGACACGAAGTACGGTCTACGGACCACGGGCTACGGACGATGGGAGAATGACCCCCGAATTCGCCGTCTTGACGTCGATGATCACGCCGGCGGTCCTGATCTCCGCGTGCGCGGCGCTCATCCTGTCCACATCCACCCGCCTCGGCCGGGTCGTCGATCGCGTCCGCGCGCTCTCTGATCGCTTCGAGGAGATGGCGCACAAGGAGTCCAGCGACATCGTCCTCTTCGAGGAGCGGTTGGAGCTGACCTTCACACAGCTCGACTTTCTGACCTCTCGAGCACGACACCTCCAGCGTGCGATGACGACGTTCTACGTGGCGCTCGGATTGTTCGTGGCGACGAGTGTCGCGATTGGCTTCGTGGGAACCTTGAGAACGAGCGGCAACGCCGCCCATCAGTGGATCCCGGTCATCCTGGGGATGGTGGGCGCGGCGCTGCTCTTCGTTGGAACGCTGCTGCTCGGATTGGAAGCGACGATCGCCCTCCGCGCGATTCACGGCGAGATGGACTTCCTCTGGAAACTGGGTCAGCACCACGCGCCCAAGCCACTGCGCGACCGCCTAGCGTCCCGGCGAATCTGGCCGCAGTTATTCCGATAGATGGTCCTGACCGCGGTTACTGAGCCGCTTTGCGTCGTGCGAGCGGCAGCGCAAACGCCGCCTGCAAGGAGTGGCCGCGCAGCGTCAGGATCCGTGCGTAGAGCTCGCGCGCCTGGGCGGGATTCTGGTTCAGCTCGTACGCCTGCGCGAGCATGCTCAGCACGAAGGGGTCCTGCTGTTCCGCCTTCGACAGCTCGGCGATCGCCGCGTCGTATTTGCCTTCATAGAAGGCGATGTAACCGAGGAGGTGCGGATAGTTGGCAATCTGCCCCTCATCGAGGTTGCCGCGATCGACGATGGCCTTGACGAGGGCGGCGTGCTTGCGCGCGAGGTCGAAATGCTTGCCACGCGCCGCAATCCGTGCCTGCGCGTGCTGCCAGCGCATCTCCCAGAGGTCCTTGTCTTCGGGCGTCAGCTTGTCGATCTTCTGGGCCGTCTCGTATCCGGTCCGATACCACTTCTCGGCGTTGGCAAGATCCCCGGTCTCGAGGTAGACGCGCCCGAGAGCGTTCGCCGTGCCAGCCGCCGCATCCGGCGCATTCGCTTTGATCTGCCGGTCGAACACCTGCTGGTAGTACTTCGCCGAGTCAGCGGCCTTGCCTTCGAACGCGTACGCGACCGCCATCGTCGACAGCGCAGGGCTCAGGCCGTTCTCCGGGGCCGCATCGATTCCCTTCTGAATGTTCTGACGCGCTTCCTCGTACTGACCCTCCACGTCAAGGATGCGTCCGATGCCCAGGTAGGCGTCGAACTGTGACGGGTTCTTCTCGACCGCCTGCCGGTATAACGTCAGTGCCTCTTTCCAGGTATCACCAAACTCGAGCTTCGCCGCCTGCTTGACGAGGTCGGCCGCCTCGGCGGCTGCGCCGGTTTGGGCGTAGGACGGGCTGGCTGAGGATGGCAATAACTGCAACGACCGCGATCATGTCCTTGACCATTGTCAATTCCCGAATGCTATCCAGGACGGCGCCAGCGAACAGTGTAGTTCAACGGCCGAGGGCGGGCTTGCCGGACGATGACGCCAGATCCCACGCGGCCTGATAGACGAGCCTCGCGATCTTCTCCATCTTCGGATAGTTGATCCGATCCGCGTCGTCGTTGGCCGTGTGGTAGTCAGGGTGCAGCCCGAGTGGATCCAGACGCCGGGAACGCCACGATTGAGGAACGGCCAGTGATCGCTGCGGCGCATGAGCTGTGACGCATTGTTGTCGTAGCGCAGACGCAACGTCAGACCGATGCCGCTGTTGGCACGCTCGATGACCTCTTTCAACGACGCGCTCCGCGTGGTCCCGATGACGTTGACGGCATTGTTGTTCGATTCCGACGTCTGTGCGTCGAGCCCGCGGAACCGCCCGGCGCCCGCTTCCGGCACCTCTTCATTGCGCCCGATCATGTCCATGTTGAGCACGGCGACGGTCTGCTTCAGCGGGCGAAGCGGATGCTCCGTGTACGCCCACGCGCCGAACAGTCCGCGCTCCTCCGAGTTCCACGCGGCGAACAAGACCGATCGACGCGGCCGCTGACCTTTCGCCGCCGCCGCCATGAATGCTTCGGCAATCTCCATCACGCCGATCGTTCCAGAGCCGTCATCGTCCGCGCCGTTGAGGATGCTTTCACCGTTGGCGCCGTCGTGATCGTAGTGCGCGCAGACGATCACGACCTCGTCGCGAAGCTGCGGATCGGATCCCTCGAGCAAGCCGACGACATTGCGATCGGGGATCACTTTGCGATCGACGGAGGTCGTGAGATCCATGGAGGCGCCGAGTGGGAGCGGCTTGGACCCTTTGGCCGTCTCGGACGCCTTGGCCAGATCCATGAGGGTCCGGCCGCTGCCTTTGACCAGGGTTTCCGCCAACGCCGGCGAGATCTGGGCGGCGGGAATGCGCACACGCTCGACCCAGCTGCCGAGCATGAACCGCGGAATCCGCGGCGGCTGCTCTGGCCAGTAGTTGCTGGCCGAACGCGCGAACCCGTCGATTCCACCTTGTGCCCCGGGTGCTGGCGGCGCACCCCCCGCGCCGCCCCCACGGCCACCACCGCCCTCATGGTTGTGCACGTCGCTGACGAAGACGATGCCTGCGGCCCCCTTCTCCTGTGCCGCGAGCGTCTTCCAGAGCTGGTCGGAAGCCTGCGCGGTAACGATGCCATCGAAGGGACTGCTCGGATCCGTTTCGCCGGGCTCGTGATCGAGGGCCACGACGATCTTGCCTTTGACGTCCCCGGCGTAGTCGTCGTAGCCGCGCTCCGGCGACGAGATGCCGAAGCCCACGAACACGAGCTCCCCCGACGCCTTGCTCGTCGCGCTGAAGCGCAGAGGATAGAAGTCCTGCCCCGATGTGGGGCTGGGTGCGCCCGGCGAGCTGCTGACCTCGAATCACGAGGACGTTCTGCGCCCCGGCTGTCGAGGTCATCAGGTTGTATTTCTGAAAGTACGTCCCGCCGTCACCGATCGGCTTCAACCCAAGACGCTCGAATCGTGAGGCAATCCACTCGGCGGCGAGCTTGTTCTCCGGCGTGTCGGTGAGGCGCCCGCGCATGCTGTCGGACGCCAGGAAGAACAGGTCGGCCTTCATCTCCTCCTGTTTGATCGAATCGATCTCCGGCGCGCGCTGCTGCGCGCTGAGCGTTGCGGCGGCAACCAGGATGGCGGGAATCAAAGCTCGGCGCATGAGAATCATCCTCCAGCATCTACCCTTTATCAGGGCTACCGCCCGCCGCCGCTTGGACTAGTCGTGATGACCGTGCCGCGCTGGGTCTTCCCGCGCACCGGGTAGGCCGGGCGCGTTGTCTTTGCCGGCGGGTTCTTCTTCAGCTCGGCCATCACCACTTCAATCGCCTTCTCGAGCTGCGGATCGCGACCGGCGATCACGTCCGCCGGCGTCTGCTCCACTTCGATGTCGGGCGGGACGCCTTCGTTCTCGACGACCCACCCGTCTTCGGGCGTCCAGATCGCGAGGTTCGGCGCCGTGATTCCGCCGCCGTCCATCAGAACAGGGAAACCGAGGATCCCGACCAGTCCGCCCCACGTGCGCTGACCGACGAGCGGACCCATCTTGAACTTGTGGAACATCCAGGGCAGCAGGTCGCCGCCAGACCCGGCCGTCTCGTCGATGATCATGGTCATCGGCCCCTGGATCGACGCGAACGGCGTTTTCAGATCCGCACCATAACGCATCGCCCAGTTGGCGATGAACGGGCGGCGGAGAATGTCGATGTAGTAGTCCGCGACCTGACCGCCGGCATTGAAGCGTTCGTCGACGATCACCGCGTCCTTGTTCACCTGGGGATAGAAGTAGCGCTTGAAATAGGTGTGGCCGCCGCCGCCAGTATTCGGGACGTACACGTAGGCGACACGACCACCCGTCGCCTTGTCCACCTTCTTGAGGTTTCCTTCGACCCAGTCGCGGTTTCGCAGGGCGCCTTCGTTGGCAATCGGAACGACCTGCGCCACACGCGAGCCGGACCCGTCCGGGTTGGGACCGAGGGTGACCTCGACGATTTTTCCCGACGTGTTCTCGAACAGGCTGTAGATATTGGTCGGCGCTTTCAGGTCGCGGCCGTTCACGGCAAGGATGTACTCACCGGCCTTGGCGTTGACACCCGGTTCGGTCAGCGGCGCGCGAAGCTGCGGGTTCCAGTTCAGTCCGCCGTACACCTTTTTCAAACGGTAGCGGCCGTTGGCCACTTCGTAGTCGGCGCCGAGCAGACCGCCCGGCACATTCCTCGGCTCTGCCAGCGAATCGCCGCCGCCAACGTTATGGTGTCCGACCGACAACTCGCTCGACATCCATTGCAGAACGCGGTTCAGATCGGCGCGCGTCGCGACATGCGGCAGGAACGCCGCGTACTTGTCGCGCTGCTTGACCCAGTCCACGCCGTGCATGTTCGGTGCGTAGAAGTAGTCGCGGTTGATCCGCCACGCTTCGTCGAAGATCTGTTTCCATTCCGTGCGCGGATCGATCCGTACCTCGATCGAGTCGACAGCAATCCGGCCTTCTGCCGGCTCGATCTTGCGGTTGGTCGGCACGATCGACCAGGCGTTGCCGTTTCGATACAGGAGCTTCTTGCCGTCCGCGGACACCACGTAATCGGCGACTTCCGGCAGGATGACTTCGTTCTTGCGAGTGGTGAGGTCGTAGCGGTTGAGAGCCGAGCGCCCATCCACCGTTTTCAGGTAGTAGACCTGACCCGCGGTCCCCACCTGCAGGTTGGTGAGCGTGCCGGGCGTGATCGGGAGATCCAGGATGCGATACTCGAGACCTTCGAAATCGATCCGGAACGGTTTATCTTTCCCGGCCGGCGGTTTGTCTTCGGGCACGGCACCAGCCGGAGCGTCCGGCTTCTTCTCATCCGGCTTCTTCTCTGCACCCGGCGGCGCCGGCTTCTCCTCGTCGCTCTCGCGTGCGAGAGGCGACACCTGATCGTTTGGCAGCACCGCCAGGTAGATACCCGACGTCGCGCGCATGTCGGCGTTGGATTGTGCGAACCAGTCCTTCACCGGGCCAGCATCGGTCGAGGCGAAGAAGTAGAGATACTTTCCACCCTTGTCGAAGACCGGGTTGCTCACCTCGCTCAGGCCGTCGCTGATCTGCGACGTCTTGCCTTGCTCGATTCCATGCGCGTAGACGGTGGTGATGTTCGCCTGGTTGTTCATGGCATACGCCAGCCACTTCGAGTCCGGCGACCACGAATAGCTGATGACGACGTCAGGCCCGTAGATCGGCTGGGAGGCGATCTTCTTCGATACGCCGCTCTTCACGTCAACCCAGTAGACGCTCTGCGAGTTGTCGAAGTAGGCGATCTTTTGTGAATCTGGCGACCAGGCTGGCGCGCTGTAGAACCCTTCGCCCGCGACTTTGATCGCGCGCGGCTCTCCCTTGCCGTCCTGGCTGGAGATGAACAGCTGATACTCGCCTGAGGCATCTGAAAACCAGGCGATGGAGCGGCCGTCAGGCGACCACGACGGAAAGCGATCGTGCGCGGCCAGGCTGTTCGTCAGGTTGCGAACGTCACCCTTCTCGCCGGGCACCGTGACGATCTCGCCGCGGAAATCGAAGACGGCGCGCGCGCCCGTCGGCGACAGCGCCGCTTCACGGATCCAGCGCGCACCCTTCACGAAGCGCGGCCGCAACTCGCGCAGGTCCGAGGCGACGCCGATCGACAGCGTCTTGCTCGTGCCCGACTGCGGATCGAGCACGTGCAGCACTCCGGCCTGCTCGTAGACAATGCGATTCGCGCCGGTCGACGCGCTGAGTACCGGAAAGTCCGCATGTTTGGTGATCTGGCGGACCTGCTTGCTCTTCGTGTCGTAGGCGAAGACATTGAACTCGCCGTTGCGATCGGAACGGAAGTAGCACCGTGTCGCCAATCCACATCGGGTCGGTGTCGTTCGATCGGTTCGACGGCTGCGGGACCTTGTCGATCGCGTGCGACTTCTGGTCGTAGAGCCACAAGCGCGAGACGGTCCCGCCGCGATACTGCTTCCACTGCTGAAATCGTCCGGCGATGGGGTTGTACGCGATGCGCTGCCCATCAGGGGAATAGGTCGCCCGTGCCGCATTCGGGATCGGCAGCGCCTCTTCCATACCGCCGTTGACGGGAACGGTGAAGAGCTGGGTGTAGCGTCCGGTAAAGGTGGCGCGTTGCGACGTGAACAGCACCCCCTTGCCGTCCGGCGTGAAGCTCTGGACGATGTCGGCGCCGGGATGCCACGTCAGCCGCACCGGCGCGCCGCCGGTGATCGGTACGACGAAGACGTCGGTGTTGCCGTCGTACTGCGCGCTGAACGCAATCGTCCGGCCGTCCGGAGAGAAGACCGGATTGGACTCCACACCGTCGTCGGTCGTCAGCCGCTGGACGGCGTTTCCGGATGCGTCGGCGACGAACAGGTCGCCGGCGTAGATGAACGCCACGTGATTGGCGCTGATCGCCGGCTGCGTCAGCAGCTTCGTGTCGGCCGTGTCCACGCGGGCGTTCAGGGTCGGAGCCAGGTTCGCCGCGCCAACGAGGAGCGACCCCACAACGATCAATCGTAGTGTTCGCATGTGTGACCTCTGCAAGAATGCGTCAGTATATCGGTTCCGCTCCAAGTGTGGCCGCGCCTGTCGGCTATAATCCGCGCATCCAACGATGAAAATCGAGGCGGGCGCGCAACTCGGGCCGTACGAGATCATCGGTGCGCTGGGCGCCGGGGGAATGGGCGAGGTCTACCGCGCTCGCGACTCGCGGCTGGGACGCGAGGTCGCCGTCAAGATTCTGCCCGCCGCGTTCTCGTCCGACGATGACCGGCTGCGCCGGTTCGAACAGGAGGCGCGGACCGCCGGCCTCCTGAATCATCCGAACATTCTGACCATCTACGACGTCGGCACGCACCACGGCCACCCCTATATCGTCTCGGAGCTGCTGGAAGGGGAAACGCTGCGGGCGCGACTCCAGCATGGCGCCCTGCCGCCGCGCAAGACGGTGGACCTAGCGCTGCAGATCGCATTCGGACTCGCGGCTGCGCACGAGAAAGGCATCGTGCATCGGGACCTCAAACCCGAGAACCTGTTCATCACGGCAGATGCGCGCGCGAAGATTCTCGATTTCGGTCTCGCAAAGCTCAAGCAGCCGGACGTCGCGGTCACGCAGGGTGCGTTGCAGACGGTGGCTGCAGTGGATACGCAGCCTGGCCTTCTGCTCGGCACCGTCGGCTACATGTCGCCGGAGCAGGTGCGTGGCGCCGCGGCCGATCACCGGTCCGATATCTTCAGCCTGGGCACAGTCATTCACGAGATGCTCACCGGGCGGCGTGCGTTCCACCGCGACACACCTGCCGAAACGATGAGTGCGATTCTGAAGGACGATCCGGAACGGTCGAGCAGCGACGCCGCCGTTCCGCTGGCGCTCGAGCGCGTCATCGGCTACTGCATGGAGAAGGATCCCGCCGAGCGCTTCCAGTCGGCGCGGGATGTCGCGCTCGCGCTCACGGCCGCGTCCGGCCCCGCGCTGTCGGGTCCCCAACGGGGCGAGGCGTTGGCGCCGCACCATCGATCCTGGCGGACTCGCCTGGTGGGGTGTGGCCGCGGCGATGGCCGTCGTTGGTGCCTTCGTTATCGGCCAGCGGACTGCCATGCAGGTGAGCCAAGCGGTTTCCGAGCCAGCGTCCTTCCAGCGTCTGACATTCCGCCGTGGATTCATTTCGGGCGCCCGCTTCGCGCCGGATGGCCGCACGATTGTGTACAGCCAGTCGATAGAGGGCCGCCCGCCTGAGGTGTTCGTGACGAGCCCGGATTCGCCCGAGTCACGCTCGCTTGGCCTGTCCAGCGCGGACGTGCTGAGCGTCTCGCGATCCGGCGAGCTCGCGATCCTGCTTTCGCCGCGGATCGGCGTGTTCAACTATGAGCGCAGCGGGGTGCTCGCGCGCGTGCCGCTGACGGGCGGTGCTCCGCGACCAGTTCTCGACGACGTCAGGTCCGCGGACTGGGGGCCGGATGGGTCATCGCTCGCTGTCGTCCGCGAAAAGGCCGGGCGATTCCAGCTGGAGTACCCGATCGGGCAGGTCATCTACGACTCGGCCACCTATATCTTCTATCCACGTGTGTCACCCCGCGGTGATCGGGTCGCATTCTTCGAGCCTGATGCGGCGGGCCGGATCAACGTCGCCGTCTACGACCGCAACGCGAAGGGCACCATCGTCAGCAAGGGCTGGAACGACTGGTGGAACCTTGCATGGTCCCGATCGCGCGACGAGATCTGGTTTGGCGCTGCCCTTGCCGGGAACGCGTCTGCGCTGTACGCGGTTGACACGAACTCTCATCAGCGGCTGGTCTCGCGCATCCCCGGCACCTTCGAAATGCAGGACCTTTCCGCGACGGATGATGTTCTGATGACCGTTGCGACGAACAAGAGCTTCGCAGTTGGTGTGAGTCAGGATCAACCGGAGCGAGACCTGTCCTGGCTCGATCAGACGACCGGTGTCGATCTCTCGCCGGACGGCCTCACGGTTCTGACCAATGAACGCGGCGATGGTGGCGGCGCCCAGGGAGCCGTGTACACGCGCGCCATCGACGGATCACCGGCGCTGCGTCTGGGGGACGGGATGGCCACATCGTTCTCCCCTGACGGTAAATGGGTGATGGCATTGGCCGGACGATGGGGCGGAAGGGAGTTGCTGGTCATCCCGAGCGGGACGGGTACCGCACGACGAATGACCTTTCCGCCAATTGAAGTGATCGACTGGGCGGACTGGTTTCCCGACGGACGGCGTGTGCTCCTCGTTGGGCGTGAGTCAGGAAGGGGACGCCGGCTTTATGTCGCGGATTCCGAGAGCAGCGCAGCCTCGAGCGATTGCGGATCGACGTGCTCCTCGCCAGACATGGGCGATTTGATTTCTCCTGATGGAACGCTCATCGCCGCGAACGCCGGCGACGGTGTTCCAAAACTGTTCGCCGTATCAGGTGGACCGCCGCGGACGATCCCAGGCCTCGATCAACGGGGACATGCCGATTCGATGGGCTCCCGATGGCGTTCGCTCTACGTCTATCATCGAGGGTGAGTTACCGGCGCGCGTCTATCGCACGGACGTGATGACGGGTCGGAAGAATCTCTCCAAAGAACTGATGCCCCAAGACGCAACCGGCGTCGCCGGCATCGCTTACATCGCCATGAGTGCCGACGCTCGCACATATTTCTACTCATATGTGCAACAGACTCACGACCTGTATCTCGTCAAGGGACTGAAGTGATTGCCGGTCTCATCCTTACTCTCTTGGCTCGGCAACTACGCGGCAGGCAGCAGGCAGCCAACCTCGATCCGCCGGAGATCCGCGCCCTCTGGGTCGACGCCTTCCATGCCGGCATCCGTTCGCCGCAGGAGGCTGACGAGCTCGTCGCGGCGGCGCGCCGCGCCAACCTCAATACGCTGTTCGTTCAGGTCCGCCGGCGGGGCGATGCGCTCTACACGAAGGGCATCGAGCCACCGCTCGACGAGGCTGGCTACGATCCCTCGTTCGATGCGCTCGCGTACATCGTCGAGGCTGGTCACCGCGCCGGCCTGCAGGTGCATGCGTGGGTGAACGCGATGCCCACCTGGCGAGACGAGGCGCCGCCGAAAGATCCACGCCATCTGTTCAACCGCCACGGGCCTTCGACCGCCGGCGACGACAACTGGTTTACGGCATCGCCCACGGGCGATCCGAAGTTTCCGGTCGGCTACTTCGTCGATCCCGGTCACCCGGCTGTCGCGGCGTACCTGGTCGAGATCTACCTGAACATCGTGCGCAACTACGCCGTTGACGGGATTCATTTCGACTACATCCGCTATCCCGAGACGGAGGACCGACTGCCGCGAGGTGCCGCGGTTGGATACAACGCGACGAACCTGGCGAGGTTTCGCCGCGTCACTGGTCGAACCGACGTGCCGGCGCCCGGCGACGAAGCATGGATGACGTGGCGCCGGAAGCAGGTCACGAATCTCGTCCGCCGCGTGTCGATCGAGGCTCGAGCGATCAACCCTCGCATCAAAATCAGCGCGGCGCTCATCCCGTGGGGCGAGCCACCGAGCGGTGAGAATGATTTCGAGGACGTGGCGCCGATGCAGCGCGTCTTTCAGAACTGGCACCAGTGGTTGAAAGACGGCTTGATCGATCTGGCCGTGCCGATGAACTACGCACGCGAAACAGACGAGCGCGTGCGTGGCTGGTTCGACGGGTGGATCCGCTGGGAAAAACGCCACGCGCACGGGCGTCAACTCGCGGTCGGTCTCGGCGCGTACCGCAATACGCCGGCCCACATCCTCGATCAGGTTTCACGCGTTCGACGGCCCGACGGTGGGCATCGCGCCGACGGGGTGTCGTTCTTTTCCTATGCGTCTCCGCAACAGCCACCCGACGGTGCAACCGATTCAGCGTCAGCGTCGGTGGTGCCTGCCAGTGGGGGCGCCGAGCGCCTTGCCTTTCTGGCTGAAGGAAACGGACAGACGCCGCCCGCCTTTGCCCGTCCGGCGCCAGTGCCGGCCATGCCGTGGATCGATCGACCACAGGTCGGATGGATTGCCGGCATTGTGCGTGGTCCGGCATCTCCTGCCGACACGGTCAGGGTCAGGATCAAGCGCACGGGCTTCGCGCTCTTTCGGCGGGCGATACTCGTCGAAACAGATGGCAACGGCTACTACGGGCTGACCAACGTCAAGCCTGGCCGCTATCGCGTCTGGCTGGACGGGAACGACGCGGACTGGCAGTTCGGTGGAGGTCGTCGTCGAAGCCGGGAAAGTGACGCGCGCAGATCTATCATCAACGCTCACCACTTCGGATCAACTGGCGGCCGTACCTCGACCAAGTGGGACGATGCTGACGGCACTGGCAACGATCACGACATCTGATCTTTCTGCGACGTCAGTTGTTTCCGGCGTGTGGAAGTCGGGAGTTGTCGTGATGCGTTCTCGTCAGCACCCTGCAGTCGTTAGTATCCCTGCGGCGGCGCCGTCTCGCCGGGGATCGGCGGCACCTATAAGCATCCCGTCTTCGCGCTGGACGATTGCGTGGACAGCCGCGAACATGAGGTCAGCGATGCGCGTGGACGGGGCATATCCGTGCGCGCGCAGTTCCTGATAAACAGGCAACGTGAACCCGGCTTCGATCTCGAGGCCGCCGGCAGCGGCCGGGTTCATCCTCGGCGCCGCCAGCGCGGCATAGAGGTCCTGCCGCAGACCGGCCACCCGCAGAATGACCTGTGCCACGGCGCCTGGAATGTATGCGGCCCCCGCGGCGCCGACGACGAGGCGCGGGTGGTCGTCCTGCATGACGATCATCGGCGCGACCGAGCTCGACGGCGAGCGGTTCGGCGCCCGAGTGCCGGCGCGAAACAGGTTGCCGCTCGAGTTGAGGAACATCCCGCCCGCATAGACGCCGGACCCGAACAGCACACCGATGCTGCTCGTCAACGAGACGACATTGCGATTCGCATCGACGACAGACAGATGCGACGTGCTCGTGGCACTCAGAGATTCCCAGGATTGATCCGGCACCGGCGCGGTAGTCGGCCGCGTGCTGACGGGATACGGATCCACTGTGGAGCACGTCGCGACTGGCGCCGCCCCCTCGTGGGTCCACGCGTCCGGGACGTTCTCAGCGCCCTCGGGAACCTTCGGATTCCACGTACCTCGCGCAGCGGCGAACTCGTCGCTCGTCACGCCACGCACGGGTGACGGCCGCCATTCAGGTCCACCGCCATACCGCCGGAGATCCTGCACGCCGACCGACAACGCGTCGGCGAGGCGCGACGCTGCCTGGGGGGTCGCCGTGGGATCGCCGAGCTTGTGAACGCCCGCCGCCTCGGCAACGTTCAGCATCTCGATCACGTACGGCCCGGCAGACGCGCCGGCAGCCCCAAGCACGCGAAAGCCATTGAACGCGCTGCACGCCGGCCGGCGCTCGACCGGCTGGTATTGAGCGAAGTCGGCCTCGGTCAGCAGTCCCCCGGCGGCGCGGATCTCCTCGGCTGTGCGCCGTGCGTATTCACCTTTATAGAACGCGTCGGCTCCGTCTCTGGCGATCGCCTCCAGAACAGAGGCTAGCTCGGTCTGTACGATCCGATCGCCGAGTGCCGGAACCTCGCCGTTCTGCAGAAAGACGGCTGCGGCGCGCGAAGCGGCAACTTTCTCCCGCTGTGATGCCAGCACACGGTGCATCAGTGGACCGACGACGAATCCCTCGCGAGCCAGACGAATTGCCGGTGCCAGCACGTCAGCTCGTGGAAGAACTCCGTGGCGCGCGTGCATCAGCAGCAGCCCGGAGACGAACCCGGGCACGATTGCCTGACGCGGGTTGATCGGGCCGCTCCCGGCCGGATCGGTCATCCCCCACGCAGGATCCGCACCCGTGCGTCCCATGAACTCGAACACGACCGCCCGCCGCTCTTTGGCCAGCCACACTGTCGCAATCCCGTATCCCCCGATCCCGGTCTGCGAGTGATCGACGACGCCGAGCGCGAATGCGGTCGCGACTGCCGCGTCGATGGCGTTGCCGCCGCGCTGCAACATCGTGACGCCCGCCGTGGCGGCGTCAACAGATGACGCGGCGACCATGCCGCGGCGTGCTTCGACTCGTTTTCCCGGCGGGGTTGGCGTTTGCGGTGCCGTTGCCGGGCCTGACTTGGCACACGACGACAGGAACAGAAGAATCAGCGCTGCCGCGAGCCGGACGCCTCTTGCGACGAAATGTGTGCGGCCCTTCAGGTGACATCGATGCGCAGAGTATACAAGCGCCGCGTGAAGGTCGAGATCGCGGACAAACGGTCGAAAGTGATACCCTGCCGTGGTTCTGGAAGGAAACACTATGCGACACCGTTCAACCGGGGCCCTGCTGGTCGCCGCCGCATTGCTCGCGAGCCTTGCTCCTTCACCCCTCGACGCACAATCGCCCGTCAGTCCCCCGAAATTGACCATCGAGTCGCACACGCTCGAGAACGGCCTGCAGGTCGTGCTCGCGCCCGACACATCCCGGCCGGTGGTCAACGTCCAGGTCTGGTATCGCGTCGGTTCGAAGGATGAAAAGAAGGGACGCACCGGCTTCGCCCACCTGTTCGAGCACATGATGTTCCGTGGCTCCGCCAATGTCGGACCCGAAGAGCACATGCGAATCATCCGCGAAGCCGGCGGCACCGTGAACGCCTACACCGACTTCGATCGGACGGTCTACTGGCAGACGGTGCCTTCGAACCACGTCGAGCGCGTGCTATGGCTCGAAGCCGACCGCATGGCGTCGCTCGTCGTCAGCGAGGAGAACTTCAAGAAAGAACGCGAGGTGGTGAAAGAAGAACGCCGACTGCGCTTCGAGAATCCGCCATATGGCATGCTCATCGAGTGGGTGCTGGACGCGACATTCCAGGCCTACCCCTATCGCTACGCGCCAATCGGATCGATGGAGGATTTGAACGCTGCCACGATTGCTGACGTCAAGGCGTTCTTCGATACCTACTACGTTCCCGATAACGCGACGCTCGTCATCGTCGGCGATTTCGAGCCAAAGACCGTGCTCGCCCAGGCGCGAACGCATTTCGGTCGTATTCCGAAGAGCAAAGGCGTGTCCCGCGTCACGGCGCAGGAGCCGCCGCAAACAGAGTTGCGGACACTGAACAAATCCGACCCCAAGGCGCCGCTCCCGGCTGTGGTCAGCGCGTTCAAGTTGCCGTCACGCGGGCACGCCGATGCCTACGCGTTGCAGATCGCCTTCGACATCCTGTCGACGGGCGAGAGCTCGCGGATGTATCGACGGCTGGTCTACGACGAGCAATCTGCGGTCGCGGCGCAGGCGCAGTTGCTGCTGCTCGAAGGCCCCTCCATCGGCTTTCTCTTCGGCGTCGCCAATCAAGGCAGGGACATCAACGCCGTGTCGAAGAGCATGCGAGAAGTCGTGAACGGCCTTGCGGAAAAGCCTCCGGCGCCCGAGGAAGTCGAGAAGGTCAAGGCCACGATTGTTTCGCGTCTCGTGGTCGGACGGCAGACGATGCAGGCGAAGGCGGATGCCGTAGGCGCGGCGGCCTCGCTGCTCGGCGACCCACAGCGTTTCAACACCGAGCTGGCGAAGTATCAGGCGGTAACCGCAGCGGACGTCCAGCGCGTCGTCAAGGAGCATCTCGCCGAAACGCGCGAGACACGTCTGTTCATCAAGCCGGGACAGCCGGGCCAGCCAGGTCCCGGCAAGAACTGAGCAGCGAGAGATCACATGCGCTCAAGACTTTTCGTCACGATCGTGTTGACCACGGCATTCGTGGGTGGCATGGCGACGGTCCGTGCGGACGCACAGACGGCGCCCGCGAAGCAGCAGCCTCCGCCTGTCGCGCCGGAGCGTCCGTTCAAGTTCCCCGCGCACACGACGACGAAGCTCGAGAACGGACTGACGCTCTTCGTCGTGGAGGATCATCGCCAGCCGATGGTGGCAGTGACGTTGATGTTGCCCGGTGCGGGATCGAGCAGCCAGCCGGCCGACAAGGCGGGCCTCGCCGCGATGACCGCCTCGCTGCTGCGGCAGGGCACGGCCACGCGGTCGGCGCAGCAGATCGCGGAGAGCATCGATCGTGTCGGCGGTTCGCTCAACGCGTTTGCCGGCGCCGACTCCACGGAAGCGTCGGTTACCGTGCTGACCAACGCGCTGGACATCGGCTTCGAGCTTCTCGCGGACATCGTGCAGAAGCCGGCGTTCGCCGACGCCGAGATCGAGCGTTGGCGTCGTCAGTCGCTCTCGTCGCTCCAGGTCGCGTATCGCGATCCGGAGTACCTGCGCGACATCGTCGGCCAGCGGGTTGCCTACGGCGATCATCCGTACGCATTTCCCACGGACGGATTTCCATCCACGGTCGGTTCGCTGACGCGCGACGACGTCGCCAGCTTCTATCGCGAGCGATACACGCCGTCAGGCTCGTCACGTCGCGGTGGCCGGCGACATCACGCCGGCGATGGCCACCGAGCTGGTTCGGAAGCATTTTGGCAACTGGAAGGGCCCGGCGTCGCCAGAACCAAAGGCGGCGGCTCCAGCACAGCAGCGGCGCATCGTCGTCGTCGATCAACCGGAGGCGGTACAGACGCAGTTCGGGATGTTCGGAACGGCCGTGGCGCGGAATCATCCAGACTGGATTCCGCTGCTTCTGGCGAACCAGATCCTCGGTGGCGGTTTCAACTCGCGATTGAACCTGCGGTTGCGGGCGAAAGAAGGGCTGACGTACGGGGCCAGATCGTCGCTCGACGGCGGCCGGCTTGCCGGCCTGCTGAACGTCACCAGCTTTACGAGAACGGAAGAAACCGGGAAGGCGATCAACGTCATGCTCGAGGTCGTGAACGACTTTCGCAAGAACCCGGCAACAGCGGCGGAGCTTTCAGAAGCGACGTCGTACGTGTCGGGTGTCTTCGCGATTCAGAGCGAGACCGCCGGCGCCGTCGCCGATCGCGTGTTGACGTCCGCGCTCAACAATCTGCCCGACGACTACTGGCAGACCTATCGGGAGCGTGTCCGAAAGGTCACCGCTGCCGACGTCTCCCGCGCCGTGGAACAACATGTGGTTCCAGATCAGCTGTCGATCGTCGCGGTCGGCAACGCCAGCGGCTTCGCCAAATCGCTGGAGGCGCTTGGCACTGTGACGATCGTGCCGCTCGCCAAGCTCGATTTGACCCAGACCAGTCTGATCGCGAAAACCCCTTGATTGGGCGGCGCTACTGATTGGCTATTGCGGTCCAGTTCGACAGAAGCGTCAGCGGAGCGGCGGCGTCTTCACGCGGAAGCGAGTTGATGAGAAACCGCTGACCGTCGGCGCTGACGTCGTACTGGAACAGGACGAATGAGGGCCGGACGATGCGTGTCTGGAACAGCGGCCTGGGAGGCCCAGGTTCGAGCGTTCCGTTCTTCATCGCGAGTTGCACGGCCATCAGCTTCTTGTCGGGAGCGATGTAGAAAATCTCCTTGCCGTCGCCACGCCAGCGGGGCTGACCGCCAGGACCGTCAGAAATCTGGACGCGGCCGTTTCCCGTCGTCGGCCTGACCGTCAGCGCCCAGGAAGGCGGGCCGAGCGAGGCAATCCACTTCCCGTCGTGAGAGTAGCTGGCTTCGGCCCCGCCTTCAGCAGGCTCGTCTTTTTTCGTCTTGAAGTCGTAGCGGCGCACCTCCGCCTGACCGCTGCGAAAGTCCATGTACAACATGTCTCGGCTATCAGGCGCGTACGCATTGACGAGGAGATGGGCGGGTGATTCCACGATCGTTTCTTCCGTGCCCGATCCATCCGCCAGCCTTCGGTAGATGCCGTTCTGGTTCCGAATCGACGAGAAGAGAATCCATTTGCCGTCTGGCGACCAGTTGTGCGCCGTGTCCATCCCGGTGGTGGTCAACTGGGTCGAGATGTTCCGCTGCAGGTCGTGAATCCAGAGGTTCTGCTGCCCGGACCCGGTCTGGTCAAAGGCGACGGCGACCCGCCGCCCATCCGGCGACAAGCGCGGGCGCCGAGAATCCCGGTGAACCGACGATGCCCTGCTCGTGTCCGCTGCGGTCGTACGATACCAGCTGCGTGTTGTAGTCGAGGCGCGACTGGAAAACGAGCATTCCGCTCTGCGACGCCGTCAGCGGCAGATCGCCGAATCGCCAGTCCAGCACGACATCGTTGCGCAGAATCGCGCGCGGCACGCCGGTCAATCGGCCGCTCGTCGAATCGAACGCCTGGGCCATCAACGTTCCACCCTGCATGAACAGCAGATGGTCGTTCGCGAGCACCATGCGGCCTCGAATCTCGGACGACACGAGCTCCGGCGTCCCTCCGTCGAGGCTGGCAAGGTAGACACCTCCACGCTGCTGGTTGGTCCAGCTTGCGACGTACAAGAACCGCTTGCCGTCTCGTAAGAACTCGAGGAAACCGGTGTGCTTCCCCTGTTACATTTGCGGGTACCGACGTCACAGGCGTCGCGGCACCGCCGGCCGCGGGCACGCTCAGCAGCGGTCCGAGCACGTTATTCGTGAACACGATGACGTCCTGTGCGCCCCAGGCACCATTTCGAGGGCCCGGGCTGATATCGAGAATCGTCTGGATCCCCGTGCCGCCCGGCTCGACCTTCATCAGCCTTCTGTCTGTGAAGAAAGCGATCCAACGGCTATCGGGCGACCAGAACGGGGAAGACGCCCCCATCGTTCCAGTCACTTCCACCGCTTGCGACGAGTCGAGCACTTGAACCCAGAGCGTGGGCACGCCGTCGACACCTGCGGCGACGAAGGCGACCCGCCGGCCGTCCGGCGAGATCGCGAAATCGTTGGGAACGAACGAGTGCCCCGCCGGCGGCAGCAGCGATGCACGAAGAACCGGCGCGGGCGCCGGAGACGTTTCACGCGACATGTTGCCGAGCGCAGCCGCCGCGACGAGTGCCGCAGCCGCCGTGCCCCAGGCTATCAACTCGCGTCGGGTGACACGCGCGGCCGCTCCAGTCGCGACGGGTGCGGCGCGCGTGCGAAGGCCTTGCAGCTGTAGCTTCACGTCATGCGCGGTCTGCCACCGCTCGTCGGCATCCTTCGCGAGACAGCCGCGCACGATGTCGTCGAGCGCCGGTGGCGTGAGCGGCTGCAGGCTCGAGACTGATGGCGGCTCGCGTTCGAGAATCGCGGCGATGACGCTCGCTGGCGTCTTGCCGTCGAACGCTCGGACTCCGGTCAGCATTTCGTGCAGGACTGCGCCGAACGCGAAGAGATCGCTGCGCGCGTCCGCTTCCCTGCCCTCCACCTGTTCCGGTGACATGTATTGAAAGGTTCCCAGCAGCATGCCGTCCGTCGTCAGCGGCGCACTGACCGTTTCGCCGATGCCGCGACCGGCGATGGCCGAGGCGACGGGCTTGGCAAGGCCGAAGTCGAGAAGCCGCGCACCGGTTCGCGTCAGCATGACGTTGCTGGGTTTCAGGTCGCGATGCACGATGCCCTTGCGATGCGCGCTCTGGAGGGCGTCGGCAATCTCGATTCCCGTCTTGATCGCCTGGTCGGTAGGCAAGGGTCCGCGCTCGAGCCGAGCGGCAAGCGTCTCGCCTTCCAAAAACTCCATCACCAGGAAGTCGATGCCGTCCTGATGTCCGATGTCGTACAGCGCGCAGATGTTGGGATGCGAGAGCGCCGACACGGCGCGGGCTTCACGCTCGAGCCGCTGTCGCCACTCGGGGCTCGATGCGGTGGACGCTGGGAGGACCTTAATAGCGACGTGACGGCCGAGTCTCGTGTCGAGCGCGCGATACACCTCGCCCATGCCACCCGCGCCGGCTGACGAGACGACCTCGTAGGGGCCCAAGCGCGTCAGCGGGGCAAGTGCCATGGCGCGCGCATTATAAGTGGTAAGCCGCTGATCCCCGCGGCGTGGGACGACAGAAGTGGGCTCTCGCTGACACTTCTGTCGGACCGGTCAGCGTGGCCATCAGCCCGCGGACCTGACCGGCAGGCATTTCAGTCCTACCCGAGCAGTGGTACGGGCCTTGCCGTTGAGCTCAAGGCATATTTAGGAGCTTGAGCTCATGAAACAGTGTCCGCATTGCGGCGCAGAGATATCGGATTCCGCGAGTATTTGTGATTTATGCGTCGAGCGATCGGTGGAGCTCGTCGACGCCAGCGGAGTATCGTCCGGCGGAATATCCGTCCGCAGCCCGAGCCTCGGGGCGAGTACTCACCCGAACCCTACGCGTTCAGCGATTACGCCTCCGAGCCGCGAGACGGAATACGCGTCGCCGCGTGACACGCTGGCAGAGTACTCCTCTGAGTCATACGGTTCGACCGACGACTCGTCCGACGCGGTCGCAGCCAGCGGCTACGAGCCCGATCGCACGACGTCAACGGACGCGACAGTGCACACCCGTAACGACGTCTCCAGCACCTGTGAGCCTGGCCGCGACGGCCAAGCGCCTCGCCGCTTCGTCGGGAACGCCAACCGCGATCGAAAGATGATGGCGATCGGCGTCGGCGTGGTGGGTGTCAGCGTCGCGCTCGGCCTGTTGATGGCTTCGTCGGGCACGCCTTCCGGGCCTGCGTCAGGCGCGCCGAGTCCCACCGCGGTGACGTCGGCGCCGGCGCGCAAGATCACCCAGTCGTCGCCAGTCGCAAACCAGGTCACGGCGACGTTCAGGGGACGCTGGAACAGCACGAACCGCGACTGGGTCGGCAACCAGCGAAAGGCTGTCGCCTTCGAGCTCCCAGCGGAGAACAAGGTCGCCGTCTGGCAGCGTCACGTGCAGCTCACGCTGGTCGTCCGCTGCGTGGCAAATCGGATCGATGCCTTCGTCTTCACGCAGTCGGCCGCCAAGATGGAGCCGCAAGACGGCGACCACACCGTCAGGATCGCGTTCGACGACGGAGCCGAGAGCGTCGAGCGCTGGCCTGACTCTGACGAACATGACGCGCTCTTCGCGCCCGACGGCGCCGCGTTCGTCCGCCGCCTGGCAGCGGCGCAGACGATGCAATTCGGCTTCACCCCGCACAACGCCACCCCGGTGGCCGCCGACTTCAACGTGGCTGGCCTCGCCGGGGTCATGGAGTCGTCCGCGAAGCAGTGTGGGCTGAAGAAGTAGGTTCACTCACGAAGGTTCCGGCAATTCCAGCAGCGTGATTGAGGGCAGCGCCGGCATTAGCCCCTGCAGGTCGCCGTACATCCCTGAAATGTTGAACGTGACCGCTTCGATCTGCCGGGATCGGCGCGCCCACTGACGTTCGGCTGCGCGTCGTTCTTGTTCGAGCTCCTGGCGCATTTCGGCAAACGCTTCGACTACAGCCTCGACGCGCTGGCGGAACTCGACCCCAGACAGATATCGATAGAGCAGCTCCAGCTTCTCTTCCTTGCTGCTTGCTGCACTCCGCGCCTGCGCGAGCTGCAGGAGGTTCGCCCGCAGAACTGCCGCGAGGCCCCCGGCGCAGGCGAAGTCAGTGATGATGACGCCGTCACTCAGCGTGAACCGCGAACAGCCTTTCGGGAGTGTCAAGGACACGAGCACCGCCACGTCGGCGTGCAGTGCGCGCTGATCCTGTTTCAGCTTCGCCATCCAGCCGTCGCTCCAGTTTCGGGCGTTCTTGCATTCCCAGAGAATCGAGCCGCAACGCCGCCCCTGGGCGTCAACAACGATCTGGTGCACGTCGGCGCCGCGGATGCCTTGACTGATGTTGTTGATTTCGTCCGACGAGAAACTGCTTCGCAGGATGGCTTCCAGCTCGCCCTCACCCGCTTCGCCCTGACGCTGCTGTGATCCCTGGTCCGCCTTGCGCTTCAGATCCTCGATCTGCCGCCGCATGTCGCCGAGCTGGCGTTCCTTTTCAGCATTCTTCAACCGGTGCGCTTCCGTCAGGCGCTGCTCGGTCTCGCCGATGATACGGAGGCGTTCCTCTTCGAGCTGGCGGGCGACCGTGACTTCCAGATCCCGCTGACTCCTTTCGAGTTCTCGTTCCTTCTTCCGCAGCGTCAACTCGACCCTGCGTGCATCGTCCAGTTGCGCCTGCTGTTCGGACACCCGTTCCCTGAGCGTGACCAGCTCGTCGCCGATCTGCTTTTCGGCTAACGTCGCGGCTTCCTTCCACGCTCGCTGCATATCCTCGTCGCGCCGCCGGTCGTACGATTCTCTCAGCTGACGCTCGCGGTCTTCGAACTCCTGTTTGAGCGACGTGGTTATTTCCGCTCGAAGTGCGCGCGTGAGCGGGATTTTCCTACCGCATGACGGGCAGGAGATCGACTGGTCGGCCATGAGCACCCCTGGTCATGGGAGTCTAAGGGGTGGGCGTGACAGGATAGGTCACGGCATCCGGCACACTGACCCATTTTGCGTACGTCTGACGCCTTACCGTACGCGATGGCTTCGCTGTCAAACGTCAGCACCCGCGTCAGCTGTCTCATCTGGGGACATGCGGTGGACAACCGCATCTTTTCCGCGTCAAACAGTCACGGCAGGCAGTGCCGCTGCGGACGCACCTATCTGGCGGAGGATGGAACGATCACCCGTGTCCGCCACACGCTCGCCTGCTTCCTCCGTCATCACACGTATATGCCCCTGGCGGACCGCGAGGGACATCACGAATACGTCTGCGTCAGGTGTGGACACCCGCTGGTCTTTGACGCCCGGGAGGATCGATTTGTCGGGAGCGCAACATTTAACAAGAAGGTGCGTTACGCGTGCGGCCTTTTCGGCCATGACGTCCACCGTGTGACAGAGCGTGACGGTTTCGTTGAATACACGTGCTTTTGCGGCCATTCCTTTCTGAAGAGCCAAACGGTCGGCCTCAAAATCCGGCATCCGCTCATCTGCTTCTTCACGGCGCACCGAATCCGTTACGTTACGCGACGCCAAGGCTACGCGGAATTCGTCTGCCGCGACTGCGGTCATCCTTTCTGCTTTGCTGACGGGACACGAGCGCCATCGCACGGCTGTCTTGACTCACCGCATTGCTAAACGTTGTCGGGTCCGTAACTTCCCCTACTCCCCTCCTCCCAACGCCGAGGCCAGCTGATGCAGGAACAACCCCACGTCCGTGACTATGCCGATCGTTTGTGTGGAACCGCGATCCGACAGTTTCGTCACGACCGCCGGGTTGATGTCGACGCACACCACCTTGACCCAGGATGGCAGCATGTTGCCGACCCCGATGCTGTGGAGCATTGACGCCAGCATCACCACGACCTCGACATCTTTCAACGCTTCCGCATAAGCATCCTGCGCCGTCACCAGCTCCATCGTCGTCTCTGGCAGCGGACCATCGTCTCGAATGGACCCCGCCAGAATGTAACGGACGTTGTGAAGGTGGCATGCGCGCATGAGTCCCTGCTTTAGCAGGCCAGCCGTTACGGCGCTGCCGATACCTCCCGCCCGTCGGATGAGGTTGATGGCACGCATGTGATTGCGGTGACCGTGTTCGACTGGATGGCCCGTGTGCAGGTCGATTCCGAGTGATGTGCCATACAGTGCGCCCTCGATATCGTGCACCGCGAGCGCGTTGCCCGCGAGCAGCAGGTTCACGAAGCCCATCCGAATCAGCTCGCAGAAGTATTCGGTGCCGCCCGTATGCACCACGACCGGCCCGGCCACAAATGCAATCCTGCCGCCTCGCTTCCGCGCAGCGCGCAGCATTTCAACGACTCGAGCGACCGCAGTCTCGACGCGCCGTTCGGACGACACCTCGTTGCTCATGAACCCGAACGACGGCCGGTCGCGAGATTGCGCGTCCGGCATGACCCGTACGCCATGCATGCCGCAGACGACCAGGTCGCCCACGCGGAGGTCACGCAGCTTCCGACATTGCGCGCGTCCATCCAAGACGACGATTGCTGCGTCCATGCGTTGCGCGTCTACGGGCACCCAGTGCCCGTCAAGACGTACTTCCGTGCGGTGATTTGTCGTGGAGTAGAAGTCCTCAGGTGCGGTTCCTGCGATGTCGGCGTGACGCAACGCTGCGTCAGGCGCGCCATCCACGTAGCAGCCATACGGAGAGAGCTTTTCCAGCAGATGCGCGAGCGAATCGGCCGTGTCTGCGCGCAGCCGCAGCGCCAACCGAGAGGGCTCATCGTTCGTCCGGCCGACGTCGAGCTCGAGAATCTCGTAGCTTGCCCCATGTTCGACGATCGTCGTGAGAATCGCCTGCAGATCGCCCGAATCGATCAGGTGCCCTTGAGCCCGGACAGTCTCGGCATGCATACTGAGATGATCCATCCTTGGATGATCCCATCGTTTGTAGCTTATGCTCGATGCCTATCTGACGCGCATTGGCGTGGCGCGGCCACAAAAAGCTACGCTTTCAGCGCTGCGCGAACTGCATTCCGCGCACGTGTCGGCGATTCCCTTCGAGAACCTGGACATCCTGCTCGGAGCCGGCATCAGCCTCGATCTCGACCGCATCTACGCAAAGCTGGTCGGCAAGCGGCGCGGCGGATACTGCTTCGAGCAGAACACGCTGTTCCTAAACGTCCTACGTGAGGTCGGATTTGTGGCGACACCGATGGAGGCGCGGGTGCGCATCGGAGCCACCGCGGTCAGACCGCGCACGCACATGGTCCTCGTGGTTCGGATTGGCGAGGGGGAGTGGCTCGCCGACGTTGGCTTCGGCGGTGAAGGGCCGATCGAACCGGTGGCGATCGATGCGCGGGAATCGTCAGACCCCGTGCATCGCGTCGTGTCAGAAGGACCGGAGCGCGTCCTCCAAATCCGATCGGCGGGCACCTGGACGGACCTGTACGGCTTTCTGCCGCAGGCAGTCCATGGGGTGGACTTCGAAGTGGCCAACTGGTACACGAGCACCTACCCCGAGAGTCCATTCGTGAGAACGCTGACCGCCCAGCGAACGACTCGCGACGTGCGCTACATTCTCCGCTACCCCACCTACTCGGAGATTCGCGGCGGCGACGTTCGCACGCGCGAAATCAGCCGGCGCGAGCTCGTTCCGCTGCTGAGGGACGTGTTCCTGATCGACGTCCCGGCCGACACCCGCTTCTCGGCGATCGATTGACGCTCGGCGTTACCGCATCGCTTTACGCGCGAACTGCCGTGCCGCCGCGGTCCAGGTGCCGCGGCTTGCGGGCATGGCGGTCACCGCGTTGAGGAACTTGTGGGCTTTGGCGGCGAGAAGACGCCACTGGTCCTGGGTCTCGCTGGCGTGCTCGACAAGCCAATCGAGCGCGAGCGCCGTCGCCCAGGCGCGACGGACCTCTTCGCGGGGGCCGCTCGCACCCGACACGGCCGCTTCGAGGTCCGTCCACTCGTGCCCGACGATGGCAGCGAACTCCTGCGTCAGCTCCCACAATCCGTCCGCACGCTGCAGCGCGATCAGCCCGTGCATGCCTGCCGGAGGATGGGACACCGGCGTCTTCAGGCGCGCGCGTGACAGCCCCTCGACGGCGCGCGCAAGAAATGGTCGTCTCGCTGGCGCGCTCTTCAGCGGCTCCATCGCGTCGAACTGGTGGCTTGCGAGGCTCAACGCTGCGGCTGCCGGGCCAGCTCCCACCGGAGCCCCCGCCGACGATGGCATCGCCTGCGCCGCGTGGACGCGGCCTCGGAGAATCTCGTCCTCGAGACCTCCCCATCCTGAGGTCAGCGCAATCGGGATCCGGCGCAGCTGGACGTCCCCAAGCACCGGCGTTTCACGCCGTTCGACGGCCACGAACGACGTGTCCCGTGAAATCAACCCGTAGCGGATGCTCAAAGCGACGATTTCCCGGCTGATGCCCGTCGCCTTCCGCTCGCGCTGTCGCGAACCGCGGGACACCATCCACTCCGGACTCTCCTCGAGCTCGCGAATTCGTGCGCGCGCGGCAAGCGTGGCGACCGTCCGGCCGTCGACAGCGCTGGAAAAATCAACCGGCACGTCGAAGCGCATGGGCCCGGCAGGGCCTGTTGCGGTCAACCTGACGACAGGGGATCCGGCTGGTGACGAATCGAGCCCGTAGATCAACAGCCGACCGGAGGCGAACACTGGCGGAACGACGGTTGGGGCCTGCGTCACGGTCAGGTTGCTCCACTCGACTCGGACGTCGGTCAGTGCCGGCGACAGCAGACGGCCGAACTGCCGAACGACCTTCGATTCGATCCGCTCACCTGGATAGATGAACTCGGCGGAGCCACCACCAGCACGCGCCAGGCCGCGCACCAGATGGTGGCTGGCCCCGGCGCCGATACCGAAGGTGAACACCCGCGCCTGCGCGGCATGCTGCTTGACGAGCGCCAGCACCGCATCGGTGTTCGTGACTTCTCCATCCGTCAGCACGACGACCTGCCGTGTCAGATCACCGTTCGTCTTCTGCTCGAGGACGAATTTCAGCGCCGGCAGGATCTCGGTGCCGCCGAAATCCGCCTGCATGGCGGCGACGTGATCGCTGGCCGCCTTCAGACTGCGTTCGTCATACTCCTGACTGGCTGGAAACAGCGCGTCGTACCGCGATCCGAAGCCGATGATGTTGAAGCGGCATCCCTGGAATCATGGAGCGCAGGCACAGCTGCAGCGCGTTCCGCACCTCTTCGATCGACGACCCGCCCATCGAACCGGAACGATCCACGACGAAGATCACTTCGGTCGGCACTGGATCGACACCAAGCGTCGGCGTGAACGCAATGGCGATGGCGTGCGAGTGGTCGTCGGCGTTGCGTTCGATCCACGCCTGGGGAGTATCCAGGCCGATCGCCTGAAGGCTGAGCACGAAATCCCTGTCGAGAGCGGCCTCGCGTTGCGACAACGCCACCACTGCGGTGTTGCCGGCGACCGAGACGGATACCGGGTGCGACGGTGACTCCACGTGTGAGATCGCGCCCGGCATCGCTATCCGCACCGAGAGGCTCAGGCCGTACGGAACGCGCCAACCGCGGGGAGGGTTCAGCGCTTCGCTGTCGGGACGGCCGACTCCGATCTGATCCTCTGCGGGCGAGTAGCGCGGCGACACGGTCGTTGGAATGGCGAACCGCAGACCGCCGTCAGCGACCGACAACTCGGTGACGTAGGTCAGCTTCAGCAACGCTTCTTTGCCTGGCGGCAGGTTGCCGACGCTTGCCTGAAAGACATCGGGACGTTCCTCGTCCAGCAGAAACGCCCCATGCCCACGCTCCATCGCGTCGTCGTACATCCGGAACGCCTCTTCGCGTTCCTTGACCTCACCGATAACGACGGTGTCGTCGACGATCGCCTCGAAGCCGCAGACGGCCGCACCCTCATCGAGTGGGAACACGTACACGGCTTCGATTGGTGTCGATTCGCGGTTCACATAGCGCTGCGTCACCGCGATCCGCGCGCAGAAACTCGTGATCTCCGCCTCGACCGACACGCCGGTCAGCGGAACGGGCGCCTCGTCACGGGTGAACAGACCGCTTCTGTTGGTCTCGTGTTCAGTCTTCGGCATCGTCTTCTCCGTTCGCGCCGCCAGGACAGTTCAGGCGACACCAGTGTGCGAGCTCTTCGAGTTTGGCTGGGCCTGGCAGCCGATTGTTCGCCGACACGTGCAGTTCGACACCCGGCGCAAGCTCGAGGCGCCGCCAGAGCGATCGTGGGCGCGCGGCGTCAGGCCGTTGCATCAGGGCCGCCGCCGGAGGGGGGCTGGGCTTCTGTCCGAGCTCGCGACGAATCTCGTCGAGCGTCCGCCCTGACTCCTGAAGCGTCTTCACGCGCAGCAGCTGTGCGAGGTGCTCTTCCCCGTAGTGGTTGCCACGTCCCAGGCCAAGCGGCTGCGGCAGCAACCCCTCCTGGACGTAGTACCGAACCGTCCGCCGCGACACGCCGCCGAGGTCCGCGAGAATCACCGATGGCGTAGCGGGTCGAATCAGCCACGGCCGTCAATATACGACAGTTACTGTCACATTATCAAGTGTCACATTAACAGGTTCTGCACAGGTGGCTGGCACCTTCCCCGGCCAGGTGCCAGCCACCTAATGCAAGGGCTGCAACCCCTGACCCGAGTCGCGGATGGGTTTGCAGTTCTTGCGCGCCTCGGACGACCCGCGCGGCTGGCGGCTCGTGACCCTATAATCCGGCCCATGATGACTCTACTGATGGTCTTCGGCGTCCTCGGCGTCCTCGTGGTGATCCTGGCCGTGATGTACAACGGACTCGTCCGGTTGAACGTGCAGGCGTCGAATGCCTGGTCGGACATCGACGTGCAGCTCAAGCGGCGCACTGACCTCATCCCGAACGTCGTCGAATCCGTGAAGGGCTACGCGAGCCATGAGCGGCAGACGCTCGAGGCCGTGATCAATGCCAGGAATCGCGCGGTGTCAGCGCAGAGTGCGGGCCCGGCGGAACGAGGCCAGGCGGAAGCGGCGTTGACAGGCGCACTGCGCGGACTGTTTGCGCTCGCCGAGTCGTATCCGCAGCTGCGGGCCGCCGAGAACTTCGCCCAGCTCCAGAACACGCTGGCGCAGATCGAAGACGCCGTGCAGAACGCGCGGCGTTACTACAATGCCGTCGTTCGCGATCTGAACACGAAGATCCAGCAGGTCCCCTCCAACATCGTCGCGAGCCTGTTCGGATTCAAGAACCGTGAGTTCTTCGAGATTCCTGACAGCGAGAAGCAGGTGCCGCAGGTGAAGTTTTGATGGCCGTGACGGCAGCGACGACCTCATTCACTCGCTGGGCCTGCCGCGCGACGGCGATCCTCGCGCTCGTCACTGTTGACCGCCGCGCCCGCGGCCGCGCAACGCACGCTCGTCATCGAGCGCTTCGATGCCACGATCGAGGTCTCAGCCGACGGATCGATTGGCGTCGAAGAGTACATCGTGGCGAGATTCACGGGATCGTGGAACGGCATCTTTCGAACGATCCCCATCGAATATCGATCGCCGCAAGGGCTGAACTACACGCTCCGTCTCGACATCCAGTCGGTGACCGACGACGAGGGCCGCAGCCTCAAGTACGAGAGCAGCCGCGAGCGGCACTATCGCAAGCTCAAAATCTGGGTCCCGGGCGCCGCGAACACGACGAAGACCGTCAAGGTGATCTATCGCGTCGCGAACGGCTTGCGATTCTTCGACGAGCACGACGAGCTCTACTGGAACGTGACCGGCGACGAGTGGGAGATCCCGATCGAATCGGCGTCGGCGCAAGTGACGCTGCCAGGCGGTGTCTCCGGCGTGCGCGCAACCGCGTTCCGCGGCGCTTACGGATCAACCGAACAGACTGACGTGACCATCGAGCAGAACGGCGTAAGTGTCAAGACGACGCGCGGGTTGGGAATGCGCGAGGGTCTGACGATCGTCGTGGGCTGGAACCCCGGTGTCGTGCATCGGCCGACTGCGGTCGAACGGACAGCCAACGCCGTCTACAGCAACCTGCCGCTCGCGATTCCACCGCTGGTGTTTCTGGGCATGTTCCGCTTGTGGCGGCGGCGCGGACGCGATCCTGAACTGTCGCCGATCACCACACAATACGAGCCGCCCGCGAGCATGACGCCCGCGGAACTCGGCACGTTGATCGACGGCAAGCCGGACATGCGGGACATCACGTCAACAATCGTGGACCTCGCGGTTCGCGGCTACCTGCACATCACCGAAACGAAGGACGAGCACCTCTTCGGCCTCTTCTCCAGCAAGGACTACACGTTCACGCTGAAGAAAACGCGCAATGAGTGGACGGGCCTGAAGGCGCACGAGCGCGAACTGCTCGACGCACTATTCGAGGGTAGTTCGTCGGTGACGCTCTCGGATCTGAAGAACAAGTTCTACAAGCATCTTCCCAAACTGCGGAACGGCCTGTATGGGAACCTCGTCTCCGACGGCTTCTACACGGGCCGGCCCGACCGCGTGCGCTCGTTGTACGTCATCGGCGGTGTCGTGTTCGGCCTCATTGTCGCATTCGGAAGCGCGGCGCTCATGGGCTGGCTCGGGATGCAGCCCGGAGCTGGCATCATCGCGGGCATTCTCTCGGGAGTGATCGTGGTGCTCTTCGGGTGGTTCATGCCATCGCGTACGGTGCAGGGCACCCGGCAGCTCGAGAAAGTCCTCGGTTTTCGCGAATTCCTGTCGCGGGTGGAAGGCGATCGCCTCGACCGGATGGTGAAGACACCGGAAATGTTCGAGAAGTTCCTGCCGTTTGCGATGGCGCTGGGTGTCGAGGAGACCTGGGCGAAGGCGTTCGAGGGGATCTACAAGGATCCGCCATCCTGGTACACCGGCCCAGGCGGCATGCACACATTTCGGCCAAGCACGTTTGCCAGCAACCTCGGCGTCATGTCCACGCAAGCCGCATCGGTCATGGCCTCGGCGCCGCGCAGCAGTGGCGGATCGGGATTCGGTGGGGGCGGCTCCAGCGGCGGCGGTTTCGGCGGCGGCGGTGGTGGAGGCTTCTGACACCCGCTCTGCTTTCGACCGGAGTAATTGCGTTCGTGTTTCGTAAGCGGCGCGGGGCAAATTGTCGATTGGCGTGATGATTTCGACCGGTATGTGGGTTGCTCAGAGATACGCTCTGCCCCCGTCATGGGTGCGCGAGGAGGAGCGTATGTCAAAGGCCGCATGCCTGGTGATTTCAGGATTGTTATTCGCTGCGTGCTCATCTGAAGCGCCGCAGCCCACTGCGCCGTTTTCTGTTCCGGTCGTGGAGAACCAATCTGGCCAGTCGGCGAATGCGAATGGAGGCAATTTCGGAACCCCGATGTCGTCGGCGGAAGAGCCGACCCCCGCAAACGTGGGAGAATCCAACGCGCGAGGAAACGCGACGTTCCAGCTGAACGCGGAAGGCACTGAGCTTTCCTACAAGCTCATCGTCGCCAATATCGAAAACGTATTTCAGGCTCACATCCACACCGCCGTACCCGGCGTCAACGGCCCAATCGTGGTGTGGCTGTAT
Organism: uncultured Acidobacteriota bacterium; assembly: GCA_963710415.1. Classification (GTDB taxonomy): domain Bacteria; phylum Acidobacteriota; class Vicinamibacteria; order Vicinamibacterales; family 2-12-FULL-66-21; genus CAVQAH01. The sequence continues at coordinate 61,382 of CAVQAH010000019.1, read as the reverse complement.
CCGTCGACGGCGCCGGTCGCCGGGCCCCTGGGCCAAGGGCGCATCGAGGGGGTCATCGCCGAGGGGACGATTACCTCAGCCAACCTGGTCGGCCCGCTAGCTGGTCAACCGCTGTCCGCTCTCGTAAACCTCTTGAAGAACGGCACTGCCTACGTCAACGCGCATACGAACGACGGCGTGGCCCCAACCAACACCGGCCCCGGGGACTTCCCGGGCGGCGAGATCCGTGGCCAGATCGAGCATCGAGGTCACTGATCGCGCGGTCAGTGGCAGGAGGCACGGCAACCACCGCCGTGCCTCCCGGCGTCCCGGTGTATCATCCGCCTTGAACCCTCGGCGTGAACCGCCGCCGAACCCGTCTGAACCTTCGTACTGATCCCGGAGGTCCCACATGAGATTGCGACATCGCTTTCTCCTACCGCCCGCGCTGGCGATTATCGCCACCGGCGTCCTGCTCCAACCCACCGCAGCACAATACGCGCGACCGAGCGCAACGGTGCAAGAAAGCGAGTGGGAGAACAACCGGTTACGGCTGCGACGGATCGCGGTCGATCCTGGCGCGAGCGCCAGTCCTGACGCAGGCGTCGATCGTGTGCTCGTCTACCTGACCGCGAACCAGGACGGCAAGATGCCGGAGGCCGAGGCTGTCTGGCAACCAGCCGGATCCGGTGATCTGCAGAATCGCGGCGCGCTCAAGCTCGAGGCACTGGCCATCGATCTGAAGCCCGGATCGCCCGGCGGTGGGGGCGGAACACCACCCGAGGGCATGCGCTCCTCGTCGTATGGCGCGGAGCTCTGGCCGATCATCGACAACGACCGCGTGCTCGTGACCAAGCATCGATACGCTCCGACGACGTTCGTGGATCCGCCGCATTTCCACTCGGATGACATGCTCGTGGTGTACCTGCAAGGCGGATACACGTGGCCGGTGTTGGGCGGCTGGGGCTCGTACCGCGTTCGGCGCGGCGAAGTGGATGTGGTGCCAGCGAACGCCATGCATACGCTCGGCAATGCCGGGAGTGATCCGCTGGAGTTCCTCGTGATCATGCCCCGGTGATTCGCGCGCTTTTCCTCTTGTCAGAACCGGCGGCGAGAAAGCGGTTCCTGGTCTCCGCTCTTCTCGCCGTTGGGCTCACCGCTTGCCGGGCCGCCGGCGATCTTCCCAAGCCGGAGGTCGTGGCACCCGGCGTCAGGTTGTATCGACTCGCCGATCCCTCACTGCTCGACCCTCCTGGTCCGGTGGCGATTCAGATTCTCCGCCTCGATCCGCGGCGCGTGAGATTAGAGAGCGCGCTGTCCGACGACCAGATTGTCGGGACCGAGACTGTTCTGGACACTGCCCAGCGGCACAAGGCGCTTGCTGCGATCAACGCCGGCTTCTTCCTCCCGAATGGTGATCCCAACGGCTTGCTGCAGGTGGATGGCGAACTGGTGAGTGACACCACGCGTCCTCGTGGAGCGATCGCGGTCACCACGGATGATCAGCGAGTGACCAGGCTTTTGTTCGATGTGGTGACCGCGGACGCGCGCGTTCGATTTGGTACGGACGAGGACGCGCCGGGCGTCGATATCGCCGGCATCGATACCATCCGTCAGCGCGGCAAGCTGATGCTCTTCACCCCGAAGTATTATGCGCACACGGATACGGCAGCTCGCGGCATCGAATGGATCGTGGCAGGGTCGCCGCTGACGGTTCGCGAGCGTCGCGACGACGTTGGCAGCACGCAGATCCCGCCCGACGGATTCGTGTTGTCGTACGGCGGCCTCGATCCTCCGCCGGAACTCGAAACCGTGAAGGTCGGGGAGCTCGCGAAGATTGAGCGCCGCTTCGTCACCCGTCATGGATCGCCGCCAGCGCGATGGGCGGCAGCCGAGCACGTGATTGGCGGCGCCGGTCTGCTCGCCAGAAATGGGCAGAACATCCACGACTGGGTCATCGAAGATCTGCGAAAGGGCTTTTCGACCGAGCGCCATCCGCGCACAATGGTGGGTGTCGATCGCGACGGCGACATCTGGCTCGTGACCGTGGATGGCCGAAACCCTCAGATCAGCCTGGGTATGACGTTCGTCGAACTGCAGCGACTCGCCGCACGCCTGAAACTGACGGACGTGCTGAACCTCGACGGCGGCGGATCGACCACGATGGTCGTGAAGGGCGCGATCGTGAATCATCCCTCTGATGCGACTGGACCCCGGAAAGTCAGCGACGCGCTGCTGGTCGTTGCACGCTAGCGGAGAAATGACGGTTACCGTCCACTAGGCACTCAGGAGAGCCCGATGCGACGAACGATCTTCCTCGCGCCAGTGACGCTCGTGCTACTGTTGACCACGGTCCACGGTCAGCAGACGCCGCCCGCTCCCCAACCCTGGACGCTGACCGAAGACGCGATCCGTGCGATTGTCGGCCGCGCACGAGCGGGCCGTGACCTGACGCCGAAGACGTGGCCGAACGGCGCCCGCGTCGCCGTCGGCTTGTCGTTCGACTTCGACAACGAAACGGGAAGCTTGCGCGACGGCCGTGATTCGCCAGGGCTCCTGTCGCAAGGCGAGTACGGCGCGCGCGCCGGACTTCCGCGGGTGCTGGACCTCCTCGATCGGCATGCCATCCCGGCCTCGTTCTTCGTGCCCGCGGTGAGCGCGCTGCTCTACCCCGACAGCATGAAAGCGATTCTCAAGAGCGGGCGGCACGAAGTGGGCCTCCACGGCTGGATTCACGAACGCAATTCGCAGCTGGACGAGGCGACGGAACGCGAGCTGATGAAGCGCGCGAGCGACACGCTCACGCGCATCACGGGAAAACGTCCCGTCGGGATTCGAACGCCGTCGTGGGACTACAGCCCTTACACGCTGAAGCTCACCCGCGAGCTCGGCTTGCTCTACGACAGCAGCCTCATGGCCGACGATCGCCCGTACGAGGTGATGGCCGACGGCAAGCCGACGGGGCTCGTGGAGTTGCCGGTGGAATGGATACTGGACGACTATCCCTACTTTGGGATGGACCGCAACTCGACCCTTCGCCCGACGCTCAATCCTGACGAGGTGCTCGCGATCTGGAAGGCCGAGTTCGATGCCGCATATGCCGAGCGCACGACATTCATTTTGACGATGCATCCGCATTACATCGGCCATCGGGCGCGGATGCTGATGCTGGATGCGCTGGTCACGCACATGAAGTCGAAGCCGGGTGTCTGGTTCGCGACCCACGAACAGATCGCGCGCTACGCCAAGGAGCAGGCGGGACTCTGAAGGCCGTCAGGACCCGCCGGTCTGCGTCTTCGCCCCGTAGGCACGCTCGCCTGCCAGAATCTTCACGGGCAGACGATTCTCTTTGAGAGGAATCGGGCAGGTCGTGAACTGATTGAACGCGCAGGGCGGATTGTACGCCGCGTTGAAATCCAGCACCGTCGTTCCATCGTCGCGCAAGTCCGAATACAGAAGGCGTGCTGTCTCGTAGGTCTCCCCACCGCTCGACGCGTCGCGGAACACGATGTAGAAACGTTTCGGCCTTGTCGTGAACGGGCGCAGCCGCAGCGTCTGCCCGAGAAGAGTGAACTCGACCACCCCTTCGGTGCTGTATTCATCGACGTCGTTGTAGGTGTTCAACACCTTCAACTTTCGCGGCTCCGCATCCCGGATCAGACGACCGACGACGCGATACTGCGCGTCAACCGGGAACCAGGTGAAGCCGAGGAAACCCTTCGCGAGCGGTCCGTTTGGATCGCGGACGCGGATCGAGCGACTGTCACCGCTGACGTGGGCGGCGAGCCGGACGTCGCCGATCACCAGTTCGTCGGAGTCGTGAGTGACGTCGGCTCTCAAGTCAATCGGTGTCGTAACGGGCTGGTCTTTGAGCAGGACCTTGACACCTGTCGCAGGCTCGAACCGGACGCTCTGCCCTTCCAGGACGAATGTGCCGATCGACGGCGGCGTCGCGGAAAGAACGATGTCGTTCGTCTTGTCGCTGCCGGCGGTGTTGGTTCCGGGCTTCAAGATGTGAAGACCTGCAATGCTCACAAAGTCGCGACGGTAGTCCGTCTCGTGTTTTTCACGCCACGCAACGACTGCAGCATTGGCCGCATCCGCATCGGGCGGTGGCGCCTCCGTCGCCGTCCGGTTGCAGGCGCTCAATACGATCGCCGCCAGGATCACGGCAGAGACTCGTGGTTGAAGCATCGGGTGTTTCGCTCGCGACGCGATCGTATATCGGGCGGAAAAGAATTCAATGTCGACCTTGACGTGGACGACATTCAGGTTCATATTCTTTTCAACCGCCTCGTGAAAGGAGGCACCGTGGAGCTTCCACCGGGCTGGAATGTGGGCCCACGGGGTACAGCCACACACGCGCCGCGCGATTCCGGTAAAACATCCGGCGCGCGGTCCCAACACACGCGTGGCCGCACCCTGTGGGCCCTCTCTTTTTTGCTCTCGATGTTTCGGGCACCTGCACTACCTTCCCGGCGTCATAACTGTTGAGCGTTCCGCTCAGACAGTTAACCCTTGGTTCAGGCCCAGCCCCATCCAGGTGAGCATCCATGTCCATTCGCGCGATCAAGCAGATCATCCAGGCGTCACCCACGGTTGAAGGAGCCGGCGTCAAACTCCATCGCGGTTTCGGCTTTGGTAACACGTCGGAATTCGACCCGTTCCTGCTCTTCGACGACTTCCGCAACGATCGCCCCGCGGACTACCTGAAGGGATTTCCCTGGCATCCACACCGCGGGATCGAGACCATCACCTACGTTCTCGCAGGTTCGGTCGATCATGGTGACAGCCTCGGCAATCGCGGAACGCTCGGCGCTGGCGACATCCAATGGATGACGGCGGGCAGCGGCATCATTCATCAGGAGATGCCGCACGGCGATCCGCAGGGACGCATGCACGGATTCCAGCTCTGGGCGAATCTGCCGTCGTCGCTCAAGATGACCGCGCCGCGCTATCAGGACGTGTCGGCCAGCGACATTCCCGCCATCACCGACGACGATGGCACGCACGTGCGCGTGGTGTGCGGTGAGTTCTGGGGAAAACGAGGACCCGTGGATGGAATCGCCGCCGAGCCACAATATCTCGACGTCTCGGTGCCGCCGAATCAGCGCAAGACGCTGCCGGTCGAGGTCACGCGCCACGCCTTTGCCTACGTCTTTGCCGGATCGGGCTCGTTCCGCGACGCCTCAGGCCCGATGCCCGTCAGGACCGACGACACCGGTGATCTCGACAACGCCGTCTACTACGATGCCGGCGACCGCTCGCTCATTCTCTTCGATCGCGGCGACGAGGTGACCGTGCAGGCAGGCGATCACGGCATCCGCTTCCTGCTCGTGTCGGGCAGGCCGCTCGAGGAACCGGTCGCCTGGTACGGACCGATCGTGATGAACACGGAGGCGGAGCTCCGTCGAGCCTTCGAAGAGTTCCGTAACGGCACCTTCATCAAACACCCGCGGGGATGAGGGACTGCCCCAAGGAACGTGTCAACTGCCAATTTCCAACTCGCCAACTCCTTCAAGCGCGCCCTGCTCCGTGGGCGGGGGCCTCGGTGGTAGACTCGGCCGACGCACACGCGTGCTCGCATTCAGGCACATTCGCGGAGAGAAGCTTATGAAAACCGTGTTGGTCCGGTCATCAGTCGGGTTGGCCGTGCTCTCGTTGACGATTGCATCCCTCTCGGCACAGGCGACCAAACCACCGTCGGCTGGAAGCCAGTCAAGGCCGGCGAAGCAGTACACGATCGAACAGTTCCTGGACACGCTCGCGATCACCGGCGCATCGTTCTCGCCCGACGAGAGCCGCATCCTGTTCTCGTCGAACAAGACCGGCATCTGGAACGTGTACTCGGTGGCCATCACTGGCGGAGAGTGGAAGCAGATCACCAACTCGACGACCGACTCGACGTATGCCGTCAGCTATTTTCCGAAAGACGAGCGCATTCTGCTGACACGCGATCAGGGTGGCAACGAGCTCAATCATCTTTACGTGCGCACACCGGATGGCCAGGAACGGGATCTGACACCCGGCGAGAAGCTCAAGGCGGCCTTCGCTGGATGGGCTCCGGACGGTAGCGCGTTCTACGTCTCGTCCAACGAGCGTGATCCGAAGTTCTTCGATCTCTATCGCTATGACGCGAAGACCTACGAGCGCTCCCTGTTCTTCAAGAACGACGGCGGCTTCTTCCCGGCCGGAGTCTCCGACGACGCGAAATGGGTGTCGCTCGTGAAGCTGAATACGACGGCGGACACCGATCTCTACCTGTGGGACGTGGCCAAGAAAGAGGCGCGTCACCTGTCGCCGCACAGCGGCAACGCGCAGTTCACGCCGGCCGCCTTCGACCCGGCATCGAAGTACCTCTACTACCTCGCCAACGATCGCGGCGAGTTCACCGCGCTCAGGCGCTACTCGCTCGCGGACGACAAACACGAAGACGTCGAACAGGCGAAATGGGACATCGTGTCGGCCGGCTTCTCCGACAAGGGCCGCTATCGGGTCACCGCCATCAACGAGGACGGCCGGACAGCGATCAAGGTGGTCGAGCACACCACGGGCAAGCCCGTGCAGCTGCCTTCGATTCCCAATGGCGGAGTCAGCGGGATCGTATTCGCGCGCAGCGAATCCAAGATTGCGCTCTATCTCAACGGCGATCGCTCGCCCAACGACCTCTACGTCTTGCAGATTGGTGGGGGTGAGGCGAAGAGGCTCACGACGTCGCTCAACGCGGAGATCGATGCGGCCGATCTGGTCAACTCGGAGGTCGTCCGTTTCAAGGCGCGCGACGGCATGGCGGTTCCGAACATTCTCTACAAGCCGCACCAGGCAACCAGCGCGAACAAGGCGCCCGCGCTGGTCTGGGTACACGGCGGCCCTGGCGGCCAGACGACGTCAGCCTACAGCTCGGTGATCCAGTACCTCGTGAATCACGGATACGTCGTGCTCGGGATCAACAACCGGGGCAGCTCAGGCTACGGCAAAACGTTCTTCGCCGCCGACGATCGCAAGCACGGACGTGAACCCCTCTGGGATTGCGTCGATGCCAAGAAGTATCTGGCGAGCCTCCCCTACGTCGACGGCAACCGCATCGGGATCATCGGCGGCAGCTACGGCGGATACATGGTGCTGGCCGCGCTCGCGTTCCAACCGGAGGTGTTCGACGTCGGTGTCGACCTGTTCGGTGTGTCGAACTGGGTGCGGACGCTGGAGAGCATTCCCGCGTGGTGGGAAGCGCAGCGGCAGGCGCTCTATGCTGAAATCGGCGACTTGAAGACAGACGCCCAGATGCTGCGTGACGTATCGCCCGTCTTCCACGCAGACAAGATTCGGAAACCTCTGCTCGTGCTCCAGGGAGCGAACGATCCACGCGTCATCAAGCCCGAATCAGACGACATCGTCGCCGCGGTCAAGAAGAACGGGGTGCCGGTCGAGTACGTGGTGTTCGCGGATGAGGGCCACGGTTTCAGCAAGAAGAAGAATCAGATCGAGGGCTACAGCGCCGTGCTCAAGTTCCTCGACCAGCACCTGAAAGCCAAGCGCGCCACGTCGTTCTGACGATGAGAGTAGCGCTCGTCAGCGACGTGTTCTTCACTGCCGACGGTGAGGCGCGGCTGCGGCAGCGCCTCGCCGATGCCAAAGCCCGCGGCGCCAAACTCGCCGTCCTGCCCGAGATCCCCCTGGACCCGCTGGTCGCCGGCGACGAGCACCGCCCGGGGTCGCGGATGCGGAGCCGCATGGCGACGTGCTCGTCGAATCGACGACCCTGTGGTCAGCGTCGATGTGAGAGCGCGATTGCAGTCATCGGAGGCGCCGTCGTAGTCGATATCTCGCGGATACCTGGCGCACTTCGCCGGCATCTACGCGCGCGGGTGGACCGAGTTTGGTTCGGGACTGGCCGCCCGATTCACTTTTTCGCGAAATATTCTTTCCGCGCTCGAACCTTCATCCCCTTGCCGGAGACCTTGACGTCGAGATCGTGCATCTTGTCGTCGAGTCGCGGCGGCTCGAACCCCAACGCGTACTGATGGCGCAGCTCTTCCGCGACGCGGGCAAACGTTGAGGCGAGATCGTCCGCGCGGGTGAGCTCGAAGTAGCCGCCGCCGGTTTCGTCGGCAATCGTCGCCAGCCCGGGATCCGGCCGCACGACGGTCATCGCGCCCGTGAGCGCGCCAATACCGCCCGTAGCAGCGTTCCCCGACCCCCGGCGGATCGCCGTCTGCGCGAGCCCAATCGAATACACCATCACATCGTCCTGCTGCGCGCCACGCATGATGTCCATGATGCTGCTGTTCGACTTGCCGAAGCTCATTGGTGAATCGCCGCCGTCGCTGAAGATCAGCACGACCTTGCGGCCGTCCTGTCCCCGTAGCGCCTCCAGCGCCTGATTGGTGGCGTTCCAGAGCGGTGTCGGACCCTTGACGGGCACTTCGGACTGCAGCGCCCTGAGCAGCTGTTGCTGATCGCTGGTGAACTCCGCCGGCTCGATTTCAATGCGTTCCCCGAACGCTCCGACTCTCGCCTTGTCCTCGGGACGCAGCCGCTTGACGAATTCCGCCGCGGCCCGTTGGACGAGTCCGGCGTTGCCCATCATGCTGCCGCTGCGGTCGAGCATCATGACGATGGTGATGGGCTGGATCTCATTGGAGAACACGGTCAGCGGCTGAGGTTTCCCGTTGTCGCGGACCTCGAATACTTCGCGCTCCGAGATCGGGAACCAGCCGCCCCTCTTTGTCGGTTACCGTCGCGTAAACCGCGACCGTCCTGGCGCCGCTGCGCAGCGGCGGCTGCTGCGGCGGCGTCTGCTGGGCCCAGATGGCGTGCGTCAGCGCGACAGTCGCGACACTGATGAGAGCAGTCGGTACGATGAGCCGAATCGGAACGCCGAGCTTCATGAAGGACTTCCCGGGCGGCGAAGGCATCGCCGCGAGTAGGGCAGGCTCCTCCATCATCGCACGATCCAGGGTTCGATCCGTTACTCCTCGGCGCATGGGAGTAGAATACACGCCGCAAACTCATGTCCCTCGCCCAAGTGGCCGCGGATCGCAGCACATTTCCCTGCCTGACACGTGTGCTCGCAATTGGACTCGTCGGACCACCGCTGGTCGTGGGGCTGGCGGCCTTCGGCGTCCCGGCGACCGCTGGAGCGGTGGTCGTCATCCTCGTGGCGCTGGCGACGATGTGGCGGAAGACGGCGCGCGCACCGCTGATCCGGCTCCGAAGGGCGCTCGGAACGCCCATCACCCTCGCCTTCATTCTCGCGCTCACGGTGGCCGCCTGCTACAACGTCCGTTTGAGCCAGTTCATGCTCGATGCCACCCGAGCCGATCTTTCAGTGCTGCCCAACCGGAAGTTCTTTCGCGAACACGCGTGTCTGACGTCGTACACGGAGGCCGCGCGTTTTGCGGCCGCCGGCCTGAACATCTACGAGGTCGAGCGCTACGTCGACATCCCGAAACCCGGCGAGCTCAAAGATCGGTACATCGGGCCAATCAGCGTCGACATTTACCAATACCCCCCAACCTTTCTCATCCTCCCCTATCCGACACTCGCCGCCAGCGTCGACTTCTTCACCGTTCGCCGAATCTGGTTCTTCCTCCAGTCTGCCGTGTTGTTCGCGGGCATCGTCTTCCTCGCCTGGTGGATCTCCGGCCCGGCGGCGATCGCAGCTCTCTTGCTCATGCCGCTGCTCTGGCTGTCGCCGCCAACGCGTCTGACACTGCAGGTGGGGAACTTTCAGCTGACGGCCTTCCCGATTGCCGTGCTCGCGATGATTGCCTTCGATCGCGCTCGCAATGCGGCAGGAGGGCTGGGGCTGGGGTTCGTTGCGGCGAGCAAGATCTTCCCCGGCGTGCTCGGGCTCGTGCTGATCGGGACACGCCGTTGGAAGGCCGTCACGTGGACGATCGGCTGGAGCATCGGGCTGACTCTTCTCGCGTGGATGCTGGTTGGCAGCAAGCCCTTCACGGACTTCGCCACATACCAGCTGCCGCGCATCCAATCCGGAGAGGCGTTCTTCTGGACCGAAGATCCGGCGGTCGCGCCCATCAATCACAGCGTGTACGGCCTGGTCACCAAGTTACGTCTCTTGGGCCTCCCGATGACCGATCAGAAGACCGGCCAACGCATATCGTCCGTATACGCATTGCTCGTCTTCGTCCTTGCCTTGTTCGCGGGACGTCGACTGCATCAGCTCGGCGCGACGGGGTTGCCGTCCCAGGCGTTGCGGATGCGGCACGCGCAAGTCTGGCTGGGACTGCTGAGCCTCGCGTCGTTACGCAGCCCGTTCGTTCCAGACGCGTATGGCTTCATCGGAACCCTGTGGCTGTTGACGCTTGTCGCAGCGGACCGGCGCTGGCGGGGCTATATGTGGATTGTGTTCGCGGCCGCGGCCGTCACCGTGTCGGTGATCCTCGACGGAGGACCAATTCCATCGCCAGTCCCCTCGTGGATCGTCGTGCTCACACTCGTGGTTCAGGTGGGCGTGATTGCATTCAACGTCGCCGCCGTCATCGGTCGCCGTTCGCGAGTGGCGGCGCCCGTCAGTGTAGCTGTCTAGCGCTGGCCTTCGCGGGCGGTTCGCTAGTGCACCACCTGATCGCTGTCATCTTCCCACTCGAGGTGTGGAATCTCGAGCGCTTTGATGGCCTGGAGCACCAAGTCGAGCGCTTCGTGCGCCGTGCGTCGGTCACCCTTTCTAAGGTCCTTCCGCACCTGTCGCAGCGCTCGCAGCACCCTGGCCCGGTCGAATCGCTGACCCTCACAATGTTCGCAATAATTCATCGTCTCTTTGCCCCGGGATTCCCTCCACTCTATCCCGGTTTGCCCATTTGGTGTCATCTGCCGCTCGGTTTCCGCCTTATCGCCAGGCTCAGCGCACGCGGAATTCGATGATGCCGAACTCCCGCCATGCAATGGCGTCATCGAGAAACATCGCGTCCGGCGGCCCAATCTCCCCCGACTTGTAGTGCCGCGTAGCTGGTTCGACCTCGATCCGCACCGCCGTCGTCGTGACTGGCGTGAAGGCGACGCGGTTGAACCGATCCTTCTCCACCGTAAACGACGACGTCGCGTTGACAGGCTTCCACGCGGTGCCGTCCTTGTAGACCACGCGCCAGGATGTCGGCAGACGGCAGAATCGGCGATCGTCGGCCCAGTAGACCTCGGCGGTCGAAACTGAAGTGGGTTTCTTGAATCCGTACTCGATCCAGGCCGGCTGGCCTGAGGGTGGCCGCATTCTGAAGTACAAGTGTGATTCGTCGGCGGAGTTCAACGGATCAATGCCGTCGTACACGGCGGCAATGTCGTCATTCTGATCGTTGTAGCCGGTCCAGCGTTTCTCAACGCCGCCGGAGGACCTGACGGTGGCGAGAGCAGCAGGCAGCGCGACCGGGCTGATCCTCGCTCGCTCGGTCTGGCGTGGAAGCCAGACCTGCATTTCACCCATTCCACGATTGGCCCACGCGTAGTAGGGAATGGCGACGAGCTGGTGAGGCTTCGACTGGGGCAGCCCATCCTGCCCCCGTGCCAGCGCCTGAACCCGTCCGGTAATCACTTCGACACCATTCAGGAGGCTTGGGCGAAACTCGCTCGTGAGCGCCGCGTCGTCTGGCACGACCACGTTCAACGCGCGGCCGTCGTTGTCGGGCCATTCGGCTGCATACACGAGTGGGCCCCGGGCAAGCGACACACGGCCCTCATCGTCTTTCACCCGTTCGTCGGCAACGATGCGGCGCACCGGCATCGGGAGGCTGATCTCCACGACATCGCCCGGCTGCCAGCGCCGGTGGATGCGCGCGAAGCCGCCGACTATCTCCGGCTCGGCATCGTTCCCGTTCACGCGAATCGACAGGCGGTCCTTAAAGTCGTTTGCCTGCAGGAACCGGTACAGGCGACCGGGCATGACCTCCCCATTAATCCATCCAGGGATGCGCACCGCGACATCGAATGTGGCGGGTTGCGCAGGGTCCACGGCAATCTTCACGCGGCCCTCCCACGGATATCGTGTCTCCTGCCGGATCTTCACGGGATTCTCAGCCAGTCGGACCGTGGCCGTGCTGCCGACGAAAAGATTTACATAGACCGCGGTGTTGTCGGTCTCCCTGGCGTAGACGTAGCTGCCCAGTGAGGCCAGTAGGCGAACGACGTTTGGCGGGCAACACGGGACGTTGATCCAATCGAAGCGCTCGTAGTTGCCGTATGACGTCAAGGGATTCTGGTAAAAGAACCGGTCTCCGGCGATCGAAACGCCTGCGAGAAAACCGTTGTAGAGCGTGCGCTCCATCAGGTCGAGATAGCGACCATCGCGGTGACGGAGGAACATGCGGTGATTCCACAGGATGTACCCGTACGAGGCGCAGGTCTCGTTCCACGAGCTGAGGTTGGGGAGCTCGTAGGGCTCGCCGAACTGCTCGTGAAAGCGAATGGAGCCGATGGCCCCAGTCACATACGTCTTCCGCGACGACGCGTCCTGCCAGATGGCATCAAGCGCTTCGTCGTAGTCGCGCTTCCTGGTCAGCGCGGCGACGTCTGCCAGCGGCACGTAGAGATATGTCGCGCGCACCGCGTGTCCGACCGCTTCTCGTTGTCTGGCGACAGGTAGATGATCCTGCGCGTAGGTCCGATCGATCGCATACTCACCGGTGCGTGGGTAGTCGTCCTTTCCGCGCTCGTCCAGGAAGAATTTCGCAAGCTGTGCGTATCGGGCGTCGCCGCTCTGACGATGGAGCCTGAGAAGGCCAATCTTCAGCCCCTCGTGTCCGGAGATGTAGCTCCTCTTGCCAGGCCCGAAGGTGGCGTCCATCGCGTCGACCGCCTTGATCGCCGCGTCGAGCATCTTTCGTTTCCCGGTGGCCTCGAAGTACGCCACTGCAGCCTCGAGAAAGGTGCCGGACACGGGCGGCGTCACGAACGGCTTCGCCAGACGGCGCTCGAGAGCGGCAACCGCATCGTCGATCAACCCGTCGACGTAGGATTCGAGTGCGGGGTCCGGCCGCTTCGCGATCATGTAGGCGGCGGCTTCGATCGCGCGGGTCGCATCCGTCCGCCCCGTTTCCGCGTACTTCCTGAACAGATGCTGAATGGAGACAGTGCGATTGATTTCGATCTTCGGCGCCCAGAAGTCGTCCGTGATCTCGACCTGCGACAGCAGAACCGGTTCAAGCGGATAGTCGGTGGCGCGAGGCGTCACACGCGTCGCGCACCCGCAGATGACAGCCGCGTTGAGAAGCGTGCAGAGCGTGACGGTCGGTAAGCGCATGGCGGATGGCCAGAGCCTAGCGAGCCTCCGTGCCGACCGCAAGGTTAACTTTCTTATTGGCGCATCAAATTCACGAATCTGCAACGTCATGACCGTCCTCACGGCACCTTTGTGAAGCGTGAGTCCCCCTCCTGCGCCCCGGTCAGGAACGCCTTGAGGTCGCGCGCATGACGGCACTGACCGCGATATTCGAACCCCGGGCAGGTGCAGATGACGTCCGCGCCGTCGACAGTGATCTCATACTCGACCCCCGGATGTGACGCGCTCGCGAAGCGATAGCGCTCGACCGACGGTCCGCTGAGCGCTTTGGCCAGCGCTTCGAGCGCGCGGCGGAGCGCGACGGTCTCCTCCGGCGTCCGCATCGGCACGCCGTCCGCGATCGATTGCGCCGAGTCGATCTCCAGGCGCGCCCGAACGAGCAGCCGGTCGATCAGCGCGTCGTCATCGATATCATGCGGCGAATCGGCGAAGCTGGCGGACAGCTCGCGCAGCGCACGCTGCAGCTCGTCGAGCACGTCGCCCGACTCGTCCGGCATCAGCGCCTTGCCGTCGACGACCGCGCTGACGAGCGCGCCCTTTCGTTCGAGCACGGTCTGCACGAAGTCGTCGATGGTGTTGCTCGCGATCATGTAGGTCACGTTCACCGTGCGCGTTTGCCCGATCCGATACGCGCGATCCTCGGCTTGCCAGTGATTCGCTGGCACCCAGTCGAGATCGTTGAAGACGACCTGTGTCGCCGCCGTGAGGTTTGTCCCGATGCCCCCGGCAATGATGTTGGCCAGATAGACGCGAATGCGTTCGTCCTTCTGAAAGCGATCGACGAGCGACTGGCGTTTGTCGGCGGGCGTCTGTCCGGTGACGATCACTGCCGACTCACTGAAATGCTGTGACAGCCGGTTCATCGGTTCCTCGAAGCACGAGAACACGATGACCTTCTCGCCTTGCTCGATTGCTCCAGTCACGAAATCGATCGTCGCGGTGACCTTCGCTGCGGCGACGGCCTGACGTGCCCTTGTGACCGCATGGAGCAGACGGCCTCGCAGCTGCCACTGATTGATGTCGGACTTCGGCGCGACCCGATCGTGGCTGACCAGGAGCGCGACAGCTTTTTTCATGTCGCCGACGCCGGTGCCCTTCGGCACCTCAATCGGCATCCACGACCTGATCTTCGGCGGCAGCGCCAGCACGTGATCTTTCGAACGTCGCAACATCACACCGTGGAGCTGCACGGTGAGCTCCTCGATGTTCGAGGCGCCGCCGGTCTGCCATCCGAAGTCGTTCCGCTCAGCCGCACAGTAACGTTTCGCGAAGGAGAGAAAGCTGCGGCCCAGCGGATGACCGACGAGCTGGAGCAGCACGAAGAGATCGCGAGGGCGATTCGTCAGCGGCGTCCCGGTCAGCAGGTAGACCGCGGGATCCACGCCGCCGTGCTTCCTGGCCTGATCCGCGAGCTGCCGCGCGAGCCGGCTGCGCGCGCTCCGATGATTCTTGAGGTAGTGCGCTTCATCGAAGACCAATCCGGCCCACGGCCGTCGCGCGAGCGCATCGATGTGCTTGCCCAGAATGTCGTAGTTGACGATGACCCAGTCAGGATCGCCGGCCGCCCTCGCGTTTCTCTCAACGACGTGCGTCGATGCGCCCGGCGCACCAATGTCGATCTCGCGCGCCCAGTTCCGCTTCACCGAGGCGGGACAGACGACGAGGTACGGGCCATCCGGCACAACGTGCCTGAGCGCGACGATCGCCTGACGCGTCTTGCCAAGCCCCATGTCGTCGGCGAGGATCGCGCGCCGGCGTCCGAGCAGGAATGCAACCCCTTCAATCTGGTGAGGAAACAGGCCTTGTGAGAGCTCAACAGCCTTGCGAAAGGCAGCATCGGGATCGCCTGGCGCGAGTGCCAGGAGTCTTGCGAACGCGTCGGCCTGCGCGTCCAGGGATCGATCCATTCGTCACCGCATCCTAGCCGCGTTGTCGGTATCCGCCTACCATCCGACGGCTCGAGGAATCAAGCAGGACGCCTACTCCGTCGATCGCCGCAACGACGGCAGAAACGTCGCGCCCATCGTCGCGAGCCGTTGCTCGAGGCGGTCGGTGCAATCACAGCCCGAGCAGGCCCACGGTTCCGACGCCGTTTTCGTGACGGCACGTCGCGCGCGCGTGTGCATCCTGGACCTTGTCGAGCTCGAAAAACTCTTCCCAATAGGGACGCTCTTCCATCAACGGGATCGGACAGTAACAAACCTCGACCCAGCGAACGGTCCCGTCCGGCATCTGCCGGGCCTCGTTCATATTGCGAAGGTATTCGTCGCCGGCAATCGACCCTCGGCCGAGGGTCTCGTCATTTATCGCCTGAAGGAGATTCATTGCACAGCCGGGCTTGACCCGAGCGCGAACGAGGTAGCGCATGATCGAAGTATATCGGGCGCTATCGCTCAGTGGCGGGCGCGATCACTCGAAGGCGCGGGCTGTCGGGCATCGAGGCTCATGACCCAGATGTCACCTTCGGTTTGCGACTGCAGATAGGCGAGCGCGCGACCGTCGCGCGAGAGCGTGACCGTACAGGCCCCAGTTGTCGTAGTGGCCCGCCAGCGGTGTGAGTGGCCGGCTGACTCCCGAATGAGCATCGAGCAGGACGAGGTCGGTTG
Organism: uncultured Acidobacteriota bacterium; assembly: GCA_963710415.1. GTDB lineage: Bacteria > Acidobacteriota > Vicinamibacteria > Vicinamibacterales > 2-12-FULL-66-21 > CAVQAH01. The sequence goes on along the minus strand of CAVQAH010000019.1, from coordinate 45,506 downwards.
GGCCGGCAAACAGCAGGCGCCTGCTGGTCGGGGCACACTGGCCTCAGGGCAAATCGGGCACTTCCCGCCGCCGAAGCAGACGTCGTGGCCTCAGGGCAGATCGGGCACTTCCCCGCGCCGAAGCAGACGTCGACTGACGAACGCGCCAAGAGCGGCACTGATGACCGCGGGGATGGACAGGAAAGCGAAGACCAGGAGTCCCAGCGGCAACAAGCCACCGGTGGGATTGAGCGCGAATGCCACGGTCGCTTGACCTCCAAAGAGCGCCAGACCCCAGCGCCACGCCCGCCGCGGGAAGAGAACGCCAAGCGCGCCTGCGAACAGCACCAGCGCCGGCACGAACGTCGTGAAGTACGACGGTACGTCCCACGCCTCGCGTCCCGAGGTGACCGCCAGGGCGAGCCAGCCACAGGCGCCAGCCATCAGTGAGATCATCAGCGGGAGCTTGTCGCCCATGATTGACGTTATCGGCCGATCGCACGCATGAGCCCAGTGTGCGCCACGGGACCTCGTGTGAACCTTCGTGGTGAACCCCCGTCCTGAACCCCCGTCCTGAACCCCGTGTGAACCCGTCCTGAACCCCCGTTATAATCCCGCAGCGCATGGACAGCATCGAACAGTCACTCGGGCGGATCACGATGGCGCCGTACATCGTGAAGGCGATGGCCCTGATCGGCGTGAAACGCCGCGGCGGCAGCAACATGTTTCGGCACCAGATCAGCACGATGGGCATCCTGCTCGATTACAAGATCGTCGATCCGGTCATGCTCAAGGCTGCGGTCATTCACGACCTGTTCGAGGATGCGCCGACCATGCCGGGCGTGACCGAAGCGGAAATCGCGGGAATCGATTCGGATGGACCTGCGGTCTACTCGCTGGTCATGGAGCTCACGCCGCGTGTGGTCGATGGCGTGAAAGAACCGAAGACCGAGTACCTGCGGCGTGTCATGGAGGAGGGCAGCCATCGAGCCAAGGTGCTGAAGCTCGCCGACCGCATCAGCAATCTGACCGCGCTCGGGTTCGTCATCGACGCGGCATTCGTCCGCCGGTACCTGGCCGAGACGCGAGCCTGCATCCTCCCCCTTGCCGAAGCCGTCAATCCGGACATGTTCAAGGAGTTGTCGGACCTCGTCGAGAATCGCGGCCGATTCCTGCAACAGATCAGCGCCGACCAGCCAATGTCAGCGCGGACCGGTGACACACCCTGCCCGTGAGTGATAATCACGCGTAGCGGAGTTTTTGGCCCTATCCGGGGCATTCCCGGCTTTCGACGATCCTGAGAGCGCTTTTATGAAGACGTCTGAACATCTGGAACCGAGCGCGGCGCGCACGTTCGGGAAATCCATGCTGCCGGAATGGCCGCTCGAGCCGAGCGTCACGTATCTGAATCACGGCACCGTCGGCGTGACGCCGCATCGCATCCTGGCGGCACAGCAGGCGATCCGCGACGACATCGAGCGGCGGCCCAGCGACTACCTCTTGCGCGAGCTCACCTCCATCGTCGTTGGCCGTCCGCGGCCGGATAAACCGCGCATGCGTCAGGCGGCTGACGTCGTCGCCGAATTCCTTGGCGCGCGCGGCGACGATCTCGTGTTCGTCGACAACGCTACGACCGGCGCCAACGCCGTCCTGCGATCGTTCCCGCTGGAACCGGGTGACGAGATTCTGGTGACCGATCTCGGATATGGCGGCGTGACACAGGCGGCCTCGTTCGCCGCACGCGAGCGCCGGGGTGTCCTGCGAACCGCGGTCACGCCGTATCCGGTGCGTTCGTCCGCGGACCTGGTGGACGCGGTCGTCGCGGCGATAGGTCCCAAGACCAGGCTCGCGGTGATCGACCACATCACGTCTCAGAGCGCGCTGATCCTGCCGGTCGCCGAGATCGCCAGGCAGTGTCACGCACGAGGTGTTGCCGTCCTGGCTGACGGCGCGCACGCTCCCGGCGCAATCACGTTCGACATCCCCTCGCTCGGCGTGGATTGGTACGTCGCCAACCTGCACAAATGGATGTGGACGCCGCGCAGCAGCGGCATTCTGTGGGCGCCGCCGGAGCGTCAGAAGGATCTGCACCCGGCGGTGATCTCGTGGGGACTGGATCAGGGATTCACGGCCGAATTCGATCTTCCCGGGACGCGGGATCCCTCTGCGCATCTCGCGGCGCCGGCCGCAATTGCCATGATGCGCGAGCTGGGCGTGGCCGCAGTGCAGCGGTACAACCATGCATTGGCGTGGGCGGGGGCCCGCAAGCTCGCCGAACGATGGAACGTGCCGCTCGAAACGCCGGAGTCACTGATCGGAACGATGGCAACTGTCGTCCTACCTGAGAGCGTCGGACACACTGCCGACGAGTCGTTGAACGTTCGAGACCGCTTGTTGTTCGAGCATGGGATCGAGGTGCAGCTGCACTCGTTCAGGGACCGGTTGCACGCGCGGATCTCGGCCCAGCTCTACAACACGATGGAAGATATCGAGCGCCTCGCGGAGGCGGTTTCGCGGATGGGCTGAGCGTCCGCGCCTCAAGGGTGGCTGGCACCTTCACCGGCTAGGTGCCAGCCACCCTTTTCAGTTTCTGCGTACTCCGGCCCGGTGACGTTTCAGCCGCCGGCGGACGCCTATCCAGAAGGCCAAGTAATAACCCAGGACGACCGCACCTGCCGCCATCGACCCTGCGACACCTGACTCCGCCGCCCACGACGAGTAATCAAGGCCCGCCGTCCACGCGTGCCAGCTGCGCCAGAAGCCATAGAGCACACGCGCCGTCACGATCAGCGTGACCGCCAGAACGAGCAGCCGATTGGGCGTGTAGTAGAGAAACCGCGGCGTCGGCTCCCAGCGCGTCAAAGCGAGGCCCAGCAACCCGAGTGCGCAGCCGACCGCGAAGCCTGCTACCGCGTAGGCGAAAGCGTTCGCGACCCATATGCCGGTCACCGCCGATCCGAGGAGGAACAGCGCAGCGGTTATCGCGGTGCCGACCAGATTGATCGTAACCATCCATCCGCGCGCAGGCCGCCGCGCCGTGCCGACGCGATAGCGTTGCACGAGCGAGAGCGGCAGCAGCGCGATGGACGCGAGGACGATGAAGGCGAGGAACAGAAGAAGCGCGATGACGGGCACGCATCAAGCGTAAGGGGTAAGCGCTCGGATCGCGTACTCCTACCGCCATTTGGCGTTAACCCGTGTGAACCCTGCTGGCGAACCCCCGTCGTGAACCCCCGTGTGAACCCCCGTGGTGAACCCTCGTCGTGAACCCTCGTCGTGAACCCTCGTCGTGAACCCCGTGGGAAGATATGATCGAGGATTCGTGATTGACCGGCCCTCTGACCACACCCGCAACGATGCGACCCGGGAGCTGACCCCGGCGCGCATCGGGCACTACGCGCTCGCGCACAAGCTTGGCGAGGGCGGCATGGGGGTCGTGTATGCGGCGCGTGACGAGCGGCTCGAGCGGACCGTGGCGCTCAAGACCATGTCGTCGCTCGGCCGCGACGAGAGCGCGCGAAAGCGCTTCTGGCGCGAGGCGCGAGCCGCCGCGAGCGTCAATCACCCGAATATCTGCCAGATCTACGAGATCGGCGAGGATGGCGGTGAGCTGTTCATCGCGATGGAACTGCTCGAGGGCGAAGTGCTCGCCGACCGGCTGCGACGTGGACCGATGAGCGCGGCCGATGCCCTCCCTGTCAGCCTTGGAATCCTGGCGGCCCTCTCCGCACTCCACGCCCGATCCATCGTCCACCGCGATCTGAAGCCATCGAACGTGTTTCTGACCGCCCACGGCGTCAAGCTCCTCGATTTCGGCCTGGCGCGGCCGGAGATCGCCGGGTCGTACAGCGGTGAATCGGATGTCACGCGCAGCGGCGTCGTGCTGGGGACGCCGCGCTACATGGCGCCAGAGCAGGCGTCCGGAGACAGCATCGATCCGCGCAGCGATCTCTTCGCGGCAGGCGCGATCATCTTCGAGATGCTCGCGGGCCGCCCGGCGTTCGGAGGCCGCACGCTCGCCGAGATCGTGCACGCCACGCGATACGAGCAGCCGCCGGCCCTGACGGGATCTCCTGCCGTGGCCGCCATCGATCGCGTGATCCGCCGGGCAATGGCCAAGCGTCCGGCGGATCGTCCGTCATCAGCCGACGAGATGGCCGACGAGCTGCGTGCGGTCCGCGGTGTCAGCACCACAGACACGCCCGTGCTCGCGCGTGCGCTCACACGTATTGTCGTGCTGCCCTTCCGCGTGTTGCGGCCGGATCCGGAAACCGACTTCCTCGCCTTCAGCCTGGCGGATGCCATTTCCACGTCGCTTTCGGGAATCGGGTCGCTCGTCGTGCGTTCGAGCGCGGTGGCGGCACGGTTCGCCAAGGAAGCGCCTGATCTGAAGGCGCTCGCGTCGGATGCCGACGTCGACCGCGTCGTCATCGGCGCGCTGCTGCGATCGGGCGATCAGCTGCGCGCCTCGGTGCAGCTCGTCGAAGCACCCGATGGGACACTGGTGACGTCACACACCGTGCAGTCGTCTCTGGGCGATCTCTTCGGCCTGCAGGACCACATCGCCAGCCGGGTGGCCGAGGCACTCTCGCTGCCGCTGGGGGGAACCGCCATTACCCCCCCACCGACGCCCGACGCACCGGGCGATCCCCGTGCCTACGAGCTCTACCTGCGCGCGAACGAACTGGCTCGCACCTACGAAGGGTTGGCGCGCGCGCGTGATGTCTATCAGCGATGCATCATGCTCGACCCGAATTTCGCTCCCGCCTGGGCGCATCTGGGCCGTTGCTATCGGGTGATTGGCAAGTACATCGAAGACAGTCCGGACAGCGAGTCGAAGGCCGAAGACGCGTTTCGCCGAGCGCTTGCGCTCAACCCGCGCCTGACGATTGCGCACCGCTTCTACGCGCATCTCGAGGCGGATATGGGGCACGCGGACCGGGCGCTGATGCGGCTGCTGGAACAGGCGAACCGCCGCGGCAACGATCCCGAGCTCTTCGCGGGTCTCGTCCACGCATGCCGTTACTGCGGGCTGTTCGATCAATCCATTGCCGCCCACCGCGAGGCGCGGCGCCTCGACCCGAATGTCCCGTCGAGCCTCGAGCAGACACTCCTGATGAGCGGCGACATCGGTCATCTCCTGGACGTGGAATCGCCCGCCCTGGTCGCCGGCGCAGACGACGGGATCCGGGTCATCGCGCTAGGATTGGCGGGGAATCGTGATGAAGCGCGGCGTCGACTGGACGACATGCGTCAACCGTCGCGCATTGCCACGTTCCAGTCGTGGATCGACTACCTGCAGGTCTGGCTGGAGCGTCGCGCGGATGAAATGATCGCGCGCCGGCTGGACCTCAGGCCACTGAAGATTCAGGACGATCCGGAAGCGGTCTTTCAGGAGGGATGGCTGCTCTGCGACGTCGGTGAGCACGACCGGGCATGCCGTTATCTTCGTCGCGCGGTCGACAAGGGCTACTTCGTCGCGGCAACACTTGCCAGTCGTCCGCAGTTCGACGCGTCTGAGAGGCCGGCCGGATTTCGAATCGCTCCTCGCCGATGCGGAGGCCGGACGGCAACGTGCGCTGACCGCCTTCCGCGACGCCGGTGGCGAGCGACTGCTGGGCCACTAGCGGCGCGACAACAGCTCGCATGGCTGAAAGCTGATTCCATGCCCACCCTCGCGCGCGATCGCGATAAACAGGAGATCATCCGCAGGATCAGGACGCTCCGTGCTGACAGCGTCCGGCTCTGGGGCCGCATGTCCGTGCACCAGATGGTGTGTCACTGCAGCGATGCGTTCCGCATGGCGAGTGGCGAAAAACCCACCAGCGATGTGTCGACGCTGGGTCGGCGCACGATTGTCAAGTGGATCGCCCTTCATCTTCCACTCCGGTGGCCCCCCGGCATCCAAACCGTTCCGGAAGTCGACCAGGAAGTCGGCGGCACGAAGCCGATCGACTTTTTGGCGGATCTGGCCGAGTTGGAAGCACGCGTCGAGCGCTTCGCGGCACAGCGCGGCGGCTGGCCGGCACACCCGATCTTCGGCAGGCTGTCAGAGGCCGAGTGGCTGCGCTGGGGCTATCTGCACACGGATCATCATCTACGGCAGTTCGGGGCGTAACAGGCCGCTGAAAAACGCGGTCAACTTCCAACTCCCAAATCCCGCCGACGCCAGCCTCCGGTCGAAATTTTCCAGGACCCGAGGCGCCAACGGCCGATGGAACGAGCGCGACGGCCGCGACGGTCACGATGTCAATCGCTTTGAGGCGTCGTGGTCGATCGCGGCTGTCGCGCTCGTACGATGGACACCCGTCGGGGCGTGTGGACTGTCCTGCTGCTGAAGTCCAGCACCATATGTTGACCATCTGATGCGTGATGATCGGCCCATGAGGACGACGCTGGACCTCGATGACGACGTGCTGCAGACGGTCAAAGAGCTCGCAGCTTTTCAGGGAAGTACGGCCGGAAAAGTTCTGTCGGATCTCGCGCGAAAAGCACTCGCTCCGACGGCAAGGCACGCGTCCGCAACGGCGTCCCGCTGTTGCCGGCTCGTCCCGGTGCTCCCCGACTCACGATGAAGCGGGTCAACGATCTTCGAGACGAGGCGTGAGCGGCGCGGCGCTTCTGGACGTCAACGTGCTGATCGCGCTCTTCGATCCCGGTCACGTCCACCACGAGGCGGCGCACGATTGGTTCTCGGATAACGCCGACGGCGGGTGGGCCACGTGCCCACTCACCCAGGCAGGCTTCATCCGGGTGCTGTCAGCCGTTGGTTCGCCCGATCTACGTCCGATGACGGTGGCCGAATCATCTGCGGAAGTTCTGCGCCAGCCCGCAGCATGAGTTCTGGCCACAGTCGATCCAACTCACCGACACCAGACTGTTCGACCTCTCGTTCGCCACCCACCGCAACCTCACGGACATCTACCTGCTCGGGCTCGCGCGTGCAAACGGCGGACGGCTGGTGACGTTCGATCGGACGATCCCGCTCAAGGCCGTCGCCGGCGCGCGTCGCGGGATGCTGGAAGTTGATCGCGCCCGGAGTGTGACACTACCGCCATCTCCGGAGCTGATCGTCAGTGCTCGCAAGCCTCAAGCAACCGACGCGCGGATTTCAGCAGCTATCTCGAACGAGCGCAAACGCCTCGCATGATCGTAGATGTGCGACACGATCATGATCTCGTCCGGCCTCGTCAGCTCGATGAATTGACGGAGGCCCTGACGGACCGTTGACGGCGAGCCGACCATCGCCACGGAGCTCATCTCTTCGAATGGCCGGTCGCCAAAGGGCACGACATCCCTCGCATACTCCTCGCTGGGCGGCGGCAATGTCGTTGGCATTCCCCTGCGCAGGCTGGCAAAGGCCTCGCGACCGGATGATGCGAGGAAACGAGCCTCCTCGTCGGTATCCGCCGCGACAACGTTGACGCCGAGAATGACGTAGGGGTTCGCGAGTCCCGCTGAAGCTCGAAAAGCCGTGCGATACGTCTCGAGAGCCGGCATCAGCATCGCCGGCGCAAAATGCGACGCGAAGGCGAACGGCATGCCAAACGCCGCAGCCACGCGCGCGCCGAACAGGCTCGACCCCAGGATGTAGATTGGAACCTTCAATCCCGTTCCGGGAACGGCGTGAACCGTCTGCCCTGCGGGCGGTTGGAAGTACGACATCAACTCGAGGATGTCCTGCGGGAACGCATCCGGATCGCTGACGAGCGTCCGCCGCAGCGCGCGCGCGGTCGCATGATCCGTTCCAGGTGCGCGGCCGAGCCCCAGGTCAATGCGCCCGGGAAATAGCGACTCCAGCGTGCCGAACTGCTCGGCGACGACGAGCGGCGCATGGTTCGGGAGCATGATGCCGCCGGCCCCGACGCGAATCGTGCGCGTGCCACCGGCGACGTGCGCGATCACCACGGCGGTCGCGGCGCTCGCGATACCAGGCATGTTGTGGTGCTCGGCAAGCCAGAAGCGCACGTACCCGAGCCGTTCGGCGTGACGTGCGAGATCGAGGGTGTGCCCGAGCGCTGTTGCGGCGTCGCTGCCCTGCGTGATCGGCGCAAGGTCGAGCACCGAGAACGGAATCATGGGCGTGTTCTACTTCAGCGGCCCGAGCGGGCTCGGCGCGCATCCCTCGCGCTGCACTGTGTAGATCCCGCCAGAGATCTTCCAACCCTCCGGCGTCTTGACGAGATTGAACGCATCGATGCCGCAGTGGCTGAACTTGCCGTCGATCCAGAAGTCGTACGGCGTCCAGACCACCGCAATGGGCCCCTGGATGCGAACGTCAGGATTCCAGAATCGCTCCCGATACGTCTCCTTATAGGTCGGCAGCATGTCCAGAAACTCCTGAAGCGTGCGGCCGCGGAATGTCGGGGGCGCGGTACCATCGACGACAGAGAACATGCGGCCGTCGGGGACCAGCACCGTGCGTGCGCCGGCGACATCTTTCGACGTCATCGTGTCGAAGAACTTCTGGACCGCAGCGAGAATCGCGTCGCGGTCGGTCGTGACGGTGCCCTGGGCGTCAGCGAGAACCGTGAGCGCTGCGATCGCCAGTGCTGCGAGCATGATGCGCACAAACGCCTACTTCTGCCTGCTCAGATAATCGACCAGCACGTAGCTCATCACCTTGATTCCTACCGGCACCGAGCCATCGTCTGCGAGGAACGTTGGGGTGTGATGATCGCCAGTTGTCGTACCTGGCTTGACTTGCCCGAGACGAAAGAAGAACCCCGGCACTTCGTTGGCGAAGAACGAGAAATCCTCCGAGCCCATCGCCGGCTCAGTCCGCTTCACCCGATCGGCTCCTGCGGCCCGTTCGAGCGCCGGCACGGTCGCGCGTGTCAGCTCGACGTTGTTGATGGTCGCCGGTGCGCCCCGCTCGTAGCGGATGACCTCGCCGGTCGCACCAGACGACTCGGTCACGCCCTTCAGGATCGCCCGCAGTCGCGCTTCGGCGAGTTTGCTCATGTCCGACCGGAAGGTTCGGATGGTGCCCGTCAGCGTGACCTCCGCCGGAATGATGTTGTGACGCTGGCCGCCGTGTACAGTACCTACCGTCACGACCCCGGGCTCGTTTCCCGACATCGTCCGCGATCGGATCGTCTGCAGCGCCTGAATGAATTGCGCGGCCGTGACGATCGGATCCACCGACAACTCCGGCCTGGCGCCGTGCGCCTGCTTCCCGACGATCTTGACCTCCCAGGTATCCGCCGCCGAGAACGCGGGCCCTTCGGAGTATCCGATCTCGCCGACGGCCATCTCTGAAAACGCGTGCAAGCCGAAAATCGCAGAGGGCCGCGGATTGTCCAGCGCGCCCTCCTTCACCATCAGCGATGCGCCACCCTCCTCGCCGGGCGGCGGGCCTTCTTCAGCCGGTTGAAATATGAACTTCACCGTACCGGGCAGGTCCGCCTTCATCGCCGCGAGGACGTTGGCAACGCCAAGCTGCACGGCCGTGTGAATGTCGTGGCCGCACGCGTGCATGACGCCGACCTCCTGGCCGAGATACGTCCCGCGCACCTTCGAGGCAAAAGGAAGACTTGTCTCTTCGGTGACCGGCAGCGCATCGATGTCCGCACGCACAGCCACGACTGGACCCGGCCGGCCGCCCTTCAACAGCGCGACCACCCCGTGCTTGGCGACGCCTGTCCGGACCTCGAGGCCGAGCTTCCGCAGATAGTCAGCCACCAACGCTGCGGTCTTCTCTTCGCGGTTGGATAGCTCAGGGTTCTGGTGGATCTGGTGTCGAATTTCAATGATCGCGGGCGTGACCCTCGCCGTTTCCTTTTCGATGCGGGCAAGCGAATCCTGGGCCGACAGACCAGTGGTGGCGAGCGCAAGGGCGATCAAAGTCGAACGGACGTGCGTCACAGCTAGCCTCTCGAGTGATGGCATGTGAAGGGCGCGGCGAAGGGCCGCGGAACGGCCAAGTATAGAACGGTGCAAGGCGAATCATTCACGCGGCCTGCCTCGCCGAAGCGCTCGCGGGGCCGTCGCGGAGGCGGGAGCCTGCCTCGCCGAAGCGGTCGCGAGAGAGCGCGGAGGCGGGGCCACGGAAGGTCTCGGCGCTGCCGGGTGCGGTGAAATCGACGTCATGTGATCCCGCACGGCCAGTGACACGGTACGTCGCGCGGAGCTGGAGGAAGTCCATACCACTGCCGAAGCCGCCGCGACCCATCCGGGTGGCGGTCACTTGGTCGACGGCGATGTCGAGGGTCAGCGTGAGCGAATCGCTGAGGCCGCGGACGACGATTCGGCGTGGCTCCGTGCTCGATTCGCGATTCGTTTCGTCGATGGTGACGTCAGTGGCGTAACCGACCGGGCCTTCCGGGCCGATCGCGATCAGGAAGCCGGGGACTCGGGTGGCGTCGGCGGCATCGGCTGGCGGATAGACGCGGCCGTAGACGAAAGACAGACCGCTGCCCTCGACCTGGCCCCACTGCCAGCGCACGCCCTCCCAGAACCCCCAGTTGTGGTCGTGATAGCCGACGCCGCCGGAGAGATCGATCGACTCGCCGCCGGCGATGATCGTGCCGTCGAGGCCGCCCGACATCACGGGGACGACATAACCAGACACCCAGCCGCCGGCGCCACGCATCGAAAACGGCGGCAGCGATCGACCCGGAACGGCGCGGACGACAATCTCGCCCGTCGCGCGCGAGCCACCTGACTCCGCCGGAAGATCGATCCTGATGCGATAGTCCAATCCAGCGAGCCGCACACTGTTTCGGCCGGCACTGAGGTCGGGCGCGGAGGCGAGCTGACGGTCGTCCACCTCCACCGAGTCCGAATACGACGTCAGCGTGCCGCCACGTTCGAGCTGCAGGCGCACGCCGAGCGTCCGCGCCCCTGACTCGTGCGCGCGGTCCGGCGAAGAACGTCAGGTAGAACCGCGTCGGAGCCCGTGCGACCGTTGAAGTACAACCATTCGGCCCATGAGCTCGCGCGCGCCGGCACGTCCGGCACAGGGTGGAAGCGATCCATCCCGCGCAGCAGTTCCTCCGGATCCGGCGATGTCCACGCACGGTCGGCGGGCGTATCCATCCAGGCATCGATGCCGCTCGTTTCCGGATCCTTCAACTGGCGCTCCAGGCTCGGAATGCCGCCGCGCGCCTGAATCGGCGTCGCACCACGATCGTCGATGAGGTACAGGTTCGCCCGGCTGCCTGGCGATGCGACCGCGATCCGATCGGCAAGCGTGTTCATGCCGAGCACGTGGGACAGCACGAACCTCGCGTTCCCGACGCGGCCCGACGCGCCGCCGACAACGACGTCGCCGCCTCCGACGAGCGCGGGGGCGCGCGCCTGATCGAGAATCACACTCCCGATCCCCAGCAGTGCGGCCATGACGGCGACCCCCAGACCGAACCCGCCAGCGAGCACGGCGCTTCTAACCGGACGCGACAGCAGCGAACGCAGCGCCAGCGTCATGATCATTGCTGCGCCTCCTCGACAATCCGGCCGTCGCGCATTCGGAGGAGGCGGTGGGCGCGGCTGGCGACGGCGGCATCGTGCGTGACGACGACGACCGCCGTGCCGTCGGCGTGTAGCCGGTCGAGCAGCGTGACAATCTGCTCCCCCGTAGCCTGATCCAGCTCGCCGGTCGGCTCATCGGCCAGCAGCAGGCGCGGCCGGTTGGCGAGCGCGCGCGCGATTGCCACGCGCTGCATCTCCCCTCCCGACAACTCGGACGGACGATGCCCGGCGCGCGGTGCAGACCGACGTACGTGAGCAGCTCCTCGGTACGCTGCCGACGCTCGGCCCTGCCGACTCCCGCCTCGGCCTGCGGCAGCTCAACGTTTTCCCATGCGGTCAGCATTGGCAGGAGAAAGAAGCGCTGAAACACGAAGCCGATCTCGCGCAGCCTGAGCCTGCTCCGGTCTGCGTCGGAAAGCGACCCGACCTCGCGATCCTGAAACAGCACCTGGCCGCTCGTGGGCACGTCCACGCACCCGAGCACGTGCAGCAGCGTGGACTTTCCGCAGCCGGATGGACCGACGACGCCGATGTACTCGCCGGGCGTGATGCGCAGCGACACATCGCACAGCGCAGCGACGGGCCCCGCCGCCATCGGGAAGATCCGCGACACACTCCGCGCTTCGACAATCGGCGTCACGAGACGACCTCGCGTCGAAGGGTCGCCGCGATCGGCAGCACGGCGACGATGCGCATCGGATACGCCGCAGCGGCGACCGAGGCGATGGCCAGCATCGCGGCGTAGAGCACCAGCGCTCGCGGCTCGAAAACGAAGAAACGCAGATCGGCGGGCAGGCCGGGCAGGGCGCGGAGAATCGCGTCGAGCCACGTGGAGAGCGCGGCGCCAAGAGGCAGCGCCAGAATGGCGCCTGCGCCGACGAGCATCACCGATTCCCACAACACGCCTGCGACCACGCGCGAGCGCGACAGCCCGACGGCCCGAAGCGCGGCAATCTCTCCGAGTCGCTGGTTGACCGATACGGTCAGCAGCACGGCGATGAGCAGGAAGCCGAAGAATAGCGTGATGGTCGCGAGCACGGTCGAGATCTGCCGGAAGTACGCAAACTCGACGCGGCTGAACCGCTCGACCAGCTCCTCGTTAGTGACGACGTGGAGGTCGGGATGAGCGGCGCTGATGGCGGCCGACGCCGCCAGCCGCACCGGCGCCAGGCCTGGAGCGGACCAGCAGCATCTCGGCGCGATCCGTGCTCTCGTCGCCGCAAAGGCGATCGGCGTCCGCGAGCGTGCCGGCCGCGGTCCGATCGGTAACTGTATCGAATGGGAAATCCGCGATGCCGACGACGGTGAACGTGACCGGAGGCCGCGCATCCGTTTCACCACCGCACTGGCCGCGCAGCGAGACGCTGCCGCCCGCCGCGACGCCGAGCCGCCTTGCGAGCTGGCGATTGATGACCAGCGACGACGAAGAGGACGATTGATCGGGAAGATCCCGCCCCTCGACCACGGTCCACATCGATCTGACACGCGGGTCGGCGCCGATGAAGTCGACTTGACGATGCCGCGATTGGGCACGCCGTTCTCGTGCCGCCTGTTCCTGTCGCGGACGTGCCGTCCGTGACGATTTCCGCGTGGTGGATGCGAAGTTGCAGGACCGCTTCGATCTCTGGCAGCGCGCTGATGTCGGTCACCAGTGCGGCGGCGCCGGTCAGTGGGGGGCCGGTGAGGGGCGGCGCGTCTGTGGCGAGCACGCGAACGTCGAAACCCGATCGGTCCAGCAATTCGCCGAACGAGATGACGAGCCCGCGCGACAGGAGCAGCATGTCGAAGAGCAGCGCGGCGACGGCCGCGACGCCGAGGATGCCGAGGAGCGATCGTACCGGCTGCCGGACCAGGCTGAGCCAGGCAAAACGAAGCGCGCGCATGTCAGCGTCGCACCAGCGTCAGGATCGGCTGGCGCAGCATCGTCCAGGAGGCGATCAGGCTCGCGGCCATGCCGAGCGGCACGGACATCGCGAGCGATTGCCAGACGACCTGAGGAGTGACCCGCAGAAAGACCAGCGTCGTGTCGTACCGCCACTGGAAGAAGCGGTTGAACGCTCCCTCGGACGCCAGCGCGAAGAGTATGCCGAACACGGCGCCGGCAAGCGCGATGAGTGCCCCTTCTATCAGCACCTGGATCAGGATGCGACGCCTCGTGAACCCGATCAGGCGAAGCGTCCCGACCGTCCCACGACGTTCGTCGACGAGCATCACCATCAGCGCGAGCAGGAAGACGGCGCTGCCGATAACCGTCACGATGGCAATCGCCAGATGGAATCGCTCGACGACGATGAACGTGTTCGTGCGCTCGTCGGGCAGGCTCGTCGGCCGTCCGACGAGAGACGGCATGCGCGCAGCAACGTCGCGCGCGAATGCGCTGGCATCGGACGGATTCCGGAGCGCGACGTTGATCGACGTCACAGACTCGGCGCTCGCAGGATCGGACGGATCGGCCTTCAGAGTCAGCAGGTCCGGCAGATGCAGACGCACTTCGAGCCGGCGCTGGGCGAAGCGCAAGGGATCGGGCGTCGGCTGGTACACGCCGGCTATCCGGAACGGCCGTGCCCGATCGGCGGAGCGATCGGGCGACAAGCGCACGACGTCGCCGACCTCGAGCCGGTGGCTCTCGAGGAGCTGCCGCGAGATCAAGATGTCGGCGATCGCTTCCTGAGGCGGCACTCGTGCGAGGCCGGCCGCGCTCGGCGCGACCAGGATACCTACCAGGAGCGCGCACGTGAACACACGGTTCATGTTCCAGTGTTATCACAAAGCGCGCGTCGCGACATCAGCAGGTCATCGACGAATGGCCGTCAGCGCGTTCTGGACGAAGACGAGCCTCTGGTCAGGCGATCTTTGCGCCGTGACTCTGAAGGAGGCTTCTCAAGATGGACCGGTGACAGCGCCGCTCGTCGTCACAGTAGCAGCCGACCGAGAAGCTGGTCGTGTGCGAGAACGCCGCGAGCAGGCCGAGCAGCCTGGCCTTTTCAGGCTGCTTCATCTCTGCCCTGTAGCGCCGTTCCAGCTTTCGCCACGCCGCATCGCCGCCATCCGACTTCTGGAAGTCTCCCACGACGTCGGCGCTCGGCGCGAGATCCGGCAGCCAGACGTCATAGAAGTTGCGACGCGCGTAGTCGGATTTCGGGACGCCGCGCGGCGGCCGGCGCACCGTGCCAAGGCGAGGGCCTTCTCCTCGCATTCGGTCGCTCCCGAGTTGGACGATGTAGATGGGCACGTCAGTGACGGCTATCGCGAGCGGGTCTTCTTCTTCGTGGCGGGTTTCGCTGTTTTGGCTTTCCTGGACGCCTTCGCGGGCCGTGCCTTGGCCTTCATCGTCGCTGGCTTGGTCCTCGCGCCTTGGTCTTCGCGGCCTTGGTCTTCACGGCCCTGGTCTTTGCTGCCTTCGGCTTCCCGGCCGCCCGTGCATTCTTCGTCACACCTTTCACGGTCGCCGCTTTCGCGCTCGCCGATTTTCCGGTCTGATGGGCGACCACCTTCGCGATGTAGGCCGACGCGTCCGGCGTCTTACAGCCGGTTTCGCCATGATCGACGTGCACCGTTCCGATCGCCTTGGCGACCGCCAGCACACGTGGCCGGAGCTCGTCCACGTAGCCGCCGATGCCGATGAGCACGTTGTTCATGGCATGTCGTGTCCGGTTCGGTTGCGTGTGGATGCCGCGCTCGATCTTCTCGAGCATCCCATCCACCTCGGCGGCGGTCAGCTTGCCCTGCGGCCCGCTCGCCGCGACAACGTTCCAGCCGGCGGTGGTCGTCCACTCGCCGTCCTGCTCAATCCACGAACGGGCCATCTCCAGACCGTCCGGCATCTTCGCCGCGACGCCAGCGACGGCGTCGGTGATCACGTAGTTGGTGCAGTCGCTCAACCAGCGTTCGACCTCGGTGCGCGTCATCTTTTCCGGCTCGGCAATCATCGTCGCCACCACGCGTGCGTCGTGGACGCCGGAGTCCCACAGCCCGAGCGCGACTTCGTGATTGCGCCCGATTTTTTTCACCAGCGGCTTGAGGTCAGCGTAGTTGACGCCGTAGCAGGGTCCAGTGACGCCGTGGCGCGTGTAGATCTTGATGGTGTTGGGCTTGCCGAGTTTCTGGAGTTCCGTCAGTACCTGTGTGGACGTCCATGGGTGCTCCGTCGTATGCGACGTCTTGTCAACGACCGTAGGCCCGGTCGCGAGTCTTGCGAGCCCACGTCAGGGCCCTCGTCGCTGATCGTGTCCCGGCACGAACCAATGCGTCCACCAGTGGTCTCGCCGAAGTGGTTGTCGGTGAGATCGACCCGGTAGGAGGTCTTCTCGACGACCACGTCATTGCGGAAGAAGATGGCGACGACCAGGTCGGATGGTCTGTCGGTTGAGCAATAGCGCCACTCCTGAACAGTAGCGGGATCGGAGCTCCACGGCGGCTTGCCCAGCAGCGTCGTCACTTCGGCCGTGGTCATTCCAGCCTTCACCGCGTGGGTGTTCGGGAGGGTGTTGCGGTTCAGGGAGGCGCAGCCGCTGATTGCGGCAGCGCCGACCAATAGCCAGCCGCGCCATCGCATATGTGACCCCATTTCGGATCGGAAAGATAGGTCCATCGGAATGGGAAGTCAACCGATTCCTGCTCTTCGCCGACGCAGCTGACTTCGGCTTACAGAGTCCGTGCAGGCGGAATTGGAGCCCTTGGACGCCGACATTCGGATCCGATTCTGGGCTCGTTGCTCGATCGTTATCTGGGCGCCGCCCGGCGTGCGCTGATGGCGCCGACGCGGATCGCGCGTCGGCGCACGGAAGGTCGATGGCTTTCGCAGACGCCGTGAGCGAGGCGCTGGCGAAGTAATTCGAGAGATCCCCTACTGTTTTTTCGGGGCGGGTGGTGCCGGCGCAGGCTTCGGCGCCCAGAATTCAGGATCGCCTTCAGTCCACGCCTTGCTCAAGTAGCTCATCTTCGGGCTGAACTCGAAAATCCTGTTCTCTTGCCTCTCGATCGCGTTGAGGGTCATGTCCGCATTCTTCGACCGGCCGTTTTCGCCGACTGCATCCCGGTACGCGGTGTCCCGGTGCTTCGGCCCCGAGGCGTCGATTGTGGCGAGCGAGTCCATCGCATAGAAGAAGAGGTATGTGCCGCTCAGGCCTCCCGAGGTTATCTCGTACACGGCCCAGTGCTCGTCGACCTTCCCCTTGGTGTGCGCGGCGACGATCGCTTCCCAGCGTTCGACGAATTCTCCGACGTGGCCAGCCTTGACCACAACCGTGTCCACGCTGAAATAGCGCATCTTCGGCAGATTGACAGCCCCTTGATAGCTCAATGCTGGGCGGTAGGCGCCGATCAACGTCGATGTCCGCGTCAACAGATCGCCCTCCTGGGCGGCAAACTTGTCGGCGTCGCGCAGCGATTCAGCTGCGTTTTGCGCCAGTTCGATCCTTCTCGTAGGCCGCCAGCGAGTCGAACCCGGTGAAGAACCAGGCTTCGTTTGGGCCGGTCACAGACGTCGCCCCAAGCCAGCCGGTCGGCCATGAGGCCTTTGCCATCATGCCGGCCCACCCGATTTCGTTCGCCGTGTGAGCCGCATTCCTCCCTGGTTTCACTTCCTCGCGGAAGATGAGCAGCATGGGCGGCGGATCGTTGGGATTGCGCGCCGGGGTCTGGGCGGACACAACGACAGCTGCGCTGCTGATCGCCAGTCCGGCGATCAGGAGACAAGTGGAGCCTGATTTCATCGAAACACCTTCTTGGAACACACCGCGTCCGGGGCGCGGGGAGGGACACACGCCGTGAGCGTTCGCAGCACGACGGCTCACACACCTACGGCAGGGCTGTTAGTCGGGACGTATGGATGAGAGGCAGCTACTATAGTCCGGCTGGCATTTCGCGTCAATTAAACGTCGTTTATCATCAGGAAAACGGCGATTCGTCCCAGCACCAGGACTCGACGAACTCCACGAACCGCGTGGTCACTTGACGGCAGCCACGCTCCACGCGCGCAGGTCGCGGCCGACGATAGCGACGACCATCCCCGCATCGCCCGCGAACACCAGCGCGTCGGCCGGCACACGGCCTGTATCGAGGCTGGCGACGGCCGCACGACTGGCGGCATCCACGACCTGTATTCCACCCTTCGACAGCGTTTCGTCGTCGATATCACCAACCGCAATGAAGCGGCCATTCTGCGACCACGCCAGCGTGGCGACCATCCGGGGCGCCTGTAGCGCCAGGTCGCCCACCGCCTTGAACGTGGTCGCATCGCGCAGCGTCAGTCGGCGGTCCACGCCGCCCGACGCCAGCGTCCCGTCGCGCGGACTGAACGCCAGCGCGAAGATAGACAGATCACTGTTGACGAACTCGACCTCGCGCCCGGCTGCGGTATCCCAGATGCGGAGGTCAGCCTCGGCGCTCGCACTGGCCACGATTGTCGAGCCGGGTCGCACGGCTATGAACTGCAGTTCTGTGCGATGACCGCGGAGCTGTCGCCGCAACGCGCCGGACGCTGTGTCGAACACGCGGATCTCGCCGAACTCCCCGCCTGTCACGAGCATCGCGCCATCGGCCGAGAACGCGGCGGCACGGATCGGCGCCGCTCCCAGGTCGACGGGCCGCGACGTCGGCTGGGCGTCAGGCGCGATCCGCGTGCGGGCGAGCGATCCGTCTTTGGCCACGCTCCACACTTCACGACCGTCGGCCGTCGAGCCGACGGCGAGCACGCGCGACGCGTGGGGCTTCAACACGACTGCGGGAGCCGTGTCGCGGCCGTTCCACACCGCAACCTGGCCATCCGTCAGTCCCGCCGCAACACTGGACGACTGGTTGATTGCGGTCAGGCTCGTGATGACGGCTGGCAGGGTGACGACTGCTGAGTGCGGGACGGCGCCGGCTGGCACTTGTCGTTCGCGGGTAGTCGCACCCGCGACTGCGAGAACAGTGGCGACACCGAACGACACCAATACTGGGGTACGAGCCATCGACTACGCTTTCTCGAGCACCAGCTCGAATTCGACCGACGCCATCGCCGAGCCCGGCTGCCCGGTGACGGTCACCGGCCGCACGAGCGTGCGCGACGTGATCAGCGGATCCTTCGAGTAGTTCTTGTCGGGGTTCCCTTCGAAGACCTCGTCGGTCGCGAAGTACAACTGCGTCGACAGCGTTTTGTGTCCCGGTGCGGTGACGAAGTAGTGCACATGCCGCGCAACACGTGCCGGGTAGTGTCCCGGCATGATCGATTCGAACGCATAGGTACCTGACGCCGGAGGCGTGATGGCCGCGCGATAGCGATAGCCCTCGAGATCGTAAAGGCCGCCGTGGTTCGCCTGCCAGATTTCCATCGTCGCGCCGGGCACCCGCTCGCCGTGCACGTTGATGACTCGGCCACTGACTGTGAGTGGCATGCCGGGATCCCCGGCGGACCGCAGCGTCGTCGTGGTGGGAGCGCGCTTCTTGTAGAAGGGCCCCATCTCGACATGGGCGGTTGGCTGTCGCTCGCCCTGCGCGTCCACCCACGCGTGCAGCACCTCCGCCTCACCCCATCCAGCCGGGACAACGAGCACGCCCGCAGCCAGGCACTGTCGCAGGACATCTCGGCGCGACCACTCACGTCGTGGCATAGAAGAACCTCGTAGGATCATCGGTCGGGGTCAGGTCTTGAATCTCAGCATTATTCATGATCTGACACTGGTTTCAGCGCTTTTCCGGTTTTACGGTATCGGGCGTCGTCTACCGAGGTGGGGTCGGAGTTTGGGGTCAGGTCTTGAATGTCAGCATTGTTCACGACCTGACACCCTAGCGGTTTCAGCTTTCGGAGTTTACGTTAGGGCGTCGAGCCCAGCGATCAAGCCACGCTCGTAAGGTGCCGCCGCACGTTGAGCCCCAGGTTGTTCTGCATGTACTCGCACCACGCGTCGTCGCCGAGGGCACCGATGGCCACGAAATCCTCGTCGGTCATGCTCGCGCGCCACGCGAGGATCCCCGCCGCGGCGGGGCCGCTCGGGTAGCGTAGCTGCCAGCTCTCGTCCGCAACGATGTCCCTGATCTGCTCGCCGACCACCGACGCTGGCACCGGCTGTTCGAGCGCCGCGTCAAAAATCGCGTTCAGACGGCGAGGCCCCGATAGATCGCGCGCGATACGTCAGCCGCTTTTCCGAAGATCGGCGTCTGAATCACACCCGGCTCAACGATGGCGACGCGAACGTTGAAAGGCCGCATTTCTGCAGCGAGCGACTCGCTGAGGGCCTCGAGTGCGAACTTCGATGCGCAATACGCGGATTGACCCGCTGACGCCAGCTTGCCAGCCACCGACGTGACGTTGATGATGCGGCCGCTTTGCCGCGCGCGCATGCCCGGGATACCGCCTGGATGCACCGCAGCGCACCGAAGAAGTTCGTTTCCATGACCTGACGGAACTGGTCCAGCGGCGTTTCCTCGACCGACCCCAGCTGACCGATGCCCGCATTGTTGACGAGGACGTCGACGCGCCCGCGCATTTCCTGAATCTTCGCCATCCCCCTCGACACCGACGCATCGCTGTCGACATCGAGGGGGACGATCGTGATCGACAGGTTCTCCTTCGTCACGAGCGCCTGCAATTCTGGCGACCGCGCCGGATCGCGCATCGTCGCAAACACGTCGTGTCCCGCGCGCGCGAGTGCGACGGCAGCGGCAAATCCAATGCCTGTACTCGTGCCGGTAACGATGATGGTTTTCATGAGCTGTCATGTCCTCTGGATAGCGGCGAGTCATTTCGATCGACGGCGAAGTGTAGCATCGAGGCCTGATAGACTGACGGACAGGAGCTTCCAGATGACTTCTTTCCACTCCCTCGCGACCGCCGCCGCCGGCCTGAGCGTCGTCCTGGTGTCGGTCTTGCCGGCCGCGTCGCAGGAGCTCGGCACCATTGCATTCCCCACATCGGGCGCGGCGTCGGCGCAGGAGGCGTTCCTGACGGGCGTCAAGGCCCTCCACAGTTTTCAGTTCGACGAGGCGGCCGCGGCGTTCCGAGCAGGCTCAGAAGGCGGACCCCTCGTTCGCGATGGCGTACTGGGGTGAGGCGATGAGCCACAACCATGCCCTGTGGGCGCAGCAGGACGTGGAAGCCGCGAAAAAGATCCTCGATCGTCTGGATCCGACTCACGAGGGCCGTGTGGCGAAGGCGAAGCTGCCAAAAGAGAAGGCGTTCCTCGAAGCGATGCACATCCTCTATTTCTCGGCGGGCGACAAGCTCGCGCGAGACACCGCCTACTCGGAGGCCATGGCGCGCATGGCCGCGCAGTGGCCGGACGATCATGAGATCGCCGTCTTCTACGCGTTATCGCTGCTCGGAACCGTGCGCCCGGGCGATACCGGCTTCCGGCGTCAGGCGCTGGCGGCCTCGATCGCCCAGCGTGTGTTTCAAGAGAACCCCAAACATCCAGGCGCCGCACATTTCATCATTCATTCCTTCGACGATCCGGACCACGCGCCGCTGGGCCTGACCGCCGCACGAGCCTACGCGACGATCGCGCCCTCCGCGGCGCACGCTCTGCACATGCCGTCGCACATATTCATCCAGCTTGGGATGTGGCAGGAGGCGGCCGCGTCCAACGTGGTCGCCTACAAGGCCGCCGTCGACCTCAACGCGCGGATGAAGCTCGGCGAGGGCCGCGAAGATTTTCACACGCTGTCCTGGCTGTCGTATGCCAATACGATGCTCGGCAGGCTCGACGACGCGAAGAAGAACGTGGACCTGGCGAAGCAGGCTGCCGATCGCAATCCTGGCAACGCCGGCATTCGCGACGGCTATCTGGGCATGCGCGCGCGGCTCATCTCGGATACGGGGCAATGGGAAAAGCTGCCGCTCTCGACCGCAGGGAGCGGAGGAAGCGAGCACGCGAGCATGCCCGGGATGCCCGGCATGTACGGCAGCGGCTCTGCCACCTGGACGTACATCGTCGGCGTGAGCGCCGCGAAGATGGGTGACTTGCCGACGGCAGAAGCCGCCGAGCAGCAGCTGAAGAGTCTCACCGCCGGCACGGCCGGTGGTGCTGCCGCGTATGCCGCAAAGGCCCATCTGATCCGTGAGAAAGAACTCGGCGCGATTGTGCGATGGGCGAAGGGACAAAAGGAAGAGGCGCTGCAGCTCGCGAAGGAGGCCGCAGACGTCGAGAAGTCGATGTCGCCGCCGTCTGGCCCCCCAGATCCGATCAAGCCCGCTTCCGAGCTCTACGGCGAGATGCTTCTCGAGGCCGGACGGGCGAAGGACGCAGTGCAGGCATTCGAAGAGGCTTTGCTACGGACTCCGAAGCGAACGCCATCCGTGCTCGGCCTGGCCCGCGCCGCGGCGGCCTCTGGGGATTCGGCGATGGCGCGCCAGCGATATCAGGAATTGGTGAGCATGCCGGGCGCCTCGCCCTCGTCGCCAGCCGTGCAGGAAGCGCAGCGCGCCCTCAAAACCGCGATCAGTTACTGATTGGCGCCGTGTCGGGAAACTGCGACTCCAACCGTTGGTTCAACCACGTGATGAATGTCGTCCACCGGCGATCCCAGGCCGCGAGCGCCCGACGCTTCTCGTCGGGGTTCATTGCGGAGTAGATCAGCGAATTCATCGCGAGCTGCTTCAGACTTTTCAGATCGAGGCCCCACGCCATGAATGCGGCGTAGAAATCATGCGACAGCGATTGCCTGAAGATTGCGGGGTCGTCGGTGGAGAGGACGACGGGTAATCCGGCGTTGATGTAGTAGACGGCCGGATGGTTTCTGAGGTCGGGGACATAGCCAAGGAGCTGATTGCTTATCGGACAGACTTCAACCGCAATGCCGCGTTCCTTGACGATCTGCATCAGCCGTGGATGCTTGATCAGCGCCACGCCGTGTCCAATCCGCGCTGCGCCGAGCAGAACGGCATCATAGAGGTTCTCGTTCTCCGCCCAACTCGTTTCGCCCGAGTGCAGATAGAGCGGCAGGTCGACGCCCCTGCGCTCGGCCTCCCGTCGCGCGGCGAGCAGCTGCTCGACGTAATAGAGGTTCGTGTTCGTTCGATCCTCTTCCTGGACGAGGTCGAAGCCCACGACCCGTTCAGGGTCTTTCGCGCGAAGCTCGATCGCGTTCGCGAGGGCTTGCGCGACCTGCTCGCGCGAGCCAGCCCGGCCGGCTGCCGCAATGAACTTGACGTCGAAGTCCGGGTCGCGAGTCCTGACGTCCTGAACGATCGACAGCTCGATGGCGACGGAACGCGACTCGAGGTATTGAATGTTCTCGTCGACTAGCGCCATGAGCATGTTTCGCCAGTATTCGGCCCTCACCGATGGATTCCCGGTGAGCCCCGAGACGCGCAGAAAGACGGCCGTGAACTCCTGCCAGATGTCGGGTGTCTGCAGATCCTCTTCGCCGAGCGTGATGGATCGGTAGATTCCTTCGTCGAACGCTTTCTGATCCGGCGCGGATGCTCGCACCTCGTTCACGAGGCGCCAGCCTTCTCCAGGCGAGGTCTTTGCGAGCCGAAGAGCACCGCTCGGCACAGCGGACCCAGTGCCTAGATAGATGTAGCAGTCCGGACGATACGAGACATCACTGACCAGCCAGCGAAAGTCTCCGAGCGCGCCGCCGTGGGCGTGGAGGACACCGCCCTTGGGGAGACGCCTCATGATCTCGAACACCGGTGAATCCGCGATGATCTGTTTTGTCTTCTCTTCGAGAAAGCTATGCGCCGGAGGAAAGTATTCCCGCGTTCGATCCAGCTCGGCTTGCTTGAGCGCCATGAGCCGGCGGTTGGCTGTCTGTTCTGACGGCGTGAGCACGAGATTCGCGCCCAACCGCGTCGCGCGATCTTCGGCGATGAGCCGTTCGCGCGCCGCTCGATACTCCGCGATATCCGAGTAGTGTGCCGGGGCGGGGGCCGGTGTGCGAGGCGGCGCCGACGCACACGCCCCGGCAAGTACCAGGGCGAGAAGGGGCACTGCGCCCCTCCTCACGATCGTCGCTGCGACAGACTTTGAACGCATCAACGGCGAGCGTGGCTACTTCGGGGGTGGTGGAGGCGGCAGATCGCTGTTGTAAATCGCGTACGCGACCTTCCAGCTTCCTCCGGTGCGCTTGAGGATCACGACATACTTGCCGGTGTCCTTCATGGCAGTGCCGCCGGTCGGCGTGACCGTCTGTCGAAACGTTCCGGTGTCGTAGCCCGTATCGCCTGACGATCGGCTCTCGACGTGAGTGAGCGAGAAGTCGCTTATCTTTGCCGCCTTGAAATTCATCTCGTAGAGCTGCTGAATCGCGGCGCGTCCCTTGACGGCGGGCGCATTCGGCGGCATCTCCACCGCATCGTCTGTGTAGAGCGCGGCGATCGCCTTCGCATCGCCGGCCAGGGTGGCCTTGACATATTGATCGGCCACGGCGATGATCGCGGGGTCGTTCGCCCCGCGCGCGGGTTGGGATCCGGCCTGCAGCGCGATCAGGGGCACACTGCAGAGACTCAGCACAGCAGTCAGCATCTTCATCTTGCCTCCTCGGGCAGGGGTCAGGTCTTGAATTCCAGCATTATTCACGACCTGGCACCATGCCGCTCGATCGCCGGCAATCTTAGTCCAGTTGACGACGGGACGACGCGAGGAGCTACGTCAACGGCTGAACCGCCTCGGGATAGCCGATCTCCGCAATGTCGTCGGCAAGTGAATCGACTTCAACCTTCGGATTGAGGCGCCGGACGAGGTCCGCGGTGAGCGAGTCGTGTCGGTAGATCGACGCAACATCGGCGACAGCGATCTCCCGTTCGTAGTAGTCGGCGGCGAACCGCACATACTGCTGGCGGCTCGCCCGCGAGGATCGACAGGAGCTCCTCCGAGCCGTCAGGGTCGTCGCCAGGCGGCAGGTGGACCGGCCCGCGATGCCACCGGTCGTCCGTCGTCCGCCGCCACACGCAAAACGTACTGTTGGCCGTGTCGAATGCCGGCTCGTGCAGGAAGTTCGCGTGGAATTCTCGCGGCAGACCATCGAAGATGCCCGGCCACGGCGAGTCGGGTCGGAAAATTGGCGCCTCGTGGGCAAGGCCGTGAAGCGCGACACCAGCCGGCGACAGCAGCGCAAACCATTCATCGCCCGACCCGTTGCGCATCGACGCCATCATCTCTCCGTCTGCCCACCGCGAGTTGAACGAGTAGTAGCGGAACCCCCACACGGGCGACATGATGGCATCGAGCATCGCGAGCGCGCGGGTCAGTCGTCGGAACGAGGGGATGTCAGGCAGGCGATCGAGATTGCGGGTGGAGATCACGAAGGGGTCAGGTCTTGAATCTCAGCATTATTCACGACCTGACACCGGTGCGGCGAGACTATCTTGCTGATGGTGCTCGGGTGCACGTCCAGATAGCGCGCAATTTCCGCGAGCGGATACCTCTCCCGAAACGCCGCGATCACCCCCGCGTTTCGCGATGTGCGTGTGACCGCCCCGCGGAACAGCACCTCGAGCGCGCGGCGTCCATCCCGCCGCGGCACTTCCCGACTCGCTCGGACCCGGTAAGGCTGGAACCGTGCGATGAAATCCTCGTCCCCCACGATCGCCTTGCGGGGTAATCGCAGGAGCCGCGCGTTGGCGCCCAGGACAAATTCCCGGTACCGCCTCACGCCTTCCTCTGGATCGTCAGGACTCAAGCAATCCAGCAGGTCGTCGCAATCCAGAAACGATGGAACCCTGACGAGACCGGCGGTCGCGCGATAGCTGCTCCAGTGCCAACGCGCCGGCGTGCGGACCAGCTGCGACTTGACCGGATTGAGCACGATATAGCGGCAAACGTTCAGGAGATACTCGCCGTCCTGCACGATTTGCGATCCGAAGCGCCCCTGAAGCACATGGCCGACGCGCCGGTGCCGTCGGTTCCACCATTGTGCGTAGTCGCCGTTCAGTTGTTTGATCGCACGCGACAGATTGGCCTCGGTGGTCGTGACCGCGAGGTGATAGTGATTGGTCATGAGGCAATAGGCGTGGCAGCGGAGCCCGAAGTAGTGGACGACGCGAGCGACGAAGGTCAGGAATCGACGACGGTCGACCGCGTCCAGGTAGATGGCCATTCGACCGGTGCCGCGCGCCGTGACGTGATAGGTCAGTCCCGGCGCCTGAATTCTGAGCGGGCGCGCCATGCGGCACGAGGATCCACGATGCGATCCGTCAGGAAATGGCCGGTTTTCCGCTAGTATGTCGTCAAGCGGTGCAAGCGTTGCGAGGTGCGGGGTGAGGATCGGTTGAAGTAATTGCGCACCGCGCGGGGTCAGGCTAGTCATCCACTGGGGGCAGGTGATGAAAAAAGTGTCGATTCAAGACCTGACCCCACTCTCCCGCCGAAGCATCCTGAAACTGGCGGCGGTGCCGTTCGTCGCCGCGCGCGCACCGGGGCTTCGCGCGGCGGCGCCGCACGTCGTGGTCGTCGGCGCCGGGGCGTTCGGCGGCTGGACGGCGTGGTGGCTCACCCGCCGCGGTGCGCGCGTCACGATCATCGATGCGTGGGGACCGGGCAACATGCGGGCGAGCTCCGGCGGTGAAACGCGTGTGATCCGGGGCGCGTACGGCAGCCGGACGATCTACACGAGGATGGCAGCACGAGCGCTGCGGCTCTGGCGCGAAGCGGAACGCGAGTGGCAGCGCCAGTTCTACTTCCCGACAGGTGCGCTCTGGATGTTCGGTGCGGACGAGGCGTTCCGGGACGAATCGGTCAAGGCTCTCACCGCTGAGGGGCTGCCGTCCGATCGTCCATCTCTAGAGGATGCGCGGCGGCGTTGGCCGCAGATCAACTTCGATGGCGTCCGGTCCCTGATGTTCGAGCCCGAAGCCGGATACCTGCTCGCTCGCCAATCCTGCGCACACGTCGTCGATCGAGCACGCGCCCTCGGAGCCGAGTATCGCGCGGCTGCAGCGCTCCCGTTGTCGCCAGGGCGGACCCTCGATCGCCTGCCGCTCTCCGGCGGTGACTCGCTTGCCGCCGACGCCTTCGTGTTCGCCTGTGGCCCCTGGCTCGGCACGTTACTTCCCGATGTCGTGGGAAAGCGCGTCCGCCCCACCCGCCAAGAGGTGTTCTACTTCGGCCCCTCGGCGGGCGACACACTGTTCAGCGAGGACAAACTCCCGGTGTGGGTGGACTACGGCGAGCGGCTGATTTACGGAATCCCGGGCAACGCGAACCGTGGATTCAAGCTCGCGGACGACACGCTCGGCCGTGATTTCGATCCGACGAGCGGACAGCGTCGCCTGAGCGAGAACCAGATCGCCGCGGCGCGCGCCTTCATCCGCCGTCGCTTTCCTGCCCTGGCCGATGCGCCGCTCCTCGGCGGCGAGGTCTGCCAGTACGAGAACTCCCCCGACGGGCATTTCATCGTGGATCGCCACCCGGGCGCGCCCAACGTCTGGATCGTCGGCGGCGGGTCGGGGCATGGATTCAAGATGGGTCCTGCGCTTGGAGAGATGGTTGCGGATCTCGTGCTGAAGGACGGCACGCCGGAGCCGGCGTTCCGGCTGGCGCGCCGTCAATAGCGCGTTCTCGAATCGTGAGACCAGCCCGCACAGGATTCTGTTGCCCGGACCTCTGATCGTGTCGTTCAGTTCTTCCGGCGTCGAGCACTCTCTGCGGGTCGCGGGTCCAAGCACTTCGCCAGTCGTCCGAGCCTCGCGCCATTCGTGACGCTCGGCCTCGTTGACGCACATGTGGCTCGGCAGCACGGTCGCCGAGAGTAATGCGCTGAGCGGTACGAATTGGCTCAACCTGCCGCGGCTCCATGCGCAGGATCTGCAATCCATGGCGTATCGCGAGTCGCGCAACGTGCGTTATTCGGCCGCGACACGCGTAATGCCCTCCATGTTTCGCCGTACAGGTTCGCGGCATCTTCCTTGCTCTGACCGGCGCTACAATGACCCATGCCCGGGAGTAATGACATGGACCCTGCCGGTCACGGCACGAAGCTCACCTACGACGACTTCCTCCTCTTCCCCGACGACGGGCAGCGGCACGAGTTGATCGACGGGGAGCACTACGTGACGCCGTCGCCCAATATCAGGCACCAGGACATCTCCGGTCGGCTGCACCTGCTGATCGGGACCTGGTTGATGGATCATCCGGTCGGCCGGATCTTCTATGCCCCGCTTGACGTCCTGTTCTCGAGATTCGATGTCGTCGAGCCCGACCTGCTGTTCGTGTCGAACGAACGAGCCGCGGAACTGCTCGCCGGGCAGCACGTCACGGGCGCGCCCGATATCGTGGTGGAGATTGCGTCGCCAGGAACGAGAAAACGCGACGAGACGATCAAGCGGCAGTCTGTACGACCGCGGCGGCGTCGTTGAATACTGGGTCATCGACCCGGAGACCGATGTCATCCGCGTCTACCGCCGTGACGGCGGGCGCTTCGGTCGCGCGATCGAGCTCTCGCGCGAGGCCGCGCGACACGTTGGCCACACCACTGCTGCCAGGACTGGAGATCCCGCTGTCGCGAGTGTTTCCCGAGTAACGTCATCGTCACGCCGGCAGCACCGGCTCCTTCACCCACCCCATCTGCTGATACATCCGCAGAAAATCGAAGACGTTCCACCCTTCGACCAGCTTTCCGCCGACAACCCGCGCGATGGTGATCCCGTAGAAATCCACGGTCTTGCCGGTCGGAGGACCACCGAGCGTCTCGCCGACGTGGCGGGCGACGACGTGGCAGTGCGCGGCGACGGTGTCACCCTGCACGATCGTGCGCTCCACCTTCACTTCCAGATCGCCAAGCGCATTGCGCATGGCGTGAAAGAACGGCTTGAACTCCTTCGGACCGCGAATTGAGCCTTCGCCCAGACCGTGGACGATCGCGTCGGGCGCCATCAACTGATCGATCGCCTCCTCGCGGCCTTCATCCCACACTTCATGAAACCAGGCTCGGACGAGTGAATCAGGATCCATGGCAGTCTCCCCGCCTTCGCCGCGCCGCCTCATTCTCGAGCGCGGTTTCGGCGCGGCAAACAGTCGTTAATTAGTCGTCAGTCACTGAGTCATCAGTCGTCAGTCGGTCGTGAGTCGCCAGCCGATCGACACGTCCGCTTGTGAACGCCAAGTTTAGCCGGGGTGCTCACGTTCCTGACGGATCGGCGGGATGACCTGGAACGATCGGGAATCGCCGCCAATACTCGCCGTGACGTACCCAGCCTGTCAAGACGGTTTCCCTTTCAAAACACACTCTAATTGACGTGTTCCCGAGTCCCCAAGCCGCGACTACTGCGTTCGGCGGCCCGTCATAACAGCTGTGTTCTACCGACGTAACCGGCTTAGCGACGAGTCGCGTAGTAGACCATCGGTATCGGCGCCGATCCGCGTCCCGTGACCAATAGAGATCCGCGACCATTTGGCAAACCAGCCAAGACCGACAATCCACCCGAATTTTGGCCGAGGTGTCGGGTTCGTCCCCTCTTTTTCGTTAATGAGAGTAGGAGCGTCAGCCGAATCAGGCGGCGCAAGGAGGCCCTATGAAGTCAGTTGCCGAACCCCGACGCGAGCGTGTCCCTCTCAACGGGGTGAACACGCCCGCCCTCTTCGCGACCATCAACGCCGTCAGGGACGCGCCGGACCTCGCCAGGTTCCGCTTCCGGGCGCGCAATCGGTGGGTCGACGGTACCCAGAGCGAATCGACCATCGACTGCTTCAGCGGCGCGGGCGGCGAGCACACGCACGCGCTGACCTTCCGCTATACAGCCGATCACCCCGCCGTGCTCGTCGGTGCGGACCGCGGGCCCACGCCCGTGGAGTTCCTGCTGCACGCGCTGGCCGCCTGCATCACTGCCGGCATCGGCAACATCGCGGCGGCCCGCGGGATCCGGCTGACGGAAGTCACGTCGACCATCGAGGGCGACATGAACTTGCAGGGCATCCTCGGCCTTGCGGGAAACGTCCGCAACGGCTACGAGCAGATTCGCGCGCGCTTCACGATCAAGGGAGACGCACCGGCCGACAAGCTTCGCGATGTGGTCCAACAGGCCCGTGCACGATCGGCGGTGTTCGACGTGCTCACCAACGGTGTGCCGATCGAGCTGTCAATCGAAGCGTAAGCGACGTGCGGGTCGGACATTCGGACTTCGACGGCCCAGGCTTCCCCTGAGCATCGTCGAAGGGCCGACCTCGAGATTCGGCTGCAAGACCAAGGTGAAGCAATGAAACGAGTCGAGACGGTGATCATCGGTGCTGGCCAGGCAGGGCTCGCCATGAGCCGCTGCCTTACGGACCTCGCGATCGATCACGTGATTCTCGAGCGGGGACAAGTCGCAGAACGATGGCGGACGGAGCGATGGGATTCCCTACGACTCCTCACGCCGAACTGGCAAAGTCGGCTTCCCGGATACCGATACGATGGCGCTGACCCGGACGGCTTTATGACGATGCCCGAGGTGATTCGGTTCCTCGAAGGCTACGCACGATCGTTTACGCCACCGGTCGAGAGCGGGACGACAGTGCAGGAAGTAGCGGCAACAGCCTCGGGCTTTCGGGTTAGCACGACTCGAGGGATGTGGACCGCGTCCACCGTCGTGATCGCCACCGGTCATTGCGACGTGCCGTTTGTTCCGCCTGCGGCGTCACGCTTGCCGGCCCACATCTATCAGATCAGTCCCGGCGCGTACCGCAATCCTGAACAGCTTCCGCCGGGGAACGTACTCGTCGTGGGCGCCTCGGCATCCGGGATTCAACTTGCGGAAGAGATCCACCGCTCGGGGCGGCCGGTCACGCTTGCCGTTGGATCGCACATCCGGTCACCACGCCGATATCGGGGACGCGACGTGATGTGGTGGCTCGATCGCGCAAGCGTCCTCCAGGAAACCTCCGATGAGGTCTACGACATCGGAGTATCACGAGCCGAGCCGTCGCTCCAGCTCGTCGGCCGTACAACCGCGCTCGATCTCTCGGTCTTGCGACAGATGGGGATCTCCATCGCCGGAAGACTGCTCTCGGCGGATCGGAGCCGTGTCTCCTTCGCCGATGATCTCGTGGCCACGACTGCGGCTGCGGATGTCAAGCTGGCTGCGTTGTTGAAACGTATCGACGAATTCGCCGTCCGCAGCGGCATGGCTGGCTCGCTTCCGGATGAACCGTTCATCCCGATCTGGCCACAGTTCATCCTGGCTGCTTCTCCAGCCCTGGAAATGCGAACCAGGGACCTTCGAACCATTGTGTGGGCCACAGGATTCCGGCGTGAGTATCCTTGGCTGAAAGTGCCCGTGCTCGACCGCCGAGGCGAGATTCGGCATCACGGCGGCATCACACCATGGCCAGGTCTGTATGTCATCGGCCTGTATTTCCTCCGCAGACGGAATTCGAACTTCATCGATGGCGTCGGCGCCGACGCCTTGGCGCTCGCCGCCCAGATCGATGCGCACCTGATGCACCGTCGATCCGCGATCGCCTGAACTTGCGAGGCACCATGTCTCCATCTTTCGCATCAGCTTACGACGCAGTGATCGTGGGGGCTCGTTGTGCGGGCGCGGCAACGGCGATGCTCCTGGCACGGCAAGGGCTGCGCGTGCTGGCCATCGACCGCGGACGCTACGGCACCGACACGCTCTCGACGCACGCGCTGATGCGTGGCGGCGTACTGCAGCTCCACAAATGGGGCCTCCTGGACGAAATCAAGGCGGCCGGCGCGGCGCCGATTCGGCAAACGACGTTCTACTACGACGACGCATCCCTGAGCATTCCCATCAAGACGCGCGATGGGATCGATGCCTTGTATGCACCTGGGCGTGCGCTGCTCGATCGGCTGCTGGTCGATCACGCGACGGCATCCGGCGCGCTCGTCGTCCACGAGACCCAGTTCGACCACCTGCGCGCCCGCGACGGACGCGTCACCGGTGTCGTCATCAAAGACAAGACAGGAACCGCGCACTCCATCGATGCAGGCGTGGTCATCGGCGCGGACGGATCGCGATCAACCGTCGCGCGCCTCGTCGGTGCCCACCCGTATCTGATTGGACGCCATGCGAGCGCCGTGGTGTATGGGCACTGGGAAGGATTACAGCTCGAGGGGTATCGCTGGTACTACAAGTCTGGCATCAGCGTGGGCGCGATTCCCACGAGTCAGCGCGAGACCTGCATCTTCACGGCGGTGCCGTCTAGCCGCTTTCTGGCTGCATTCCAAGGCGACATTGCCGCAGGACATCGCCGACTGCTCGAGCAAGTCGCGCCGGAGCTGGCCGCCGGCGTCGCGGGGGCGCGCAGGGTGGGCAACCTGCGCGGATTCGCCGGACACACTGGCTTCTTGCGTCAAAGCTGGGGACCGGGATGGGCGCTCGTCGGCGACGCCGGCTACTTCAAGGATCCACTGACCGCGCACGGCATCACTGACGCGCTGCGCGACGCGGAGTTGCTGGCTGACGCGCTCGCGGCTGGTTCCACTCGCGCGCTGGCGGAGTATCAGGAGACGCGCGATCGGCTCTCGACAGGGCTGTTCGAAGTCACCGACAGAATCGCGTCGTTCGAATGGGACCTGACCGAGCTGCGATCCCTGCACGAAGCGCTCGCCGCGGAAATGTCACAGGAGGTGCAGGCGATCGCCGCTGGCTCCTGCCACGCAAGGTCCACGCGAAGCTCCGCCACCCAGTGCTGCACGAACACCATTTGCGCCTGACGCAGCGCGTCAGCCGCTCGGTCCAGCAACAGAAAGTGCCCGCTGTCGCGCGCGACGTCGAGCTCGCCGAGCCAGCCGCCGAATCGCTTGACCTTGAAGAGGCGACACGAGGAATCTACAGTCACAAACGGCCGATCAGCCACGACGGAAAACGAGTAAGCTTCGCCTTGAGATCTCTCTTCTCAGCTGATTCAGCCTACAGTTGAGTTTCCCTCCAACCGGGTGGTCACCATGAAACACGTCGCCGTCGAACCTATCGCGCCTCCTTCGCGCTGGGCGGTTGCGCGCCTGACCGCGGTGTCTCTCGTCCTTGCGCTGGTCACGCTGGGAGCCGGGCAGTCCGCCCTTCCGTCTGCCGCGCAGGTCACCGAGCTCAGGAAGTACATCAAATCTGGATGGACGACGCTCTCCCGCTCCAATCGCGATCTTCCAACGGCAGCGAAGGATCCAAAGCTGCCGAGAGAACCGGGCTCGCCATGGCCCGTGTATGTGTCAATTCGGGAGGACCGCGAACGCGTGGCCCGCGAGGTGCGGCAGGTCCTGACCGAGAAAGAGTTCGCCACCATCGAGCTGAAGACGCTTCCTTCCGACCTCACGAGCATTCGCGAGCACGGGCTCCTCTATCTGCCCCGTCCGTATGTGGTGCCAGGCGGCCGGTTCAACGAGATGTATGGGTGGGACAGCTATTTCATCCAGGTCGGGCTGCTTCGGGATGACGAGCTCGCGCTGGCGCGCGACATGGTCGATAACTTCGTCTACGAAATCGATCACTACGGCACGATCCTGAATGCCAACCGGACCTATTTTCTGACGCGCTCGCAGCCACCATTTTTGACCCGCATGATCCTGGGCGTCTACGGCAAGAAACCGGATCGCGCCTGGCTGCAGTCAACGCTCCCTGCCGTCGAAGCCTATTACCGTTTCTGGACGAACGGGCGAGCATGCGGTGCCGGAAGTAGGGCTGTCGCGCTACTGGGATTCCGGTGACGGACCGGCACCCGAGGTGATCAGCGACGAGCGCGATGAGCGGGGACGGACGCATTACGACCGTGTGCGCGAGTATTACCGCACGCAGAAGGTCACCGATTACGACCTCGCCCAGTACTACGACCGCGAGCGCGATCAGCTGACGCCCCTGTTCTACAGGGGCGACCGCTCGATGCGCGAATCGGGGTTCGATCCCTCGAACCGATTCGGCCCCTTCAGCGTCGACATCATTCATTACGTGCCGGTCTGCCTCAACTCATTGCTGTATCAGATGGAGTTGGACACCGCCGAAATCGTCACCCTTCTCGGGGATCAGTCGCGCGGCCGACACATGGCGCGCCCGCGCGGCCAGCCGCAAGGAGCGGGTCAACGCGCTGATGTGGGACGAGGGTGCGGGGCTGTACTTCGACTACAACTTCCAGACGAAGCGCCGCCGGGTCTACGAGTTCGCGACGACGTTCTACCCGCTCTGGGTGGGTATTGCCGGGAAAGACGCAGGCGGCGCGCGTGCGCGCGAACCTCTCGAAATTCGAAGCGCCAGGCGGAATTCTGACGAGCACGCAGATCACGGGAAGCCAGTGGGACGCGCCATTCGGCTGGGCGCCGTTGCAGATGATCGCCGTCGAGGGACTTCGCCGCTACGGCTATGACGAAGATGCCGATCGGGTGGCGGCGAAATTCATCGCGCTGGTGGCCAAGGAGTTCCAGGAGCACGGTACGATCGTCGAAAAGTATGACGTCCGCCGCCGGGAGTCCGACGTCGCCGCGGGCATCAGTTCGGCTACAGCGCCAACCAGATTGGGTTCGGCTGGACGAACGGCGTGTTTCTGGAGCTGTTAGCGGGGATGCGGGAGACGGTCAAACGGTGATAACTTTCAATTCCCAACTACCAACTCCCCCGCCTCCGCGCGCCCGAGATTCTGCGCGCTTCGTCGGCGAGGCCTCGCCAAAGCTTGTCGCTGGCATTCTCGCGACAAGCGGCGGCGGGCAACTCCGGGATTAGCCGCATCCACGTTGCGCGATCTCAGCGAGGGCCAATCTCGCGACTCCCATATCAGGATTGTGCTTCAGGACACGCTGCAGCACCGCTCGGGCGCCGTCCGCATCGCCAACCGCACACAAGCCCCTGCCCAGATTCACGCCGATTTCGCTGAGCTGCGGGTTGTTTTCAAACGTCGTGCGCCAGAGCTCCAGCGATTGTTTCAGCATGCCCCGACGCGCATAAAAGACGCCCAGATTGGCCGCGACCACGGCGCGGTCGGGATCTTTCTTCCGCACCTCCTCATAGAGTTTCTCCGCGACAAGGAAATCCCCTCGGCCCTGGTGGAGATAGCCTAGCCGCGTCAACACTTCAGGGTCATCCGGCTGCTCCTGTCGGACGCCCTCCAGGAGCCGAAACGCTTCGCGAGCCGCAAACGCATTACCACGGAGAGCGACTTCGCCATAGGCGAGCCCGAGATCGCGCGCCGCAGGCCGCGCGTTTCCAAACTGAACCAGTCTGCCAACCTCCCCCGATCGAGGGCGTTCGTTCTGAGCCTGCCGAATGATACGGTGATCGGTCACCGCGGTATGAGCGATATCGGCGCTCTCCATTCGTGGCATGTGACAGGCGGTGCAATCCTGCTGGCGAGGATGGTGGCGTTCCGCCATCGGCGCGTGAC
Organism: uncultured Acidobacteriota bacterium; assembly: GCA_963710415.1. Classification (GTDB taxonomy): domain Bacteria; phylum Acidobacteriota; class Vicinamibacteria; order Vicinamibacterales; family 2-12-FULL-66-21; genus CAVQAH01. The sequence continues at coordinate 10,827 of CAVQAH010000019.1, read as the reverse complement.
AGCCGATACACCTCGCGCGGTAATAGCCTGCCTTCGCTTCGGCGCCGGGCTGCACATGCGGATCGTGACAAGTGAGGCATGACAGCCCGTCCCCGCTCTCGACCTTGCATCGGCTGACCGCCAGCGATTCCACGTGACTCACGGCTCCGCGACGTTGTTGCGCGTTGTCTTCTCGAACGAAGATCGCGAGGTACTCCGAGAGAAGCTCACCGGGCTGATACTGCTCCTGCGAGCGACCGGCTCGGGCGATCCGGGCTTCGCCTTCGAGATGACACTGCACGCAAATGCTGTCGCGGCGCTCACCGGTCAACTTGCCCGGATTGATCATGGCGCCCAGACCTCGTACGTGGTCGCTGCCGGGCCCATGGCACCGCTCGCACCCAACACCGTCCTGCAGGAACGGCGCGCCGACGAACCGGTTGACGGTACCCTTCGAGGGTGGCTGGAGGCGGCTCGCGTGGCAGAACAGGCAGGTCGAATCGACCGGGTGATTCAGCTCCATCTCGCGGAGCTGCAAGTATCCCGGCGACATCTCCCATCCGTTCTTCGCGGTGTAGTAGTTGATGGGGGCCTGATAGAGGAACCCGTCGATCTCGAACAGAAACGTTCGTCCACGGGTGTTGGAGCCGACGTAATACTTGAGTGGCTGGGAGCCGTGCAACGCGGGACTGCCAGCGCGAGTAGTACGACAGGACGGCGGTCTCGCCTTGACGCAGGATCCGATACGAGACACGGGACGGCGCATGCTCGAAGGATCCTTCGATGAGCTCCGACATGGCGGGACCGCTCGTGCGGGCCATCGCGGTGCGGGAATAGCTGTCATGAATGGCTTCGTGGCATGGCCTGCACGCCTGGTTGCCCACCTCGGCGCGCAGCTGTCCGCGACGTTCGCCTTGGCCAGCCCGAGCAAACGCGCCGGCGAGCGAGAGCACCAGCACGCCTGAGACCGGTCCGACAATAAAGCGGGTCATCAAACGATAACTCCCAACACCCAACCTCCAACTCCCAAGTTCTCAGAGTCGACGGCTCAGAGTGTTTTGGAGTCGCCCGCCGCCGCTTGTCCATGAATGCTCGGCGACAAGCTCTGGCGAGGCCTCGCCGAAGCGCGCGGAATGTTGACCGCGCCGAGGCGGGGGAGTTGGATGTTGGGAGTTGTGAGCTCTCCTCTCAGAACTTGAACCGCACGCCGAACTGCCAGGCGCGCTGCGGATCGAGGTTGAAGAACGCCGTCGACGTGATCTTCCCCGCGTTCGGGTTGTCGTTGCCTGGCACGCCGATTTCGGTATCGGGATCGCCAAGATTGACGTGATTGAGAACGTTGACCGCCTCGGCGCGAAGCTCGAGCTCCATCGTGTTGCGCGAACGCGATGCGCTTGAAGAGCGACGCGTCGACGCGCCAGTATCCAGGGCCCCGTGAGCGCGCCGCGTTCCATGTTGCCGAACGTTCCCACCGCCGGCCGCTCGAATGCGCTTCCGGGCGATCCGATCGGCGTCGTGTTGAACCAGTGGTTACGGTCTCCGCCGCCCTCGGTGATATCGCCGATCACGTTCGGGCCGATTCGGCCCGACATCGCGGTCCGCGCCCGCCTCCGCGGTAGTTGACGTCCAGCGCCAGGCCGCTCTGGATGGTGACGTTGGTGTTGAACTGCCAGCCGCCGATGAACGCGTTGGCGAGCGGCCAGATATCCGACATGTACGTTCTGCCTCGGCCGAACGGCAGCTCGGCGACCGCCGCCAACGTGAAGTTGTGCACGCGATCGAAGTTGGACGGCCGCTCCGCGCTGGAGGTCCGGATTGAAGAAGAACTGGGCCGTGTCGTTGTTCCGGGCCCTCTGCAGGGTGTAGTGCGCGAGAACCGAGGTTCCGCCCGAGAAGCGCTTCGTCAGCTTGGTCTGCAGCGAGTTGTAGCTGTTGGTGCCGCAGTTGCAGAAGTAGTCGATGCCCTGCGTCCAGCCGAACGCGCCGCCGAACGGTCCGTCTGCACCTTGACGGTCCGGCGAAGAACGGCCTGCGCAGATTCTGGGGAACCGTCGGGAAGCCCTTCCAGCGTCGGCTCGTTCACATTGAGCGACGGACCATTGCCAGCGAAGACGTTCTCTCCTCGGTTACCGACGTAGGCGACTTCGAGCGAAACCATCGGCGTGAGCTCACGCTGCACGGTGACGTTCCACGCGTCGACGGTGGGCAGTCGTCTGCTTGTCGCGCAGCGCGCGGGCGGAGACGCCATTCGGCAGCGGGAAGTGGCCGCTCGCCGGCACATCGACGAACATCGGCGGCGGCGGCCCCTCGCGCGAGCGTGAACACCCGCTCGAAATTCTCCGGAGCATTGAGGCTCTGGATCGAGAGCACCGGCAGGTTCTGCGTCACGCTGTGCCCGAACGTCGAACCGAACACGCCGAGATCGTAGCTGCGGCCGTAGCCGCCGCGGATCACCGTTTTCTCGTTGAACTGATAGGTCGCGCCGACACGCGGCGCCCAGTTGAAGCTGTTCTCCACGTTCCCGGCCAGGTTGATGTCGCCGATGCCGCCAACCTGGATCTCTCCCGTGTCGAGATTCAGCCAGCCGCCGTTGCCCGGCTTCGTTCACCGTCTGCGGATTGATGATGTCGAGCCGCAGCCCGTAGTTCAGCGTCAGCTTCGCGTGCGGACGCCACGTGTCCTGCGCGTAATAGAACTGACGCCACTGCCGCTCGCGCGCATCGGTGTTGGTGCTCACGAAGCGGCTGAAGCTCGTCACGTCGCCCAGCAGGAAGGTCGCGAGCGGAAGACCGCCGCCTTCCGGCCCGCGGGTGCGGTTCGCCGTTGAACCGAAGCACGCCCGAGCGATGCTGGTCGCTCGGCACGCGCAGGTTGTAGGCGCGACGGATGTCGACGCCGAACTTGATGGTGTGGCTGCCCTCCAGCCTGGTGAAGTTCGACACGATCTGCCACTGCTTCTCGTTCTGCGCCAGCGGGCAGTTGCAGCGATTGACACCCGAGACCCGAGCCGAACCGGAAATTTCCCGGTCCGCCTGGCCCCGGATAATCGCCGCCGTTGTCCACCTCGCCGTTGAACAGCCCGGAGCTGAAATCGTCGAAGTTCAAGCCCGGAATCCCGAGATCGGTGGCAGGCGTCGTGCCGAAGTCGAACGGCAGCACGTCCACCTTGTAGCGGAAGAATCCGAATCGCACGTCCAGGATCGAGTTCGTCGAGAACGTCCGATCGAGACCGAGCGCCAGACTCTGGTTGTTGACCTGGGAGACGCCGCCGAGGGTTCCGAAGTCGCGTCCGCCTCCCTGGCCGAACGCGGTGGGGCCGTCCCGCTTGAAGTCGGCCCAGCTATAGCGGCCGAAGACGTTCATGCGTGTCGGTCGCGCGATGGTCGATCCGCGTCGTGAACTGCGTCGCTGTCGAAGTTCTCCGTCCCCGACACGACGAAGTTGTCGCGCACGCCCGGCCCGTTCGGCAACGGGATCAGACTCCAGGATCGCCAGCGCCTGCGGCGAGAGACGCTCCGTCGGGATCTGCGCCGTTCGCGAACTGCTGGCGATTGGCGGGCGCGCCGCCGGCCGGATCGAAAATCGGGCACGCCGTACTCGCTCAAATCGCCTCGTCGCGCCGCTTCGGTCGGCACGGTCAACAGCTGCGATCCTCCGACGCTGCTGCGCACCCCCTGATAGTCGCCGAAGAAGAACGTCTTGTTCGACGACGATCGGCCCGCCCAGCGATCCGCCGAATTGATCCTTTGTTCGTCTCGGGAATGTGCTTGCCCGGTAAGAGGGTTTGGCAGTGCCTGGGTGTACGGGTTTCGCGCCTGCAGCCAGTCGCTCTGATGGAACTCGAACGCGCTGCCGCGGAACTGGTTGGTGCCCGACTTGGTCTGCACCGAGACGACGCCGGCGGTGGCCTGACCGAACTCGGCGTCGTAGTTCTGTGACGTGATCTTGGTTTCGCCGATCGACTCGAGATTGGGGTTGATGACGATGATCCCGAGGATCGGGTCGCGGTTCTCGGTGCCGTCCAGCTGATACGTCGTTCCGCTGAAGTGCTGACCATTCACCATCGTCTGCGTCGAGCCCTGCGGGTTCTCGCTCGCCGCGTGGTTCCACTGGAGCTGCTGCGTGCCAGGAGTCAGCAGGACGAACTTGGTGAAGTTGCGGTCGAGCACCGGCAGTTCGGTGAGCTGTCCGTGTCGAAGCTCGTCGCGACGTCAGCGCGATCGGTCTTGAGGAGCGGAGAGAATCCCTCGACCGTCACCGACTCCGGCGATGTCGCCGACCTGGAGCTTGACGTCGAGCGTGGTCTGCGTGTCGATGCTGACCTGAATGTCGGGAAACACCGCGCGCTTGAAACCGGCGAGCTCGGCCGCGACCTCGTACTTGCCGGGCAGCAGTCGATCTTTCACGTACTGGCCAGTCTCGTTGGTGACGACGGTGTCCACTGTCTTGCGCTCGACGCTCGTGATCGTGACCGTGACGCCGGGCAACGCGGCGCCGGACGGATCGTTAACCGTTCCGGCGACGCTGCCGTAGACTGCCTGTGCGAATGCGGGTGAATGCAATGAGCGAGAGGACTACAGCAGGCGCAACGAAGCGACCATGCTGCTGCAAAAACCTGTGAACGTCCAGCGCCGAGCATGGGGACCTCCTTCGTTGCGTTCGATTAATGCCGTCGTGGGATCATCGCAACCGACGAAGCGACATGAGTGACCTCACTGTAACGCTCTTCGAGCGGATACTAGGCCCGTCAATAACGCGCGTCAAGGCTATTCGGAGGATCTGACTAATGCTGAGGTTGATCGCCGTCGTGGCGTGTGTCCTGGTCGCTCTCGTCACTGCTGAGTTCGCCGGCATCGAGTCAAGTCGATGACCAGCGAGTTCCGATCTGACGAAGACACCGCTCGCCGCGAGCGAGTCTGTCGCTCGAACGCAGAACGCATCCCGGCGCGTTCTTCGATGTTCTCGGACGTCGCGCCGCTGTCTTCGGATACGAGCACCGTGGCTTCGAGGCGTGGGCGTACCCGATGAAGATCCTCGAAGACTTCCGCCTGTCGTTCAGTCTCGAGGGGTATCCGCTCGAAGTCCCTGCCGAAGATCTGCTCGCCAGCGTCACCGTGCGACCCGAAGCGACGATCTTCACGTACAGCCACGCCGCCTTCCGCGTTCGACAGATCATCTTCGTTCCCATCGATGAGCCGGCCGTCGTGATGCTGCTCGACGTGTCACGACGCTGCCGATCCGGATCACGGCGGCGTTCCGGCCGCGGCTCGATTGATGTGGCCGGCCGGCTGATGACGCCGTACGTGTCGTGGAACGAGAACGACCACGTCTACGCACTCACCGAAGAGAGCCGCCGGTTTGCCGGCTGTCATCGGTTCGCCTGTCCGCGCAGGACGTGTCGCTGATGCCATATCAGGAGGAGCCGCGGGATGTTCCGATCCGCTTCGTGCATCGATGCGACACCGCAGCAGGCCGCGCAGCAACTACATCCCGATCGTGATCGCGGGCAGCGTGCAAGGGCGCCGACGACGCCGCGGCAACCTGGCAGCGTGTGCTCGGCAGCATTCGCACGCTTGCACGACGAGACCGTCGCTCACTATCGCGCGCTCGCCGAGCGCACGACGCGCGATCGCCACGCCGATCGAACAGCTCGACACCGCGTTCTCGTGGGCGAAGATCGGCATCGACAAGGGGATCGTGACCAATCCCCTGCTCGGCACCGGCCTCGTCGCCGGCTTCCGGACGTCCGGCGAGAGCGAGCGGCCGGGATTCGCCTGGTTCTTCGGACGGGACGCGCTCTGGACGGTCCTCGCCTCGACGTCGATCGGCGATTTCGACACCGTGCGCACGGCGCTCGCGTTCCTGCGAGAAGTTCCAGCGCGACGACGGGAAGATCCCGCACGAGATCTCGCAGAGCGCGTCGTTGATTCCCTGGTTCACCGAGTATCCGTACGCGTGGGCGAGCGCCGACGCGACGCCGCTCTACGTCATTGCCCACGCCGACTACTGGCGAGCCACCGGCGACCGTGAGTTCCTCAAGCGCACTGGCCATTCGATCCTCAAGGCGTATCGGTTCAGCGCCGCAACCGACAAGGACGGCGACGGCCTCATCGAGAACACCGGCGTCGGTCATGGATGGGTCGAGGGCGGCGCGCTCTATCCGCCGCACGAGGAGATCTACATGCAGGGGCTCTGGATCGAAGCGCTCGGCGGCCTCGCGGAGCTGGCCGACGTGATGGGCGATCAGCCGGTCGCGTCGCAGGCACGCGCGGCGCTCGGCAAGGTCCAGCAGGCGACGGAGCGGACGTATTGGCTCGACGATCACGGCTTCTACGCGTTTGCAACGAAGCAACCGCAATCGAAACCGTCGCTCGCCGAGCCAGGGCCACAGCGGCAACGACGCCAGAAGCGCCTCGACGAGCTGAGCGACGCGCGCAGCTGATCGACGAAGACACCGTCCTGCCCGCGGTGCCGCTCTGGTTGCGCACGCTCGACGACCGCCGCGCGCAGCGGCAGATCGATCGGCTGGGAAGCGGCGCGATCGCGACCGACTGGGGCGCCCGTCTGCTGTCGGCGCAGAGCGAGCTGTACGATCCGCTCTCGTATCACTACGGCTCGGTGTGGCCGCTCTTCACCGGGTGGTCGTCGATGGCGGCCTACCGCTACGGACGGCCGCACGTCGGATACCAGGCGCTCACCGCCAACGCCCTCCTGACGTTCGACGGCGCGCTCGGCTACGTGACGGAGCTGCTGTCCGGCGATTTCAACGCGGCGTTCGGGCGCTCGTCGCACCACCAGATCTGGTCGGAAGCGATGGTGGTCACGCCTGTTCGTTCGCGGCCTGCTCGGAATAGAGGTCGACGGCGGGCGGACGGGAGCTGCGCTTCGCGCCGCAGCTGCCGGCAGACTGGGACCGCGTGTCGATCAGCAGCGTTGCGGCCGGGACGGCCGGTACGATCGTGACGGCTCGAGCGCGGTGCCGGCCGCATGAGCATCTCGCTGGCGCCGAAGTGCAGCAACGCTGGCATCCGCGGACGTCAGCCGCGCGCTGCGCAGCTGGTCGTCTCGCCGGCGTTCCCGCTCGACGCTGTCGTGCACCGCGTCACCGTCAACGGACGCCCGGCGCCGTTCAAGATGATCGCCGACTCGGCGACATTCAGCAGGCGCAGATCAACGTGGACTCTCCGCCGGCGCCGACGACGATCGCCTTCACCTACGCGGAGGGATCCGACGTCTACACCGAGCTCTCCGCAGCCGCGCCTGGCGCAGACAACACCGGCCTGCGCATCCTTCGATCGACGGCAGCGAAGGATCACCTGCGGCTGCGTTCTCGAGGGACGGGGCGGCCGTTCGTACTCGCTCTTCGTGCGCACGCCGCGCCGCATCGGGCCGGTTGCCGGCGTGACCTTCAAGCCGGCGCGCGGAGGAGACGTTCAGGCCGATGTGACCTTCGAGGGACCATCCGATCGCTACGTGCGCCGGGAAATCATCCTGCCACTGACGCGGTGATCGTGCGCGCGAGGCCCCACTACGCGCTGTCGGTCCCGCTGCAGCCGGCTTCAGCCTGCCTCGCTACGCTCGATCTTCACGACCCGCCGCGGCTCGACGTTCGTCAGCCGTTGAACCTGTCCGTCCGGCCAGCGCACTTCGATCTCGACTCGACGCGTGACGCGGCGCCGATGCCGAAGTGCAGGCGCAGGTCGTCGTGCGAGTAGTAGCTCGACTGGCTGAGCACGGCGCGAGCCTGCCGTCTGCCGCCGGCGGTCACGATCACCGTCGCGCCGATCGCCGAACGGTTCGACCTGCGGCCTTCGAGCGCCACCTGCACCCAGCCATGACCGCCCTGCGTAGTCGTTCCGCAGCAGCGACGGCGGTTCGTTCATGTTCATCACGAGCACATCGACGTCGCCGTCGTTGTCGATGTCGCCGAACGCCGCACCGCGGCTCGAGTGCGGTGTCGCGGCGCCGGGACCGCTCGCTGCGGTGACCTCCTCGAAGCGCGTGCCGTCCGCTGTTCCGGAACACGATGCGCGGCCCGCGGTGCGGATACTGCTCGAGAGACCGCTCGATTTCCGGATACACGTTGCCGGTCACGTAGAGGAGATCGACGAAGCCATCGTTGTCGAAATCCGTCAGCCCGGCGCCCCATTCGACGTAGCCGATTCTGCACGTTCAGGCCGGCGGCCGTCGCGCTGTCCTCGAACAGCCCTTTACCGAGGTTGCGATACAAGGACAGGAATGTCGTCGGCGAAGTGCGTCTTGACCAGGTCCAGCAGCGCCATCGTTGTTGTAGTCGCCCGCGGCCAGGCCCATGCCCGCCTGGGCACTCCCCTGGTCGTTATACGCGGTCCCGCTTTCAACCGCGACATCAGTGAACGTGCCGTCCTTGTTGTTGCGATAGAGAATCGCCGCCGTGGAATCTGACGCGACGTAGATGTCCGTCCACGAATCGGCGTTCAGGTCGACCGCAAGCGCGGTCATCGGATATCGGCCGGCGACGCGCGCGATCCCTGAACGCTCCGACACGTCGCTGAATTTGCCCTGACCTTCGTTGCGATAGAGAAGATTCGTGTCCGTGGGCAGCCCCTTGGGTCCGCAGTTCACCGGAATGCCCTTCCACGTGCAGTTGGCGCCGCTGCCCGGCTCGGGAGCGGTCCCGAGATCGAAACGCAGGTAGTTCGCGACGAACAGATCGAGCCGGCCGTCGCGATCGAATCGATGAACGTGCAGCCGGAGCCCCACCGCATCGCCTTCACGAACAGCCCTGCGCCGCGTGTCACGTCCTCGAACCGGCCGCTGCCGAGGTTTCGATAGAGCACGTTTTGTCCGAAGTAGGTCACGAACAAATCGGTCCAGCCGTCGTTGTCGTAATCTCCGGCGCACACGCCGGACGCCCAGCCCGTGCGCCGAAGTCCTGCACGGTCCGTCACGTCCTCGAAGCGACCGTTCCGGGTATTGCGGTACAACCGATTGGTCGGTGCGTCGGCGGCCTTGAACTCCGCGTCCTCTCGCGCGCCCTCCTTCAGCCTCGTCCCGCTCAGTACGAACGCGTCGAGCCAGCCGTCGTTATCGACATCAACGAGCGCGACACCCGATCCGTTGGTCTCGATGATGAACCGCTTCCGATCGACGCCACCGTACATCGTGGAATGCACGAGGCCCGCCTCGCTCGCGACATCAGTGAATGTGACGGGCCATGCAGGCGACTGGGCCGGCTGACGGGAGGGGAATGCGAGTGCGAGAACGCCAAGGGCGAGGACAGAAGCAGCGCGAACCATTGCTACTTTTCCTGCTCGCGCGGGCCGCAGGCGCTACTTGCCGGCTGACTGCAGCCGCTCCGCTATCGCGAATTCGCGCTTCGCTTCTTCCAGCGCGTCCCATCTGCTGCAGAAGCTGGCCGAGCAGGTAGTGGGCAGACCGGTTGTTCGGATCGTACTGAATGCCCCGGCGCAGCATGCCTTCCGCGGTCGAGGGTTGCCCCTTTTTCATGTATGCGCGACCCAGCAGGATGTAGGGTCCGCTGTAGAAGGGATTCACCCACATGGATTTCTGCAAGGCCGCGATCCCTTCGTCCACCCGCGACGCGCGGAGGTGCGCGTCGCCGAGCTGGAACAGCGCCATCGCCGTCCCCCGGGTTGATTGACAGTTCCCGCTCGCTGAGCGCGACAGCCTCGTCCAGCTTGCCCCTGAAGAGCGCCATCTGACCGAGCAGATAGTGAGCGCGGGGGATCCGCGGGTCCTTCTCCAGCGCCCGCTTCAGTTCGGTCTCCGCGAACGGCTCCATCTCGAGGCGAATCATCATCTGCGCCGCGAGCAGATGGGCGGCTGCCGATTCAGGCTCGACGTTGAACGTGCGCGCCAGCGAGCGGCGCGCCGCGTCGGGCTGGCGATTCTGGATGTAGGCCATCCCCAGGATGTAACCCAGCTCGAGATTGTCCGCTGCCCAGCCGCGCGTCTCCTCGAGCAAGGGAATCGCCTCGGCAAAGCGGCCGGTGAGGTAGTAGCACAAGCCGAGGACCTGCACCGCCTCTCGACGCTCGACCGACTCCGCAGGCAGCTTGTCGCGCACGGCCGTCAGCCGGTCGATCGCGGCCTGGTATCGTCTGCGTGATAGTACGCGACACCGAGCAGATAGCCGACCTCGGGCACGCTGTCGTCGAGCGTTCGTAGCTTCGCGATCGCGTCCTGCGGTTTCCCTTCGTTGATGAGCGCCCGCGCGGCCACGAGCGCCGCTTTCAGGTCACCCGGAGTTGAGTCGGTAGTCGTCTGCGCCTGTGCCATCAGTGGCGGTGACGTCGAGACAATCCAGAAGATGGTCGTGCAGACGAGACCGAGCGTCGCGCCACGTGCCCAACGCGTACTCATCGCTTGTCCGGCGTCGCAGTCATGGCCTGGCCGGATCCTTCTTTGATCGAGTGATAGCGATCGATGGCGAGATCGGTCCAGGCCTCTTCACGGCCGTTCGGCCACCGCACTTCGAGACGGTTGACCGCTCGCGCGCCACCGAGCCCGAAATGCACGCGGAAGTCGTTCTGCGAATAGTAGCTGCCTCCACCGCGGACTTCCTGCCATTGAACGCCGTCGGTTGTCACAAGCCGGACCCTCGCGCCGATGGCGCTGCGATTCGATTCGGTGCCGGTGAGCTTCAGTACCGATCCAATGCCGATCGCCAACACCGATCGAGCCGGAACAGATCGGGCAGATCGTTCACGTTGTTGATGACGACTCGATGTCACCGTCGTTGTCGAAGTCGGCAAAGGCGGCGCCGCGTCCGGCCTTGGGAGTGGTGACCGGCGGTCCAAGTTTGTCGGTGATATCGGCGAACGTCCGTTACGCAGGTTCTGATAC
>CAVQAH010000018.1:0-169164 GCA_963710415.1 uncultured Acidobacteriota bacterium | reverse complement strand
AACATCTCGGATGCGGAAGAACGTCAGATTGGCGAACAGGTCAGCACTCAGCTGATTGCGAGATTCGGCGTCTTTCAGGACGCTGACGTCACCAAATACGTGTCGCTCGTTGGCAACGTCCTCACGCAAGTGAGCGCCAAGCCGAACCTGCAGTGGGAGTTCATCGTTCTGGACACGGACGGCGTCAATGCTTTCGCCGCGCCGGGCGGATTTGTGCTTCGTCACAAGCGGCCTCCTCGGGCTGATGAAGAACGAAGCGGAGCTTGCTGGTGTCCTCGGACACGAGCTCATTCACATCACCGGCCAGACACTCCATCAACGCGATCAAGAAGAGCAACGCGATTAGTTTGACTGCCGACGAAGTGAGCGCCCAGGGTGGCCTCGGGCAGGCGGTGATTACCAGATTCGCGCAACGCGCCTACAGCGACATCGCTCAACAACGTGTTCTCGCGTGACGATGAACAGACTCGGACGAGAACGGCGTTCAACTCGCCAACAAAGTTGGCTATGCGCCTGGCGGGCTCAGCAGCACGCTGACGAAGGTCATGGAGCGAAACAAGGATCAAAAGGAGCCGAACGGCATCTTCGCGTCGCATCCAGCCCTCAAGGAACGCATGACCAACATCGACAAGCTGATCGTCGCAAAGAAGCTGGCGGCCACGGCCCTGGCGGCCGAACGCTACGGCAAGCACATCACCTTCGACGTCAAAGCCGCTTGGCGGACATCGCAATCGCTGACGATGCTGGCGCTCGCGGTCTGTCGGGCGGCGACGGCAAGAGCGCCGAACCGGCAAAAACGCGAAGAAAAGAAAGAAGAAGAAGAAGGAAGAAAAGAAAGCGCGGCTTCGGGCTTGGCAATCTGCTCTCCGGCGGAAGCCAGGCATCGAACCAGCAGGCGTCCGCTGCGGCCGGCGCCCGCGGACTGGGCAACGATCGCAATGCCACCGGCGGCACCAACCGCACCAAGGTCCCGGTCAAGATCGAGCGCGCCGAGCTCGACGAGTTCAGGAAAGGCATAGCGTAGCGCCGGCTCACGCGCGCGCTGGCCGATGGATCACTATCCCAGGGCACCTGATCATGGGCGTCGCGGCTCTCGCCGCGACGCTGCTGATCAAAGGCCTGACCGCCAACCGCCTCGTCAGGCAGAAGCTTCGCCTCTCGGTCTTCCTCCTCGTCGTCTACATCCTCGGCAACCTCGTTCTGGCAATTCCCAGCTCGTTTCTCGGCGCCGGCGGACCAGATTCGCGCCATCGAGCCGAACCTGCGATCGTTCGAACAGCTCGCGTTCGCGGCCGCGCTGATCAATCTGCTCGTCCTGACGATCATCAATCCGTTCAGGGTCGATCGGGTTCCCGATCTGTTTCCCTCAATCCTTCAGGACGCGATCGTCATCGGCACGCTCGTGCTGATCGCCACGTTCGTCTTCGACGACAAGCTGCTGACGACCTCAGCGGTCGGTGCCGTAGTCGTCGGCTTCGCGCTGCAGGACACGCTGGGGAATGCCTTCGCCGGGCTGGCGATTCAGAGCGAGAAGCCGTTCCGGATTGGAAACTGGATCAAGGTCGGTGATTTCGAGGGCCGTGTGGCCGAAGTCACGTGGCGCGCGACCAAGCTCAGAACGAAGACCGGCAACTTCATCATCGTCCCCAACAACCTCGTGTCCCGGGAGTCCATCCTGAACTTCTCGGAGCCGGCGGTTCCGACCCGGCTGGAGCTGGACATCGGTGCGAGCTACCTGAGCACCCCGGGCGACGTGAAGGCCGCAATCGCGGAGGCCCTCGCGCAGGTGACGCGCGTGCTCAAGTCGCCGCCACCCGATGCGTTAGTGCACTCGTTCGATGGGTCGGCGATCACCTACCGCGTGCGTTTCTGGGTGGCGGACTACGAGTTCGACGACGAAGCGCGTGACGACGTGAGGACCGCCCTCTTCTACGCATTCGCGCCGCCGCGGCATCGAGATTCCGTGGCCGATTGAGGTCGGCTACGAACGAGAGTGGCCCGAGCCAGACGAGGCGGCCAAGCTCCGGGACCGCGAGCGTGCGCTCGCCGGCGTTGACCTCTTCGCACGCCTGAACGACGAGCGACGGCGGGAGATCGCGACGGCGACCAGGATGCAGGTGTTCGGCGACGGTGAAGCGATCGTCCGGCAGGACGCGCCAGGGCACTCCATGTTCATTATCTGTTCGGGCCGCGTCGAGGTTGTCCTCGAGCCGAACAACACGCAGGTCGCGACTATCGAGAGCGGCGGGTACTTCGGCGAGATGTCACTGCTGACGGGCGAGCCACGAACAGCCACCGTGCGTGCGCTCGGGGATGCCACGGTGCTCGAACTCGACGCGGATCTGTTCCGGACGTTGGGCGCGCACGACCCGCAGGCGATCGAAGACGTGGGAATCGCGGCGATGGAGCGGCGGCCGGAATTGGATCAGGCGAAAGACGCGGCGAGGCGCACCGACGTTGTCGATGCGCCCACCTCGTTTCTGAGCCGAATGAAACGCTTCCTCCGAATCGGCTGACCGCGAACGGCTACCGGCGGTATCCGTACTCGCGAAACGCTCGGTCGTAACCTTCCTGGAAGCCTTGCCGGTATTCGTCGCGATAGCGTTCGCGCGAGCCGTACTCGTTGCGATAGTTGCGGTCGGCCGAACGGTACCAACTGTGTCGCGCCTGGATCGTAGGAATCGCGGTCGCCGACGTCCTCCCGACCCTTCTCGTAGCCGTCCCGCGTGCCATTAGAGAACGCCGGACTAGAGCCATATCCGTAGCCAGGTTGCCCAGGGTAGCCTGATTGTCCAGGATAGTACCCGCCGGGCGTCCGGCTGGGATAGTTGGGATTGTTTCGGATACGTCGAATACGGCGGCCTGTTGCGCGGAACCGCGCGGCCGTTGCCGTAGCCATAGCCCGGCGCGTAGCGCCGATACGCGTCGCTGTAGCCGGCCTCGAACCCGGCGCGGAACGTCACGCGGTAGCGCTCGCGATCGCCGTAGCTGCGGTTGTAGCCCTTGTCGCCGTTGCGCCAGGCGCCCTCGTCGCTGAACTCGTACTGATCCCGCCGGCGCCCGTCCTTCTCGCCTTCTTTCAAACCCTCGCGATATCCGTTGTCGTACGCAAGCCGGCGCGCTTCGTAGTAAGGCTGTCGCGCTTCAGCCGAGTAGTTCAGCCGATCTCCATCGAGCAGCCCCCCGAGCTGGGCGTGCGCAGGCGCCGCCAGCGCTGAAACAGCCAGACCGAAGACCGGCACGAGCAGAAGTCGTTTCATGGGAACCCTCCGCATTAAGCACGGCAGACGAAGGGGCAAGAACCGCGCCCATCGGGATCGGCAAAAACTTTCGAGAATTTGCGGTTTTTTGCGGGGCTGGTCGCGTGCAGGGGACAGTTACTGCGACCAGACGAGGACACGTTCGCCGCTGCTGGTCTTGTGGTCCACGATCAGTGTCGGGCCGAAACGCTCGAGCTCTTCGACCGTCAGCTTGAGGTCGTCGAGATCCATCTTCGAGCCGTTGAAGTCGATCATGGTCGCCGCGCATCTTCAGACGCAGGAGCCAGAAGGGAATCGTGACCTTCACGATGCGGTTGTCGTCGGGATCGAAGGCCAGCACGTTGAGATGCTCGGGCCTGGTCGCGTTGGGCGCTGTCGCGCGATCCGGATTGGACCGCAGCAAGTGTCCACGCTCGTCGAGCTCGATGAGTGGTTTCTGTTCCTTGAAGCGCGCCTTGATCTCGTCGAATTCTTGGGACGCTGATGCGGGGGAAATCTCACGCGTGTCGATGTGCTTCGTGAAGAGGTACATCCCGACGGCCGCCATCGCGACGACGCCCAGGAAGCAGACGACGACAATGCCGGCGACAACCCAGACCCACGTCTTGACCCTACCGGCCATCAGCAGCCCTCACCAGCTTCTTCGCCGCTTCCGCGCACGGAGTATCGTTCGCTTTCTCGCACAATACCTGCGCCTGCTGCGCCTCGCGCGCGGCCGTATTCCGGTCCGAGCGCTTCAGCGCCAATTGCCCCAATTCTACGCGCGCGCGACCCTGAACCCATTGCTGGGCCTGCGCACCGGTGGCCAGTTGAAGGTCGGCTTCGGCGGCCTGCGCCTTGCCCATGAGCGCGAGAGCTGCGCCCCGCTTGTAACGCCAGAGCCCCTCCTCGCCCGGTATCCGCTGGTTCGGGTCCGCCGGCAGCATCGCGATGCCCTCGTTGAGCAGGCGCTCGGCGTCGGCGCCGCGGCCCGCCCGGAGCGCGGTCGATCCCGCCTCCAGCACTACCAGCCTGTTACGCGGATACAACCGGTGTAGTTCCTGCAAGACCCCCATGGCATTGTCGTACTGCTTCTCCCGGTTGAAGACCAGGATGAGCGCGAACAGCGCGTCGACGCGATTATCGACCGCTCGAGTCAGCCGTTGCCCGGATCATCTGAATTCCGCGATCCCGGCCGCCGCCGAAGCCGACGACGTAGGCCATCATTCGCATCGGCAACGACAGGGTGGAGACGATATAGCGATACGTGCCGACCGTGAGCCCGGCATCCTTGCGCGACGGGTCGAGCGTCAACACCTTCTCGTGCGCGTCGTACGCGCGCTGAGCCGCCCGGAATCCGGCGAGCAGCCGGCCTTCGACCGTTGCTATGTACGAGGCTTGAAGCGCAACCGCGGCTCCAAGGTCGTACAGCGCGTCAGGGTCCTTCGGACGGGCCGCCACTTCCTTCTCGGACAGCTCGATGGCTCGGGCGATGTGCGCGCGAAACTCCTTGTCGACCTCGGGCGGAGGCTTCTGCAGATCCACGCGCGAACGCGAGAACGAGCCGAGGTAGTGATCGACGGTGACCGCTCCGCGCCGGTAGAGCATGTGCAACCAGAGGACGCTGGCGAGACTCCGATGGGTTGTCGGATCGTCAGGCGCCAGTTCCACCGCGCGCCGCAGCAGCGCCACGGCTTCCTCGTGCTGCAGGCTGTAGGCGAGGTCGGTTGCGCGGGCGCGTAATGCTTCGGCCGACTCGGTCTGCGGCTGCCTGCCGGCGGCGTCGAGCGGCGCAGCCGTCATCGCTGTGCACAGCGCCACGAGCGGCAGGAAGTACCCCATCAAGACCATGATAAATCTTTGGAGAGCGCGCTGGTTGACCCGGCCGATGTATCGGCGCGCGTCCGTGCCACTAGATCACCGCACCTCGTCCCAGTCCCTTCTCCGTCGCCCTGGTCATCGCCAGCTGTGCCGCGGCGACATCCTCCACGGCCATGCCCAGCGACTTGAAGATCGTGACCTGATGCTGTTGCTGACGGCCGGCAATCTTTCCCGCGGCAAGCTCGCCCGAGTTCACCGGCGATGTGGTCTTTTCCGAACGCGCCTTCCTTCAGCGGAATCACCACGTCGCCTGCCTCGGCGAGCGCGCCGATGCGCGAGTCGACGAACACGCGGGCACGACTCACCAGCGCCGTGTCCATCTCCCGTTGATCCGGCCGGCACGCGCCGACCGCGCAGATGTGCGCGCCGTCGGCTGATCCACTCGCTGCGGACGACCGGTTCCCGGGATGCGGACACGAGGGCGATGATGTTCGCGTCCGCGCACGGCCTCCGCAGCCGTCAGGCTGGCGTGATCGGCGCCGAGCAATGGGCTTGCATCTCCCTTGCGAATCGCTCCCGGCTCTCCTGCCGCGGACTCCAGACCCGAACGTCTTTCAGCCGTCGGACGTGTCCGATGGCTTCGAGATGGCTGCGCGCCTGGACGCCTGAGCCGATCAGAGCCAGGACACCGGCGTCAGGCAGCGCGAGATGCTTCACGGACACGGCAGATACGGCAGCCGTTCGCGACTCCGTGATGTACCGGCCGTCCATGACCGCCAGCAGCTGTCCGGTATTCGGATCGAGCAGCAGAATTGTTGCCAGGTGCGTGGGCAGCCCGACGGCGGTATTGCTGCCGAAGACGGTCACCAGCTTCGTCCCCAGCGCATCGGCGTCCGGAACGAACGCCGGCATGACGCCGAAGAACGCGTGGCGGTCGCCGACTTCGAGGACAGTCCGCAGCGGTTGCTGGACGCGGCCCGACGAGAACTGGACGAGCGCGGCCTCCATCGCCGCGATCAAGTCCGGCATCGAGAGCACCTGTTGGACGTCAGCCTCGGAAAGCAGGAGCATGCGCAGCTTATATAATCTCGCTCAGCGAGACGCAAGAACCGCGTGAAAGCCTTCTACACCGACCAGTTCGTGCTCCCGCTTCCCGACGGGCACTCCTTTCCGATGGCCAAATACCGCGCCTTGCGCGAGCGGCTCGTGGAGGAGGCAGTTGTCGATCCCCGCGACCTGTTGGAGCCCGAACCGGCCTCGTTCGAGCAACTGGCGCTCGTTCACGATCCGGGCTACGTCAACGCCGTGTTCGCGGGCACGCTCGACAGGGATCACCAGCGCCGCATCGGCTTCCCCTGGTCGCGGGCGATGGTCGAGCGCTCGATTCGCAGTGTCGGCGCGACGATCGCCGCGGCCGGCGTGGCACTGGAAGAAGGCGCAGCCGCCAACCTCGCCGGGGGAACGCACCATGCCTTCCCGGATCGCGGCGAAGGGTATTGCGTGTTCAACGACGTGGCTGTCGCCACACGCGTCCTGCAGTCGCGCTGCGGTCCGCTGCGGATCGCCATCATCGATTGCGATGTGCACCAGGGCAACGGCACGGCTCGAATCTTTCGCGACGATCCGACCGTGTTCACGTTCTCGATTCATGGGGAGCGGAACTTTCCGTTGCGCAAGGAGACGAGCGATCTCGACGTCGCTCTCGAGGACGGCACGGCCGACGCCGATTACCTCGAGGCCCTCGACCGTGCGCTCGACGAGGTCTTCACGCGGCACGATCCGGAGCTGGTGATCTACCTCGCCGGCGCCGACGCCTTCCACGGCGACCGCCTCGGCCGCCTGGCACTCTCGATCGATGGCATGCGCCAACGCGACAACCACGTCTTCACCCGCTGCAACGGCCTGCCGGTCGTCACCTGCATGGGCGGAGGATATTGCCCGGACATCAGCACGATCGTCACCATCCACGCCAACACGATCCGCGAGCTCTGCGCGCTCGCAGCAGCGCGGAGCTTCAGCTCCGCGTCACGGACGCTGACGCGCGGCTGAAGCCGCGCGCTGCTGGAGAGGCCTGGAACATGAACGTGATTCGCACCATTGACGCCCACACAGCCGGTGAGCCACTTCGGCTGATCGTCGACGGCTTTCCGGAAGTTCAGGGGAACACCATGCTCGAGCGTCGCGAGTGGGTGCGCGAGCACTGCGACGATCTCCGCACGGCTCTGATGCTCGAACCGCGCGGCCACACTGACATGTACGGTGCACTGTTCACCGAGCCCGAGGATCCGGACTCCGACGCCGGCGTGCTGTTCATGCACAACGAGGGCTACAGCACCATGTGCGGCCACGGCGTGATCGCGGTGATCACCATCGCGCTGGAGCGTGGGCTGCTGCAGCTCCGGCCAGGCCGTGACGAAATCGTGCTCGACACGCCCGCAGGGCCGGTGCGCGCCCGGGCCCGGCTCGGGACGCGCGACGGCCGCCCCCGTGTCACATCGGTGGCGTTTCGAAACGTCCCCTCATTCGTCCTCCACGCCGGCATCGACGTCGCCGCCGCCGGCCGCCGGGTCCGGGCGGACGTGGCCTTTGGTGGTGCGTTCTACGCGATCGTCGACAGCGAGGCCGTCGGGATTCCCGTGCTTCCGGAACGGCTTGGAGACCTGCGCCGGGTCGGTATGGAGATCGCGCGCGGGATCGAAGCGAAGGCCCGCATTGTGCATCCGGATGAGCCGAGGCTGGAAGGGATCTACGGGACGATTTTTACCGGACCGGCCTCCGACGGTGCCGACCTTCGGAATGTCACGATCTTTGCTGCTGCTGAGGTGGATCGATCGCCTTGCGGAACCGGCACATGCGCCGTCATGGCAGTTCTGGCCGGAATGGGCCTTCTCGGCTCAGAGCGGGACTTCGTGCATGAGAGCATCATTGGTTCTCGCTTCCGGGGGCGCATCGTGGGGGAGACTTTTGTCGGGCCGTTGACAGCCATCCTTCCCGGAGATTGAAGGCGACGCCTGGATCACGGGGGAGCACAGATTTGTCATCGATCCGAACGACCCTTTTCGATCAGGCTTTCGGCTGTAGAATCGAGAGTACTCAACGTCCGTTGACAACGCGCGCGACCGCTCCGTACACTCGTGTGCTCGGTCCGCTGTGGGCTCCCCAGAGATGCTTGGCAAGACAGTAGGAAAATACCGAATCGTCGATCGCCTCGGTCGTGGCGGCATGGGCACTGTCTACAAGGCAGTGGACGAGACGCTCGAACGCGAGGTCGCGATCAAGGTCCTGAACCCCGACCTCGGGGAAAGTGACGTACTCAAGCGCTTCCGCGCTGAAGCGGTGACGCTCGCGCGTCTGAACCATCAGGGCATCGCTACCCTCTTCGAGCTGCATCGCCACGACGACGACCTGTTGATGGTGATGGAGTTCGTCCGCGGCGAAACCTTTCACGACTTGTCCGAGCGTCTTGGGCAGCTGGCGCCGCCGCAGGCCGCGCAATTGTGCGTGCAGGTGCTCGACGCGCTGGCGCACGCGCATCGCGCCGGCGTCGTGCACCGCGACCTGAAGCCGGCGAACCTGATGGTCACCGAAGGTGGAACCGTCAAGGTCATGGACTTCGGGATCGCGCGTGTCCTCGGCACCGAGCACTACACACAGGGCGGCTACATGATGGGGACACCGGCGTACATGGCGCCGGAACAGGTCCTCGGTCGGGACGTGGACGGCCGTGCAGATCTCTATGCGGTGGGCGTCGTGTTGTATCGCCTGCTCGCGGCGCAGTTGCCGTTCGAAGCAGACACGGCTATCGCGATGGTGCAGAAGCAGCTGTCCGATGCCCCAACGCCGGTCGCGAGTTTCCGTCCGGGCCTGCCCGAATGGTGCTCCGCCATCATCGAACGTGCGCTCGCGAAGGATCCGGCGGATCGTTTCCAGACCGCCGAGGAGTTCCGCACGGCGCTGCTCAATTCGACGCACCTCGAGTCGCTGGGTGATTTACCGACGACCGCAACGCCGACCCCGCCAGGATTGCTTCGCGATCCTGACATGACGATGGCGCACGAAGAGGCCGTCGGAATAATGTCGCGGGCGACCGCGGTGTCTGCTCGCGGCAGGCAAGGCGGGAGCGCGGCGTCGGCCGTGGCCACGCCGCCTGTTGCAACGGTGGGCGTCACCGCCGCCGCATCGACGGCGCCCCGCGTCCCTGTGAATCCATCGGTCGAACGGACGACCGGCACGACCGTCGTGCTCGGGCGCACACATCTTGCGGGAATCGCCGCATTGTTCGTTCTGCTTGCTGCAGGAATCGGCATACTCGGCTTCGTGGCGCTTCGACGGGGCACCTTCCAGCAGCAGCTGCCGCTTCTCGGAACGCAGCCACAGCTCGCCAGCGACGCGTCGTCTTCGACAGCGACGCCACGACGCCGCCGGCTTCTGCAGACGGTCAGCCAACGTCGAGTACCGATCAGGCAGCAGGTAGCGCCGCGGTGCCGCCGCCAGGCACGACGCTTCCGCCTCCGGCTCCTGGTGCCGTGGCCGCGACGGCAGGCGCCACTCCTGCGCCGCCTGTGGGGTCGGTGCCGGCTCCGCCAACTACGCCCAAGCCGAACGCGCCGCGTGCGACGCCGCCGACAACACCCACGCCCCCGGCAACGAGCCCGGTCGAATCAGCGGTCGTCACCGCGAAGTCACCGGTGTCGAAATCGGGGACAAGCGAGTCAGCGCCGCCCCCGGCTGTTCCGGCCGCTGCGACGCCAGCATGTTTCTTTCGAGGGCGTGCGGGTGCTGGTGTCCGATGGTGGCGACCGGGCGCGGGAGCGCCAGGGCGTTCTGCAGCTCGGTGGCGGCAGGCTCACGATTGTCGACCGCGCGGGTGGCAACCCGATCGCCGTGCTGCCCTACAATTCGATCGCCGGGGCGTTCTATTCGCGCTCGAAGCAGCCGAGGTGGAAGGATGCGAACGGCAAGGACGTCGAAAGCCGCGTCGACCTTGGCCGCATGGGGTTCTTCCGCGGCGAGCGTAATTGGGTGATCTTCCTCTCCAACTCCGAGCCGTTGATCATCCGGCTGGAAGATGACGATTTGAAAGCCGTGCTGCCGGCCATTCAGGAGCAGACCGGCATCGCCGTCAAGCGCTGAACGCGTCTCGCGTCAGTATCCGATCGCCAGACCATCCTTTCGCGGGTCCGATCCGCCCATCATGACACCCGTCTTGGGATCGAACAGGATTCCCTGAAATCCGCCGAACGCGCCGATGCTGGTGATCAACCGGTGACCTCGAGCGTCGAGCCCGAATCGCACGTCGGCCGGAATGGCCGACTCGAGGGCGAGCCCTGCCGACGAATGCCGGAATCGCGGCGCCTCGCCAGCTTCCTGGACGTTCATGCCGAAATCAATCAGGTTCAGCAGGACCTGCACGTGTCCTTGTGGCTGCATGTCGCCGCCCATGACGCCGAACGACAGCCACGGCCGCTTGTCCTTCAGGACCATTGCTGGAACGAGCGTGTGGAATGGACGCTTCCCCGGGGCGATGACGTTGGGATGGCCCTCGCGGAGCGAGAAGAGACTGCCACGGTTGTGCAGGGCGATGCCGGTGTTTCCAGCAACGATGCCGGCGCCGAAGCTCTCGAAGATCGACTGGATCAGCGAGACGACATTGCCTTCGCGATCGGCCGCGGTCAGGTAGATCGTGTCGCCGTGGGCTTCCGGATGATGTTCGGGTGACGGCGCCTGGCTTTGAATACCGAGTGGGGCATAGTCGCGCGCCGCGCGCTTCGGATTGATCGCCTTTCGCCGTTCGGCACCGTATTCCTTCGACAGCATGCGATCGAGTGCCGCGCGCGGGACCGCCGTCGGATCCGCGAGCCACGCATCACGGTCCGCAAACGCTGCGCGTTTGGCCTCGACCAGCAGGTGCAGATAATCCGCTGAATTGTGTCCCAGGCTCTTGAGATCGAACCCCTCGAGGATGTTCAGCATCTGAAGCGCCGTGACGCCCTGCGTGTTCGGCGGAAGCTCCAGGACCTCGTATCCCTTGTAGGTCGTCGAGATGGGGTCGATCCAGTCCGAGCGATGCGCCGCCAGGTCGGCCGCGGTGAGCAGACCGTTGCGGGCTTTCATGTCTGTGGCGATCGCCTCGGCGATGGCCCCTTTGTAGAACGCATCCCGTCCGCCGCTCGCGATCTGCGCCAGGCTCGTTGCCAGATTGGGGTTCCGGAACACCTCTCCCGTGGCCGGCGCATGCCCATTCACGAGGAAGGTCGATGCGGCAGCGGGATCGCGCGAGAGCGTTCCCTCGACCTCTTTCCATTGGTGGGCGATGATCTCACTGACGGCGAAACCGTCTTTCGCATACCCGATCGCCGGCTCGAGCGCACGCGCAAGCGTGATGGTCCCGTGCTTCGTCAGCAGCTCGTTCCATCCATCAACGACCCCTGGCACACTCACCGACAGCTCGCCGCGATAGGGAATCGAGTCCAGCTTGCGACGGCGGAACTCTTCGAGCGTCGCGGCGGCTGGCGCGCGCCCACTCGCGTTCAACGCGCGAACGCTCTTCGTTTTGGCATCGTAGACAATCGCAAACAGGTCCCCACCGATACCATTCATTGTCGGTTCGACGACCGAGAGGACGGCGGCGGCGGTGACGGCTGCATCGATGGCATTACCGCCCTGCTGCATCACGCGCAGTCCGGCCGCAGACGCAAGCGGCTGGCTCGTGGCGATGATGCCGTTACGTGCGAGGACGACGGAGCGGGTGGAACGCGGGTTTGGCGCCGGCCGGTCACCGGGCGACTGTCCTGGAGTTGTCACTGTCATCAGAAGAATGCCTGCAATCGTGAACGCCTTGCGCATGCGGCATTCTATACTCGGTGCTCGGTGCTCGGTGCTCGGTGGCTCGGTGCTCGGTGCTCGTGGTCGCGTGGCTCGGGCACGGGCGCCTGCGGCCCGCGCGAGGCGACGGAGTGAAGCGCCGCGCAGCGGCGCCGCCGAGCGCGAAGCGAGCGGGGGTGGGGCCCCGCGAGCACCAAATAACGCTGACTGTGGGCTCCTGTTTGCCCGTACCTCCGAGCCGAGCAGGAGCCCGGAGCACCGACGCTATACTCTGAACATGGACATTCGCGACCGGGTCGCGAAGCTTGTCGCTGAGCTGCCGCGGGAGCCGCAGTTCCCGACGCAGGGCGCGACGCTGTTCGTCGACCTCGAGCGGCGCCATGTCCAGCGCGGATACACGCCGCTGCGGGTGATCACCGCGCTGCTCGCCGGACGCGGCGCGAACATGTTCTACCTGCATCGCCTGCTCGACGAATCCCTGCACCCATTGCACCCGGATGTGCCGTTGATCTTCGGGTCGGGCATTCTCACCGGGATCGTGCCGAGCGCCGCCCGTGGCAACGCGACCTCCTGGTCGCCTGAGTCCGGCGTGATCATGGACTCCAACGCTGGCGATTACTTCCCGTCGTTCATCAGGATGAACGGCATCGATCACCTCGTGCTGTACGGCCGCGCGCCGGGATGGCAGCTGCTGCGCATTCGCGCCGGCGCGCTGGAGTTTCTTGACGGCTCGGCATATCTGGGCCTCGACAACATCGATCTTCGCGAACGCATTCCGCAGGACTTCGGCGGCACGTGGACGCGGGACCTGGCGATGGTCAACGTCACCAGTGCTGGCGAGCACCTCGTGCTCACGAGCGCGATCATGGCGGGGCCGAAGGCCTGCTACGCGCGCGGCGGCCCTGGCGCGAAGATGGGGTCGCTGAAGGTCAAGGCGATCGTCGTCCAGGGACAGACACGGGACTTCGACACCGCACAGCCCTACAAGGGATACAACCGCACGATCGCACAGAAGCTGCTCGACACGTCGGTCGTCAAGCACGCCTTGAAGACGACCGGCACGCCGTTTCTATACAAGCCGAGCCGCATCCTCGGTGCGATGGGGACGAAGAACAACCAGGAGACGACCTGGACCGATCGCCTCGACGCCGACCACATCACGCCGTATCGTCCGGGAATGGCCGGGTGCTTCAGGTGTCCTGTCAATTGCCGTCCGTTGAACGAGCTGAGCGCCGACGCCTCTGATCGCTACGGACGCGGTGACGGCCCGGAGTACGTGACGCTCGGCAAGTTCGGGCCGAATCTCGGCATCGATCGTATCGAGCCGGTGATCCGCTTGAACAACATCTGCAATGATCTCGGCCTCGATACCGCCTCGACCGGGTCGGCGATCGGCTGGGCGATGGAGCTGTTTCAGCGCGGCGTCATCACTGAGGCGCACACCGGCGGGCTGGCGTTGACGTGGGGCGACGCCGAGATCGTCGAACGCCTGTTGTTCATGATGTCGCGCCGCGAGGGCTTTGGCGACGCGCTCGCGGACAGCACGCGGGCTGTTGAAAAGGGTCACTATCCTCCCGAAGCCCTCAAGTACCGGATGGCGGTCAAGGGCCTGATGCAGAGCGACCCGCACGATGCCCGCATCCTGAAGGCATTTGCGCTGGGCCTGGCCGTGGCAACTCGTGGAATGGACCACCTGCGCAACCGCGTGACGCTCGAGATCAACGCGCGCATCAACGACGACCCTGATTTCAAGGCGCGTCTGTATGGCGGACCGGTGAGCGCTCCGCCGAACAGCTACGAGAGCAAGGAAGTGGCAGTGCGCGTCTGCGAGAACGTCTATGGCGTCGGCGACGCCGTGGGAATGTGCCGCTTCACGACGAAGCTGTTCAACAGCCCGTCGCTGCCGGGTCTCGACGAGTTCGCCGCGCAGATTGCCAACGTCACAGGGCTGTCGTTGTCAGCGCCCACGCTCGATCGCATAGGTCTGAACATCATGGGCGTCGAGCGCCTGATCAATCAGCGCCTCGGTGTGCGGCGCGCCGACGACACGCTGCCGGATCGCTGGTTCAGCGAACCAATTCAGGTGGGTTCCTACAAGGGCGAGCAGATCGATCGCGCGGAGTTCGACGCGATGCTTTCGCGGTTCTACGCGATCTCCAATCTCGACGATCAAGGTGTACCGGTGAAGGCGTGGCGCGAGGAGCTCGAGGCGACGCTGGGAGCACCCGGCTAAAGCCGGACACCTCGAGTGAATTGATGATCACCGTTCGGCTGCCGTCGACACTTCGCGTGAGCGCGAGCGACTCGCTCGAAATTCACGAGCCGCTCGCGACGGTTGCCGAATTGATCGACGTGCTCGACAGACGAATCCCCGGATTCCGCGACCAGCTGAACGATTCGGTGTTCAACTTCGCCGTCAACGACGAGATGCTGCTGTATCACGCGCGAGAGCGCGCGCTTGAAACCGGGCGACGTCGTGGAGATTATCCCCACCATCTCAGGTGGTTAGCGGGAGGGCGGCTGGCAGCCCGGCAGGGCCGGCGGTGCGCCGCCGTTTTACGCCAATGCAAAGGCGATGATGGTGCAGACGAGGAGGAACGCAACCATGCGCTCCGCGTTACTCGAAAAATCCCATTCGAACATGGAGGTTTCCGTCCTTTCACAGAGTTAGACGGCTTACCCCCGGTAAAAGTTTAGAGTCCGGCGGTCAGAAAACTGTGATGTTTCTGTGACAGCTCTGCCTGGCCGTTATTTACCGCTCGTTGAGGCCGTGCCCGGGTTCGCCATGTAACTTCGACGCGCCCTGGCCGTCATCCCCGGACGTTTGACGCGCACCTCGAGTTTGTGCACTTTGCCGTCCAGCGTTTCCGGCGTGAAGCCCATGACGTACTGCGCGTGCAGCTCCTGCGCGACGCGGGTAAACGTCGCACCGAGCTCGTCCTTCTTCTTCAGCACGAAGAACCCGCCGCCGGTCTCCTCGGACAGCCGCTTCAACCCACGGTCAGGGCTCGTGCGCACACGCTGCGCGCCGTTGTAGAACTCGTTCTCGAGGCCGACGGAGTACACCATCACTTCCTCGAGCCTCGAGCGATCGAGCACCTCTCCGGACCCGAGACGGCTGGCGGTGTCCTCGCCGTCGGTGAACACGATCACGACCTTGCGTCCTTGAACGCCGGTGAGATTCTCTATGCTGAAATCAACGGCGTCGTACAACCGCGTCGGGTAGCCGAAGTCCAGCTCCCTCATCAGGCGTATCAGCTGGTCGCGGTTGTCGCTGAAGGGAAGGCCTTGCGCCGGATGGATCTCGAGCTTGTCGTTGAACGCGCCGATCTTGCCCTTGTCGTCCGGATGCATGCGGAGGATGAACTGCTCCGCCGCTTGCTTCACGAAGTCGAGAGCGAGCGTCATGCTGCCGCTCGTGTCCAGCATGATCACCACGGTGATCGGCTGTGGCTCGTTGTAGAAGTTCGTCAGCGTTTGCAGCTTGCCGTTGTCGTAGATCTCGAAATCCTCCTGCACGAGGCCGGGGACCAGACGGCGGTCCGCTGTCGGTCACGGTTACGTACACGGGTACCGTCTGCGTCGTG
The DNA here is from genome assembly GCA_963710415.1 of uncultured Acidobacteriota bacterium. Lineage (GTDB taxonomy): Bacteria > Acidobacteriota > Vicinamibacteria > Vicinamibacterales > 2-12-FULL-66-21 > CAVQAH01. The sequence continues at coordinate 153,692 of CAVQAH010000018.1, read as the reverse complement.
ACCTTGATCTGCGCGTCGGTCGGCACGATCAAGGCGCCGGTGGCAATCGTCAGTACTACAAGCGAGCGGATCGTCGAGTGCATATGTCGTCCATTACTCAAACTTCGGGGCTCTGCAGAAAACATTCCACGGAAGAGGCGCCGCAGGCCCGCAATAATCGTGCGCGGTGCGGCTCGAGGTGACCCCTACAGGATACAAGAGAAAAGGGGCTGGAGCCCGAAAGCTCCAGCCCCTTTTCGTCTAGTGCACAGTGCACGCCCGTGCACAGGGCACGGCTGCCGAGCCCCGAGGCCCGAGCCCCGAGCCCCGAGTTAGAACCGCATCCCTGCCGACAGCAGGAACGTGCGGCCGCCGGTGAATCCGGGGCGCCACACCGGGTAGTTGGTGTTGGCCGTCGCCTCACCGAACCGCGCCCCGCGAATGAACCCGGTCGGCAGACCGTTCGCGTCGAGCGGGCTGTTCGGGTCGGGCGTCACCGTCGTGTTCCACTGGATGACCTTCTGATTGTTCGTCAGGTTCAGCACCTCCAGCTTCACCCATGGGCTGAGCGTGCTGAAAACCGGCACGCGGTAGGTGGTGGCGAGATCGAGCAGTGCGAATCCGTCGAACGACTCGGATCCACGTTCACCGAAGAACAGGGTCTGCGTCCCGCCATCCGGCAGGCGCGCGTACCCGGGGTTCCGCGCCAGCTGAATGTCCGACAGAGGAACATCGGTCGCAAACAGGCTGTAGCTGAGACCGGAGTCGACGCGAAGGATCGGGGCGATGTCGAGCGCGCCGAATCGTCCCAGTTCCTGCGTGTAGATGGCCCACACGCGCACCTTGCTGCGCTGGAAGTCATTCAGGCGTCCGATGGGGAAGTTACGGTCTTCCGTGAGGATCTCGGGATAGTCGCCAACCGATGAACTGATCCCGGGCTGGTTGGCCGCTTCACCCTCGAAGTTCCCCTCGTTCCGCAGCTGAATGGTCCAGTGTCCTTCGAACTGCAGCTTGTCGTAGAGCCGGTACTGGCCCTGGAGCAGCAGCGCGTCGTACTTGCGCTGCGGCACATCGCTGTTGCGGAACACGATGTTGTCGAACGTGCCGAAGTTCGTGCCTTCGAACACCACCGTCGTCCGGCCGGCGTCGGTCGGATTGTCGATGAAGTCCTCGATGAAGTTGTAGTAGTTCCGGTGCATGTAGGTCAGCTTCGCCGAACCGCGGCTGCCGATCTGATGTCCCACCGACGCCGTGAACTCGCGTGTAATCGGAGACGACAGCCCGTCTTCGAGGAACACGTTCGCCGTCGGGAACGACCCGGAGGCTGATCTCGTAGTTCGCGGGATTGAAGCCCGGCTCGAAGTCGCGCCCCTGACCGTCAGGCCCGACGTAATCGAGCAGCACGAACGCCGGATTGGCGACGGGCGAGTTCTGGCCGATCTGCGTCTCGTTGTACTTGCCCGCGTAGTGCGCGTAAGTCGCCTGCAGGATCGTGCCGCCGTTGCCGAACAGGTCGTAGGTCGCCGCCAGTCGCGGAACCCACGTGGACGTGTCGACGCCGATGATCCCGCCGGTCGCTTCGCTCTTGACGTCCTCGAAGCGCACGCCGAGGTTCACCGTGAGTCGTGGTCCGATCGCCCAGTCGTCCTGCGCGTAGAGCGACAGCGTGCGCACGTCGAGCTTGGCGCCGCGCGTCGCGATCCACTGCTCGAGCTGACTCACGCCGGGCGTGAAGACCGGGATGAATCGCCCGTTCGCGTCGAACACCGGGTTGCCGCCGGCCGTCAGGTAGTCGGTGTCGAAGACGAAGCCGCTCGGGCTCTGCGAGTTGCCGCCCGTGCGGTTCGACGTGAAGTGCTCGAAGCCGCCCTTGATGTTGTGCGATCCGAAGTTTCGGCGTCGTCAGGAAGTACGACAGGCTGCCGGCGTACTGGAAGTTGTCGCGATCCTCGGGGTCGGTCGCGTCGAAGTAGTTGCCGTTGTAGTGCAGCACGCCCGGCACGTCGGCCGAGCACACCCTGCGTGATGAACGGCGACGCATGGATGTCGGTGTCGAAACCGCCGCTGCCCCGGAAGCCGAACTGCTTCTGCGAGACCTGGAAGTTGGCGAGCAGTTTCGGGCTCAGCACGCCGTTGTAGCTGACGACGAACAGATCGTTCGGGAAGCTCGGGATTCTCGGGGATGTTCGGGTCGATCGTGAACGTGGAACGGCACGCGGACCGATCGGTGGAGTTCTTGATGTAGCTGGCCTGCAAGCGATGGTTCGTGCGAATCGTGCCGGTGCCCTTGATCTCGAACCGCCGGTCTTCGGTGGTCCGGTCTTGAACGGCAGGTTGCTGATCTGCAGCGTCTGCGTCTTGCTGATGTCCTGCCAGCGGCCCGCGCCGAAGAACCACAGGCGATCGCGGACGATCGGCCCGCCGAACGTGCCCTCGTAATTCTGATTCAGCTTGTCGGGGCGCTCGATGTCGGCGTCCTTCTCGCGCGGCGTTTCGACCGTCCACGAGTCGTTCGACAAGTTGGCGCGGAAGCTGCCCGAGAACCGGTTGCCGCCGCTCTTGGTGATCATGTTGATGACGCCGCCGGTAAACCTCCCGTACTCGGCCGAGATGCCCGACGTCAGCACGCTGGTCTGCTCGATGGCATCTTCGATGAAGACGTTGTTGGCGGTGCCGAAGAGGTTGTCGTTGACGTCGACGCCGTTGATCAGGAAGACGTTGTCGTAGGCGAATGCGCCCGCGATGGTGACCTGGCCGCCGTTCGGCGTGTTGTTCGTCAACCCTGGGCCAATTCCGCGATCAGCGCCGGCGTTCGTCCCGTTGGCAGCTTCGCGATCTCGGTCGATCGTAGTTCGCGCCAACCGTCGGCGACGTCAGACCGTCGTCGTGACTTCTGCGGTGACCGTCACTTGTTCCTGCACGCCGGCGGGCGCCAGCGTCACGTTCAAGGTCGAGCCGCGGCCGACCTCGATGAGGATCTTTTCGGTCCTGGTTCCCAGCCCTGAGAGTTCGAAGGTGACCTGATAGGGCCCTGGCGGCAGCGCGCGCAGTGCGTACGCGCCGTTCTCATCAGAAACCACGGTTTGCACGCCCTGGAGTGCGGGGCTCTGCGCCGTGATTGTTGCGCCCGGAAGCGTCAACCCGTCGCTTGATTTCACCGTACCGATCAGCTCGCCCGTCTGCACGCCCTGCGCGGCGGCCGACCGCGGCGAACACCACTGGCAGCGCGAGTGCAAGCGCTGCCTGTCTTGTTACACGCATCTACTTACCTCCGTTGGTTCGATCTCGTGCGGCAGCAGACAGATCGCCGCGCACGTCCGGCGCTTTCACAGTGGCAAGCGGCGTTCCTGCTGTGACGAATGACCGCGGAGTCTCGAATCAGCAGATGAGGGATGCGTATTTGCTCCGCACAGCGCAAGTTGCGGCGATGCGCGAGAGCGACTTCTTCCAACCGTGGAGCGAAGCTCAGGTTGCGAGAGTTGGATCAGCGAAGAGAATGGTTCAACGACTCGGATCGCGGCGTGACGAATCGCGTTTCCGCAGGGCTTGTTCAACTGCGGGACGAATCGCGACACCCATCCGACGGTACCCCTCAGCTGTGGGATGGAGCTGATCAGGTGACTCGAACAGCAGGTCGGTGTTGGACGGCAACGCAACGGCGGCGCGCGTGTCGGCGACGACGATCGGCGCGCCGGCCGCTGTCGAGTCCTGTGATCGTATCCACGCGTTGATGGCCCGCATGCGATCGTTCTGATCAGGTGTGGCGGTGTTGTAGGGAATGATGGTTCCGGCGACGATCGCGATCCCGGCTTTCGCCGCACGCTCGTACATCTGGCTGAGCTGGCCGATGACGTGCTGCGCCGGCCGCCCCTGATAGACGTCGTTGACGCCCGCGATGATCACCACCGCCGCCGGCGCCTCGCTGATGACGTCCCGTTCGAACCGGGCCGAGATCTCGTCACTGTGCTGCGCGTTGATGCCTTTGTTCAACACATCCCAATCCGGACGACCTTTCATCAGCCAGTAGGCGTACTGGCTCGTCTCGTCTCCAGCGCCATTCGGTGGCGCCTCGAGCGGCGACTTCCAGCCGGGAGTTCCCGCGGTCGTCGAGTCACCGAGCGCGACGATCAGCGTCTTCGCCGGCATCGCTACTTCGTAAAGAGCATGGACGAGGCTGCCCGCTCTTTCTGCAGCGTCGCGGAGACCTTCTCGACGCTGCGCATGACTCGCAGGATGTTCAGCCCGAGGATCTTCTTGACGTCGTCATCTTTGTAACCCCGCCGAAGCAGTTCGGTGGTCAGCGCCGGGTACTTCGACACGTCCTCGAGGCCGTCCACGACGCTCGTGATCCCATCGAAGTCTCCGCCAAGCCCGATGTGATCGATGCCGGCGACCTTGCGAATGTGGTCGATGTGGTCGGCGACGTCGGCGACGGTCGCCCGCGGCGCCGGGTTCGCTTTGGTCCAGTCGTCGAGCCCCTTCTTCACAGCGGCGGCATCCGTCGGAAACTGCTGTTTCAGACGGGTCTCTTCTGCCGTCTGAAGCTTGCCCCAGGCAGCCACCTTCGGCGACAGGAACCCCGGGACGAAGGTCACCATCACCACGCCGCCGTTCTTCGGGAGCATCTGGAGCACGTTGTCGGGCACGTTCCGAGGGACGTCGTTCACCGCGCGCGCCGATGAATGCGAGAAGATCACCGGCGCCTGGCTGACACGGATCGCGTCGGCCATCGTGTCCGGCGACACGTGCGACAGATCCACGAGCATGCCGAGCCAGTTCATCTCGCGAACGACCTCCTCGCCAAACGGCGACAGGCCTCCGAGGACCGGGGTGTCGGTTGCGGAGTCGGCCCAGGGGATGTTCTTCGAGTGCGTCAACGTCATGTAGCGGGCACCGAGCCGGTGGAACATCCTCAGCGCGGCAAGCGAGTTGTCGATCGAGTGGCCGCCTTCCATCCCGATGAGCGACGCAATCTTCCCCTTCTTGAAGATCCGCTCCACATCGTCGGCCGTCAGCGCCAGCTCGAAGGTCTCGGGATACTTCCGCATCATCCGGTGGACGATGTCGATCTGTTCGAGCGTGGCGGTGACCGCCGTCTGGCCCTGCAGGTCCGCGGGGACGTACACCGACCAGAACTGACCTCCGACGCCTCCCGCGCGCAGCCGCCCGATGTCCGTCATGATCGACGGCTGCGGCTTCGAGATATCGAGCTTGTCGAGGTCACGCTCGGCGTTCTCGCGCAGCGCCCACGGATAGTCGTTGTGGCCGTCGATGAGGGGGACCTGTTTGTGAAGTGCCTGCGCGCGCGTCGAGAGCGCGGTGTCGGCCTGCTGCGAGTTCATCACGTCAGCCATCGGAAGAAGGATCAGCGTCGCAAGAATCAGTCGTTTGATCATGTTTGGTTTGCTCGGAGTCCAAATAGTACTTCGACCGCGCCTGGGGTCAGGTCTTGAATCGCGGTACTGGGGGTGAGTCACGAAAAACCACTGGATTTCGGCCAGCCGACCAGTCGACGACGACGATGGTGAATTTTTCCGGGATTCAAGACCTGACCCCCAGCGATATCGTGACGCCCACTAATATCGGACTTGACTGGTCGGATATCGAGCGGATACGCTGGAATGGTCAAAACGAGATTCGTCTCATTTTCGAGGACTGCCAGTCATGCTCCAGGCGTTCGTCGTTACCCTCCGGGAAGGGCTCGAGGCATTTCTGATCGTCGCCATCAGTCTGGCGTATCTGCGCAAGACCGGCCGGCACGCATTGATCCCTGCGGTCCACTGGGGCATCGGACTTTCGGTTCTGCTCAGCATCGCGGCTGGCGTCCTTCTCGCCCGCGCGGCGAACCAGGCGTTGTGGGAAGGCGTCCTCGCGCTGATCGCGGCGGTGCTCGTCGGATCGTTGATCGTGCACATGTGGCGAGCTGGCAAATATCTCAAGCGTGATATCGAAGGCAAGCTCGAGGAGTCTTCGGCGAAGACCGGCGCCGCGGCATTCTTCGGCGTGTTCGTTTTCACGTTGCTGATGATCACCCGTGAAGGAATGGAAACCGCGCTCCTCATGAACGCGCTGCTCTTCCAGGTGAAGTCGGTGCAAATCATCTCGGGCGCCATCGCCGGCACGATCATCGCCGCATTCGTCGCCTGGCTCTGGTCGCGCTACGGACACCGCGTCAACCTCGCTCGCTTCTTCCAGGTGACCGCAATCTTCCTCCTCGTCTTCGTCGTGCAGCTCCTGATCTACGGTTTCCACGAGCTGACCGAGGCAAACATCTTCCCGTATAGCGAGCCGCTGCACAATGCCACGGAGCCGTACGGCCCTGACGGCATCTACGGCCAGTATCTGACGTATCTGCTGGTTGTGCTGCCGGTCGCCTGGCTGGCGATGTCAGGAATGATGTCGCGCTCCGGCGGACATCAGGCGCAGCGATCGCGAACGGCCTAGGACCCATCGGCGGTCAAAGCGCCTACAATGGCCCAATGGCCGATACCGCCACACAAAAGCCCCCTACAGTCGTCGAACTGATCTGGGAGCACGAGCTGGTGCTCGCGGGGCGTTCCGGCGACGTCAAGCTGACGCTCGACAGCGCCGGCGTCGAAGGGCCGTCGCCGATGCAGGCACTCGGGTTTGCCCTGGCCGCCTGCATGGCGATGGACGTCGTGCACATCCTCAAGAAGGGCCGTCACGATCTCAAGGGCCTCAAAGCTGACTTGACCGCTCAGCGAGCCCCGGACGATCCGCGGCGCTTCACCAGCGTCGAGCTCAAATACACCATCACCGGCAACGTTCCGGACGAACAGGTCGAGCGCGCGATCCAGCTCTCGCGCGACAAGTACTGCTCCGTCTGGCATTCCATGAGGCGGGACATCGATCTCCACGTCAGCCACGTCATCAGCCCCGGCGTCTGATACCGGCCGCATGGCTGACGGACGACTCCGTCGCGGTTACCTCGACTGGCTGCGCGGTCTGGCCGTGCTGATCATGATCGAGGCGCACGTCCTCGACAGCTGGACCCGATTTCCAGATCGCGAAACGCGCGCGTACGCGTGGTCGATGATCCTCGGCGGCATGGGCGCGCCCCTCTTTCTGTTCCTCGCCGGGTTGTCGGTGTCGATGTCTGCCGGTTCGAAGCTGCGCAGGACCGGCGACGCCGCCGCGGCCTCTCGTGCCGTCGTGCGGCGCGGGCTCGAGGTTTTCGGACTCGCGTTTCTCTTCCGCGTTCAGGCCTGGATTCTCGGATGGTCATCTCCGCGGACCTTGTTGAAGGTGGACATCCTCAACATCATGGGGCCTTCAATCGCGATGGCGGCCGCGCTCTGGCGACTCGCGTCGACGGTGCGCGGACGCGTCGCCGTCTTCACCGTGGCGACTGTCGCCGTCGCGTTCCTCACGCCGGCGCTTCGCGGCGCCTCGTTCCTCGCGCTGCTTCCCGATCCGCTGGAAGCGTATTTCCGTCCGGCTGCCGGCCTCTCGAACTTCGTCTTCCTGCCGTGGGCGGCCTTCGTGTTCGCCGGAGCGATTCCCGGCGTGCTGGTGGATGCCACGCGGAAGCCCGACGACGAAGCCCGGCACGCCCGCTGGTTCGGCATCGGCGGCGCGCTGCTCGCGGTGGCGGCCTTCGCCGCGTCGTACCTGCCGAGTCCATTCCCCAATGCCTATTTCTGGACGACGTCGCCGGCGTTTTTCTTCCTGCGCGTGGGGTTGATGACGGCGGCGATCTGGGCGGCTTACCTATGGGAGTCGAGGCCCGGCGGCGCGATCAAATGGAGTCCGATGCGTCAGCTCGGCCGGACTTCGTTGTTCATCTACTGGATTCACGTCGAGATGGTCTACGGGCTCATCTCCCTCCCGCTGCACAAGTCGCTGTCGTTGGGCCAGGCGCTGTTCGCGCTGCGTCGTCTTCACCCTCTTCATGTTGATTTGTTCGATCGTCAAGGATCGCGTGGTGCTGGCCTGGTCGCGCAGAAGGTCCGGCTGAAGCCGGACGCTGCGATCAGGATCGCTGCAGCGGCTGCGCGGACGGTGACCAAGCCGTGCGCTTATCGAAGTGGCGCGAACGTTCGGATGCGGGCGGGTGACTTCAGGATGATGTCGTAGGTCGGCCGTGTCGTGCCGTCGACGAACTGGGCGCCTCTCATCGACATCGCCGCGAACGTTGTCCCATCACCTGATTCGTGGTCGTACGAAAGCGCGACGATGCCGTATGTGCTGACGGGTTGGACTTCGCCAGCGTCGGAGACTCCGTCCCGGTCGGTGTCGCGCCAAATCGCCAGCGGCGTCAGCTCAGCGCCCTCGATCGCTCCGCTGCCGTTGTCGTCGAGTGCCGCGAGCGCGTCGTAACCGTTCTCCCAGAACAGCCAGAACGTGACGTTGCCGAAGAGCTGAAGTGCAGACGTGATTTGCCCCCTGCCATCGGCGTCGAAGACCAGCCATCCGGCGTCGGGCGCGATCCAGGTCCATTCGCGATCGCGTCCCGATCCGTCCGCGTCGAAGCGCACACGCGCGAGAGGATCGTGAAGGCGATCGGCGGCCAGCCCGGGAGTCAGCGGAACGGCGATCGGAGTGATCAGCCGCGGCATCCGCTCGAACCGGTCCCGCTTCGCCTGCAGGTCCGCGATCTCGGCAGCATCGCGCTCGCGGTCGAGCAGGGGGATCAGATAGCCAGCCGCCTCGTACACGTATGACAGCTTCCCGACGCCACGGAACTGCATGTCCTTCTCGGACGGCCACGCGATCTCGACAACCCCACGAAGCTGTTCGATCGCCCGCGCGCTGTCGCCAGCCTGATTCAGCATCCATCCGTAACCGAGCATCGCGGTCAGGTTCTTGGGCGCGAGCTTCAGCGCGTCCTCGTAGAACGCGATCGACTTCTTGAGATGCTCCTTGGCGGCTGCCTCGGCCTCCGGTGTCTTCGCAGGCCGTGGTCGATCCGGGACAGGCTTGGGGTCGTGGCCGTACCAGGGCCGTTCGGCTCCGGTCGCCTTGTCGACGGTGACCGTGAACTGGTCAATCTTCAGCGCGTAGGCCATCGCGTGAAGTCTGGCGAGGTTGAGGCGGCTATCGACGTCAGCGGGGTCGGCTTTCGCCTGACGTTCGAGGTTTCCGACTAAGCCTCGAGATCGGGACGGTGCTGACGTCGACCTCCACGTACATGGCTGACGCCGTGGCGAGAGCCCCACCAACCAGGCCTGCCAGCACGCCGAACCGTCCTGCCCGCAATCGGTGCATCCGCGCTCCCAATGGTTGAGGTTGCTAAACGTCCTAGATATCAGTTATTTAGACGCCACCTGAGGTCCCGCTTGGCTTTCAGGAGCCTCAAATATAAGATGGCGCCAATCACACTGTAATGCAGCATCAGGCGATCCGCCGTCGGTGTGGGGTTCGAAGTGGTCGTACAGGGCCTCGGAGTTCAGACCGCACGGTTCACCTATGATCAGTGTTGCCGCCATCCGAATGCAGCAGTTCGGAGTGCAGTTCTATCAGGCCTCCCTTACCGCCAGCGACATCGACAAGCTCGTCAGGTTCGAGGTCCTCAGTTATGGCGAGAAAGCTCAGCCTGTCCGCGGTGGCCGGAAGAAGGCGCCCGCCGTCCAGAGCAAAGTGAACTGGGACTTGCTCGAGCGCCGCATCGCATCGAGCGAGAAGGCCTATCAGCGCCAGATCATCCGGAAGAAGATCGACGAGCTGGTCCAATACTTCGAACAGTGCCGGCAGGCTCGCGATCTGCCGTCCATTCCCGGCGCGGTCATCATCTCCTGCGACGAGGCGCTGAAGTTCGAAGCCGGCCGAGCCTGGCTCGTCGGTAGGCACGCTGAAGGTCCCCGAGCGGGAAGGCATCCTTCGCGCGATCGACGGGCAGCACCGGCTGCTGGCGCTCCACGCCGACATCGATCGGTTCGGCGATGAGCCGTTCACCGTGCCGGCTGTGATCTTCGACCGTCTGCCCGAAGATCACGTCGTGCAGATGTTCGTGACGATCAACGCGAAGCACACGCGGCTGAACGCGTCGCACCTCGTGTCGCTCTCCGGGCCGTCAACTGTATCGCGACGAAGCGCTCGCCGCGGCGCACGACATCGTGCGGGCGCTCAACGATCGCGAGGATTCGCCGCTCTACGGAGAAATCAAGTTGCTCGGCGTCGGCAGCGGACGCGTCGCACAGGCGCCGATCGCCCAGGAGCTGAAGAAGCTGTTCGAGGCTGACGCGTTCGGATCAGGCCGGAAGGGCGACGCATTCTTGGACGAGTCGAAGAAGTTCTTCGTGAACTACTTGAAGCAGGTCGCGCAGGTGTTCAACGCCGCGTGGAACGGCCGCAAGTACAGCATCCGGACGGCGACCGCCTTGCGGGCTTTCATCCGCGTCGCCCCGGACGTCGTCCGTCGCCTGGATCAGGAGCATGCGGATCGCACCGACTTCCGAGCTATCGGTCGAGTCATTGCTCCGTGGGGACGGCGCATCGGCGATCTGAGGTTCGAGACGGAAGGCGCCTGGAAGCGGTCAGGAACGACCGTGGACTCGTTGGCGAAGGAACTGCGGTTGGCGCTGCAGTATCCTGAAGGTGCCGCCGTCTGAGAGACGACGGAATAAAAGAAAAAAGGGGCACCGCCACCATTGGCGATGCCCCCGGTTTTTGCGGGCGACCCGGCTCCCCAGCAACTCACGGCTCCCTGCCGTAAATATTCAGGCCGCTCGCGACCCCATGAAGAGCAAGGCACGTACCGCGCTTTTCAGGCCGTTTTCCGACGGATTCTCGAAAGCGCGTCCCACCAAAACGTCACCGGAATTACAGTTTCGGTTTTCGTCCGCAGGTCGGATCGAGATCCGCCCCGCCAACGCTCCGCACGCGCAGTTTCTGCGATAGGTGGCTGGCACCTTCCCCGGCAAGGTGCCAGCCACCCTACAATGAGGCGCCATGAGTTCTCGGATTCTGATCGCTGCTGGCCTGATCGTGTTCTCAATCTGCGTACCTCGCGCCCAGGACGGTGGAGAGCTACGCAAACAGGTCGCCGCTTGGGTGGCTGACCACCAGCAGGCCGTCGTCAGCGAGCTCATCGAGCTGCTGGCGATTCCAAATGTCGCTGCCGACCGCCCGAACATCAGGCGGAACGCCGAGCACCTCCGCGCCATGCTGACCCGGCGGGGGTTTGCGGCCGAGCTCCTCGAAACGGACGGCAATCCGCTCGTGTTCGGCGACCTGAAAGTGCCCGGTGCGACACGGACGATCCTGTTCTACAGCCACTACGATGGCCAGCCGGTCGATCCGAAGGTCTGGAAGCAGCCGGATCCCTTCAAGCCGGTTCTGCGCACCGGGTCGCTTCGACCGGGGCGGTGAGGTGATCGCTGACGTTTCCAAGATCACCAGGTTCGAGCCGGAGTGGCGCATCTACGCGCGCTCGGCCTCTGACGACAAGTCGCCCATCGTCGCGCTGTGTGCCGCCATCGACGCGTTGAAGAGCCTGAAGCTGGCGCCGGCGTCCGAACGTCCGCGTGATTCTCGATGGTGAAGAAGAGGCGAGCTCGCCGAGCCTCGTGCCGGCCATCGGCCGCTATCGCGAGAAGCTCAAAGCCGATTTGATGGTGATTCTCGACGGACCGATTCACTCGAGCGGGCGTCCGACGATTGCGTACGGCGCGCGGGGCATCGTCACGCTGAACCTGACCGTTTTCGGGCCGAAGTCCGGGGTGCACAGCGGCAACTACGGCAACTGGATCCCAAACCCCGCCCAGCGGCTGGCCACCCTTCTGGCGTCGATGAAACAGGACGACGGGCGGGTAACCGTGAAGGGTTTCTACGATTCGATCGTGCCGTTGTCGGCCGAGGAACAGGCGTTGCTCGACGGCGTGCCTGACGATGCGGAGCAGATGCTGCGGACGTTCGGTGTCGCCGAGCCTGAGAAGGCGTTCTCGAAGCTGCAGACGGCGCTTCAGTCTCCGACCCTGAACGTCCGCGGCCTCACCAGCGCCCATGTCGGCGCCGGCGCCCGCACGATCATCCCCGATCGCGCGACCGCGGCGATCGATCTCCGGCTCGTCAAGGAGACGCCGGCCGCCGATCTGGTGGAGAAAGTGCGCGCTCACGTGCGCAGCCAGGGTTACCACGTCATCGACGGCGAGCCCGACGATGCGACGCGCGCGAAGCATGGGAAGATCGCGTCGCTCGTGGTGTCGGAAACGATGACCAGCGCCTTTCGTACTCCGCCACTCGAACGCGCAAGCTCGCCGCGTGGCGGAAGCGCTCCGCGACGGATTCGGCGCGCCGCCCGTGCAGTTGAGGACACTCGGCGGAACGGTGCCGATTGCGCCGTTCATCGAAGCGCTTGGGCTTCCCGGCGGTTCTCGTCCCGGTCGTCAACTTCGACAACAATCAGCACGAGGAGAACGAGAACCTGCGGATAGGGAACCTGTTTCAGGCTGTCGAGATCGTCGCAGCGATTCTGAGGAGTCCGTCTAACTAGCGCGACGCACGTGGGCCGCGTCGCACGTCGCACGTTTGGCACGTCGCACATGGGCACGTCGGCACGTCGGCACGTAGCACGTGCACGTAAATATGCTCATCGATCTCAACAGTGACGTCGGGGAGTCGTTTGGCGCGTGGCAGATGGGCGCCGATGCGGGCGTGCTGCGCAGCATCACGTCGGCGAATATCGCCTGCGGATTTCATGCGGGCGATCCCGGCGTCATGCGGCAGACGATCCGCCTCGCCCGCGACAACAACGTTGCGGTGGGCGCTCATCCCGGCTTTCCCGATCTCGTCGGCTTCGGACGCCGTGAGCTGAAGGCGTCGGCGAAAGATGTCGAGGACATGGTGCTGTACCAGATCGGTGCGCTTGCGGCGATCGCGAAGTCCGAAGGCGTGACGCTGGCGCACGTGAAGGCGCACGGCGCGCTCTACAACATGGCCGCGCGCGACCGTGCGCTCGCCGATGCCATCGCCCGCGCGACGGCTGCTTTCGATCGGTCAGCCTCGTTCTGTTCGGACTGCCGGGATCGGCTCTGCTGGAGGCCGGCCGGGCCGCCGGCCTTCGCGTGGCCTCCGAGGGTTTCGCCGATCGCGATTACGAGCCCGATGGATCGTTGACGTCGCGGACGCTCCCTGGTTCGGTGATTCACGATGCTGCCGAAGTCGTCCGCCGATCCATCCGCATGGTGCGCGATGGACGTGTCGTTGCGCGCGACGGATCGGACTTACCGATCAAGGTGGACACGCTCTGCACGCACGGCGACACGCCCGGCGCGGAAGAGCTCACGCGGCTCCTGCGCGAAGGGCTCGAGCGCGAAGGGCTGACTGTTCGGCCCCGTCGGTCACCCACGCGCATGACATCGCCCGCAGTCACCCGCCACGCGCCCGCGACAGGCGCCGCCGCAGACACATCAGGACTGTTCGGCTGGTGGCGTGCCGGCATCCCCGGAGGCGCATCGCGCGCTGATCGCCGCAGGCCTCGGGTGGATGCTCGACGCGTTCGACGTGATGCTGTACGCCCTCGTGCTCGCGTCGCTGATGGTCGGATTTGAACATCGCCAAGGACGTCGCCGGACTTCTCGGCTCGGTCACCCTCGTCGCGTCTGCGGTCGGCGGCATGATCTTCGGCGTCATTGCCGATCGGTTCGGACGAACGCGGGCGCTGATGGGCAGCATCCTCATCTACTCGGTGTTCACGGCCGCATGCGGGTTCGCCCAGAACGTCGTGGCAACTCGCGGTATTCCGCATCCTGCTCGGGATCGGCATGGGCGGTGAATGGGCGAGCGGCGCGGCGCTGGTGTCCGAGACCTGGCCGGCGGAGCACCGCGGCAAGGCGCTGGGCTTCATGCAGAGCGCCTGGGCCATCGGCTACGCGTCGGCGGCCATCGTGACCTGGATCGTCATGCCGATGTGGGGCTGGCGCGCGGTGTTCTTCGTCGGCGTGCTGCCGGCGTTCTTTACGATCTGGGTGCGTCGCGCCGTGAAGGAGCCGGAGTTGTGGCGTCGCGCGAAGGCGTCGACAGGACACGGGTCGATCGTCCCGTCTCTGCCGACATCTTCCGCGGCTCGCTGCTGCCGCTCACGGTTGCGGTCACGCTGATGAATGCCTGCACGATGTTCGCGTGGTGGGGCTTCAACCTGTGGATCCCCGCGTATCTGTCGCTGCCGGTCGCGTCCGGCGGCGTCGGCCTCAGCACCGCCGCGATGTCCGGCTTCATCGTGGCCATGCAGGTCGGCATGTGGTTCGGTTACGTGACGTTCGGTTTCATCAGCGACGCGCTCGGCCGCCGCCGGACATACCTGATCTATCTGTGCGCCGCGGCGGTCCTGATCTTTGCTCTACGGCTCGACTACGAATGCGACCGCGCTGCTGCTCCTTGGACCGTTCGTGGCCTTCTTCGGGACCGGCTACTTCAGCGGCTTTGGCGCGGTGACGGCTGAGATCTATCCCGACCGCGATCCGCGCCACCGCTCAGGGTTTCACCTACAACATCGGCCGCGTGGCGAGTGCCATCGCGCCGTTTGCGGTCGGCAGTATCGCTCAGACCCAGGGCTTCGGGGTTGCGCTGACGCTGGCCTCGGTCGCGTTCCTGCTCGCCGCAGTTGCCTGGATCTGGATTCCGGAGACGCGCGGCCGGGCTCTTGCCTGAGCATTGCGAAAGATACTCGTAGTCCGTGGATCCGTGAGTGTCGTGTCGTCGCTCGAACGCGTCAGTTGCCTGAACGTCGATCGTCGTGACACTGCGACCACGAACCCGTCGACTACGGAACCTCGCCATCCACCTGATAGAATCCACCCCGCGGAGGCCGCCTATGTCTTGCGCAGCACGAACGACCCTGATCGCGGTGGTCTGTCTGGTTGGGGCGGCGGCCGCACAACCACGCAGCGGGCTGCAGTCACAGGATCTCTACAAGCTGCAGTCCGTCAGCGACGTCCACGCCTCGCCCGATGGCCGGCAGGTTGTTTACAGCGTGCAGAGCAGCGACCGGCCAGGGCGGCCCTATTCGCGGCTGTGGATCATGGACGTCGAGAGCCGTGCCGCGCGCCGTCTCGGTCCGGACAGCGCGTCCAGCCCTCTGTGGTCGCCCGATGGCAGCCTGATCGCGTTCACCGGCCGCGAAGACGATCAGGGCGGGTCTGATGGTCATCAAGCCGGATGGCTCCGGCGAAACGTTCCTTGCGCCGATCGCCGGCACGAACCACCCGTTGCCGTCATCCGGCGACCGTCTGGTGTGGTCTCCCGACGGCCGTCAGATTGCGTTCATCTCGGCAACCGACGGTCCCGAGGCTGACGCCAACGGCGACCCGATGGTCATCACGCGCTACCTTTACAAGCCCACAGCGTCCGAAGGCCTCACCCGATTCAACGACAACCGCCGTCTGCACATCTTCGTCGTCGACGTCGCCACCAAGAAGGTGCGGCAGCTGACGACCGGGAACTACTACGAGCATTCCATCGACTGGTCTCCGAACGGCGAGGAAATCCTCTTCGTGTCCAACCGCGGTCCCGATCCGGACCGCTTCTTCAACTACGACATCTTCGCGCTCAAGGTCTCGGATGGCTCCGTGCGCAAGCTCAGCGACACGAAGAGCGCCGAGTACCGGCCGAAGTGGTCTCCCGATGGACGCTCGATTGCGTTCCAGGGCACGACGCGTTCGCTCACCTCGTCGGAGACGACGATGGAGGATACGCACGTGTGGGTGATGAGCGCGGACGGGACTGCTCGCAGAGAGTTATGCCGCGTCGACAATCGTCAAGGAGCTGCCGAGTGGTCGCGAGACGGGCAGGCGGTGTATCTGACGATTCAGGAGCGGGGAAGCACGCGTCTCTACCGTCAGGGTCTGACCGGCGAGGCGCAGCTCATCACTCCGGAGCCCGGCTCGGTAGGCACGTGGTCGCTTGCGGGGCAAGACTCGACTCGCCTATTCGATGTCGACAGCAGGAGGACCTTCAGAGCTCATGATCAGGCCGGTCGGCTGCAGCAGACCGGCGCTGTCTCTTCAGCTCACGTCTCTCAACAAGGATTTGCTGTCAGCTCGCGCTGTCGCGCCCGTCCAGTCGCTCTCGTTCAAGAGCTTCGACGGTACTGACGTCGAGGCGTTCCTGACTGAACCGCTCGGCCTGGTGGCGAGCTGCGAAATACCCGTTGATCGTCATGATCCACGGCGGACCGCACGGCCAGCAGGGCCCGGCGTTCAACAGCAAAGCCCAGGTGTATGCTGCGCAGGGCTTCGCCACCCTGATGGTGAACTATCGCGGATCCACTGGCTACGGCCAGAAGTTCGCCGATGCGATCTTCAAGGATCAGAACGGCGGTGAAGCCAAGGACGTGATGGCCGGGGTGGATGCCGCGGTGTCCAAGTACGCATGGATCGATCGCGAACGGCTGGGAATCGAAGGCGGCAGCTACGGCGGCCAGTTGACCAACTGGATCATCACGCAGACGGATCGATTCAAGGCAGCGGTGCCGGCCGCGGGAATCTCGAACCTGGTGAGCTTCAACTACATGGCCTACTACCACGACTACCTCGCGGTAGAGTTCGGATCGTTTCCGCACGAGAACGGCGCTGATGGACCTGCTGTGGGAGCGCTCGCCGATCCGCTACGTGCACAAGGTCAGCACACCGGTGATGTTCGTGCACGGCGAGAACGACAACGACGTACCGATCGCCGAGGCGGAGCAGTATTACATCGCGCTCAGGGACGCCGGGGTGAAGAGCATCATGGTTCGCTACCCGCGCGAGGGGCACGGGATTCGGGAAACCAAGCACGTCATCGACGTCATCGATCGCAGCATCCAGTGGTATCGCGAACACTTCACGCGTTCGGCGACTTCGTCGTCGCTCGCTGACGCGCTTCCTCGGAAGCTTGCGACGCGCTTTTACGGAAGCTCGCGATTGCGCTTTTACGGAAGCTCGTCGTTGCTCGCTTGTGGCCGTGCGCTCGCGTTGACGCTGGCGCTGCTCGCGACGCCCGGATGCCTCGTCGTGAGCCTGCATCCGTCGTACGATGACGACTCGCTGGCGTGGGATCCAGCGTTGCTCGGGACGTGGGAAAACGCCGAAGATCGGGCATCGCTCCAGATAGAGCGGGCCGACTGGAAGTCTTACCGGATCCGGTACGTGTATCCCATCGAGAACGGTGAGCTCACCGGCTACCTGACAACCGTTGGCGACGATCGATTCCTGGACGTGATGCCGGCCCGCGGCCAGGATCGCGGGTCGTTCCTGGTGCCCGTGCATGCCGTGCTGCGTGTGCGTCTGGCTGACGAGCAACTCGAGCTGACCCCGCTTTCCTACGATTGGTTCTTCGATCACGCGCGCTCGGGACGCAAGATTCCAGGTCTCGACGTCACCCTCGATCAGAAGGAGAATGCGCTGATCGTGTCGCCGACAGTGGCGCTGCGCACCTGGCTACGCGGCCAGGTCAGCTCGGGGCCGATGTTTGGCGCGCCCGCGACTTTCGTTCGGAAACCGGTCGAGGGGATTCCCTGACGTTCAGAGGAGATGCTCGTATGAGGCACCGTTGCACGTCTCGTGTTGATGGCGCTGCTCGTTCCTGTTCCGCTGAGCGCGCAGAACCGGAGCGAGGACGAGTACACCCGCTACGAGCTGCTCGCGCCCGACACGGCGTCCTTCAAGATTGTCTACGACGTGACGGCGGTATCAGCCGGGGCGAAGTTCTTCTTCAACCCGATCCGTCGCGGCAGCGTCGCGAGCGACGAGTCGGTCATCGACCTGATGACCGGTGCCCCGCTCAAATTCGTGGAGGTCAGCGGCGCAGAAGCGCGCGAGTCGGGTCTGACCAATGCGGACCTCGAGGGGCGTTACATTCGCGTCGAGCTCGCCCGCCCCGTGCCCGAGGGCGGCGAAGCGCGCATTCGCATCATCAAGACGTACAAGGATCCGAAGAGCTACTTCCGCGATGGGAGCCTCATCGTGTTCGACCGGCCGCTCGGGATCAGGCGGAACTCGGTCGTCCTTCCTTCCGGCTTCGAGCTTGTGTCCTGCAACATTCCTTCACAGGTGATCGAGGAAGCCGATGGCCGTGTCGGCATCAGCTTCATGAACATCTATCCGGGGCAGGCGCCGCTGGTCCTTCGTGCACGAGCGGTCACCGCGGAACGCCAGCAGGCGTCACCAGGCGGACCGGAGACCAAACCGGCTGCTGCGGTGGCGGAAACCCCAGCCACAGAACCGCCGATGGATCGCGTCCGCGTGTCTGAACGTGCGTTCCAGGATCGCGAGATCGTCTATTTCCTGAAGCAACCCGAGACCGGCGCGTTCAGCCTCTATCACGACTACACGGAAACCCGCGAAGGCACCGACAAATACCTGAACATCGTCCGCCGAGGCAGCACGGTGTCGGATCCCTCCGCGCGGATTCTCGACACCGGCGAGAAACTGAAGATTGAGACGCTGAAGGGTGAGGCGATCAAGAAGGCCGGTATCGACATCGGCGAGGCCGTGCGGCCGGATTCCGAGGTCGTCGTGATCCGGTTTCCACCGGTCGCGAAGGGTCAGTCCGTTCGGCTTCGTATCGAGGAGACCTATACCGATCCTGCGCGCTACGCCCGCATCAACGGCGAACTGATGTGGCGGCGAAGCTTTGGCCGGCCGCGGAACGACGTGGTGCTGCCGGAGGGCTGGTATCTGACGACGAGCTCAATCCCGGCGACGGTTTCTCAGATGGAAGACGGCAGAATCCGGTTGTCGTTCTGGAATCACAGGCCCGACAACATCGACGTGTTCATCAAGGCACGTCGGCGGGCGGGCGGGTAATGCTGGTCACCACGCCAAGCATGTAGTGCAGGTCGACGAGGTCCCCCGGCTCGAGGTGGGCGGGAATCGACTCCGGGCCTATCCGTCGCGAGGCTCACCTGACCGTCCGGCTCGGCCGGATCGGCGAAATACACGTCCAGCGAGATCTGTCCATGAATACTGACCGGCTGGACCTTCTTCACGACGCCCCGGCGGACGCCCTTGAGCATGTCCGAGTGTAACGCGTTTGCTTTCGCCGCGTCGTTGCCTCACACTTGTACCAGCCCCCCTGGAGGAGTTATCCCGAATGCGAGTTCTGAGAAGTTGGCTCGGCCTTGCCGTGCCGATAGTCGCCCTCGTCGCCTCGGTCCCGCTGGCGGCTGAGCGTTCTGCACGTCAGGCGCAGAGCGCCGCCCCTTCGCCGCAGTCGCCGACGGCCGAGAAGCTGCCAAGCGCGCGCGAGGTCATCGATCGCCACGTCAAGGCGATTGGCGGCCGGGAGATGCTGATGGCGCGGTCATCTTCACATGCAACGGGTACCATCGAGATGCCAGCCGCTGGCTTGAAAGGCACGCTCGAGCTCTTCCAGGCGAAACCCAACAGCATGCTCATGCGCGTCTCGCTTCCGGGCGTGGGCGATGTTCAGGAGGGCTTCAACGGCAACGTCGGCTGGTCCATTTCGCCGATGACCGGACCATCCCTCCTTCAGGGGAAACAATTGGAGGAGCGCAGGCTCGACGCAGATTTTTACGCCGATCTGCAGCCCGAGAAGCGCTACGAATCCGTGACCGTCGTCGAGAAGACCACGTTCGAAGGTCGCCCCGCCTACAAGGTCCGCATGGTGCAGAAGGGCGGAGGCGAGGACTTTCAGTTCTTCGATGTCGAGTCGGGGCTGAAGGTTGGCAGTATCGCTACGCGCGAGTCGCCAATGGGTGCGGTCACCGCAACCACCGTAGAAACCGACTACAAACCGTTTGGCAAACTGTTGACCCCCACGAAGCTCACGTTGACAACGATGGGGATTCAACAAGTGATGACGATCCAGACCGTGGAGTACAGACAACGTCGATCCGTCGGTGTTCGAGCCTCCCGCGCAGATCAAGGCGTTGATGAAGTGACTAGTGGACGGGCCATCAGGCGTTTTGCAGGTGCGGTGGCGCTCGTGGTCCTGTCGCTCGCCACGGTTCAGTCGCAGGCGGTGAAACCGCTCGAGACATTCGATGCGGCCTGGACGATCATCCGCGACACACACTTCGATCGTTCGATGAACGGCGTCAACTGGGACGCCGTGCGCACGGAACTGCGCCCCCGGGCCGAAACGGCGCGAAGCGACAGCGAGTTGCGCAACGTGATCGGCGACATGCTCGGCCGGCTGGGGCAGTCACACTTCGCGTTGATCCCCTCGAGCGTCGACGCATACGCAGGCCCGTCGGATCTCAGCGGGACGCCTGGTTTCGACGTGCGCCTCGTCGATTCCGATCTGATCGTGGCCCGCGTCGAGGCCGACAGCAGCGCCGCGTCGAGTGGCGTTCACGCAGGCTGGCTGTTGACGGCCGTCGACGGTAAGCCGGTCAAGGATGCCCTGACGGCGTTGCCCGCGACGATGCCGGCGCGGTTGCGTCAGGTCGAAGCGTGGCGCATCTCGCAAAGCAAGCTTCGGGGACCGCAAGGGTCGACGGTTCCGATGACGTTTATTGACGGCGGCGGCAATCCGGTTACGGTCACGGTCACCCGCCGTCCGGAGGGCGGCGCCCCCGTGACGGTCGGCAGTTTGCCGACCATGTATGTGCGCGTGAACTCCGCAGGGCGCCGTACCCCGGCCGGAAAAACCGCCGGCGTGATCGCGTTCAACGTCTGGATGCCGCTCGTCGATGGCTTGTTCCTCAAGGCCGTCGACGAATTCAGGTCCGCTGATGGCATCGTTATCGACCTGCGCGGCAACCCCGGGGGCATCGCTGGAATGCTCATGGGGATCTCGGGGCACTTCCTGACGGAAGCAAAGCCGATTGGCATCATGAAGACTCGGGACGCCGAACTGCGGTTTCCGTCAAACCCGCGGCGCGTCAGCGCGGCTGGTCGGCCGGTCGAACCGTTTGCCGGGCCGGTTGCCATCCTGATCGACGGCATGACCGGCAGTGCGTCGGAGTGCTTTGCCGGAGGCATGCAGTCGATCGGCCGCGTGCGTGTCTTCGGCCAGCCGTCGATGGGCCAGGCGCTGCCGGCGCTGTTCAACAAGCTGCCGAACGGAGACATCCTGGTCCACGCATACGGCGATTTCGTCACGTCGAATGGAACGCGGCTGGAGGGGCGAGGCGTCATCCCGGACGAAACGGTCCCCCTCCGCCGGGAGGACCTCCTGGCGGGACGCGACGTCGTCCTGGAACGCGCTCTGGCCTGGATCGACACCGCTGATCCGTCACGGGACGCCAACCGCTGATCTGTGACCGGACGCGAACCGCTGATGCGTCACGGGACGCGGATCGCCAAGGATCTGCCGAAATTATTCGGGTTTTTGACGATCTGCGAAGATCCGCGTCCCGTGAGCCCGATCGGTCGATCCGCGGAGATCCGCGTCCCTTGAACGGGCGGTCGATCCGCGGCTATCCGTTCCGTGAGCGAATCGGTGAGATCCGCGCCCAGTGACCGGATCAACGGAAGTCGGGGGTCTCGAGAGCGATCGGCGGTTGCGTGACCGTTGCGGGGTTTGCTAGACTCACTGAACCTACGCTGTCGGTCTTTCCAGCCAACCTAATCGGAAACCAATTCGGGGGAGTTAATGGAGCAGCGCCGGCTGCGTCTCGGTGACATATTGGACGACTATTGTCCGCGCGAACGTCGGGTGACCAACCACGCCGTCGTCGCGATGATAGAGGACGACGTCAAGCAGACCCGCTGCACGACCTGCGACGCCGAGCACGCTTACAAAGGAGGCAAGGCGCCGCGCCGGAAGAAGAAGGACGCAACCGGCACCCTCTATAAGGAAGTTCTGGCCGGGATTACGGAATCAGACCCCACCCCGGTGCTGACTGGTCCCGCTCCCGCCTCCGACATTTCCGAACCTCTCTCCGATTCAGACGAATACGCTCACGAGCCCGCGGAAGCGGCGGAAGCTATCGAAGTGTCCGAGAGTGAGCCGGAGCACCGCGTCGAGGACGCGCAGCCAATGGCAGCCGAGGACGACGACCGTCAACCACAGGTCGAGGACGGCCCTGTTCATCGTCAGCTGATTCGCGCCACGCTGCCGCGCCCTGAAGGGCAGAAGGACGCGCGTCCGCTGCCGGAGTTCACGATTCGTAGTCGTGGAAACGGGAATTTTCGCGGCGACAATCGCGGCCGGCGGTGGCGGCAGGCCCAGAACGGGACAAGGCGGCAGCAACGGCCACCGTCAGCATGGCGGGCAACGATTCGCGGGGCCGCGGCCGAGCGGTCGGGGACCCGGCAATCGTGGGCAGGGTGGTTTCCGGCCATCGCAACCGCAACGGCATGGCGGGAAGAAACGCTCACGGTAGCGTGAGCCCGGCGCCCTCCGACAGCACCCATTCTCATTTTCACAATCCACCGCGCGGTCCACGCCCAGCTGAAAGCTGATGGCTGATAGCTGATTGGAGGCTCCATGCTGCTCTTGTTCGCTGCGCTGCTGAACCTGCTCGTTCCAGTCCAGACGGCCTCGCAACCCGCGAAGATCAAGTTCGAGCCCACCGACGGCGTGCCGACGTTTGCGGTCCGCGATCCGATCCTCAAAGTGAAGCCGGGCACGATCGTGGAGACGCGGTCGTTCTCGCGCGCCGGCGATTACTACGAGAAGCCGGGTGGGGCATGGCCCGGCGAAGTGGGGCCGTTCCTGATTGAAGGCGCGACGCCCGAGGACACGCTCGTCGTGCGCATATTGCGACTGCGGCCGAATCGCGACACGGCGGTTTCGGCGGTGAACCCGAACGGCATCAGCGCGGTGGCCGGCGATACGCGGACGCGCATCCTGAACGATCCGCTGCCAGCTCGGCGCTTCGTCTGGCGCCTCGATCGCACACGAAACGTCGGCATTCTGGACCTCCCGAACTCTGCATCGAAATCCATCGAGATACCGTTGCGCCCGATGCTCGGGCGACTCGCAGTGGCGCCCGCCGGCGCTGAGGAGTACGGCGGGCTATGGCCCGGCAACTTCGGCGGCAACATGGACGCGGCCGATGCCCGCGAAGGCACCACGGTGTATCTGCCGATCTTTCACGACGGCGCCCTCTTCTACTTCGGCGACGGCCATGCGCTGCAGGGCGATGGCGAGATCTGCGGATCGGGCCTCGAGACGACGATGGATGTGACCTTCCAGTTCGAGTTGATCAAGGGCCGTCGTATTCGCTGGCCACGCATGGAAGACGCCGACGACATCATGGTCGCCGGCAGCGCGCGACCGCTGGTTGACGCGTTTCGTATCGCCCAGGTCGAACTGATCGAATGGCTGGTGGCTGAGTACGGCTTCGAGAAGATGGAGGCGTACCAGGTCGTCTCCCAGGGCGGCCACTCCCGGATCGCGAATGTCGTCGATCCGAACTACACGGTCGTCGCGAAATTCCCGAAGCGTTTGTTGCCCGCGCGGACCGGCGGGTAGGAGGGCGTGGCTTGAGCCACGCCAATCCTCGGGAACTTTCCCCGGTCGATTGACGTCCCTTCCTTCTGAAACCTACACTTAGGAATAAATGCCGCAGTCCAATTTTCTCGGTGAATTCGAGCATGTCGTGCTGCTGGCGCTGATGCGGCTGGGCCAGGATGCCTACGGCACGACGATTCGCCGCGAGATCGAAGCCAATACCGGACGTTCAGTGTCGGTAGGTGCGCTCTATACAGCCCTCGAGCGACTCGAACGGCGGGGATTCGTCGGCACGAGGATCGGCGACCCTTCACCTGAACGTGGCGGTCGCGCGCGGCGTTACTACCGCCTCAAAGCAGCAGGCCAGTCGGCGCTGGAACGCTCACGGTCGGTGCTGTTGCAGATGTGGAAGGGCTTCGAGCCTGGCGAGAAGAACGCGTGAAGCCGCCGAGGTTCGCCGAGCGTCTGCTCGCGTGGTCGGTGTCTGACGACGACCGCGTGTTCATGCTCGGCGACTGCGCCGAGGAGCATGCCGCAATCGCGTCGGCGCAGCGGCCGTGCAGCTGCCGATCGCTGGTATCGCCTGCAGGTCGTCTCGCTCGCTGAGCCGCAACTTGATGCGGCGCACGCGGTCGCGGCGGCCGCCAGTCCGAAAGGATCTCTTTGTGACGACGCTCTGGCTCGACCTGAAGTACGCGCTGCGGCAGCTCCAGCGCGTACCTGGCTTTGCGCTGCCGGCGATCCTCACGCTGGCGCTTGGCATCGGTGCGGCGACGGCGGTATTCGCGGTCGTCGATCGCGTGGTGCTCCGGCCGCTGCCGTACCCGGAACCCGAGCGTCTGGTGCGGTTGTGGGATCGTGACGAGGCGGCTGGCCTCGCCGTACTTCTCGGTTGCGCCCGCTCACTACTTCGACTGGCAGCAGCGCAGCCGGACGGTCGAAGCCATAGGCGCCTACCGTGAGGATGGTTTCACGCTGGCCACGGCGGAGGGTGGCGACCGCATCGACGGCGCACGCGTGACCTGGTCGCTTCTCGACGTTCTGCGCATTCGTCCGGTTAGCTGGCCGCGCGATTCTTCCGGCCGACGATCAGCCGGGAGCAGCGCCGGTTGTGCTCCTCTCGGCATCGCTGGCCAGGCGCCTCGACGCCAGTGCAACGGGCGGTCATGCGCTGGTCGGGCGTTCGCTGCCGATTGACGGCCGTCCGCATCTCGTCATCGGCGTGCTGCCTGCCGACTTCCACTTCCCGCAGCAACCGCAAGTGCAACTCCTCGTACCCTACATGCTGAACTCGGCGACGCCTGAGGCGGGCGCCCACTTCCTGCGCGTGCTGGCGCGGCTCGCGCCCGGCGCCGATCTCGCGCAAGCGCGCGCCGAGTTTGCGACCTTGGCCGCAGCGCAAGCCAGCCAGCGGCCGCCCGCCGACCGTAGCTGGACGGTCGTCATCGATCCGCTCCACGAGACGATCGTCGGCAGCGTGCAGGGGCCGCTCCTGCTGTTGCTGGGTGCGGCGATGCTCCTGCTGGCGATCACCTGCGCGAACGTCGCGGGATTGTTGCTCGCTCGCGGCGCCTCGCGCGAGGGCGAACTGGCTGTGCGCGCGGCGCTTGGCGCCGGCTCGGCCCGACTCACTCGACAGCTGATTACCGAGAGCGTCGTGCTCAGCGTGATCGGTGGCGTCGTCGGTCTCGCGCTGAGCCGCCTTGGACTCGACCTGCTGCTCGCCATCAATCCCGAGGTGCTGCCGCGTTCCGCCGAAATTGCCGTCGATCTTCGAGTCGTCGGTTTCGTCGCGGTCGTGTGCGCCGGCGCCGCCGTGTTCTTCGGCACGGTCCCGTCGTTGATGCGGGCGCGGTCGTCGCCGCTCCGCGAGGCGCTCACCGGCAGCGGTCGAGCGCCGGCGATGCGCGGCTCGCGCGTGCGCCGCCTCCTCGTCGCCGGGGAGATCGCGGTCGCCCTGGCGCTGACGACCGGTGCGGCGCTGCTCGTCGGCCACTTGCAGTCGCTGCAGCGCGTCGATCCGGGCTTCGTCACCGACAGAATTCTCACGATGGAGCTCCGGCCGCCCGCGGCGAGTTACGGGGAGCCGGCGCAGCGCAGGCGCCTCTATCATCAGGTCATCGACGAGCTCCGGCGAATGCCTGGGGTGAAGGCGGCTGGCGGCGCGCACCGGCTGCCGCTCAGCGGCAATTCGGCGATCCCGCTCGTCATCGTCGGTCAGTCGGTTGCCTCGCCCACGCCGCCGAGCGTGAACTACCGGGCGGTGGCCGGCGACTACTTCGCTGCGTTGGGCATGGCCATCGTCAACGGCCGGGGGTTCACCGATGCGGAGATGTGGGAGACGGGCGGCGCCGTCATCCTGAATCGCGCGGCGGTATCGCGCTACTTCGCCAACCTCGACCCGCTGACACAGCGTCTGCGCGGTCCACTCGATCGCGAGCTGCTGATCGTCGGCGTCGTCGCCGACGCGCGTGAGGATTCCCTGCAGGAGCCGGCGGAGCCGGCCCTCTACCTGCCGTACGCTGCTGCACCCGTGCCGGCGATGACGCTGGTCGCTGCCACATCGAACCCGCCGCTCAGCCTGGCGAAGACCGCACAATCCGCTGTACGCACGGTCGATCCGGCGCTGGCGCTGGCGAAGATCCGTTCCTTCGATCAGTTTCTGGACGAGGTCGTGGCGGCACCGCGATTCAACGCGATGCTGCTCGCGACGTTTGCGGGTCTCGCGCTGGCACTTGCCGCAGTCGGCATTTACGGCGTGACGGCCTATAGCGTCGCGCAGCGGGCTCCAGAAATCGGTGTCCGGGTCGCGCTCGGGGCGCGGCCTGTCGACATCTTCCGGGCCGTCGTCGTGCCCGGATCTGGTCCTCGCCGCTGCCGGGACTGTTGCCGGCATTCTCTGCGCTATCGTCATCGCGCAGCTGCTCGGCGGAGCCATCCTCGGCGTGAATGCCAATCAGCCGGCGATATTCGCGGCCGCGTCAGTCGCCCTCTTCACCGTCGCCGCGCTTGGCGACGCTGATACCCGCCCGCCGTGCGATGCAGATCGATCCGATCATCGCGCTGCGAGCGGAGAGATAGGGGAGTCGTCAGTCGGCAGTCGTTAGGGTAACATTGGCGGCCAACGTCGTCCAGACGATCGCGACGGCTACGACGACAGACACCTGCGTCAACGATCGGCCGAATCGCGGCTCCGAGCCAAACGAACGCCGAGCGAACAGCAAGGCCCTTCGAGCTACGGACCACGGACCACGAACTACGGCGTGCGTCAGAGAACCCGTTACAATGACGCCAATGACTGACTTGGCGGGCAAGACAGGGCTCATTGTCGGGATAGCCAACAAGCGATCGATTGCGTGGGCGATTGCGCAGGCCGCGTCCGCGGCTGGCGCGAGGCTCGCCGTCACTTACCAGGGCGAACGGCTCGAGGAGAACGTCCGCGAGCTGTCCGAAGCGCTGACCGATCCGCTCATCCTTCCGTGCGACGTGACCGATGACGCGCAGATCGCTGCCGTATTCAGCGAAATCGCGCGCGAGTTCGGCGGACTGGATTTCGTCGTGCACGGGGCGGCGTTCGCGCCGCGTGAGGAATTGTCGGCGCCTTTCGTGGCCACCACTCGCGAGGGGTTCCGGTTGTCGCTGGACATCAGCGCGTACTCGCTCGTGGCCCTTGCGCGAGGTGCGCTGCCGCTGATGGAACCGCGCGGCGGTGGCAGCATCCTGACGCTCACCTATCTCGGAAGCGAGCGCGTCTTCCAGAACTACAACGTGATGGGCGTGGCCAAGGCGGCGCTCGAGGCGTGCGTGCGCTATCTTGCCGCGGATCTGGGTCCGAAAAACATCCGGGTCAATGCCATTTCGGCCGGGCCGATCAAGACGCTGGCGGCATCCGGCATTTCCGGCTTCACCAGCATCCTTCAACACTATCGGGATCGCGCCCCGCTTCGACGGACGGTCGACACCGCCGAGGTCGCCGAGGCGGCGATGTTCCTCCTCGGCCCTGCCGGCCGCGCGGTCACGGCCGAGGTGCTGATGGTCGACGCCGGTTACCACGCGACGGGCATGTAGCCTGCCAAAGGTGACCGCTCTCGGAGCTCCCATGCACAACAACCGCCGCGCGATGCTCGTCCTGCTGCTGACCCTGCTGACACCGCTCGTCCTCGCGGCGTGCGGCAAGACGGTCGGCGAGACCATCGACGATGCATCGATTACGACGCGGGTGAAAACGGCGCTGCTGAACGACCTGGCGGTTGGGGTTCAGAAGATAGACGTCGATACCTTCAAGGGCGTGGTGACGCTGTCCGGGCGCGGTGGAGACCGCTGCGGATCGCGACAAGGCGATCGATATCGCCAGAAAAGTCGAGGGCGTCAGGGACGTCAAGTCAACGCTGCAGGTCAAACAGTCAGGGCTTGCGCGAACGCGATTCACGAGCTCCATTTCTCGAGCTTGACGTTCTGAAGCGGTACGCCCAAGCTGCTCGAGCATCACGGGCACATCTTCCACCATCGCCGCCGGTCCGCACACGAACCCCAGCGTTTGCTGCGCATTGACGAGCGGTTTCAAGTGTTCCGGCGTGATCCGTCCACGCTCGCACGACGCCAGGTCTCGGTGCCCGACGACATCTCGCGTGTCGCGTGAAGCCGCAACTCAATCTGTCCGCGCCGCACCATTCCTCGCAACTCGCTCAGGTACGCAAAGTCCTCCGCCGTGCGGGCGCTGTAGAGCAGTTTCAGCCGGCCAGCGAGCCCGGTGCCGATGGCGTGCGCAATCATCGATCGGATGGGCGCTATGCCGGTGCCGCCGGCAATGAACAGCAGGTGTTTCTGACCGGGCTGTCTGGATAGACGAACGATCCGAACGGTCCATGCACGGCGACCCGCTGCCCGCGGGCAATCCGGTCGAACTTGTGCCCCCAGCGGCCGGACGGTTCAATCTTGATCAGGAATTCGAGCTCGTTTTCAGCCGCCGCTTCTTCCGGCGACGAGGCGATCGAGTAGGGCACTCGATCGACGGAGTCCGCCAGACCGATCATCGCGGCCTGTCCCGGCTTGAAGCGGAAGCGCGATGATCCCAGATCGAGCCGGACGATGCGCGTCGCAGGCGTAGCGCGACGCACGCTGGTCACTCTCAAAACGATTTCGCGAGGCACTTGGACAAGAGTCCGAGGAAAGTATGAGCGATGTCAACTCCCAACTCCCAACTCCCAACTCCCAAGAAGATCAGAGCCGATCGACCGTGAGTGTTTTGGGAGTTGGGAGTTGGAGGTTGGGAGTTGGCCAGATTACCGTCCATTGAGCATGGCCATGCGGGTCTTGCGGGCGGTCTTGTTCTGATACATCCGGCCGTCGGCGGTAGCGAGCAGCGTCTCGTAGGTGTCGCCGTCCTGCGGGAAGATCGCGGTGCCGATGCTCATGCCCAGGCGCAGGCGGCGTCCCGGCCGCGCTTCGAAGATGACTTCGTCCACGCCCTGCTGAAGCTCCATGCGCTTCTGTTCGGCCTCCTCGGGGCCGCATCCCGACAGCACGATGATGAACTCGTCGCCGGCGTAGCGCACGCAGATGTCGTACGGCCGGATAGCCGCGCGCAGCACGCGGGCAATCTCGCACAGCGCACGGTCGCCGACGTGGTGCCCGTGGTTGTCGTTGATTTCCTTGAAGTCGTCGAGGTCCATGACCATCAGCGAGACCTGCGTCTTCAGCCGCTCGGCGCGGGCCAGTTCGCGCGTCAGGTGCATGAACAGGAAGCGCGTGTTCGGCAGGCCGGTCAGCGGATCGGTCAGCGAGTCGTCTCGCGTCTGCTCGTAAAGCATCGAGTTCTTGATGACCGCTGCCGCCTGCTCGCACACGCGGTCGAGGAGGCGGCGATGGTCGTCGCGATAGAACGAGCCGTCGACGTGATAGACGGAGAGCGTGCCGATGAACCGGTCGTCGAACTGGAGCGGGCAAACGAGCGCTGACTGCAACGTGGTGGTCGCGTCGAGTCCGGCGGCCTCGAAGTCGGCACTCGGCCGGGCGTTGACCAGTGGCCGGCGGTTTCGTGCGACCCAGCCGGTCAACCCTTCACCGGTCCTGACCGAAAGCTGCTGGATCAACTCGGCATCCACGCCCGTGGCGAAGCGGCAACGGAGCGTGTCGCGTCTCTTCCTCGAACAGGAACAGTGCGGCGCACGAGAACGGCACCAGGTTGCTCAGCTTCGCGGCGATGAGCGCCATCGTGTCGGACACGCCCAGGCTGGTGCCCATTGCCTGAGCGATCTCGTAAAGCGCGTAGATCTCGCGATGCGCGAGCGCGATGTCCTCGAACACGTTCATCTTCGAGGGTTCCGGCGCCAGGCCCGTGGCCGGCCGGCCGCCGACTTCGAGCTCGGCGGTGTTCAGCGAGGCCTTGCGCGCGTTGTGTTCGAGCGCCGACGCCTGCGCCTGCAGGCTCGGCAGCAGGTGCACGAACTTCGCGACCACGATCGGATCGAGACCCTTGCCCGCTTCCTGCTTCAGCAGGCCGACCGCGGCGTCGGAGCTCATCGCCTTGTGATACGGACGCTCGGCCATCAGCGCGTCGAAGTAGTCGACGACCGACAGGATGCGCGCGCCGAGCGGAATCTCCTCGCCCTTCAACCCGGTTGGATATCCCTTGCCGTCCCAGCGCTCGTGGTGGCTCAGGATGAGCGGGGCGACCGGATACGGGAAGGGCACGGAGCTGACGATGTCCGCGCCGACCTTCGGATGCGCGCGGATCTTCTGGAACTCTTCCGGCGTCAGCGGTCCCGGCTTCGACAGGATGTGCTCGGGCACCGCCAGCTTCCCGATATCGTGCAGCAACGCCGCAGTCTTCACGCCCTGGACCTCGTTGTCCGGCATGCCCAGCGCCTTTGCCACCGACGCGGCGTAGAGCTGCACGCGACGGATGTGTGACTGGGAGGTCTGGTCCTTCGCGTCGATCGCCAGCGCCAGCGCTTCGATCGTCGCGAGGTGGAGGTCGGCCATCTCCCGCACGTGACGTTGTTCGTCCTCGATGCGGCCGAGATAGACCTTGTAGGTCCGATACGTCAGGTAGAGCGGCGCGGCGGCAAGCGGCGCCAGCCACTGCGCGGACAGACCGACGACCATCCAGGACGCCACGGCAGCGGCGCCGGCGCCGACGAAGTAGCTCGGCGCGCTCCACAGGAAGTTCTCGTTCCAGACCTTGACGATCGATTGCCGGGTCGACAGCGCGATGGCCGTGGCGATGGTCAGCGTGTTGACGATGAAGTACGTTGTGGCGGCGCCGACGAGCGGCTTCGACAGCGTCTTCAGATCCAGCTCGCCGGGCACGCCGCCGAGCCGGAGGTAGACCATGCCCGCCGCCTGCACCGTCAGCACCAGACACGCCATGCTGAACATCGTGCGGTGCAGCGGGTTCCGTTCCTTGATGCGGAACGTGCACTGACTGTAAGCGCTGGCCGCCGCAACGATCATCGTTTCGCGCGGACCGAGGAGCAGCAGCGCCGCGAAATCCACCGCGTAGGAGACCGACATCGTCGACCCGCTGCGCGCGAGCGGCAGGTTGACCTTGAAGACCGACGTAATCGCCGACAGCAGCAGCAGGAGCAGGAACAGCCAGACGTTGTGCGACGTCATGGTCTGGAGCGGCAGAAAGGCGCCCATCAGCACGGCGCCGAGGCCGACCACGGCGCTGACGTACACACGAGCGGCGGGCGGCATTGCCTCACCGCTGCGCTCCCTCGGGTCGACGCAGTCGACGCCTTCCTGATTGGTGTGGTCGATGTGCGCTGATGCAGCCAGCCTTCGAGCAGACGGCGTTCGATGAGCTCCGGCCAGGCGTCCTTGCGCGCGGCAGGCACTGGCTCTCGCGTGGAGTCCGCCTCACTCCACGCCACGACACTGCCTGCGAGCACAGAACCTTCGGCCGTCGCCCAGACATCGCCAGCGCAATCGGCTTCGTCGCAAGGCGCCTCGAGCACGTCGCCCGCCTCCTGCACCTCGTCGTCAGAGACTGCTGCAGCCGGCGGGAAGCAGATCGCATCCGACCTTCCACGCGCCGCCAGAGCACGCGGGCTCGTCGGGCGCACAGAGCGTTCCCCATGCGATCGCGTCGCCAGCTGCCGTCGCGGTCGAGCCCCAGACCACGTCGCGGCCCCAGGCGTTCGCAGCCGGTGTCAGCATGCCGCCTGATGTGAGACGGTTCGCCCAGATGATGTGACGGCTCCACGGCGTCGGATCGTTCGGCGCCTCTGTCTGACCGGCGAACCGCTTCGCCAGTTCGACGGCGCCTCGCGCGTTGAGGAATCCTGCGCCCTGAGTGAGGTGGTCGTAGCCGTCGCGATCTTCAGCGGTGAACTGCAGGATGGCCTTGATCGCATTCGGCGTCAGAGACGGATTGGCCTGCAGCATCAACGCGATGGTGCCGGCAACGGCCGGTGCAGCCATGCTGGTACCGCTCAGACCGAGATACGGCTGGCTGATCGTGTCGACCGAGCCCCACAGGCGCGCGTTCGGATGCGCCGCGAACAACACGCTCGCCGGCTCCGCGAGAGACTCGATGCCGACGCCGGGCGCCACGAGATCGGGTTTCGCGGTCTTGTCGATCGCTGCCGGCCCGCGCGAGCTGAACGCCGCCATCTGATCGTCCTCGCGATCGATGGTCCGCATATGGCTGCTCGCGCCGACGGTGAGAACCCACGGAGCGTTGCCAGGCGACGCGATGCCGCCGTACTGCGATCGTCCCAGCAGCGCCGCGGCCGAGGTTGCCGGCCGCAGCGACCACGACGATCCCCGCGTCCACAGCACGCTTCGCGGCGAGCGCCAGCGGATCCTTGGTGTAGGACTCGTAGACCCCCGCGGCAACCGAGAGGTTGATGACCCGGATGTTGAACGTCTCTCGCCGCGCGATGGCGTACTCGATCGCGGCGATGACGTTGCTGATCGATCCTCCGCCCGCGCCGTCGAGGGCCTTGAGCACGACCAGGTTCGCGCCAGGCGCGATGCCGCTGCCGGCGGCCACGCCGAATCGTATCCGCTGCCCGACAGGATGCCGGCCACGTGCGTGCCGTGTCCGTAGTCGTCGTACGCCGCATCCTGGAATCCGACGAAATCGGCGAAGTGCACGATGCGTCCGGTGCGGCAGATCGTCGTGCTGTGCCGTGACTCCTGAGTCGATCGTCGCGATGCCGATCCCTGTTCCATCGAGCGAGAGATTCTCCGCGACCCATCGCGCGCCGATCGTCACTGAGGTCCGTTCCAACGTGCCGTGCACGGGACGATCGAGGCTGATGGCCGCAACGTTCGGCGATGCCCGCCAGCTCGCGCAGCGACGCATTAGGGATTTGGGCGATCTGACCGCCGAGTGAAGGCAGAAACAAACCAGGCGAGGCCGTTGAACGGCTCTAATCAGTGAAGTCGCGGGCCGGCCGTCCACGGTCCGCACGATGACGCGTGAAGTGCCGGCGGGCGCGTTGGCGCGTTTGAGCAGATGAGGATCGAGCTTGTCGTCGCTGGAGTGATCAGCGGCGAACGCCGGACTGGCTAGGAGCGCCAGCACGACAAGCGGACAGAGAACGCGAAGCACCATCGATCCGGGGTCTCTCTTGAGTGCCTAGGAACAGGGTGCCGCAGTGCAAGCGCTCTGCCGCGTGCCGCACACGCTGCATCGCGTTCCTTGAAACTGCTGTCCTTATTGAGATTACGGCGTTGAAGCCAGCCGGCTAGTGCGCGCCGCACGAGACCCTCCGCGCACATAATGTTCTGTGTCAGGACATTCCAGAGCCGATCGTGTGTCTAAATATGGATGCTTTCGGGCTCGAGACCTGCTCAAGATGTCTCGTTCTTGCACAATCGCCGATCTGCCCCAGCTTCAAACCGGCCGGCTTTACTGCGACACTCGCCGGGCGGCCTTCTGGCGCGACGGCTTCGTGTCTCCTTCGAGGCCGTACTCGACGATCTTTCGATAGAGCGTGCCCCGGCTGATCTCGAGCACCGATGCCGCCTGCTTCTTGTTCCAGCTCACGCTGTCGAGCACGCGCACGATGTGCGCCCGTTCGGCCTCGCGCCAGCGACGGCAGCCGCTCCGACGAGGTCTCCACCGGGGCTTCGCTGGCGTGCAGGAACTCGATGTCACCCGGGCGAATCACCCGGCCCGGTGACGACAACGCCGCGCGCGACACCGTGCTTTCGAGCTCGCGGATGTTCCCCGGCCAATGGTATTGCATCAGCAAGTCGACGGCTTCCTTGGCGAACGACTTGCCATCGAGCTGCAAGCCGTTCGCCGCGCAGTAGCGCGCGAGGAACCGTCCGCGCGAGCACCGGAATGTCGCTCGTGCGCTCGCGCAATGACGGGAGCCGGATGGAGAACGCGTTGACGCGGTAGTACAGGTCCTCGCGGAACCTGCGAGTCGCGCACGAACGCGTCGAGGGGCCGGTTCGTCGCTGAGATCAGCCGGAAGTTGACCTCGATCGAGGTATTTCCGCCGAGACGCTCGAAGCGGCGTTCCTCGAGCACCCGCAGCAGTTTTGCCTGGGCAACGATGGAGAGGTCGCCGATTTCGTCGAGGAAAAGCGTGCCGTTGTTGGCGAGCTCGAGGCGTCCCGGCTTGCGATCGTGTGCTCCCGTGAACGCGCCCTTTTCGTAGCCGAAGATCTCGGACTCGAACAGCGTGTCGGGAAGCGCCGCGCAGTTGACCGCCTGAAATTTGTTCGTGCCCCGGCGGCTGAGCTCATGAATCATGCGCGCGACGACTTCCTTGCCGGAGCCCGTCGGACCGAGAATCAGCACCGAAATGTCGGATTTTGCCGCGGTCCGGATCCACTCGAAGACGACCAGCATCTTCTCGTCGCGGCCGATCATCTCGCGGAATCGCTGGACGGCCGGCGACAAGTCCTCGTGACTGACGGTGGCCCGCCGCTCGAGGAACTGGTCGAGCAGGTCGCGGATGGCTTCCTGCTGCGGCTGGACGAACATGTACTTCGGCGTGCCGCCGCCGGCCGCGCGCTGCGCGACCCCGAACGCCACCAGCTCGCGGATGCAGTTGTCCACATCGAGCCGCATGCGCCCGAACGTCTGCATCAGCGCTTCGACGTCGAACCCCTCCGAAGGCCGGGCGCAGAGAAACCGGAGCAGCGCCGCCCGAAGAGGCGACTGGACGAGCGCCTGGAAGCGCGCTTCGATTTCGGACGGCTCGGTTCGCCGGCCTTGGGCGGTTACGTTGTCCACTTGGTAGTCCCGAATGGTTTGCGGCGTGACCTTGCGGGGCGAGGTAAGTTCGCTCCGGAAGGTGCCCCCTGTCAAGGCTTTTCGGCCGATCACGGCCGTTTCTACAGGCGCGCACCTGTGTCCGGGAAACTGCGCTAAGCTACCGCCTATGCCCCATCGCTCGCCCGGCGCCCCAGGCCGCACGCCCTCCAACTACCTCAGTGGAAAGCCGATTCGCTACTACCGGCCCCGCGGAAGCGCCGAGATTCGAGAGCTCATTGATGGGGGATTTCAGGCGTTCAATGCCGGCCGCCTGTCGGAGGCCTGTCACATCTTCACCGACAAGATGCTTGCGCCGGAGAACGACACGACCATCGGGCTGACGGTCGCCGGCGCCCTGACGCCCGCCGGGCTCGGCGGATGCGTCATCGAGATGATGGATCGCGGGCTGATCGACTTCATGATCAGCACCGGCGCGAACCTGTATCACGACCTCCACTACGCACTGAACTTCACGCTTCACCGCGGTTCGCCCTTCCTGGACGACGTGGAGCTGTACGAGCAGGGCATCATCCGGATCTACGATGTGCTGTTCCCGGCGACGGTCCTGCTCGAGACCGACGCCTACATCCGCGATTTTCTCGTCCGTTCGAAGTTGTCCGGCCCGCTCTCGACGTCGGAGTTCCACTACCGTCTCGGCCGCGATCTGCTCGAGCGTCATCCCGGTTGTGAAGAGTATTCCGTCGTCGCTCGCGCCGCGGTTGCCGGCGTGCCGATCTACACCTCGTCTCCGGGCGACAGTTCGATCGGCATGAACATCGCCTACCACGAGCTGATGAACGGCAGCACGCTGATGATCGATCCCAACAAGGACGTCAACGAAGTGTGCGCGATCATCCTTGCGGGAAAACAGAATGGGTGTGTGATCCTCGGCGGCGGATCCCCGAAGAATTTCTACCTGCAAGGTCAGCCCACGCTCTGGGAGGTCTATGGAATCCCCAAGGGTGGCAACGACTACTTCATTCAGATCACGACAGATCAAGTCGTATGGGGCGGCTTGTCGGGTGCGACGCCAGCCGAAGCGGTGAGCTGGGGGAAGGTCAATCCAGGCGTTCTGCCCGACACCGTCGTCGCCTATTGCGACTCGACGATTGCCTTTCCGCTCTTTTGCGAGTATGCGGTCGGCTCCCAGTGGGGACGCCGTTCCAGACGCGAGCTGATTCACCAGCGCGACGCGATGGTCGCAGACCTTGTTCGTCAGGCGAAGGACGCCCGGTCGAAGCCTCGCGAGATCACGCAGGAACCCGCCGAGGTCGACCGGCACAGGTGATCGTGGGCACGCTGTCCTCGGAGCTGGGGCCGCACCTTGCGCGCGTCGCCGACGCGCCGCGTGTTTACGCCGACGCCAACATGCCAAACGGCGTGGTCGCGTTCATGCGCACGAGCCTGCGCTGGGACGTGTCTCTTTGTCCTCGAGCACGAAGACTTGCGGCGCGCTCCGGACATCCAGCACTTTCGGCTCGCCCGGCAACTGGGGCGGACGCTGGTCACGCTCGACCACGACTACATCGACGATCGACGCTTCCCGCCCGCCGAAGGATCAGGCGTCATCGTCTTATCCGCGCCGGACGAGCGGTGGTTGCGACGGCTGCTGAAGGACGTCGATCGCGACTTGTTCAGGGCTGAGGGCGCCGGTCCGCTGCCGCTCGAGGGCCGCAAACTTCTGTCGCAACCAGGCTGATCCTCAACGTTCATGATTCTTCTTTCGGGCGCCACCGTCGTCCTGCCCGACCGGCTTCTCGATCCCGGTACGGTCGTCATCGACGGCGAGCGCATTGTCGACGTCATCGCGGGCGCGCGGTCGTCATCCGGCTCGGACGAGCAGTTCGATCTTCATCATCACTATCTCGTTCCTGGCTTCATCGACGTTCACGTGCACGGCGCCGAGGGCACTGACACGCTCGATGGCGTGGACGCCGTCCGCAGAATCGCGCGGCGGTTGCCTCGTTACGGCGTGACCGCCTTTTGCCCGACATCGGTCGCGTGCTCGCCCGAGAAGCTTCGCGAGATGCTCGACGACGTCCGGCGCGCTCGCCTCAATCGACCAGCCGACGCCGCGCGAGTGCTGCCCGCGCATCTCGAGAGCAATTTCATCAATCCGGAATTCAAAGGGGCTCAACCGATCGAATGTCTTCGTCTGCCGTCGTCGGATGGCGACGGCGAGTTCTCAGGTCGAGCGATCGTCGACGTCATTGCGGCGGCGCGAGCCGAAGTCGGCATCGTGACCCTGGCACCTGAGTTGACCGGGGCGATGGACTTGATCGAGCAACTGGTGAGCCACGGCCATCGAGTGTCACTTGGTCATTCCGGCGCGACCTACGAGCAGGCGATTGCGGCCATCGACGCGGGAGCGCGTCAAGCCACGCACCTGTTCAATCGCATGACGCCGATGAGCCATCGCGCTCCCGGCCTGACCGGCGCCGCGCTCGAGCGCCCCGAGATCGTGGCTGAAGTGATCTGCGACGGCGTGCACGTGCATCCTGCGGTCGTCAGGCTGGCGGTCGCAGCAAAGTCACCGAGCGGGGTGATGGCGATCACCGACGGCACGGCCGGTTCCGGTTTGCCGCGAGGATCACGCGCGGCGCTGGGCGGGCGGATCATCACGGTGGGCGATGCGGCCCACCTCGAGGACGGCACCATCGCGGGCAGCGTCTTGACGATGGATCACGCATTCGCGATGCTCGTCCGGACCGCGGGAATGACGCTCGTCGACGCAGCAACCATCTGCGCGACGACGCCCGCCCGCGCGCTCGAGCTCGACGGGTTTGGCGTCATCCAGCCCGGCGGCATCGCGGACCTGACCGTTCTCGACGCCGATCTACGGGTTCGCTGTACCTTCGTCGCCGGCCAGCATGCGTGGGCGCGAAGTTAGCGTCACCTGTTCGGCGCCGACTCGTCCCAAACTGGCTTCGACGGTTTTTCTCGATAATCTCGCATGATTTTGATGACTCGAATTCGCCGAGCTCGGAAAACTGCGGCCTGACCGTAGGATTCGCGGGAACGGCGCGCACGCTCAGCCCGTCTATTGCGGTATGAATTCCGTTCTTCCGCCCGCCCTTTTCGCCATGGCCGCCGTCGCGGCGTCCGCCTGTGTCGTCAACGTCGACTCGCAGGCGCAGATCGTCCGGGAAGAGAAACGCTTCACGGTCGCGGGCAAACCTGACCTCAGGCTGGCAACCTTCGACGGGTCGATCGAGATCCGGTCCTGGGATCGTTCGGACGTCCTGGTCGAGGTGGAGAAGCGAGGGGCAACCAAGGAGGCGGTCGACGCGTTGGAGATCCGTACCTCGCAGCAAGGCGACCGTATCGAGCTGGAGGTCAAGAGTCCGCGGTCGGAAACCTTCAGCGGGATCGGCTTCCACGTCAGCGCAAGCGCCAAGCTAATCGTGTCCGTTCCCGCCAAGGCCGACATTCAGGCGCGAAGCGGCGACGGTTCGATCGCCATCGAGCGCGTGAACGGCCGTCTCGAGCTGCGGACCGGCGACGGGAGCATTCGCGCCACGGAGGTGTCGGGCGAACTGGTGATGAATACCGGCGACGGCTCGATCACGGTCAACGGCGCCGAGGGCACGCTCGATCTGGACACGGGCGACGGCGGCGTGAACGTCAGCGGGCGTCTCACCGGCGTCCGGCTGCACACGGGTGACGGCTCGATTGTCTATCGCGCCGAGCCGGAGAGCCGCATGGCCAGCAACTGGGAGATGACGACGGGAGACGGATCGGTCACGTTGTATCTTCCGCCGAACTTCAGCGCCGAGCTCGACGCGCATACAGGCGACGGTTCCATCAGCAACGAGCTCAGCGTCGCCAACGGCGACAGCGGCTGACGGTGAGCGTGAACGCCGCCGCCGCACCTTGCGCGGGCGGCTAGGCGAGGGTGGACGCGAGATCCGTATCCGAACCGGCGACGGAGCGATCAGGCTGCGGCAATCGTGACACCTCGATAACTTCCAACTCCCAACTCCCAACTCCCAACTCCCAAGGAAAACCGATCGAGAGATTGGGGTGACGCGTACCGACATGGTGGTTGGCGACTTTCACCGCACTCCATCAATCGACTCTCTTGGGAGTTGGGAGTTGGAAATTGGGAGTTGACTCAGTCCCCCTTCAGATACACCGTTCGTCCACCACCCCAGCATCCCTGAAGCCGTTGCGGCGCTCGCGGCACTTGCTGCACCTGCCGCAGTGCAGGCCATCGATGGGCTGCATGCACGATAGCGTCATCTCGAGCGGGACGCCGAGCGACTCGCCCAGCCTGATCACATCTTCCTTGTGCATGTGCGCGAGCGGTGTCTCGATCGCGAGAGGCTTGGCGAGACCCATCGCCAGCGTGCGCGACATCGAGTCGAAGAACTCAGCGGTCGCGTCAGGGAATGGATTGCCGGCCAACGGTCCGATCATGACGCGCTCCAGTCCGTGCCGCGACATGAACACGGACGCCTTCGCCAGCAGCACGATATTCCGGCCGTCGAGGTAGACATCCTCATCCGGCGTGTTGTATCCGGGCGCTTCGCCGCGAACGGCCCAGTGATCGGGCGGGTAGACATCCGTCATCTCGAAGTGCAGCGTAACCAGGGGACGGACGACGCCCGCGAAGGGCGGCGACGCAAGAAGCTCCTCGGCCATCGCCCGTTCGTCTCGCTCCCACGCGAGCCCGACGCTGACGTAGAGCGGCTGCGCCGGTCCGCGCTGCGCCGCGAGCGCGAGCAGAACGGCACTGTCCAGTCCACCCGAGAAGAGCACTGCCGAACCTTGACCGTCGCGAAATCGTTCCACTACGATTGCCTTTCCAGCGTTGCGCACTGCGACGGAGCAGCCGAGACATCCCGATGTACCTGGTCACCAAGCGAATCGAGTTCTGTTACGGCCACCGCCTGCTCGACTACGACGGCGTGTGCAAACACCCGCACGGGCACAACGCCGTCGCAGAAATCGACGTGCGCACCGATCGCCTCGATCGGCGGAACATGGTCGCCGATTTTTCGGATATCAAACGCCTCGTGAAAGGCTGGATCGATCGCGAGCTCGATCACAAGATGATTCTGCGGCACGACGATCCGCTGGTGGGGCCGCTGAAGACACTGGGCGAGCCGGTCTTCATCCTGGAGAGCAACCCGACCGTCGAGCGGATCGCGAAGCTGATCTTCGACACGACGCGCGAGCTGGGGTTTCAGGTGGTCGCGGTGCGGGTATGGGAGACGCCGAGCTCGTTCGCGGCCTACAGCGAATAACCGTCAAGAACCATGCCGTCGTTCGTGGTCCGTAGTCCGTGTCTCGTCGAGCTCGGGAGCTTCAGCTGATCCGAGATCGGCGAGACACGAACACGGACCACGAACTACGGCAGCTCTCAACGGTTTAGACGAACAGCGCCACACGTTGCGGTAAGGAACGTGACGAGAAACGCGACGACGAGCGGCATCAGCGCGCCGAGCGCCGCCCACTTCGCGCTGAGCGTTTCCTTGTAGATGGTCATGATGGTCGTCGCGCACGGGTTGTGCAGCAGTGCGAAGAGCATCAGGTTGACGGCCGTCAGCATCGTCCAGCCGTTCTGATCGACGAGCAGCGTCCGCAGTTCAGCCATCGAATCCAGTTCCGTCATCATCGGTCCACCCATGTAGACCATCAGCATCGTCGGCACGACGATCTCGTTGGCCGGGATGGCGATGATGTAGGCGAGCAGGATGACGCCGTCGAGACCGATGGCGTGGCCGAGCGGCGCCAGGGCGTTCGCCGAGTGCGTCGCGAGGCTGGTGCCGCCCACCGTGATGTTGCCGAGCAGCCAGATCACCGCGCCGGCAGGCGCGGCGGTCAGCATGGCGCGCCACAGCACGAACAGCGTGCGATCGATCAGCGACGTGTAGAGAATCCGCGTGATGCCGGGCCGGCGGTAAGGCGGCAGCTCGAGCGTGAACGCCGACGCCTCGCCCTTCAGCACCGTGCGCGACAGCAGCCACGACATCAGCAGCGTGAAGCCGACGCCGAGCACGACGACGCCGACGACGGCGCCCGGCGGCAGCGAGCGAAGCCAGCACCGGCGGGAACGCGGCGCCGACGAAGATCGTGGCCAGCATGATCAGCGTCGGGAAGCGTCCGTTGCAGGGCACGAAGTTGTTGGTGAGGATCGCGACCAGCCGCTCGCGCGGCGAGTCGATGACGCGCGTGGCGATGACTCCCGCCGCGTTGCAGCCGAACCCCATCGCCATCGTCAGCGCCTGCTTGCCGTGCGCGCCGGCGCGGCGGAACAGGAAGTCGAGGTTGAACGCGACGCGCGGCAGGTAGCCGAGATCCTCCAGGATCGTGAAGAGCGGGAAGAAGATCGCCATCGGCGGCAGCATCACGCTGACGACCCACGCCAGCCCGCGATACACGCCGTGCCAGATGAAGCCGGTGATCCACCAGGGCACGCCCGCCGCATCGAAGAGCGCCGCCGCGCGATCCTCGAACCAGAAGAACGCCGAGGCGAGCATCGCCGACGGGCACGTTGGCGCCGGCGATCGTCAGCCAGAACACGACGGCGAGGATGCACGAGCATCAGCGGCAGGCCGAAGATCGGGGACGTGACGATGCGGTCGATGCGCTGATCCAGGTCGAGCCTGCGTGCGATCGCCGGTGTGGCGGACCGCGCGTCGGGAGAGACGCTCCGCTTCGGTGTAGATGGAGCTGACCGCCTCGTCGCGGAAGTTGCCCGTCAAGCCTTGCCGCAGCTGCTCCGCGCGGCGGATCACCGGTTCGGGATCCGGTGCGGAGCCCGGCTTGGGCTCGCGCGCCGGGACGCGCAGACCGGTCAACGGCAGTGCGTTGGATTCAGTGCTCACTGAGCCCCCTGCAGCGCAATCTTCCGGCTGAAGCGCTCGTCCGGACCTTGCTGTCTGGTGACGAGCGCCGCGAGCTCGCCGGTTCTCAAGCGCGCGTTCGACGCGGTCGTCGCCGTCGAGCAGGCGGATCGCAATCCAGCGCGCGTTCGGCACGCCAGGCGCGGCCGCTTCAATGAGCGGCACGAGCTCGGCAATCGCCGCATTGAACTCGGCGGTGCCTTCGGAGCGCTTCGGGTGCGTCGCAGTCTCGCCGCTGATCACGCCTTCGACCGCCGCGAGCAGCGCGTGACAGGCCCTCGCCGGTGCGCGCGACGACTGGCACCGCCGGCACGCCGAGGTCGCGCGAGAGCGTGCGCACGTCGACTTCGATGCCCTTGCGCCGCGCTTCGTCCATCAGGTTGACGGCCAGGACCACCTTGCCGGTGATCTCGAGCACCTGCAGCACCAGATTGAGGTTGCGCTCGAGCGCCGTCGCGTCGGCGACGACGATCGTGCAGTCGGGCCCGCCGAACAGCAGGAAGTCGCGCGCGATCTCCTCGTCCTGCGACGCCGACAGCAGCGAGTAGGTGCCCGGCAGGTCGACGAGCTTGTAGCGGACTTGGTTGAACTCGAAGCCGCCTTCGGCGCGCGTGACCGTCTTGCCGGGCCAGTTGCCGGTGTGCTGCTTGAGCCCGGTCAGCGCGTTGAACAGCGTCGACTTGCCGGTGTTCGGATTTCCGGCGAGCGCGACGCACGCGATCGAAGCGGTCGACCTTGAGGCCCATCTGCTCGAGCTGGGCGTGTGCCGGACACGTCTCGCAGTTGTGCGCGCTCACTGTGCCTGCTCCAGACTCTCGTTCAGCGTCGCGCGGCGCCGGCCGGACCATGACCTGCCTCGCCTGATCCTGCCGCAGCGCCACGAGCGTGCCGCGCACGCGGTAGCCGCGGGGATCGCCGACGAACGTCTGCAGCGCCGGCTCGAGCCGCGCCCCTGGTGTGAACCCCAGATCCATCAACCGCCGCCGGCTGAAGCCCTGGCAGGAGGGATCGAGCGACGACGACCTCCGCATCTCGCCCGTCGGAAGATCCGAGAGCGGCATCAGGCCTGACGCATCAGGATGCGCCGCCGGCGCGAGGAAGACGTTGGCGGCGACTGCCGGCGCGAGCCGGTACTCGTTCTCGCCGTCGGTGAGCACGATGCGCTCGGGCGTCGATTCGAGAATCTTGACGACCTGGCCGATGCGCAGGCCTTCGGCGAGAATCTGCGCGTACGCGAGCGGCGGCTCGTCTTCGAGATGCGTGATTCGTCCGAACTGATCGGTCTGGCCACGCCGTCACCGGCGTGTCGCCGGGCGGACGAGATCACGCCATCACGATCGGGAATCGGATCGCCGTGAGGATCCTGGCGCGGATGTCCCAGCGACGCCGACAACCGATCCACCTGATCGGGCGTGAGCGAATGCTCCTGACGCTCGGCCGCCGCATGAATCTGCGGCAGCGGCAGTCGCGCTTCGTCGGCGAAGTAGCGTTCGAGCAGACGATGCGCGCGGACGATCTGCCGCGCGACCCGCTCACCTTCCGAGGTGAGCTCGAATTCCTGACCAGTGGCGACGACGAGTCCGCTGTTGCTGCATGCGTCCGAGCAGTTGCATCAGTCGCCGATCGTCCAGCCGCAGCGCACCCGCTCAGCGACGCGAAGGATCCGTGGCGGCCGCGGTATTCCTGGTCGAAGAGGTGCTTCAGCGCGTCCTCGGTCCGCGTCCGCTTGCGCGTCTCTTCCCGGCGATCGATGACCATGGCGGTCAGCACGGCCGCGAGGAGTACCACGACCGTTCCG
The DNA here is from genome assembly GCA_963710415.1 of uncultured Acidobacteriota bacterium. Taxonomy (GTDB): domain Bacteria; phylum Acidobacteriota; class Vicinamibacteria; order Vicinamibacterales; family 2-12-FULL-66-21; genus CAVQAH01. The sequence continues at coordinate 110,533 of CAVQAH010000018.1, read as the reverse complement.
CTGAGGAGGAGAGCTGGCGTCATGAGCTGTCGGCACTCTAACTTTCAATTTTGATGTAGTCAAAATTATACCCAATGACCTAGCCAAAGTCAAAGCTGGGCGGCCCCGGGTGATAATCTACGGTTCATGCTCGCCTCGCAGACCGTGGAGAACTATCTCAAGGCGATCTACGTCGCGCAGGCGGCTCACGAAGACGCTCGAGCGTTGGTCCCGATGGGCCAAATTGCTGCAGCGCTTGGGGTTGTGCCTGGGACCGCGACGACAATGGTCAAGACACTGGCCGACTCCGGGCTCGTCCGGTACGAGCCGTACATGGGAGTCCGGCTCACCCCAGCCGGCGAGAAGCTGGCGGCGCTCGTCCTGCGGCGGCATCGGCTCATCGAGCAGTTCCTCGTCCAGATTCTCGGGATGAACTGGAGCGAGGTTCACGATGAGGCTGAGCGGCTCGAGCATGCGGTCTCGGAGCGCCTCATCGACCGGATCGACGAGATGCTCGGTCGGCCCGCAGTGGATCCGCATGGCGATCCCGATCCCTGGTCCCGAAGGGACGCTCGCCCCCCAGACCTACGAAGACCTCCTGTCGTCACCGGTCGGCATTTCACTGGTCGTCACACGCGTGACCGATCAGGATGCAGAGTTCCTGCGATTCATCGAGCAGCGCGGTTTGAAACCGGGCCACCGTATCGATATCGAATCGCGAGACGACGCGTCGGACAGCGTGACGGTGCGGAGCGAGACCGGACAGCGCACAACGATCGGCGCGCGCGCCGCGTCGAAGATCCTCGTGCTGCCCTCCGCCGGCCGCTGATCCGTCGTTACTTGACGGCGCGGTGAATCGCCATCAGCCCGCCGAGGACTGGGATCCATTCACACTGCGAGAACCCGGCCGTCCGCGCCAGATCGCAGACGGCTGCTGCTCCGGGATATCGGCGAATGGACTCGGGAATGTAACGGTAGGTATCCGGATCCGAGTGCAGCACCAACCCCAGCGCCGATCCAACCACGGTGAGATAGCCGAGATACACACTGCGGACGACGGCGTTCTGCGGGCGGTTGAAATCGAGTGACAGAAACAGGCCCCCCGGACGCAGGACCCGGTGAATCTCGTTCAGCGCGGGTTGAATCGTCGGGACGTTGCGGATGCCGTATCCGCTCGTCACGACGTCGAACTGCGCCGCGGCAAACGGCAGCGCCATCATGTCGCCAGCCAGGAAACGCACCGGCCGTCCGGCGCGCTTCGCGTTGGCGAGCTCCAGCATCCTGATCGTGACGTCGAGCCCGGTGGCGTTCGCGCCGCGGGCGGCGACCTCGTAGGTGATGTCACCGGTTCCGCACGCGAGGTCCAGTACGCGCGTGCCCGTCCCGAACGTCCGCCAGCGCCGTCACCGTACGCTTCCAGCGCCGATCCTGTCCCCAGGAAAGGAGCTGCGTGATCAGGTCGTAGCGATCCGCAATCGTCGCGAACAACCGGCGAACGTAGGTCCGCTTCTGCTCGGGGGTCACGAACGCATCACGCAATTGAATCTTCGTCATGAACTGTTCACGACGATGGTTCAGACCAAGGTTCGTCGCGCGAGGTTCAGGAGAGCCGTTCAGGACGGGTTCAGGACGGTGTTCGTGTCAGACCGCGAACACGTGGCTACGTACCCGTCGAACCGTGAACCCGTGCCGTGCTACTATTGTTCTTCAGATGGAGCTGGACGCCACGGGCTGGTCCGGCGAAGGTGCATTTACACAGTTGCTCGTGGATGCACTGCAAACCCATCCGGCGATCAGTTTCATCAGGGTCGAGGATGCGCCGGCGTCGCGCTCGGAGGCGTCGTACAGCTTCATCAGCAACGAAGTGTTCATCGCATTCGCGTCCGGCAATTCCTCGCGAATGACGATCTCCACGCTCTCGTCGGTTCTCGAAAGCCTCCCCGGCATCGGTGTACCCGACTACGAAGACGAGGGCATGATCCAGTACCTCCGCACTGAGCGAGTCATACCGCCATATCAGACGCGCGGGTACAAGCTGATCGAGCTCGTTCGGATCTACGAAGCCGGTTCGTCGCCGCGGCATAACAATTAAAGAGGCAACATCCCCGCGGCCGAAACTGTCGTGGGGGACTATTCCCGGTCAACGGGCTGCGGGTTACGTGTGACACTTCTCGAATCGTTACTCGACGCCATCGTTCGTCTCGAGGGAGATGCCCTCGTCATGCACGTCGGAGAGAAGCCGTACGTGGTGACGACATCCTCGTCGATGAATGCCTACAGGGGACCGCTCGCCTGGGGTCAGGTCGAGTTGTCGTCACGCGTGCTCACGCCGGACGCGGTGATGAGCATGGTCACGCAGATCCTTCCCGTCGAACAGCGGCAATCGCTCGACGAGCTCGGCGCCGTCGAGCACGAGATCGTTCCGCCTGCCGGCGTCGCCGATCGCTTCACCGTTGTCGCTGCGCGTGGTGGTGACGACATCTGGCTGGAGCTGCGGCGCCTTCCGCTGAACGTCGTCGAACCGGTCAGCGGCATCGGAGCATGCGGCGCTGATGGCCGGCGCGGGCTCCAGCGAGGTCGTCGCCGTTGCGGTTGGCGTTCAGGAGCTTCCGGTTTTCAGCGAGCCCCCGTGCGGACATGGGTGACGAGCCGCCGCAACCAGCGGGGATCGGAGAAATCGAAGTCGTCACGGAAGTCACGATCGAAGAGCGCATTCCGGTGATCGACGAAGTCGGACACCAGGTGCCGGAGCATGTCGAGCACGTCGTCATCCCTGTGGAGTCCGCCGAGCCCGCGGCCGCCTCACCGGTTCTGCAGGAAACGAAGGCAGCAGACGCCGAGCATCGAGCTCGTCGAGGCCGAGCCACAACATGCGCCGACCGAGGCGGACGTCGATGCGATGATTGCGGCAACAGCCGCCGCCCTGATGGCTTCGGACGGATCGATCGAGACGACGGAGCAGTCCGTGGACGCTGGCATGGCCGCACCGAGCTTCGAGATCGTCGACGATGAGGGCGGACAGCACGCAGGACGGAGGCTGCGGGCGAAGGCGAAGGAGATGATGACGAGGGGGCCGATGACGCCGTTGATCTGACGGCGGAGTTGAACGACCTGCCAGCGGTTCAGGAGGTCGTGTCGCACGAGCCCGCTTCCGTACCGGAGCTCGCCACGCTGGAAACGACAACCACCTCGACCGAAGAGGCGCAGGTGATTCAGCTGTCGTCGGAGCCCGAACCGGACCCTGGCTCCGGTGCAGTCGATCGAAGTTCCGGAATTCGCGGAACCACACGCGCCGCTCGTGGCGGCCAGCGTTCAGCACGAAGCGGAGGTGTCTGGCGTTCTCCAGGATCCGCCGCAAGAACCAGCAATCGAGCACATAACCGGCGTCGCCGCTGCCGTGTCAGCCGCTTCAGGTGCGCCCGAGGGAGAAGTGACAGTGGAAATGCAGCCGACTCACGCTGAAACGGACAAACGACGGGCGGCCGTCGCCGCATCGCCGCGCGCAGCCTCCAAGCCGGAAACGCCGCCGACAGGCGCGCCGGTGACCGACGCCGGTCTGCTCGAGGTGCTGAAGACAGCATCCGAACGCGGCGCATCGATTGTCTATGTCGTGGCGCAGTCCAAGCCCATGATTCGTGTGGACGGTGAAATCAGCGCACTCGATCACGGTCAGCAGATGTCCGCTCCGGACGTCGAACGGCTCGTCGCGGGCCTGGCGCCCGCGCAGCTGGCGGAGGCCGCCAAGACTGGGCCCGTCGAATGGGTCTCCGAGGTCGCTGACATCGGACGCGTCCGCTGCGTGACGTTCAAGGACCATCGCGGCCCCGGTCTGATTTTCCGGATGGTGTCGTCGCGATCGATCTCCGCCGACCATCTCGCGCTGTCGCCGGAGGTTCGCGAGCTGTGCGCACAGACTGAGGGCCTGGTCCTGATCACCGGACCGCGCGGCAGCGGACGCTCGACGCTCGTCGCGGCGTTCGTGGATCTGATCAACCGGACGCGCAGCGATCACATCATCAGCATCGAATCACAGATTGGCTTCACGCACGAGAGCCGTCGCTCGTTCATCAGCCAGCGCGAGGTCCGCGACGAGCAATCGGCGGCCGCGGCCGTTGCCGGCGCGCTGAAAGAAGACCCTGACGTGCTGATCGTCGAAGACGTGCGTTCAGCCGACGTGGCGTCCGGCGTTCTCGAGGCAGCCGAGTCAGGCCGGCTCGTGTTTGCCTCGGTCAGCGGGTCGTCGACCGCTGATGCGGTCAAGAACCTGCTCGAGCTGTTCCCCGAGAGTCAGCGTCTCCAGGCCAGGGCCTCGCTGGCGGCCTCGCTGCGCGCCGTGGTTTCGCAGATGCTCTTGCGAAAGCTCGCCGGCGGCCGCACGGCGGCACGCGAGCTGCTCTTCAACACACCGGCGATTGCCACGCTGATCCTCGAAGGAAAGAACGTCGAGATTCCGTCGGCGCTCGAGGGCGGACGCCGTCACGGCATGATACCGCTGACCGACTCGCTCGCGACGCTCGTGCGCGAAGGCACCGTGCACGCGGCGGAGGCGTATCGCAAGGCGCCAGACCGCGCGTCCCTGATCGCCGCCTTGACGCGGGAAGGCGTTGACACGTCATTCGCTGAGAGGCTAGCGTGAGCTGATGGAAGTTTCGGAGGTCCGGCGGCGCCTGCGCGCCGCGATCGACCAGGCGCGCCGCGACTCTGTGCTACGCCGCGAGCGCGCCGACACCGCCAGCCGCGAGTACGATCAGTTCCTCGCGCAGGTCGCGATTCCCACTTTTCAGACCATCGCCAACGTCCTGGTCGCGGAAGGCCATCGCTTCGCGGTGTTCACGCCGGCTGGGTCGGTGCGTCTGGCGTCCGAGCGTTCGGGCGAGGACTTCATCGAGCTGGCGCTCGACACCTCGCACGATCCGCCGGTCGTGACGGTCCGCACGAGCCGCGGTCGAGGTCGCGGTCAGCTGACCTCGGAACGATCGGTCGCGACGCCGATCGCGTCACTCACGGACTCGGATGTCGTGCAGATGGTGGTCGACGAGATCCGCCCGTTCGTCGAGCGGTAGCCCGTGGGGTCGTAGAGTCCGGCTTCAGCCGGACCACAATGACGGTCCGAGTGTCCGGCTTAGCCGGACCATCCGCATGCAAAACCTGCAAAGGGTGGCTGGCACCTTCCCCGGGAAGGTGCCAGCCACCTTTTTCAGACTGCTCCACTCTGACGCAGGCGCGCGATTTCTGCATCGCTGAAACCGAGGTCGGCGCGCAGGATCTGATCGGTGTGCTGACCGAGGGTCGGCGGGGCGGTGCGCACGGTCCCCGGCGTGTCTGACAGCTTGATCGGCACGCCCAGCACCTGCACGCCGCCCAACGCCGCGTGCTCGACCGCGGCGATCATCTCGCGCGCGCGCCATCTGCGGATCGCGAAGCACTTCGCCGACGTCGCGAACTGACCCGCATGGCACCCCCGCTGCCATCAGCCGTTCGATCCACTCGGCGCGCGAGCGCTCTCGTATGCGTGCGGCGAGAAGCGGCCGCAGGATCTCGTAGTGGCTGACGCGGTCGCGGTTCGTGGCAAACCGTGGATCGCTCCGCAATTTCAGGCGCGCCGAGCAGCTCGCAGAACCGCCGCCAGAGATCCTCGTTGCCGACCGCCAGAACGAACTCACCGTCGGCGGCGGCAAACGTCTCGTAGGGCACGATCGTCGGGTGGCGGTTCCCCATGCGCGTCGGCGGCTGGCCCGTCGCGAAGTAAATCGCGGCCTGATACGTGAGCAGCGCAGTCGTCGAGTCGAGCATGCCGATGTCCACGTGCTGGCCACGTCCGCTGCGCGCGCGTGCCAGCAGCGCCAGCGCGATCCCCTGAGCCGCGAACATGCCAGTGACGATGTCGGCGATGGCCACGCCGAGCCTGTAGGGTGGACCGTCGGCTTCGCCGGTGATGCTCATCAGCCCACCTTCGGCCTGCACGACCGCGTCGTAGCCCGGTTGATCGCGTCGCGGGCCGGTCTGGCCGAAGCCCGAGATCGAGCAGTAGACGAGTCGCGGCCATCGTTCGGACGACGGCCGCATACCCAAACCCCAGCCGATCCATCGTCCCGGGCCGGAAGTTCTCGACCAGGACGTCCGCGCGATCCAGCAGACGTTCGAGGATGGCGCGGCCGCCGTCGGCTTTGAGGTCGAGGGTCAGGCTCTCCTTGTTTCGATTGATGCTGAGAAAGTACGCGCTCTCGGCGCCGATGAACGGCGGTCCCCAGGCGCGTGTATCGTCGCCGCGGCCAGGCTGCTCGACCTTGATCACGCGTGCCCCCATGTCCGCGAGCTGCATCGTGCAGTACGGACCGGAGAGGACCCGCGTCAGGTCGAGCACGACCAGGCCGTCGAGCGGTCCAGGACTCGAATCAGGATTGTTCAACGGCATACAATCAATTCATGCTCCCCGACATCATCGTCTACTCCGGATCGCATTGACGCGCGTGCGACCTGGTGAAAGAGTTTCTTTCACGCGCCGGCCATGAGTTCACGGTTCGCAATGTCGAGGAAGACGATGCGGCGTATTCCGAATTGCTGGCGCTGGGCTTCCGCACGATCCCGCTGACGGTCATCAACGGCAGATCGGTCAAAGGGTTCGATGAACCGGCGCTTCGTGAGGCGCTGCGCAGCGCCGCCGGATCGTAATCAGATCCGACAGCAACGCGTACGCGGTCAGCGTCAGGTTGCCACTGAGCTGACAGATGGCGACATCGCCGAGCAGATCGGTCTCGAGGATGAGCGCGTTGTCCATGGCGCCGAGACCCGCCAGCAGATCGTCGCCGGACAGCTCTTCCGGGCGGACCACAGGCCGCTGACCTGCTTTCGCCGAAACCACAAGCTTGAGCCGTTTGCCTCGCGCTTTTGCCGATCGCGCGGCGTCGGCAGTCGCCGCATCGATACCGCTTCGCGACACATCGTGCGGTGTGACAGCCGACCCAAGGAGGACGTTCGCAAGCGCTGCGGCCTTCGCGGCGGCGTCCCAGCCGTCCAGATCGAGCGAGGGATCCGCCTCCGCGATCCCCTCGGCCTGCATGCGCGCAAGCGCGGCATCGAATGACTCCCCGTTTTCGACAGCGGTGAGGATGTGATTCGTCGTCGTGTTGATGACGCCGCGGAAGCCGGTCACCCGGATTCCGGGCATCGTTTCACGGACAAGATTGAAAATCGGAACACCGTCCATGACCGCGCCCTCGAACAGAAACGAGACCCCGGTTCTCTCCGCCAGACCGCGCAGGCGTTCGATAGGCGAAGGCCACCGGCCCCTTGTTCGCCGTCACGACATGAAGTCCCGCACTCAAGCGCGGCTTCGACGTGATCCAGGGCTGGTCGGCCGTCCTTGATGTTGAGCGTCGTCGTTTCCACGACGACCCGGAGCGAGGCAGATGAGCGTTCCAGGCAGCCGATGAGCGCAATTGCGTTGCCGACGGCCGTCGTCTGGTTGCCAGCTGGCAAATCGGACAGCGTTCCGCCGGCGCCGATCGTCGTGGCTGCGGCCACTGCGTCGAGGCCCGATGGATTGAACACGGCGCCATGCCGCGCGGTGGCGATGCCCATGATGCGGCAGTCGAGGTCGTGGTCGTCGGTCAGCAGACGGCGCCGTTCGTCGAGCAGGTGTGCGAAGCGGCGTCCGACGTTCCCGAAACCGACGAGCGCCAGGTCAGCGCGCATCAATCTCCCTCGGAAGCACGCTTGGATGGCATGTTCGCTGCCGTCAGCGTGTCGAGGAACTCGCCAACGAGTTCGAGGCTGGACTCGAGGTGCTTCGGATCGGATCCGAAACCAATCCTCAGGTAACCGTCCATGTCGAAATGATCTCCCGCCACGACCAGGACGCCTTTCTCGTCACGCAGGCGATCCACCAGCTCGGTCGATCGAATGGGATATTCGTACCTGACAAACACGATCGCGCCGGCCTTCGGCGGCACATGGCTCAACGCTGGCGCGCGCCGATCGACCCAACGCTTCACGATCGGATAGTTGGTGCGGATGATTCCGCGCGTGCGGGCGAGGATCAGCTCCCGCCGCGCCGGCCGCAACGCGATCGACGCGAGGCGGTCGTTGACGGCGCCGGGCGCGATGGACGTGTAGTCGTGGATGCCCCAGAGCGCGTCGACGGTTGTTGCGGGTCCGGCCACCCAGCCGATTCGCAGACCCGGAAGGCCGTAGGCCTTCGAGAGCCCGCTCGTCACGAGCACGCGTTCCTGACGTCCCCACATCGTCGGTGTCTCGTCGGCGTCGAGCTCGGCGCCCCGGTAGATCTCGTCGGAGAGAATCCAGGCGCCCGTGCGCGAGGCAATCCGGGCGATCGCGTCGAGCTCGTCAGACGTCAGCGTCGCGCCGGTCGGGTTGTTGGGATTGCAGATCAGGATGACGCGTGTCCTGGGAGTGACGAGTGACTCGCAGAGCGCCGATGTCCGGCCGCCAACGCGCGGGGTTCGTGCTGTCTTGCACGAGCGCCCACGGCTTGACCGTCGCGCCGAATGCGCGGGCCAGTCCGTGGACCTGCATGTAGTTGGGAATCATCATGACCACCTCGTCGCCTGGCTGGACGAGGTGCATCAGCGAGATGCAGTTGGCTTCCGATCCGCCGTTGGTGACCTGTATGTGATCCGCGGTAGCTCCCGGATACATCGCCGCGATGTGCGTCCGCAGCTCCAGCGAACCGTTGGTTTGCGGATAGAGCATGTGAAGGCCGAGCACCGCCGCGCGATCCTCCTCGCGATTCAGCGATCTCCTCGACTCGGAGCGGATGCACGCCGCTTTCGGCGATGTTCCAGGCGACCCGGTTCTCCCAGATCGACTGGAAACGTTCGAGCGTGAAAACATCGAACTTCATAATGTCGAAGTGTAACCGCAAATTACGTCGAGTTCTATCGACTGGTTGCTGCGTCGCCACTGGACGCGGATCGTCGCGGATTTTCTGACGGGTCGCGAATCGCGCGAATCCCTTGGATTTCACACGCGCTCTCTCTTCGGTAAGAACCGGATCTTCATATGATCGAAAGCGGAGGGAGCTTGTGACGAACCCACTCGCCAGTTTGACCGTTGTGCTGATGTTGACGACGCCGGTGCTGGCGCAGCAGCCACCCGCGCCACCGCCGCCCTCTGTCGTGACGACCGGCGAAGGCGTGATCAAGCGCGCGCCCGATCGCGCCTGGGTTACGGTGGCGGCTGAATCGCGCGCGAAAACTCCCCAGGAAGCTCAGCGGGCGAACGCCACGGTCATGAGTGCGGTCATGCAGAAGATCAAAGGCGCGGGCATTCCGCAAGAGGCGGTTCAGACAGCCGCCTTCGACCTGCAGCCGGAGTTCGACTACGCCAACAACCGGCAGACGCTCCGGGGATACGTCGCGCGAAACACGTTGGAGATCCGCATCGACGAGCTGCCGAAACTGGGCGAGGTGATCGACATCTCGATCGGCGCGGGTGCGACCAACGTCAGCGGCGTGCGATTCGACATCAAGGACCGGGCGGGGGCGGAGCGCGAAGCGCTGAGGACGGCCGTCGCCGACGCCCGTCAACGCGCTGACGCCGCCGCCGCGGGTGCGGGAATGAAGGTCGAGCGCGTGCTGAAGATCGAGGAACAACGCAGCATCGGCGGCGGCCCGAGGCCGATGATGATGACCATGGCCGGCGCGGCGCAGGAAGCGCGCAGCACGCCCGTCGCCCCGGGTGAGATCGAAATACGAGCGGTGGTCACGCTGACGACGGCCGTGCGGTAGGAGCGGACGCGGGACTGAGTCCCGCGCTAGTCCTTGACGATCACACCCTCGACCGGCTCGTCGTCGAACAGCCCCATGATCTCCGGCGAGCCGATCGCGCGTGCGGTGTGGTCGATCGTGTCGAGCTCTGGCAACTCTTCGGGCGCCGTGATCCCCTTGTCTTTCAGACGCCGTGCGGTGACGAGCACCCGGCTCTCGAGCGATCCGACGGCACGGTTGTAGGCATCGACCGAGCGCATGAGGCCGCGCGCGACTTCCTCGAAGTGCACGGCCATCACCCGAATGCGATCGTAGAGCTGTCGTCCGAGGTCGCTGATTTCCTGAGCGTTCTTCGCGACGTTTTCCTGCTGCCAGCCGTAGGCGACCGCGCGTAGCAGCGCCATCAGCGTCAAGGGGCTCGCGAGCATGACGCCTCGACTCAGGCTGAACTCGAGCAGCGCCGGATCGCGCTGCATCGCCACGCTCAGCAGCGTCTCGCCCGGCACGAACATGATCACGAGGTCCGGCGCCGGCTGAAAGTGCTGCCAGTACGTCTTGTTGCCGAGACGCACGATGTGATCGCGCACCTGGCGCGCGTGGTCCTTCAACCGCGCGTCCCGCTGCGCCTCATCGTCTGTTTCCATGGCGTCGAGATACGCTGACGACGGCACTTTCGCGTCCACGACCACGTTCTTCCCGCCTGGCAGGCGGACGATCATGTCCGGCGTCAGGCGGACGCCGTCAACCGACGCGAATTCCTTCAGATCGAAGTCGCAGGTACTCGACCATGCCGGCCGCTTCGACCACGCGGCGCAGCTGTAGCTCGCCCCACTGCCCTCGGACGTTGGGCGAGCGAAGCGCTTGCACGAGGCGGCCGGTCTCCATCTGCAGCGACTGCTGGGCCTGATGCAGGGAGCGCAACTGCTCCGTCACGGCGGACTGTGTGCCGACGCGATTCTGCTCGACGAGCTGGAGCGTCCCGTCCACCTTCGACAGCGAGTCCTTGATTGGCTGCACCAGCTCCTCGATCGATTTCTGGCGGACGTCGAGATCCGTCCGCGCCGACTGCTGAAACTCCGCGAGCGAGGCACGGGCGAGCTCGATGAACGACTGGTTGTTGTGGCGAAGCGCCTCCGACGAGAGGGCGGTGAACGTGTCGCGAAGCTTGACCTCCGCGTCACGCAGGAGTTCGAGCTTGGACTCGCTCGCCTTGCGCTCCGCCTCGAGCTCCGCCTGGACGCGGACGCCCTCCTCGCGCGCAGACGCAAGTTCACCTTGCAGCCGGGCAAGGGACAGCTCTCGGGACGCCAGCTGAGCATGGAGTTCCGCCGCCCGGCGGGAGGCTTCCTCGGCCCGCGCGGCCCCGGAGGCGGCGTCATGCCCCAGCTGAGCTCGAAGCATTGCCACGGCCCGATCCGCCCGCGCCCGCAGGATCAGCCACAGTGCCACCCCCGCAATCAACGCAAGGAGGCACACGAATACCAGGGTCAGATCCACGTCAGACGAAGTTTAAACGAAAGTAGGCTGATAGCCATCCGCTTGTGCGGCGAGACACGAACCACGAACGACGAACCACGGCAGTTGTCTCGATCAGTTGATCCGCACCGACCGAACGACTAAAATAGGACTGTTCTGGTCGTAGTTTTATAGAGGACTGAGGGACGACCTTCGATTTCGGGCGCAAAAATGCTGGAAATCACGGAAAACGCCGCAAAACTCATCAGGAAAATGACCGCGAAAAACGGGTTTCCTGAAGGAGGTTTGCGCATCGGCATCAAGGCGGGCGGCTGTTCCGGGCTGAGCTATACGTTTGCCTGGGAAGCAACGCCGCGCGATGGCGACCTCATATTCAACGGGCCGGAAGACTCGAAGGTGTTCGTCGATCCGAAGAGCCATCGCTTCCTGGACGGAACCACGCTCGATTACGACACCAGCCTGGTCAGCAAGGGGTTTGTCTTCAGTAACCCGCACGCAAAGAGCACCTGCGGTTGCGGGGCTTCGTTTTCTACATAACTCGCGTCGGCCCTTGGGCCGCCGCTGGTTACAGGCGCCCGGACTTGGCTTGCGGCAGGAGCAGCGACCGGGCCGGGCGGCGGCCGATGTGATCGCCCCAAGACTGGAAGCTTTACTGTCATGTCCACGTCAACTGAAACGATCGAACAGCTCGCCACGCGCGAGTACAAATACGGCTTCTACACCGACGTCGAGACCGACACCATCCCGAAGGGTCTCAACGAAGACGTGGTCCGGATGATCTCCGAGAAGAAGCAGGAGCCCGAGTGGCTGCTCGAATGGCGCCTGAAAGCGTATCGGCTCTGGCTGACGATGAAAGAGCCGACCTGGCAGAACGTCAAGTACGACCCGATCAACTACCAGGACATCGTTTACTACTCCGCGCCGAAGAAAAAGCAGGCGTTGAACAGCCTGGACGAGGTCGATCCCGAAGTCCGGAAGACCTTCGACAAGCTCGGTATTCCGATCGAAGAGCAGAAGATGCTCGCCGGCGTCGCCGTCGATGCGGTCTTCGACAGCGTCTCCGTGGCGACGACCTTCCGCGAGAAACTGAAGTCGTACGGCGTGATCTTCATGTCTTTCTCGGAGGCCGTGCGCGAGCACCCCGAGCTCGTGAAGAAGTATCTCGGCTCGGTCGTGCCCTACACCGACAATTTCTTCGCAACCTTGAACTCGGCGGTGTTCAGTGACGGCTCCTTCGTCTACGTGCCCAAGGGCGTGCGCTGCCCCATGGAGTTGTCCACCTACTTCCGGATCAATGCCAAGGACACCGGTCAGTTCGAGCGAACGCTGATCGTGGCCGAAGAGGGCGCCCACGTCAGCTACCTCGAGGGATGCACGGCGCCGATGCGTGACGAGAATCAGCTCCACGCCGCCGTCGTCGAGCTCGTCGCTCTGGATAACGCGACGATCAAGTACTCGACGATTCAGAACTGGTACCCCGGCGACAAGGACGGCAAGGGCGGGATCTACAACTTCGTGACGAAGCGCGGTCTGTGCGCCGGCCGCGGCTCGAAGATCACCTGGACGCAGGTGGAGACCGGCTCTGCCATCACCTGGAAGTACCCGGGCTGCATCCTTCAGGGCGACAACTCGATCGGCGAGTTCTATTCGGTGGCCACGACCAACAACTGGCAGCAGGCGGACACCGGCACGAAGATGATCCACCTCGGGAAGAACACCCGCAGCACGATCGTCTCGAAAGGGATTTCAGCGGGTCACGGTCAGAACACCTACCGCGGGCTGGTCAAGATCGGCAAGAACGCCAAGAACGCGCGCAACTACTCGCAGTGCGACTCGCTGCTCATCGGCGACAAGTGCGGCGCGCATACGTTCCCGTATCTGGAAATCAAGAACACCTCCGCTCGCGTGGAGCACGAAGCGTCGACGTCGAAGATCGGCGAGGACCAGATTTTCTACTGCCGTCAGCGCGGTCTCGCGCTCGAGGACGCCGTCAACATGATCGTGAGCGGCTTCTGCAAGGAAGTCTTCCGCGAACTGCCCATGGAGTTCGCCGTGGAAGCACAGAAGCTGCTGAGTGTGTCGCTTGAAGGCTCGGTCGGATAAGCGGTGCATCAAGTTTTACCCGGCCGTTTGTATCAGCGGCGCGAGCGAAGCGAGCGCTGGCAGCTCGTGGGGGTGGGGCCCCACGAGACATCAAGAAAAGTCATCACAAGAATGCTTGAAATCAAGAATCTGCAGGTAAGTGTCGAAGGTCAGCTGATCCTCAAGGGGATCGATCTGAAGGTCAACGCTGGTGAAGTTCACGCGATCATGGGGCCCAATGGTTCCGGCAAGAGCACGCTCGCGCGCGTTCTCGCGGGCCATCCCGAATACGAAGTGATTGCCGGCGAAGCGCGCTACGAGGGACACGACCTCCTGGACATGGATCCCGACGAGCGCGCCCGCGAGGGCGTCTTCATGGCGTTCCAGTATCCGGTCGAGATCGCCGGCGTGAACAACGCCTACTTCCTCAAGGCGGCGCTGAACGCCAAGCGCAAGCATCAGGGGCTCGAAGAGCTCGACGCCATGGAGTTCATGCAGCTGATCAAGGACAAAGCGAAACTGCTCGACATCGACCAGAACATGCTGAGCCGCGCGGTGAACGAGGGGTTCTCGGGCGGTGAGAAGAAACGCAACGAGATCTTTCAGATGACGCTGCTCGAGCCGAAGCTGGCGATTCTCGACGAGACCGACTCCGGCCTGGACATCGACGCGTTGAAGACGGTTGCCGCAGGCGTCAACGCCATGCGCATCCCGGAGCGGGCCTTCATCGTCGTCACGCACTACCAGCGACTCCTCGATTACATCGTCCCGGACTTCGTCCACGTACTGAGCCAGGGCCGTATCGTCAAGTCCGGTGGCAAGGACCTGGCGCTGGAGCTCGAGCGCAAGGGCTACGGATGGCTCGAAGCTGGCGCGGAGCCGGTGAGCGCGTAGGGCAATCAGCAACGTCATCAACAATCGCTAATCGGCAATCGGATATCGGCAAACGGAAAATCGGAATCATGACGCAGCTAGCGGACAAGCTTCAGCCATGGATTGCAGCGATCGAGGCACGCCCGCAGGGTGGGCCGCGATGGCTTCAGGAGCTCCGGGATCGCGGCGCCGCGCGCTTTTCAGCGCTCGGCTTTCCGACGACGCGCGACGAAGAGTGGCGATTCACGAGCGTGGCCACGATCGCGTCGACCGAGTTCCGGCTGGCGCCGGCAAAACGGCTCGACGCGGACGGGTTGAACGGTTTCGTCTACACGGACGCCAGTCATCGCATTGTCATCGTGGATGGGCACTTCTCTCCTGAGCTCTCCAGAACCGCCGGTTTGCCGGCAGGAACTCGTTTCGGCTCGCTGGCCGCAGCGGTGATCGAGGATGGGGACACCGTCGCACGGTACCTCGGGCAGCTCGCCGAGTTCGGCTCCAGAGCGTTTTCCGCGCTCAACACTGCGTTCATGAACGACGGTGCGTTCGTGCAGATTCCGGACGGCGCAGTGCTGGAGGCGCCGCTTCAGATCCTGTTCGTCTCCACCGGCGGTTCGTCGACGATGTCGCATCCGCGGCTGCTGCTGATTGCCGGCGACCGCAGTCAATCACGCGTCGTCGAGACGTACGTCGGCGCTGCCGACCTCGGGTATTTCACCAACGCCGTCACAGAAGTGGTTCTTGGCGAGAATGCCGTGGTCGATCACTACAAGGTGCAGGAAGAGAGCACGCTGGCATTCCATGTCTGCGAGCATGCACGTGCACGCTGCGCGAAGCTCGACGTTCTCATCGCATTCGTTCACGCTCGGCTCAAAGCTGACGCGCAACGACATCTTCGCGGTTCTCGACGGCGAGGGGGCCGAGTGCACGCTGAACGGCCTGTACCTGGCAGACGGCGATCGCCTGGTGGACAATCACACGACGATCGATCACGCCAAGGCGCACTGCCCGAGTCACGAAATCTACAAAGGGATCCTCGGCGGGAAAGCGCGCGCCATCTTCAACGGCAAGATCATCGTTCGCCCCGACGCGCAGAAAACCGACGCGAAGCAGACGAACCGGGCGCTGCTGCTGACCGACGATGCGGTCATCAACACGAAGCCGCAGCTCGAGATCTTCGCAGACGACGTGAAGTGTACGCATGGTGCGGCGATCGGACAGCTCGACGACGATGCGCTGTTCTATCTTCAGGCCAGGGGCCTCACGTTCTTCGAGGCTCGCGATCTCCTCATTCACGCGTTTGCCGGCGAGATTCTCGACCGCGTGCAGATCGAACCGTTGAAGCGCGCGCTCGAGTCGGAGCTCTACGCACAACTCGCTCGCGATCTGGCGGAACTGGACGCAGCATGACGATCGTGGCTGCCGGCGCTCGCCGCGAGTTTGACGTCAGCCAGATCCGCGCCGATTTTCCGATCCTGCGGCGCAAGGTCCGAGGCCGGCCGCTCGTTTACCTCGACAACGCCGCGACCACACAAAAGCCTCAGGCGGTCCTCGACGCGTTGACGGCGTACTACAGTGGGCATGAACGCCAACGTCCATCGTGGCGTTCACGAGCTGAGCGAGGTCGCGACGGAGGCCTACGAAAGTGCCCGCGAGAAGGTCCGCGGCTTCTTCAACGCTCGCAGCACTCGCGAGATCGTCTTTACGCGGAATGCGACCGAGAGCATCAACCTGGTCGCGCAATCCTTCGGCCGCGCGAATATCGGCGCCGGCGATGAAGTGCTGATCTCCGAGATGGAGCATCACTCGAACATCGTCCCGTGGCAGTTGCTCTGCGAGGCGACGGGGGCACGGCTCCGGGTGGCGCCCATCGACGATCGAGGCGAGCTCATCATGGAGGAGCTCGACAAGGCGATCACCGAGCGCACGCGTCTCGTCGCGGTTGCGCACATGTCGAACGCCCTGGGCACGGTGAATCCTGTTGGAGAGATTGTGCGGATCGCGCACGCGCGCGGCGCGGCGATCCTGATCGACGGCTCGCAGGCCGCGTATCACATGCCGGTTGACGTCCAGTCTCTCGACTGCGACTTCTACGCGGCGACCGGCCACAAGCTTTACGGCCCCACGGGCATCGGGGTCCTTTACGGTAAAGAGCAGAGGCTCGAAGCGATGCCACCCTTCCTCGGCGGCGGCGACATGATTCGGTCGGTGACGTTCGAGCGATCGACGTGGAACGAGCTGCCGAGCAAGTTCGAGGCGGGAACGCCCGACATCTCCGGCGCGATTGGGCTCGGCGTGGCGCTCGATTACGTGACCGGCATCGGGTTCGACGCGATCGGTCGCCACGAAGCGGACCTGCTCGATTACGGCACGCAGACGCTGAATGCGCATCGACGGCGTGCGGCTGATCGGGACGGCCAGGCGAAAGGCGAGCGTGCTCTCGTTCGTGATGGAGGGCATTCACCCTCACGATATCGGAACGATCGTGGACCGTGAAGGCGTTGCGATTCGCACCGGTCACCATTGTGCGCAGCCGGTCATGGAGCGATTCGGCGTACCGGCGACCGCCCGGGCGTCCCTGGCGATGTACAACACGCGAGACGAGATCGACACGCTGGCGAGCGCGCTGCACCGCGTCCGCCAGATGTTCGGATGAGCTATGGCTGACCTGAACGACCTGTATCAGGAGGTCATTCTCGACCACAACAAGCGGCCGAGAAATTTTCGCGTGCTCGACCAGCCAAGCCATCACGCGGAGGGCTACAATCCGCTCTGTGGCGATCGCCTGACCCTGTATCTGAAGGTTGACGGGGGCGTGGTGACCGACGTGGCATTCCAGGGAAGCGGGTGCGCCATCTCGCGGGCGTCAGCTTCGCTGATGACAGACGAGATCAGAGGGAAAGCCGTCGACGAGGTTCGTGCGCTTTTCGCGCGCTTTCACCGGATGGTGACGACAGCGCCGGATGTCGCCGTCGACGATCTCGGCAAGCTGTCGGTGCTGGCGGGCGTCCGGGCGTTTCCCGTACGCGTGAAGTGCGCCAGCCTGGCGTGGCACACACTGAAGGCCGCCCTCGATCGTGAGGCCGCGGCCTCGACCGAATGACATGAAGCCATTGCAGATGATTCCAGAGGTTCCCGAGACGCCCGCTTCCTCGAACGACACGGCAGTGCTCGTTCCGGATCCGGTGAAGACCGAGGAACTGAAACCGCTGATCGTCGACGCGATTCGCACGGTGTTCGATCCCGAGATCCCGGTGAACATCTGGGAGCTCGGTCTGATCTACGACGTGTTCGTGGACGCGGCCGGCGTGGCGGGGATCAAGATGACGTTGACGGCGCCCGGTTGTCCGGCGGCGCAATCGCTGCCGGTCGAGGTTGCCGCCAAGACGAAGGCGGTGCCCGGCGTCACTGACGCCCGTGTCGACGTCGTCTGGGAACCGCCGTGGGACAAGGATCGGATGTCGGACGCCGCCAAGCTGCAGTTGGGACTATGGTGACGCCATGCTGCGACTATCAAAAAAAGCTGACTACGCGCTGATCGCCATGAAGCACCTTGCGATGCGGCCGGATTCCGCGTCAGCCAGCGCGCGCGAGATCGCCGAGCAGTACGACATCCCCATCGAGCTGATGGCGAAAGTGCTGCAGCGGCTGGCGCGCCGCGGACTGCTCACGTCCCATCAGGGCACGCGCGGCGGGTACCGCCTTGGACGGCCGACCGCGCTGATCTCCGTCGCCGACATCATTCAAGCCATCGACGGTCCCCTGACGGTCACGGCCTGCTCCACCGAAGACGAGAACTGCGGCCAGTACCGCGAAATGCAGCGTGCGGGATCCGCTGTGGCGGATCAAGGACAGAATCCTGTCCGCACTATCGACGTGCTCTCTCCAGGAAATATCGGTCGACGCCGCGGAAGCGATGCCGGAGGTTGAGGCAAGCCCGGTTGCGTTCACGAGAGCGCAGGCCTTCCTAGAACCAGTTCGTAGTTCGTCGCTCGTCGCTCGGAGAGCTTAATCGACGAGCTCTTCGAGCTACGAACCACGGACCACGAACCACGGCGAGCGCGTTTCACGCCATGAATCCCGTCTACCTCGACTATCACGCCACCACGCCCGTGGACCCGAGAGTCCTCGAGGCGATGCTGCCGTACTTCACCAATCACTTCGGGAACCCGGCGAGCCGCCAGCACGCCTGGGGATGGAAGGCCCAGGAAGCGATCGACCATGCTCGCGGGCAGGTCGCCGCGCTGATTGGTGCGTCGACCGCGGAGATCGTGTTCACGAGCGGTGCGACCGAGTCGAACAACCTGGCCATCAAGGGTGCTGCCTGTGCGCTGCGCGATCAGGGCAACCACATCGTCACGGTTGCCACCGAACACAAGTCAGTGCTCGACTCCGTGAAACGGCTGGAGAGCGAAGGATGGAAGGTCACGCGGCTTGGCGTCAATCCTGACGGCCTGGTTGATCTCGACAGGCTGGCGTCGGCGATGACCGACGGCACCGTGCTCGTCTCGGTGATGGCCGCGAACAACGAGATCGGCGTGCTGCAGCCGCTTGCCGAGATCGGCCGGATTGCACACGAGCGTGGCGCGGTGTTGCACACGGACGCCGCGCAGGCCGCCGGGAAGGTCCCGATCGACGCCGAGAGCATGGGAATCGATCTGCTATCGCTGACCGGCCACAAATACTACGGGCCGAAGGGTGCTGGCGCGCTGTTCGTGCGCCGCCGAAAGCCGCGTCTGAAGCTGGAGTGTCAGATCGACGGCGGTGGCCACGAGAACGGACTCAGGTCCGGCACGCTCAACGTGCCTGGCATCGTCGGTCTCGGTCAGGCCGCCGAGCTCTGTCGAACCGAGATGGCCACCGAGTCGAGCCGGTTGAGCGAGTTGCGCGGCCGTTTGCTCGACGGACTTCAGCAGGCTCTCGATGGTGTCCGCGTGAACGGATCGATGACCCATCGGCTGCCGCACAACCTGCACGTCAGCTTCGATCGTATCGAGGGCGAGCAGCTGTTGATGGCGCTGGGCGACCTTGCCGTCTCCACCGGATCCGCGTGCAGCTCCGGCAGCCAGGCGCCGTCGCACGTCCTCGAAGCGATCGGCGCCGTCGGCGACCGCGCCGGCGCCTCAATTCGCTTCGGACTCGGCAGGACGACGACCGAGAGCGACATCGATTTCGCCATCGAGCGGGTCGCGCACGGTTGTCAGGAGCCTGCGCGAACCTAGGGTAGAGCAAGTGCACGACTGTCGCACTCGTGACACGTAGTCGAAGAGGACAACCTCTGCACATGAACCGATCTGACCCCATCAGTCCGCATGCAGCGGCTGCGCGTCGAGTTCGGCCTGCTCGCTGAGCTGCGCACCCTCGTCCATCTTCCCAATTTCTCCGGCACGCGCGAGCGCCGCTCGGAAGAGCACGGGACCCACCAGCTCGTGCAACGCGATCAGCGCGACCATCAGCGACTGAACGCGCGCGCCCCAGGTTGGAAACTCTGACGCCACCAGGATCGTCAGGCCGAGCGTGACGCCAGCCTGCGACACGAGGCCCATCCAGACCGGGTCTCCGATCTCGCGGGGCACGCCGGATACGCGTGTGGCCACGGCAACGGATCCTCGTATGGCGATGAGCCGCACGGCGGATACTGCCGCCGCGGTCAAGCCCACGATCGCCAGCGCATCAAGTTGCAGCGATGTCCCCGCAGCCGCGAAAAAGACGACCAGAATCGGAAGCGCCCCTCGCTCCACGGCTTCCTTGAGCCGATCTCCCGATGGCGCAATGTTCTCGACGACCAGGCCTGCCGCCAGTGCGGCGAGTAGCGGTTCGAAGTGAAACAGTGGTCCGAGCTCGCTCAACAGCACGCAGAGGCTCAGCAGCGCGATCGTGATCTCCAGGCCGATCAGCCGCAGGTAGATGGCGAACAGCGCGCCCAGCAGGGCGCCGAATGCCAGTGAACCGAAGATCTCCCAGGACAAGCGCACGAGCAGGCTGACATCGCCGGGCACGGATGCGCCGGTTGCCCACCGCACCAGTTGCATGGCGATAGTGAACACGATGATGAGCACCAGATCGGCGATCACGACTGTCGCAAGCACGGTCTCGGCGAGTGGACCGCGCGCGCGGGTGTCGGCGATGACGGCGATGGTGACCGTCGGCGAGAAGCTGACGATGATGGTCGTCAACAGCACGGACAGCGCCAGACGAGCGGCGCCGGTCGCCTCAGGAGCAATGGGCAACACGGGCCATGCCAGCCATGTGAGTGGCCCGAGCGTCGCGTACAGAAGCAGCAGTGTGACGACGCCCAGCTTCGTCATCGAGGCGAGTCGAGGTCTCAGGCGAGCGTAGTTCAGCTCGAGACCGGCGATCAGGGCGATCAAGGCGATCGCCAGCCCGTTGACGATCTGAAGGTCGCGCGCCATCGGGCGCGTGATGATGTTGCCGAGATACGGCCCGCAGATGAGTCCGAAGATCAGGTAGCCGCTGACCCGAGGCAGATGGATCTTCTCGAAGAAGGCCCCGGTCAGCGATGCGGCTATCAGCGCGAATCCAAGTGCCAGCCCCGTTGCTCTCGCAGCCGACAAGTCCGGGCTGCCGCGCGAGACCACCAGGCTGACGACCCCTACCGTCACGACGAGCGCCAGGATCGCGGCGCATCAGACGGCTCCACGCCGCGGTGTGACGGCGAGCGCCAGCAGTTCCGACGCGAGAGCGCCGAGCGCGACGGCGAAGATGATGGCGCCGGCGTCGCCATTCGTGACCTGATTCAGATTCAGCGCGAAGGCCAGGCCGATGACGCCCGGTGGAATCAGATACGAGCCAAGATCCGAAGGCGCGACTCCTGCCGCGATCCGCGACGCCGTCCATCCCCCGATCAGTTTGCCGGCGAGCCGGAACACGAGGTACGGCGCGAACAACCAGACGCCGGCCAGTGAAGGCACGAGGCTTGCCCCTGTCGCGATCAGGAGCAGGACGATCAAGGGATGCTGAACTTTGCGAAGCTCGCCGGCCATCAACAGATCGCAGCGGCCGGGTGCAAGGACCCACAACCAACCGGCGGCGAGCCCTGTCAGCAGAGGTGAGAGCCCGAGGTAGGCGGCGCATCCGCCGAGCAACACGAGACAGCCAATAATGAAAACGCCGCGTTCTGCCGCCCCTTCGGCGCGCTCGATCAACAGCCACCCTGCGACGCCGACAGCAAGACCCAGCACAATCGTCAGCATCGCGCCTTCGAGCGCAGGGCGAGGCGTTGGGCCGGCCAGGACGATGAGCCCTCCACCCAGCACGATTGGGAGAACGTCGTCGAGATCCGCGACGCGGCGCGGCGACGCGCCCGGCGTCGTCGTCGTCGAGCTCGGAGGCGGGCGCCGCTGAAGCGGAGGCACAGAGGCCCAGTGCCATCGCAACGAGGACCGGCGGCAGATTCGTTGGCAGTTGCCACACGCTGAGGAGCGCCATGACCGCCGATGCGACGATGACGATCGTCACGCACCCCTCGACACTGGCTGCGACGATCAGGCGCCTCGCCGCGATGCCCTCCCGGCCAACGGCCAGGCCGATGAACACCCCGAGCGTCGCCAGCCCAATCGACACGACCACATCCAGCTGCGCCAGTGCCGCGGCCGGCAGCAGGCTGAGCATTTCCGGGCCGATCAGGAAGCCGAGTGAAATGAAAATGATGACCGGCGCGGTCAGCGGCCGCATCCCGAGCGCGGCCCGCGTCCTGAAACCGGCGGTCAGGCGGCCGGCGAGGCTCGCCAGCGTCACTGCTTCTCCAGCGCCAGCACCCGGTGAGCCGCGTCGCGCCGAATGGTCAGCAGCAGGATGTCGCCCGAGCGCGCTGCAGCAAACGCTCGATCGATGCGCGATGGCTCGGGAGCCTGGTGCGCATCCAGCGAAATGATCACGTCGCCACGCTTCAGCCCACATCGCTCACCCGGGGATCCCGGCTGGACGACGAGCACTTCTGACCCGACGACGGCGATCGAACGCATCACGACCCCATGCTGGTTCGCAGTGCGCCCACGGCTTCGCGAGTTGCCCACCTCGGTCACCTTGATGGTGACCGTGTGAGGCTTGCCCCGGCGGACGACGTTGAGCGTGGCGTGAGCGCCCGGCGTTCTGCTCTGTGCGACTTGCTGAAATCCCTCGACAGTCGTGATGCCGATGCCATCGACCGAGTGCACGACGTCACCGGACGCGATGTCCGATGCGGCTGCGAACCGACGGAGCGACGTAGCTGACCATCACGCCCTTGTCGGTACCGGCCGCACGTCCAAGCGCGGCGGTGAGAGGCTCGACCTCGATCGGCAGTGCGCTTTCGGATTTCACGGTTGCCGGCGCCGCGGCGGCGATGTTGCGAAGCATGTTTCCCGGGAATGATGGTCACCGTGCCGCCACTCTCGCTCGCCAGCCCGACGAACGAGCTGTCGAGCGAGAACACCGCGGCCCCTGGCGTCAGTGTCTGTTGAACCGCGGCAACGCTCAGCACGGGTTCGGGCCATCGCGGATCGGCGAACAGATCGGTGCGGCCAACGAAGATTGGCCGCACGGCAGCAGCGAGCGCCGTGGCTTCGGCGACGGCGACGTACCGCGGACCTGGCCTCGCAGGCGCGGACGGGAAGGTGACGGTTGTGCCTTGCGAGTCCGTTTGGACCACGATCAGGTTCCGGGCGGGATCGCGCGCCACGATTGTCGGGCGCCGGTATCCCGTTGACGTCAGCCAGCCGACGGTCCGCTGCCAGGATTGCTACGGCGCGATCCTCCGTCAGGCGTACCGGCGGGTATGTATGCGATCGCCGAGGGGCCCTGCACGGCGAGCGACACCACGGTAGGCCGCACGCGTCGCTCGAGGTCGCCCATGATGCTGGCGAGCTCATCGTAGGTCGCAGACGCCGCCAGCCGCTCGAGTGGCGCCGGCGCCGGCTCAACCGTTTGCCGCGTCGCTTCGTCTGGAAACCGGAACCTCGCCAGCAGCAACAACATACCGACGGATACCGCGATCGTCACGAGCAGAAGCCGCATCTCGCGACGATCGGTCGCGGGCGGAGGCTGGGGCATTCGGGACAGCGTACTGCAGGCCGCGGCCCGAGCCAACTCATCGGCAGGGTGCTAAGGATGAGCATGCGAGAACTGGTGATGACGAGAAATGGATGAGCATGCGCGGGTGGCAACATCGTTGCGTTCCCGCACGCATGGATCGCGTCGCTTCCCCTGCCGAGCGGCGTCCTCTCCTCGTCGTCTCGAATCGCGAACCGTATGTTCATAGCCGTCGTGTCGACGGATCGATTGCGGCCGTTCCGAGCACTGGCGGCGTGGCGGTGGCGCTCGATGCCCTGATGCGCGAACGCGGCGGCACCTGGATCGCCCATGGGTCGGGCGATGCCGATCGACTCGTCGTGGACGAGCGGGATCGCGTGCGCGTGCCGCCTGACGCCCAAACTTACACGCTGCGTCGGATCTGGCTCTCGCCGGACGAGGAACGCCGGTACTACAACGGGTTCGCGAACGAGGGACTGTGGCCGCTGTGCCACATTGCCCACGTCCGCCCAATCTTCCGGTCGGACGACTGGGCTGAGTATCGCGCGGTCAACGCCAGGTTCGCCGATGCGATAGCCGACGAGCTTCCGAGCCACTCGTCACCCGTATTCATCCAGGACTACCATCTCGCGCTCACCGCCGGCTTCCTGAGGCGGAGGTGTCCAGACACGCCAACCGCGCTCTTCTGGCACATTCCATGGCCGGACCCCGACCGCCTGCGCATGTGTCCCTGGCGCCGCGAGATCGTGCGCGGCCTGCTGGCCAACGACCTCCTCGCCTTTCAACTCGAGCGCGATCGGCGTAACTTCCTGATGAGCGTTCGCGATGAACTTTCGGCCCGCGTGGAATCGCGTCAGAGCTCGGACTTCCCGATCCCTCCGTCGGAAGTGACCCTGAACGACCACACGACGCAGGTCGTGTCAGCGCCGATTGGCGTGGACTTCGATCGCATTCAGGCGGCCGCCAACGATCCCACGCTGAAACGCGAGACGACCCGGCTCGTTCGCGAGCTGCGCCTCGATGAGCCTGGCCTCGAGGTCGTCGGCATCGGGGTCGACAGGCTCGACTACACGAAGGGCATTCCGGAACGATCTGGAGGCGATCGATCGGCTCCTGACCATGCGTCCCGGATCTGCGCGGCAAGTTTGCCTTCGTGCAGGTTGGGGTGCCGTCCCGATCGAAGATCGATTCGTACGCCGAGATCGAACGTGAAATCGACGCCAAGGTCGTCGAGATCAACACACGGCACGGCGAGTCCGCCCTCGTCGGGCCGATCAGATATCGTAAGTCTGCGCTCCGCATCAGGCAGCTCGTGGCCCTCTATCGGCTCGCCGACTTCTGCGTCGTCAGCTCGCTCCACGACGGGATGAACCTGGTCGCCAAGGAGTTCGTTGCCGCGCGCAACGACTTCGGCGGCGTCCTGGTGCTGAGCGAAATGACGGGCGCCGCGCAGGAACTGAAGGAGGCGGTCATCATCAACCCGTACCACATCGAGGGTTTCGCGGGCGCGATCGAGCGGGCGATAGCGATGCACCCGGGCGAGCGCGTGGCCCGGATGCGTTCGCTGCGCCGCGCCGTCGCCGGACACGACGTCTTTGTCTGGGCCTCGGATATTCTCGAAAGCCTCGAGCGGACCGAGAATGTCGGAACCTGACGTCCTTCGCGCAGCGGAGGCGATCCGTCGAATCGCCCGCTCCCATCACGTGCTGCTGCTGTTCGATTTCGACGGCACGCTCTGCCCGTTCCATGCCGATTCGTCGGCCGTCTGGCTCTCCGATGAACGGCGCGAGCAGTTGCTGGCACTCGCGACGACGGCGACGATCGCGATCGTCAGCGGACGCCGGCTCGACGACGTGCGGCGCCGTGCCGGCTTGCCGATGTCGACGTTCTGCGCGGGTCTTCACGGGCTGGAGATCGAAGGTGGCGGCGACCAGTTCGTTCACCCGGACGCATCGTCTGCCACCGACCTGCTGAGCAGTCTCGAAGGGGCGCTCGCACGCGCGCTGGGAGGCCTGTCAGGTGTGTTCGTCGAGAGCAAGTCCATCGCGCTCGTCGTGCATTTCCGATCTGCGACCGATGCCGTGGCCGCTCGGGCACGGGATGAAGTCCTCGCGGTGGCGCAGCCGCATGTCGAAGGCGGCAGACTTCGGGTCATGCCCGGGGCGGGGATGCTGGAGCTATTGCCGAACATCGACTGGAACAAGGGCAACGCCGTCGACTGGATTCATCAGCGCGTTCGCGCGCACCACCCGGACGTCACAGCTGTCTATGTCGGTGACGATGTGACGGACGAGGACGCCTTCCGCGCCCTCCGCAATCGCGGGCTTTCCATTGCCGCATCCGACCGCGTCAAGGGTGCCGACTACCGGATCGATGGTCCCGACGACGTCGGGCGATTGATTGCGATGCTCGCCGAACGGAGCGGAGAACATGCGATACGATAGGCTTTTCCATCAACAGCAGGCACCATGACAGAGACTCGTATCACCGTCGCGCACAGTCCCGATTCGGACGACGCGTTCATGTTCTATGGGCTCGCCAGCGGCAACGTCGACACCGGCGGTATTGGCGTCGATCAGGTGCTGGCGGATATCGAGACGCTGAACCGGGCTGCGTTCGAGGGACGGTACGAGGTCACGGCGGTTTCGTTTCATGCGTTCGCGCACCTGGCGGGGAAGTACGCGTTGCTGCCGCATGGCGCCAGCATGGGTGACCGCTACGGGCCGATCGTCGTCTCGAAATCTGACGGTCCGGGCCAGGTCAAGGGAGCGCGGATTGCGATCCCCGGAACGTTGACGACCGCCTACCTGGCGCTGCGCATCTACGAACCGGACTTTCAGTACGTCGTTGTCCCGTTCGACGAGATCCAGCAGGCGGTGCTCGACGGCAAGGCAGAGGCCGGCCTCCTCATTCACGAAGGACAGTTGACGTACGCCGACGATGGACTGCGCAAGGTCGTGGACCTTGGCGAATGGTGGGCCGAGCGGACCGGTGGTCTGCCGCTGCCGCTTGGCGGCAACATCATCCGGCGCGATCTCGGTCCGGACATGATCGCGCGTGTGTCGAGAATGCTCCACGACAGCATCGCCTACGCGCTGTCGCATCGTGACGCGGCAGTCGAGTATGCGCTCCAGTTCGGTCGCGGACTCGATCGCGACAGGACCGACCGGTTCGTCGGCATGTACGTGAACGATCTGACCTTGTCGTACGGCGCCCGCGGGAAACGCGGGCTCGAGCGCCTGATGTCAGAGGCCTTCGAGAAGGGCTTGATTCCGGAGCGCGTCACGGTGGAGTTTGCTGCCTGAGACGACCGCAGCGAGATCAACTTCCAACCTCCAACTCACGCAACTCGCCAAAGCAGAGCCCTTCGAGACGAGACGGCTAGACGAGTCTCGTACCTGAATTAGCTGATTGGTACGTCCTTCACCCCTCTCTCGTCCATCGACTCGTTCCTTTGGGAGTTGGAAGTTGGGAGTTGGGAGTTGACAGGCGTCAGACCAGCAACAAATCGGTGAACACGAACCCGTCACGCTCGACGGTGACGCCCGTCTCCACACGCAACGGCGCCGAGAACATCGGCCCGCCGACGGCGCATGAGTGAAACTCGCCGCGCTCCCCGCACGGATCCACGCCTGACGGCAGGTCGTCGAGGAGGGTGGCGTCGTAACGGCGGCCCGCCAGCTCGCGTGGCATGACACGCGGATCGATACAGGTCAGGTGCGCTTCGAGGCCGCCGTCGATCATGTCCTTCGACAACACCGAAGTCGGCCTGCCCCACAAAGGGAAGATCGGTGTCAGACCCGTGCCTGCCAGACGGTCTTCTCGGTAACGTCGGACATCCTCGAGGAAGAGATCGCCGAACGCGACGTGGGTGAACCCATCAGCCACCGCCTTCTGGACGACGGACGACATCCGCGCCTCGTAGATCTCGTTGGAGCAGGGAGACGGGAGTGACACGGTGATGAGCGGCAGG
The DNA here is from genome assembly GCA_963710415.1 of uncultured Acidobacteriota bacterium. Taxonomy (GTDB): domain Bacteria; phylum Acidobacteriota; class Vicinamibacteria; order Vicinamibacterales; family 2-12-FULL-66-21; genus CAVQAH01. The sequence continues at coordinate 83,392 of CAVQAH010000018.1, read as the reverse complement.
CCAGCGGCGCGCGCCTGCGCGCGCAGCACGTCGGAGCGGACCGCATGCATGGCGACGCGATCGGCGGCCTCGTTGATCGACGTCAACAGCGCCGCTGGTTCGCCGATGGCTTCCTGGCGCAACACGTGGAGCATCCAGGCGCTGTCCTTCCCGCTGCTCCAGGACACGAGAATCTTCACTTGAACGCCTCGGGGTGCAGCGCCCGGGCGAGCAGTTCGGTACCCTCAGCGACACGGGGCCCCGGCACGACGGTACGCTGGTCGGCGATGAACACAATCCGTCCGGACTTGACCGCCGGCACGGCGGAGAGCGCCTGCCACACCGACAGCTCCTTGCGTCCGCATCTCGGCGTGTCATGGGTGTGCCGCGCAGTTCGAGGATGACGTCCGGCTGCCGCGCCAGCACGAGCTCCGCCGTGGCCTGGACCGATTGACGTTTGACGTCCGCAAACACGTTGTCGCCTCCAGCCACGTCGAGCATGTCCTGAAGGAAGCCGACGCCTCCGCTTGCGTAGATCCCGCGCAGCGCGAGCGACTTCGCGCCCGAACACCAGCATTGTTCGCGGTCTGGGCCGGTTGGCCGTCCGCCGTCTGATGTCGTCGAGCGCGCGGTCGATCTGCTGCGTGACCTTCATCGCTTCGGATGAACGGCCGATCCGTTCGCCGAGGTGACGGATTGTCGCGTTCACATCGGCGAGGCCGGCGTGCTGGTAACGGAAGATCGGAATCTTCGCGCGTTCGAGCTGCTTCTGAAGATCGGACTGTGTCGCATAAACAACGACCAGGTCCGGCTTCAAGGCGATGATTCGCTCGAGGTCGGGATCGAGCAGCGCGCCGACGCGCGGTAACGTCCGGACTTCCGCAGGGAAATCGTCGTAGCTACCGACCCCGACGACCTGCGGTCCGGCGCCGATCGCAAACAGCATTTCAGTCACGGCAGGGATCAACGAGATGATGCGCCGCGGTTGCTCCTGTGGCTGCGACTGCCTGCGGCCGGAGAGCCGCGAACAGCAGCAGCACGCTACCAGACCTCGTCGTAACGTGCCCATCGTCATGCCTTTTTCACCAGCAGCCAGAGAAAGAATGGCCCACCTATGAGCGCCGTGATCACGCCGACGGGAATCTCCACCGGCGCCATGGCCGTGCGTGATACGACGTCGCAGGCCACCAGAAAGCCTGCGCCGAACAGCACCGACGCGGGCAGCACGACGCGATGGTCGGAGCCGACGATCAGGCGGACCAGATGCGGGACGATGATGCCCGACGAAGCCGATCGGCCCGGCGATCGAAACCGCCGCCCCGGTCGCCAGAGATGCGCTGAAGAACGCCGCGCGCTGAACGCGGGTCACGTCGACGCCGCGGGTTTCCGCCTCCGTCGGACCGAAGCTGAGGAGGTTCAGCGGCCGGGCGATCCAGGCGAAGACGAGGAACGCGACGATGACGAGCGGCAAAGCGCCCAGCAGCGGCCGGTAGCTCGCCATGTCGAGATCTCCGATGAGCCAGCGCAACATCCGATAGGTCTCGGCGAAATCCGCCAGGTACTGCACGAAGAGGATGAGCGCCGAGAAGAACGCATTGAGGGTGACGCCGGCGAGCAGGAGAACGTTGGTCGAGAGACCGCGCTGCCGCGCACGGGCGAGCGCATAGACGATCGCGACGGCGCCGAGCGATCCGGCAAAGCTGGCGATCGGCACCGCGGACACGCCGCCCCACTCGAGCGCCCATCCAAACGTGATCGCCAGCATCGCGCCGAGCGCCGCGCCGGCCGAGACGCCAAGCGTGAACGGCGTGGCGAGGGGATTGCGGAGCAGTCCCTGAAAGACGACACCCGCCGCCGCAAGGGCTGCGCCGACCAGTGCCCCTGCGAGCGTGCGCGGCATCCGCGCGACGAAGAAGATCTGCGCGTCGACGTTCTCGCTGAACGGAATGGACGAATCGAACGCTCTGCGCAAACTGATCGAGGTCGAGCCGGCGAGCGGCGCAAGGATGATCGCGACGGCGGCGAGCGAGCCAAAACCCAGGATCGCGACGAGCACGCGCCGCCGGATCGGCTGAGTCATTGCGCGGTGCGTCGAAGGGGGACGACGACCAGGTGACCGGCGTCCGCATGGCGATGGACGTCGGCGTCGACGCCGTAGAGTTGCGCGGATGTTCTCGCGGGTGAGCACGTCCTCGGTGGATCCGGCAGCGATCACCGTGCCGTTTCGCAGCATGACCATCGTCCGGCACAGCGCCGCCGCAAAGTTCAGGTCGTGCGTGGAGACGACGACGCCAATGGGCATGCGGCGCTGAATGTCCCTGAGAAGCGCGGCGACCTCGAGTTGATACGCCAGATCGAGCGCCGCTGTCGGTTCATCGAGCAGCAGGAAGGTGCCACGCGATCCGCCGTGGGGCCTGCGGACCTGCGCCAGCGCGCTCGCAATGATGACTCGCTGCTTCTCGCCTCCGCTCAGCGTCGAGAATTGCCGATCTTCGAGCTGGTCCGTTCCGGTTTCGGCGAGCGCTTCACGCGCGATGGCGATGTCTGCCGGCCCTTCGATCTCGAATGGGCCGAGATGCGGATAACGTCCCATCAGGACGACTTCGAGCACGCTGTAGTCGAACGCGAGGTGTGTCTCCTGCGCCACTACCGCCATGCGCCGCGCGAGCGTCGTCCGCGGCACTGGCCGACACGTCCGCGTCGTCCAGCACCATCCGTCCGCTCGCAGGTTTCAACGTCCCAGCGAGGATCCTGAGCAGCGTCGTCTTGCCCGAGCCGTTCGGCCCGATGATGCCGACGAAGCCCTCGTCGCCCACATCGACCGACACACGCCGGAGGACGGGATTCGGTCCATAGCTGAACGACACATCAGTCGCGCGAAGCAACGACGCCTCCCGCGACGGGCGCTACGGCGTCCACGAGTTCGATGTCCAGCGCCCAGCAGCCCGATCGCAGCACATGACCAGCGCGCCGGACCTGCAGCGGACGCTGGAACAAGGGGCTGTTTGTCACGAGCGTGTGGTACTCGCCGTTTTCTCCGCAGGGGTCCACACCGATGCGGGGGAAGTGGGTCAGCAGGTCCATTGTGAGCGGACGTCCCAGCCAGCTCGAATCGAGGAAGCCGGCGCGCGGCGGTCACGATCATGGCTTCGCCACCAGTTTGCGAGAAACTCGGCGCAGCATCGACGACGTTGGCTCGCCCCAGATCGGTTCGATGGCGATCAGCCCGGCCTCAGCGCAGACCTCCTCGGCCCACCGCCGGTGCTCCTCGAACATGATGTCACCGAAGATGACATGCGTGATGTCATCGTCGCGAAGTTCACGCAGCGCGTCGGTGAAGGATGCCGTGTAGGTGGCCCATGAGCATTGCCGGCTGACGAACTTCAAGCCCATCAGCGCGGCGTGCGCTTCGAGAATCTCCGGCCGCAGGCCGTGCGATCGACTCCGCGCCCCCTCTTCATCGAACATCGTCAACATCGATACGACGTCGTACTTTTTGTGCATCCGGTGGAGCGCGGTGCAGGAGTCCTTGCCCCCGCTCCAGGAAACCGCCGCTCGAAAGGTGGCTGGCACCTTCCCGGGGAAGGTGCCAGCCACCAATTGCGGATTCTGCGTACCTGCGCGGTCGTTGCGACGAACGGTTGGCGAAATGGTCATCAACTGGATGGCTCAGAACGTGACGCGGACGCCGGCGCGCGCGGCGCGGCCGAGCGCCGGGAAGCCGAGCGGTTCCTGGTATTCGGTGTCCGTCAGATTGTCGATCGCGCCGAGGATGGAGAATACCGGCGTAATGCGATAGCTGCCGCGCAGATCCCAGCGCGCGTACCCCTCATTGGACGAGATCGGCGGCACGAGCGAAGCAGAAGTCGCTTTCGACACGGCGGCCGACGAACGTGCCGATGCCGTCGAGTGTCAGCGCGCGCCATGACCACACGATCTCGGCAAACCCGGAATGGCGAGGACGTCGGAACAGCCATTGGCCTTCGGCGAACACCGGATTCGTCGGCGCCGTGCTCTCGAGAATCTCGGACGCGAGGAACGTGTAGCCGACATTGGCGCGGATCGATGGACGCGGGCGCCGCGTCGAATGTGAGCTCCGTACCCTGGGCACGGGTCAGGCCGATGTTGAAGTACTGCGACGTGAAGGGCGTGAAACTGATCGTCCTGGTCGAGATGATGTTCCTGAACCGGTTGTAGAAATACGTCAGTTCGACCTTGACCCGATCGTCGGCGAGACGCTGCTCGACGCCGGTCTCGAAGCTCCGCGATCGTTCCGGTTCGAGATCGGGGTTGCCGAGCGAGAACGGGCTCGGGCTGAACGACTGGGCGATCGTCGGTTCCTTGATGCCAGCCCCGTACGCCGTCTTCACCTTCGTTTGACCGAACCCGCCGTTCGCCTGCCGGAGGATGTAGGCGAGCGACAGCCGCGGAACGGCCGCTCCGCCGAAGCTGTCGTTGTGTTCGAGACGCAGCCCAAGCGTCAGAAACGTGCGGTCCCACAGCGCCTGGTGCTGAAGCGTGACGCCGAAGTTGTCGCGGCTCGCCTTGACCTCGGATTCCGCCGAGCCGATCGGTCAATGTCGCGCGCTCGCCGTCCCAGTCGAACGCCGCGGTAATGAGGTGCGTGCCCCTGCCGCCGACGCGCCAATCCGCCTGGTAGGCGGCGTGATGACGACGCTCATCGGTGTTGAGGTCGTAGGGAAAATCACAGAACTCGAATGCCCCGAGCTGTCGCCGAACTGCCGGCGTGTATGGAGGATCCTCGACCAGGTTCGTCGAGTCGTAGTCGGTGAACGAGAGCGCATAGGTCGCGCGGTGCTGCAACGCTGCATTGATCTCCTGACTGAACGTGGCACCAACGACGCCATCGTGACGATCGAAGAATGCGTCGAGATCGGGCCTGCCGTATGCGGTGGCACCCGGCACCCCGACCTGACCGAACTCGGTTCGCGCGACGAACCGCAGCATCGTGGCGGGCGCCAGCTGAACGCCTGCCGTCGCTGACAGCGTCGTGTTGTCGAAGTCGTTGTTGGGAACGTCATTGTCCGTGACGATGTTGCGCCGCGCCGACCGAATAGTCGAACTTTCCTGCTGCCGCCCGCCACGCTGATCGACCCGCGCCCGGTGTCGAACGATCCACCTTCGGCCATCATGGCCACGCGCGTGGCGTTGCCCTGGGCACGCGCGGAGAACATCTGAAGGACGCCGGCCATTGCGTCCGACCCGAAGAGCGCCGACTGGGCGCCGCGGACGAGCTCGACCCGTTCGAGATGCTCCGACGTGACGTTGCTGAAGTTGAACGTGCCGCCCGGTTCGTTCAGCGGAATGCCATCCAGCAGAACCTTGGTGTAGTTGCTCTCGCCGCCGCGCACGAAGAGCGACGTCACGTTTCCGTAGCCACCGTTGCGGACGACGGTGGTGCCGACGGCGGTGCGAAGCAGATCGGCAACCGGAGGCGATTGCCGGCGCTCGAGATCCTGACGGTCGAATACGGTGACGCTCGAGGCCAGCTGACCCGGACGGCGTTTCGCCTCGCGTTGCGGTGACGACGATCGACTCCTGAATCGGTGCGACCGCCAGCGTCAGGCGAAGCGGATCGGTCGAGCAAGCGGTCGCGGCTGTCTTGAACCCGGTCAGCGACGCTTCGACGCTGCATTTGCCGGCGACGTCACCGTGAATGCGAAACGCGCCGCGGTCGTCTGCGAACGTGGTCGCGACGACGCGGTCGTCGCTCTTCACCGAGACGAACGCGCGGGGCAGCGGCTGCCCTGTGCTGTCGGCAACCACGCCGGAGAGCGAGATCTGCGCTGCTGACGCTGCCGATGTGAAGCCGAGGAAGAGGAAGAGCAGAGAGGACGGACGAACGAAATGCGTGCACACTCGAGGCTCCTTTTCGGCGTGGTCTCGCGCCGACTAAAAGGACGTCCCCGGCGGCCAGGTATCCTGGCTCGCGGATCGTCGCGCCCGAGTCCTGCCTTCCCGCACCCGCTGGGCGCAGTGGCGGCCGGTTACCCGGCCTGGGGTCTCGGGGCTCCCCGCTTACAGTGGCGGCACCGCGTGGGTTTTTCACCCACTTCGCGTGGCCGTCGGGATTGGGTTAGATCTCGTAGCGTCCGGCTTTAGCCGGACCTTGTAACGTCTGGCTTAAGCCAGACCCGTTGCCGAAATCTCACCCGCGTCAGTTGTCCTGTCGAGTATAGCACGCGTTGGTGCTTCTCCAGTGTTTCCAGTAAGATGGAGTGTTTTCTAATCCGCGATACCATACAGAGAGACGCATGAGCAAGAGTTCGACTGTCACCAAGCGCGTCAGCCCCGTAACCGGTGCCGCGGCGACGGCCGGCGGGCTGGTGGTGCAAGCGGAGACGGTCACGATCCAGACCACCGACCGGATCGAACTGACCGACGTCACCGATCGGGTGATGGCTTTCGTTCACGCCTCAGGCGTCAGGGAAGGGACCGTCAGCGTCTGGTCGCTCCACACGACGTGCGCGGTCTTCATCAACGAGGCACAGGCTGCGCTCCACGCGGACATCAAGCGCTTCCTCGATCGCGTGATCGCCAGGGAAGACGACTGGATGCACAACGATCCCGAGCATTCGGATTGCGATCGGATGAATGCCGATTCGCACCTGCGCGCGATGCTGCTCGGCCACAGCCTGACGCTGCAGGTCACCGGCGGTGAGCTCGTCCTCGGCCAATGGCAGCGCGTGATCGTCGCCGAGCTCGACGGGCCGCGGGCGCGCACGATCCGGCTGCAGGCGATGGGGATTGAGCTACGGCAGGCACGTAGGCCGCCGCGCTCTCGTGCGGCGGCAAGGCCAAGGCCGTCGCGCGAAGCGCGTAGAGCGCGTGGGGGTGGGGCCCCACGCGCATGAAGAGAAGATGCAGAACCGCATCACCCAGCTTGGGGCTGCAGGACATCGAGCGGAAGCTCGAGGCGGGCGTCAGGCTGACGCTCGAGGACGGCGTCCGTCTGTTTGCCTGTCCCGATCTGCTCGCGCTTGGATGGCTGGCGAACCGCGAACGCGAAAAACGGCACGGCGCCCGCACCTACTACAACTTCAACATCCGGCTCGAGGCGACGAACGTTTGCGTGGCGAGCTGCCTGTTCTGTTCGTTCGCGCGGTTGAAGCCCGGCGATGCCGGCTCCTACACGATGTCGCTCGAGCAGGCCTGGAACAAGCTTCGCGAGCGCGCCCATCAGCCGCTCACCGAAATCCACGTCGTCAACGGCCTGCATCCCTGACCTCCCGTTCGACTACTACCTCGAGCTGCTCCAGGGGTTCAAACGGATCAGGCCGGGAATCCACCTGAAGTGTTTTACGGCCGTCGAGATTGCGTTCTTCGCGGACCTGTACGGAAAGAGCGATTTGCAGGTTCTCGAAGAATTGCGGGACGCGGGGCTCGATTCGCTGCCGGGTGGGAGGCGCGGAGATCTTTGCCGAGCGCGTGCGCCGGAAAATCTGTCACGACAAGTGCGGCACCGATCGATATCTTGAAATCCACAAGCTCGCGCACGGTCTGGGGATGCGATCGAACGTCACGATGCTCTACGGACACATCGAGACGAACGAAGAGCGTGTCGATCACATGCTGAGGACGCGGGCGCTGCAGGACGAGACGGGCGGTCTCCAGGCGTTCATTCCGCTGGCCTTTCATCCCGACAACAACCAGATGCGCAAGCTGCCGGCCCCGAGCGCGGCCGACACGTTACGGGTGCATGCGGTCTCACGCCTGATGCTCGACAACATCCCGCACATCAAGGGCTTCTGGATTGCGACCGGTGTCGAGGTGGCGCAGATCGCGCTGTGGTTCGGCGTGGATGACCTGGATGGAACCGTGCAGGAAGAGAAGATTTACCACATGGCCGGCGCGAGAACGCCCGAGGCGATGACCACCTCGACCATCCGCAAGCTTATCCGCGCCGCCGGCCGCGAGCCCATCGAGCGGGACACCTTGTACAACGTGATTACCGGTCCCGATGCGCCGGACGGTACAATAGTTCCAGAGGCTCGAGTACTCTCGATACAACAGTCGCGGGCGAGCGAGCGTAGCGAGCGAAGCCACGTGAGCGCCTAGCGGGGCGGTCGGGGTCCAAGGCGGAGCGGCTGATGGACGGTGCGAGCGCGCGAACGGAGCGGAGCGAGCTGCGAAGAGCGAGCGGAGCGAAGTGAGCTTGGCGGGGTGCAGGGGTCCCCGCCATTCGAGAGAAGTGTAAGGGGGTTCGGGGGACGAAGTCCCCCGATTAAGAATGGACATCAAGCTGCTCACGGAGGTCGAGAAGGCCAGCATTGGCGAGCGCCAGCCGCTTCCGGAGCAGTATCTGCGCTTGTCAGACGACGAGATGGATGCGCGCATTGACGGAAGCGAAGCGCACGCTCGGCGATCGGCTCGTGATCCTCGGCCACCACTACCAGCGCGACGAAGTGATCAAGTTCGCCGACTACACCGGCGATTCACTGAAACTCGCGCGCGCAGCGGCCAGCCGCGGCAAGGCCGAGTTCATCGTGTTTTGCGGCGTGCACTTCATGGCCGAGAGCGCCGATATCCTGCGCGGCCCCCATCAGAAGGTGGTCCTTCCCGATCTCGCCGCCGGGTGCTCGATGGCCGACATGGCGGCGCCCGATCAGCTCGAGATGTGCTGGCGCGAGCTGAAAGAGATGGGCGTCAAGACCGATGCCGACGACTCGGGACGCGCCGGCGTGATTCCCGTCACCTACATCAATTCATCCGCGGCCATCAAAGCGTTCTGCGGGCAGCACGGCGGAATCGTCTGCACGTCGACGAACGCCGCCGGCGTGATGAAATGGGCGTGGGAGCGCGGCGAGAAGCTGCTGATGCTTCCCGATCAGCACCTCGGGCGGAACACCGCGTTCAGGATGGGCGTGCCGCTCGACGACATGGCCGTGTGGGATCCCAACGAGATCTGGGGCGGCCTCGAACCCGATCGCGTCAGGTCCGCCAGGCTGCTGCTGTGGAAGGGATTCTGTTCGGTCCACACGCGCTTCACGGTTCAGCAGATCGACGCGTTCCGAAAGAAGTACCCGCAGGGCAAGGTCATCGCCCATCCCGAATGCACCTTCGACGTCGTCCAGGCCGCGGATGCGATCGGGTCGACAGAACAGATCATGAACACCGTGCGCAACAGCCCGCCGGGCAGCGTGTGGGCCGTGGCCACAGAAATCCACCTCGTCAATCGCCTCACGCACGAAGTGGCGCCTGAGAAGACCGTCGTCACGCTCGATCCGTTTGGCTGCCTGTGCTCGACGATGTTCCGCGTCTCGCCGAATCATCTCTTGTGGGTGCTCGAAGGGCTTGTCGAGGGAAAGATCCACAACCAGATCACCGTCCCCGAGCCTGAGAAGTCGCTGGCCCGACTCTCGCTCGATCGCATGCTCGAGGTCTAACGCTGATCACTCGAATCACGGGACGCGGATCACGGACGCGAATCACGCGGATCACGCGGATCGATCCGGACGCGAATCACGCGGATCACGGGACCGCACGTGACGCACGTCCGCACGTAAGCACGTGAGCACGTCCGCACGTGCATGCACATCACTTGAGAAGGAGCTGACGAAATGGCGCACGAACTCCCCCCGTTGCCGTACGACTACAACGCCCTGGAGCCGCACATAGACGAACAGACGATGAAGATTCATCACGACAAGCATCATGCCGCGTACGTGACGAATCTCAACGCTGCGCTCGACAAGCATCCCGAGCTTCACCAGAAGAGCCTCGATGATCTGCTCCGCGGCATCAACAGTGTGCCCGAAGACATCAGGACTGCGGTACGCAACAACGGCGGCGGACATGCGAACCACACGATGTTCTGGGAGATCATGGGCCCCGGGAAGGGCGGCGCGCCGGGCGGAGCGCTCGGCGACGCGATCAAGTCATCCTTCGGCAGCTTCGACTCGTTCAAGGAACAGGTCAACAAGGCGGGCATCGGCCGCTTCGGGAGCGGTTGGGCCTGGGTGATCGACGCGGGCGGCAAGCTCGCGATCGAGAGCACGCCGAATCAGGACAGCCCGGTCATGGAAGGCAAGAAGGTGATCATGGGCGTGGACGTGTGGGAGCACGCCTATTACCTGAAGTATCAGAACCGGCGCCCCGACTATCTGAACGCGTGGTGGAACGTCGTGAATTGGGACGCGGTGAGCAAGCGCTTCAAATAGAAAGCGCGCTTCGCGTGCCGTGGTCCGTGGTTCGTCGTCTCGTGTGCTCGCAGAACTCACAGCCGGCTGAGGTCTTCGAGCCACGAACGACGGACCACGGACCACGGCAAGGACAAGTTCTAGAACAGCTTCACTTCCACCATCTCCCCCGCTTCAACAATATCCGTCTGTGCGAGGATTTCGATGTAGCCGTCGGCCTGCGACATGCTGGTGATGTCGCCCGAGGCCTTGAAGGCAGGGACAGCGGTGCCGTCGACGATGCGGACGGTGTAGAACTGATGGCGGCCGGTGGTCGAGACGATCCGTCGCGCGAGCGGAAGCAGGATGATGTGGGCGCGATGCTCCGGTAGTCTGGCCATGCGGCGCAGCATCGGCACCAGGAGCATGTAGGCATTCGAAAGACAGGACGTCGGATAGCCCGGCATGCCCAGCACGGGCCGGCGGTCGATCCGGCCGAAAACGGTTGGCTTCCCAGGCTTCACGGCGATGCCGTGAAACACGACCTCACCCGCCGTGTAGAGCACGTCCATGATCAGATCCCGCTCGCCGACGGAACTGCCACCCGAGAATACCAACATGTCTTCCGATGACGCCGTGCGCACGGCTGCGGTCAGAGCCTCGAGATTGTCGGGCGCGGTGGGGTAGACGACCGGAACGCCGCCGTGCGCCGAGATGATCGACGAGAGCGTGAAGCGATTGATGTCGTAAATCTGGCCGGGGCCGAGTGGCGATCCAGGCTCGACGATCTCGTTGCCCGTCGAGAGGATCGCGATGCGCGGTCGATCGTAGACGTCGACCTCGGTGATGCCGGTGGCGGCGAGCGCGCCGATTCGGCTGGGGATCAGGCGATCGCCAGCCGCAAGCACCGGTTGGCCGGCAGCAATGTCCGCGGCGCGCCGTCCTACGTGTTGGCGTGGATAGACTGGCGTCAGCACGCGAATCCGATCGTCCGACTCCTTTTCGGTTTCTTCGACCATGACGACGGCGTCCGCACCAGCGGGGAGTGGAGCACCGGTGGCGATCTCGATGCACTCGCCTCGAGCCAGGCCGCGCGTGGGAACCTGACCGGTGTAGACCCGCTCGATGCACCGCAGCGTGCGCGGATCGTACGTTCCGGCGCCGAACGTGTCCTCGGCGATGACTGCGTACCCGTCCATCGCCGCCCGATCGAACGGCGGCACGTCGATCTTCGACGTTACCGCGTGCGCAATCACCCGCCCCAGCGACTCCCCGAGGGGAATACGTTCGGTTCGTTCGATGGGGACACCCGCCGCGAAGAGCAGATCGCGTGCCTCTTCGAGAGAAATCGTTTCGGTGATGGGGCGCATGGCAGTGGCTGGCTGACGTGGGTGCATGGCGGCGATCACCGCCGCAGTTCGCGCACGACGTGACCGATCTCCGGAAGGATCAACTTCGTCATCGCGAGTCGAACCGCCGCCTCGGAACCGGGCAGCGAGAACACCGCCGTGCGGCCGAGCGTGCCGGCGCAGGCACGGCTCATCATCGCCGCGGGGCCGATCTCGTGATAGCTGAGCATGCGGAAGATCTCGCCGAATCCATCCAGGCTCTTGTCGAGCAGCGCGGAGATCGCTTCGTAGGTGCCGTCGCGTGTCGTGATGCCGGTCCCGCCGCTGGTAATGATCACTTCCGCGTTCGTCACCTGACCCTTGACCGCGCCGCGAACGGCCGGCGGATCGTCGCGCACGATGCGCCGGCCGACGACCTGGTGTCCGGCCGACTCGAGCATTTCAGTGATGGCGTTGCCACTGGTGTCGGTCTCCTCGGTTCGCGAGTCGCTGATCGTGAGCACGAAGCAGCGGACCGACGCGGGTGCGTCCTGACGGTGCTCGTTTACCCCCACGCCGCTGATTATATGGCTGTTGGGATGGATCGCTGTCGTGGTTCGTCGCTGGTCGCTCGTGGCTCGCAAGGCCATTCGCACGTATAGGTTCTTCGAGCTACGAGCGAATCGAACCACGAACCACGGCAGCGGTAGAGGCGCCCTGTTAGAATCTCAGCATGACCTTTCGCATCGGCGCGAGCCTCGTGATGGTCGCGACCGCGGCCACGCTGGCAGCTCGGCAGGCACCCGACCCGATCCAGATCGACAAGGCGGCCGACAAATGGGTGCAATCCACGATCAAGAAGATGACGCTCGACGAGAAGGTGGGGCAGCTCCTGGTCTCGTCGTTCCAATCGACCTTCATGAGTTCGGACTCCGACGAGTTCAATCAGCTGGTCAAGGCCGTCCATGAATACCACGTCGGCGGTTTCCATGTGTTTGGCGGAACGGAGGCGGCGCCATCGGTGCTGCTCAATCCGACCTATGGGACGGTCATTCTCGGTCAGCCGCTGGAAGCGGCATCGATCCTGAACCGCCTGCAGGCCGTTGCCGCGATCCCGCTGCTCAACACGGCCGACTTCGAGGCTGGTGTCGGTTTCCGAATCGCCGGCGCGACGGCCTTTCCACGGGCGATGGCCTTCGGGGCCGCGCGTGACGAGAAGCTGGCGTACGAGGCGGGCCGTGTCACGGCTGAAGAATCGCGCGCGCTCGGCGTGCACGTGAATTTCGCGCCGGTGGTCGACGTCAACAACAACCCGCGCAATCCGGTGATCAACACGCGGTCGTTCGGCGAGAACCCCGAGCTCGTCGGCCGCATTGCGTCCGCCTACATCCGTGGCTTGCAGGCCGCCGGCGTGATGGCGACGTTGAAGCACTTTCCCGGTCACGGCGACACCGACGTGGATTCCCATCTCGGGCTGCCGGTCATCAAGCATCCGCGCGAACGGCTCGAGAAGATCGAGCTGCCGCCCTTCAAGGCGGGCATCGCGGCGGGCGCCGACGCGGTGATGACCGCGCACATCGAGATGCCGGCCTTCGATCCCACGCCCGGCACGCCGACGACGCTCAGCCAGCCGATCGTCAGCGGCGTCTTGCGCCGCGACCTCGGCTTCCGCGGCTTGATTTACACCGACTCGATGGGCATGCAGGGCGTGACCGACATGTACAAGCCGGGCGAAGCGGCCGTCCGCGCGGTCGTCGCCGGCAACGATCTCGTGCTGCACTCGCCGAACGACGGCGAGGCGTTCGCCGCGATTCGCGATGCGGTGAAAGCCGGGCGCATTCCGGAAGCGCAGGTCAACACCTCGGTCGAGCGGATCCTGCGCGCCAAGGCGGCTGCCGGATTGCACCGCAACCGGTCCGTGAATCTCGATTCGATCGCGACGACGCTCGGCACGCGCGCGAACCAGGCCGTCGCCGACGAGGTCAGCCAGCGATCGATCACGTTGATCAAGGATGCGCGCAATCAGGTGCCGTTGCGCCTGCCCGCCGACGGCAACGTGCTGTATCTGTCCGTGCTCGACTATCCGTCAGGCTGGCGGATCGCCGCGCCGAGCCGCACGTTCATTCCCGAGTTGCGGAAGCGCTGGCCGAACGTCACGGCGATCGAGCTGTCCGATCGGACGACGCCGTCGGAGATCGAGCTCGTGCGCGCCATGGCCCCGCGCTTCGACGCGGTGATCGCGTCCGTCTTCGTGCGCACGGCGTCGTTCAGCGGGCGCATGGACCTCACGCCCGCGCTGCAGCGTCTCCTCCAGGACATCACCCGTCAGACGTCATCGTCTAATCGGCCCTTCATCACGACGTTCTTTGGCAACCCGTATGTCGCGACGTTCCTGCCGGATCTGCCGGCGATGCTGCTGACGTACGACTTCTACGATCGCGCCGAAGCCTCAGCCGTTCGCGCGATCGCCGGCGAGGCCCCGATCGGCGGGCGACTGCCGATCGCACTGCCGGGCATGTTCGAAGAAGGGCACGGGCTGATGCGGGGAAAAGGCATTGGATCGGGGATGTGAACGGCTCGACGAACGATCGCGACGGCCCAACGACGCATGAGATCAACGACGTCGAGCACGTCGCGGCCGTCGTGCTCGTTGCGAATGGCCGTCGGCGCGTTCGCAGTGGGTCAGGCTTGGGAGTTGACGGGTGGGTCCCAGCGCCGGTGATATAATGATGGTTTCGTGACCCGGGCGAGGGGCGCGCCGAGCGTGCGCCGATGCCCGCGGCTGCGCGCCCTTAGCTCAGTTGGATAGAGCGTCTGGCTACGAACCAGGAGGTCGCAAGTTCGAGTCTTGCAGGGCGCGCCAACCTACATCGGTTCCAAGCGAAGGTTGCCCGCCGCAGCCTTGGCGGAGGCGGGCGTCATCGCCCTGCACGACTCCGGCTGGCAAGCCATCATCGCTCTCGCGATTGAGCGCGAGCTTCGGCTGGGCAAACCATCCTTCGATCCCGTAAATCATGCGCGGGCTTTCGCTGGCGGGCCATGTCGCTCGCGTGCCCCGGGCACGCGCTCCCGCTGACAGGCCACCTCCGCTCGCATGATCCGTGTGCGCCCTCCGGCTGACCGATCCGCTCGCGTGCAAGCTTGCGCGAGCTTTGGCTGGCACGTTCAGCTCCGAGGCACTGTGGCCAAGTACATTCGGCTGGTTGAGTCGACCAGCACGAATGGTGATCGCCGCCGTGCTCGGCGTGCCGAGCGTCGCACCGCCCGTGGGGGCGCTCAATGTCACGGTCAGCGTCTCTTTCGACTCGACTAGATCATCGTCCACAATCGGAATGGTGACCGTCTTGTTGGCCGTGTCACCGTCGGCAAAGGTGACCGTCTGCGTCACCGCGGCGTAGTCAGCGGGCGCGGTGGCCGTGCCATTGCTGGTGGAGAGTGTGACGCCGACGGCGCCGCCGCTGCCGCCGGTGCGGGTGATGGTGATCGTCGCGGTCCCGTCGTTTTCGGACACGTTGTAGGCCGCTGCGCTGAGCTGCAACGTGCCCGGCGCGACGTCGTTGTCGGTAATGGTCAGCACCGCTGTGGTCGGGGTCCCGAGCGTGGCGCCCCCGTCGGTGCGCTCAGCGACAGTTCATCGTCTCGTCCCCTTCGACCAGCGCATCGTCCACGATCGGAATGGTGACGGTCTTGTTGGCCGTGTCGCCGGCGGCAAAGCTGACCGTCTGCGTCACGGCCGTGTAATCAGCGGGAGCGGTGGCGGTGCCGTTGCTGGTGGTCAGCGTAACGCCGACGGCCCCGGCGCTGCCGCCGGTGCGCGTGACGGTGATCGTCGCGGTCCCGCCACTCTCGGCCACGCTGTAGGTGGCGGCACTGAGCTGCAGCGTGCCGGGCGGCGGGACGTCGTTGTCGGTGATGGTGAGCACCGCCGTGCTCGGCGTGCCGAGCGTGGCGCCCGCCGGTGGGCGCGCTCAATCCGACAGTCACCGTCTCATTCCCTTCGACCAGCGCATCGTCCACAATCGGAATGGTGACGGTCTTGTTGGCCGTGTCACCAGCGGCAAAGCTGACCGTCTGGGTCACCGCGGTGTAGTCGGCGGGCGCCGTGGCGGTGCCGTTGCTGGTCGTCAGCGTGACACCGACCGCACCAGCGCTGCCGCCGGTGCGCGTGACGGTGATCGTCGCGGTCCCGCCACTCTCGGCCACGCTGTAGGTGGCGGCACTGAGCTGCAGCGTGCCGGGCGGCGGGACGTCGTTGTCGGTGATGGTGAGCACCGCCGTGCTCTGAGTGCCGAGCGTGGCGCCCCCGGTGGGCGCGCTCAATCCGACAGTCACCGTCTCATTCCCTTCGACCAGCGCATCGTCCACAATCGGAATGGTGACGGTCTTGTTGGCCGTGTCACCGGCGGCAAAGCTGACCGTCTGGGTCACCGCGGTGTAATCGGCGGGCGCCGTGGCGGTGCCGTTGCTGGTGGTCAGCGTAACGCCGACCGCCCCGGCGCTGCCGCCGGTGCGCGTGACGGTGATCGTCGCGGTCCCGCCACTCTCGGCCACGCTGTAGGTGGCGGCACTGAGCTGCAGCGTGCCCGGCGGCGGGACGTCGTTGTCGGTGATGGTGAGCACCGCCGTGCTCGGCGTGCCGAGCGTGGCGCCCCCGGTGGGCGCGCTCAATCCGACAGTCACCGTCTCGTTCCCTTCGACCAGCGCATCGTCCACAATCGGAATGGTGACGGTCTTGTTGGCCGTGTCACCGGCGGCAAAGCTGACCGTCTGGGTCACCGCGGTGTAGTCGGCGGGCGCCGTGGCGGTGCCGTTGCTGGTCGTCAGCGTGACACCGACCGCACCGGCGCTGCCGCCGGTGCGCGTGACGGTGATCGTTGCGGTCCCGCCACTCTCGGCCACGCTGTAGGTGGCGGCGCTGAGCTGCAGCGTGCCCGGCGGCGGGACGTCGTTGTCGGTGATGGTGAGCACCGCCGTGCTCGGCTGCCGAGCGTGGCGCCCCCGGTGGGCGCGCTCAATCCGACAGTCACCGTCTCATTCCCTTCGACCAGCGCATCGTCCACAATCGGAATGGTGACGGTCTTGTTGGCCGTGTCACCGGCGGCAAAGCTGACCGTCTGGGTCACCGCGGTGTAGTCGGCGGGCGCCGTGGCGGTGCCGTTGCTGGTGGTCAGCGTGACGCCCACGGCCCCGGCGCTGCCGCCGGTGCGCGTGACGGTGATCGTCGCGGTCCCGCCACTCTCGGCCACGCTGTAGGTGGCGGCGCTGAGCTGCAGCGTGCCCGGCGGTGGGAGGTCGTTGTCGGTGATGGTGAGCACCGCCGTGCTCGGAGTGCCGAGCGTGGCGCCGCCGGTGGGCGCGCTCAATCCGACATTCACCGTTTCGTTCCCTTCGACCAGCGCATCGTCCACAATCGGAATGGTGACGGTCTTGTTGGCCGTGTCACCGGCGGCAAAGCTGACCGTCTGGCGTCACCGCCGTGTAGTCGGCGGGCGCGGTGGCGGTGCCGTTGCTGGTCGTCAGCGTGACACCGACCGCCCGGCGCTGCCGCCGGTGCGCGTGACGGTGATCGTCGCGGTGCCGCCACTCTCGGCCACGCTGTAGGTGGCGGCGCTGAGCTGCAGCGTGCCCGGCGGCGCGACGTCGTTGTCAGTGATGGTGAGCACCGCTGTGGGGATGCTGGCGATCGTCGCTCCGCCCGTCGGCGCGCTCAGCGCGAGATTGACCGTCTCGTTCGCCTCGGCCGCGGTGTCATTCACGATGGGAATGGTGACGGTCTTGGGCGCCGTGTCGCCTGACGCAAAGCTGACCGTCTGGGTCACCGCCGTGTAGTCGGCGGGGGCGGTTGCGGTGCCGTTACTGGTGGAAACCGTGACACCGACAGCGCCAGTGTTTCCGTCTGTTCGCATGACCGTAATCGTGGCGCTGCCCCCATTTTCACCAACGCTGTACGTGGCTGCGCCGAACTGGAGAATGCCGGGTGACCCACCCACGGTAAAGGCTGGTGCTGGTCGCCATTTGGTCGTACCCGTCATTGCCGAGTAGTCGCAGGTGATAGGTGCCGGGGGGGACCGAGCCTGGCACGTAAAAGGGGCATGAACCCGAAGCCTGAGGGACAGCTCGGGCTCTTTGAGCAGCTTGTGTAGATCCATTCGAAAAATGAGTCATTCGAACTGACCGGCTGAAAGATTCCGATCCAGTCGAGCGCCGTGGGTGCGGGAATTCCACTCCACGTCGCCGTAAGCGTGCCGCCGAGAGGGACGGCGGTCTGGTCCACATTGAGCGTGGCGGGGGAGAGCGTGACGGTGAAAACATTGCTCGTCAACAGAAGCGTCTCGCCCCTCAGGAGTCTCAGTTCATAGCCGCCATAGGGCAACGGCAACGAGGTGGGCACTGGAAACGGGCAGGAGCCGCTGGCGCGGGGGGTGCTCGGGGTCTGCGAGCAACTGACGTAGATCCAGCCGAGGTCCGCTGAATTGGGCGCGCCGGGGGCGTAGAGGGCAATTCGGTCCGTGGCGGTTGCCCCCGCGAGGCCACTCCAGGTGGCAGTGACGGTGCCGCCCGGTGCGACGGTCGTCGGGCTCACCGTAAAGGCAGTGATGGGAAAGGCCACGGCGTTCGACGTCGCACCGCCCGGATTCAACACGGTGATTTGACCGAGCCCTGCTGTGGCGAGATCGCCGGCAGGAATCGTTGCCGTGAGCCTCGACGCGTTCACGAATGTCGTGGTCCGCGCCGTGCCGTTCCATCTGACCACCGAGCCAGAAACAAAGCCGCCGCCGTTGATCGTCAGCGTGAACCCGGGTCCACCCACCGCCGCGCTGTTCGGTGAGAGGGACGTGAGCGTCGGGACGGTGCCGGCTGCGGCGGTTATCCGCACCATCGACGCCACGGAAGGGACACCATTGCTGTTCAGGATGAACAGCATGTACGGCCCTGGTGGCGCCAGGTTCGCGGACGGTGCCACGACATTCAGGCCGCCTGTCCCTGGTGTAAAGGTCAAGCGGTTGAACCGTTGGTTGTGGTCGAACGCGTGGGTGGCCGAGGCTAAACTCACCAGGCTCACTTGAGTGACGCTGGCGGTGTTCGGTGTTTCTACGAAGAACGTCTGTTGGTGTCCGATGCTGGCAGGCGCCGCGGTAATCGTCGGTCGCGGCCCGGCGAACAAGTACGGCGGCTCGTAGACTTCCGGTTGCGTGAGACCGTTGCCTCCGCTGGCCACGAGACGTCCATCGGGAAGCAGTATCAGGGTCGAGTGATACATGCGAGGCATCTGAGCGCTCGCCATGGTCGTCCACGTCTCTTGGACCGGATCCCACATTTCCGCGGCAAACACGGGTGTCGTGTAGTTGTTGAATCCTGGTCCACTGGTGCCACCCGTGACGAGCACCTTTCCGTTCGGCAGAACCGCCGCACCCTGTTGCCGCCGCGGGAACGCCATCGATGAAACCTGGCGCCAGGCGGGAGCGGGCGCGTTGAGGTCGATCACTTCGGCCGTTGGGGTGGGCGGATCGGCTCCCCCCGCGACCAGGATCTTCCCGCGTCATATATCACCGACGTTCCATAGTCGCGGTAGACATTGAGGCTGTGCGTCGCCACGGCGCTCCATGCTCCAGTACCGGCGGTGTTCAGGGCTCGCGAGAGAACGCTCGGTGCCGAGTTGAACACCCTGCCGTCGGGTGCCAGGTGCATTCGCGGGTAGAGGTCGAGCAAGAGCGGGGCGCTGGTCAGATCGCGCCACGTGTCACTTTGAACTTGAAAGACCGACGGAAGAGGATTCTCGCCGAGCGTGGTATCGATGCTTCCAGAAACGACCAGAACATCACCGTTCCCCAATAACGTCGCATTGGGGTACCACCGTCCGGCAGCTCATTGGAGCGGCGCTCGTCCACAGATTGTTGAATGCGTCGTAGGTGCTCGCGTTCGGCAGTCCAACATACGCCTGGATATGTCCGCCCGCAACGAGCAGTCGGCCGTCCGCGAGAAAAAGGTGAGCGCTACAGAACGTGTCGTAGCCCGGCCCAGACAAGGGGACTACGGTTCCATTCGCTGGATCCCACGCGTACATGTTGTTGCCCGAGCCGCCCCGAGGGCTACCGATGTCCCCAGACCACATCGCTACCTTCCCGGTCGGAAGCAGGTGGGCGTGCACCGAAAAGAACGGCAGGTTAGGCTGGAGCGACCAGCGCCCTACGATGGCGGGATTCCCCTGCGCGGCGGGGTTCCCTAATAGCCAAGGAAACAGTACAGCCAGGCACAGCAGGGAGACCGAGAGAAGTGCGAGTCTAAAGCGCATCCGAAGAACCAGGTGCCTGGCCGAAATACCGTCTCGAAAACTTCAACGTTTCAGGAGAAAGACTCGAATCGGGTCTTCCTGACGACTGTGATCGTGTTCTTGCTTGCTCATGGCTTGACCGCTGTGACCGGTCGCCAAGATCTGCCCTTGATTGTTGATGCCGACGGCTTCTGTGAGAACGAAATCGCTCCCGGCGGGGATCAGCTGATTGAGGTCCCACATTTCCCCCTGGCGTGTCCACAGCACGGCACGATTGCCGACGGGACTATCGGATACGCCCACGATGTCGCCGATTTCGTTGATGGCGAGCGCCCGGCTGTAGTTTCCACCGGGAAGAGTTCCGAGGCCCACCATTCCCCTGTGCGCGACCAGAGGAAGGCTCGGTCTCCTGAGGCGCCGTTGCAGTAGCCGACAACCGTCGTCGAGTTGTTGATTCCTGTGGCGGCGCTTCGATCGGTTCCGGGGAGTGCGCCGAGATC
The DNA here is from genome assembly GCA_963710415.1 of uncultured Acidobacteriota bacterium. Classification (GTDB taxonomy): domain Bacteria; phylum Acidobacteriota; class Vicinamibacteria; order Vicinamibacterales; family 2-12-FULL-66-21; genus CAVQAH01. Next base: position 63,174 of record CAVQAH010000018.1, on the reverse strand, counting down.
CTCCATCTGACTGTTGCGGGTCCAGAGAAACGCTCGAAGGGAATCACTCTGTCCCGAAGTGCCGACAACGTCACCGCTGTCGTTGATGGCATAGGCGCGGCTGTGGTCACCGGCGCGAAGCTGGCCAAGCCGTTGGACGCTGCCATTGCTTTCCCACAGGACAGCTTCGATGCCGTTGGGCCCGCTCGAAAAGCCGACGACCTCGTCGTGCATGTTGATGCCCCATGCTTCGCTGCCCACGTCGCCCGCCAGCGTGCCGAGGTCGCGGAAGCCGTCGCCGCGCGTCCACAGGAACGCTCGGAGCCCGGTATCGGTATTCGCGGCCCCCGCCACGGCTCCCGTTTCGTTGATCGCGTTTGCCGCGCTTCCATCGCTGTCGGGGAAGCCGTCGAGCCGCTCATCCCTGGTCGACGAATTCGGGTTCTCGAAGACGCCCAGACGGAAGCCCCGCCTGCCGGCCTGGGTGCGCGCAGTTCCGACGACCTCGCCTGCAGCATTGATTCCCCGGACTCTTCCGCCCCGAACCTGATCCAACGTCGCAACGTCGACCACGACGTACGTGTCTTGCTAAACGTGGGCTCCAAGTACGCCGAGCAGGCACAGCACGGCCAGGACGCTAGCCAATCCTGCCGCACGCGCGTACTAACATGATGATCTCGCTAAGGCTTCAGGAGGGGGTGGCTCGTCAATTTCGATCGAGTCGATCACCACGATCTATAGTAGTGAGCAGCCAGTCGGTGCAACTGTGAGAATTTCTGCGTAAAAGTGTGCACACGGCGAGGAGATTTACAGGGTTCCGGAATCGCAAACTCGAATTCCTTTCGGTTTCGTCAGCGTGGGACCTTCTCAGAAGAGGCGCCCCAGCTCGAGCAGCAAGCGCATCACCAGCGCGATCGGGAGGCCGATGAGGAGAATGATGAAGGGAATGGAGAAGACGACTCCGATCAGCATCAGTGCATCCAGGCCGTTCGCTGTCAATCGACCCATTGTCACTGTTCTCCTGTTCGTGCGCTGTCCGCGTGAGGCCCGTCTGTCGTCCGTTCGTCCGCCGAACCTTCCGTCGTGAACCCTCGTCCTGAACCTCGTGAACCTTCGTGTGAACCCTCGTCGTGAACCCCCGTCTGGCGGCTCAGTTCACAGACGAGGCCCTGTGCTCGCTCAGCCACTGATCGCTCATCGACCCGAGGTTGACAGCGGGTCTGAGCCAGCCGCCCTCGCGTCCTCTCCACCTGATCACGAATGCCGTCAACGCGAGCGCCAGGCCTACTAAGAACAACACTGCGGCCTCGATTCCTGAATCTCTCTGCCTGAGAATTCCCGCCAGGGCTTACGACAGTCGGACGTAGAGGAGCACTGCGGTGATCGCGATGCTCAGTGTCAGCAGCGCGCGGGACCGTCCCGTCTCGGCAAATTCCTGATGGCGTTTCTCCCACGCATTCCATCGCGTTGCAGGAGTGAGTTCTGGAGTGATCTGCGCAGGGACTCGCAGAGGCATCATGTCTGTATCGTGAATCAGCTGTCCCATACTGCCGACCGGCTGCCCGTTCTTCCAGGTATTGACGATGATCGCGGTGGCGACAATCATCAGCGCGACCACCGCCGCGGACGTCGATGGTCCGATGCCACCGAGCCCTGGTACCAACGACATCAGGACCGTGCACGGCAGCGTGATCGCGACGAGCTGTGTGAATCTGTTCTGGAGCGAGCGAGTCATGGGCGCATCCCTTCGGTGTACCGCACCGCGATTGGTTGGGACGAGGCTGGCGGGCAGAAGGCGCCCGCGGCAGTCACTTTAGTGAGGTGGCTGGTGTGGGCCGGTACTCAGGAAAGGATCTCTACTATATCATTCCCGACGGCTCATCGCTCGAGCCACTGCACGAACGCCGGCGGAGCCTCGTCACGCACGATAGCGATACGCACGACGCGGTCGTTGCGCAAGAGTTCGGCACCGGCCGCCTGCGCTTGCTCGATCGTGGAGAAACGCCCCCACACGCCCGGCAGGTTGGACGCGGAGCCCCGCCGCACGGAGACAATCAGCTTGAACACGTCAGAGACCGGCCGCTCTGCCTGACGGCCGCTCGATGTCGTTGAGTATTTGCGTGACGGACAGGTCCGGCCTGCCACCCATCGCGCTCGCCAGCCCGGTGGCGAACATCAGGATCAGAAGGCAGTTGACCTGGACGAAGGTCCACAACAGGATCTTTTCCGGAACGAGCGTGAACCACGCAGCCGATTCCGCGGCGAACATCAGAACCAGCCAGAGAGCGAACCCGATGGATTGGGGCGATGGCAACCAGCGCATCAGCGTCGCCCCGTGAGCTGGTCGATTTCAATGCGTGTCACGTCGAGTCGATCCACCTCCAGCTCGATACTTGCCGACAGCATCAGCAGCCGCTGGTGAATCGCGTCCACGTGCTCGACCAGGTCCGCCAGGCGTTGGTGCCTCTCTCGGGCGGCGACAGTGTCGACATCCTTGACGCCGCGCTCGCGAAACTCCAGCACGCGTGCCTGGATATCGACGACGGCGCCACGACCGCGCGCGACATCGCGCTGGGAGCGGTCAGCCAACGCACGGTTCTCTTCGATGGCTTGCGACAAGAGCCGCAATTCGGGGCGTTCCGTGGGCGGATGTGGACGTCGGACGGACGACCGCCTGGAAGAACTGCTGAACATATTCGCCTCGCCTGAAGGTGGCTTTGGTGAGGCTGGAGTGCGCCGGGATCGGCGCCAGCGGCAGGGCTCAGGAAAGCACCTCCAGAGTACCTTACGAACGCCCGGGCGTCAAAGGCAGAGCGTCATTCCTGAACGAAACGGCTGATCCCGCCAAAATGCTCGGCTGCTCGTCACGTCTGCGCTGCGCAGCTGTGATCGATCTGGTATAGAGCAAGGGTGGCAAGGTCGCCCACAGTGTGTCTGGTCGTCGCTCTGATAGGGGTGCACGTCGAATCCTCTGGTCGGCAGAGTCCGCACGATCGCGACGCGCAACTCGGCGTGCGCAATGGCCACGCGATGACGTACGACGTCGATCGCGGCCGCGTCATCTTGTACGGCGGCGCCGACGCGTCGAGCGTGACCGCCGACACCTGGGAATGGGACGGCGATGCCGGTCGATGGCGTCAGATCAGCGCCGAGGGGCCGGGGCCGCGTCACCTTCCCGGCCCTCTCCTACCACGAGGGCGCGCACCACGCGCTGTTGTTCGGCGGAAACCGCGTGCTCTTCGGGAAGTCGGACGACACGGACACCTTTCTGAACGATACGTGGCTCTGGCAACACGGCCGCTGGTCACGCGTCGATGCGGCGGGTCCGTCGCGGCGGGCCGAAGCGGCCGTTGCCTACGACGCCCGTCGTGCCCGCGTCGTCTTGTTTGGCGGCTATCACCGTGCGGCGTCAGGAACAGTGCGCCTCGGGGATACGTGGGAGTGGGACGGAAGCGCTGGATAGCGGTGGCGACCGACGGGCCGTCGCCACGCAACGGCGCTGCGCTGGCCTACGATGCGCATCGCGAACGCGTCGTGCTGTTCGGTGGATCCGGCGCGTCGAACGAAACGTGGGAATGGGACGGCGCGCGATGGATGCAGCGTGACGCCGGCGAGGTGCCCGGTCGTTTCAATCCAGCGATCACCTTCGATCGACTCGGGGCGTTCTGATCCGTTTCGGCGGGTGGACGGGGAAGATTCGCGTCGACGATCACCTGGATACTCGGCAGCGGTCAGTGGTCTCGACTCGACGTGCCGGGCCCGCCGGCGCGCAACCATACGGCTCTCGCGTACGACACACGCCGCCGTCGCGCCGTGTTGTATGGCGGACACGACGGCGACAACGTGTTTGGCGATACGTGCGGAGTGGGATGTGGCGAACGCTGGCACCAGCGTGCGTCACGCGTCAGCCCGAGCGATGCGCGTCGAACATGGGCCTTCGATGCGTCCGACCAAAGCAGACTGCGGCGCATTCCGGCGAAGCCGGACGCCTCGATCTGCATGAACAGGGCGCGCTCGATCCTGCGAATCGATCTGCAGCGTGAAGTCCCACATAGCCGCTGCGAAGAACGAGTCTATCGCCGCTGACCGCGGCGTTTTGCATGTTTGCCCGCGCGGACAAGGAGTAGGGGGACAGGACGTTTCAGGGTGTCTCGAACTGGGCTCGCTGCGGGGACGACTGCTCAGCTGGTGTCACCGGTTTCTGCGAACTGGCTCGATTGGTGATGACTTTTACGCCCTGCCGGGGACGAAAGTGGGACGAAAAATCGCCGGCAGAACGGACTTTCGCGGTCCCTGATTTACGGCAGTTCAAATCAGCAAAATGTCATTAAACACGTAATATTGGCGATTGATCCCACTAAATCGCGCACGGTATAGTTCCTGTCGCTACTAAGCCCGGCTGTTAAGCCGGGCGACCCCTGGGGTGGGATTCTGGACCCGCATCCGCTCTCGCTCCCGCGAGGCTGGCTATTCAGGATCTCGGCTTTATGTGCATGTAAGGAGGAGGATGAACATGAGGCGACGAGGATACGTGTGTGCCTTGCTCGCTGTGCTCCTGTTCGGCGCGACAGCTGCAGCCGCGCAGGAGACACGAGGATCGATCGAAGGCATCGTCAAGGACACATCCGGCGCTGTGCTGCCAGGTGTGACCGTCGAAGCGCGGAGCCCCGCGCTGGTCGGCGTTGCGACCGCGACGTCCGACACCAATGGAATGTTCCGGTTCCCGGCGCTGGCGCCAGGCGTCTACGAGGTGACCGCGCAAGCCTTGCCGGCTTCAAGACCGCCAAGGTCGAGAACATCCAGCTTGCGCTCGGACAGATCCTGAAACTGGACATCCCGATGCCGGTTGCCAGCGTCTCTGAAGAGATTCAGGTGACGGCCGAATCGCCGATCATCGACGTGAAGCAGAACGCTGCGACGCTGAGCCTGCACGTCGGAAATCATCGATCGCATTCCGAAGGGCCGGAACTTCACGAGCGTGCTCACCAGCGCGCCGGGCACCAACGACGAAGCCAAGGCGGGCCTGTCGATTGACGGCGCGACCGGCTCCGAGAACCGCTACATCGTCGACGGTCAGGACACGACCAACCTGCGGACCGGCGTTTCCGCCAAGCCGATGCTCGTCGACTTCCTCGGGAAGTCTCAGGTCAAGTCGAGCGGCTACAACGCGGAGTTCAGCGCGACCACCGGCGGCGTGATCAACGCGGTCACCAAGTCGGGCAGCAATATGTATCGCGGCGACATCGGCGCGTACTACTCGAGTCCCAGGATTGGGCTGGAGACGTTCGGCCGACGCTGCGCCTGAACCCGGCCAACCAGACGCTCGCCGAGTACATCGTCACTCCGCGTGACCCCGGCTACGACCTGGAGCCGGTCTTCGATCTGGGCGGACCGATCTTCCGCGACCGGGCATGGTTCTTCGTCGGGTATGGCCCGCAGATCCGCCGTCGCGAGCGCACGGTGACCTTCAACTCGAACAACCAGCTGGCGACGTTCAACGACGACAGCGAAGACCACAATCTGCGTCTACAACGTCACGTCACAGCTCAGCACCAACACGCGTCTTCGGTTCGCCGGTGGCAACATCCGCGACTATGGCCGTCCGGCCGCCTGCCCGCTATCGAGCCGAACGGCACGAGCAATTCGAACCCGCGCAGTTTCCAAACCCGCTCCACACGAACACCACCAACGACACATACGGTGGCGAGCTCGCGTGGGTCGTGTCGCCGACGTTCTTCGTGAACACTGCCATTGGATACTTCGGGACGGATTCGTTCCAGGTCACCGATACGGTGTTCTCGACCGAGCTGCGGCATACGTTCGGGGCCTCCAATACCTGCACGGGCGCGGCAGGATCGAGCAGCTGCCCGTTCCCGGAAATCCCGGCCTCGCTGCAGCAGCTCAATGGGTACACGGACCTCCCGGCCAGCACGCGTAACGTGCGTGACAAGTACGGACGGTTCACCGTCAACGTCGACGGCACCTACTACGCGAACTTCGCTGGCAGCCACACGTTCAAGGCCGGAGTGCAGTGGGAGCGTCTGAGCAACGACGTCCTGCACCGGCGCGCAGGCGCCGACGGTCACGCTGAACTGGAACGCCAACCGGACTACGCTCGACGATCCGCCACGGCAGGTCCGCGGCGCCTACGGCTACTACACCGTCGCGCGGACGCTACACCGAAGGCAAGATCCACTCGAACAACATCGGCTTCTTCATCCAGGACTCCTGGACGCTGAACAATCGGTTGACGCTGAATCTCGGGCTTCGCACGGACGGCGAAACCATTCCCTCCTATCGTCCCGAGAACCCGAGTCTCGAGTTCGGCCTCGTCCGAGAAGCTCGCGCCGCGCGTCGGCTTCGCGTACGACATCCAGGGCAACGGGCAGTGGAAGGCATACGGCAGCTGGGGGATGTTCTACGACATCAGCAAGCTCGAGATGCCGCGAGGCGCCTGGGGCGCCGACCGCTGGATCGACTACCACTACACGCTCGACTCCTTCAACTGGCCGGCCATCAACTGTGAGGGTCCTCAGGGATCGGGTTGCCCGGGAACGTTCATCGAGCAGGCCGATCGCCGGCACGTGTCGAACGATCCGAACGACAACCTGATCGATCCGAACCTCAAGCCGATTCGGACGCAGGAGTTCACACTCGGGATGGACCACGAGCTCAGCCCGACCATGTCGGTGGGCGTGCGCTACGCGCACAAGTGGCTCGACAAGACGATTGAGGACGTCGGGATTCAGGTTGCCGGCGTCGGCGAAGTCTTCATGATCGCCAACCCCGGCTACGGTATTGCCGAGTACACGCTCGCGGCGACGTGCCCGACCTGTCCCGCGCAGCCGCCAGCCAAGCGCGACTACGACGCCGTCGAGTTCCGCCTGCGCAAGCGGCTGTCGAACCGCTGGTCCATGAACACCAGCTACGTCTACAGCGCCCTGCGCGGCAACTACTCCGGTCTGACCAGCTCCGACGAAAACGGCCGCAACAGCCCGAGCGTCAATCGGTTCTTCGATGGTCTGTACATGTCGTTCGACTCGCATGGCAACCCCATCGACGGCCGGCTGCAGACGGATCGGCCGCACTACTTCAAGTTCCAGGGCACCTACGACCTGCCCTGGGGCACCATGGTTGGTGTGGAATACCGTGCGGCGAGCGGCACGCTATCAGCAGAGCACCATCACCTACAAGAGCGTGCCAGTCTTCGACGAGGCGCGAGGCAATCTCGGCCGTTCGCCGATTTATACGCAGACCGATCTGCTCTTCCAGCACGACCTCCCGCTGCCAGGCCGGACGAGGATGAACGTCGGCGTGAACGTCATCAACCTGTTCGACCAGGATACGGTGACGCGACTGTTCCAGACGCGTTACCGCGACGCAGATCGCAGGCATCAACGACGCCCAGTTCTTCCAGGGCTTCGACCATGCCGCGCTCGCCGTCAGCCGTGGCCTGAGGCCCGATCCGCGGTACGCCCTGTCCGACCAGTACCTCGGCGCCCGCACGATTCGCGTGCAGGCGACGCTGCGCTTCTAGGCGAGTCGAGGGTTTAGAATTGGGGCGGAGCCGATCGGCTCCGCCCCTTTTTTGTGTCCAACGCTCCCCGCGCGGACGGCCTCGCGCCAAGCTGGACTCGCCGCGCCGTCTCCGCTCGCTCGCCTCCACTTGCCGCGGCTTCGCCGATCGCCGCTGCCGCGATTGTCGCTTACCGAACGGCTTGACAGGCGCGTTCGTGTTCGACGACGAGCCGGCGAACGAGAAAACCAAGGCGAAATAGTCGTCGCGATCGTCGCGGCCGTCGTGAACGTTCTGATAGCCGTCGGGTCGTCAATTGTGCGCCATAATATAAGGATCGTGACCCTGCGGTTCATAACCATCGTCATGGTCGGGGTGTGCCTGGCGCCCGCTGCAGCGTGCCGGACGCGCGAACGTGCAATCGGGCCCGCCGATTATTCAGCCGGGCGCCCCGGGCGAGGCGAGCCAGGTCATTACCGCGGAAAAGGCCGTCGACCTCTCGAAGGTCCAGCACACCGAGGCGGACGTCCAGTTCATGCAGGGCATGATTGGCCACCACTCGCAGGCGCTCGAGATGACCGAACTGCTGTCGACGCGGACGAACAGCGACGACATGCGGAAGCTGGCGCTCAGGATCGAGGCGTCACAGTCGGACGAGATCAAGATGATGCAGGAGTGGCTCAAGCGTCGTGGGCAGCCGCTCCCCGATCCGCATGCGCATCACCATGGCGGCAAGCTGATGCCGGGCATGCTCACGGCGGAGGAAATGGGCCGCCTGGCCGCGGCCAAGGGCGTGGAGTTCGATCGGCTGTTTCTCGAGCTGATGATCAAGCATCATGAGGGCGCGCTCGTGATGGTCAAGGATCTCTTCGCGACCGCCGGGGCCGGCCAGGAATCGGAGATATTCGCGTTCGCGTCGGACGTGGATTCGGATCAGCGGATGGAGATCGATCGGATGAGCGCGATGCTCGCCAAGTCCAAGGAGTTTGAGCAATGAGATCCGTAGTCGCCAGAGGACTGTTGTTCGCGGTGGTGCTGGCATCCGTCGTCATCGTCGCCGACGCGCAGCAGGCCACGAACGGAAACCACAACGGGAGCGATCCGCGGAACGATCCGCGCGTCGGACTGAAGCCGGGTTTGAAGGATGCCGGTCAGGCAGCCCGGAACATGGAGCTGATTGCCACACTGCCGAAGCCGGAAGGCTTCTTCGATCCCAAGGAGCCGGCGGGAGTTCCGTCCGGACCCGAAGAGGATCCGAAGGTCGCCGGAGAAGCCGGAGAAGGAGCCCGAAGAGCCGAAACCGGGAACCCCGGAGGCGCGGCGCGCGGCGGGGCTTGAACTTCGCCAACTCCGACCTCGCGTTCTCGGGCAACCACCTGTTCATCGGGAACTTCAACGGATTCAACATCTACGACATCCAGAACCCGCAAGAAGCTCAAGCTGGTGACGTCCGTCGTGTGCCCGGGCGGCCAGGGTGACGTCTCGGTGCACGGCAACCTGCTGGTCATGTCGGTCGAACAGACGCGCGGTCGAATCGACTGCGGCACGCAGGGCGTCGCAGACGCCTGTCAGCGCCGATCGCTTCCGCGGCGTGCGTGTCTTCGACATCAGCGATATCAAGAAGCCCCGACAGGTCGCGGCGGTTCAGACGTGCCGCGGATCGCACACGCACACGCTGGTCACCAACCCGAAAGACAAAGCGAACATCTACGTCTACGGGTCGGGAACCGGATCGGTCCGCGCGGCTGACGAGCTCACCGGTTGCTCGAAGGCGGATCCGAAGGAAGACCCCAACACCGCGCTTTTCAGCATCGACGTGATTCAGATCCCCATCGCCGCCCCGGAGAAGGCCAGCATCGTCAATCGCCCGCGCATCTTCGCCGATCCGAAGACTGGCGACATCGCCGGTCTGTGGCGAGGTGGCGACCACGGCCCCGGAACCCAGAAGACCTCGGAGACCAACCGGTGCCACGACATCACGGTCTTCCCGGCGCTCGGTCTTGCCGCCGGCGCCTGCTCGGGGAACGGCATCCTGCTGGACATTTCGGATCCGGTGAACCCGGTCCGCCTGGATCAGGTCGAAGACAAGAGCTTTGCGTTCTGGCACTCGGCTACGTTCAACAACGACGGCACGAAGGTGATCTTCACTGACGAGTGGGGCGGGGGCACGCGCCCGCGTTGCCGCTCGACGGATCAGCCCAACTGGGGCGCAAACGCCATCTTCGACATCGTCGAAAAGCAAGCTGCGCTTCGCGAGCTATTACAAGATTCCTGCCCCGCAGACCGACACCGAAAACTGTGTCGCCCACAACGGCTCGCTGATTCCGGTGCCGGGTCGCGACATCATGGTGCAGGGCTGGTATCAGGGCGGTGTGTCGGTCTTCGATTTCACCGATTCGACGAAGCCGGTCGAGATCGCGTTCTTCGACCGCGGTCCGATCAGTGCCACCGACCTGATCACCGGCGGTCACTGGTCGACCTATTGGTACAACGGCAACATCTATGGCACCGAGATCGCCCGTGGGGTCGACGTGCTGCGGCTGAAGCCGAGCGAGTATTTGACCGAGAACGAGCTGGCACGCCGCGACCGAGCTTCAGGAGAAGGTGTTCAACGCGCAGGACCAGCCAATGGTCGAGTGGCCGGCGAGCTCCGCCGTTGCCCGTGCGTATCTCGATCAGCTGACACGCAACAAGGCCATCCAGCCGGACCGCGCAGAGGCAGTCAAGACAGCGATCGAGCAGGCCGACAAACGTAAGAAAGAAGCTGGCGCGCAGCTCGAGACCGTCGCAGGTCAGCTCGAAGGCGATGCCGGCTCAGCCATCGGGTCTGACGCCGCGCGCTTGAAGGCGCTTGCGTCGACGCTGAAGGGACGCGCTGCGGCGCTGCGGTAGAGGAGAGGTCCGCGCGTCAGCGCGGCCGCCGGAGCGGAGCGGGGCATCGGGGTCCCCGCGAGTCGACGGCGATGGGGGGCCGGCGGGGCGAAGCCCCCCGGATTAGGAATGGATATCTGATGACGCCTGCGCTCACATTGCTGCGCTACCGGCTGTGACCCAGGCGAAAAGCCATCAGTGCGAAGAGTGCGTGAAGATCGGCGCCCGCTGGGTGCATCTGCGAACCTGCCAGACGTGCGGCACGACGCTCTGCTGCGACAGCTCGCCGAACCGTCACGCCACGAAGCACGCCAAATCGACGAGTCACCCGGTTATCGCATCCGCGGAACCGGGTGAACACTGGCTGTTCTGCTATCCGGACAACGCGTTCGTCGAATACTGACCGAGTTATTCGCTCGCGCTCTCGACCTTGACGAGTTGCGGTTTCCTCACCCCCGGCCTGGTGATCTGCTGGTCCAGCCGTTGGCCGCTTCGATGGCTTATACGGCGGGATTTCCACCGCCTTGCCGGTCTCCGCAGACTCGTAGAGCGCCTGCACGATGCGCACATCCTGAAGACCCTCCTCGCCGGAAGGCTCGGGCGTCCTGTTCCTGAGGATGCAGTCCGAGAAATAGAGCAACTGCGGCGCGAACTGATCGCGCTTGTCCGATCCGCTTCCGCGTCGTCTTCCCGTTGACGGTCAGCTCGTACGCGAGCCCTTCGGCGTACTCGTAAGCCGGATCGACGTGCAGCTGTCCTTTGGTCCCGACGATCCGGTAGGAGGCGACGTCGGCGGCATTGAAGCTGGTGACGAAGGCGGCGACGCGTTCGCCATCAGAAACGGAGGAGCGCTCCGGTCGATTCGTCGATCTCTTTCAGCTTCGCGGGTCCGCTGTTGACAGAGATCGCCATGACCTCCTTCGGTTCGGCGCGGAAGAGATAACGGGCGGCGTTGATGCAGTAGACGCCGATGTCGTAAAGCGTGCCGCCACCCATGTCCTTGCGCATGCGAATGTCGCCCGCCTTGACGGTCATCGAGAACGACGAGTTGAAGAACTTGGGCTCGCCGATTCGTCCCGCGGCGGACGAGCTCGACGGCTTTCAGGTTGATCTCCTCGAAGTGCAGCCGATACGCAATCATGAGCTTGACGCGTTCCCTGTCGCACGCCTCGATCATCGCCTCGCACTCGTCGACGGTGACAGCCATCGGCTTTTCGCAGAGGACATGCACGCCAGCCGCGGCGGCGCGAATCGTGTACTCGGCGTGCATCGAGTTGGGAAGCGCGATATACACCGCGTCGACCTGCTCGAGGCACTGCTCGTACTCGTCGTACGCATACGTGTTCCGTACGCCGTACTTCTTCGCCACAGCTTTGCGCTTCGCTGGGGTCGTCGCTCACGAGCGCGGCGAGGCGCGAGTTGCGTCGGGCATGCGCAAAGGCCGGCAGCACCGCCACCTGAGCGATATGCCCCAGCCCGACCACTGCGTAGCGAATTGCGTTGGGCGCAGAGGGCATGCCGCTACCGCTTCTTCCGCGTCTTGTGGACTTTGCGAGATGGAACCTTCGCACCTTTCTCACGCGCTTCGCTGAGGCCGATCGCAATCGCCTGCTTGCGGCTGGTGACCCTGCGTCCCGACCCGCTCTTGAGCGTGCCCTTCTTCCTCCGGCGCATCGCCGACTTCACGCTCTTCTGCGCAGACTTCCCATACTTCGCCATGTGCCGACCTCCTAATCGAACCTTTGCAAAGCACGTGCTGACGCAACTCCGAGTCTCGAACCCCGAGTGCCCGAGCGCGGCCCCGAGCCTCGAAAGAAACGCGCTACCCGACGTGAATGCGCGGCCGCTTCCTTCGGATCCGGCTCGCCTGTCTGAGCACTTCGCGCGTCACTGGCGCGGTGTCCCCTTCGCCGAAGGCGAGGAACTTCAACAGGTAGGCGATAGGGTTCCCTTCTGTCCACCCGAAGTACGCATGCGGGATCTGCTGCGTCTGATCGCGAATGAAGAGCAGCAATGCGGCGATGCCGTTAGGAATGGCCGGGCTCGCGCACTTGAGCACGTGATCACGGCCACTCCGGTTCAAAAACCGACAGGCCGAGCGCAAGCTATCGACGAGGGGCCTCTCCTTCGTACCAGTAGGCGAACGCCAGGACCGCCAGCGCGGCGAGCACGGCGTCCACCTGCCACGGCAGCCACGCCATCACCCGCAGGCAGCGCCGTACGCCGCGGCCAGGAGGAGGATGAGGCCGGCAAGGCGCAGGGCGCGGATGAAGCGTGGAGTGGCGCTGCGCATCAGAACTGTCCTCCTTTTGGCGCCGTCGCGGGGCCCTGCGGTGCCGTGGCGCTGAAGGTGCCGGTGATGGGCACACCCATCGGACCGGACGGGATGTAGACGACCGTGTGATTCGGCGAGTTGACCATCAGCTTCTGCGCCTCGATGGCTTCGTGCTGGATGTACATCGGGCTGAGCTGGCCGCGGATGATCTGCATCGCGTTGGCGATACCCTGCGCCTGGACTTCCCGCTTCGTGCGTTCCTTCCGTTCGATCTCGATCTCGGTGTCCTTGCGCTGCAGCTCCTGGGTCGCCGCCAGCTTCCGCGACACGGCGTTGGCGACTTCTTCCGGATATTGCACGTTGCCGACCACCACGCTGCTGATGATGAACGGGCTGTCCGCCGCGTAGCGGCGAATACGCTCGAGCACGGCGTCGCCAATCGGGATGAGCGCTTCCTTCACGTCGAGACCGTTGCGCCGCTGCACTTCGTCACGGGCGTAGGTCTTCAGCGGCTCGCGGACGAAGTTCGCATACGCGACCTTCACGATCGCATCGGGCTCGCGCTCCTGCCCATGCGCGGCAACCGTCGTGCTGAATCGCTCCATGAAGAGCGGGATCTTCGTATCGTCGACGCGCCACACGGTGTGCACGCGGAAGCTGATCTTCAGGTTGTCGCGGCTCAGCACCGCGTCGTCCTTCGTGAAGTCCTCGGTGTAGGTGTACGGCGTGACGCTGACGTTGGTCACGTCGAGCAGCCATGTTCGTCCTGGCGACGTCGGCCCGCGCTGAGTGCCGTAGAACCGGGATTGGCCGAACACCGCTCCCTTGGTCAGGTAGCCGACGTATCCGGCCGGCGTGAACGGGTTCCGCGCGCCGACGTACCAGACCATTCCGGCGAGCGGGATGAGGAGGATCAGCGCCGTCAGGCCCCCGCGAGCGGCGAACCGGCGCTGATCCGGCTCGACGATCAGATTCAATGAGTCACGCATGACGAACTCTCCTCGCTGTCGCCGCTCGTCTCGACTGGACGAGCACGACGCGACCGCTCCGCGGCGACGGAAAACAGACTGTGTGATGCCGCGACTACGGTCGAGCGAGAGTTCGTGTCCTGCGTGTGAGACGTGATGAGAGAGATTCGAGCCGTACGAGGGCAGAGCCCGGCGTGTGCTGGTTCGCACGAGACACTCCAATCTGCCGGCGGGGTTAGCTGACGGGCTCGAGGTTGGAGTCCTCTACCGGAGGTCATCCGGATACGCCCCTTGGCGCGGGAATCGCGCCGCTGGGTCCCCCACGGCGCTTCATCAGCGCCTTAGGCGTACCAACCAACCTACGCCTGTGCAGCCCGGACGTCAAGTCGGGGCTGATCCACTTTGGAACACAGCATTTCGGGTTCGCGGTATAAAGGGCTGTACATCGCCACGCCTAAGACGCCGCAGAGCGGCGACGCGGGGGAACCACTCAGTAGGGGCGCAACCGGAACGGATTCCGGAAGAGGACTTCCAACCTCGAGCCCGTCAGCTAACCCCGTCGGCGGATTGGAGACACCCTGGCCAGCACCGCCGCGAGCCCACGCACGATTCTTCCTCTGACGTTGACGGCCATCGGCGTCGTCTATGGCGACATCGGCACCAGTCCGCTGTACGCGATGCGCGAGTGCTTCTTCGGCACGCATTCCGTGCCCGCCACCCACGCGAACGTCCTCGGTGTGCTCTCGCTCATCATCTACTCGTTGTTGCTGGTCATCTCGGTCAAATACATCGCGATCGTGATGCGTGCCGACAATCAGGGCGAAGGCGGGATTCTCGCATTGACAGCGTTGCTGCCACCGCGGCGCGAGAAGAACGCGCGCACATCGGTGCTGATCATGCTGGGAATCTTTGGTGCCTCCTTGCTCTACGGCGACGGAATCATCACGCCGGCGATCACCGTGCTCGGCGCGGTCGAGGGACTCAAGGTCGCGACACCGTTGTTCGATCCGTATGTCGTGCCTGTCGCCGTCGTGATTCTGATTGGCGTGTTCGCTATTCAGCGGCACGGCACGCACCGGGTTGGCCGGCTGTTCGGTCCGATCATGGTGGCGTGGTTCCTCGTCATTGCTGCTCTCGGTGTCATGTGGCTCACGCGTCACCCGGTCGTGCTCACCGCGATCGACCCGCGTCATGCGTTTTCGTTTTTTCGTGAACACGGTTGGCACGGATTTGCGGTGCTCGGCGCCGTGTTTCTGGTTGTCACGGGCGGTGAAGCCTTGTACGCGGACATGGGTCACTTCGGAAAGCGACCCATTCGCCTCGCGTGGTACGCGCTGGTGTTACCTGCTCTGCTGCTGAACTACTTCGGACAGGGCGCGCTGCTGCTGGAAGATCCGGCCGCAGCCGCGCAGCCGTTCTTTCTGCTCGCCCCTGGCTGGGCGCTGGTGCCGCTCGTGCTGCTGGCGACGGCAGCCGCGATCATTGCATCACAGGCATTGATCTCGGGTGCCTTTTCGCTGACGCAACAGGCTATTCAACTCGGCTATTGCCCGCGGCTGGCCATTGACCATACGTCGCATCACGAGATGGGACAGGTCTATGTACCGCAGGTGAACTGGGCCCTCATGGTCAGCACCATCGTCGTGGTCATCGGATTCGGATCGTCAACCGCTCTGGCCGCCGCGTACGGCATTGCCGTCACGTTGACGATGGTCATCACGGCCATATTGCTGCAGGCCGTCGCGACCGACCGCTGGGGTTGGCCCCCTGCCGTGGCGTATGCGGTCACCGGTGTATTCCTGATCATCGACCTCGCGTTCTTCGGAGCGAACGCGCTGAAGATCGCGCATGGCGGCTGGTTGCCGCTGGTCATCGGTGGGTTGTTGTTCACGGTGATGACGACCTGGAAGACCGGACGCCGGATTGTGGCCGAGCGCCTGACCGCGCGAGCCGTGTCGATCGAGGAGTTTCTCGCAACCGTGGCGAACGCCCCGCCGGCGCGCGTGCCAGGCACGGCCGTCTTCATGACCGCGCAGCCGAAAGGCACGCCGCCTGCCCTGGCCCACAATCTTCGCTACAACAAGGTGCTTCACAAGCATGTCGTGACCTTGATGGTCACGACCCAGCCCGTACCTCACGTGCCGGCGAATCAGCAGGTGGTAGTTCGCCCGCTCGGTCAAGGCGTCTTCGAAGTCATCGTCCGCTACGGTTTCATGGAAGATCCCAACGTCCCCGAAGCGCTCGTGCGCGCCTGCGAGCAGGGGCTGGTCACTCGACGAGGACGACATCACGTATTTTCTCGGCCGGGAGACGTTGATCGTCTCGAAGACTCCCGGCATGGCGATGTGGCGGGAGCGGCTCTTTGCGTTGATGACGCGGAATGCCGTCAGGGCGACGACGTTTTTCAGACTCCCTCCGGAGCGTGTGGTTGAGCTCGGCGTCCAAGTGGAAATCTGATGGCTGACACGATGAGCCGACTTGGCAACTCCGATGCGGTTCGCCTGGCTGCGGCACTCGCCGTCGTCGCTCTGGTGACGCTGACCCTGAGGCACTGGCTTCAGCTCTCGAACGCGGCGACAGTCTCGACGACGTACTTGATGGTGGTGCTCGTCGTGGCGGCGACCTCCCGCCTCTGGGTTGCCGTGGTCACGTCCATCGTCTCGATGCTCTGTCTCAACTTCTTCTTCCTTCCTCCCGTCCATACGTTCACGATAGCCGACCCGCAGAATTGGATTGCGCTCTTTGCATTTCTTGCGGTCAGCCTCGTGGCGAGCAACCTCTCAGCAGTGGCGAGTGCACGGACGCATGAAGCGGTCGGCCGTCGTGACGAGCTCGCCAGGCTGTTCGACCTGAGCCGCGACGTGCTCATGATGACCGACAGCCGGGAGGCGCTCACAGTCCTGGCGCGGTCGATCGCCCGGCGTTTCGATCTGGACTTTCGTCGCCGTGGCGGTTCCCCGTGACAGCGAATGGGACGTGTACGACGCCGGAGCGCAAACGATCGCATTGGACACGCGGCAGCTGTCCAACGCATTCGCCGCAGCGCAGACGTCACTCGAGTTCGATGCCTACGCCCGCACGTACGCGGGTCACCGCACGATGACCGTGGACGGACACGATATCCGCCTGGTGCCACTGCGCGTCGGCACCAAGCCGACCGGAATCCTCGCGGCCGCCGGCCGTCCGGTCGAGGCGGGCACGCTCGATACCCTCGCCGGCGTCGTGGCGATCGCGATCGAGCGCGCGCAGTTTCTGGAGGAGCGGAAGGCGGGGGAGTTGACTCGCCAGAGCGAACGCCTGAAGACGGCGCTTCTCGCATCCATCGGGCACGACCTGCGGACGCCGCTGACGGCCATCCGCGATCGCGGCGAGCAATATCATGGCCCCCGAGCTCACACCCGAGGAGCGGCGCGGCCAGGGCGATCTCATTCTGTCGGAGGTCGAACGGCTGACGCGGCTGTTCCAGAACATCCTCGAGATGGCTCGTATCGATGCCGGCGCGGTCTCCACCGAAACTCGGTGGACCCATCCCTCGGAAATCGTCTCGGCCGCTCGCGATCAGGTCGAACATACGCTGCAATCACACGAGGTGACGGTCGACATCGCGGACGACGTTCCGGTGCGACTCGATCCACGATTGACAGCGACAGCGCTGGCCCACCTGTTGGAGAACGCCGCGCAATACAGCCCGCCGGGTTCGACGATCGAGGTCAGCGTGCGGTTGTCGGAGGAGGGGTTGACGATCGCGGTTCGCGATCACGGTCCGGGCATTGCCGCGGCAGATCTGCCGCATGTGTTCGAGCGGTTCTACCGTGGCGGTGAAGCCAAAGCGCGGGCGTCTGGGACCGGCATGGGCCTGTGGATCGTCCGCGGGCTGCTGGCTGTCGAACACGGACGAGTATGGGCCGAGAATCGCCCCGACGGCGGAGCGCAGTTCACGATCGTCGTGCCAGTAGCTGTGAAGGAACACGAGAAATGCTGAAAAGGTGGATGCTTGTTTAGCGCGTCGGACGTTTGTTTCTGATAGAAACTACGCCTGCTCGAGCTCACAGGAGGGCAGGAGATCAAGAGGAAGAGGAACCAGAAGTTCTCCTGGATCTTCATGGACTCGCTGTTCAGATGGCGCGACAGCGATCAACGAGCCGACGCGCTCATCCAATACGTGGGGGGTTGGGAGTTGAGGCAAGGTCCACGGATCCTGCTCGTCGACGATGAGGCCGCTATTCAGCGCGCGGTTGGCCCGCTCCTGCGCTCGCGCGGTTACGACGTCGAGATTGCGGGCACGGGGGCGCAGGCGCTCGAGATGTTCGCGGCGCGGCCCCCCGGGCTGGTCGTCCTCGATCTGGGCCTGCCGGATCTCGAAGGGACCGAGGTGTGCCGGCGCATCCGTGAGACGTCGGCGGTGCCAATCATCGTGCTGTCGGCACGCGGCGCAGAGGCTGACAAGGTGAACGCGCTCGATCTTGGCGCGGACGACTACGTGACCAAGCCATTCGGTCCGGAAGAGTTGCTGGCGCGCATTCGCGTGGCGCTGCGGCGCGTCGCGGCTGACGCGGACGAGAGCCGCGAGACCGGGCTCCTGGAGGTCGGCTCGTTGACGATCGATTACGACCGGCGGCGGGTCGTGCGCGACGGGACCGAGATCCGCCTGACGCCCAAGGAGTTCGACCTGCTGTCGCTCCTGGCGCGACACCACGATCGCGTGTTGACACATCGCGCCATCCTGAAGGTCGTCTGGGGGCCGAACGCCGTCGAGCAGCCCGAACATCTGTGGACGCTGGTCGCGCAGCTGCGGAAGAAGATCGAGCCGGACCCGGCGAAACCGCGGTATCTGATCAGCGAACCGTGGGTGGGCTATCGGTTCGTGACGGAAGCGCCCTGAGTACTGTGAAACGGGCGTCAGCGGGTCGCGGAGAACTCGTGCTTCGCGAGCGCCTGCTCCAGCGCACGTAAGCTGATCCGCGCATTCCGCAGCGACCACCCGCTTGCGGCCAAACGACAACGCCAGCGAGCGAACGTTGCTGTTCCGGCGTGACAGCGAGACGATCTCGGCATTGATCGCGAGAAAGCGATCGAGCGCATCCTGTCGCCGCCACCAGCTGAGGCTTGGCATCCGGGGGCAACGCAGCCTGCAGTTCTTTCAGGGCGTTGCGAGCCGCGGTTGCCGACGCCGCCATGTGCTCCTCCATGCGCGTCATCACCGCATCGTCGGGTTCGGCGATATGTGGAGCGTGCATCACCTGAATCTCGAGCACCGCCGCAGCGAGCCTTGCCGGCGAGCGCCTCGACGCGATCCTTGTCTGCTCGTCGCGTGTGAAACGGCTGCCTCCAGCGCCTTCCGGAACGTGTCGGCCGCCTGCTGCGCGGGCCCAAAAGACAACCGCTGCGCTTTGACGTTCGTGCCCTCGACTGCAAGGTTCAGAATCTCGTCGTCCAGCCTCCTGTACTCCTCGAATCTCGTCGTGAACCCGTCCAGGTAGCGCAAGTCATCGCGGTAGCCCGAGTGATTCGAGGATTGGCTTCAACGCCGCCATGTTTCGACGACGACGATCTCGCGCGCGCTTCGCCTCGCCCGCCGCCGCAGCCGATGTGTCATCGCTGGTGGCCATCACCGCGCGATTGCTTGCCTCGGACGCCTTGATGAATTCCACGTGCAGCTCCGACGCGAGCCGGCGGGCTTCGAGCAACCGCGTCAGTGGCAGCATTGCCGCCGCCGCCGAAGCACTGGCGGCCACCAAGGTGCGACGCAGCATCCCGACATTTCAACGAATCCGGCGACTGTGGGTGCGCGAAGAGCAATTGGCATGGAGCACTCCTCAGCCTCTTCGCGCGATTGGGTAGACAGATGAATCCACGCCACGCGAACCCCGTCGACCGCTTCGACCCGCAGATCCGTCCCTCGAGATCGACCCGGTCCCCAACCTGTGGCCGACGTCCGAGCCGCCCCAGCATGTAGCGCCACCGTCGTGTACGTACGTTCGTCGACCTCTCAGGCCGAAGCGTTCGTTCAGATCCCTGATGAGCATCATGCCGTCGATCATTGCGATCCGTCAGCCAGGTCGTCTTTCGTAAAGCCCTCAGGTCTTCCCGACCCCCGGCGCTTCCGGCGTTCGCTCCATCAAGTCGTCAAAGGTGACCAGGCCAGCTGTCCCGCCGTATTCGTCCAGGACGATCACATGGTGCGTGAGCGCCCGCCGCATCAGGCGAGCAACCGGTTGGCCGGCGTCCTCAGCTGCACCGACGGAATCATCGCGCACGTAATCAGCAGCCTTACCGAATGTGGCGACTTCTTCAGCGGAGCGACAAGATGCCTAGATGAACGACGCCGACGATCTCGTCGAGATTCGTTCCATAGACCGGCAGGACATCGGCCGGACTTCTCGAGATTCGCTCGACGAGTGTGTTGACATCCGCATCGATCGGAAGGGCGATCATCGCCGTGCGCGGAACCATGACGTGGGCGGCGGTCAGATTGCCGAACCCGAATACGCGGTGCAGCATCTGCTCTTCCTGCTCTTCTATGACACCCGCTTCCTGACTGGCCGTCACGAGCTTCTTGAGCTCCTCCTCCGAGTGCACCATGGAATGGCCGCTTAGCTGCTTCAAATCCGAGGCCCGAACAGCTGCGGTTGGTGACCCAGTTGAGGCTGCGGATGAGCGGCCAACCACGCTCTCATGAAAAGCTCGGTCAGTTTCGTCGTATAGCAGTGCGACCGCTTCGGAGCGTACTGCAGCGCCATGATTTTTGGCAGCCGTTCGCCGAGCACGATGTGCAACGACGTATTCACGATCGCGAACGCGATCGCGACAGCCACTGGATGTGCGCGTGATCACGCGCGAGCGTGTCTGGCAGAGACTGCGAAAGCCGGTTCTATCAACGTGCGCGAGCGCCGGTTCGCCGATCCACCCGAGGGCGAGGCTGCTCATCGTGATGCCGAGCTGAGTCGGCGGCGAGGTACTTGTCGGGCTCCGGTGACGGCGCGCCTCACCGCTACGAGCCGATTGCCGGCCTTCGGCGATCGACTGGTGCATCTGCGTCTTGCGCACCGTCACGAGCGCGAACTCCGCGGCGACGAACCTTTTCACTCGCGTGTTAGCATTCCTGTCGTGGGAGAAGAGAGGAATCGGCTGATGTCGGTTGGCTCCTCTCGCGGCGAGCACAGCCGTGGGAAGAAGGAGAGCAGATCGTCATGATTTCGGATACGCGTCTCTTCCGGCGTGCTCGGCGGGCTCTGGTATTCCTGGCGGCCAGGCCGCCAGCGGTCAGACCGCGGCACCGCCGCAGCCGGAGGCCGGCACAGCCACAGAGGCGCAGACACCCGCGACGGGAGCTCAATCGGATGAGAACCCTGGCGGAACATCAAATTCGGCGGGACGTTCGAGGGTTATTACCAGTACCAACTGGAACCGCCCGCCTGACCGCGTTCTTCTGCTTCGCGCGTACGACACTCGCAGCAACACGTTCGGCATTCAGCAGGCGGCGCTGGTGGTGGATGCCGCGCCCGACGTCGATGCGGGCCGGCGATACGGCTTGCGCATCGATCTTCAGTTCGGCCAGGCGACGGAAACAGTCCAGGGGAGCCCGCGAACGAGCCTCGCCCCGACGTCTATCGCAACGTCTGGCAGGTGTACGGCACGTATGTGTTTCCGGTGGGCGACAATGGGCTGCAGGCGGATTTTGGCAAGTTCGCGTCGATGCTCGGATACGAGACGAACTACGCGAAGGACAATCAAGCCTTTTCGCGCGCCTACCTCTTCAACTTCCTGCCGTTCTATCACTCCGGCCTGCGGCTGACGTTTCCGGTGACCGACAAGGTATCGGTGCTGTACATGCTGACCAACGGCATCCAGCAGACGGAGGAATTCAACAACTTCAAGTCGAACCACTTTGCCGCAATCGTCAAGCCGGTGTCGATGGTGACATGGACGGTGAACTACTACTTCGGCCAGGAGCAATCCGATGGCGGCGAGCCGGATGGACCGGACGGCTTCTTCCGCGTCTTCGACACTTACGTCACCGTCACGCCCACCGCCGCGCTGACGTTGGGCCTTGACGTGAACTACGTGACCAACGAAATCACCAACGAGGACCCGTCGCTGTCGCTGCAAGGTGTCGGCGCGTACGCGAGGTATCAGGTGACCACGCCGGTGGCCCTTGCCGTCCGCTACGAGCGTCTCGACGATGAAGGCCTGTTTGGAGGCATCGACCAGGTGCTGCAGGAGGTCACGGCGACGGCGGAGTACAAGTTCTCCGACGCTTTCCTCCTGCGCGGCGAGTTCCGCCGCGACTGGTCCAACGAGCCGTTCTTCCCTGGCCGGCTTGGCTCAGCGGATCTTCGCGAACATCAGAACACCGCCCTCCTCGGCATGGTCTGGGTGATCGGCAACAAGACAGGCGTCTGGTAACCACGGAGATCGACGATGCTGCTGGCATTCGGAATGGTCGTTCTAGGACTGGTCACGTTCGCGGCGATGGTTGGCTTCGTCGTCGTTCTGCGACCGTGTGTAGGTGACGTCATGACCCTGTTGTCGTTGTTGTTGAGCGTCGCCGCCTTCGTGTACCTCGTGTACGCGATGCTGCGGCCGGAAAAGTTCTGAGGCTGCCATGGGCACGGAAGTACTTCGCCGTCGCGTTCACGATTCTCTTCACGATCGCGACGAGCCTGCTGCTCGGCCGGTACATGTTCCAGGTGTTCAGCGGCGAGCGGACGTTGCTCGATCCCGTCCTCGTGCCGATCGAGCGGCTGGTGCTGCGCCTCACCGGCGTCGATCCGAACGAGCAGCAGGACTGGAAGCAGTACTCGCTCTCGCTGCTCGATCTCGAACGTCTTCATGTGGCTGGCGACGTGGACGATCGTGACGCTGCAGCAGTACCTGCCGCTCAACCCGGACGGCATCGGCAACATGGAGCCGACGCTCGCGTTCAACACGATCTCGAGCTTCACGACGAACACGAACCTGCAGCACTACAGCGGCGAGACCGGACTGTCGTACTTCTCGCAGATGTTCGCGATCACGTTTCTGCAGTTCGTGACGGCGGCGACCGGCGTGGCGGCGTGCATCGCCGTCATTCGCGGGCTGGCCGGCAACCGGCTGACGACGCTGGGCAACTTCTACGTCGATCTGACCCGCGCGACCGTTCGCGTGTTCCTGCCGCTCGCGATTGTCGTGTCGGTCGATCCTGATGTCGCAGGGCACGCCGATGACGTTCGAAGGCGCGGCCAAGGCGACGACGGTCGAAGGGCAGGAACAGACCATCGCGCGCGGCGTGACCGCCGGTGTCGTGTCCATCAAGCAGCTCGGCACCAACGGTGGCGGCTATTTCGGGCCGAACTCCGCGCATCCCGTACGAGAACCCCACCCCGCTGTCGAACTTCGTCGAGACGTGGTCGATCACCATCATCCCGATGGCCATGGTCTGGACGCTCGGCACATGGTCGGCCGGCGCAAGCTGGCGGTCGTGATCTTCGCCACGATGCTCGCGCTCTATATCCCGATGGTCGTCTTTGGCGTCGCCATGGATGCTGGCGGCAATCCGGCGATTTCGAGGATGGGCGTCGATCAGTCGACCGGCTCGATGGAGGGCAAGGAGGTCCGGTTCGGCTCGCGCGTTGTCAGCGCTCTGGGCGGTGACGACGACGGTGACGTCGAACGGGTCGGTCAACTGCCATGCACGACTCGCTGACCCCGCTCGGCGGACTGATGCCGCTCATCGGCATGTGGCTCAACAACATCTTCGGCGGCGTCGGCGTCGGCTTCATCAACATGCTGATCTTCGTCATCGTCGCGGTGTTCGTCGCCGGCATGATGATCGGCCGCACGCCGGAGTTCCTCGGCAAGAAGGTCGAGGCGAAAGAAATGAAGCTCGCCAGTCTGGCGCTGCTGTGGCATCCGCTGGCCATCCTCGTCGGCACCGCCATCGCCTGCTACGTCTGGGCGACAACGGCCGATCCGGGCACGGCGCTCGGCGTGGCTGAAGAACCCAGGACCGCACGGCTTCTCCGAGATGCTCTACGAGTTCACCTCGGCGGCCGCCAACAACGGCTCGGGATTCGAGGGGCTCGGCGACAACACGCCGTTCTGGAACATCTCGACCGGCCTGGTGATGCTGCTGTCGCGCTACATCCCGATCATCGCGCCGCTCGCGCTGGCCGGATCGCTGGCCGCGAAGCCGGCGGCGCCGGAAACGGCCGGCTCGCTGCGCGCCGACAGCGCGACGTTCGGATTCACGCTTGTGGGCCGTCATCGTCATCCTCGGCCTGCTGATGTTCATGCCGGTGGCGGTGCTCGGGCCCGATTGCCGAGCACCTGGCGCTCGCGTTAGGCCAGCATGCAAGAAAAGATGACGCTCCATGCTCAAAGAAATCAAGCAAGGCATCCTGTTCACGCGTCGTCACGATGGTCCTGATCGGCGGTGCCTACAACGTCGTGCTCTGGGCATCGGCCGCGTGGCGTTCGCGGCGCAGGCGGAAGGCAGCCTGATTCGCCGAGCCGACGGCACGATCGTCGGCTCCCGGCTGATCGCGCAGAAGTTCACCCGGCCGGAGTACTTCCAACCGCGGCCGTCGGCGGTCGATTACAACGCGGCCTCGACCGGTGGTTCGAACTTCGGACCATCGAATCCGGACCACCTGAAGCTGGTGCAGGAGCGTCTTGACGCGATCACCAGGCAGGAGGGCACTGACGCCGGTCAGGTGCCGTCCGAGATGGTGACAGCCAGCGGCGCCGGCATGGATCCGCACATTCCGCCCGCGGCCGCGGAGCTGCAGGCGCCGAGGGTCGCATCAGCACGCGGCGTTCCGGTCGAGCGAGTACGTCGAGCTCGATTGCAGGCCCACACGGAACCACCTACGTTCGGATTTCTCGGCCGGGCACGCGTCAACGTGCTGGAGTTGAACCTGGCGCTCGACGAGGCGCTCGGTGCGCCGAAGCCGGTTCAGGACAAGTAGGTCACTCAGGACACGACCATGTCAGAACGCGCACGCAGACTCTCGATCTGGGATCCGGGCATCGTCCGGCAGGCGGTCATCGATTCCTTCTGGAAGCTCGACCCGCGGATCCAGATCAAGAACCCGGTGATGTTCATCGTCGAGGTCGGCAGCCTGCTCACGACGATCGTGTTCATCCAGGAGCTGGCTGCCGGAAGCGGACGGCCGCTGTTCACGGGCCAGGTCGCGTTCTGGCTGTGGTTCACGGTGCTGTTTGCCAATTTCGCCGAGGCGATGGCCGAAGGCCGCGGCAAGGCGCAGGCCGAGACGCTGCGGAAGACGCGAACGGAGACGGTCGCCAACCGGCTCACGACCGGCGATCGGATTGAGACGGTGCCGGCGGCGAGCCTGCGCAAGGGCGACGTGGTCATCGTGCACGCCGGCGAGTTCATCCCCGGCGACGGCGAAATCATCGAAGGCGTCGCCTCCGTAGACGAGTCGGCGATCACCGGCGAGTCGGCGCCGGTCATTCGCGAATCAGGTGGCGACCGCTCGGCGGTCACCGGCGGCACGCGGGTCCTTTCCGATTGGATCAAGGTGCGCGTGACCTCCGATCCGGGACACACGTTCCTGGATCGGATGATCGCGCTGGTCGAGGGAGCGGAACGGCAGAAGACGCCGAACGAGATCGCGCTGAACATCCTGCTGGCTGTGCTGACGCTGGTCTTTCTGCTCGTCGTGGTGACGCTGCAGCCGTTTGCCTACTACGCCGGCACCGAGATTCCGATTCCGGTGCTCATCGCGCTGCTCGTCTGCCTGATTCCGACGACGATCGGCGCGCTCATCTCCGCGATCGGCATTGCCGGCATGGATCGGCTGGTGCAGCACAACGTCCTGGCGATGTCCGGTCGCGCCGTCGAAGCGGCCGGCGACGTGCACACCCTGCTTCTCGACAAGACGGGCACGATCACGCTGGGCAACCGTCAGGCGACCGAGTTCGTCGCGCTGCGCGGGGTCACCGCGGCGGAGCTCGCCGACGCGGCGCAGCTGGCGTCGCTGGCGGACGAGACGCCCGAGGGACGGTCGATCGTCGTCCTGGCCAAGGAGAAGTACGGCCTGCGCGGGCGCGAGCTGCCGGCGCAGCACGCCTTCGTCCCGTTCACCGCGCAGACGCGCATGTCGGGCGTCAATCATCGACGGCCGCGAGATCAGGAAGGGCGCGGCCGACGCGGTCATCAAGTACGTGACGGCGAACGGCGGCGTCGTCGCGCCGGAGGTGAACGACATCGTGGACCGCATTGCCCGCGTGCGGGTGGCACCCCGCTCCTCGTTGCCGAACGAACCCGGGCGCTGGGCGTCATCCACCTGAAAGACATCGTCAAGGGCGGCATGCGCCAGCGATTCGATGCGCTCCGCGCGATGGGCATCAAGACGGTCATGATCACCGGCGACAATCCGCTGACGGCCGCGTCCATTGCCAACGAAGCGGGCGTCGACGACTTTCTGGCGCGAAGCGACGCCGGAAGACAAGATGGCCCTGATCAAGCGCGAGCAGGCCGAAGGGAAGCTCGTGGCGATGACCGGCGACGGCACCAACGACGCCCCGGCACTGGCCCAGGCGGACGTCGGCGTGGCCATGAATACCGGCACCACCGCCGCCAAGGAAGCCGGCAACATGGTGGATCTCGATTCGAACCCGACCAAGCTGATCGAGATCGTCGAGATCGGCAAGCAGCTGCTGATGACGCGCGGGGCGCTGACGACCTTCTCGATCGCGAATGACGTGGCGAAGTACTTCGCGATCATTCCGGCGATGTTCATCCTCGCGTTCCCGCAGCTCGGGGCGCTCAATGTCATGCGGCTGGCGACGCCCGAGTCGGCCATCCTGTCGGCGGTCATCTTCAATGCGGTGATCATCATCGCGCTGATTCCGCTGGCGCTGAGAGGCATCGCCTACAAGCCGCTCGGCGCGGCGGCCATTCTCCGGCGCAACCTGCTGATCTATGGTCTCGGCGGCGTCGTGTTGCCGTTTGTCGGCATCAAGGCCATCGACATGCGTGACTCCTGGTCGCCTGACCGGACTCTGGCTATAGGAACGCGTGTCGTCGGGATGCGTGAGCAGGTTCAATGGCCGACCAACGTCCGACGGCAGACGCGCTGCTGGCGCGCATCAAGGAGCAGGATCGCGCCCCGCTTGCGGATCTACATCGGCGCCGCGCCCGGTGTCGGCAAGACCTACGAGATGCTGCAGGAGGCGCACGCGCTCCGTGCGCGCGGTCTCGATGTCGTCGTCGGCTTCGTCGAGACCTACGGCCGTCGCGATACCGAAGCGCAGCTCAAGGATCTCGAAGTCGTTCCCCGCCGGAAGATCGAGTACCGCGGCGTGACGATGGAGGAGATGGACGTCGACGCGATCATCCGCCGCGCGCCGCAGGTGTGCGTCGTCGATGAGCTCGCGCACACCAACGTCCCGGGCAGCGGCCACGCGAAACGATACGAGGACGTGCTCCAGATTCTCGACGCCGGCATCCACGTGATGACTGCCGTGAACATTCAGCACCTCGAGACGCTGAACGATGCCGTGGCGCGCGCGACCGGCGTGCGGGTGCGCGAAACGGTGCCCGATACGTTCCTCGATCGCGCCGACGAAGTCATCAACGTCGACGTCACCGTCGAGGAGCTTCGCAACCGGCTGCGGGAGGGGAAGATCTACCGTCCCGAGAAGGTCGAACAGGCGCTCACCAACTTCTTCCGCAAGGGGAACCTGTCGACGCTGCGGGAGCTGGCGCTTCGCGCCGTCGCGGACGAAGTCGGCGAGAAGGCCGCCAGCTATCGCGCGCGTGAAGGGCTCGAGCCGGCGCTGATCCCCGAGCGCGTGATGGTCTGCATGAGTTCGAATGCCCTGGCGCCTCGTGTCATTCGAACCGGCGCGCGAATTGCGGGCCGGCTCGGCGCACGATGGTACGCGGTCTACGTCGAGACCCCACGCGAGAAGCCGGGCCGCATCAACAGCCATGACGCCGAAGCGTTGCAGCGAGAACATCCGGCTCGCGGAGAGTCTCGGCGCGACGGTCGTCCGCGTCAAGGCGGACCGGCCGTCCGACGGTCTGATCGCCTTCGCCCAGCGCGAGGGTGTCACGCACGTCATCTTCGGACAGAGTGCGAGGTCCCGGTGGGAGCTCCTCTGGCGCGGCTCGACGCTGGACAGGTTTCTTGGCGCTGTGCCCGACGCGGCGGTGCAGGTCGTTCCGCTTGACCGATGGCTGAGGACGGCAGCAACGAGCCAACTACAGATCGCGACCGGCCGAGACGATGAGCGGGCGTCAATTCGAACTGCTGCCGGCCCGTCACAGTCAGTCAACGATGAGCCTATAATCGAGAGCAATGCAGTCCACCGCGATGGAAGCGTCGCCGCCGCTTCGGGTGTCATCAACTGCGCGGCATACTCCGCCGGCGTGCGCGTCGCCGATCTCGCGGTAGAGGACATCGGCACGCGCTCGCTCGAAAGGACCAGTTCGTCTGGCTGGGCCTCTACGAGCCGGACGAGGCGCTTCTGCGTCAGGTCCAGCGTCAGTTCCACCTGCACGATCTCGCCATCGAGGACGCGTACAACGCCCACCAGCGGCCGAAGCTCGAGATCTACGAAGGGTCGCTGTTCGTGGTGCTGCGGAACAGCGCAGCGTCTCGGAACGTCCGCCGCACATCGAGTTCGGCGAGACCCACGTATTCGTCGGCCCGAACTACGTCGTCACCGTCCGCCACGGCTCGCTGCGCTCGCACGCCGGGCTCCGCGCGCGCTGCGAGTGCACGCCCCAGCTGCTCGCGAAGGGCCCGGCCTACGTGCTCTACGCGTTGATGGATTTCGTCACCGATCAGTACTCGCCGATCGTGGCGGCGCTCGAGGATGAAGTCGATGAGCTCGAAGAGATCATCCTCGGCGAGCAGCCAAGCAGTGGGGCGACGGCGCAGATCTACCGGCTCAAGCGCGATCTGCTCTCGTTGCGCCGCGCGATCGCCCCATTGGTCGAGGTCTGTAACCGGCTGATGCGGTTCGATCTGCCGAACATTCCCGACGATACCCGACCTTACTTCCGCGACGTGTACGACCACGTCATCCGCATGAACGAGACCATCGACGTGCAACGCGAGCTGCTGACTACCGCGCTCGAGGCCAATCTGTCGCTCATGTCAGTCGCGCAGAACGATCACATGAAGCGGCTCGCCGCATGGGCCGCGATGATTGCCGTGCCGACGATGATTGCCGGTATTTACGGCATGAACTTCACGCACATGCCGGAGCTGGCGTGGAAGTACGGGTACTACGGGTCGCTGCTGACGATGGTGCTGGCCTGCGGCGGACTTTACGTAGGGTTCAAGCGCTCGGGTTGGCTCTAGACAACTCCAACACTGTCAACTCCCAACTTCCAACTTCTAACTCCCAACTCGGAAGAGACTCGGCGTAGGACAACCCCGCACGGCCCGGGCGGTGTCCAGAACGAGCACGACGGACGCGACGACTACGACGCTTGAGACTGCTGACGTCGTGATCGTGCGAGGGCCGTGGCACTCGCGGCGTGGGGAACTCCTGGGGGCTGGACCGAAAAGGCCCGGTCGCTGGCCTCGTGACAGACTGGCGCCTGTTGTGATGTGATATGTGAAGCGGCCGTTCGGGGACGGTCGCGAATGCCGAAATGCTGCGCCAACAGATGCGAATGTGGGTCGTCGCCTGGCTCTTGTTCCAGTGCACATCCGTGTCGGCGCTCGTGTTGCGCGACTGCTGTTGCCAGCCTCAGGAAGCGCGCGCCAGCCATTGTCAAAAAGAGACCCCCGCGAATTACTGCCCTATGCGCTCCCTGGATGGCACGCCGTGCCCCATGCACCAGGAAAGCGAGCCCGAGTGCGTGATGCGAGGAACCTGCGGCGGGCCGTTGGCTGCGGTCGGCGTCCTCTTCGCCACGTGGGGCATACCGGTCGAGTCCTACGCACTTCTCCCTGACCAGGTGATTCGTCCAGCTGCCGACCTGCCGATGCACGGCTCGATCGATGGCTGGCCACCGCTCGACACTCCACCTCCCCGCGCCTGAACGGCTCCTCTTCGTTCACTGGCTGAAAAACGCGCGCACGTCATGCGCGCGCAATACCGGTTGAGGTGTTTCAATGTCGCGTGGGCTCAGCCTGCCGCTGGCAGGCGTCGCTCTTGTTCTCCTATCGAGTACGTCTCTTTACGCTCAGCAGGCGATCACGACCGCCAGCATCACCGGACGAATCAGCGACCCGAGCGGCGCGGCGATTCCCGGTGCGACGGTGACGATCCTGAACCTCGAGCGAAACCAGCGGCAGGAAACATCGACGTCCAGCAACGGCGTGTATCGCTTCCTGTCGCTGTCTGTTGGCCCTTACGAGCTCTCGATCCTCGCCACTGGTTTTGCGCCGAAGACCGTTCCGTTGGTCCTGAGTGTGGGTGAGGCACGTGACGTGTCGATTTCGCTAAGCGTGGCCGGAGTAGCGACAGAGGTCGACGTGTCGTCCAGCCCCACGGTTCTCGAAGTTGCGGCGGACACAGTTGGCCGATCTCGTCTCGCCCCGCGAGATCGACGAGCTGCCGCTGAACGGCCGCAACTACCTCGATCTGGCGCTGCTGGCGCCCGGCGTCTCGCGCACGATTCAGCGCAACACCGAACGTTTCGCCGAGACGTCGGCGGTGCCTGGCACCGGCATCTCCATTGCCGGCCAGCGCAACCTGAACAACACGTTCATCGTCGACGGCGTCTCGGCCAACGACGACGCGGCGGGACTGGCCGGGACGTACTTTGCGGAAGACGTCATTCGCGAGTTCCAGGTCGTCACGTCTGGAGGCATCGCGGAGTTCGGCCGCGCCTCCGCCGGGATCGTCAACGTCGTCACGCGCTCCGGCAGCAACGCGTCTGCACGGACGCGCCTATGGTTTCTTCCGTGACGATGCCGCTCGACGCGCGGAATCCGCTGGCGACACGCAAGGATCCGTTGAGCCAGGCGCAATTCGGCCTGACGTTCTCCGGTCCGCTGGCGCGCGATCGCGCGTTCTGGTTCGCGCAACTTCGAGCGAACGCAATCCGACCGCACAGGCATCATCACGGTCGTCCGACGCGAACGTCGCGGCCATCAACCGCGTGCTCGACACGGTCGGATATCGGAGGCCCGCGGGTAGACACCGGCGAGTTTCCGACCGGCTACGACACGAACAACCTCTTCGGCCGCGTCGATCACTCGTTGTCGCCGGCCAATCGTCTGGCCGTGCGCTACAGCCTGTATGACGTCTCGAGCGAGAACGCTCGCAGCGTCGGCGGCCTGAACGCCGTCAGCCGCGGCACGGCGCTCGACAACCGGGATCAGACTGTTGCCGTCAACTGGTTGACGACAACCGCGAGCGCCTCCGTCAACGAGTTCCGGGCGCAGGCGACGCGCAGCCGTCTGTCGGCGCCGCCGAACGATGTCATCGGTCCGGCGGTCACCATCTCGGGTGTCGCCAGCTTCGGCACCTCCACCACGTCGCCCACCGGACGGGACCTCGACGTCTACGAGGCCTCCGACAGCTACACGATGCAGCGCGGGCAACCATCTGCTGAAGGCTGGCGGCACGTTCCTCTACGAGCGGCTGAACATCGAATTCCCGGGCGCGTTGCAGGGCGTCTACGCGTTCTCGTCGCTGGCGAATTTTCAGGCGGGCCGGTACACGAACTTCCAGCAGGCGTTCGGAGAGGTGACGCAGTTCCAGACGAACCCGAACCTCGGCGTGTTCGTGCAGGACGAGTGGCGGCCGCGTCACGATCTGACGGTCAACGCCGGTCTCCGCTACGACCTTCAGTGGATCGACGACTTCGTCGACACCGACAGGAACAACCTCTCGCCGCGGCTCGGAGTCGCCTTCGCGCCGGGCGATGGCCGGACGATCGTCCGCGGCTGGCGCCGGCTTGTATTTCGATCGCATCCCGCTGCGCGCGGTCTCGAATGCGCTTCAGCGGGATGGCGTGAAGTACAGCACGGCGCTGCTGCTGCCGGGGCAGGCGGGTGCGCCGGCCTTTCCGAGCGTCCTCGATCAGTTCCCGGCTGGCCTGCTGACGAATATCACGACGATGGACCAGAACATTCAAGGTGGACTGGCGAGGCAGGCCAGCTTGCAGATTGAGCGTCAGCTCGGCGCGCGCCTGTCGGCCAGCATCTGGTACCTGCACCTGACCGGCCGGCAGATCATCATGTCGAGGAATCTGAACGTGCCGACGCTCACCGCGGCGAGGCCGCGGCGATTGGCGATCCGAACCTGGGCCGCCCCGACCCGCGCGTTTGCCAACAACGGTCAGTTCCAGAGCATCGGCCAATCGCAGTACGACGGGATGACCCTGGCGCTCAATAGCCAGCAGGGGCCGTGGGGAACGCATCAGGTTCTCGTACACGTTCTCGAAGGCGCTGGACGATGCTGGCAATGCGTTTTTCAGCACGCCGCAGGACAACTTCGACGTGCACGACGACTGGGGACGGTCGGACAACGATCAGCGCCATCGTGTGGTCCTGAGCGGCACCGCGCCGACGTTCAAGGGCGTGCAGTTCGCGTATCTGTTCAGCTATGCGTCGGCGCCTCCGTTCAACGTGCAGACCGGCACCGACAGGAACAACGATACGAACGCCAACGATCGGCCGCCCGGCGTCGGCCGCAACACCGGCGAAGGGTTCGACTCGGCGACGCTCGATCTGCGCGTCAGCCGTTCGTTCACGATTCGCCGGCCCGCATCGTCTCGAAGTCATCGTGGACGCGTTCAACGTGCTGAATCGGTCGAACTTCCTGATTCCGAACAACACCTTCGGACCGGGCACGACGCCGCTGCCGTCGTTCGGCCAGCCGACAGCTGCGGCTGATCCGCGTCAATTTCAAATTGGCGTTCGCTGGTCGTTCTGAGCGTTCGGACGGACGGAGGTTACCTGACGATGATCAGGAGGCGGCGGTAGCCGCCGGCGACGAGGGCCGCGATGTCCGCAAGAATCCTCGGCAGCTTCAGACCGCCGGGATACACGAGATATCGCGGCTCCCATACCGGATCGAACTTCTCTTTGTAGGCACGAAGACCCTGGAAGTTGTACAGCGATCCGCCGTGATCGTAGAGAAACGCTCCCAGACGGTTCCAGAAGGGTGCGACCGGCGATTGCTCGAACCCCGATAGCGGCGCCATGCCAAGCGAGAACCGCTGATACCCTTCGTCGCGCGCCCAGAGCATCACGTGAACGAAGAGTGACTCCATGACCTCGCGCGGGGCATCGTGCGCGAAGCGCATGAGATCCAGCGACAGCTCGATCTTGCCCGGGCCCGGCCACAGATTGGCGAACGCGACGATTCGCCCGGCACGTTCCACCACGGCAACAGGAAAGCGGGCGAGATAACCGGCGTCGAAGAACCCCAGTGAGAACCCCTTTTCGGCGGCGGCCTTGGATGTCAGCCAGTCGTCGGACACGGCTCTGAGCTGATCCATCACACCCGGTACATCCTCGCGAGCCACAACTCGGAACGTCGCGTCCTGCTTCTGCAGCCGCCGGAGCGCCTGCCGATGGCGTGCGCTTTTCGGTGTGTCGATCGTGAACTGACGAAGATCCACCGCGCCACACTCTCCCAGCTTGACGAACGCCAGACCGAAATCGGCGTAGCGATACAACTGCTCTTTGGGCACCTCGTAGAAGACCGGCACGCCACCGAAGTCATCGCAGCGTTCGATGAACGCCCGAATCAAGCATCCGAGCTTTTCGGGAGGGCCGACCGGCGCCAGTGCTGCCCACGTCTGACCCTGCACGCCATACATGACGAACCCGCGTTCATCGTCGTCGAACAGAATGGCCTTGTCGCGCAGGTAAACCAGGAACGCGGACGGCGATTCCTGAGCGCCGATGATCTCGGCGGCCTTCTCGAGCTGCGCGTCGGTCGGCATCTCGAGCTCGTGCGGTGCGTGACGAAGCAGACGGGTGAGCGTCAGGAGCACGAGACCAATCGCGACGCCGACAGTGGCGCGGAGAAAGCGGGATGCCTCACCATGCAGCTCGAATTCCCACCAGAGCTGACTGGAATACTCCACGTGTTTGTACGCAAACAGACCCAACCAGATCGAAGCGGCGATCGACACCGCGATGGCGGCCAGCCAGCCGGCAGAGAACCGCGTTTCGAACAGCGCCGCTCGCCTGTTGAAGGCCGCTCGCGAGTGCCACAGCAGCATCAGCACGACCGCCAGCACGGTCGCCGCTTCGTAGTCGGCGCCCTTGAGCAGTGACGTCACGATGCCGGTGGCAAGAGCGATGACGGTGAAGAAGTACGCCGCGTCGAGACGGCGTGCCAGACCCTGTGCGAGCAGCAGCAGCGCGACGCCCACCAGGCTGCCAAGAAAATGTGACGTTTCGATGATGCCGAGCGGCAGGATGCTGTCGAGAAGGGCCAGACGTCCCTCCGCGGACGGGGTCGCGCCCGAGAAGAGAAGAATCGTTCCGCTGAGGAAGGTGATCACCGAGAGCACGCGCGGAATCGCGTTTACGAATGGGTTGCCCATCGCGATCGCGTCCAGCCGTTTTGCTAGTGCTCCAGGATCCACTGGACCGCCTCGATCAGCCTCGCGTCGAACTCG
The DNA here is from genome assembly GCA_963710415.1 of uncultured Acidobacteriota bacterium. Taxonomy (GTDB): domain Bacteria; phylum Acidobacteriota; class Vicinamibacteria; order Vicinamibacterales; family 2-12-FULL-66-21; genus CAVQAH01. Next base: position 29,005 of record CAVQAH010000018.1, on the reverse strand, counting down.
CTCACATTGTCGCTGAATCGATGGTTCGATGCGCTGACGATCCAGAGTTTCTTCGGATCGTGAGCGGAGCTCATCAGTCGTTCGACTTCGGCCAACGGCACGAACTCGTCACCGGTCGCGTGGATGACAGCCAGGGGCAGCGGTGCGACGCGATCCACCAGACTCGACACCTTGAAGGTCGGCTCGTTCGGCACGCCGTGCGTCAGGTAGATGACCGCGTCGTTCCAGCGCCAGCCCAGCTCATTCGTCTCCGGAAGACCCAGCGCCACGACGCCGGCGATGTCCTGGTGGCTGCGAGGATCGCTGGCGGCGAGCACTGAAAGGCCGGCGCCCTCGGACACGCCCATCAGGATCGGCCGGCGGCCGGTCAGGCGCTCCGCATAGTCGGTCAAGCACCCGATAGTCGCCGGGTTCATCGGCGGCATCCAGCGTCGACGCACCGTGCGTGAAATCGGAAAGGTACGACTTCACGTCGAAACCGACGACGAAGTAGCCGTGGGCGGCGAGAACTTCCGCGGCGTGCGGCGCGAGATGGATCCAGCCGCCGTCGCCGCTGGAAATGACGACCGGATAGCCTGCCGGTGACCCGTAAACATGCAATGCCTGTGGCCGGCCGCGAATGACGACTGCCGGCATCGCCGGAGCGGGAGGTGTCGAGACGAGGCAGAAGAGGCTCAGGCAGAGCGCAACGAATGCGCGGAGGCTCAACGTGGCGGGGCTGGATTCGAGCCGAGCTGGCTGGAAGATGCGGGGATCGCCACACGGATCTGCCTCGCCGTCCGTCGTCCCTGCGCTTCCCGATACCAGATCTTCGCGCGGTGCCCAACTGCCGATGGCAGGGCCTCGACCGAGAGTCTCTTTGCGCCCTCGTGCACGGTGGTCCACGGTGGAACGACGAAGGCGCCGTCGCCCGCCTCGGTTCGTACGGTCAGCACGTGCGTCGCGTCGTCGTAGTGCACGATGTCTCCGCTCAACGTCTGATCTCTTGCCGTGTTGGGATGCTGTCTGAGGGCGATGACGCCCACGGTGGCCAATGCGACCGCGGCTGCGGCAGCGAGAGTGATCCTGAGGTGCCGCATGTGGAGTGCCTTTCGGAGGCCGGCAGGACACCCGGCCTGCCACCGGGTGTCCCGTTGGGAGGAGTCCGGCCTACGCTTTGCTCTTCGCCGCCTTTATATCCGTAACAGCCTGATGCTCGCCGTTGGCGTTGTCGCGGCAGGTCACTCGCACCTTCTCGCTGGCCTTGAGGTGTGAGGCCTCCGAGATCGCCTTGCCTTCCACCGGCGCGCTCGAGGTCTGGCCTTTGTCGTCCTTGAGGGTCACGGTCTTGCTTGTCGCGTCATAACTCACGAACTCGGCGTTGACCACGTGCGTCTTCGCCGCTGGAGCTTTCGTGGTCGACTTCGTTGGTGTGGTCTGAGCGGACGCGGCGCTCGGCTTCGACTGCGCCGAATTCGAACGCTCTGCGGCGAACGCCGCCGGCGCCACCAGCGTCACGACCGCAATCGAGAGGATCAGATTTTTCATAACGGCTCTCCTCCTTCTGGAGAGGTGCTGGCTCACCGGGAGCCTCTGCCCCCTCTTGTGCAATGAGGACGCCGGATATCGCTGAAAGGCTCGGCCGGAAAATGGCTGCAAATCAGGCCAGTTTTGACCCAAGCCGTCCTGTCCCGCCGTGCGGAGGACCTAGCACAACCGCCACGGTGGGGCAGTGCGCCACATCGCGATACGATGAGGCTGCTGACCGATCACCGTATGCCCGTCGACCCTGCCGGCGCTGACGCCGGCCCCGCTCGAAGCCTCTGGCGCGTCCCCTTATCCTTGCGCGTCCGCCTGGCTCTGCTCGTCGCGATCGTGGTGGCGGCGGTCATCGGTATCGAGGGTTTCCTCGAGATCAGGATGTTCGAGCGCGGCGGGCAAAAAGACCTGCTCGATGCCGCGGCGGCAACCGCCGAGGCTGTCGCGGATGAACTCTCGCTGCGGCGATCGCCGCACAATGCCGCCGACATCCACGCACTCCTGCGCGATTTCCTCAGTCGCGAGCCCGACGGTGCGGGACATCGCCGCGTTCATGTACGACGGCGAAACGCTGGCGCTCCTCGATCGCACGTCAGCGGGGCTGCCGGACGATGTCCTGCCGGTCGCCCGGCTGGCAATGGAGCGGCGTCAGCCGGTCACGACAGGGGAAGGACGGCTCCGAATCATCGCGGCGCCGGTGGTCCGCGATTCGCAAGCGATAGGAGCCGTGACGGTGACGACCTCCTTCGCCTCGCTCGAACAGCTCAGCGCACGCGGCCGCCGCGTGACGTTGTGGTTCGCCTTGCCGGCGATCGTCGTGTTGACGCTGCTCGTCGACCTGCTGGCCCGCGCCTCGTCCACCGGCCGATCGCCTCCATCCGCGAGACCATGGAACGAGCCGGCGCCGGCGAGATCGGCGTGCGCGCGCCGATCGACCGTCCCGACGAAATGGGAGCGGTCGCCGATGGCCTGAATCGCATGCTCGGCAGCCTCGAGCAATTTCATGCGGACCTCCGCGCTCGGATCGACGAAGCGACGGCCGGTCTGCGCGAGAAGAACGCCGAGCTCGTCGACAGCTATCAGCGCGTGCTGATGTTGCGGGAAGCGTTGGCCAGGGCCGAGCAGATGGCCGCGCTCGGGCAGATGGCCGCCAACATGGCGCACCAGATCGGCACGCCGTTGAACCTGATTTCGGGCTACGTGCAGTTGATGATTCAGGATGCGCGGGCGGCGGGCGACTCGCTCCAGCGCCTCGAGACCATTCAAACCCAGATCGGGCGGGTCGTGTCGGCCGTGCGCACCATGCTCGATTACGCGCGGAGACCGACCCTGCAGCCGCAAAGCGTCGACGTGGCGGCGCTCGTCGAACAGATTTGCGAGATCTCCAGGCCCGCGCTGGGCGCGGCCAGCGTCGATGTGCGGTTGAAGATCGACGGTGAATTGCCGCGGATTCAAGGCCGATCCCGTCCAGCTCGAGCTCGCGCTGCTGAACCTCGTCAGCAATGCGCTCGATGCGATGCCTCGCGGCGGGCAGCTGGAGATTGCTGCGTCCCGCGCCACCGAGGGAGTTCGATTGACGGTCAGTGACACGGGGGCGGGCATTCCCGCCGACGTGCTTCCCCGGGTGTTCGAGCCCTGGGTCACGACGAAGCCGGCCGGACGCGGCACGGGTCTTGGTCTCAGCATCACCCGCGAGGTGGTCGTGAGCCATGGCGGATCCATTGCCGTGCGCAGCGAGCCTGGCCGCGGAACGGTCTTCACACTCGATCTGCCGTCCGCGGCCGCGCAGAAAGCAAATGCGACGACATGCAGCGAATCCTCATAGTCGACGACGATCGCGAGACCTGCGTGTTCATCGCGGAACTGCTCGAGCAGCCGGACCGGCAGTTCGAGCTCGCGCATGACGCGCAGCACGCGCTGGAGCTCGCGCGTGCCGAACCGTTCGCCCTGGTGATCTCCGGACATCAACCTGAATGACGAGTTGACCGGGCTCGACGTGCTTCGGGCGTTCAAGCAGGTCAACCCGGACGGTCAGGTTCTGCTGATCAGCGGGTTCGGCACGCTCGAGACCGCCATTGATGCCGTTCGCGCCGGCGCCTTCGACTACATCAGCAAGCCATTCGACATCGGTCAGGTGAAGGCGATCGTGGCGCGCGCGCTCGCGCAGGCTGGATCGCACCTCGAACCGCCCTTGCACGTCCGGTCGTGAGCGCCCGCCCAGCCTGCTCGGCCGCAGCGCGCCACTTCTCGAGGTGTACAAGCAGATTGCGCGCGCCGCTGATTCCCAGGCACCGGTGCTGATCGTCGGGGAGAGCGGAACAGGAAAGGAGCTGGTGGCGCGAGCCATCCACGAGCACAGCCGGCGCGCCGCCCGTCCGTTCGTGCCGGTCAACTGCGGCGCCATTGCCGAGAGTCTCCTGGAATCGGAACTGTTCGGCCACGTTCGCGGGGCGTTTACCGGCGCCGTCTCCGATGCCAAAGGGCTCTTCGAGCAGGCGAATGGCGGAACGATCCTGCTCGACGAGATCGGCGAGACGACGCCGGCGCTGCAGGTGAAGCTGCTGCGCGTGCTGCAGGACAATGAGATCAGGCCGGTTGGCGGCTCGCGCGTGGTGCGTCTGGACATCCGGGTCACAGCCGCGACCAACACCGATCTCGAGAAGGCCGTTGCCGAACAGCGGTTCCGGGCGGATCTCTTCTACCGTCTTGGCGTCGTCGTCATCCGCGTGCCCCCTCTGCGGGAGCGTCGTGAGGACATTCCGCTGCTCACCGAGGAGTTCCTGCGGCGCGCGTGCGGCCGTGCCGGACGTCAGATCGAGCTGTCACCCGCGGCGCTGGATGTCATCGTCGCGTTTGACTGGCCCGGCAACGTGCGCCAGCTCGAGAACCTCATCGAGCGAGTCGTGCTGCTCGCTCCCGGTTCGACCGTGCAGCCCGACGATTTGCCAGCGCCGCTCAACGCTTCGCATCGCACCGTGGCGACGGGGTTTTTCCGCGATCTCCCGTCGCTCGACGAGCTCGAACGCCAGTATCTCCAGCACGTGATGGAAGCAGTCGGCGGCAATCGGACGCGCGCCGCGCAGGTGCTCGGGATCGATCGACGGACTCTCTACAGGATGGCCGAGCGCTTTGGGTTGAAGCTCGGGGAGGAGAGTTGACGTAGTCGTGAGTTGCACGTGGTAGTCGTCAGTCGTCCCAACCTCCGACTCCCAAGAGTTCCGAGCCGATCGGCTGAGAGTCCTGGGAGTCCGGAGTCGGAAATTGGAGGTTGACACGTTCTTTGCGCTTTTCAGAACCCAACCATGACGCTGACGCGCGCGGTTCGCGGGAGCGTCGGGTGGAAGTGGATGTCGTCCACGCCCCCGAACGGCTCGCCCGGCAGCCGTGAGGTGTAGAAGTAGTCGATGTCGCTGTGCCTGGCGTTGAACAGGTTGAACACGTCCAGTGCGATGCGGATCGACTTGGTGAGCTTGTAGCCAGCCTCGAGATTGACCAGGCTCGTCGCGTCCGATCGCCTCGAGTTGTCTTCGAGGAGCGGCCGCGGGCCGAAGTACCGCCAGCGAACGCTGCCGAAGATGTTGCGGACGCTGTCCACCGTCGCGCCGGCCGAGACGACGGTCGCCACAGCGCCAGGCACGAAATCGCCCACGGGATCGTCGTCGGTGAAACGTGCGCGCGAGATGCTGACGTCGGCGTCGAAGATCAGCCACGGCTTTGGCGAGTAGTAGTTGGCCCACTCGATTCCATAGCGATGGCTTGGCCGTCCCGCTTCGGTCGTGCCCGCGTCGCCGACGAAGATCAGTTCCGAATCGAGGCTGAGCGTCCACACCGCCAGGCTCGTTTGCAGGTGCGGGACCTTCACGCTTCGGACGCCGAACTCCGCGCCCTTCGCGCGCGCCAGCGGCGTGACGCGATCAGCCGGGTCTCCGGTAGCCGGATCGATCGTGATGGTGGCGCCGCGTGCGTCGTTGCTGTGGAAGCCAAGGCCGGCGTTGACATAGAGCTCAGTGCCCTGGAACGGTCCGAAGATGGCGCCGCCTTTCGGGCTGGCGAGGCCGGCGTAATCCGTGCCCGAGTTCAAGGGTTCCCCTGCGTCCACGCCGAATCGATACCCGTCAACCCGCACACCGGCCATCGTCCGCAGCCACGGGGCCCATTCGGTCTCGTTCTGCGCGTAGGCCGAGACGCTCGTCTGAAGCACGTCGTCTTCGCGGACGACGCTGAGCAGCTGGCGCGCGCGGGTGTGATAGAGGCCGACGTCGATGATGTCGTTGCGGAGCTGGAGCCCAATCGTGTTCTGGACCGACCGGCCGGCCCACGTCGAGATCCGCCGATGCGCGACCTTTGCGCCGGTCACGAACCGGTGATCGGCCTGCCGGAACTGATCGCCGTTCTCCGGATCGTCGAGAAAATAGGTAAAGTTTGAAAACAGGTCGAGGTCGTAGGCGAGACCGAAGGCCGTGAATTTCGTGTTCGCACTGCCGCGCGAGCGCTGCCATTCGAACGAGGCGCTGTAGCGGTAGGAGTTGCCGCCATCGGTGTCGTCGATCGTGCCGAGGCGGTCGAGAGTGCCGCTGTCGATCGCGCGCTCGGGCACCTGGTCGGTCGAGTTCCACTTGCCGTCGTAGCCCATGAAGGTGATCGCGGATCCGTTCAACGCATCGCCGCGGCTGTAGCGAAGCAGCCCGTTGAGCTTTCGGAAGTCATCGGGGCGTTCCCAGGGTCCATCGTTCTGCTGCACTTCGAGCGCGGCGAGCAGATGACCGCGTCCCACCGATGGCGACACAGCGACCACCGCGCGTCCGAACCCCTGACCCCCGCCGCCGACTCGAACGATCGGCCCGCCCAGGCTGTTCGCGTAATTGATGTTCGCCGATCCGGCGGTGGCGAAATCACCCTGGTCGGCGAAGTAGGGGCCTTTTGAGAACTGCACGCCGCTGATCAGCTCGGGAATCAGGAAGTTCAGATCCGAGTAGCCGTGGCCGTGGCCGTGCGTCGGCATGTTGACCGGCACGCCGGCGACGCTCGTCGCGAAATCCGTCCCATGATCGAGGTTGAAGCCACGCAGGTAGTACTGGTTGGCTTTCCCCTCGCCGCTGTGCTGGCTGATGATGACGCCCGGTACCGTTTCCAGCACTTCTCCGCTGCGCATGATTGGCCGCGCATCGAGCTGCCGCGCCGTGATGGCCCCTTGACTCGCCGATTGCGCGACGCCGATCAGATTCTCTGCGGGGTTCTCTGCGTCAGCCAGATTGGTGAATGTTGATTTCTGCGTGACGGTGACGTCGGCGTTGAGCGCGAGGTACATGACCGCATCGACACGCACGCTGCCAGACGCCGGCAGCGTCACGTCACGTCGCGTGGTCGCGAAATTGACCAGGGTGAACGACAACTGGAACCGGCCGCTCGTCAACCCGTCGAACCGGTAAGCCCCCGCCACGTCGGCCTCGGTGCGCCGCGAACCGGACTGGTCGAGCAGCTCGACGACAGTGCCCGGAAGACTGCCGCCGGTTTCGTCCTTCACCGTGCCGAATATGGATCCGGACTGCGCATGGGCTGGGCTGGGGTTCAGGAGAACGGCCGAGCTAATGCCCAGGATTGCAGAAACGATGAGACCGCCGAAGCGCATGACGACCTATCTACGCGGAACGCCGCGAAACGGATTCCCCAAGTTTCGGATGCTGCATCCGGTTGATTCGCGGCTGCTTGTCACGAAAGAGCTCTCGCAGGGATCGCAGAGAGCAGAGGACGCAGAGGCACGGCGGAACCGGCCGCGCCGCAGGCGCGGGAAGAGTCGCGAACGATCCCAGATCAGAGCGCCACTTGATCGCGAGGCGTTCTGATCTGCGATCGTTCGCGCCTCTTCCAGCCTGGCTACGCCAGGCTGCCGGTTCCGCCTCTGTCAGGTCATGCTCCCCAAGCTCAGCAAGAACTCCCTGCGTTCCCGGCTCTCTGCGATCCCTGCGCGAGCTCTTCGTGACAGCGATTTCTGCCCGGCGGCCCGCGCTTGAAGAACTCTGATCTAAGCTTCTGAAAGTGCCAGTCGGTTTCGAAGCCAGGATCCTCGAGCAGGTGGGCCATAGACCGTGGCCGTTGCCGCGGCAGCCATGGATCATGGTCCAGACATGGCTCGATCTGTTGTTCGCGCACTGGCCCGTCGATCCGGCACACCTTCGCTCGAAAGTTCCGGCTCCCTTCGATCTCGATTTGCACGACGGTCAGGCGTACGTCGGCGTCGTGCCTTTCTCGATGACGAACGTCACCTTCCGCGGCGTGCCAGCCATGCCGCTCGTCTCGACATTTCCCGAGCTGAACGTTACGAACCTATGTTCGGGCCGAGGGTAAACCCGGCGTCTTGTTCTTCAGCCTCGACGCCGCCAGCGGGCTCGCGGTCCGGATGGCGCGGCTGTGGCTGAACCTTCCGTATCACCGGGCGGAAATGAGCTGCACGGCTCGCGCCGAAGCGATCGACTACCGCAGCCGCCGGCTCGGAGAGCCCGCGGAGTTCATCGGAACGTACGAGCCGAATGGCAGCGAGCACGAGCCACGGCCCGGCACGCTCGAGTATTTCCTCACCGAGCGGTACTGCCTGTACGCGATGGATCGGAATGCGCGTCCGTATCGTCTCGAGATACACCACCCGCCCTGGCGGCTGCGATCAGCCGACGCGCGCTTCGAACGCAATTCTGTCGCCGACGCAGCGGGGATCACGCTACCCACGACTGCGCCGCTTCTGCACTTCTCGAAACGTCAGGACATGGTCGCCTGGGGACCGGTGCGAATCCAGGCGTGATGACGGACCCCGCGCCGCGACGTTCATGGCTATCGACGCTCATCATCGGTTCGGCGGCCGTGTTGCTCGTCGCCGCGCGCTGCGGCGGCGATCTGGTATTGGTTCCTGCGACAACGCGAGCAACCGCTCCAGCCAGGATGGACCGCTGTCGCTGCCGTGATCGCCGGCGACGGAACGCCGGGCACCCGCGATGGACACGTCGGCAACGCGCGCTTCTCGGATCCGTTCGGCGTCGCGGTGGCTCCTGACGGGACCATTTACGTTGCCGACGCAGGCGAGTCGCAGCGAATCCGGCGAATCGCGCCGGACGGCACGATCACGACGTTGGCCGGCGCCGCTCAAGGTTATGCGGATGGATCCGGATCGTCGGCGTCGTTCAACACCCCCTCGGCACTCGCGATCGACGCCGCCGGCAATCTCGTCGTCGCCGACACCGGCAACAACGCGATCAGGCGCATTACCCCTCAAGGCGAGGTCTCCACCCTCGCCGGGGATCGGTTCCCCGGATTTCGTGACGGCGCCGCGTTTGAGGCCCGTTTCAATGGTCCGATTGGCGTGGCTATCGACGCGACCGGCCGCGTCATCGTCGCCGACACCTACAACGATCGCATCCGCGCGGTTCAGCCGGACGGCCGAGTCGTGACCATCGCCGGCGACGGCTACTCGGGCGCTGTGGACGGTCCGGCGGATCAAGCAAGGTTCGACACGCCCTGCGGAGTAGCTGTCGATCGTTCGGGCAACATCTACGTCGCCGACACCGGCAACGGGTCGGTGCGCATGATCTCGCCGGCCGGACTTGTCAGCACTCTCTACGCGACGCCAGCTGATGGCGTGTTTCGTCCAATCGGCATCGCTGCCAGTGACGACGGCCTTGTCTATGTGACCGACGACCGTGGCCGCATCGTCGAGATGGGGTTGGCCAGCAGCGCCCGGATCGTTGCGGGGTCCAGCCCCGGATTCGCGGATGGGGAAGGCGCGGACGCTCGCTTCCGCGGCCCGACAGGGCTGGCGTTGGCGGCTCCCGGACGGCTGATCGTGGCCGACTCCCGCAACGCGTTGATCCGTCGGGTCGCCGCACCTTCACGAACCGACGCGCGACCACCGGGTCCGCCGTCGATCCACCCGCGATTCAACGAGGATGGCTTTGCCACACAACCTTTGTTGTGGCCGCTGCTGCCGATGGAAGGCCCATTCGAGATCACCGGCACGCTCGGCGAGCTCAGAGGCGGCGATGGCACCGAGCGTTTCCACAGCGGGCTGGACGTGCAGGCACTCGAGGGCACAGCGGTAGTCGCCGTTCGGCCTGGCGTCGTCGCCGCGCCGATCGCGACCTCGGAGTTCGGCACGTTGAACGAATCCGTCCGCATCGGATCGCTGGCCTACGTGCATCTGCGCGTCGGCCGCCAGCGCAACGGGGACGTGTTCGACGACCGCTTTCTGCCCTCGTATGACGAATCAGGACGCCTGGTGCGGATCCGCGTCAAGCGGGGCGCGCGCTTCCACGCCGGCGACGAGGTCGGGACGGTCAACGCGTTCAATCACGTGCACCTCAACGTCGGCTGGTCCGGCGAGGAGCTCAACCCGTTGGACTTTCGAGTGATGCACTTCAAGGACACCGTGCGTCCGACGATCGCACGTAACGGGATTCAGATCGTTCGTGACGATGGCCAGCGCTTCACGCAACGGAGGAAGGGACGTCTCGTCATCGACGGCGTTGTCAACATCGTCGTCGACGCGTGGGATCAGGTCGATGGGAACAAGCCGAGCCGGCGGCTGGGACTGTATCGACTCGGATACCAGATCCTCAATCGTGACGGCTCAGCCACTCCAGGCTACGAGGGGCCGCGAGAGACGATTCGCTTCGACCGGCTGATAGCGGGAACGGACGCTCCACGGGTGGTCTACGCATCCGGAAGCGGGATTCCGTTCTATGGCCGCCGCCGCACGAGGTTCTTGTACGTGGTCACCAACACCTTGCACGAGGGTGTCGCAACGGAAGGAAAGTGGGATACGACGACGATGCCCCCGGGTGACTACATCGTGCGCGTGCTGGCAGCGGATATCGCGGGCAATGAGACGCTGACGAACCGCGACCTTGCTGTCACGATCCAGCCGCGCCCGTTCAAGAGCGGGGCAGATAACTCCCAACACCCAGTTTCCGCTCCCTCCGCCATCCTTCTGTATGATCGAGACATAGCGGATAGTTGAATGTGCCCTGCAGCGTCGTCGAGAAGTCCCATGAAGAAACCGGTCGCTCCAGCTCGACAGCTCGCTCCCTCCATCAAGGCAATTCCGTTTCTGAAAGGCGGCACGAACACCGCCACCGAGCTCCTGACCGAGAGGCAACGGGAGGATCTCGTAAGGATTGGCACTCGGCTGCGCCTGCCGTCGCGCATCGTGATCTATCGCGAGGATACGCCCGCGGATTGGGTCTTTGCCGTGGTCGAAGGCGTGGTCAAGTCGTATCGCGACTTGCCAAGCGGCAAGCGTGCGGTCGGGGCCTTCCTCGGTCCGAAGGACCTGTTCGGATTGTCGGAGAACGGCAAGTACGTCGCCACCGCGCAGGCGATTACGCGCGTGACGCTTTACCGTTTGCCAATCGACGCCCTCACCGATCTATTGATGCACGACGCCGCCCTCCAGTTTAAGTTCCTCGCGAAGGTGACGCACGAGCTGCGCGATTCGCAGCGGCGGGCCATCCTGATCAACCGCCGTGATGCCGCGGGCCGGCTCGCGATGTTCATCACGTTGATGCGCGACCACCTGCATCACATTCCGGCGACCGACCGCGACGTGCCGCTGCCGATGAGCCGCTCGGACATCGCCAACTTCCTCGGACTGTCCCTGGAGTCGGTCAGCCGCGCCGCAGCGGAACTCGAGCGCCGCGGCCTCGTGAAGTTCGAGAGCCGCAACCTCGCGCGCATCCTCGATCCCGCCGGTTTGGCCCGACCTGGCGGCGGCCGTGTGAGCCCCCGGCGGCGCGCCGCCGAGTTTGATCCAAATCAATATCGAGGTGGCCATCCAGCCCCTATAGTCGATCTTTTGGATGACCACTGCCGAACGCGTGAGCAAGGCCCCCTCGTCCCGGTTCGTCACACGCCTCAAACGGCTCTTTGCGAGACAGACATCATCGGCTGCCCATCGAGGGTCGGAGACTGCAGGTGTTCGGGACGGGGTGTTTCCGGCGATCGATCCTGGCGATCTGACGATCGCGCAGTTCGCGCACGACCTGAGAAACCTGATGACGGTGATGATTGGATGCGCCGAGTGCATGCATCAGCACGTGCCGCCGGGAAAGGCCGACCGTGAGTTCCGGGAGTTGATGCAGGCGGCCGAGCGCGCATCGATGCTGACGCGTGAGTTGCTGCTCACCGTGCGTCCCCGGTCGATGGCGCGCAGCCAGATTGATCTGAATCAGGTCGTCGGATCCGCGTTCGAGACGATTGCCAGGCTCGCCGGGGACACGTTCGCGTGCGTCTGCGGGTCTCGCCGGAACCGGCACTCGTCGTCGCCGACGTCGTTGAAGTTGAACGCATCCTTCTGAACCTCGCGTTGAACGCGCGCGACGCGATGCCCGAGGGCGGCGTGCTGACTATCGAGACCGCCGTTGTCGACAATCCATCGCATCAAGGGTCCGAGGTCGGCGGCCCGCACGTGCGCACTGATCGTCAGCGACACCGGCCGCGGGATGACGCCAGATGTCCGGGCGCGCATCTTCGAACCGTTCTTCACAACCAAGGAAACGGGAACGGGCGTCGGCATGAGTTCCGTGTCGTTCACCGTCCGGCAGCTCCAAGGCACGTTGTCCGTCGAAAGCCAGCCGAACGGCGGCACATCGGTGATCGTCGATCTGCCCTGCGCGTCGACGTGGCCGGGGTCGCGTTCGACTGAGCCCTGACCCCCTATTCTGCAAAGACGTTTCACGATTACCCGACGACTGTGTTTACGCGAATCGACACGATCGTTCTTCGAGTGGCCGACTACTCGGCCGCGTCGGACTGGTATTGCACGTATCTGGGCTTCAACGTTGTCTTCGCGGATCCCAGCGAGGGACTCGCGGTGCTCGGCCTCGGTCAGGGCACCAGCCTCACGTTGTGGCAGTTTCGGCCTGGAGAGTCCGGGCCACAGGGTACGAGCGGGTCGCCGTTTCCAATCATCGCCACCAGTGATGCCGCCGTTCAGCGCGGCGAACTGATCGCGCGGGGCATTCGCACCTCGGATCTGTCGGAACTACCGGGCTTGCGGTTCTTCTCGTTCTGGGATCTCGACGGCAATCGTCTCGAGGCGTGCGAGGTCGTCGTCGGTGGGCCGGTGACGCTGACTCACCGGTAAGCGCGCAAGTGCGCAGTGCGCAAGTGCGCAAGTGCGCGAGTGCCCAGGGGCCGGGGGTGCCAGTCGTGCGAACGGTGCAAGGAGTGCTAACGTACGAGGGGCCCATGGAGGCACTCAATGTCCGAGCACTAGCGGAGAGCCTCCGAGTCCGAGGCCGCAGGCCTTCGCCAAGGCTCCGGCCGGAAGCCGAGCCCAGAGCTCGACATGGTAAGCTAAAGAACTGGTGTCCGGAGGTTTGGGCCGTTCAGAGGCGGCTGCCCGAGGGCGTGGATCAGGCGTTCATGCGCGCCGCGCTCGAGCTGGCCGCCGAAGCCGGTCGGCGTGGGGAAGTCCCCGTCGGCGCCGTCGTCGTCATCGACGAGGCGATCGTCGGCGAGGGATTCAATCAGCCGATCGCGACACACGATCCGACCGCGCATGCGGAGATCGTGGCGATGCGCGATGCCGGCCGCCGGGTCAGCAACTATCGGCTGAGCGGTGCGACGCTCTATGTGACCATCGAACCGTGCCAGATGTGCGTGGGCGCGATGGTCCACGCGCGGATCGCGCGCCTGGTGTTCGGCGCCCGCGAGCCAAAGGCCGGCGCGATCGAGTCGGCCATGCGCGCACACGAGCATCCGTCACTGAACCACCGGATGATCGCCGTCGGGGGAGTGCTCGAAGAAGAGTGCCGGCGATGATGCAGACGTTTTTTGAAGTCAGCGGCGATAACGCGCTGTCTTGCAAATTTCCGAGCGGCACCCGAGCGCGGAGTAAGCGTGAGCGCCTGCGGCCGCAAGCGAGCGCCGGAGGGAAGTCGCCGAAGGCGACCGCGAGCGCGCAGCGAGATGGGGAATGAAAAGGGGCCCCACCGAGCGAAGTAATAAACGGAGAGGTACCGAAGTGGTCGTAACGGGGGCGCCTCGAAAGCGTCTTGTCCGAAAGGGCACGTGGGTTCGAATCCCACCCTCTCCGCCAGCCTTCGCTCGCCGCGTCGCGGCGAGCTTCGGCTAGGCCAGCCCGTTGGGCTGGCCACGTTTTCTGCGAGCCGTTCAACAAGTGCGAAGGCTGTCTCGCCGTAGCCCCGAGGGGCGGAGGCGGACTCCAACCCAGCCTTCACGATCTGATAACTCCGTCGTCTGAGGCGCGTCGAGCGTAGCGAGACGCGCGGCAAGCGAGCGCCGGAGGGAAGTCGCCGCAGGCGACCGCGAGCGCGCAGCGAGGAGCTTGGCTCCGAGCGGAGTAAGCAAAGAAGTGGTCGTAACGGGGGCGCCTCGAAAGCGTCTTGTCCGAAAGGGCACGTGGGTTCGAATCCCACCCTCTCCGCCAGCCTTCGCTCGCCGCTTCGCGGCGAGCTTCGGCTAGGCCAGCCCGTTGGGCTGGCCACGTTTTCTGCGAGCCGTTCGGCGAGTGCGAAAGGCTGCCTCGCCGGAACAACCACGCCTCAAGCCAACCTTCACGATCTGACAACTCCGTTAGTCACCAAAGCGCATTGGGCCTTCTTTGTCTGACCGTGTAACAGGTCCATGGAATCCTCAATATCGCAACGCGTACTGGAGCTTCACCAGCAGCTGGTTCGAGTCGAGCTGCCAGCGATCGAGCAGCGACGCGGACGTTGTGGTTGTAGACGACGAACAGGTCGCCGACCGGGCGGAACGTCCAGCGCAGCCGCGTGTTGACGCCGACCGAGTCGCTGTCGGTGTCGTACTGGACGTAGCTGGCGATCGACAGATCGGGCGACACGTTGACGCGCAGCCGCTGCCGACGAGCGTCTGCGTGAAATCGCCGCGTCGCGCAGCCGGCCGATGTTGCGCTCGCCGGAGAACTCGACGGTGAGGAGCGGCGTCGGGATTCCAGGCGCCGGTCCACATCGATCTGATCGAGGTCGCCGTCGTAGAAGCCGCCGAACCACCACGTCACCTGCGCGTACAGCCGCCGCTTCTGCGCGGTGCCGACTTCGAGCCGGTAGCGCCGCCAGTGATACGAGCCTGGCGGGATCGACACGCCGTCGGCGATCTCGAACGGCTCGACCAGCCGCTCGCCGGTCGGATTCGACGTTGAACTCGAACCGGTCGCCGCTGCGGAACCGCCAGTTGATCGGCGCGATGAACACGCGATAGCTCTCCCACCGTCCGGACAGATCGGTCGCGAGCGACGGCTCGAACTCGTGGAACAGCTGCTGGATCGGCCCGCGCGGCAGCCGCGTGCTGATTGTTGACGCTCAGGTTGAAGAGATGCACCGCCGGCCGCGGCACGAATCCGAGCGATGGATCGAAGTCGCGGCCGATCCGCTTGTAGGTGAGCGCGATGTCCCACAGGTCGTTCGGGTAGTCGACCTTGAACCCGTGCGCGTTGCGATCGCCGCCGAGATCCGTCGCGACCCGTCGCGAGTCCCCACACGCCGACCAGGAAGTTCTTGTCGCCGCGAAAGCGCGAGGTCGCGTAGGTGAAGTCGGCGCCGGCCAGCCAGCTTCCGGTCCGCCCGAGCGGATCGCCGACCGTCGCGATCGCGCCGACCCACGATTCGCGCCACATGTTCTGCTTGACGCGGCCCACCGCCATCACCGCCTCGTCGTCGACGACGCCCGGCTTGTCGTTGGTGCCGACGACCAGGCCGCCGAAGTTGGTGCTGCCGATGCGGCCGTTGATCTTTGCCGCCGGCGATGATCGGCACTTCTTGCCGTTCGACCAGGCCGATGCGGCGGCTGAAGTACGGAAGCACGTCCTGCTTCGAGGCCGAGACCGAACGCGAAGATGTCGTCGCCCTCGAGAAAGAACGTGCGCTTCTCGGGAAAGAACAGCGGAAACCGCGTCAGGTTGGTGCGCCGCGTGTCGACCTCGGTTTCGGCGAAGTCGGTGTTGACGGTCAGCGACGCCAGCATGTTCGCGCCGAGCCGCTGCGTGACGTCGAGGCTCGGCTGAAACTCGCCGTCGACCGGCGCGCCGGCGCGGGGATGCCGCCGCCCGCCGTCACCGCCGGCCGCACGCTCAGCCCGAGCCCGAGGTCGAACTCCGGCAGTCCGGTCAGCAGCCCGGCGCGGCTGGTCTGCGTGACCTGATACTGGCGCGCCGGAAAGGCCCAGCGATCGGTTTCGAGCCGGCGCTGGATGCGGCGCTGGACGTTGAAGTGCCACTCGCGCAGGTCCGGCTTGAAGCTCAAGCGTCTGGATCGGAATCCAGATCTCGGCGCTCCAGCCCGGGTGCGCCGCGCGTCGTCGCCGCCTCCCAGATGCCGTCCCAGTCCGGGTTCTCGCTCTCGCCGCCCGGATTGATCAGCGCCGTCGTAGCGCGCGCCGCTCGGATTCACGGCGAACACGTAGCCGGATCGGCCGTCGAGAAACGGACCGAGCACGATGCGGACGTGATCCTCGGAGTCGAGCGTCGGCGTCGCGCCGCACGCTGAAGCTGACGATGCCGGACGGGTCCGGGTCGTCGCAGACGATGCCGATGACGATCGCCTTGCGCCGGCCAGCACGCGCACGATCGTCCGGCCGTCGGCGGCGCGCCTTCCGTCGGATCGATCTGCGTGAAGCCGTCGATCGATTCGGCAGCGCGCCCATGCGGGCTCGTCCAGCACCCCGTCGATCCGGACGCCATCCGGCAAAGAGCCGACCCGCAGGGTCGGTGGCGGCCCATCCTGCGCCGCGCTCGGAGCCACATCAGCGACCACAGGAGCGTCGGCACACAGTACCGCTTCAGAGGTCGCAGTCTCGGACCGTCATTGACGACTGGCGGGTGTCTTCCCCAGCAGATCGACCGCGGCACGCACGCCCTGCGCCAGCTTCGCCGCCGGCCCCGTGCCGTAGTAGTGGAGGAAGATCACCGCCGGCGTGATGCCGGTCATGTGGTGATGGATGGCGACGACGTTGATGCCGCTCGCGCGAAGCGCCTTGAGCACCGGCGTCACCTCGTGATCGAGCATCGCGACGTCGCCGGCCACCATCGCGTCCGCATCCGTCCCCGCAAACGCGGCCCACGTGTTCAGGCCCATCCGCGCGTTGATCGACGCTCCGTGTTCGCGCAGGTCGATATCGGGCCGTCCAATCGTGATCTTGTAAACCGGTCCGGTCTGCTCACCCGGTGTGCCGATGATCTTCGCGAGGGCCGCACCATCGAGTGTCGCGGGTGACTGGGCGGGTGCGGACGAAGGCGAGCCCGGCGCCTTCTTTGCTGCCTGGTCAATCAAGTCGATGGCCGGCTTCACGCGCGCGGCGAGATCCGGCGGGGCTGCCCATCCCGTGCACGTGCATATAGAAGATGCGCGGCTGCTCCCAGAAGAAGTGATTGTGGAGCGCCGTGACGTCGAGCCCATTCTGCAGGAGCGCGGACATCACGGGATTGACCTCGTCTTCAGTGAGCACGAGATCGCCCATCATCACGTCCATCCCGTCGCCCTTCGTCAGCGCAACCCATCCGCCGAACCCGAACGGCGTCGGCGCCGGGCGCTTGTCGATTGTCACCTTGAGATCGCTTCGAGGGATGTTCACCTTCAATACACCGTCCTTGAAGTCTCCGGTCTTGCCGAGCGTCGTCAGGACGCCCTTGTACTCGGCTGGTATCTCTTGAGCGCGAGTGCCGGTCGGTGCAAGCAATGCGCTCGTCAGAACCACCGATCCGACAATGAGCTTGAATGATGTCATCGTGACGTCTCCACCTTGATGTTCCGTCTGTCTCTCGTGCCTATACTCCGCAACCCTGAAGAGAGCGTCAAGCGATCACGCGGTATCTGAAGCCGAATTCAGGAACTCTTCAGGATGCGCTCTCCACGGCGCGATTACGATGGGCCGGAGAGTGAAGGGCCGTCGCTGCGACGACGGATCCATGTTAAGGAGGGTTCATGCATCGCCATACAAGTCGGCAGATCATCATCGTGACAGTAGCGGCGTTTGCACTCGGCAGCGCGCTCGTTGCTGCTCGTCAGCACGGAGACGACAAGCAGCTCCTGTCGAAGCTGTCTGCCAGCCGCCACACGCTCGTAGATGGCATCCGACAGGCCGAGAAGACCGATGGCCCGGCGATCTCGGCCAAAATGGAAATGAAGGGCGATCAGCTCATGCTCAGCGTGTACACGGCGAAACAAGGTCGAGACAGCGACGCGGAGCACAATACACTGATGGAGCTGATTGGACCAGCGACCGACGCCACATGGAAGCCGGAGACCGAGGTGTTCGCCGACAAGGAGCACATCGCGCGTTCGGCGATGCAGCTGACGCTCCTCCAGCTTTCACGGCTGTCGCTCAGCGATGCGATCAAGAAGGCCGGGGCCCAGCAGGCCGGAACGGTCTACTCCGCAATTCCCGCGGTGCAGGACGGCCGCCCGGTCGTGAACGTGCTTGTTGCGACACGCGACGGCCAGAGCAAACATGTGACTGTCGACCTGAAGTGACAGATGTCCCCGGAGGCGGCAAGGACCGGTGCGAGTACCTCGTAATCGAAGACGAGCAAAAGGTCGCCCGCGCGCTGCGGGAAGGCCTCGAGGGCGAGCACTATCACGTCGAGGTCTCAGCGACCGGCGAGGACGGGTTTTTCCGAGCCGTCTCTCAGCCGTTCGACGTGATCATCCTGGACCTGATGCTGCCTGGTCGCTCCGGCCTGGAGATCCTCAACACTCTGCGCCGCCAGGGGCATCGGACGCCGGTCCTTGTCCTGACGGCGAAGGACGCCGTTCAGGATCGCGTCGTTGGCCTCGACAGCGGCGCCGATGATTATCTCGTCAAGCCGTTCGCGTTCGCGGAACTCCTCGCACGCCTGCGCGCGTTGATCCGCCGCGGACGACCGGTTGAAACGTTGCGGCTCGCGCGCCGCGGATCTCGAGATGGATCTGGTGTCGCGAAAGGTCGGCTCGAGCCGGCGAGGCAATCGATCTGACCGCCCGTGAATTCGAGCTCCTGAGTACCTGCTGCGACACGAAGGGGAACTCGTCTCGCGAGAGATGCTGACACGTGAGGTGTGGAAGGAGCCGTCGCGCGGTACGCCGCTCGACAACGTCATCGACGTGCACATCGCCCGAGTGAGAAAGAAGGTCGACACCGAAGGGCGGGTAAAGCTCATTCACACGATACGCGGTGTCGGTTTCCTGCTGAAGGACGGCGGCCCGTGAGTCTCACGCGGCGTCCGAGCAGCGTGCGCTTGCGCCTGGCCCTCTGGTACAGCACGGCTGTGGCCCTGGTGTTGTTGATCTACGCCGTCGGCGTCTACATGTTCGTTCGCAACAGCCTCCGACAGGAGCTCGATCGCGCGTTGCACGACGACTTTGAGAGCGTCGAACAATTGGTCGAAACCAACGTCTCACAAACGGGTGGCTGGCCAGTCGCGTCGGGGCATCACACTGACGCCGATGAGCCCGTGAGATGGATTGAAGTGTGGGGTCCGGTGGGCCATCTCCAATTCCGCTCACCTGGCATGGAGCAACTCTCGGCTCCGATTGAGGTCCCATCGGCATACGCGTACGCATCCGCGATCACGCCGGCCGGCCGGCGGGCTCGGACGCTGACGGGCGCGCATACCGTCGGTTCTTCCCAATTCGTGATACGGGTGACGAGGTCCGAAGAACAGGTTCGACACGAGCTCAACGAGCTTGTCCTTGGACTCAGCCTCGGGCTGCCGATCGCGATGATTTGTGCGGGCATCGGTGGGTACCATCTTGCGAAGCGAACTCTGTCGCCTGTCGAACGCATGACCGAGGAGGCCCAGTCCATCACCGCCGACGAACTTCGCATGAGGCTGCCGGTCGTCAATCCGCACGACGAGCTGGGACATCTCGCGATCGTGTTCAATGAACTGTTGGGGCGCATCGAGGAGGCATTCGATCGCCTAAAACGGTTTACAGCCGACGCGTCGCACGAGCTGCGCACACCGCTCACGGCCATTCGCAGCGTTGGCGAGGTTGGTCTGCGCGAGCATCGCGACGTCGCGGCGTATCGCGAGGTGATCGGAAGCATGCTCGAGGAGGCGGACCGATTGACGCGTCTCGTCGACAGTCTCTTGTTCTTGTCGCGAGCCGACAGCGGTCACACGCCGGTGAAACAGGAGCGGGTTCAGATGCTGGAACTCGCTCGCGAGGTCGCAACACATCTGTTCGTGCTCGCCGAGGACCGAAATCAGTCGATCGTCGTCGATGGAGATGCGTCCACAGTCGCGCGGGTCGATCCGGTGCTGCTCCGTGAAGCTCTCGTCAACATTGTTGACAATGCGATCAAGTACAGCCCTCCGGGGGCGGCGATCCGCATTCGGGCAACCTCTAGACAGCAAGGAGCCCAGGCGATCGAGGTTCTCGACGAGGGCCCGGGAATCGATGCCCAGCATCATGCCCGAATCTTCGATCGGTTCTACCGGGTGGATGAAGGCCGCTCGCGCGAGCGCGGCGGCAGCGGTCTCGGACTGGCGATCGCACGGTGGGCGGTTGAGGCCAATGGGGGACGCATCGAGGTGGAGAGCCAGCTTGGCCGCGGAAGCCTGTTTCGAATTGTGTTGCCGAAGGCGAATTCTTCGTAGCCGGCCAGAGGTTCAAAAAGGAGTAGTCCGATGCGGAGAGCCACTTGTCTCATGGCGTTTGTCGTAATAGGGAGCGCGATTGTGATTCAGGGCGCCACGCGCAAGATGGAGTTCACCGACGACGCCGTCGGTCAGCCGCCGAAGGGCTTCGAATTCGGCCACACCGCAAAGGCGGGCGCGCCGGGCAAAGTGGATCGTGCGAGGCCGAAGGCACGAACAAATATCTGGCGCAAGTCGATCCGGACAACACGCGCGCGCGGTTTCCGGTGGCCGTCGTCAGCGACTTCACCGCCGCCGACGTGGATCTATCCGTGCGGTTCAAGCCGGTATCGGGTCGAGTCGACCAGGCCGCTGGACTCGTGTGGCGCTTCCAGAACGAGGACAACTACTACATCGTCCGGGCGAACGCGCTCGAGAACAACGTCGTGTTGTACAAGGTCGAGAACGGCAAGCGCACCGATCTCCCCGCTCAAGGGAGAGGGCCGCACGTACGGCAAGAAGGCGCAGGTGCCGTCAGGCCAGTGGAGCACATTGAGAGTCGTCGCGCAGGGCCGCGCTTCGAGGTGTACTTCAATGGCACCAAGCTGTACGAAGTCGAGGACGCGCACGTTCAGCCAGGCCGGGCAAGGTTGGCGTGTGGACCAAGGCCGACTCTGTGACCCAGTTTGACGATCTGACCGTCGTGACCAAGTAAGCCATGCGTTCACTACAGACGTCTCCATCCGGCCTGTCTCGCGCGTTCGCGGTCCTCTGCCGTCGGGCGGCTGCCGGTCACCGGCAGCGTCGCCTGACGCGGACCGCACAGTCACCATCTACGTCTCGACCGATCGCGTCTTTTCCGAACCCGTCCTCCAGGAGTACGAAAAGCGATCAGGTGTGAAGGTCAACGCCGTCTACGACACGGAAGAAACCAAGTCGACCGGCTCGCCAATCGGCTCCTGGCCGAGAAGGCGCGGCCCCAGGCGGACGTCTTCTGGTCGAACGAGCCGGTTCGCACGCTGGTGCTCAAGTCGCGAGGTGTGCTGGCGCTCGTACCGGTCACCCAGCGCGGAGGGAATCCCAGCGGCGCTCGTCGATCCCGACGGATACTGGACCGGATTCTCGGCACGAATCCGCGTCATCGCGTACAACACCAAGCTCGTGAAGCCGGAGGAGGCGCCGCAGTCGGTCTTCGACCTGGCGGATCCGAAATGGAGGGACCAAGTCGCGATGGCCGACCCGCGGTTCGGCTCGACGTCATTCCATGTTGCCGCGCTGTACGCGATCGCCGGCGACGAGAAGATGGACGACTTCTTCCGCCGGCTGAAAGCGAACGGCGTGCGGGTCGTCGACGGCAACTCCGTCGTCCGCGATCTCGTTGCGCGCGGCGACGTGAAGGTCGGCCTGACCGACACCGACGACGTGAACGTCGCGATCGAAGATGGTCAGCCGATCGCGATGGTGCTGCCGGACAAGGACGGGTCTGGGCGTGCCGGTGATGCCGAACATGGTGTCGCTGATCGCGAACGCGCCGCATCCGGAGGAAGGGCGCAAGCTGATCGACTATCTGCTGTCCGCCGACGTCGAGCGCCAGCTCGCGCAATCCGAGGCGGTGCAGATTCCGCTGCATGCCGGCGTGCCGGGACCGAAGAACATTCCGGCGATCGACACCTTCAAGCCGATGACGCTCGACTACGCGAAGGCCGCGAGCTCGCGTCGAGGACGTGACGAACCGCCTGGCGGCGATTCTGGGCCTCTGAGTCACGTCAGCGGAAACGCATCGCGACATGTGGCGATGGCCAGTCGCAGTCGAACCGTCGTGATCGGCGTCGCCATCGCCGCGTTCGTCGTCTGCTGCGTGCTGCCGGTCGCCTATCTGCTGGCCATCTCGCTCAGCTGCGGCGAGCGGCGCGTACTCAGCCGTCGTGCTCGATGCGCGGCAGCGGGGCTTGCTGTATAACACGGCGCTCCTCGGCATCGGCACGGCGCTTCTCGCCACGGCCATCGGCGCGCCGTTGGGCGTCGCGCTGGCTCGTGTCACCTTCGCCGAAAGGCGCTGCTGCGTCTGGCCTTGGCCGCGCCCGTCCTGCTGCCACCGTACGTCGTCGCACTCGCCTGGACGTACCTCGGGAGCAGCCGCGGCCTCGTCGCCGCTCTCTCGGCCACGATCTGTCTCGAATGGACGTACAGCCTTCCGGCGGCCATCTTCGTGCTGAGCCTGGTCTTCTATCCCGTCTCGATGCTGGCGACGGAAGTGGCCATCCGCCGGATCGACGGACGGCTCGAAGAGGCGGCCTTGATCGTCGCGCCACCGCGGTCGCGTGCTGCGGCGCATCACCCTGCCGCTCGCTGCACCCGAGCGTGGTCGCCGCCGCCTCGTCATCTTCGTCCTCGCCGTCTCGGAGTTCGGCGTGCCCGGGTTGCTGCGCGTTCGCGTCTACACGACCGAAGTCTTCACCGCATTCGCGGCGCTCTACGACTTCAGCCGCGCGATGCTCCTCGCCGTGCCGCTCCTCGCTCGCTCGTGTGCTCGGTCGCGGCTGTCGCCGCCATGCTGCTGGGCGATCGCCTCGTCACCACGCGGCGGCTCGCGGAACGCCCGGCTCCTGTTCGACGGCTGGCGCCAACCGGCAGCGACGGCGCGCATTTGCTCGTCGTTGCGGTCGCGGTTGCGCTTCCCATCCTGATCCTCGTTCGCGAAGCGCTTGCGGCGCGTTCGTCGGGCGATGCCGCTCGCCGGCTCCGGTCGAGGCATCGCGAACAGCCTGCTACTTGCGACCCTCGGGCGCGACGCTGTCGTGGCGCTGGCCGTATGGCTCGGGTACGCGCGGGCGCGAGCCGGTCGCGTCGTGCGACTGGCTGCCCAGGTCGTGCTCGTCGTCATGTTCGCGGTGCCGAGCACGATTGTCGGCGTGGGCCTGATCGGCCTCTGGAACCGGCCCGGCCTGCTCGGGGCCTCTACGGCACGGATGTCATGTTCCTGCTGGGGTACCTGGCGCGATTCGTGCCCGTCGCGGCGTTGGCCCTGCCGCGGCCAGCACGCGATACGTGCCCGTGTCGCACGAGGAGGCCGCCGCAGTGAGCGGCGCGGGATGGCTGCGAACGATGTGGCGGATTGTGCTGCCGCAGATGCGACTCGGGCTGCTGCGTCCTGGGTCGATCGTGTTCGTGCTGGCGTTCGGGGAGCTTGGTGTCAGCATTCTCGTCGCGCCTCCGGGCGAAGCGACGCTGCCGATTCGGATCTACACGCTTATCGCGAATACGCCGCCGTCGCACGTGGCCGCTCTGGCGTTGCTGCAGGCGCTGTGATCTTCACCGCTGCGCCGCTTGGGTGCGGCGCGTCGCTCCGCGAGACGAAGTGAACGCGCGCGGCGATCACGCTCGCCGACGTCACAAAGCGATTCGGGTCCCATCAGGCGCTGGACGATGTCTCACTCGAGGTCGCGGCCGGCGAACGCAGTCGGTGATCCTCGGGCCCAGCGGATGCGGGAAGACGACCCTGCTGCGGCTCATCGCGGGCCTGAGGTCCCTGACAGCGGCGAAATCTGGTTGAATGGCATGCCGGTGCCGGTCGCTGGCCGCACCCTCGTCCCGCCACACCGGCGACAGACTCGGGTTCGTCTTCCAGGATTTGGCCCTGTGGCCGCACCTGACGGTCGGGAGAATCTCCATTTCGTGCTCGGATCGCTGAATCTGCCCCGCGAGCGACACGAACCCGCCGAGCACGTGATGCCCTGGCGCTGGTTCGCATCGAGCAGTTCGCCGCACGCTATCCTCACGAGCTCTCCGGCGGCGAGCAGCAGCGGGTCGCGCTTGCCCGTGCGCTCGTTGGCGACCCGCGCGTCCTGCTGCTGGACGAGCCGCTTTCGAGCCTGGATCCGGAGCTTCGCGCAGAGCTGCGCACGGAGCTCGCCCGTCTGCAGCGGGCCTCGCGCTGACGATGCTCTACGTCACGCACGACCGGGAAGACGCCGCCGTTCTTGCCGACCGCGTGGTCGAGATGCGCGCCGGCCGAATCGTCGCTGTTCCATGATGACCGAGAATCGAAGGCAGGAACGTGCGTGAGGTGCTCGAGTCCTGATGCTCGGCGTGCTCTTGATTGGCGTGCTGCCTTCCCCAAGCGCAACAGCCCGGCACGCTGTCGCGTTCTCTGCTTTGACTCGTGTAACTGTCGTCAGCCACCGCCGCGCCGAGCGCCAGCGAGCGCGCAGCGAGGAGCTTGGCTCTGCTCGCTTCCAGCTTCGCGGTTCGTCACACCGACGAAGATCCAAGCCTTAGATGTCCAGCGTCTTCCGGATCAATGAATCGAGATGGGGTGGTCTCAGAATATCGACATGTCCACAAGGCAACTCGAACACGGAGAGGCGGTCGGCGGGAACGACAGCCGCCCATGCGTCGCGCGCCGGGACGAGGCGGTCGAAGACGCCCGATGCCCCTGCTTGGATGTCAGCACGTGGACCCGCCCGTTATAGGGACGGGGACGAAAGTCCTGTGCGGCCCGAAACGTCTTCCTGTAAGGCATCGCTTTGCGGACCGGGTCACCCTTGACCGTGCCGATCAGGCGCTCCTTGAGACCAAGCAACCGCCACTGGATATTGCGCACTCGGTTCGACAGCGCTCGCCATCGCCTGATGCGGAAGGCGACAGTCCGGTGCGGATGAGACTCGCACGGCGGCCAGAACAGAGCGCTGCTCGAGGACAACCGGGTAGGCGTCCCAGAGAATCAATTCCTCGACGCGCTCCCCTGCTTCGCTGAGTTGGCAGGCCATCTCGAACGCGACAAGGCCCCCGAACGAAAACCCGACGAAGGCGTAAGGGCCATTCGGGCAGACTCGGCGCACCTGCGAAACCAGGGAGGCGGCGATGTCTTCGATCGCGGTGCTATGAGGGTCTTCGGCCCTGACCGCCGGATACGTCAGCCGATCGAAGTAAGGGTGGCGCCCGGCCATGTCTTCTGGCGAGCATTCCGTAGAGCGAGGCTGTCTCGCCGTAGCCCCGAGGGGCGGAGGCGGACAACAACCCTCAAGCCAACCTCTACGGATCTGCAGCATCCTGCGAGCCTACGAGCGCGAGGAGTGAGCGCGCGGCAAGCGAGAGCGCCGGAGGGGATTGCCGCAGGCGACCGCGAGCGCCCGGGGAGCCAGGAGCTCGGGGCTCCGAGCGGAGACAATTCAAAGACTGTGGTCGTAACGGGCCCGCTCTCGAAAGCGTCTTGTCCGAAAGGGCACGTGGGTTCGAATCCCACCCCCTTCGCTAACCTTCGCTCGCTGCGTCGCGGTTCGAGCTTCTGGGGGCTTGTTTAGGCCAGCCCGTTGGGTTGTCGCACGTTCTCTGCGAAAAGGCGTTCGACTCCCAGAGACTGGTCCCATCACCGGTCCACGTTGTCGAGCATCCAGATACTGCCGCTCACGTTCTTGATCGTGAGCACGGCGTGCTGCGACGAGACGCCCATCCCCGCCGTGACGAGGTGCGGGGAAATGAACATGCTGGGCGAGTCGAAGGCAGTGAGCGCGAACGGCTGGCCGACCGGTCTCCCGCGCTCCGGGTCGAAGCCGACCCCCCAGAGATTGAAGTACAACGACGGGTGCCGCGAGACGAAGTACAGCGTCCGGCCATCAGGTGCCCAGCGAGGTTTGTCGGGCCAGGCATGGTCGGCGGCAACTCGCGTCCAGCGCTGGGGACTGGAGCCGGCGGCCGGGGCGACGTGCAGCTCGAGGTTGGCCGGTCAATCAGACCTTTGCGCCACGAAGGACAGCCACCGGCCATTGGGTGAGAACTTCGCCTCCCAGAGGTCGAACCCCGTCCTGCCGATCAGGATGCGTTCAGGCTTGTCCGCACTCGGATTGGTCGTCGACCAGAGTGCCAACGCCGTGCGCCCCGTGAACGCGGGGGTCTGGTATGTGCCAACGAGGGCGCCGTCACCCCAGTCGCTGGGGTAGAACTGGAAATCAGTGCTCCACCGGCTGACGAAACGTTCGTTCCCACCCACCTTCCGGACCGCCACGGCTCCGGCCATCGGCTCCCTGTCAAGTTGGAAGTGGATGTACGCAATGGCTCTTCCATCCGGCGACCAGCAGCTCACCCATCCGGTTGTCGGCACCATCTCGCTCGTACCTTCGGCGATCTTCGTAATCCACGCCTCAGGATGATTGAGCCCAGGACGGGCCAGATTGTAGGCGACGTACTCACCGTTCGGTGAAAGCGCCGCCTTCTGTGCTACGGCACGGTCTTCCGTGAGTGGTTTCCCGGTACCGAGGCGCCGTGCGACGTGATCGAGCGGAAACACCCACAGCCGCGAGGACTCCTGCTCCGTAGTGAACGCGAGGCGCGTGCCGTCCCGCGAAATCGCCGGCGCCACATCGAGACCTGCGCCGGTCGTCAACCGATCCATCGAAAGCCACGCGAGTGTGTCGCGGTCGACGCGCACCTTCCAGAGGTTGTACACGGCGTTCGAATCCGTCTGAACATACAGAGCCGTGCCCGACGGGTGCCACCGGAACCGCCGCCGGTCCCCGCCGCCACCGCCGGTGACCCGCAGCGTAACCGCTGACTGATTCGATGAGACGACCTGTGAGCCGTCCCGTCTGACGGTGTAGAAGCCGGGACCGAGTGTCCGGTGACTTCCGAGCGCGGAGATCCGGCCGTCGGGATGAGGCTCGACCCATGACCAGGAACCGCGCGCGAGGAAGTCAGCGAGGAATCTCGCGGGGTTCACCCAGTTCGGCCGAGACGGCGAAGAGCCTGATGGGATTCTCGAAGTCACCGGGCGCCGTTCCATCGAGGAACAGGATCTCCTGGTTGTCCGGGGACCAGGATGGATGACTGCCGAACGTGCTCAGTTGTCGCTCCAAGTCCGCCGAAGGCTGGCACGACGAACAGGCCGCCGCCGTCGCGCTCGGACCGAAAGACGATGCTGCTGCCGTCCGGCGACCAGTCCGGTTGGGTTTCATGTGCCGGCGACGTGGTGATCTGCACCGGGTTGCCGCCTGTCACCGGTTGCACCCAGACGTCGAAGTTTCCGGCGAAGTCAGATGTGTAGGCGATGAATCGCCCGTCGGGTGACCACGTCACGTCGGTTTGCAGCCGCGGGCCGAACGTCAGCCGTGAGAGGCTTCGCACGACAGGCGCCGCACGAACGGCGCCGTCACTCGGTGTCGAGCGGCTGCGACTGGCCCACCATGCAGCGGCAAGTATCCCGGCTACGAGGCAGAGCGTGAGGATCGCTGGAACGCCGCGCCTGACGACCCAGCTGAGGAAATATCCCGCGACGGACTGGTGCTCCGGTTCAACCGTGACGCGCCCAGGCTCGGTCGGCAGCCGTCCGTGCTCCGCAGCACCGGCCGGGTCGGACGGGGCATCAGTGACAACCGGCGCGATGAGCCGGTACCCGCCTTTGGGAATGGTTTCGATATAGACCGGCTGCCGTGCGTCATCGCCCAGCGCCCTGCGCAGCTCGATCGACCGCTTGAGCACGTCGTCCGTCACGAACGTGTCCGCCCAGGCGGCAGCGAGCAGCTGTTCTCTGGAAACGACCTGCCCCGGCTGCTGCGCGAGCCGCACCAGGACCTGCATCACCTTGGCCTCGAGGTGAACAGTCGCGTCGTCCGCTTCGAGCCTGTTGAGACTGGGAGCGACGCGCCATCGGCCGAGGAGGAATTCTAAAGCCACTGTCCCTGCCCGGACCGCAGGCGACGCTGACGGGTGCCCCGTTAAGACCGGAAGGCCGAAGCGGAATTATACGCCGCCCGTCACGGAAACCTTACCTACGCTTCACACCGCCCGCCGGACTTCCTACCAGCCCGCCGCTAAGTCTCTCCCCCAGGGGACAGGCCTTGGGAGGAATTCATGCGTTGCCAAGCGGCGTTCGACACTCTCTTCGTCGTCGTGGTGCTGACCGTGGGTGTAAGGGCGCAGAGCAACGCTCCGGACCCTGCGAGCAGCCGACTGTCCCACCGCCCGGCTCCTTCTGACAGCTGCAGCTGCTGCCCGCCTCGGGAACGGTCGCGGTCAGTCCAGGACGTCATCCGGGATGCGCTTGCGATTCTCCCGGAGCAACCGGCATACGTCAGCGTGATTGATGTCGATGCTCAGGAGGACCCCCGGATTCGTCAGGCGCTTCGCCCGCTCGAAGCGTTCACCGTCCCGGGGAACCGGGCGTGGTACGTCAGCCTGCAAGGCGGAACGCTCCGGCGCTTGCTGGAATCGCGCGACAAGAAGTTTGTACAACTTCGACGTCCACGTTTTGGCGGCGATGGTCTGGCACGAAATGGCTCATCTCGCCGGCGCCGACGAACCGGCTGCCCAAGCGCGCGAGGAGCAGCTGTGGAAGGGTTTCATGAATGAGGGATGTGTCGACCCCGAACTTGCGCTCCGCCAAATGCAGATTTACGTTTCGCGACGGCCACGATGACGACTCCCGCCATCCGGGCGTCCTCTTGTCATGGAGGCTGACGGGCAGATCGCCCCAGGCACGGCTGTACCGAGGCGCGCGACAGCCGCACGGGCCAGCGGCGCCGGTCGCTGATGCGCTTGGCTCTGGCGCCGCTTAGTTCAGGTGAGACCGCGTCGCGCATCACGCCGTAGCGCGCGATACCGCACTCCGCGAGGCTGCCGCCTCGTTGCGCCATTCGAGCGCGTTGAGCCGGAAAAACCTGCTAACTACGCGTCTGGGCGCTTACTTTCCTGCGGAGAAGCTAGTAATCGCGGCGCCGCACTCATAACTGCTCGTCAACGCAGTTGTTGCGGATCCTCCATCTTCTATGGATCAAACGCAGGCAACCACAGCTCGAGGATCAGGGAAGCGCTGAAGGAGTCGGGCCGCGACCGCGAGGCGCGCGGCGAGGAGCTTGGCTGCGTGAACCGCTTCGCCGGTGCTTCACACTGACGAAGATCCCAGGATGTCCAGCGTCT
>CAVQAH010000017.1:0-286177 GCA_963710415.1 uncultured Acidobacteriota bacterium | reverse complement strand
CCAAACAGCCCCACGATGATATCCGTGTTGCCGTTACGGGGAAACCGAATGAAGTCCTTCTTCGTCAGCGATCGCGCTCGCACACTCTGTTCTAACATCCGCACTGCCCTCGTCGTCGGCGGAGTCCAGACCATCTGTGTCGAGGTAACTTCTTCCATACCGCCGAGTTCGATGATGCGAAGCGGGCGGGCTGAGGATGGTGCTGATGCTTCCGAGCCTCTGAGCCGTACCTGCACGCACGCGTGCGAAACCTTGGAACCACCTGTGGGCACGCAGAGGTGACCTCTCATGACTAAGGCCAAACGGCTGCTGGTCGTTGGTGGCACGGCCGGTATTGGCCGTGAGGTTGTGAAGCACTACGCCGATCGCGGCTGGTCCGTGACCCTACTGGCCGGGACGCGGCTCGTGCGCAGGCCATAGCGGCGGAGATCGGCGGCGACGTTCGCGGGATCGCGGTTGACCTGGCCGACCCGGAGGGGATCGCTTCCGGCTTGGCGGATATCGAGTCGCTGGATCACATCGTGATCGGCGCCATCGAGCGCGACCTCAATACGGCCAAGCGACGACAACATCCGGCGTGCGACGTACCTGGTGACGCATGAAGCTGATCGGCTACACCGAGGTCGTGCACACGCTCCTGTCCAGACTATCGAACGACGCGTCGATCGTCATGTTCGGCGGGCTGGCGCGCGACCGGCGTACCCCGGCTCGACGACGGTGTCGACTGTCAACGGCGGCGTGCACGGCATGGTCCGCACGCTGGCGACCGAGAATCGCGCCCATTCGGATCAACTGTCTGCACCCCGGCATCGTCGGCGACAGCCCGTTCTGGGCCGGCAAGGCCGCCGCGCTCGAGAGTGTCAGAGCCCGAACGCCCACCGGGCGCACGGCCACGATGGCAGACATCGTAGACACCGTCGACTTCCTGTTGCGCAATCGCTCGGTCAACGGCATCGAGATCGCCGTCGACGGCGGCTGGTTACTGTCATGAGGGTCGCCGTCATCGGAACCGGCCGAATGGGCGCGGCAATGGCCCGCCGGATTGCCGGCGCGGGTCACGCATTGACGTTGTACAACCGGACGACGTCGGTTGCGCAAGCGCTTGCTGAGGAGATCGGCGCCTCTGCCTTCGAGACGGCGTGCGAGGCGGCGACAGTTGCGGAAGTGTGTGTGGTGTCGCTCGCGGCTGACGCGGCTGTCGAGGTGACATATCACGGAAGCGGAGGGCTGCTTTCCGGGCTGTCCTCCGGCGCCGTCGTGTGCGACACCAGCACCCTCGACCCGAAGACGCCGCGGGCCTTGGCGGCCGAGGCGGCATCGCGTGGCGCAACGCTGTTGGACACACCGGTCTCGGGGAGCGTGACCATGGTCGACTCCGGCCAGCTGACGGTTATGGCCGGTGGAGACAGGGCAGCGCTCATCTTGCTCGACCCGTGCTGGCTTCGTTCGCCTCGAGGGTGTTTCACCTGGGTGACGTTGGCGCCGGCTCGACGATGAAACTGGTCGTCAACGCAGTCGTCGCCGGGCTGAGTGCGGCGCTGAGCGAGGCGCTGGTGCTGGCAGAAAAAGCCGGCCTGGACCGTACCACGATGTACGATGTGCTGGAGTCGAGTGCGGTCGCCGCGCCGTTCGTCAAATACAAGCGCGCAGCGTTCGTTGATCCGGAGTCGGCGGCGGTCGCGTTCAGCCTGGCTCTTGCGAAGAAGGATCTGGACTTGATCGCTCACCTGGCGTCTCAGGTCGGCGCTCGTATGGACCAAAGCGCCGCCACTCGAGCACTGGTCACCGAGGCAGTGGCGTCCGGTCTCGCCGACGCTGACATATCAGCCCTGGCCGCCTACCTCCGCTGACGCCGCGGCTCGTGAGCGGCGCAACTGGAATGAAATCCTTCAGCGGGTCAGCTCAGAGAGCTTCTGCGCGACAGGCCGGGACATGACGTCAACCCCACCGCCGGCCCCGAATGGTTCGATGAGGCGTACCGGCTTGATTGGAAAGTCCTTCGCTGCCGCGCCGGTCGTGGGCCGAAGAAAGTCGTCGAACGCGTTGCGAACGTCGCCAGCACATTCGAGATAGGCGAAGTGTCCGCAGTCTCTGAGCGTGACCAGGCGAGCGTTCGGAATCGCCCGCGCGATATGCTCGGCGATCTCGCCCGGAATGAAGTCGTGATCGCCATAGATGACCAAGGTCGGAATGCTCAGGTTCCGCAGCTTGGGCAGCAGATCGTAGCCATCCATCTGCCAGGTGTCATGCATCAGCCGGTCTTCGACCGCTCGTGCCTTGACGATGCCCTCCTTGCCCTGGCTGACGAATCCCGCTTTCATCGTCGGCCATCAGTTTCTCGTAGTCCTCGGGTCGCTTCAGCGCGGCGTGAAGTGAAGGCGATAACGCGCCGCGATTGGCCTCGGGGTCGCCCTCTTTGTAGGCGGCGCTGGCCATGATCGCTCTCTGTCGATCCATGTCGGCGCCGAGTTTCTGGACGTAGGCCTTCCGCAACACTGCGAGGTCGCTGGCAGAGGCCGGCGCCGGATTCATCAGGATCAGGTGAGACACGCGTGTCGGATATCGAAGCGCGTATTCCAGCGCAAGAACGGCGCCCCAGGAATGTCCGAGCAACGCCGCTGATTCCAGCTGAAAGTGCTGCCTCACCTTGTCGACATCGTCGATGTCGGATGCGAGCGTGACGTCCTCGGGCTGCACCTGATCCGCGGATTTCCCACGTCCCCGCTGGTCGTAGTAGATGAGCCGGAAGGCATCCGCCAATCGATCCAGGTCGGGCAGGAGATAGCCGTGGTCGAAATCGGGCCCGCCATGGAGGACGATGATGGGCTGCCCCTGCCCGATGTCTCGAGAATAGAGCGACGCCTTTCCGACCGGGATGCGGCCTTCGCGCGCGGCTGCGCTCCGCTCGGTCTGCAAGGCCCTCGTCGAATCTGAAGAGCGACGCCGTCGCGAGCAGCAGTTGCGACGATGACGACGATGAGGACAGTTCTCACAGGCTCCACCCTACTGCTCCCTCGTGGGCAGCGCAAGGGCACCGCGCAGGCGATATATCCTCACGCCGATGCGGCGAACGGGGGCGCGAATCGACGAACCCGTCGTCCAACAACGCAACGTCCAACAAAGCAACTTGACATGTCCGCAGCGGTGGGACGAGGATGCCGTCTCAAGGAGCAACGCCATGACCGCTCGCCGCATTGTGCTCGCCTTCGCGTTCAGCCTCGGCGGCGCCGTCCTGGCGGCGCAGACCGCTCGCCAGCCCGACGGCGCCATCGCGATGGGCACGACGAAGGGCGTTCGCGCTCAGCGCCTCGTGATCCAGAACGCGATGATCGTCAGCGGACGCGGAGAACCGAATACCAATCGCGCGATGCCGCCGGAAGGCCCGGTCGACATCGTCATCGAGGGTGATGTCATCACGAACATCGTTCCGCTCGATCCGGTGAATACCCGGAACCGGGGCGCGCGCGGTCGCGCCACCGGCGAGCAGGTCATCGATGCGACCGGCATGTACGTCATCCCGGGTCTCATCGAGATGCATGCGCACCTGCCCGGCAAGGTGAGCGAGCTCGGCACGCGCGGGCTCGAATACGCGTACCGTCTCTACCTCGGACACGGCGTGACGACGGTGCGCGACGCCGGCACCGGGGCCGGGCTCGAGCTGATGGTCGAGCAGCGTCGGGCGAGCGACGCGAACGAGATCGTCGCGCCCAGGCTCGTGCTCTGCCAGCGCTGGCCGCTGCCGGTTGGATCGTGGGACGAGGGGAACACACCGGAGAAGGCGCGAGCGATGGTGCAGCGCTTCAAGGATCTGGGCGCCGACTGCGTCAAAGTCAGCAAGAGCCCCGGTCACTACCCGGATGTGCTCCAGGCGATCGTCAATTCCGGCGTGACCGAGCGCGGTAGTGAGGGAACGATCGGACGACCCATGAAGGTCATGATCGACCTCAAGGTTTCGGAGACGAGCGCATTGGTTGCGTCGAACCTCGGCGTGACCAGCGTCGAGCACTTCTACGGCGTTCCGGAGTCTGCGCTCGAGGGCAGCCAGAGCTTCCCGGCCGACTACAACTACTGGGATGAGCTCGATCGTTTCCGGTGGGCCGGCCGTCTCTGGGCCGAAGCGGATCGCCAGCATCCCGAACGGATTCTCAAGCTGGTCGACACGTTCATCAAGAACGGCACGAACTGGAATCCCACGATGGCGGCGTACGAGAAGAACCGCGACTTCTCCCGCGCCGTGACGCTGCCGTTCTTCCAGACGCTCGTTCCGGCCGGCGTCTCGTGGACACCCGATGCCAGCGTGCACGGCCGCTATCACCGCGAGTGGAAGACGTCGGATGAAGTCGCGTGGCGGCAGTTCTTCGCGATCTGGATGAAGTACATCAACGAGTTCTATCGGCGCGGCGGCCTGCTCACGGCCGGAAGCGACCAGGGCGACATCGGCGGCCTCGGTCTCATCCGCGAGCTGGAGCTGCTCCAGGAAGCGGGATTGAATCCCATCGACATCTTCAAGGTGGCCACGACGAACGCGGCGCGGGTCCTCGGCTTCGATCGGCACTGCGGTGTGCGCGTCGGTTGCGTCGCCGACCTCGCGGTCGTCAATGGCAATCCCATCGACAATCTCAAAGTTCTCTACGGCCGTGGGTACGGCTTCTACGGCATCGTGCCGCGCGACAAACAGGCCGACATGGGCGGCGTGAAGTGGACGATCAAGGGTGGCGTCCTGTTCGACGCACAGGCTCTGCTCCGCGAGGTCGAAGGGTACGTGCAGGAGACGAAGCGCAAGCCTGCGACGACCAGCAACGCAGATCGCTGAGGGGAGCCGCCCGCGTACTCACTTCACCACATTCCAGACGATCAATCCGCCGACAGCAGCGCCGAATGGCATCCAAGAGTACCGAACGGATCAGCCGGCCACGCTCGACGCCAGATCTTTACCTTCCTGACGGCCTGCCGAGCCCGATGTTTTTTTGCCTCATCAGGGGCTGAAACTCATCTGTGGGCGTGGTATCATGTTGCAAAGACGTTACAGGGCCCAATCGCTTGCGTATGTCTGCGGGGATGACCCAAGATGACGCCCGACGAAAGGAACGGTTAAGTTCGACAACTGGAACCGAGCGAGTCGTAAGAAGGGTGGGTTGTAATGGGTGAGCCAGAGGAAAGCAAGAGTCGGCAGGACCGGACAGCGCGTCAAGTGCTGGACCTCGGCCGGAAGAGCCCCAAAGCTCGACATTTTGCCGATCAGCTCGGCGCCCGCATCGTCGGTCAGGAGCGCGCCGTTCGCGCGTTGAGCGGACTTTACGAAATCTTCCTTGCGGGCATGAACCCGCCTCGCCGTCCCGTCGGCACGCTGCTGTTTCTTGGCCCGACGGGCTCCGGGAAAACACGAGTCGCAGAAGCGGCGGCCGATGTGCTCTTCGGCGACCCTTGCGCGCTTATCAAGATCGATTGTGCGGAGTTCCAGCACTCGCACGAGATCGCCCGCCTGATTGGTCCACCACCAGGCTATGTCGGCCACAAGGAAACAGCGCCGGTCTTCTCGCAGGAGAATCTGAACCGCCACCATACGGCGGACACGCGGCTGACGATCGTGGTGTTCGATGAAATCGAAAAGGCATCCGAGGCGCTCTGGCAGCTGCTGCTCGGCATTCTCGACCGCGCGACCCTGACGCTGGGAGACAACCGGGTCGTCGACTTCAGCCGCACGATCATCATCATGACGTCGAATCTTGGGGCGCACGAGATGAGCGACGTCGTTTCCGGAGGGCTGGGGTTCGCTCCATCCAGGAGTGTCGACGGAGACCGGCTGAATCGGGCAGTGCAGCGCGCAGGGCTCGAAGCGGCACGGCGCCGGTTCTCTCCGGAGTTCATGAATCGTATCGACAAGTCGATCGTGTTCCAGTCGCTGACCCCGTCCGACTTGCGGCGCATTCTCGATCTCGAGCTTCAGATGGTGCAGACGCGCCTGCTCGGTGCGAAAGGTGTGCGCTTCAGGTTCCAGTGCACCGACGAGGTCAAAGCGTTTCTCGTGACCGAAGGTTCCGACGCCAAATACGGCGCGCGACATCTCAAGCGGGCGATCGAACGCCATCTTGTGCTGCCGCTCTCGACGATCGTGGCAACGGAACAGCTCGCCCCCGGCGACATGGTTCACGTCGAGCTCGATGAAGGCAGCGACGAGCTGTTGTTCTCGCGCCATTCGACGGGTGAGCCAATTCCCATGCTCGACACCCCGGTGCATCCAGAGATTGCGCCGGCGCCCGCTGCCGCGATGCTGGCCACAGACGATGCGCAACTCGCCACGACGATTGCCGTGGCCACGGCCGCAGCGCTGACCGGTGTCATCATCCGCCTGATGAACGAGCAGCAGGGGCTGAACCCGAATAGCAACACGTAGGCACTCGGTTTCTCGTGTCCGGCCCGCGGTCCCTCATGGTCCGGCAATGTCCTGCACAGCTTTGAGTGCGGTCGGCAAGTGGACCTCGCCGATTTCCGCGCCGTCTTCAGATTTCAACCGGGCGATGTTCCCGTCGGGTGCGCTGCCAAAGGCAACGTCGCCAACCCTGGCGAGATTGACGTAGGAATCTTCGGTGTCGCCGACACCGCCGTTCTCACGTACGCGCACCCATTGCGTTGTGCCCGTTCCGTCGCCGATCAGCGCGCGAAGCTGCTGCAGGGCCGACAGGCTGTTCACCTCCCCGGACACCGCAGGTACGAGACGGCCGTTTTCCGACATCAGCAAATCGGCGCGCTGACCGATCGGCGCCGACGATGACGGCTTGAACGCCACTTTGACCAGGCTGTCCGAATCGACCACTGTTTCTGTCGTGATCAGTAGTTGTGGCATGGGCTGATGCGCGAGGAGGCCGCCCGGTGGCGGCCTCCTCGGCTCCATTGAAAGGATCGTACGGACGATCGTTGGATGTTGACCGGCTGACTCAGAACAGCGGTGCACCGGTTCGGTAGGGGACCGTCCCCGACGGGAACCACTGCGGGTTCGTTTGCTGCAGCCGATTGACAATCGCCGAGATGAATTTCTCGTTGGCTCCTCGGATGTCGCAGACGCCATAGCTCCTGGCGTTGCGGTGAGTTCCTTCCTGCCGCCGCTGATCGCCTGAAGTATCGCAGGCGCAACGATCGGCAGCACTCGGCCAAGGGTGCTGAGCACCGCGCCCAGGAACTTTTCGTCCACGTCGCCGGCGGTCGTCACGCCCGGAGGCTGGAATCCACCCAGTTCCTTGCGCTGTCCGCCGATGGCCTGGAGAATCGCTGGCGCCACGACCGGCAATATGCGGCCGAGCGTGCTGAGTACCGCGCCGAAGAACTTCTCGTCGGCTTCCGTGGCGCTCATGGTCGGTGGCTGGAATCCACCCAGTTCCTTGCGCTGTCCGCTGATGGCCTGGAGAATCGCCGGCGCAACAACCGGCAATACGCGGCCGAGCGTGCTGAGTACCGCGCCGAAGAACTTCTCGTCGGCTTCGGTCGCGCTCATGGTCGGTGACTGGAATCCGCCCAGTTCTTTGCGCTGGCCGCTGATGGCCTGGAGGATCGCCGGCGCCACGACTGGCAGCACGCGGCCAAGCGTGCTGAGCACGGCACCGAGGAACTTCTCGTCCACCTCTCCACCCATGCCGGCGGCAGCGGGCTGCTGGAACGGGATCTCGAACGCTTTGTGTTGCCCGAAGACCATCTGATGGACGGCAGGCGACAGGCCCGCCATGCAGGGGATGATCACACGAGCCGAGCGCAGGATGTCTCCGAGGAACTTCTCGTCTACGGCTGCTGTGCCGCTAATCGAGATGTCGAGCTCCTTCCGGCGACCCCTCACGGCGTTGACGATCATGGGAGCCACATGTGGAATGACTGTGGCCAGAGCTCCCACGATCAAGCCGAAGAATTTCTCGTCGGCTTGAGCCTGTGCCTCCGACTGGCCCACTCCGGACGCCAGGAGCGCTTCCTTCCGTTGGCCCGTGAACGCATCGATGATCATCGGTGCGACGTGTGGGATCACTTGAGCGAGCGTCCCCAGGATCGCGCCGAGGAACTTCTCGTCCGCCTCTCCCTCGCCACCCGCGAGGCTGCTCACTCCTTCGAGCACCTTCGGGCGGCCTGACAACACATCGACGAGTCGAGGCACGATGAACGGGATCGTCCTGGACATGGTGTTGAAGCAGTCCGTTATGAACTTCTGATCGGGCTCCTCGACACCAGCCGAAACACCCACCATTGCCCCGAGCGCTTTCCGGCGTCCGGCGATCGCGTCGATGACGAGCGGCGCAACGTGTGGGATCACCTGAGCGAGCGTGCCCAGGATCGCGCCGAGGAACTTCTCGTCGACCTGGGCACTCGTGGCGGCCGTCAGTGCCTGTCCCTCGAGTTCCTTCCGTCGGCCGCTGATGGCCTGGATGATCGTCGGTGCGACCATTGGAATGGCACGGGCGACCGCTCCCAGAATGGCGCCGAGGAACTTCTCGTCCGCCTGGGAGTCAGCGATCTGACCGAACTGGGCGACTCCCTCCAGTGCCTTACGGCGACCCCTGACCGCTTCGATGATCACCGGGGCGACCTGGGGGATGACCTGTGCGAGGGTGCTCAGCAGCGAACCAAGGAACTTCTCGTCGGAGTCGGTTGGTGCCGCGCCGGCCGTCAGAAATGCCTTGCGCCGGGTGGACAGCGCGTCGGCCAGAATCGGTGCGATGTGCGGAATCACCTGGGCGAGCGTGCCGAGGATCGCGCCGATGAATTTTTCATCTGCCGCCTCGGTCGAACTGCCCAGCGAGCCCGGGCTGATTTCGAGCGCCTTTCGCCGGCTTGCGATGGCGTCGAAGACCAGCGGTGCAACCTGCGGGATCACCTGAATCAGGCGGCCCATCAGTGCGCCAAACAGCTTCTCGTCAGCCGTACCTGGCAGCGCGAACGCCTTATCCGTCGTGGATGCCACCCCGAGGAAAGGCTTGTCCTTCAGGTTTCCGGGGGTCTCGCGCTCGAGGAGCATCGGCGTCTGGCGGAAGTTGAACTCCTTCAAGCGGGCGCCCGCGGCATGGAAGAGCGCCGCCAGCCGAAGCGCCAGCCGGTTGATGCTTGACCGCGTCAAGCATCGCGAACGTGAACGCCGACATGCCCCGGGTGATGGAGGTGGATGCCGCGGCGGTCTCGGTTTCGAGACACGCCGAGACCATCACACCGCTGACTTCGGGCTGCGGCGACTCACTCGCATCGGACAGCGCTTTTGCAGGACCCGAATCGCCGAGTGAGAACACTTTCGCGGCGGCCTGCGGCGCACGTGTCGCGCATCCGAACCGGCGATAGCCGGTCAGCTGAATCCGCTTGTGCGTGTCGGACCCGGCAACGGGCTCAAAGGTCAACGCCTTCTGCCTGATGGCCTCGGGTGGATTCGGCAGAGCCTTGACCAGGGCCACCTCCACCGTGTTTCCGAAGATCAGCGGTTTGAACATGCCGCCCGAGAAGCAGGAGTCGATCACCGCCGTGAACGCTCCCTCTGGCACGTTCTTGACCTTCTCGACAAACTTGTTGTCCTCGAACAGGACAGGTCCTGAGCCATCTCGCAGGACCAGGTATTCCTCCATGACCCCGTTGACCAGTTGTGTATAGCCGTGGCCGGAGAAATAGAACACGAGCCGGTCATCGGACTTGGCGTCCTTGACCAACCAGTCGAGCTCCGCCTGGACCTTCGCGACGGTGGCCTCCGCATCGAGCAACGTGTGAATCTGATCGACGTTATATGGTGGTTGTTTCAACACCTCGTTCGTAAAACCGTTGGCATCGTTGATACAGCTGGGCAGATTGTTCGAGCCATTGCCGCCGTAATCATTGATGGCGACGACCAAGGCGCGTGTATTGGGCATCTCGACCTCCGTGTCTTGAATTCCCTCGCTTGTGGGTTGCTGGCTGGACCCCTCCGACGCCTCAGCCGATGATGTCGTCGTACTAATAGGACTCTGGGTTCGTTTTCCTTCCTTTCTGGTTCGCCGAGTGGCACACATACTGTGACTCCTTCTTTGTGACTCGACCGTCTCACTAATCTGTGAATTGATGTACGTGTGTCTCGTGGCACACTTCCACGCGCGTGCCGGCAGCAGTAGGGAGAACGACACAGATGCGGTGGAAGGTCAGACTTCCTCAGCCTCAGACTGGTCTGCGTGAGGCGAACGCACACAAAAATAGGTGCGCAGACGAAGCTGTCAAGCTGAGCGGCCGCCGATCAGTTCGATCGATCGACGTCGACACGCTGTCGGTAGATCCCACGACATGTCGCGCGCGGAGCACATCGCGCGATCATCAATTTACGGTTGAAGTGTTGATGCCGCGGTATGTCGAGGTGAAGGTGAGTATGCGATCGCGATGTATATTCGCGGCGTTGCGTTTCTCCGACTCGCGTTTCGTTTTTCCGATTCGATATGTGACTAGTGGTGAATCAAGAAGTCATGAAACGATCGGAGTGCGGCTTCCGCACACCAGCCACTGCAGTTCGCAGTTGACCGATCTCGCGACCGTCACTCCACGATCGATTCACCGGTGACGGCCCACGCACGCTGTGGTTCGCTGGCCTCGCTGCCGTCACGCGCGTCATCGAAGCGGGCGGGAACGGAAACGCTCGACAGTACCCGGAAGAGCGAACGAAAACGTCACACCCTCCACGGGGTTCTGCTCGACGCCGAGAATTCCGTCGTGGAAGTTCATGATCATTTCGCAAATAGGCAGGCCAAGACCCATGCCGGTGGCCTTGGTCGTGTAGAACGGCTCGAACACCAGGTCCAACTGTTCGTCCGTCAGACCAGCGCCGCGGTCGGAAACCGAGACCGTGACAGCTGAGTTCGCCGAGGTTGTCCGCAGCAACACGCTCCGCATCTCGTCCGGCCGATCCTCGACCGCGTCGCATGCATTCATCAGAAGGTTGAGCGCCACCTGCTGAAGCTGGACGCGGTCGCCCATGACCTGTGGCAGGTGCGAGTCGAGATCGAGCTTGAGCGAGATTCGCCGGGCCAGCAGGTCGGCGCGCAGAACCTTGACGACTTCCTGTACAGCCGCGTTCAGATCGACTGGTGCGTGAGTCGGCGTGTCCCTTTTCAGCAATGCGCTCACGCGTTGCAGTACGTCGGCTGCACGCTGGCTGTCCGCGACAATGTCGGTGAGCGCGTCGCGCAGTTCGGTCAAGGCCGGAGCCTGGGCAATGATGCGCCCGGCGGCCTGGGCGTTCGTTCGGATGGCCGCGAGCGGCTGCCGGATCTCATGCGCGAGCGACCCCGTCAGCGCGGCGAGGGTCGTAACCCGGCCGATATGGGCGAGCTCCTGGCGCAGCTCACGGGCCTGCTGCTCGGCGCGTTTCATCTCCGTCACATCCCGTACGATGCTCAAGACCTTGTCGTGATCGCATCGGACTGCGCGCGTCTCGTAGTGGCGGGCCTCACCGTCGATCGCGACGACGTACTCGAGCGTGCCCGCTTCGTCTGTCCGGGCGACCCGGTCGAACAGGCGGATCAGGTCGTCTGCGAGCCCGGGTGGCAGCACTTCGCGCATGTTCCGGCCGATGAACGCCTCGGGCTGCGCCAGCAGGAACCTCCGGTCCTTGACGTGGCAGTCGAGAAAGACGCCGTGGGTATTCACCAGGAACGTCCAGTCCGGAAGCGCGCGGAGTATCGCGCGATGTCGCGCGTCGACCTGTTTGTGTGCGGTGGTGTCGAGGGCCACCGACAGCATGTAGGGCTGCCCGTGCACGCTGATCGTGTCTGCCGAGAAGAGGATCGTCCGCTCCTCGCCGCCCTTCGACCGCCAGCGGACCTCCCGGCTGAAGACTCTCTTCCCTTCTCTGAGGTCGGCCACGATGGCCGCTCGTTCAGTCGGATCGATCCACAGTCCGAGTTCACCGGTCGTGCGACCGATAATCTCGCTACGCGGATATCCTGTTTGGGCTTCGCAGGCGTCGTTGATCTCGAGGACGTGCCCTTCCTCCAGCGTGCTGATCGCGACGCCGCACGGCGCTGCCTTGAAGGCGGCGGCGAATTTGGCCTCCGAGAGACGCAGCGCGCTCTCCATGCGGCGGCGTTCGCTGATTTCCGCCTGGAGCACCGCATTTTCGTCGAGCGCCTCCTTCTGGAAGCGAAGGCTCTCCTCGAGCGCCTGTGTCGATCGCTGGAAGTCCTCGATGAGGAGGAGAACCATTCCGAGACAGATCCCGTACGCGCTGATGATGTCGAAGAGGAAGAGCGATGGACGCAGAGCCGCATCCGGATCGAACAGGGCGGCGAGCGGCGCGGCGCTGCCAGCCACGAGGCGACCGGTCGCGGCAACTCCATACAACGTTCCAACCAGAGCATGCACCAGGTACGAGAGGCCGGCCACGCCGTAGGCGCCCGAGCCCGCTTCGCGACGGTGCCGGAACAGAACCACGACGCAGAACAAGGCCGCCCCCGCGACGCTCAGCGCGCGGGGTGCAAGCCGCACGCAAAAGCTGTCGACTGGGTTCGCCACCGATAGCGAGAGGCCGAAGCTCACCGTTCCCGCCACCAACGCGGCGGCGATGCCCACCATTCGCCCGGTGCGCGTCAGGAGGCCGGACGAGTGAAGGCTCATGGCGCCGAACACCAGGAGGGTCGGCTGCAGGAACGCGCAAACCGTCGCCACGAACACGAGTCCGCCTCTCGACCAGCTCCATGCCGCGGACAGTGGCAATGTCATCGCTCCGAGCAGCAGATATGCCGCATAGAGCGTCCAGGCCCAGGCCCACCATTTGAAGAAAGGACGCCTGCCGAGTCGCGCATACAGAACCCACAGGACGGAGATCAGGCCCGCGGAGATCAACGCTTGAAGGACGGCAAACCAGCGAACGCTCGTCAAAAGGCGGCTCCCGACGCAGAAGTCATCATGGCTAGCGTCATGTTAACGCGTGCCGAGCATCGTTCGCCGGCAGCAGCCGTTGCGAAATAAAACGAATGTTGACTTTTGTTTTAATCTAAATATAATCAATTATGACTTTAATAAAATGCAAGTCAAAGCCCGACAGATTAACGCTGAACAGGTGGCCCGGTGGGTCGACGCGCTCGAAGACGAAGACGTGTCATTCATCAAGCGGTTCGTGCTGGCATCGGGCTCTCTCAAGGAACTGGCGAGCGTGTACGGAATCAGCTATCCCACGGTTCGGCTCAGGCTCGACCGGCTCATTGAGAAGATCAAGCTGCTCGATCGCCGGGACATCACCAGCCCGTTCGAGCGCGTCCTGCGCATCCAGCACGCCGAAGGAAAGATCGACCGGGCGACGTTGAAGCTTTTGTTGGACGCGCACCAGGCCGAGATCACCCGAGAGCGGGACGAGTGGGAAAGGAGTCCGCAATGAACCGGTCAAGAATGGCGCTGCTGACGGTTGCCTGTTGCCTGCTGCTGTCACGGACCGTGTGGACTGAGGAAGTCGTCCGATCGATCCGCTGGCAGGAGCTTGCGGCGGCGAATGCGCTGCCATCGGGCGCGGTGGTCGCCGCGCCGAAGGGCACAGAGGGGCCTACGCTTCGTGTCGTTCATGAGGGGCGCGCCCCAGCCACGTTTCCGCTCGTGACCATCGAGCAGCCGGGCATTACCGCGACGCGCTACGCGTTGAGAGGCCGCGTGAAGTACGACGGCGTCGCCCTTGGAAGCTATCTTGAAATGTGGAACTACCTGGCCGAGGGCGCCTTTTTCACACGCTCGATGGACCAGAGCGGTCCGATGGGCCGTCTCGACGGATCGTCTGGATGGAGGGATTTCGTGCTGCCGTTCAACCGGGAGGGCGCGTCGCCGCCGAAGAAGCTCGTCTTCAATCTGGTGATGACGGGAGCCGGAACCGTCGAAATCGGACCCTTGGAACTCGTGCAGTTCATGGCCAACGATGTACAGATGTCGGATTCCAACGCATGGTGGAGCGGCCGGCAAGCCGGCATTCTGGGCGCCATCGTCGGGTCGGGTCTGGGAATTCTTGGCGCGGTCATCGGATGGCTTGGATCCGTCGTCCGCGCCAAGGGTTTTGTGCTCGGAACGCTCAAGGGGATCGCATGGCTGGGCGTCTCTGCGCTCGCTCTTGGCGCGCTGGCTTTCGCAGTCGAACAGCCATACACCGTCTACTACCCGCTGCTCCTGCTTGGAACGATCAGCGCCGTCCTCGGGTTCTCGCTTCCGCGTGCATTGAGCAAGCGGTACGAGGAACTGGAGTTGAGACGAATGCAGGCGCTCGATGCCTGAGATCGCTGTCCTCTGAGGAACCCTGCCATGCGCCGTGCTCTCGCCGGATCCGCCGCACTGCTGTCGCTGTCGTTGAGCCTCGCTGCCCAACGCATGCTGCCGACTGTTCCCGATCTGATTCTGATCAACGGGAAGGTCATCACCGTCGACGCCGAAGCGCGCGTGTCCGAGGCGATGGCGATCAAGGGCGATCGA
Organism: uncultured Acidobacteriota bacterium; assembly: GCA_963710415.1. GTDB lineage: Bacteria > Acidobacteriota > Vicinamibacteria > Vicinamibacterales > 2-12-FULL-66-21 > CAVQAH01. Next base: position 271,759 of record CAVQAH010000017.1, on the reverse strand, counting down.
TTCCACGCACTGGGCAGCAATGCGGAAGTGAAAGCGCTCGCAGGGCCGAACACGCGCACGATCGATCTGCGCGGCCACGCAGTGATCCCGGGTCTGATGGACAACCACAACCATCAGTACCACGTGGCGCTCCTGATGCGCGGCGTCGATCTCCAGGGTGTTCCATCCCTGTCGGAACTGCTCGACCGTCTGCGCCGGGCGGTGGCCACCGCCGCCGCGAGTGCCACGGTCTTCACCACAAGCGGCTGGGAACCCGACGAGTTTCCCGAAAAGCGGCCCCCCACACGACGCGAGCTGGACGGCCTCGACGCGAGTCGCCCGATTGTCGTCTACGAAAGCCGGGGCCGTGTCTATGTGAACAGCGCCGCGTTGACCGCCTTGGGATTCAGCCGGGACGCGCCGGTCGTCGGCAACGTCACCGCCGGCAAGGGAACCGACGGCGAGTTGGACGGAATCCTGACGGGTTCGCCCGCCAACGTGCTCAATCTCACGGCCAGGATCGTTCCTCCGCCGACACTCGACGAGAAAAAGTCGCTGATCGCCAAAGTTCAGGCGGAGCAGCACGCGATGGGACTGACGGGCATCCGCGAGCTCCAGGTTCACCCGGACGTCATGCGCGCCTACTTCGAGCTCTGGCGCGACCGTGCCTTGACGATGCGGGTGAGCGTTGGGCTGGAGCTCAACGCCGGAGAAGAAGGCCGTCTCGAGCAGATGATCGGGCCGTGGGGCGTGGGCCCGGGATTTGGCGACGAGTGGCTGAGGATCGACGGGATTGCCGAGTACAACCCCGGTGAACAGCTACGCGAGCCTTATCTCGATCGCGACGGCAAGGACATCGGCACGTTGCGCCTGCCGGAGGAGCGGTTCCGCCAGGCGATTCTGGCGATGAATCGTCTCGGCTGGCGTCCCGCCATTCACATCACCGGCGATCGGACGCTCGACCTCGTGCTCGATGCGTACGAGGCCGCGGATCGCGAGAGGTCCATTCGAGACCGGCGCTGGATCGTCGAGCACATCCCGCTCGTCCACCGCGATCAGATGGAGCGCATGAAGCGGCTCGGTATCGTCGTTTCAGCACAGTTTCAGCCGCATGCCGGCGCCGCGAACATGCTGAAGCGGTGGGGCAAGGAACGCAGCGAGCGCGCGGTTCCCATGCGCGAGCTGCTCGACGCCGGGCTGATCGTGTCAGGCGGAAGCGACTGGCCGGGCGCGCCGAACAATCCGTTCGTCAACATCGCCTTCTACGCCACGCGCAAGACGGTTGAGGGCGGCGTGGTCGGATCGGGGCAGAAGATCAGCCGCATCGAGGCATTGCGCGTCGAGTCGATCAACAACGCGTATATGACCTTCGACGAACACAACAAGGGATCCATCGAGGCGGGCAAGCTCGCCGACTTTGTGATCCTCTCCGATGACATCCTGACGGTGCCGGATGACAAGATCATCGGCATCCGCCCTCTCGCCACCTGGGTGGGTGGCCGCCAGGTCTACTCGCGTCCCGGCGGCGGTTTCTGAGCACCGTCCGACTGTGGCGGCTTCTGCGGGAAGTAGTGCTTGTAGGTGCCCTTCGATGCGGTGTCCAGAACCTTGAGCGAGTACTCGCCGGGCTTCTGCGCGTAGTCCTTCAGGTAGTCCCCCGGCGCGTTGATGCCGGGGACCTCCGGGATCCAGTCCTCGGCGAGCAGGTAATCGGGATCGCCGTAGCGTGACGCCAGTGCGCGCACCTCAGGATCGTCGAGGCTCGTCATCCGTCCTTTGTCGAGCAGCGTGACCCATTTGTCCGCATTCCGGAGCCGAAGCTTGTACGTCGTGAAGTAGGTGTGCGTGTGCCAGCCGTGATCGAACGGAACGTTGTGCTTCTTCGTAAAATCGGCCCACACCTTCGATTCGGTCGGGGCGTCTGGATCGTGCCAGAGACGGATCCCGAGACCCCAATGGACGACGCCGCTGCGGGCGCGCTCGGGCAGCGTGTCGCCGGATTCGAGCAGTTGTTGAGGCGAGCGAAATGCTTTCGGGTGAGTGCCGACCGCGATTTCGTAGAGGTACCAGAAGCCGGGCGTCTTGTGGTACGGGTAGACCCTGTCGTTCAAACCGGGGTAGTTCAAGAACTCCTTCAACGCGGCGCCCTGCGCTCCGCCGCCTTTCACGTCCGCGATGAACCCATCCTTGAAGATGACCTCCCACCGCGGAAAAAAGCCGCCGTGCCCCTGGGTGCCCGCGATCGTGCCGTTGATGAGCGTGATCGGCTCGCGCGGGAGCCACTTCTGCTGGAATCCGGGGTACTCCACGAATGAGTACCCGAACCGGCCGGTCGCCTGGTTCGGAAACATGTACAAATGTCCGCGCTGATACGCACCTTGCGACCAGCGTTCCGCCATGTCCGGGGTGAGGTCCGCCCAGAGGTTCGTTCCCTCGGGATCGGTGATTTCGAGTCGCTCGGCATACACGAGCGGCTCGAGCATCTGCTCCTCAGCCAGCTGCCAGACATCGCCCGGGTAGTTCGTCATCTGGCTCTGAAGCGCCCAGATGTTATCGATGACGAACGTGCCGAGGAACTTCTCCTGCATGGGATACATCGCGCGCCGCAGTCCAGTGCCGCCGCCCGTTCCCCAGAAAACGCCGCGGACGGTTGGATTCTTCTTCAGGTACGCCTGAATCGCCGCGCCGACGAGATTCATTTCCTTCGCCCAGCTCAAAGGCTGGTCGCCCTCCGATGTCGCGGCCTCGGTTCCGGACTCGCCCGGAAACAGCTCGGCATAGAGGTCGGGACGCCGCTCCTTCAGCCAGGCTTTGGGGGCACTCGGATCAGGAAACTGTCCCGTGATCCACTCCGACGCCTGATAGATACCTGCGTTGTCGATGCGCCGCCCTTTTCGGAGTGCCTGGTCCTGCCGGTCGACCTGTTCGCGCGTCATGCCGAGAAGCTCGTACGTGTACTTGACGTGCGCTTTCACGCCTCGCTCCTCGAGAGCCTTCACGATAGCCCCGACGACCATGGGATCGGAATTGGCCGTCGGCGCGAGCAGCACGGTTTCGCCGGACTGTAGAACGCCCATTCCGACACCCAGGAAGCCGGACTTGTTCCGCACGAGCGCGCGCGCGGCTGGCATGAGCTCGTCCACCGACTGCGGTGGTTTGAAATACGAGGGCCAGCGCGGCGCGGCATACGAGACGGCCGGATCGGCCGTGCCAGCAGTCCGGCCGCCGTTCGAACGCTCGGATGCATTGTTTCCGCAGCCGCCCGCAAGAACGGCCATGACGACGATGAGGATTCGGGCAGTTGTTGCAGGCATGGGTAGTGAATGTATATCGGTGGCTCGCGTGGATTGCAAGCTCACCGAATTTTCAGCGTTCATTCAGCTCACGTTCACGACTGCGGCCGGCGGGCCGAGGCAGACTTGATCCTGATATGAGCTCGAAACATTTCCTGCCACTCTGGAGTCCCCGAATCCTGGGGATCGCTGTGAGCCTCTTCCTGGCCCTCTTCGCGTTGGACGCGTTTACGCCAGGCAAGCCACCCGCCCGTGCGCTGACAGATCTAACGATTCATCTCGTGCCCGCCGCCACGGTTCTCGGGATCGTCGCTCTATCGTGGCGCCGGGCGTGGATTGGCGGTGCGGCGTTCATCCTGCTCGCAGGTGTGTACGCGCTGACCGTCCGGTCTCGACTCGACTGGATTCTTGCGATATCGGGTCCGCTGCTGCTGGTGGGAGTGCTGTTTCTGTGGAGCTGGCAGAGCAATCGGCGGCGCAACGCGACCTGACGGCTTGCGCCCGATCCGCTGGATGTGTTGTCAGGCGGTGGGATCAATCCGACCGGCGTGCCGCGTATCCCGCAGTACCGAGTCGCATGCGCCAGGTGATGAGCGCGACCGGCGCGGCCATCAGCATGAGCGCGACGACGAACACGGACCAGTTGAATGCTTTCGGCAACACCGTCCTCGTCGCGTCGACCCCCTGGTGCACGACGTGCAGTGCGTCGGCCATGAATGCGTAAAGCGCCAACGTGATTCCGATCGAGCCCAACACCCATGTCGGCGCGATCGAGCCGCGAGAACTGATACCGGTCCGCTGGCTGACGAGGGTGCCCCACAGGATCATGAGGGCGGCGACGGAGATGGGCGCAAGCACGGGTCCCCACCAGGGCAGCGGGAGCAGGAAGAGGATGTCCCAATCGAACAGCGATTTCGGCCAGTCGTAAATGATCTTGAGAAACACGTAGTAGAAGATGTCCCACACGCCGAACGCGATCGCCATGTATCCGAGGCGCGCCTGCCACGTGCGACCGGCCAGCACGCCGACTGTGAACAGCATCACGAGGGTCGCGGCTTCGCGCACGAGTTCGACCTGTCCCAGGATTCCGCTTATCGGCAGGGGATTCGGTTGGTAGGGCTCGAGACGACCGACGAGGACCCGAAGGTAGTAGACCGTCGCCGCTTCGAGCCAGGCCATGGCCACGGCAAAGAGCACGACGACCAGCCAACGTGTGCGCGTTGAACCAGGAACCTTCATGAGCCGCTCCGCGTGGCCTGGGACGTACGACCAAGTTGAGCCGCCAACGTCCGAATGTGGTGTTCGACGCGGTCGATGACTTCGTCCGGCGTCGACGTCCCGGCTGTAATGCCCACGGTATCAGCCGAACAGAACCATTCAGAGCAAAGATCATGCTCCGTCTGGACGTGATGCACCTGCGAACAGTAGCGGATGCAGGTGTTGACCAGTTCGCGCGTGTTATTGCTGCTCGCGCCACCGATGACTATGACGACGTCGCAACGGCGCGCCAACTCGACGGCGGCATCCTGACGCTCTTTGGTCGGACGACACACCGAATCGAGAAAACGGACGTCGGATTGGGGGAATTGCTGTCGAATCAATGCGACCAGGTGTCGCACCCTGTCGATGGGCTGTGTGGTCTGGGCGGCAACACCAAGTCGCGGACGCCCCTCGAGCGCCTTCACGTCAGCCTCGTCGAGGACGACGTCGAACTCGTCGAGGTCATCGGTCAGCCCACGAACCTCGACATGGTTGCGCTGGCCGATGATGACCGGGTGATAGCCGTCGCGAATGAGCGCCCTGATGGCCCGGTGCGCTACTCGCACAAGCGGACACGTCGCTTCGACGATCTCGAGGCCGAGCGCGCGGGTGCTGGTGAGCATCCGTTCTGACGCACCATGCGCCGTGACCATCGCGACCTGCGTCGTCACGTGAGCCGGATCCCGGGCGGTAACGATGCCCTTCGACCGCAGGGATGCGAGGACGGCGTCGTTGTGGACCAGATCGCCGAGAATCGTCAGGGGTGCGGTCTCGGCATGTCGCAGCGCCAGTTCGATCGCGTCACGGACGCCAAAGCACATCCCGAGGTGATCGGCGCGAATGACCTGGAGGGGCCGGGTTCGAAGCATGAAGTTGATGGCTCGACCGATGTTGTTCGAGTCGAATACAAATTACTTTGCATTTTAAAGTATGTCCGGCTCGCTGTCAACTTCGACCGCGTTTAGGTGCCTTCGCCTGGGTGAGGCGCCACGACACCGCTAGCAGGTCGCGCAGCGCATCTCGATCGATTCGCGAGAGACGAACGAGGACAATGGGGAAGCTACGGTAATAGTCGGTGAGGTAGTACGTATCCGGCGCGTCCTCCAGTAGCCATTCACGGTCCTCGAACGCGCTCCTGACGACCAGCGTCGCTGGTTCCGCCGAGCGATGCGTTGCCAGGCCGGCCATGAAGCAGCCATGCACCTTCAGCACTGGCGAGCCGTCGTACTTCGTCGTTGATTCAACGCCCGGCAGCGTGAGCCCGACCGCCCTGACCGTTTCGAATGGATCCGCTGGCGCGCGCTTGATCGAGCTGCGTTTCATCAGAGCCCAGCATCCTCGGGGTGAATGCCCTCCGGCGTTCGCAGGAGCAGGGTGGCCCGGTCGGCATCTTCGGCACGAACGAAGAGCCGGACACCGCCCGAGCCGAGCATGTAGTGTGGCGCGATGGATGCGGTAAAGGGCTGGTCCAGGTACGCCTCGATACCGCTTCCCTCTAAGACGGAGAGCGCAAGCTCAGCTTGCCTGATGTCGAGAAAGCGGGCGATTTCGACGGGCGTATCTTGTTCCATGCGCCTCACGGATCAATCGTACTCCTTGGCGGCGACCCACGCACGTAGATTGGCGCAGAACGCGGTAGCCACGTGGGATAGGGGCGCCGGAAGGGACAGTAGCCTCACCTGGTCACATCGCGTAGAAGTACCGAGTCAGATGAAAGAACACCGGTGCGGCAAAGCACAGTGAGTCGACGCGATCGAGGATGCCGCCGTGGCCGGCGATCGTGGCGCCGAAGTCCTTGATGCCCCGATCGCGCTTGATGGCGGACATGACGAGTCCGCCGGCGAATCCCACAGCGGTCGCCACAAACGACAGGGCTGCGCATTGGAGAGGGCTGAACGGCGTCAGCGGCCAGAGTGCGCATCCGAGGAGTGTGGCGGTGGCGATGCCGCCAACAAAGCCCTCGACAGTCTTGCCGGGGCTGACGGTCGGCGCAATCGGCCGGCGGCCGCACAGCTTTCCCCAGATGAACTGAAGCACATCGCTCGACTCGACGATCAGAATCAGAAACAGGAGAAGTTTCACGTTCTGGCCTGCGTATCCCGGGATGTCGAGCATCAGAAGTGCGGGTGCGTGGCTCAGTCCGTAGACGCAGACCAACAGCCCCCAGTGAATCTTCGCCATCCGCTCCATGAACTCGGCCGTGTCTCCGGCAATTGCAGCCATGGCGGAAATGCACAACACGCCATAGACGGGGATCAGGATCGCGAACATCCCGTACCAGCCCGTCGCAATCAATGAGTACTGGAGCGGAACCGCGACGTAAAACGCCACCAGGAGCGCATGGTGGTCGGCACGCCGTGACGGCGTCAGCGTGATGAACTCGCCAAGAGCGAGGAACGACAAGAGGCCGAACAACACAACCGTTGGTACCGTTCCCAGGAACACCGAGCCAAGTACCACACCGCACATGACCCACCACGCCACGATGCGCGCGTTCACGTTGGCGACGGCGATGGTCCGTGCGTCAGTGGTTGCTCGGACGCGAAGCGTATGCCCGACGACGGTTGCTGCCGTGAGTACGCCGGCGAGGCCGCTCACGAGGCACGCGAGATCGCGGTCGATGGGGATGTGCATACTGGCACCATCAGCAGCGCGGTGCGAGCGCGCTGAAGAAACTGTGTCTTGTCTTCGCCGGGCCGCAGCCGCATCGGCTGACCGAACGTGATCCTGCCGGTCACCGGCAGCGGGACGGCCTCACCCTTTGGCAGGATCCGGTTGAGGTTCTCGAGGAATACCGGCACGAGCTCCACGTCGGGATGCGTCCGGCACAGATGGTAGAGACCGCTCTTGAACGGTCCGACGGTCCCGCCAGACCCTCGCGTACCCTCCGGAAAGATGATCAAAGACGCGCCCGTCGCGAGAGCCTCCGCGGCACACTGCACGCTGCGTCGCGCCGACGCAATCGTGGCCTGACGATGCGCGGCGCTGGTTCCTCTGTCGACGAGCACGGCGTGCAGCACGCGCCGGGCGATGAGCCGCCGGATCGGTCCTCCGTCCCAGTAGTCGCGCCCGACGACGGGGCGCGTGCTGGCGCGCGCCGATGCCGGCAGGCTGCCCCAGATCGCCACGAAATCGAGATGGCTCGTGTGATTCGCAAAGTAGATCCGCTGGTGGGTTGAAGGAACGGCGTCGGACCATCGAGGCGCGCCGCAGATCAGCCGTGCCGCCGACGCCAGGATGCCCGAGACACAACGCGCGTTCCAGTGACGGCCGGCGATGGACGGGTCGAACGGACCCGCTGAGGACTGCTTCGAACTGTCTGATCGCCGCTACCGCTTCAGGTCGCACGATCGCCTGCGGCCGCACGCGGCGAACGAAGCCGATGGCCTCTTCTGTTGTTCGCGCATGCCGCGCTGTGAGCAGCCACGCGCCAACGACGGCGGCGCTTCGGGAGTACCCGATCTTGCAGTGGACGTAGACGATCCCTCGCCGGGACTCTTCGCTCACGAACCGTACGGCGGCGTTCAAGGCATCGGCCGACGGTGCGGTGAGATCGAGCGTCGGCACACTCGCATAGGCGACGCGCCGGAAGGCGGAGACCTCATCGAACTCGGCCGTGAGATCGAGGACGGCGGTCACGCCAGCCGCTATCGCTGCCCCCGCCTCATCCTCGTCGAGCCGTCGTCCGATCCACACGCCAGGAACGACGACGTTGTACGCGGGGCATTGGCGCCGGTAATAGGAGAGCGAGGCGCGCTGACCGATGAAGTACGGCCACAGCAGAATCCGGGTAGAGATCGGAATCCTGCCGTTCGCTTTTGCCAAGACTGCGGGTCCCAGGCCGAGATAGGCGGCGCACACGATCGCGAGGCTGAGCGCGGGCCAGAGAAGGAGTGCGCCCCACGGCCAGAGCATCGCGGCCAAGAGTGCGGCGAGTCCGCTGCCGATGGCGTAGTACGCGCCGATGCGGACGTTCCTCGTTGCCCCGTGCGGGCTGCCACCGCGCTCACGGATCAGGTAGTGGACGATCGTCGCGAGGAGGAGCCCGCCGGCGAGATCCACGACGTGATGCTGAAAGGTGAAGACGGTGGACAGCCCGATGAGCGCGAACCATACGAGCAATGCGATCCGAAGGAGACCGCTCGTGTGGCGCGCATAGGTATCCGCAAGAATCACGGCGAGCGTGATGTGCAGCGACGGAAACAGATTGTAGGGCCGGTCGAGCGTGGTGAAGCCATTGAACAGGGCGCCCAGCCATCCGTCGATCGCAGGCCGATCGAACGCAAATCGGAGGGGGAAGACGGCGAAGCAGATACCCGCGACGACGATCGCTGTCGCAATTCGCGCGCTCAGGACCCGGAGCTCGTCCCGGTCGCGGCAGAGAAACGGCGCCACCAGGAAAAACGCGTCGATGGACAGGTACGGCACGATCATCAGCGGCCAGAACGGAATGAGCCGTTCCCATTCGTAGTACCAGACGCCCACGTCCGTGCGTTGAGCCGTCATCCAGTTGCACCCGCCGTAGACACCCAGGAAGAGGAGTGCAAGCGATGCCGATCGCCGGGCCGCCAGGGCTTTCATGCGGCGACCCGTTCGGCTAGAGAGACGGTGAAGATTCCCCAGCGATCGATTTCTGTCGACACCTTGCGAAAGCCTGCAGCGCTCACGAGCTCGTCCATCTCTGCCTGCGTGCGGCGTCGCATGATCCAGGGCTGGCCTTCACGATTGATCAGCGTGCGCGCAATGAATTCCAGCTGCGGGTGCCACGGCTGATTCGTGTAGATCAGATATCCGCCTGGTTCCACCACGTCCGCCAGGCCGCGCAGCGAGGTCAGGACGCGGGCATTATCGGGGAACAGTTCGTACAAACCGGAGACGATGGCGACGTTCGGGCGGCGTTCCGTCGCGGCAATCGATCGAGGGTCGAACGCATCGCCGCGTGCGAAACTGACTCCGCGCACGCCGAGCTGGGTCGACAGCCGTCGACCGGCGGCCAGGTTCTCCTCACGGCTGTCCCGCAGTTCCGCAGTCACCGGTTCGGGGAGCGTACGCAACGCCTCGAGCACGTATCGACCGGGGCCCGCCGCGATGTCCAGAACATGCGGGGCCCGGCGGGTGCCGTGCACGCGTGCGACGGCCGCCTGCAGCGTGCGTTCGAGATTGATTCGCCGCTGGCGGATTCCACGCCAGCCGACGCTCGAGAGGAAAGCGCGATCGATCAGTCGGCCGACAGGCGTAATGCCGCGTGCCCGATCCTCGTAGACGTAGTCGAGCGTCAGTCCGGAGTCGAAACCGGTTTGCCACCCGAGGCGCATACCTTCGCTCAGACGGCCGATGGTGTTCATCGCCCACCGAACCGGAATGTAGGCACGGCCGCCCCCTGCGCGTAATCGATCGTGCTCGATCTTTGTGTAGCCGTTCGAATCTGCGTTCAGCAGAGAGGGGGTCGCCGGCTCGCTCCGCAAATCGGGCCTTGATGAACGCGCGCGTCCTGGCGATCGGCGCCGCACGATCCCGTTCATGGAAGATTGCGTGGAAGAAGCCGGGGTACACGTGCATCTCCTTCACCGGCGAGGAGAGCCCTTTGAAGAACTGCCGCTGCGCGTCGAGTCGTCACGACCCAGTCTCGGCCTGCTGCCAGCATCAGCGTGGGCGTGTGGATGGCGCCCGCGTCGGCCACGAGGCGCCGGGAGGTGTCGTGCAGGTCGAGCAGCATGTTGACCGCGATCTGTCGAAAGATGAGCGCATCGCTACGGTAGCGCTCCGCCTCGGCAGCGTCATGGGTCAACAGGTGCGCCTTGACGTAACTCTTGACGAAGCCGGAACCGAGGAGCGCCTCGCGGGTCCGCAGCAGAGGAATCGCCCCGGGCACGTACAACTTCACGCGAAACGCCGGCGTGGCAAGGACGAGCCCGCGAATCGGCGGCGCGAAGTCATGAACCCAGGCGGCGGCGATAACTCCGCCGACGCTGTGTCCCACGACGATGATGTCCTCCATCCGAATCGCGTGTTCGGACATGATGTGTGACACGAAGACATCGGCGTCCTTCACCAGTGCCGACACGCTGTCAGCGGCCCCACGCTCACCCGAAGATCGGCCATGACCGCGCGCGTCCCAGGCAAAAACCGCGACATCATCGAGATCCAGCGCGTCGACGACGTCCTGCCAGCGGCCACCGTGTTCGTGTCCTCTGTGGAACAGGACGAGCGCCTTGCGCGCTCCTGACGTTCCTTCACGGTCGACGGGTAGCCACGCCCGGTACGACAGCTGGATCCCGTCCCAGGACGTCAACGTTCGCTCGACGGAAGTTCGTGGTGTCTTCATCTGGTAACTCCCGAGTTTGTGACCCTGAGTGTGGCGAGAATCCGGCGTAGCCGGATGACGATGGTCTGGACGCAGCCGGCGATGATCACGAGGCAGGTGACATCGAGAATCGTCAGGGGTCCTGCCGGAATGGAGAGCCAGCCAACGTGTCTCGCGGCTTCGCCCCACACCCCCACATGAAGCGCGACCATCCGCCAGGGCTTCGCCATCAGGCCGCTGAATTCTCGCTGAACGCCGACAGCCTGGCCGAGCGTGCCGACGTAAGCCGTCAGCAGTGCGAAGATCGCGGCCCAGTAGCCGCTGTATGCGGACGCCAGCCCGCTGTGGGCGAGGCCGGCGAATATCAGCACGTCGGAAATTCGATCGGGAAGGTCGTTCAGAATCTCCCCGCGCGGGCTCGCCTGGCCCGACGCGAGCGCAACCATCCCGTCGAGCATGTTGAGCCACAGCCGGACGTAGCAGAGCGCGGGCACCGCGAGGAGCAGCCAGATGGAGTCTGCGGAGCGCACCAGGCATAGCGCCGCGAGGGCCGAGGCGACGATCGACGAGTAGGAAATCGTGTCCGCGTGAATTCGCCGCCGGACGCAAAATCGGACCGCCGCATGCGCGGTTCGTCGAAATGTGTCAGCGATCGGACGACGCCAGGCCGGCTCATATCCGACGCCGGCCGGGGGATGAGTGAAAGCCGCGACAACTGAGGGCATCCGAACCTCCACCACCGCCCATCGAACCGCTGATGTCCGTGGCGCCGTCCACAACCACGAAAATCAGCGCTGCCGAGGGCGATGCTGTTCGGACTCTACGCGGGGGGGCGACCAGAAATCGTGAAGGATCCCTGAAGAAGGGTGAAATCAGCGTGCTTTGGCGATAGGACTCGCCGGATCGCTGGTCCAGTCGGCCCACGATCCGGCGTAGACCCGCGCAGGAATCCCGGCGACACGTGCCGCGAAATACGCCAGGCTGGCGCGCATCCCCACCGCGCAGTAGGTGACCGCTGTCTGCCCCGGACCGACGCCGGCCTTTTCAAAGGCCGCGCGCATCTCGGCGGGTGTCTTGAGACGCCGGGTCTTCACGTCCGAATAGAGGTCTGCCCACAGGAACTTCGTGGAATTCGGGATCATGCCTTTCTCCCACTCCTGTGGCGATCTCACATCAAGCAACCGGGTACTCGTATCGTCGATATGGCTGCGCACCCACGTGCGATCGACGGCGATCTCCGGCGCAGGTCTAACGGACAAGCGGCCACTGGCGGGGGCGGGCACATCTGTTGAGGACGGATGACCGGCGGCGATCCACGCGGTGTAATTGCCGTCGAGAACCGACACACGGTCGGCATGGCCGACAGAGGCGAGCGCGTAGAAAAGCCAGCCGACAGCGAGAGGCTCGCCATAGATCACGATCCGTGCGGAGTCGGTAGCCCCCGCACGTCCTAGCGCGGCTGCGAGCTCCGCAGGCGGAAGCAGGCGATGAGCCGCGTGGTCCAGCGTTCCGTCGTGTCCGAGGAATCGCGCGTTCGGAATGTGACCGCCCTCGTACGACGGCGTGTCATTCGTCGCAATCACGACCACGCCGGGGTTGTTCAGGTGCTGTTTCAGCCAGTCGATCGAGACCACCGGTCCGGCAGCGACAGGCGGCGCACCCTGTGCCGCGGATAGCGCGACGCAGGCGACAACAGCCAGAACCGACTGGGAGCCGACGCGAATTGCTGTCCTCATGTGATCAACTCCCAACCGCCAACTCCCAAGGTATCTGTTTAGCGGGTTACGCCGGAGCATATCGGTCCACGGCGCCTCGGCCTACGCGCGGAAAAATGCGCCTCCGGCGGTGGCCTGACGATGGCCGCTCCGGCTCGGGCAATCCGAACGCCGGTGCCCAATCAGTTGGGCCGACGGGCGATCCGCGCTGCGGTGGCGAATCGGCGCCTCCGCGGATTGGTGCGCCTGCGGCGCATTTTTCGAACTGACGCCCCGCGCTGGCCGCATCGCGCCGCGGCCCGACATGCTCCGGCGCAACCCGCTAAACATAGACCTCCCAACTCCCAAAGTTCTCACGGTCGTACCGCACGCAAGTTCGTCTCGAGATCCGCGAAGATCGGCGTCCCGTAGCCCTGTCGAGATCCGCGAAGATCCGCGTCCGTGAACCTGTCGAGATCCGCGAAGATCCGCGTCCCGTGAACCTGTCCGAGATCCGCGAAGATCCGCGTCCCGTGAACATGTCCGAGATCCGGAGAATCCGCGTCCCGTGTGTTATTCGCGTCCCGCTCTTGTCGGCGGTCTACAAGGGCTCTTGTCGAGAATCTACAAGAGCGATCGATGGCTTGTCAACGACGCCGTCCGATCACGCGTCAATCTGGAGCATGCGCCGGGGGCCAGGTGAGCTGTGGAATTCGAACCAGGTGACGCCCTCGACCACCATGTCATAACGCAGCTCATAACGGCCGGCCGGCAGACCGCCAGCGACCGTCATCTCGATGTGAATTTCTTCACCAGGCAGGACATCGCGCGGCAGGGGCGTGCGACCGAGATCCTCCCGGATGACCGCACCATTGGCGTCGCACACTTTCAGCCCGCACGTGACCTGCCCGCCGAATCGGCGTCCGCGTGCTTTCCACGTCACGCTGCCCGCGTTGCTGATTCGCAGCCGGTCGGTGAATGGCTGTCCGGCGCGAACGACATCGGACACTCGGTCGAGAACGATCCTGGCGTTGAGACGTCCGACGAGGTGACGCATCGGGAGGAGCGTATCGGGAGGCGGATCATCACCTTTGTACAAGACGAACCGGGCATGCTCGCCAGGACCGAGGCGCAGCGTGTCGTCCCACATCCGTGCCAGCGGCACACCGTCGGCTGGCGTCGACGCGTAGTCGAATACATACGCGGCCGATGAGCGAAGCGGCACCACCTTCATCCGACGGAACCCGGCGTCCAGTGCGAGCCGGTGGATCAGTGGGAGAGAGACCGGTTTTTCCAACACGCTCTCCTCACGCATGCGGAATTCGGATAACGCTTGAGCGGCATGCGCGGTGCCAGGTTCCGAGAACACCGCGCGGCCCGCGGGCTTCAGGACCCGGTGAATCTCGCGCAGCGCGACGGCGTACGAGGGCTGATGGTGCAGCGCGTTGAGACACAGCACCCCGTCGAAGCAGCCGTCGGCGAACGGCAGAGCCTGTCCTCTGGCGACGACGAATGCGGCGTCATCACGGAACGCGAGCCGGCTGTCGGTGGCCAGCCGCTGCCGGCCGCGCCGCATCATCTCGAGCGACAGGTCCACGGACACCGTGCGAACGGCGAGCCGGCTGAGGAGTTCCGTTGCCCAGCACGTGCCGGCGGCGAAGTCCAGCACCAGATCGTCCGGCCGTGGCCCTAGCAGTTCGCAGGCAACGGAAAAGTCGAACAGATAGTCCCAGCTCAGCCTCTCGCTCGTCCAGTGGAGGGGAAAGCTCAAGCTGGTGGCCACGTCCTGCTTTTCATCTTCCCGCGTCTCGGAACGGTCGGAAACGCGATCGATGTTTCGAATTCCACGGTTTTCCCACGCCAGCAGTTCCTCCGCGTTCATCGAGGCAATCGACTGCTCGCCGGGCTCGCCAGAAAACCCGAATGACGCTGGCGCCTGGATGGCGGGGGAGGCGGGACGGTCCTTGCGCTCCACGTCTGCCTGAACCTGGGAGCGCGAAAGGCGACGTGACAGTCGCCGGAGACCATCGAGAAAGGCCATTCGGCGATCAGCGTACGGAAAGAAGCTGACCGGCACAAGCGCGCCGATTGACCGTGTGACCCAAGCAGGTCAACCATCTTCTGATCGTTGCGTATCCGTCAGCGTGGTTCGAGGGGGGCAATCGATTAGGTCAGCGAGGGCGGAACATCCCGGCTGTATCAGGCGTAGAATCCCCGCATGGATACTCTCCTCCAGGACCTCCGGTTTGCGTTGCGGAACCTGCGCAGGACGCCAGCGTTTCCGCTCGCCGCCATTGCCACCCTCGCGCTCGGCGTGGGCGCGACGACCGCCATCTTCAGCACCGTCAATGCCGCGCTGCTCAGGCCGCTGCCGTATCCAGGCGCCCGCGATCTCTACGCCCTGCGGACCACCCTGACCGACGGGCGCGTGACGACCGGCATGCTTGCACCGAGCGAGATCGTGCGGCTCAACGATCCCGCGTTGTCGATCGCCCGCGCCGCCGGACTGCAGCCGCAGGAGGCGACGTTTCTCGGCCACGGACGGCACGCCGCGCCGCACGCGCGTCTACGCCGTCACGGAAGGCTTCTTCGAGCTGTTCGGGCTGCCGATGACAGTCGGGACGGTCACGCCGGAACAGATCGTGACGAACGGCCCGCCGACGGTCGTCATCTCGCACCGCATCTGGCGCGATCAGTTCGGCAGTGATCCGGCGATCGTGGGGAAGCCGATTCGCTTCGCCGAGATCGCCACGACGATCGCGGCCGTCGCGCATCCGGATTTCGACACGCCCCACAACGCGGACTTCTGGTTCCAGATCCGCGCCGACCCGCAGGGCGTCAATCACAGCCTCGAAGGCTACATGCGGCTCAAGCCAGGCACGAACGTCGAACGCGCGCGAAGCGAGATGGCCAGCGTCATGAGTGGCCTGGCTCGCGATTTTCCGTCCAGCGCCAAGTCCCGCGCCTACGTCGTGCGGCCGCTGATCGACGCCGATCGTCGGCGATCTTGGGTCCCATCCTCATCATCGTGCTCTCGGCGACGGCGCTCCTGCTGCTGCTCGCGTGCGTGAACGTGACGAACCTGCTGCTCGCGCGCGGAGCCGCGCGTGCCAGAGAGATGGCCGTCCGGGTTGCCCTCGGCGCCGGGCGCGGGCGGATCGTCCGTCAGCTGCTGACCGAGTCCGTGCTGCTCGCGGTGGCCGGTGCGGCGGTCGGCCTGCTCGTCGCCTACGTTGGCGTGCGGCTGCTGCTCCGATTCGGCGCCGCGACGCTGCCGCGGCTCGATGCGGTGCCGTTCGACGGCGAACGTCCTGCTGTTCGCGCTGGTCACGCTCATCGTGAGCGGCGTGCTCGTGGGTTTCGCGCCGGCGCTGCGGCTGGCGCGCACGGACGTCAGGGCGCTGATGAACGAGTCTGGCCGCACAGCGTCCGGCGGACGCGGCACCGCCCGATGGCTGAACGCGATGACCGTCGCGCAGATCGCGCTCGCGATCACGCTCGTCGCCGGCGCCGGCTGGCTGATTCGCGGATTCGAGCAGCTGCGGGCGACCAACCCAGGGTTCGTCGCCGACAAGCGGCTGGTGTTCGACGTATCGCTCCAGGGCCCGAAGTACAACAACGGCGCGGCGGTCGTCGCCGGCTGGAACGATCTGTTCGATCGCCTGCGACCGCTTCCCGGCGTAGCCGCCGTCGGAGCCACGTCGGCCTTTCCGCTGCGCGGCACGCAGGAAAACTCGCTGTTCATCCAACTGCGCGGCGAGACCTTCGATCCCGCCCAGCCCAAGCAGTCCCGTCAGCGGTTCGTCAGCCCGGGACTGTTCAAGGCGATGGGCATCAGGATGCTGGCCGGCCGCGATTTCACCATGGACGACCGTCAAGGGACGACACCCGTCGCCATCGTCAACAGCACGTTCGTTCGCCGAAATCTGTCCGGAAAGGATCCGCTCACCGTTCAGTTTCGTCCGGCTATCCAACGGTCGACCCGGCGCGCGAGGTGACGATCATCGGCGTGGTGGACGACGTGCGCCAGAAATCGCTCAGCGAGCCCGGCGAGCCCGCGTTCTACACCTCGTCCGTCCAGTTTGCGCGCGCCGGCAGGCGGTCGTCGTGGCGACCACGCTGAGCGATATGACCCCGTTGCGATCTGCGATCCGCGACGAGATGCGCAAGTTCGACCCGCTGATGGCGGTCGACTTCGAGTCCGCGCCGGAGATCATCGCCACGACGCTGCAGCGGCAGGAGCTGGGGATGACGTTGATGCTGCTCTTCGGCGCCGCAGCGGTCGCGCTCGCCGCTGTCGGCATCTACGGCGTCATCGCCTATGCGGCGGCGCAGCGCACGGACGAAGTCGCCACGCGGCTGGCGCTCGGAGCCACGCCGCTCAATGCCTTCTGGCTCGTGGTGAAACAGGGGCGGACGCTCGCCGCGATCGGCACCGCGATCGGCCTGGCCGCCGCCTATGGTGCGGGTCGCATTGTATCGAGCCGGATCTACGAGGTGCGCGCCTCGGACCCCGCGATCCTCGGCGCCGCCACGGCGCTCGTGGTGAGCGTCGCCCTCGTCGCGACGATCGTTCCGGCGTGGCGAGTGTCGCGAATCGAGCCGTCACGAGTGCTGCGGCCGGAGTGAGCGCGGTCGACCGGCATCGCCCTGTTGACTAGAATCGCCCGTGTTGCTAGAATCCGCCGACGAAGGCGGGGAGCAGCTCATGGGCTCGATTGCTCGTCGTGATTTTCTGAAGGCGGCTCCGGCGGCGGCCGGCGCCGCATACGTTGTGGCGACGGCGTTGGAGGCTGCACCGGCCGCCCAGCCGAAGGCCACGCCTGTCACGATCTCCGGAACGCCCTACACGCCCGTCAAGGACTATCCGATCCAGCCGAAGCGCTACTCGGAGGTCCGGATCACCGACACCTTCTGGAAGGCGAGAATCGCGACCAACGCGGAAGTCACGATCCCGTTTCAGATTCAGAAGAGCGACGGCAGGGGACTGTCCGGCAACGTGCTCGAGGCGGCGATCCTGTCGCTCGCGACTCACCCGAATCCTGAGCTGCAGCAGCAGGTAGACGCCAGGATCAAGGAACTGAGCGCCGCAGAAGCGACTGGGAATCGCGGTTTCGAGGTCGCCGTCGCCTATTACCAGACGACGGGGAAGCGGGATCTGCTGGACCCCGCGATCAAATCTGCCGCCACGCTGTACGAAGACTTCAAGGTGAACAACCCGCCGTTTTCCGGCGGCGAACGCGATGCCCTCAACTGCGTGCAGTTGTACCGCGCCACGCATGAGAAGACGCATCTCGATCTGGCGAAGCACTATCTCGACATCCGCGGGCTCGAGAATTCCGTCAATCGCAGCCGTCACAACCAGTCCTATAAACCGGTGCTGGAGCAGCGCGAAGCCGTCGGCCACGCCGTGAATTGCGTGACGCTGATGCTGTCGATGCTGGACGTTGGGGTGCTGACGGGCCTGCCCGAGTACGTCACTGCCGCGCAGCGGATGTGGGCGGATGCCGTCGAGCGGAAGATGTACGTGACCGGCGGCGTCGGGTCAACGGGCAATGAAGGCTTCGGCGAGCCGTACGACCTGCCGAACATCTCCGCCTACTCTGAAACGTGTGCGGTCTTGATGTTCATCACGCTGAACCACCGCTTGTTCCTGATGACCGGGGAGAGCAAATACATCGACGTGCTCGAGCGCGGCATGTACAACAATGCCCTCGCCGGGGTGTCGCAGGCTGGCAACCGTTTCTTCTACGTCAACCGGCTCGCGAGCGCCGGCGACGGACGGGATGCGCGCTGGGAACGGGCTTCGCTCGAATGCTGCCCGCCGAATCTGGTGCGCTTCCTCGCCTCGATGCCAGGACTCATCTACGCGCAGGACCAGAAGCAGGCCATCTACGTCAACCTGTATGTGTCCAGCGAGGCGTCGTTCAAGGTCGGCCATGCCACGCTGGCATTGTCGGTCGACAGCGAGATGCCATGGGGAGGGAAGTCGCGCATCACCGTGTCGGCGCAGGACAGCGTGCAGTCGACCATCAGGCTGCGCATTCCCGGATGGACGCGCAATCAGCCGGCACCGGGGACGCTCTATGCATACGCGAGCCCTTCGAATCGGCAAGCAACGGTCTCGGTCAACGGCACGCCTGTGAACGCGACGCCTGACAAATCCGGATACATCTCGCTCGATCGACTCTGGAAGAACGGCGACGTGATTGCCGTCGAGTTCCCCTTCGAGATCAGGAGGGTCGTTGCCGATCGACGGGTGGCGGCGAGCCGCGAGCGCGTCGCCATCGAGCGCGGGCCTATCGTCTACTGCCTGGAAGTGCCCGACGCGGACGGTGGGCGGGTGCTGAACTCACGAATCGACGATGGCGCCGAGCTGAAGGCCGCGAGCGATGGCGGAGCGTTCGGCGGCGTCACGGTCGTCGATACGGCGATGCGCGACGTCAGGGATTCGGGCGCGGCGCTGCGCCCGGTGCGGCTCATTCCGTACTACTTGTGGGCGAACCGCGGAGCGTCGGAGATGACCGTCTGGTTCGCCACAGCCGACTACAAGCCGGGCGACGTCGGACCTGCCGGTGGCTTCATTATCTTCGTCAACCCGAACTACGCCGCGGATGGGTGGCGGTACCTCGAAGCGGCGCCGTTCGATCAAAGCGCCGGTGCGACGTGGGGCTGTTTTCGCCGGCTGATCGACGGTGCCCGCGGCACGGCCGTGGGCACCGGCAAGCAGAACACGCGCGACATGCTGATGGCGTGTACGGAAACGGGATCCGCAGCCCATCTCTGCGTCAATCTGAGCGTCAACGGCGTGCATGGATGGTTCCTCCCCTCGAGAGACGAGCTCGCGCTGATGTACCGGCATCTCAAGACTGCCGGCATCGGTGCCTTCGGCGATGGCCGCGGGACCGACAACTTCACCTACTGGGCGTCATCGCAGACGTCAGCGGACATGGCGGCCCACATTGATTTTGGAGATCTTGGCCGCGTGCACGGCGACGACAAGGACTTTCCCAGACGAGTCAGGGCGATCAGAGCTTTCTGATGCCCCCTCGCTCCTACGCCTTGTCCCAGACCGTCATCATCTCGAATCGTCGCAGCTGCGAGTCGAAACCAGCGGTGGTTGCCGTCATCGACATCCCGTCGTCTGCAACGACGTTGACGGTCGCTTGCGTGGGTAAGGTTTACGGCGGCGTGCGACGGAAACAGCCCACACGGGACCCGCTCTCCATACGCTAGCCCGTCGGAGTGCTGCCGGCGAATCGCCGGAGCATCACGTCCCACGGTTCCGGCTCTCGTGGTACAGTCCGGGGCGCTGCCGCCCGATGACCACCCGCGAAAGTTCCGTCACTCTCAAGCGAGAAGAGGCCGCCGTACAGGCGCGCAGCGCCGAGCTCCGGAAAGAGCTGTCGATTGCGGACCTCGCCTTCTCGCAGATCCTCTTCATCGTCGGCCTGCAGTGGGTCGGTGTGGCGGCG
Organism: uncultured Acidobacteriota bacterium; assembly: GCA_963710415.1. Classification (GTDB taxonomy): domain Bacteria; phylum Acidobacteriota; class Vicinamibacteria; order Vicinamibacterales; family 2-12-FULL-66-21; genus CAVQAH01. The sequence goes on along the minus strand of CAVQAH010000017.1, from coordinate 251,754 downwards.
AAGCAGGGTCCCGCGCACGTCATCTTCTGGCTCATCGCCATTGCCTTCTTCTACCTGCCGTCTGCGATCGTGGCGGTCTGGCTGAACCGGGCGATGCCGCTGGAGGGCGGGCTCTATCAGTGGGCGAAGCTCGGTTTCAACGAGCGATTCGGCTTCATCGTCGCCTGGAATCTCTGGTTGTTCGCCATTCTGAACATGACGAACGTCGGGCTTCAGTTCACGCAGTACCTCGGCTACATCTTCGGCCCCCGTGTGGCGGAGGTCATGGCGCAGAACTGGGTGATCTCGACGACCACCGCGATCGTGATCGGCGCGCTCGTCTGGATCACCGTAGCTGGTTTGCGTGTCGGCAAATGGGTGCACACGGTCGGCGGCGTCTTGATGCTGACGATCTTCGCGATGATCATCGCGCTGCCGTGGCTGAACGTCGCGCATGGGACGCTGGCGGAGTTCCACCCGCTTCAAACTGCGACACCCGTGATCTCGCTGCTCAGCCTCAACCTGCTCGGCAAGATGGGGTTCGGCGCTTTCGGCGGCTTCGAGTACGTCGCCATTCACGCGGGGGAATGCCGGGATCCGGTGAAGAGCATCACCAGGGCCACCGCCATCGCCGCGCCCATCATCGTCTTGATGTTCATCCTGGGGACGAGCTCGGTGCTCGGGATGATTCCCAACGATCAGATCGATCTGATCGCGCCGATTCCGCAGCTCCTGAGTGTGGGATTCGGCCCACTCGGCGCCGTCGCCGCGATCGTGCCGCTGACGCTGAGCGCCATGATCGCGATTCGGTTCGCACAGGCGAGCGTCAACTTCGCCGGCTCCACGCGTCTGCCGATGGTCGCCGGGTGGGACAGCCTGCTGCCGGCATGGTTTACGCGACTCAGCGACAAACACAAGACACCGGTGAACTCCATTCTCTTCGTCGGTGTGGCGACGTTCGTCTTGAGCACGCTCGGCTTGGTCGGCGTTGGGAAGCAGGAAGCCTTTCAGCTTCTCTGGAACTCCGCCGGCATCTTCTACGCACTGACCTACCTCGCGATGTTTGCGGTGCCGCTCTTTGGCCTGAAGCGCGCGCAGGCGCAGCCGCCGTGGTGGGTGAAGCTCTGCGCGCTGTCGGGCCTGCTGATGACGGGCTTGTATGTGTCCCTGTCAATCCTTCCGATCATTCCCGTCGGAAGCCGGACCGTTTTCGCGCTCAAGATCGCCGGCCTGATCGTGGTGACAAACCTGATCGGGTTGGCGTTCTACGCGACCGGCGGGCGCCGGGCGCGCTCAGTGGCCGGCGTTTAGAAACTTCACGAACAAGTCCCGATGCCGCCGCCTCCGCCGGCGAAGAAATAGGTGAGGGCCCGTTCCTTATTGCGGGCGGGAATAGGTGGCGTTGACCGGCACGTGTCCCGGTGCCACACGGCCGGCGAGTGAGCCGACCAGCGCCAGCACGAGCCACGCGACGATGATGGCGACGACGAGCTCGATCACGACGTCCTTGTCGACGATTGGCCGCGATTGGGTCTCTGCACGACGAATCTGGTGCCGGGGAGTGGGAAGTGCTTCGGGAATCGAACTCACGATGTTCCTTTCTTTGGGTCACTTGACGATGACGTGCCCCTGAGCCTGCCATTTGCCGCCCGGACTCCGTACCTCGAGCCAGAGGTTCTGTCGTCCGGGTGGCGCTTCATATTCGAAATCGTAGGTCTCGCCTACGCCGATCAACTGCTTCGCGGCGGTCGTCTGATTGCGTCCCTGAGGGACCGGTGCCCCGTCCTTGGTCAGCGGCCGCCACATGACCGGCCCCTGACTCGTTTGCAGCGTGAACGTGAAGATGTCTCCGGGCGTGATGTTGATGAGCCGCACCCGATGCCGTACGCCAGCCTTCCAGGTGACCTTGGGTGCGTGCTGACCGTTGATGACCGCCGGCGCATCGACCTCCGGGCCGGCGCGGCCCGCGACGAAGACGTGATCGGTGGCTTCGTCGAACGTCTCTTCAGGTTCGAGCACCAGCATGGCGCCATACAGCCCGGATGTGAGCTGCCGCTGATCGTGGAGATGGGTGTGATACATGAATGTCCCGGCGCGCGGCGGCGTGAAGCGGACGACGAACGAGCCGCCCGGCTCGATCATCGGCGTCACACGCTGGCCGTTGCCGCCCCAACCATGGACGCCGTCGTAATAGCTGTCCAGTTCCATCCCGTGCCAATGGATCGCCGTACCTTCTGGAAGCTGGTTCACCAGCGTGATCTCGACGGGTTCGCCACGCTTGAGCACGAGGGTCGGCCCTGGCACAGGCACACCGGCAGCAGGGGTGCTCGCACCCTTCAGAACGAACCCGAACGCCGGAGCAGTCCCGAAGCGGTTCGGCTCACTTTTCATCAAGAGGGTCATCTTCCGCGCGGGAGGATGAGGAGTTTTGTCGATGGGCGCTGGCTCGCCCCTTGGCGCGGTCACCGTAATGCCGAGCACCATGCCGGACATCCCTGCAGACAAATGGTTGTCGCCGGAGTGGTGATTGTGAGCCCCTGCTTTCGGCGAGCCATCGACGTGGAGCATGGGAGACACGTGCGTCATGATGTGGCAGTGGAACAGCCAATTGCCGATCCGCTCAGGGGTCCACGTCAGGCCGAGCGTCGATCCGGGGGGCATCAACTGCGTCACCACGCGCTGTCTCGCGTCCGCGGCGAACGCATCGTGCCGGTTCCCGTCGCCGATGCTGTCGACCTCGAAATAGAAACCATGCAGGTGCATCGGGTGCACCTGCGTGCTGAGGTTCACGATCCGCCAGTGGACGGGCGTGCCCAGCGTGTAGGTGAGACGTTCCGTGTGCGGCCACCCGCGGCCGTTGATGAGCGTGCGGACGCTCGGCTTCATTTTCAGAAACGTTTCGCCCGGATCGTCTTGCCGCATCAGATCCGCGTGCTGTTCACGCGTGAGGCTCGTCCAGTCAGTGATCACGAAGACCCTGTCGGTGTCCGGCGCGACGCCGGGGTCATCGACAACGAACGCGCCCGATAACTGAGTGTCGCCGGCGGCGCGGAACGGCAGCGGCACGCCGGTGGTGGTCGCCCAGTAGTGGTACGTTCCTGCGTGATCACTCCTGAAACGAATCTCGCCGGTCTCACCGCCCGGAATGTCGAGCGGAGTACATGGGGCGCCGCCGCGATCGCAGAGTCCGTGAATCCGCATCGCGGTCGCGAGCTCGTTCTTGATAGTCGCAACGATTTCCGTTCCCGCTGGAACCCTGATGAGCGGCGCAGGAACGGATAAGGGTTGCCCGACCTCGCCCAACGCCTCGACGCGAAGGGCCGGGCCTGCCTGGCCCTCAGGCCGCCACACGCCATCACCCGCCCTCAGCGCGAGCATCAGTACGCCCCCTTCAAGATCGCCCGCCGGGCGGCGATTGTCGTGGGTGACGATGTCTGGAAGCCGCGCCTCGCTCGGGCGTGTCGTCGGCGCTGTTGCGGCGAGTGGCTGGATATCCTGGACGTTACCGACTGCGACGGAAAGAACAACCGAACCGACGAATAACCTGAACACCGCTTTCACCTCTTGCCGGGGACGTTCTATGCGTCACAGCGTAGCTGGCCCGGCGAGGGGAGGTCATTAGCGAGCGGTTACGAATGGGTTAGGTCTTGTCAAGCAACTCTGTCCAACAAACAGGAGAAAGGGAGAACGGGAGAAAACAACCTGCGCCAAGAGTGGCGTGGTGGCCGGTGAGCCCGATCGGCCGGCGGTGATCGATCGACGCCCCGAGGATACAAGCCGTCCGCGGTCATCTCCGGCTTGTGTCCTCGCAGCGTCGATCGATCGCGCGCCGCGGGAGCGGCGGCATCGGCAGGGTCGGGTGCCCATTCCCATGTCTTCTCCCTTCCTCTCCTTCTCCTGTTCAACACAACAAGCAGCCGCACTTACGATTAGGACCCGCTAAAGAGCCAAGTTGGGAGTTGTCAGGTTGACACGTGCTATAGGCCGCCGACGTTGCGGAAGCGCGGATTGACGACGTTGTTGAAGATGGAGCCGAAGGAGTAGCTGAACCCGAATCCAACCTCTACCTGGTAGCCGGTCGCGAGCTCGCGCTGCCGGACCAGGATCTCCTCGGACGTCGCCGAACCTCGCCGCAGCGACAGCTGATCCCGTCGTCTGGCGCCGCTCATCCGAGGTCGCCGTTTGCGGCGACGCGTAGGTGAGCGTGTGATCGACACCCTGGAAACGTCCCAGGCCGATGAACTTCAGCGTGTACTCGGTGCCTCCGCCGCCAGTCCCCTGGGTGGTGATCAGCACGTGCACATCTGCGCCCACCCGGTCGCGCACGAAGTTGATGAACGTCACCTCCGTTCGCATGTAGCTGTCGTCGCACGAGTCGCAGTCGAGAAAGACGTGAACGGCGTCCGTCCGCGACTGTGGCGCGGATGGCTGCTGTGCGTACACAGCAGGGGCAGCGAGAACTAGAATGACGAGGAGAAGCAGCCGCAATCAAAAAGGGATAACGAGCGATAAGGTAGCACATCCGTACGGGCCTCCAACCTATGAGCGGAAGAATCCGTCCAAGCGTCGAGCGCCGCTGTTTTTCTGCGCGTCGCGAGAGGACCAACCGGCCCGAAAGGACATAGTGATGCGTGGTGTCATCCAGGACGTTCGATACGCCGCCCGCTTGCTGCTGCGCTCGCCGGGCTTCACGATGGTTGCGGCGCTCACGCTGGCGCTCGGCGTCGGCGCCAACACCGCCATCTTCAGCGTGGTGCACGGCGTGCTCGTGAAACCTCTTCCCTATGACGATCCCGATGCACTGCTCCGCGTTTTCGAGGAGCTGCCACCCACCACGCCAGAGTTTCCGGTTTCGCCAGCGACATTCCTCGAGTTCCGTTCGAATGCACGGGCCTTCGACGCGCTGGCGGCCTTCGAGCGGAACGATCTGCAGCTTGGCGGCGAAAGGCCCGAGCGGTTGCGCGGCATGCGCGTGACCGCAGGATTCTTTGCGCTCCTTGGTTACCAGCCACTCGTCGGCCGAGAGTTCACGCGTGACGACGAGGCGCCTGGCCGTCAGAACGTCGTGATCCTGTCGCATTCGCTGTGGACGCGCCGGTTCGGGTCCGATCCGTCAATTGTCGGCAAGGCCATCCCGCTTTCCGGGAGGTCGTTCGAGGTCGCCGGCGTGCTTCCGCCTGGCGTGCAGCACGTAGGCGGCTCGTATCGCTCGTATCCGCACGGAGAGTCGGTGGACGTCTGGTGGCCGCGCACGCTGCCGGCGATTCCTCAACGAATGGATCGCATCCAGCATTACCTCAGCGTGATCGGCCGCACGCGTCCCGGCGTCAGCACCGCACAGGCCCAGGGCGACCTGCGGCAGATCTCCGAGCGCCTCGGGCAGCAGTATCCCGACAGCAACGCGCGCTGGTCCGCGCACGTGCGGCCGCTGCGCGCCGAGATCATCGGCACGTCGGAGACGACGCTGATGGCGCTGCTGGCGGCGGCGGGTGCCGTACTGTTCATCGCGTGCCTGAACGTTGCCGGTCTGCTCCTCGGCCGCGCGACCGGACGAACGCGCGAGATGGGCGTCCGCTCGGCGCTCGGTGCAACGCGTGTGCGTCTGCTTCGTCAGCTGATCGCGGAGAGCGTGCTCCTTGCCTGCCTGGGAGGAGCGATTGGCATCGTAATCGCCTACGGCGCCGTCCTTGCGCTGCTCGCGTTCGCGCCCCCCGACACACCGCGCCTGCACATGGTCTCGGTCGACCGTATTGTCCTCGGCTACACCCTCGCGGCGACCGCCGTGACGGCGCTGCTCTTCGGCCTCGCCCCCGCCGTCCAGCTCGCGCGCGCGGACGTCGCGCCCTCGCTTCGCGGCGGACGCGGCACGGCAGGATCCGATCAGCAGCGGCTCCGCCGGGCCCTCGTCGTCGCGGAAGTAACGCTCGCTTTCGTGCTCGTCGTCACCGGCGGGCTGCTGCTCAAGAGCTTCAGCTCGCTGCTGCGGCTCGATCCCGGTTTCCGCGCGGAGCGCGTGCTGACCGCGGCCGTCAACCTGCCGCCGGCGCGCTACCGCGATGAGGCGGCGGTCACGACTTTCTTCGAGCGCCTGACAGCGCGCGCCCGGGCTCTGCCCGGTGTAGCGGCGGTCGGCATGACCAGCGATCTGCCGTGGACCGGCTACGACGAGAACACCGGCTTCGGCATCGTCGGGCGTCAATTTCCGAGAGGGGAAGGGCCTGAGGCCAGGTATCACTTCCTGACGCCCGGGTTCATCGGCGCCATCGGCCTGCCGCTGCGCGCGGGACGTGACTTCTCGAGTGCGGACCGATCCGATGCGCCGCCGGTTGTTCTGATCAACGAAGCCACCGCACGTCAGTTCTGGGGCGACCCGCAGAGCGCGATTGGGGCGCAACTGAATATCTGGGGCGACAAGCCGTCAACCGTCGTCGGCGTCGTTGGCAGCCTGAAAGACGTGCCGTGGGGAGAGAACGAGCCAGGCGGAGTGTACTTCCCGCAATCGCAGCGCTTCTATCCGCAGGACATGTTCATCACGATTCGCACCGAGGCAGATCCGGAGACGCTGATTGAACCGCTGCTGCGAACGGTTCACGAGCTGGATCCCGAATTGCCGCTCAGTGCCGTACGCACGCTCGATGACGTGTCCGGCACGGCGCTCGCGACCCGCCGTTTCACGCTCGCTCTCGTCGCGGCCTTTGCGCTTTCGGCACTGTTCCTGGCGTTCGTCGGCGTGTATGGCGTGATGGCGCAGATGGTGGGGCAGCGAGTACGCGAGTTCGGTGTACGTCAGGCGCTCGGAGCACAACCGGGCGACATCCTCCGCCTCGTGCTCTCGGAAGGCATGGTGATGGGGATCGCAGGCCTGGGCGCCGGCGTTGCGATCGCGATTCCACTGATGCGGCTCGTGCGGTCGCTGCTGTTCCGCACGAGCCCATCCGATCCCTCGACGCTCGTCACCGTTGCCCTTCTGCTCATGCTCTCGACGCTGGCCGCATCCTATGTCCCGGCCAGGCGCGCCGTGCGTGGCGACGTGGCTGCTGTGTTGAGGCAGGAATGACGACGGGGGTTCAGGACGGGGGTTCACGACGAGGGTTCAGGACGAGGGTTCAGACGAGGGTTCACGACGGGGTTCACGACGAAGGTTCAACGACGAAGGTTCAGCGTCAGCGTGGCACAGCCGTACCGGTACGGCCACCTGTCGCGCCACGCAGGCGGCGGAAGAGTTCCCAGGCCAGGCTCGTATGCGTGTTCGCGCGGTCCTCGGGCAGATTCGACGGCGTGATGAACAAGCCGGTTGAGGTGACCACCCAGCTCTGAAAGATCACGTGCTGCGGCATGTCGTCCCAGGTCTTGAACGCGTCGGCGATCAGATGCGCGATGCCTCGGGCGTCGACGGCGTACAGCGCATCAGCCTCGCCGTCATAGCCGATGACGATGATGCCGAAGGTAATGTGGCGGGCATCGGCGACTGCCTTGAGGCGAACCATGTCGCGCGCGAAGGCGCCGTCACCGAGGGAGTGCCAGTCGACGTCCATGTGAAGGAACGCCGGACGCACACCGCGGGCGTCGAGCAAGTCGATCATGCGCACGATGGCGTCAGCGCTCGAGAACGGGTAAGCCTCGATCAAACCGATCGCCGCACGCGGCACCGCGCGCTGGACGCCGGTCATGTAGGCCGCCACCATGTCTGCAGTCGGCTCGAGCGCCGGGCCCCCGCAGATCCTCGCGCGGCCCGAGACCCACGGCTCGTCCATGGCGATGTAGTCCACCGTACCTCCGGCAGCCTCGATCGCCCTGACCCCTTCAAGCGTGCCGCGAACCGACGCGTCCATCCCGCCGGACCCTGGCTCGCAGAAAAACTCCTTAACGGACCCGACCTCCAGCGCCGTCTTGATTCCCCAGCGGCGCAGCTGCCTGAACGCGTCGACGCGCACCAGCGCGTCGTAGCTGTTAGGTCCGACGATCGGCTCCGATGGTGACTGCGTGTGCTGGTTGTAGAACTTGAAGACGTCAACCAGCTGACGGGTGTGCGCCCATTCCTCGGGGCGCTCGAACAGGCGAATGAAATCCAGCGTTCCCGGCCCGGGGCAGAACCAGATGCGATCGACAGGCGGAGGCGGTGCAGCCGAGCCAATCGCGCGGGCGACGCCGAGCGCTATGAGTGCGACCGACGCTAACCGCGCGACCCTAAGTGTCATGGTGTCTGGTTGCCGGGCTCGGGACTCGGCCTGCCGCGCCGTAGCCTTGGGCGAAGGCGGGGCTCGGGGCACGGCAGAGTTGACCTGTCGAGTCCCGAGTGTCCATTAGTTAGATTCGCGGAGATCCGCGTCCCGTGACGTTGAGATCCGCGGAGATCCGCGTCCCGTGACGTTGAGATCCGCGGAGATCCGCGTCCCGTGACGTTGAGATCCGCGGAGATCCGCGTCCCGTGACGTTGAGATCCGCGGAGATCCGCGTCCCGTGACGTTCGAGATCCCGTCGTACCCCAGATCCGCGTCCCGTGTCAGATCCGCGTCCCGTGCTTACCAGTCGAACTTCACGCCGAACTTCAGAATCCGCGGCCCGACGACGGTCGTGGCCTTCTCGAACGACGCGCCGGAACGCCAGTTGATGTTGACCAGCGTGTCGGCGTTGAGCGCATTGTAGATATCCAGGAAGAGCCCGACCTTGGCGCGGTCGGCGAACACCAGATCTTCTTCTCGATGCGCATGTCGAGGATCGCGATGTTCTCCTGGCGCCTCGTGCCGAGCGGCTCGATCGAGCACGATCTGCGTGCCGTAGTTCGAGCAGTTGGACAGCACCGTCGCCGAGCATCCGGCAACCGAGAAGTATCGCCCGTAGGGGGTGCCGCTGGACATCTTGAGCGCCGGCGTCACGAAGATGTCCCAGCCGGCGTCGATCGTGCCGCTGAACTTCAGGAGCCAGTTCGTGAAGTCGTTCTCGGTGTAGCTCGTTCGGCGTCGACGGGAAGCTGCCGAAGAACGCGAAGTTCGAGATGGCCGTGCCGAACCGGTTGTTCGCGTAGTTGTTGCCGAACTCGTGCGTCCAGGTGTACGAGAACGACGCGTTCATCGACCACCGCTGTGCGAAGCGCTTCCTCGCGGACACTTCCATGGTCTTGTAGGTGCCTTCGTATCCGTCGATATTGGTCGTGAGCTGACTCGATCCGCGCGACGGTGTCGTCCAGGTTGAGGAAGGCGAACGTGCCATTGTCCGCCGTCGTGGTCACGTCTGCCGTCAGGCCCCGGATCGATGACCGTGACCGGCACGTTGAAGGCGCTGAACGGCCGCAGGATATTCACCTGCTGCCAGCCGTTCTTGTCCTTCTTCCAGACATATCCGACGCGAACGCCGAGGTCGCGCAACACGGCGCGTTCCACGAATACCGACGCTTCGTCGGTGTAGGCAGTTCTCGAGGTTCGGATCGATGCGCGGCGTTGGCCACGCCGCCGAAGCGCGTCTGCAGCACGCCCTGCTCGCCTTCCTGGAAGACGCGATCGTTGTTCAGGTCGTTCCAGACGTGATCGGAGTACTGGTTGGCGGTGTTCGGATTGACCGAGTCAGCCAGGTTCACGCCCGGATTGAAGTAGAAGCGGCCATAGTTGCCTTTCAGCACCGTGTTGCCGTCGCCGAGCAGGTCGTACGACGCGCCAATCCTGGGCACGATGTGGTTGAACACCTTCACTTCGGACACCTCGGCGAAGCTGAGGGCAACGGGCACGAAACGGCCGGCGGGCAGCGACTGTTCGGGGAGCCAAACGCGGTAGCGATCGAACCGCGCGCCCACGTTCAGCGTCAGCCTTTGATCGACCCACGAGTCGGTCACGAACAGGCTGGTCGTGGCCAGGGCGCTCCAGCTGTCGGCGTTGTTGGCGAGACGAACCGCCGCCGGCGTCGCCCCGGCCGGCCCGTTGGCCAGCGAGCCGTTGACGAAGTGGATGACGTTGTCCGCGTAGGTACTGACCCCAGATCGTCTCGCCCTTCTCGTCGAGGTACTCGCCGCCGATCTTCAGCGTGTGCGACCCGCCCAGCGAACCTGTCCTTGAAGAAGTTGATCGCGCCCGTGTACTGGTTGCGGCGGCGCCGCAGCTCCCAGTCACGTCCGCCACCGAGGATTTCGTTCGTGGTCAGCGACTCGTAGCGAGTGTCGGTGGTGTTGCTGTCGAGACCGAAGTTGTAACCGAACTGGCCGGCGCGGAACTCGGCGAACATGTTCTGGCCGATCGTTCCGTTCCATTCCCCCTTGTAGACCCAGCTCGGCGAATCCTGCAGCACCGTCGAGTTGCCGAGGATGTGCACCGGGGCGCCGAGCCGATTGCTGCTGTCCGTGCGGTTCGGCTGCTGCTTGGTGCCGTGTTGCAGATAGCCGACGAACCGGTTGTTCGGATTGAACTGATACGTGCCCTTCCCCGTGTAGTTGAACAGCTTCGTGTCGAACGGCGTGCCGTCGAGGATGCTGCCGGACGGTGGCGCGGCGACGGAGTTCCGCTGGTTCACGTAGGCGAAATATCCCCACAGCCTGTCCTGCACCAGCGGTCCGCCGACCGCGATGTTGAAGTTCCGGTAGGCCGCCAGGCGGTTGCCATCCGGACGGATCGTCGCGCCGACAACGGGGATGGTCTGCTCGCCCGGCAGGTTCTTGCTCTGGATATCTTCGTTCTCGTAGTCGTAGTAGAGGTTGACCGACAGCCGGCTGCCGCCGCTCTTGCTGACGAACTGCGTCAGCACTCCGGGGTTCGGCATCTCCGCGGAGTTGGCGGCCGCGCCGATGAACACTTCTTCGAACGACCCGTAATCGAGATAGAACCCCGCCGCCGACGTGCCTTCCGTCGTGTTGATGCCTTCGATGAGCGGCCGGTTCTGACCGAAGTAGCCGTAGGCGAAGTAATTGGTCTGCGTGCCCGCGGTGCTGCCGCCGACGTCGACGCGGGCGAGCGCGACCGACGGCGTGGCACCCAGCAGCGACCACATGTCGCGCGCGTTGGGCAGCGACGCGAGTGTCTGCTGATCGTAGTTGGTCTGCAGGCGCGTCGGCGGATGGATCGACGACCGGCGATTCGCCGGTGACCGTGACGGTTTCTTCCAGCGTCGCCACGCCGAGCTTCACGTTGACGGCGGAGTTGAAGCCGAGTGTGACCTGGATCCCTTCACGAACGAACTTGCTGAATCCAGCCAGCGCGAACTCGAGCTTTGTATTCACCAGGCGGCACCGACGGAAACCGGTAGATGCCTTCTTCGTTCGTTACCGCGGTCAGCGCGCCGATTTGGGCGGGAGATGTGGCGGTCACACTCACGCCGGGTAACACGTCGCCGTTGCCGTCGACGACCTGCCCGCTGATGCTGCCGGTGGAACTCGCGCCGCCGCCTTGCGCGAGGATGGGTGACGCGCTCGCCAACACGAGGGCCCACGCGCATAAGAGCGTGATCCACGCCTTCTTCCGGGTCATGGCGCCTCCTTCGTCTTGATCCATTGGTGACCGGCTCCGGAGTCGAGTCGATTGTTGTGCGCATTGGAGCCGATTGTGACGCCCGCGTCAACGTGATGAATAGCGAAAGCTCAGCCATGAAAATCCGTCGAAGGCAGATATTTGTGAAACGCCACCAGACCGTGGTCGCCTCTGATGATCCCTTGCCTCGACGTGCGAGACGCGGCTATCCTGTGCCCGCGCGTTCAGGACGCGCCCCGTCCGCGGGAAGGGATGCTCCCACCTGTCGTCGATCGCACAGTCTTTACGTGCCAGACGAACCTCCGGCCCGTCTTCGCGGACAACGGGCACATCCCTGACGGGAGGTGTCGTCATGGCGTCTGAAGAACGTCCGTCCGTTTTCGTCGAACCGCTCCCTGCCAAACCGAATCTCGAGATGCAGCAGAAGCGCGCGAAAGATCTGCTTCGCGACGCCTGGGCGCGCGAGGCAGACGCGCTCGCGCGAATTCGCGCGCTGCACCCCAAACCGCCGGATCCCGACGCGCTCAAACTGGCCGACGCGCAGCTGGTCGTCGCCCGCGGCTACGGCTTCGAGAGCTGGGCGGATCTGAAGCGGAAAATTGAATCGCTGACGAGATCGCCGAAGCAATCGTTCTTTGCGGCGGTCCGCAGCGGAGACGTCGCGCGGGCGCGCGATCTCCTGAAGGAACACGCCGAGGTCCGAGAGGCGGTGAACGAACCGGCCGGCGATTTCGGTGGTCGGCCGGTGCACATGGCCAGGAAAAACCTGGCGATGATCGATCTGCTCCTCGAGTACGGCGCGGACATCAATCTCAAGAGCCAATGGGGGCCGGGAGGCTTCGGCATCCTCGAGAGCCAGTGGACGCCGGCGGAGGTGGACGCCCTCGTGTCGCGCGGGGCGGTGGTCGACGTGTTTGCCGCCGCGCACCACGGCAGGCTCGATCGTCTCAAGGAGCTGGTCGAAAGCGATCCGTCGCTCGTGCACGCGCGGGGCGGCGACGGGAAAACGGCGCTGCACTGGGCCTCGACGGTCGACATCGCGCAATACCTGATCGACCGCGGCGCTGACATCGATTCCCGTGACGTCGATCACCAGTCGACGCCCGCTCAATATCTCGTGCGCGAGGCGCCGGACGTGACGCGATTGTTGCTCGCTCGCGGCGCGTGGTTCGACATCTTCATTGCTGTCGGCCTGCGCGACCCGGCCCTGGTCGAGCGCGCCCTCCGGGAGGATCCGGAAGCCCTCGACCATCGCACGTGGCACGGGAAGTACACGACTGTTCACAACAGCCGTCCATTGTCCAAAGGCGGAGATCGGCGATCACCGGGGAGACGTCTACCGCTGGGTGTTCGATCACAACGTGACGGCGCTCGACGTCGCCGCCACCCTCGGCTACACGGAGATCGTCGATCAGCTGCTCCGGCACGCGTCACCCGCGCAGCGTCTGCTCGCCGCTTGTGCGAAGGGCGATCGCGCAGCCGCCGAAGCGGTCGTCGGGGAACACCCGGGCCTCGTCAAGAGCCTGTCGCCGGAGCAGACGCGTCTGATCGTCGATCGTGCGCACGCCAACGACGCTGGTGCGGTCATCCTGATGCTGGATCTCGGCTTCGACCCGCTCGCGCGCGGCGTTGACGGCTGGGAGCCGGTCAGGTGGGCGGCGTTCCACGGGAATCCCGTGATGTTGGAGCGCCTGTTGCGGCATAATCCGCCGGTCAATGTTCCGGATCCGTCGTACGGTGGAACGCCGCTGGGCCAATGCATGTATGGCTCGGTGCACGGATGGTCATGCAGGACTGGTGATTTCGCCCGCAGCGTCCAGCTGCTGCTCGATGCGGGCGACCGTCCCGATCCGACCTATCTTCCAACCGGTCGAGACGATGTCGATGCGGTTCTACGGACATTCAAGCACGGAACGTAGAATGTGAACTGTCAACTTCCAACTCCACTTTCAAAGAGATCTCAGTCGAGCGGCTGAGATGCTTGGGAATTGGGAGTTAGCGATCGAGCGAGGTAGGCGATGATTTTCCGTGCACCCGAACCGGACGTCGCCATTCCTGAAACGGCGCTGACGCCGTTCCTGATGGAACGGGCGCTGGCGCGGCGCGACAAGCCGGCGTTCATCGATGGTCCGACGGGGCGCACGATCACCCATCGCCAGTGGGTGGACCCTCACCAGGAAAGCCGCGGCTGGCCTCACCAGCCGCGGCTTCGGCAAAGGCGACGTGTTTGCGATTTTCAGCCCGAACCTGCCCGAATACTCGGTTGCCTTCCACGCCGTCTCGCTCGTCGGCGGCATCAACACCACGATCAATCCGACGTATACCGTCGCCGAGCTCGCGCAGCAGCTCGGGACGCCGGCGCGCGCTACCTCGTGACGGTTCCGCCTTGTGCCGAGAAGGCTCTCGAGGCGGCCCGGGCGTCGGACGTGAAGGAAGTCTTCGTGTTCGGCGACGCGGAAGGCGCGACGCCGTTTTCGCGCGCTCCTGTCGGGCGAAGGCGACCCGCCCGCCGTGACGATCGACCCGCGCCACGACCTCGTCGCGCTTCCTTACTCGAGCGGAACGACCGGCATCCCCAAAGGGCGTGATGCTGACGCACCACAACCTCGTTGCCAACTTCGTACAGTCCTCTGCCGGCATGTGCGTCGAGGAGAGCGACGTGCTTCTCGGGGTCCTGCCGTTCTTCCACATCTACGGCATGACCGTGATCATGAACTTCGCGCTGTACCTGGGCGCCACGGTCGTGACGCATGCCGCGGTTCGACCTGGAGCAGTGTCTGTCGACGATTCAGAAATATGGCGTCACCGCAGCCAACGTCGTGCCGCCGATCGTGCTGGCGCTGGCCAAGCATCCGCTGGTCGACAACTATCAGCTGGGGAGCTGCGCTTCCTGCTGTCGGGTGCGGCGCCGCTCACGGAGCACCTCGCGGCGGCGGCCGCCGCGCGTCTGGGCTGCCGGGTCCTGCAGGGCTATGGCCTGACCGAGACCTCGCCGGTGACGCATGCCAGCCCGCATGCATGGACCGCGGATCAGCGCGGGCAGCATCGGCCCTCCGGTGCCGAACACCGAGGTGAAGGTCGTTGACGTGACCACCGGTGCGATGCTGTCGACCGACCAGGAAGGGGAGATCTGCATTCGCGGTCCGCAGGTGATGCGCGGCTACTGGAATCGGCCGGATGCGACGAGCGCGATGATCGATCCCGACGGCTGGCTGCACACCGGCGACATCGGCTACGCCGACGAGAACGGCTGCTTCTTCATCGTCGATCGACTGAAAGAGCTGATCAAGTACAAGGGCCTGCAGATCGCTCCGGCAGAGCTCGAGGCCGTGCTGCTCGGTCATCCCGGCGTAGCCGATGCCGCGGTCATCCCGATCGCGGACGAATGCGCCGGCGAGGTGCCCAAGGCCTACGTGGTGTTGAAGGGCGCCGCCGAGTCGGGCGATGTCGAGGGCGAGATCATGCAGTACGTCGCCGAGCGCGTCGCGCCCTATAAGAAACTGCGGGCCATCGAGATCACGCCACAGATTCCGAAGTCACCATCGGGCAAGATCCTGCGCCGGCTCCTCGTCGACCAGGAACGAGCGCGCGCGGCGGCAAACCAGGTCTAGGGCCAGGCGGGTGCTGGGGAACGCACCCCATCAACTCCCAACCTCCAACTCCCAACTCCCAAAGAGATCAGCGAGCGGCAAGATGCCTTGGAAGTTGGAAGTTGGAGGAATATCTCTTGAGCTGAAGCCGTCGTCCACGAACGGCTGAGCCCGGAGTCCGAGTCAAATATCGAGGCAAATTCATATTGGCCTAAGGTCCAGCTTGCGTTGACCTAAGGTCCAGCTTGCGCAGCAAAGCGGGATAGCAGATCGTAGATACCTTCCATCGCAGCTATTCCGAACTGAATCTCGCGGGGGTTCTCCTATGTCTCCCCAGCTTGCCCGGGGCCGTCGGCGGCCGAGTCCAAGCATCACGCGCAGAGATCTGCTTCCTGAGCTCGGCGTCGCTTCAGCGACCGTTGCGCTCACCGCGCTCGTGCAGCAGGCAGTGCTTTCGGTTCTCGGTGGTCAGCCGCCCCTGGTGCTCTTTGCGGCGATGGCCGCCGGCCTGACGTCGTGGCGCGGGCTGGGGCCAGGCATGCTGGCGAGCTCGTTGGGCGCGGTGATCGGCACCTCTCTCTTCATTCAGCCGCTCGACAGGCTCGAGGGCCGCAGCGGCAACGTGCCCTTCGAGACGTTCATGCTGTTCGGCGGGTCGATGTTCGTGTGCTGGCTGATCTACCGGCTGAAGGTGGATCAGGAGAATGTCGAGGCCGTGACCGACCGCCGAAACGACGCCCTGGCGTTCGTCTCGCACGAGCTCCGGCAGCCGTTGTCGAACGTGAAGCTGGCGGCGGCCATGCTCGAGCGGGATCATGCGGAAGCGACCCGGGAACGTGCGACCCGTCTGATTTCCCGGTCGGCCACGCGATTGGGAAAAGTCATCGACGATCTCGCCGACGTGACGAGGCTTCAGGGGCAGAGCCTGCGCATCGATCGGAAGCCCCTGCGCCTCCAGGATCCGATCCTGGCGGCGGCCGAGGGCGCCGCTCCGGGCATGGAACAGCGCCAGCAGTATTTCGAGATCGACGTCCCGCCGGATCCCCCACAGTGGATCAGCGGCGACCCCGATCGCCTTCAACAGGTCTTCACCAACCTGTTGTCGAACGCTTCGCGCTACTCTCCCGAGGGCGCTGAAATCTCCATCTCCTCGCGAATGGAGGACGGGCGAGCCGTTGTCGTGGTGCGCGATACGGGCATCGGCATCCGCCGGGACATGCTCGACCGGATCTTCGATCCATTCGTGCGGAGAATCCGGCGCGATCGCTGGTGGTCTCGGCATAGGGCTGACCCTCGTGCGGAATCTGGTCGATGCTCACGAAGGTCAGATCTACCGTCCACAGCGACGGCCCCGGTCATGGAAGCGAGTTCACCCTCGAATTGCCGCTCATGCAGGCCCCTCACACCGAGCATTCCCGGGCGCTTTCCTAAACGCTGTCGCGACGCTGGCAGCGACACATCCGCTGGCGCTATGATGTGGCCTCACTTGTGGATGAGCCACAGTGACGAGCCACGCCCGGACTTCAATCCCGTAGAACGCTCGATACCGGCGTCGGAGGGGTCTCATGAAGTGTTCCGTCACCATCACCGTCAACGGGCGGCCCTATCACCAGGAGGTCGAGCCACGGCTTCTCCTGGTGCACTTCCTGCGCGATGCCGGCTTGACCGGGACCAAGATCGGATGTGACACGAGCCAGTGCGGCGCATGCACCGTTCTGATGGACGGCGTGAGCGTGAAGTCGTGCACGACGCTCGCGGTGCAGGCCGATGGCTCCGCCGTCACCACGATCGAAGGGCTGGCCGTCAACGGTGAGCTCACCGCACTGCAGGATGCGTTCTGGGCGTCCCACGGGCTGCAGTGTGGCTTCTGCACGCCGGGGATGGTTTTTGCGGCGCACGAGATTCTGCGCACGAATCCCACACCGAGCGCCGAGCAGATCCGTCACGGCCTGGAAGGGAACCTGTGCCGCTGCACGGGATATCAGAACATCGTGAAAGCGGTGCAGACCGCCGCCGCCGATCCGCGGCTTGCGCAGACCGGAGGCCGCCGATGACCCCGACTGCCTCCGCATCACCCACCCGTGTGTTCGGCTCCGGTATTCGCCGTCGCGAGGATCCGCGGCTGCTGACTGGCACGGCGCGTTACACTGCCGACTTCGTGCTGCCGGGCATGGCGCACGCGGCCATCCTGCGAAGCACGCACGGGCACGCGCGCGTGCGCAGCGTTGACACGAGTCGAGCGAAGAAGGCGCCGGGCGTGGTGGCCGTTTACACCGGCGCCGACACGTCGACCGTTCTGAAGCCGATTCCCTGCGCCTGGCTGATTCCGAACTCCGAACTGAAGGCTGCGCCGTTCGGCCCGCTCGCCACCGACCGCGTCCGGTTCGTCGGCGATGCCATCGCTGTCGTCGTCGCGGAATCCGAGTATCAGGCGTACGACGCGCTCGAGCTGATCGATGTCGACTACGAGCCGCTGCCGGCGGTCGTCGATCCACAGAAGGCCGCCGCACCCGGCGCGCCGCAACTTCATGCGGAAGCACCCGGCAACGTCGCGTTTCACTGGACTGTGGCGGGCGGCGACATCGAGGCCGCCTTCTCCTCCGCGACGGTGGTCGATCCGCGATCGCATCATTCAACAGCGCCTGATTCCGACCGCGATGGAAACGCGCGGCGCCGTCGCACAGTTCACGCCGGCGACCGGTGAGCTCACTCTGTGGAACACGACCCAGAACCCGCACATCGCGCGATTCATTCTGTCGATCGTGACCGGCGTGCCGGAGGATCGCCTGCGCGTCGTGGCGCCGGAGGTGGGCGGCGGGTTCGGCAGCAAGATCGCGCAGATCCAGGGTGACTTCGTCACCGCGTTCTGCTCGATGAAGCTCGGGCGGCCGGTGAAATGGATCGAAACGCGCTCGGAGAACTATCAGTCGACCACCCATGGACGCGATCATGTGCAGCAGGTCGAACTGGCGGCGAACAAGTCCGGTCAGATTCTCGGGCTGCGCTGCACGGTGTGGGCGGGCATGGGCGCCTACCTGTCGACTGCCGCGCCCGGCATTCCGACGATCCTCCACGGGCTGATGTTGTCGGGCCCGTACAACATCCCGGCGGTCAAGGAAGACGTCTACGGGATGTACACGAACACGACGCCGGTCGAGGCGTATCGCGGCGCCGGACGCCCGGAAGCGACCTTCATGCTCGAGCGGATGATCGATCTGCTGGCGCACAAGCTGCAGATGGATCCCGTGGAAGTGCGACGCAAGAACCTGATCCCGCCGTTCGACAACGGCCACGACGTCGTGACCGGACTGAAGTACGACAGCGGTAACTACCAGCGCACCCTCGATAAGGCGTTGAGACACATCGGCTACGACAAACTTCGCAGCGAACAGGCGGCGGCGCGTGCGAAAGGCCGTCACCTGGGAATCGGCGTGACCACATACGTGGAGATTTGCGGTCTCGGGCCGTCGCAGGTCGCGGGCGCCGTCGGCTTCCAGGGCGGCCTGTGGGAAAGCGCCATCGTCCGCTTCCATCCGAGCGGCAAGGTCAACGTGTTCATCGGTTCGTCGCCGCACGGACAAGGTGAGGAAACGACGTTTGCGCAGGTCGTCGCCGACGAGCTCGGCGTCGGCGTCGAGGACGTCAAGATCGTCCACGGCGACACCGACAACACGCCGATGGGATGGGGCACGTACGGCAGCCGGACCACGGCTGTGGGCGGGGCGGCGCTGGCGGTCGCGACCCGGAAGATCAAGGAGAAAGCCAAGCTGCTGGCCGGCCATCTGCTCGAGGCCGCTGTAGAAGACATCGACTATTCAGAAGGCAAGTTCTTCGTGAAGGGATTTCCGGATCGTCACAAGACGATTCAGGACATCGCGCTGATGGCCAACGTCGCCTGGAACATGCCGCAGGGGATGGAGGCCGGGCTGGAGGCGTCGAGCTTCTACGATCCGCCGAACTTCACCTTTCCGTTTGGCGCGCACGTCGCGGTCGTCGAGGTCGATCCGGCGACAGGGCACGTCCAATTGAAGCGATACGTCGCCGTCGACGATTGCGGGCCGCAGATCAATCCGGTAATCGTGGAAGGACAGGTGGTCGGGGGTGTCGTGCAGGGCATTGGCCAGGCGCTGTGGGAAGGGGCCGTCTACGATGCGAACGGTCAACTGCTGACTGGCTCGCTCGCCGACTACGCAATCCCGCGAGCGGACCTGCTTCCTGACATCGAGGTGCTGTCGACCGTGACGCCCTCGCCGCATCATCCGCTCGGCGTCAAGGGCATCGGCGAAGCGGGCACCATCGCGTCCACCGCGACCGTCTACAACGCGGTCATCGACGCGCTCCAGCCGCTGGGGGTGACATCGATCGAGATGCCCCTCACGCCCGAGCGCGTCTGGCGTGCCATCAAGCGCGCCGAGGGACGTGAGAACGACACTCAACCAGTCAGGGGAGCGTAGTGCCATGTATGCCTCGACTTTCGACTATTACCGGGCACGTTCCCTCGCGGACGTTCATGCGTTGATTGCCGCGCACCCGGGCGCGAAGTTGCTCGCCGGCGGTCACAGTCTCGTCCCGCTGTTGAAGCTGCGGCTGGCGGCGCCGTCCGCCGTCATCGACATCGGCCGTGTGGCCGAGCTGCGCGGGATCGCTCGACAGGGCGACGTCGTGCGAATCGGCGCCCTCACCACGCACGCGGAGCTGGCGGCCTCGACGGAGCTGCGCACGGCGGCGCAGGCGCTTGCCGAAGCTGCGGCGTGGGTGGGCGATCCCGCGGTCAGGAACCGCGGCACGATTGGCGGCAACGTCGCGCATGCGGATCCGGCATCCGATCTGCCGACGGTGCTGGTCGCGCTCGACGCGCGCATCGTTGCGGCCGGTCCGAAAGGCGAGCGCCTCATCGCTGCCGGCGAGTTCTTCACCGGCATCATGACGACCGTGCTTGCTGACGACGAGATCCTGACGGCAGTGCAGGTTCCGGTGTCTGCCCGCGGGCAGGCCAGCGCGTATGAAAAGTTCTCGCATCCCGCGTCTCGGTACGCGGTCCTGGGCGCAGCCGCGTCGATCACCGTCAAGGATGGGACGTGTTCTGCCGCTCGCGTGCGCGATTGGTGGCCTGCTGCCGAGCGCCCGCCGTTTGGCGGCGGTCGAGAAGGCACTCGTGGGAAAGGCGCTGAACGATGAGACGATCGAAGCCGCGTCAGCGCAGGTCAGCGCCGATCTCGGGAACGACGTCTCGGGCGATCTGTTTGCGTCGGCGGAATACCGCTCCGCGATGGCGCCGATCTACGTCAAACGGGCTGTCGCGACCGCGGCGGGACGCGCGCGCTAGTTTCGTCAGGCCCGAGTGACCGCTGTGCCCAGTGGCAAGCTGACCCTCCCAGCTTCCGTCGACGATCTGCAACAGGCGATGGCCGGGGAGCAGTACGTCAGCGGCCGCGGGCTTGCCGTTTCGACCTACCTCGCGCTGCGGCTGCAAAGGCCGCTCTTCCTCGAGGGCGAGCCAGGCGTGGGGAAGACCGAGGTCGCCAAAGTTCTGGCCGCGGTGCTCGACACTGAGTTGATCCGCCTGCAGTGCTACGAAGGCCTCGACGTCAGCCACGCCGTGTACGAGTGGAACTACCCACGCCAGATCCTCGAGATCCGGCTGCTCGAAGGCGCCCACGCGCTCGATCGGGGTAGCGCCGAGCGGGAGTTGTTCACCGAGGCGTTCCTGATCAAGCGCCCGTTGCTGCGCGCGATAGAGCAGACGCGCTCGCGTCCGCCGGTGCTGCTGATTGACGAGATCGATCGCGCTGACGAGGAGTTCGAAGGTTATTTGCTCGAGCTGCTCTCCGAGTTTCAGATCACGATCCCCGAGCTGGGCACCATTCGGGCGGCCGAGCCTCCCGTCGTCGTCATCACGTCAAATCGGACGCGAGAAATTCACGACGCGCTGAAGCGGCGGTGCGTCTACTGCTGGATCGACTATCCTGACGCGGCGACGGAACGGCGGATCATCGCCGCCAAGGTTCCGGGCGTTTCGGCCAGGCTCGCCGAGCAGGTCACCGCTTTCGTCCAGGAGCTGCGCCAGGCGGAGCTCTACAAGACCTCCGGGGTTTCTGAAACGCTCGACTGGGTCGCGGCGCTCGTCGCGCTCAATCACGACCAGCTCGATCAGTCCACCGTCGAGGAGACGCTCGGCATACTCCTCAAAAACCAGGAAGACATCGAGTCGGTTCGCGGCGAGCGCGGCCATGCGATGCTGACCCGCGCGCTGGCGCGAAGTGCAGGTCCGTCGTGACCATCGCCGACAACGTGCTGCTGTTCGGCCGAATGCTCCGCGATGCCGGGTTGGACGTGCATCACGGCCGTTTGGTCGATTCAATTCGAGCGCTCGAGCTGGTGGGCGTCAGGAGCCGCCAGGACGTGTCGGCAACGCTGCGTTGTCTGCTGGTGCATCGTCAGGAGGACATCGGGAGATTCGACCAGGCCTTCGATTTGTTTTTCCGCGCACACCGTCCTCCCTTACCGGGCCTGCCGCTGTTCTCGTTGGGAGAGCGGGCGCGGGTCGTGGCGAAGGCCGCGCCGGGCGCGTTGATTCGAGCTGAGCTCGAAGGGTTGCACCCGGAATCGGCGGCGGCGCCAGAATCAGCAAGACGGGCTGTCGGGGCTTACAGCGCGACCGAGCATCTGTCGCGAACTCGAGGATTTCGGCGAGTTCAGCGATGCCGAGCTCGAACGCGCGCGTGAGTTGCTGCAGAGCCTGCCGTGGACGTCTCAGCATCCGCCGGACGCGACGATGGCAGCGCGCGACGAGCGGGTCGGTCGATCTCCGGCCGCTGCTTCGGCGGAATCTGATGCGCGGGGGGGACGTGATCGACCTTCCTCGGCGGCGCCGGCGCGATACGGCACGCCCGGTGGTGCTGATCGGCGACGTCAGCGGATCGATGGAGCGTTACAGCCGCGTCCTGTTGCATTTCGTCTACGGTCTGGCGCACAGCGGGACGCGTGTCGAGACGTTCCTCTTCGCGACGCGACTCACGCGCGTGACGCGCCACCTGCATGGAGCGCCGGGGCGATCACTCGTTTGCGCGTCTGGCACGTGACGTCCAGGACTGGGGCGGCGGCACACGCATAGGCGATGCGTTGCGAGCGTTCAACACGCGATGGGCCAGGCGGGTGATGCGCAACGGTCCGGTCGTCCTGATCGTCTCGGACGGGTGGGACCGTGGCGATCCCGACGTGTTGAGCCGCGAGCTCGCGCGCGTCCGTCGAAGCTGCCGGCGACTGATCTGGCTGAACCCGCTGCTCGGATCGCCGCGCTATGAACCACTGACACGAGGGATGCAGGCCGGGCTGCGTCATGTCGACGATTTCCTGCCGGCGCACAACATCGCCAGCCTCGAACAACTGGCGGATCACCTGCGCGCCCTTCGCGCACGCACGCATGGGCAAGGCGATGGGCAAGGGCGATGGGCGATGGGAAGAGGGCTTAGGGTTGAGGTGATCTGGGTTCCGAGCGACGAACTACGGACTACGAACCACGATCACGATTCAGTCTATGGAGCTGACCGCAACCTACGAATTCAACGCCCCTGCGCAACAGTCTGGGATCTGCTGATGAATACCGACGCTGTTGGTGGCTGTCTGCCTGGATCGCGGGGGCTGCAGGCGGTTGGGGACGATCGGTATGAAGTCGACCTCGGTGTGGCGGTTGCGGCCATCTCAGGGAATTTCAAGGGCACGGTTGCGATCAGGAGAAAGTCCCGCCACAGTCCTACACGCTCGCGGTCGAGGGCAGCGGCCGGCCCGGATTCGTCAAGGGTTCCGCACGTGTGACACTCGAGCCCGATGGCAATCGCACGCGCGTCCATGTCGACGCACAGGCGGACGTCGGTGGCATGATCGCGCGTGTCGGTCAGCGACTGCTCGAGGGCGTGGCGCGGACGACGATGGACCGGTTTTATGCATGTCTGGCAAAGCAGGTGGAGCGGTAGGGCTGGCCACGACCCCTCGTGGCGCTTGCCCCAGCTTTCGTGGCAGATTCTGAGAGGGCCGAATCACGTCGGCCATTTTGGCTGGCCCTGACTTTGAATGATGAGCTACCAGGAGACATCCTATGCACACCTTCGGATCGATCGTGTCGCAGTTCTGGTGGACGCTCGTGTTGCGTGGCGTCGTGGCCATCCTGTTCGGCATTCTGGCTTTCATGTGGCCAGGTGTGACGCTCTCCGTTCTGATCCTCCTCTTTGGCGCCTATGCGCTGGTCGACGGCATCGCCGCGATCATCATGGGCATCAAGGAGTATGGCGACCGTGAGCGGTGGTGGGCGACATTGCTGAGTGGCATCGTCAGCGCCGCCGCGGGCCTCGTGACGTTCTTCATGCCGGGCCTGACCGCCCTCGCCCTGCTGTCGCTGATTGCGTTCTGGGCGATCGTTCGCGGCGTCTTCGAGATCATGGCGGCGATTCGGCTGCGCCACGAGATCGAGGGTGAGCTGCTCCTCGGCATCGGCGGCGCGCTGTCGATCGCGTTTGGGCTTCTGATGTTGTTCTTCCCCGGTGCCGGCGCCTTGGCCGTGGTGTGGTGGATCGCCGCGTTCTCGATTGTCTATGGCGTGGTGATGCTGGCGCTGGGCTTCCGGCTTCGCGGCGCTCGGCCGGCTCGTCGGAGCATAACGGAATCACGTGCGCGTCGCACGTCCGCACGTCGCACGTCCGCACGTGGCCGTCAACGTCACTTTCATGACCATGAACGTCAGATCGTCGTACTGGGTTGTGTCCGTGATCCATCCGCGGAGGGCCTCCGCGAGCCGCGCGGAGATTTCGGCCGCCTCCAGATGCAGCACCTCGCTGCAGCAGCGCCTTCAGTCGCTCTTCGCCGAACTCTTCCTCGCGAGCATTCAGCGCTTCCGTCACGCCGTCGGTGAACAGGACCAGCACGTCACCCGAGCGCAGCTGTACCGTCCCCTCCTGGTAATCCATCTGCGGAAACAAGCCGAGCACCGTTCCGCCAACTGACAACTCCTGAATATCCGGCGTCGCGCCCGGTTTCGCGTCCATCGAACGAATCAGGTACGGTGGATTGTGACCGGCGTTCACGTAGCGCAGCTGGCCGCTGCGCTCGTCGAGCTGCGCGTAGAAGAATGTCGCGTAGCTCTTCGCCTGCGTCGAGCGGTGCAGCAGGTCGTTCATTCGCGCGGCGAGTTCCGGCAGCGACGCACGGCGCTTGGCGGTTCCATCTGAAGCCTCATCAACCCCATCGGAGACAATGATGCGCAGCGACGCCTGAACGACCGCCATGATCAGCGCGGCGGCGATGCCCTTGCCGGCGATGTCCGCGAGCGCGATTCCGATGCGCTGGTCACCAAGATCGAGAAAATCGTAGTAATCGCCGCCGATGGATCGTGCCGGCACGCTGAGCGCCGACAACTGCAGCCGACCGCACGCTCCGGCGGTGCATCGGGCAGCAGCCGTCGCTGGACCTCGGCCGCCAGCGCGAGATCGCGGCGCAATTTCTCCTGCTCGACGACACGCGAGGTCAGGCGCGCGTTCTCGATCATCAGCGTGAGTTGTTCGCCGCACCGGCGAAGAGCCTCACGCTCGGCGTCACTGTAATCCTTGCGGCCAACCGGAGCGCCGAGCAGCAGCAATCCGAGAATCTCGCCTTTGCCGTGCAGCGCCACGGCAATCCTGACGCCCGATTCTCTGCAATGTTTCGATCTCAGCTGCCGGCATCGCGTGCAGTGTCACGTGCCCACCGCAGCCAGCCCTCCAGATCCGATGGCTGAATCGGCAGCGGATACGAGTAGAACGTAAGCCGTCTGACGAGAAAACCTTCGGCGGGCAGAGACGCTCGAACGGCGTCGTCCGGGAATGCCGCGATGGGCTGGATGCTCGTTGCCGTCGCGTTCCAGCAACAACGCCGAGGTCGCCCCAAGCTTGTCGCAGAGCGTGGCAAGAGCAAACGGAGAATGCATCGGTGAACGACGTCGCCCTGCGCGACGCCGCGACGAACTCCGTCAGCAGATCGGCGGTCGGCGCGGGCGGCGGTTCGTCGGCCAGCGAGACAGCACGAGACAGTCCGGAAAACAGCTGGCGCAACCCTTCGCGCGTCGAATGCCAGGATTGCGCCGGGTCGTTGCGAATGGCGACCATCGGCGAGAGCCGGGTAGCGCGCCAGGCCGGGAAGAACGAGGCGCCAGTCGAGACGGCCGCGACCACGAACGTCGAGGCGACGAAGGGCAAGACGCCAAAATCACGAATCTCGAAGACCCTGATCAGCATCCATGCCGCGGCGACGACGGTCACTGCCCCGATCAATGCACCGAGCGCCGCCATTCTCAGGCCGCGTCCGACAATCATGATCATCAGGTCTTTCCCGAGGGCGCCCAGCGCCATGCGCGTGCCGATTTCGACCGTCCCTCGCCGAACCGCATAGGAGACGACGCCGTAGATTCCGAGGGTCGCCATGAGCAACGCAGCGAGCGCAAAGAATCCCACCATGAACGAGCCGAGTCGCTCGAACGACAGCGATCCCCTGACGATCTGCTCCATCGTCGCCACTTCATAGATCGGCTGACGCGGGTCAACGGCCTGCAGCGCGCGTCTGACTTCGGGAATCAACGTCTCTGGCGGAACGTGGAGCGCACGACAAAGCGAAGCGGGTTGAGGGACGAAATCGTGTGGGCGAAATAGACCTCCGGCACGGTCGGTTTCGTCAGGCCGTCATTTCGGACGTTTCCCACGACGCCGACGACCATCGCCCGATGTCCGTCCGGCGCCGTCAGGCGTGCGAACGTGCCGACGGGGTTGCGGCCTGACCAGTAGGTCGTCGCCGCAGCCTCGTTGATCATGATGGCGGTGACCGCATCTTCCGGCGGATTCATGTCGCGATCGTCGAGAAACCGGCCGCTGCGGAGCGGGATCCGCATCGTGCGGAAATAGCCTGGACTGACAGCCATGAATGCGGTGCGTTGGCCGTCGAGCTCCGGAGAGGAGTGCCCCTCGGGATAGATCGTGGTGGTCAAACAACACCCGTCTATCGGCAACTGGTTGGCGAAGCCGGCGCTGGCGACGCCGGGTATGCCTTCGAGCGCGTTAGATCCATCGATCGCGCAGCGCCGATCGCGATTCCGCCGGAATGTCGGCTTTTCTGCGGTGGCCAGGCTGAAGGTCAGGAGTTGCTGGGTGTCGAAGCCTGGATTGATGCGCCCCAGACGCCACAGATGAACGATGAGGATCACGCCGATCACCAGCAGCGTGAAGGCCAGCGCGATCTCGCCGACGACGAGCGATTCCGATAGTCGCCGGCTGCGAATTCCTGCCGAAGCGCGGATGCCGTCGTTCAACACCTCCGCTGGGGCTGTCCGCAGCGCCTGCCAGAGCGGCGCGAACGCGGCGAGCATGCTGGCCAGGCAGGCGGCGCCGAGCGAAAAAAGCAGGACCGTCCAGTCGACCGAAATCTCATCGGCTCGTGGAATGTGCTCGGCGGCCATCGAGACGACGACCCGAACGAGCGCGATGCTCAGGAGCACTCCGGCCGCGGCGCCAATCAAGCGAGATGATCGAGCCCTTCGACGAAGTAATGGAAGGCGAGCTGACGGCGCGCGGCGCCCAGCGCGACGTGCAGAGCGGTTTCGCGCGCGCGGGCGACGGCCCGCGCCAGCAGAAGACCAGCGACGTCGGCGCACGTGATTAACAGCAGCAGCCCGGCAGCGCCTGCGAGCAGCAGCAGTGTTGGCCTGATCGTCTGGATGACCGACTCCTGAAGGTAGTCCAGCCGTGCCGTGTAAGACGGCCGGGGCGTCGGACTCAGGGCCGCGATCTCCGAGGCGACGCGCGCGACTTCTTCACGGGCCTGCTCGATCGAGACACCTGGTCGAGGCGGGCGTAGCTGAAGTAGAAACCCTGGAGACGACGGGGTCCTGGCTGCGCGGGTCGAGGCCGATCCAGATGTCGTTACGCAATCGCTCGACACCGGGCCCTGACACCGGCAGCCGGAATCCGG
This sequence comes from uncultured Acidobacteriota bacterium, assembly GCA_963710415.1. Taxonomy (GTDB): domain Bacteria; phylum Acidobacteriota; class Vicinamibacteria; order Vicinamibacterales; family 2-12-FULL-66-21; genus CAVQAH01. The sequence continues at coordinate 224,753 of CAVQAH010000017.1, read as the reverse complement.
GCGGCATGACGCCGGTCACTGTGAACGTGCGGCCGTCGAGTGTCAGCGGCTTGCCGAGGATCGCCGGGTCTGAACCCAGCCGGCCCCAGAGCGCGCTCGAGATCACCGCACCCTGGTCATCCTCGAACCACCGGCCGATTCGCGGCTGAACGCCCAGGTTATGCGCGAGCGAGGTCGTCACCGACGCGCCGAGAACGTGCTGGGTCTGGCCGCCCATGGTCATGATGAAACTGCCAGGCCTGAACCAGCCGAACACGTCGAAGCTTCGCGAACGCTGCTGGTATTCGATCAGGTCGGGCATGCTGTGCGAGGCGCGACCGGCAGGTCGTTGAGCGTACCGCCGTAGAGAGCGACGAAGCGCTCGCCTTCGGCGTAGGGCAGTGGCTTCAACATCACCCCGCGCACGACCGTGTAGATCGCGGTCACCGATCCGATGCCGACCGCAAAGGCGATAGCCGCGAGCGCGGCAAGGCCGGGTGCACTTTTCCATGAACGCAAGGCCTGCGAAAGGGCAACGGGCATGGAGGTTCGCTCAGTGTACGCGGTGGACTAAAAAAAGCCAGCGGCCTGGGATGGTTGAGGCGCTCGGTTCATCACCCGTCATACCCTTGATAATCGACAACATGAACTGCTATGGTGATGTCGATAATCGACAGCATCAAAACCATGAAACCAACCGACCTCATTCAAGGCATGCTCGACGGTTTGATTCTGCGGACGCTTCAGCTGGAGCCGATGCATGGCTGGGCCATCGCGCAACGCATCCGGCAAATCTCGAACGAGGTACTGCAAGTGCAACAGGGATCGCTCTATCCGGCGCTGCACCGGCTGGAAGCGAAAGGCTGGGCCCGCGCCGAATGGGGCGCCTCCGACAGCGGAAAGCGTGCGAAGTACTACACGCTGACCGCCGCAGGCCGGCGCCAGCTCCAGCGAGAACAGGATGACTGGGATCGGTTGTCCGGGGCCATCTCATTGATCTTGCGAAAGTCCTGAGGAGGGCGACATGCGCTGGCTCGACGCACTCTGGTTCCGGATCCGGGGGCTCTGGCGCCGGCGGCTCGAGGGCGAGCTGGACGATGAGCTGCAATTCCATCTCGATCACCTCACTCGGCAGTACGTCGAGCGCGGGCACAGCCTTGAAGAGGCCGCCATCGCGGCGCGGCGTGACTTCGGCGCACCGGCAAACCTCAAAGAGGATCTGCGTGAAGTCCGTGGAGTCAATCTGATCGACGCATTCATCGAAGATGTGAAGTACGGAACACGATTGATGTGGAGGAATCCCGGTTTTGCCGCCGCCTCCCTCCTGACGATTGCGCTGGGGATCGGTGCGACGACCGCTGTGTTCACGGTTGTTTACGGCGTCGTCCTGCGGCCACTCCCGTACCGACAGCCGGACCGCCTGGTCAGTCTGTGGTCCACCGCACCAAAGATGGGTCTCCCGCGCGCACTCGTCACCGCGGCCAATTACCGCGACTGGGAGGCGCAGAATCAGTCCTTCGAGAGCCTGGCCCTCGTACGGCACATCGGCAACTTCAACCTCACAGGGGTTGGCGAACCCGAACGTGTGCAAGGCGCGCGCGTGACGGCGAGTCTCTTCGCCACGCTTGGCGTGATGCCGGTCCTGGGCCGCGCGTTCGTCGAACAGGAAGAGACGATCGGCAAGGAATTCGTCGTCATCCTCGGCGACGGGTTGTGGACGCGCCGGTTCGGCCGTGATCCGACGGTCATCGGCCGTTCCGTGCAACTGAACGGTGAGCCATACGAGATCGTCGGCGTCATGCCGCCGGGCTTTGCCTATCCAAGCCGCGACTTCGACATATGGGTGCCGCTCACTGTCAATCCCGAGGAGTACCAGACGCGGCTCGGGGGGAACTTCCTTTCGGTTGCGCGGCTCAGGCCAGGCGTGTCGGTCGAGCAGGCGCAGGCTGAGATGACGACGATCTCGATCGACCTCGCGCAGGCCCATCCTGACACCAACCGCGACGTCGGAGCGCTCGTCGAACCGCTGCGCGCCGATCTCGTCAGGGACGTCCGTCGCCCGCTGCTCATTCTGCTGGCCGCGGTCGGCAGCCTGCTCCTCATCGGCTGCGCGAGCCTGGCGAACCTGCTGATCGCCAGAGCGGTGTCACGCAGCGGGGAGTTGGTGCTTCGTTCGGCCCTTGGCGCGACCCGCGGGCGGCTCCTGCGTCAGGCGGTGTCCGAGCTTGTTCCGCTACTCGCAGTCGGCGGCGCCGCTGGTCTGGCGATTGCGCACGTGCTGTTGTCGCTCGGCCGTCCGCTCCTTCCGGCGACGATGCCGCGAGTCGAGCAGATTGCGATTGGCGCCCCGGTTCTGATGTTCACCGTCTTTCTGCTCGGTCTGACCGCGGTGATGACGGGCGTCTGGCCGGCACTTCAAGTGGCGCGCTGGGATGTCGCGGCCGCGCTGCGCGAGTCGCTTCGCGGCGGGGCGACGACGCTCCGTGGCGGGCGCATGCGCGACGTGCTGGTCATCGTGCAGATTGCGGTGTCCGTCGTCCTGATCGTTGGCGCATCGCTGCTCGCACGAAGTTTGTTGAGCATCACGCGTGTCGATCCCGGTTTCGACAGCGACGGCGTTACCAGCCTGCACCTCGCGATTCCGCGTGGCAAGTATCCGAGGGATCAGCAGGTCGCCGCGTTCTGTCAGGACGTGCTCGAACGCGTCCGGCAGATCCCCGGAGTGAGGTCTGTGGGCATGGTCAATCGGCTGCCGCTCGCCGGTGGTGCGGCTGTCGGCATGCTCGAGGTCGAGCACTCGTTGCTTCCGAACAACCGCATCGAGAGCATCGACTGGCGGACCACGACGCCCGATTACTTCACGACACTCGGCATTCCGCTCATCGAAGGTCGAACGTTCTCGGATGCCGATGGTAACGGAGCGCCCATGGTCGGCATCGTGGACGAGCGCTTGGCCAGGATGGCCTGGCCCAACGAGAGCGCGATCGGACGGCGGTTTCGCATTCCGCTCGGGAACTTCCCGTGGGCGACGATCATCGGCGTCGTCGGTCACATCAAACACGACAGCCTGACGTCTGACACGCGGCCGCAGGTCTATTGGAACTACCTGCAGCGCGCGCAGGATCGGATGGCGCTCGTCGTGCGCAGCGACATCGGTCAGCCGTCACTCGTGCCATCCGTGATCGCCAAGATCCGCGCCGTCGATCCCGAACAGGCGGTGTACGACGTGCGGACCATGCGCGAGGTGGTCGATCGATCCCTCGGTCAGCAGTGGCTGGTAACCGGCGTCCTGCTGGTGTTCGCATCAGCGTCGCTGTTCATGGCGGCGGTTGGTGTCTATGGCGTCGCAGCGTACGGCGTGCGACAGCGCGCGCGGGAGTTCAGCGTCAGGATGGCGCTCGGCGCCGAACGGCGAGACGTGCTGCTGATCGTGCTGATGCGCGGCGCCATCATGGCGTCGATCGGGTTGGCGCTCGGCCTCGGCGCCGCGTTGCTGGTTGCCCGCGGGCTCACGCCATTGCTGCACGATGTCAGCGCGTTCGACCTGGTCAGCCTTGGGGTCGCTGCGGCGGTGCTGGCCGTCGCGACGTTGTTGGCCACGATCATCCCGGCCCGCAGGGCGGTGCGCCTCGAACCGATGGCCGCGCTGAGGGGGGAGTAGGGTCAGAGTGGGGTCAGACTCTGGTCTGACCCCTTGCAATTTCTGACCTCTTGACAATCACCAGCCGACCGGCTGGCGGCGGATCAGTTGCTGCTCGGCTTGGCGGACGAGAAGCTCAAGTCAGCGCGGTAGCGCGCGACGAAGCGGTTCACGTGGGCGACGATCCCCGCGACCTTCGCGTCGAGCTTGCGGGCCCCCTCTTCGCCGAGGGCAATCTGGAACGGATGGCCTTTCCCCATCGACCCGTAGTCGTCGTAACCGATCGCCGTAATGTAGCCGTTGACGGAGTCGCCGTAAATGACTTCCATCACGGAGTAGCCTTTCACTTTTGCCTGCTGCATGGCAGGGAGCACCTCTTTCTTCAGAAAGGCTTCGAAGTCCCCCTTTCGTCCGGGCACGACGTCCACTTCAGTCACAAGCGCCAGGGCCGCTGGAGCGCCTCCCGGATTCGGTTCGTAGGACAGGTCCGGCCGCGCGCGTACCAGCAGGGTACGGCGCGACTCGGTGAGCTGCGCTGTTTTCGCGTTCAGCGCCGCTGCGCCCTGCTCGCCCAGCGCCTGCCTGAGCGGCGGTTCCTTGTCGAATTGGGCCATGTCGGTCAAGGGCGAGAAGAACGCAAACCCGCCGGCTTCGCCGAACACCCCCCGGCTCCATGCCTGGCGGCCGGGCGCGCCCGCCTTCTTCTGCGCCGGCATGACTTCGTTGATCTGGACGGCCGTGTAATCCGGACCCATTCCAGACTTGACCGTGACAAAGTTCGCTACTAAACAGTTGTGACGCGGCCGGCTTCGGCGCCTGCGCAGCCAGGAGCACCGTCGCCATGACGAGTAAGCCGCACGAACACACCACTCCCGCAATCTTGCGTACCCGCATCGGCAGCCTCCTTCTCACCTCCGGAAACGACATAACGAGACGAGGCTAACTTTTGAAGATGAGGAGCGGAGTGTAGTCCCCTTCCATGGATGAGTCAACGAAGCGCTCTATTTCTTGAACACCCGTCCCCCCTTCATCACGAACGTGACGTCGCGAAGCTTCGTGATGTCGGCAACCGGATCGCCGGCAACGGCAACGATGTCCGCCTCGTAGCCGGCCTTCAGGGTGCCAATCTGATCGCCGAGATTCATCGATTCGGCCGCCAGCGACGTCGCCGATACGATCGCGTCCATGGGCTGTTGGCCGCCGTCCTTGACGCGAACCAGTGCCTCGCGTGCGTTCTGGCCGTGGCCGCCCGCAACCGCATCGGTTCCGAGCGGCATGCGCAGGCCCGCTTTCAGCGCCTTGTTGAAGATCGGCCCCAACGTTGGCGCCGCCTTTTCCATGAAGGCGAAGCCCTCCTCGTTGAAGTTCCCGGAGCCCAAATACTTGTCCTTGTTCTCGATGTAGTTCTGAAGGACGAGCCCGATGTTTGGATCGAAGTAGACGTTCGCATCCTTCATCGCCTTGATGGCCGCATCATCGGCAAACACGCCGTGCTCGATCTGCGTGCAGCCGGCCTTGACCGCAGCGACGATCGACGCCGGACTGTGCGCGTGGACGAGCGTGCGCAGCCCCTGCGCCTTGGCTTCGCCGCACAGGGCGTCCAGCTGTTCCTGCGTGACCGTCATCTTGCCGCCATCACGAAGGCTCCCCGACGCGAAGATCTTGATCAGATCCGCACCTTGCGCCTTGCTGTCGCGAATCCGCTCGCGAAGTTGCTCTGGTGTTTGATTGCCGGGTTGAATCTGCCCGAGTGACGACAAGAGCCTCGGACCTACGACGACGCCGGCGGCGATCGCCTCACGAAGCGGCTTGTCCTGCGCCCAACCGACCGACTGAACGGTCGTGAAACCGGCCATCAGCGTCTTGCGCGCGTTCTCGAGCACCGCGTCCATGGCGTAGCCAGCCGGGACGTCGCGCTCGCCGTACTTGCCATTCGGCCCGAAGTACCAGTTCAGATGCACGTGCACGTCGATCATGCCCGGGAGGAGGGTAACGTCGCCGAGGTCGTAGGTCACCGGGCCGGTTCGCTGGTCAACCGCGGTGATCTTCGATCCCTGCACCTCCACGACACCTTTGGCCAGCACTCCGCCACGGCCGTCGAGGACCCGCGCCGCGCGGACCGTGATCGGTTGCGCGGCTCCGCGGCCTCCTTGCGCTTCAATCCCGCCCAGCGCACTCAGCGTCATCAGGACAACAGCCAGTCGTTTCATCGTCATATTCTCCCCGCCTTCGCCAAGGCTACGGCGCGGCAGGCCGAGCCCCGAGTCCCGCAGAGCTCTTCTCTTAACCCAATCAGCCTCTTCCCGCAACTGTCCGTTTCATGGTATGTATCTTCAGGTTTATACCTAGAGATTCACACATGGCAAAGTCACCGCCTGCCCCGCCGCCGTTGCCGCCGCACTGGTTCCAGATCCTCTTGTCGCTCGCCGATCGCGACCTGCATGGCCTGGCCATCATGAACGACGTTCTCGAACGGACCGACGGCCGCATGCGGTTGTGGCCGGCGATGCTCTATCGCAACCTGGCGCGGCTGGTCAGCGAGGAACTGGTGAGCGAGATCGACGCGCCGGCGGACGCCGACCCGCGCGGCGGGCGCCCCCGGTTCTATCGAATCACCACGCTGGGCCGCCGCGCCTGCGCCGAAGAGGCGCAGCGGTTGGCCGGTTTCGTTGACGTCGCACGACGGAAGAAAGTGATCAAGGCCTGACGCTGTGTCTCGAAGCGCGTCCCGCGTATACGTCGTCCTCTTGTATTTGCTTCCAGCCGCGCTGCGGCGGCGGGATGGCGAGGAGTTGCTGGCCGCCTTTCTCGCGTGCCGCCAGCGCGAGCGCGCGCGATTCGGCGTATTCGGCGGTGCGTATGTGTGGCTTCGTGCGACGACAGACTTGTGTTCGGCCGCCATCGCTGTGCGCAGAGATGCCCGGCGTGCAGGCGGATTGCCGCCCTTCGTGCGCAGTCAGCCTCGAGAGGAGACAGCATGATGAGCCGAATCTGGCAGGACGTCCGCTACGCAAGCCGGCGAATGCGGGCAACGCCGATTGTGACGGCGACCGTGGTCCTGACGCTCGCGCTCGCGACCGGCGCGACGACGGCGATTTTCAGTGTCCTTGACGCGGTGATCTTGCGGGCATTGCCCTATCCCGAAGCCGAGCGGCTCGTGATGATCTATCTGGGGATTCCCAAGGCGATTGCGACCCCGATCGGGTTTTCCGCACCCGACTACGGCGCGTTCGAGCAGCGCGCCACATCGTTCGAATCGGTCGCCGCGTTTCGCAACCGCGAGTACGAGCTGTCGGGGGTGGATCAGCCCGAGCGAATCTTCGCGGCGCGCGTCTCGGCGTCGCTCTTCACCACGCTCCGCGTGACACCCGCGCTCGGCCGTGGATTCACCCGTGACGAGGACGAAGGGCGTCAGCCGGTCGCGGTGCTCAGCGATCTGCTGTGGCGCCGAAAATTCGGCGCCGATCCGGGCATCGTCGGACGCCCCCTCGTCCTCGATCGCTGGCTTACACGGTCGTTGGCGTCATGGGTGCGGATTTCACATTTCCGAATCGCGGCACGGCCCTGAACAACGTGCCGGCCCAGGTGTTCATTCCCATTGCGTTCACCGATCGGGAGCGGCGGGCATTCGGCAGCATGTACAACAACAGCGTCGTTGCGCGCCTGAAACCAGGCGTGACGCCGCAGCAGGCTGACGCCGAAGTGCGCGAAATCGTTCGAGCCGCGGCAACGGAAAACTATCCGGCAGGGTTGCGTGGCCTGGCCCAACAACTGAGCGCGTCGCTGACGCCCTTGCGCGACGAAACGGTCGGGCGCGTCCGCACGCTGCTCTACGTCGCGTTTGCCGCGGTCGTGGTCGTCTTGCTGATCGCCTGCGCCGATCTGGCGAACCTGATGCTGACGCGCGCCGATCACGCGGCAGCGCGAGATGGCCGTTCGTTCGGCGCTCGGCGCCGGCCGTGGACCGCTGATTCGCTTGTCTCTCGTCGAATCGGCGCTGCTCGCGATCCTGGGATCGCTGCTCGGACTCGTGGTGATGCGCTGGGTGGTTGCGCGCGCTCGTGCGGTTGGCGCCCGAGACACTGCCACGCTTGAACGAAGTCGGGTTCGATCCCCGTGTCCTTGCGTTCACGGCCGTTCTCTGTATCGCAACAGCTGTTCTCTGCGGGTTGCTGCCGGCCCTCGAGGCGTCACGCTTCGATTCGTCGGACACGCTCAAGGAAGCCGGCCGCTCAGGCGCCGCGGGGCGCCGGCAGCGACGGATCTTCAGCGTGCTGGTCGCCGCGCAGTTCGCCCTGGCCGTGATTCTGCTTATCGCAGGTGGCCTTCTTGCACGAAGTTTTTCGAGGCTGATGAGTGTGGATCCCGGATTTCGCGCCGAAGGCGTCCTCACGCTTGCCACAAGTCTTCCAGCGACCGCGTATCCACAGGGCTCAAACGTTCGCTCGTTCTATACGCAACTGTTGACCAACCTCGAACAGCTGCCCGGCGTGTCGGCGGTCGGGGCTTCTACCGATCTGCCGCTGGGCATTCGGGAACGGCGAGGCTTTACGTTCGAAACCGAGACTGACGCTTCACGACCTGTCGGCGGGAGCGTCGCGCACGACTGGGTGCTCGGATCCTATTTCGAATCGCTCGGAATTCCGCTCAAACGCGGGCGGTACCTCGGCGCTGAAGACACGTCGACGTCGGAACCGGTGATCGTCATCAACGAAACCATGGCACGAATGTTCTGGCGTGACGGCGATCCGGTCGGGCAGCGACTGGCCTGGGGCAATCCGTCCGGGCATGGGCGCTGGATGCGGATCGTCGGCGTCGTGGCTGACGTGAAGCAGGGCCCACTGAATTCCGAGACCGTGCCGCAGACGTTTCAGCCATGGCTTCAGGTCGAGGACGGGTTGCTCGCCGAGAACATCGTCGGCGCACTGCGCAGCATGAAGCTGTCGGTTAGAACCTTGGCCGACCCGGCATCGCTGGCGTCGCCCGTGCAAGCCCAGATTCGCGTCATGGATCCATCACTGCCGGTGACGTCCGTTCGGACGCTCGACCAGGTCGTGCGTCAATCTGCGGGTCCGCAACGCTTCAATGCTGTGCTGATCGCAGCCTTCGCGGCCCTGGCGCTGCTGCTCGCGTCCCTGGGCATCGCCGGCGTCCTTGCAACCTCGATCTCGCGTCGAACGCAGGAGTTGGGCGTCCGCATGGCTCTCGGCGCCCAGCGCCCGGATCTGCTTCGCATGGTGCTGCGTGAAGGCATGACGCTCGTCGCGATCGGACTCGCCGTTGGCCTTCCGATCGCGTTCGTGTTGACGCGCCTGATGTCGACCCTGCTCTTCGAGGTGAGCCCGACGGATCCGGTGACCTTCACCGCCGTCAGCGTCGTGCTGGTGCTCGTCGCCCTGACCGCCTGCTACGTCCCGGCCCGCCGCGCGACGGCAATCAACCCGATCGCCGCACTCCGACATGAGTAGAAAGCCACTCGGTCGCCAACTTCACCGATCAACCACTCCTGCGGCGAGTAACACGCGTCGCCAAGCTCGGTCGAGTCGGACGCAGCATCTCATTACTCGCCCTTGTTCCTCGAGTTCTTTTCGACGTAGGCCTTGAGACCGTCGCTGAACACTTGCATCCAGCCTTGTTCCTTCGTTCCATCGCACTCGCCGCCGGACTCGCCGAGCGTCGAGTCAGACAGTTTCAGGATCGTTGCGGCGCCATCGTCCTCCAGCCCGATATGGAGCAGCGTGAAGGCGGGACCGTACGGCACGGCCATCGCTCCCTGGAGGTCCAGCGACGTATTGGGATTGAGGGCGAACACGGTGTACCAGACGGCCCCGGCGTCGTTGCCCCAATCCTCGTAGACGCGTCCACCGAGGCGCGGCTCGATGTGGAAGCCCTTCGCAGGGCCCGTGTAGAAGTCACGCGGCCACCAGAATGTCGTGTCCTCGACAAGCGCCTTCCAGACGCGCTCGCGCGGCGCGTCGATTCGAATTTCGAGTTCCACTCGGATGAATGGCGATGCGGGTGCAGGCGTGGTCGTAGTCATGGTCTGCGCTCCTTCGAGTCGTGCTTTCAAGGATGTGAGTTTCGGCGCCCAGAGGGCGCGATACGGCGTCACCCAGCGGTCGTACACCTGCTGCAGCGGAATCGCATTCAGGTGATTCCAGCGCTCGCGCCCCTGACGACGGACGACGACAAGACCCGCCCCTTCGAGGATGCGAAGGTGCTTCATCACGGCGAAACGAGTGCTGGGAAACCGGCCGGCGATCTGGCCCGTGGTCTTGGGTCCGTCACGGAGTAGATCGAGCATCGCCCGGCGATTCGGGTCTGCCAGGGCTGGCCAGACATCGCGATCCGCTGGTTTTCTTGGGATTTGGCGCCTGGTGGTGGCGTCGCGTGACATGTGACCAGATGGTCACATATTGTTCCGCGCGAAGTCAAGTGGCAGATGGGTTTCGCACCACCGAAGGCTTACTCTCCGCGGAGCGCCACCATCGGATCGATGCGCGACGCGCGGTGCGCGGGAATGTAGGCTGCCAGCCCCGCGACGACCATCAGGAGACCGGCGCCGACGCCGTATGCGACCGGATCGACTGGCCCGTACGCCATGGAGGAGGGACCCAATCGCTCGGCTGGCCGCGAACGCGAGAGGCACCCCGATCGCGGCACCGATCAGCACGAGCATCATCGCTTCTCTGACGACGAGCCACAGCACGCTGCCCCGGTCCGCGCCGAGTGCCATGCGCACGCCGAGCTCGGTCACGCGCCTGCGCGACGCCGTACGAGATGGTGCCGTAGAGCCCGAGGCAGGCCAGCACGAGCGCGATGCTGCCGAACGCGCTCGTCAGGCCGGCGACGAGCCGGTCGTTAGAGAGGCCCCGATTGAGGCGCTCTTCGAGCGGCACGATATCGAAGACGGGCAGCGATGGCTCCGCTTCGGCGAGCACCTGTCGAACGGTCGTCACCATCTGCGCCGGCGGTCCCGCGGTCCTCACCTCCAGATTGCCGAGCACATCGTCCGGCGTCGAAGGCGACAGCCGATAGATCATGTTGGGCGGGTTGCCGCGAACATCGACATACTTGGCATCCTGCACGACGCCGACGATCACCGGAGACTTGGCATCGACTGGGTCGCCATACGACCACCGCTTGCCGACGGCGTTGCCGCTTGGGAAGAACCGTCGCACGAAGGCCTCGTTGACGATGCTTTTTCGGCTGCCAGGCACTCGGTCCTCGGCATTGAAGTCGCGGCCGCTCACGATGCGCAGGCCGACGTTGTCGAAGTAGCCGGCGGTGACGATTTCCTCGTTGGTGTTCAGGCGCTCGCCCGGCGCGGTTGTGTATCCCTCGACGGCCAGGCTGCTGGTGCGCTCCGATGTTCCCAGCGGGCCGTTGAGCGAGATGCTGGCGGACGTGATGCCGGGCACGGCGCGCAGTCGTTCCAGGACGCGATCGTACAGCGCCTGGCGCTGGTCGTTCGGATAGCCCAGCCCGCGAACGTCCATCCGCGCGACGAGCAGCCGATCGCGGTCGTAGCCGACATCCGTCCGCAGCAGCGACTGCATGCTCCGAACGAAGAGCCCGGCCACGATGAGGAGCAACAGGCAGAAGGCGATCTGCGCGGCGACGAGCGTCTTTCCGACGAGCGTCCCTCGCCGGCCGCCGACGCCAACCTGTCGCGCCTGCGCCTTCAGCGCATCCGTCGGCGCCACGCGCGTTCCGCGGATCGCCGGCACTACGCCTGCGATCAGGCCGGAAAGAACGGTGATCGCCAGCGCGAACCCGAGGACGCGCCAGTCGAAGCTCGTATCGAGATCGATCGCGCTGCTGCTCCTCGAGAACATGAACAGCAGCGTGTCCCGTCCCCACGTCGCGACCAGAAGGCCTAACGCGCCACCAATCGCCGACAACAACGATCGTTTCGATCGAGCAGTTGACGGATGACGCGCCACCGGCTGGCGCCGATGGCCGATCGGATCGCCACCTCACGCTCGCGCGTGCTCGCACGCGCGAGCAGCAGGCTTGCGACGTTGCCGCACGTGATGGCGAGCAGCACGCCGACCATCGCCAGCAGGACGTAGAGCGGCGCGGACAGGTCGGCCCGCATCGACGACACGCCACGATGTGCGCTGGCCAGCACCACGCGCTCGGCATCGAGCCGTTGCCGGCCGTCGGTATTATCTGCGTCGAGCCGCGTCAGGGCGTCACGCTTGTGCACGACGGTCAGAGCGGCCGCCACCGCGGGCACGTCAGCGCCTTCGCGGCACACGGGCGAACATGTGCAGCCACTCGATCTCCGCCTGCGGCGGCCACGGCTTCCGGTTGTCCGACCGGCCCGACGAACTGGCGTTGAACGCATAGCGGATGTCGGGCTGCCGCATCAGCGGCACCCACACTTCCGGATTGCGTACGCCGAGGAAAGGACCGAAAAACCCGGGCGTTGGCGACGCCAATAATCGTGATGTGTGCGCCGCCGATGATCAGCTCTCGCCCGACAACGTCACCGGCGCGCCTGAACCGACGGTCCCAGAACGCATCGCTGATCACCGCGCACCGGGATTCGCCGCCGCAGTGTTGTCGCTCGGCTCGATCAGCCGCCCTTTCTGAGCGCTCTGTCTCAGGGCGCCAAAATACTCTCCCGACACCAGCTGCACCAACGCGCGCTCGGCCGCAGCCGGGATCCGTTCGACCGGCGATGCGGACGTTCATGCTGGTCGCGTTCGTCGCCGCAAAGAGTTCAGCCCGGCCCTTCACCTCGTCGCGGGCCTGCTCGAAGAGCACCCACGAATAGCGTGGGGAAACCTCCTCGGCGAGGTGCTTCTCGGCCAGGTAGAGCTGCTGGGGGTTCGAGATGGGCAGGCTTCGAAGAACCACCGCATTCAGTACCGCGAATACCGATGCGGCGCCGCCGATCCCAATCGCTAATGAGAGCGCAGCGACCGAGGTGAAGAGCGGGCTGCGGAGCAGCAAACGGATCGCGTAGCGCAGATCGCGACTCATAAGTACGAGTTACCCTAGCACCGCGAATGCCACCCAGCTACGCGGATTTGCGGGGGTCCTGGACGCGGAGGCTAGCAAGAACGTCCGGAAACGGGATGGCGTGTCCGGCGCGGTCAAATCCGTGCCCGGGGTTACGGAGGGAACGGAACGAGCTTCAACTCAGAGAAACGGAGGAACGGAGAAAACCCGGGACTACGTTCTGCAGCCGATGGCGGCCCGGCCGACGGCCGGGCCGGGCAATCGACCGATGTCCCACGGACACAAGCCGCCTCCTCATTCACGCGCGGCTTGTGTCCGCGGGACATCGGTCGATCGCTCGCCGCGCACGCGCGGCGCCATCGGCTCGAAACTGGTATTTGATCGTCTCCGTTTCTCCGAGTCTCTGAGTTGAAGCTTTTTCTGTTCCCTCAGTCCTCTCCGTCGTTCCCGCCCCGAACCCCGCTGCCTCCGCTACGTGTTACAGTGGCGCGCCGATGTCGTCACCGTTTGGGTCGGGATGCAAGCCTCAGCTGCGGTGACAGTCTCCACGCTGGCTGGTGCTCCTCGTCTGGTGGATCACGTGCGTGATCTGGAGCAGCGTCTTCCTGTTCATCAAGGTCGGCGTCACCGAGGTTCCTCCGCTCGGCTTCGCGACGACCCGGCTCGCGCTCGCGGCCTTCGCGCTGGTCCTGTTCACGACGGTCAAGGGTTATCGATGGCCGTCAGATGGACGCGATTGGGTGGTCATCGGTGCGACCGGCATTCTTCTGCTGGGGATTCAACTACGGCCTGCTCTTCTGGGGATCGCAGTTCATTCCGTCAGGCGTGACAGCAGTGCTTGGAGCATCGTCGCCGGCAATCTCTCTGATCCTGGCCAGCTTCCTTGGATCCGAGCGAATGACGGTCATGAAGGTCGCCGGCGTGATGCTCGGCCTCGTCGGGGTGGGCATCGTCTGTCTCGATCAGGCGCGGTTGAGCGGCGCGTGGTCGTTGGCTGGATCCTTGGCGGTGACCGGTGGCGCGACTTGTGTCGCCAGTGCTTACGTGGCGGTGAAGAAGTACGGCCGCGCGGTTGATCCCACGATCCTGATGGCGGGGCAGATGGTGTCGGCGCTCGTGCCGCTCGGGTTGGTGGCCATCGCACGCGAAGGCAATCCGATGGCTTTCGAGTGGACGACGACCGCGATCGTCGCGCTGCTCTACTTGACCATCGCCGGATCGATCGTGGCCATGTGGTTGAACTACTGGCTGCTCCGGCGCATGGACGCGACCACTGTGCTGTCGATGGGATTCGTCGAGCCGTTCATTGCCGTTTTGCTGGGAGCGGTGTTCCTGGATGAACGCATCGGACTGCGGACTCTGGCCGGCGGGTTGGCGGTCACGGTCAGCGTCTGGCTCGTCCTTCGGCGCGACGCATCACACTAGAAGGCAGGCGGACCAAGCAGCGCGGTCCGGCTGAAGCCGGACACTACAGGCCGGGACACTCGTTCCAAGGTGCGAGCGAGCATGGCGAGCGAGCCACGCGACCGGAGCGCGCCGGCGACGCGGCGCGCGAGAGAGCGTGTAGGGGAGTCCGAGGGGCGAAGCCCCTCGGATAAGACTCGTGAAGAAACGGAGAGATCACATGTCCCGATCGGTTCACGCGAGGGTGCCGTTGGTCTTGTTGATGTTCGCAGCGATCGTTTCGACGGTGCTCGCGCAATCGTCGGGAACCGTCGCGGAGCGGCGGGCGCGCATCGAAGCCGGTCTGTTGCCGGCGACAGGTCGCGGCGCCGCCAAGGCTCCGGCGATGCGGCTGGATGAGCGCATGGTGTTCTACAAGGTTCCGGCAGTCAGCGTCGCGGTCATCGATGATGGCCGTCTGGCGTGGGCGCATGCCTGGGGTGTCGCGAACAGCGACACGAAAGCGAGTGTGACGACCTACACGATGTTCCAGGCTGCCTCGATCAGCAAGCCGGTGGCTGCCATTGTCGCCATGGCCATGGTTCGACAAGGCACGATCGCGCTGGACGATGACGTCAACAGCCGATTGAAATCATGGCGTCTGGGGTTCGCGCCGGATATCAGCGGCCCTGCGACGATTCGTCATCTGCTGACCCACACGGCGGGGACCACCGTTCACGGGTTCCGCGGATACGATCGGACAGAAAACGTCCCCACCACGCTGCAGGTTCTCGACGGGGTTCCGCCTTCGAACTCGTCCCGCATCGTCGTCGATCAGACGCCAGGAGAGCAGTGGCGTTACTCAGGCGGTGGATACACCGTGCTCCAACAGCTCATGGAAGACGTCAGCAAACGGCCATTCGCGGAGCTGGCCAAGACTACTGTGCTCGAGCCACTGGAGATGTCACGCAGCACTTACGAACAACCTCTACCTGACAAATTTCATTCGAGCGCAGCGACTGGACACCTGAAGGACGGCCGGCCGATGCCCGGTTCCTGGGGAATTCACCCGGAGCTCGCGGCGGCGGGCCTCTGGACGACGCCATCGGATCTGGCGCGAGTGGCGCTGGAGGTCCAGCGAGGGATGACCAACGGTCAACAGAAGGTGCTGACACGCGAGCTGACAATACAGATGTTGACGGTGTTCAAGGGCAACCAGGGTATCGGCTTCGGCGTGAACGGTGAGGGCAAGAGCCTGCGTTTCAGCCATGGAGGCTCCAACCGCGGCTATCGATGTCAGCTCATCGCCTTTGCCACCGCCGGCAAAGGCGCGGTGATCATGACCAACGGCGACGGGGGCGGCCAACTCGCGGCGGAACTGCAGCGCGCCATCGCGAAGGAATACGGATGGCCGGAGGGCTCGTGACCGCTAACCGAGCCGATCCGCGAAGATCCGCGTCCCGTCAAAACATGAATCGTGAGTCCGCAAGATCTCGCGATCCCTGTTGAATTAGAGCGAATCCGCAAGATCCGCGTCCCGTGGTTGCGACGGATCCGCGACGATCCGCGTCCCGTAAAGGATCCGCGGTTTGCCCAAGATCGGCGGCTGTGACATCGTAGATTTGTGGAGCGCCGCGAAACCGAACGCATTCTGCGGGCTATCCGCGACGTCCGCGCCGCTGGAGAACGGGCCGCGATCGCCACCGTCGTGCGGGTCAAAGGCAGCGCCTACCGGCGTGAGGGAACGCGCATTCTGGTCCGTCAGGACGGCAGCTACGAATGCCTGCTCTCAGGTGGTTGCCTCGAGCCCGCTGTCGCGGATGCGGCGGCGCGCGTGATCGAAACCGGGGAGCCAGTCGTCGCCAGCTACGACCTCGAAGAAGATTCAGTCTGGGGCCTGGGCATCGGATGCAGCGGTGCGGTGGACATCCGCATCGAGCGGGTCGAGAACGACGCGATGACCGGTGCATGGCTCGACATCCTGGGAGACGGCCGCGCCGGCGCGCTGGTCACTGCCCTCGCCGGAGCGTCTGGACGGCTTCTCGTATCTGAAGATGGTTCGTCGATCGGAACACTCGGCGACCCGAGCCTCGATGCGGCAGCGACAGCGCGCGCGTTCACCCGCCTGACCGAGCCGCACGCGCATTCAGGCCCTGAACAGTGTGGCGCCGCTGAACTGTTCTTCGATTTGAGCCTGCCGCCACCCCGGCTGGTCGTCTTCGGGGCCGGATCCGACGCGACGCCACTGGCGGAACAGGCGTGGGCGCTCGGATTTGCCGTCACCGTCGTTGACGTCCGCGCGGCATTCCTCACCGAGGAGCGTTTTCCCTCGGCGACGCTCGTCGCCGCACACTTCAACGAATTCACGCAGAAGGTGGCGCTGGACGAGCGCAGCTTCGTGGTGATCATGAACCACCACCTCGAGCGCGATTGGGAGAGCCTGCGCTTTGCGCTCGAGTCTTCCGCGCCATACGTCGGCGTCCTGGGCCCGCGCTCGCGGTTCCGAAAACTGATGGCGGCGCTCAAGTCCGCCGGTTATGAGCCTGGCGCCTCAGCGCTGGCGCGGGTCCGCAGCCCGGTCGGTCTGGCGGTGGGGGCAGAAACGCCGGAAGAGATTGCCCTGTCGGTCCTGGGGGAGATCGTTGCGGTGCGCCAGGGGTTTCACGGCGGGTTTCTGAGCGGACGCGAAGAAAGTCTTCACCGGCCCGCGGATATCCGTTCGATAGCCCGTTCGTAGTCCTCGGGCGTATCGATGTCCAGCAGCATGTCAGCCGGCAGCTGAAGCACGACGGTCCTGTCGCGATGGCGCTGAAGGACCGGCCGTGCCCCGTGCTCGAGGCCTGCGAGCTCCGGAAAGAACTGACGGTCGAAAAGATGCGGTGGCGCCGTGACGTCGCCGTAGCGGGCGCATACGATGCCGGGCGGATGCTCGCGGTACGCGTCGATCAGGCGGCGGTACTCGCTGGCGGTGACAAACGGTTGATCCGCGAGCGCAAACATTGCCGCGGAGCTCTGGTCCAGCGCTGCCACGGCCGTGCGGAACGAGCTTCCCATCCCCGTCGCATAGTCGGGATTCAGCGTGACCCTGCAGTGCTGGCCCTCGATAGCCGCGACAATCCGGGCGTGCTCGAAACCCACGACCACCAGCACCTCGTCGACCCCTGACTCCGACACCTGCCGAACGGTCCGGGCGACGACGGTTTCGCTGCCGAGCGGCAGCAAGAGCTTCTGCGATCCCATGCGGCTCGATGCGCCCGCCGCCAGCACGACGCCGGTAATCACACTGTCATTGTAGGACGTGACGCGGCCACCTGACGGTGACTCGCCTTGGTCCGTGGTCCGTGGTTCGTATCTCGCCGAACGCCAGGGCTTACGAACTACGAACAGCGAATTACGAACGTACGGACCACGGACTACGGACTACGGATCGACGGACTTCCGCTCTTGCAGCGCTCTGCACGCTTGTATTGACGCATAACCGAAGTAGTAGAATGGCGATCCCATCTCGCGTAAATTGCCGCGACAGGAGGTTGGCCGTGATCCCCGCAGCCTTCGAGTACGTCCGTTCGAAATCCACTGACGAAGCGTTCGCGCACCTGCAGAAGCATGGCGGCGATGCCCGTGTACTGGCGGGTGGGCAGAGCCTGATTCCCGCCATGCGATTCCGCCTGGCGCGGCCCGCTGTCCTCGTCGACATCAACCTGGCGAAGGAGCTCGACTACATCAAGATGGACGGCGCGCTCACGCTCGGCGCCCTCACACGCGATGTGGCGATCGAGCGTGCGTCGTGGATCACGGACCGCCGCTGGAGCCTGCTGCGCGACGTGGCGGCGGTCGTCGCCGACCCCGTGGTGCGGCAGACGGCAACGGTCGTCGGCAGCCTCTGCCACAACGATCCGGCCGGCGACTGGACGACGGTGGCACTCGCCACCCGCGCCCAGGTCGACGTGCGCGGAAAGAGCGGGACCCGCGCCATTGCCATCGACGACTTTCTCGTCGACAGCTTTACGACGGCGGTCGGGGAAGGCGAGATGGCCCTGGCCGTGCGGTTCCCGGTGCCCGACGAGCGCACAGCGGGGTCCTATCAGAAGATCGAGCGCAAGGTCGGCGACTATGCAACTGCCGCAGCGGCGGTCCAGTTGTCGTTGAACGCCGACGGGACGATTCGCGACGCTGGAATCGCGTTGTCGGCGGCGGGCCCCTGCGCGGTCCGCGTCGACGAGGCGGAGCGTGCGCTCAAAGGGCAGAAACCGACGGCTGCGGCCATTGCCGCGGCGGCGGCGGCCGCGACGCGCCGCAGCGCTCCGCAAGCGGACCTGCGCGGAAGCGTGGCATACAAGAAGAACCTGGCCGGCGTCCTGGTGGCGCGAGGCCTGCGTCAGGCTCTGGCGCGTCTGGGGGTGCAGGCATGAACGTCAAGGTCACGGTGAACGGCGTTCCCTTCGAGCGCGACGTCGAGCCGCGCACGCTGCTGGCGTACTTCATCCGCGAGGCCTGCGGCCTGACCGGGACGCACGTCGGGTGCGACACCTCGAGTTGCGGATGCTGCGTCGTGGTGATGGACGGCGAACGTGCTGTGAAGTCCTGCACGATGTTCGCGGTTCAGGCTGACGGTCACGAGATTCTGACGGTCGAAGGGCTCGCCCAGGGCGGCGCGCTGCATCCGATCCAGCAGGCGTTCTGGGACAAGCACGGGCTGCAGTGCGGGTTCTGCACGCCCGGCATGATGCTGACCTCCTATGCGCTGCTCAAGCACAACCCCGAACCGAGCGAGGCGCAGATCCGCGAAGGTCTCGCCGGCAACCTGTGCCGGTGTACGGGATACCAGAACATCGTGAAAGCGGTGCAGCAGGCCGCCGAGACCATGCGTCAGCCTGTGGCGGCCGCGAAATAGTCATTCTTGACTACGGACAGGGTTCTTTTAGATGGACAGGAGATAGGCGATGACCGTCCAAGCCAACCCCAAACACGCGCTGGGCGTCGCGATGAAGCGCAAGGAAGATCCGCGCTTCCTGCAGGGCAAGGGCAGTACGTCGAAGACATCATGCTTCCCGGCATGCTGCACATGGCCCTCGTCCGCAGCACTTACCCACACGCCGAGATCGTCTCCATCGACATCAGCAACGCGCTGAAGGTGCCAGGCGTCAAGGCTGTGATCACCGGCAAGGATTTGGAAGCGGCAGGGCTCGGATGGCTGCCCACGTTCCATGGCTTCGACAAGCAGATGGTGCTGGCCATCGGCAAGGTGCTGTTCCAATACCAGGAAGTGGCGGCGGTGTTCGCCGAGACGAGGGCGGCAGCGGTGGACGGCGCCGAGGCGGTCGAGGTCGAGTATCGACCGCTCCCGGTCGTGGCTGATCCATTTGCGGCGAAGAAGGACGAGGTGATCCTGCGGCCGGATCGCGAGAGCAAGACGAACCACATCTATCACTGGGAGGTCGGCAACAAGGAGGCACGGCGCAGGCGCTGGCGGGAAGCGCGAAGCGGGTGAAGCAGAAGCATCTGGTTTCAGCGGTGTCACCCGGCTCCGCTCGAGCCGTGTGGATGCGTCGCGCATTTCGACACGATGGGCCGCTTGCAGTTCCATGTCACATCGCAGGCGCCCCACGTCTACCGGACCGCGATCTCGATCGTGACCGGCATCCCGGAAGACAAGATTCACGTGATGTCGCCGGACATCGGCGGTGGATTCGGCAACAAGGTGCCGGTGTATCCCGGATACGTCTGCGCCAGTCGTCGGCGCGCTGAAGCTGGGACGACCGGTGAAGTGGATCGAGACGCGGACCGAGAACCTGACGTCGACGGGGTTTGCGCGCGACTACCACATGGATGTCGAGCTGGGCGCGACACCTGAGGGCAAGTTGACGGCCCTGAGCGTGTCGACCGCGGCGGATCACGGAGCGTTCGATGCGGCGGCAGATCCGTCCAAGTACCCGGCCGGCCTGTTCGGCGTGGTGACCGGAAGCTACGACTTCCCGGTCGCGCACGCCGAGGTCGACGCGTACTTCACGAACAAGGCGCCGGGCGGCATCGCGTACAGGTGTTCGTTCCGCGTGACCGAAGCCAGCTACGCCATCGAGCGCGCGATGGACATTCTTGCCGACGCGCTTGGCATGGACGCGGCCGAACTGCGCCGGAAGAACTTCGTCAAGAAGGAGCAGTTCCCGTACTCGTCGGCGCTCGGGCTTCACCTACGACAGCGGCGATTACCACGGCGCCCTCGATAAGGCGCTCGAGATGATCGGCTACCAGGCGCTGCTGAAGGAGCAGGCGGAGAAGCGTGCGCGCGGCGAGCTGATGGGAATCGGCATCTCGACTTTCACGGAAGTCGTCGGCGCAGGACCGTCCAAGCACTTCGACATCCTCGGCATCAAGATGTTCGACAGCGCCGAGATCCGCATCCACCCCACCGGCGCAGGGATCGTCCGCGCCGGAACGAAGTCGCAGGGGCAGGGGCACGAGACGACCTGGGCGCAGATCGTGGCGGAGGAGCTGGGCCTCGATCCGCAGACGATCATGGTCGAGGAAGGCGACACCGATACCGCTCCGTATGGCCTCGGCACGTACGCCAGCCGCAGCACTCCGGTTGCCGGGGCGGCGATTGCGACGGCGGCCCGGCGTGTGCGCGAGAAGGCCCGAAAGATCGCCGCACATCTGCTCGAGGTGGGCGAGGGCGACGTCGAGTGGAAGGACTACAAGTTCCAGGTCAAGGGTGTGCCGGCCAAGACCGTCACGATGAAAGAGGTCGCGTTCGCGGCGTACACGAACCCTGGTCCGAACGAGCCTGGGCTCGAGGCCACCAACTACTACGATCCGCCCAACATGACGTTCCCATTCGGCAGCTTACATCGCGGTGGTCGACATCGACCGCGAGACAGGCGAGGTCAAGGTTCGCCGCTTCCTTGCCGTGGATGACTGCGGCACGGTGATCAATCCGCTCGTGGTCGAAGGGCAGATTCACGGTGGCCTGACCGAAGGTTTCGCCATCGCGTTCATGCAGGAGATTCAGTACGACGCCGAGGGCAACAATCTGAACACGAACTTCACCGACTACCTCATCCCGACGTCGCTGGAGACGCCGCAGTGGGAGACGGCGAATACCGTGACACCCGAGCCCGCATCATCCGATTGGCGCGAAAGGCGTCGGCGAGAGCCCGAACGTCGGCAGCCCGGCCGCATTCGTCAATGCCGTCATCGATGCGCTGTCGCCGCTCGGTGTCCGGCACATGGACATGCCAATCACCCGCGACAAGGTCTGGCGGGCTATCAACGACGCCCAGGCGAAGAAAGCCTGAGGATGGCGATGCCGGAGAGTCTGCAGTGAAGCTCCAGTACAGCGGCCAGGAGCGCATAGCTGCCGGGGTCGAGCCGGTGTGGACGTTCGTCAACGATCCTGACAAGGTGGGACACTGCCTGCCGGACGTCATCGAGGTGACCGTCCACGACCCGACGCACTTCGACGCGGTCGTCGGGGTTGGCCTCGGCCCTGTGCGCGGACGGTTCAAGTTCAAGTTCGAGCTGCAGCCGGACGCGGCCGCGCGGCGCATGAACATGAAAATCTCGGGGGGCGGCCTGGGCAGCGCGCTCGACCTGACCGCGGGAGCCGACATCGTGGCCGTCGATCCGTCGACGACACTGCTGAACTGGACGGGCGAGGCGGTCATGCGCGGGCCCGTTGCAGCCATCGGCGGGCGAGTGCTCGACGCGCAGGCTCAGAAGCTCATTACCCAGACTTTCGCGAACGTCCGCAGCAAGGTCACGGGATAAGGATGAACGACTTCTTCGAGACGGTAGCCGCGCTCCGGCGAGAAGGACAGTCCTTTGCCACGGCGACCGTGGTCGGACGTCGCGCTCCGGTGTCGGCCCACCTCGGTGATCGTGCGATCGTTTTCGCAGACGGCCGCATGGACGGCTTCATCGGCGGCGCCTGTTCGCGCGAAATCATCCGCAGGCAGGCGCTCGATTCGCTGCGCGCCCGCCGATCCTGTCTCGTCTCGATCCGCCCTGATGCTGCCGCCGCGAACATGGACGACCCCGAACACGTCGTCGTCCCGATGACCTGTGTGTCCGAGGGGGCAGTAGACGTGTACGTCGAGCCGTTCGTTCCGGCGCACAAGCTGGTCGTCGTCGGCATGACGCCGGTGGCCGATGCGCTGGCCAGGACTGCGGCGAGCCTTCACTACGACGTCGTACGGATTGTCGACGCTCACGAACAGCGCGATCTCGAGGCATCCTCGGGCGCCGGCAGGATTCGGCGTGGCCTCGCTCGATGCGCTCGAATCCGTCCTGCGCGCCGGCGGCCCCGCCGTGGCGGCTGTCGTCGCATCGCAGGGCCATTACGACGAACAGGCGCTCGAGTCGCATCCTCAAGCAGGGTGCCTCGTACGTCGGGCCTGGTCGCGTCACGTCAACGTGGCGCGACGGTGTTGAACTACTTGAAAGGACAAGGCCTGCCTGGCGTCGATGCGATTCGCAACCCTGCGGGGCTCGATCTCGGTGGGCGAACGGCTCCAGAAGTGGCTGTGTCGATCCTCGCGGAGATCGTTCAGGCGCGCTCGGCTCAGGTCAGCGAATCGAGCCGGCTGCGGTTCCCGTCGCAACGGCTCCCAGCCCGGCGATGGCGATCGACCCTGTCTGCAAGATGGATGTCGATCCGTCGACGGCGAGGTATCGCGCGGAGGTGAACGGCACGGCGTATTACTTCTGCTGTGCGCAATGCCGTACGCGCTTCATCGACGATCCCGCACGTTATCTGTCTCCGGCATGATGGACGCTGCCGCCATTCGGGATCGGTTTCGGTCGCGAGGATTCCTGGTCAACGATCCCTTCGCGACCGCCCTCCAGTTGATTCTGGCGCTCGACAAGCCGCTCCTGATTGAGGGGCCGGCCGGCGTCGGCAAGACCGAGAGCGCAAAGGTACTGTCGGAGGTGCTCGAGACTCGACTCATCAGGCTGCAGTGCTATGAAGGGCTGGACGCGCTGACGGCACTCTACGAGTGGAACTACCCACGGCAGATGCTGCGGATCCGGATGACCGAATCGAAGGAGGCGTCGCTCGACGAACGCGAAGCGCAGATCTTCGGCGAGACGTTTCTCCTCAAGCGTCCGCTGCTCGAGGCCATCACGCAGGATCGGCCGCCGGTGCTGCTCATCGACGAGGTGGACCGCGCCGACGAGGCATTCGAAGCATTCCTGCTCGAGGTGCTCGCAGAATGGCAAGTCACGATTCCTGAACTCGGGACGATTCGCGCACGCCACAAGCCGCACGTGATCCTCACCAGCAACCGCACACGGGAACTCTCCGACGCATTGCGGCGGCGATGCCTGTTCTTCTGGCTGCCGTATCCAACGCTCGAGGAAGAGATCGCCATTCTGCATGCGCGCATTCCCGGCGTGTCCGAGAAACTGGCGGCGCAGATCGGGCGCGCGATGCAAGTGTTTCGCGCGATGCCGCTCCAGAAGGCGCCCGGCGTTGCCGAGAGCCTCGACTGGGCGATGGCCCTCATGAGCCTGCACCGGGACCATCTCGACCGGGCCACCATCGAACAGACGATCGGTTGCGTGTTGAAGGTCCGCGAAGATCATGACCTTGCTCGAAACACGGCATCACGAGCTCGACCCGATTCTCGAGGGCAGCTCGCGGCCGCTCGACCCTGGCGGTCACAGCCTGACCACCGATTTCGGCTTCGGGTCCGTCTCCAGACCCGGCTCCTGATGTACCCGTTTGCGAGCCTTCCCGAGAATCTGACCGCGTTCGGATCCGTATTGCGTCGCGAGTATGGGTTCCGCCTTGGGCCCCGGCAAATCCATGACGCCATTCGGGCGCTCGAGATCGTTTCGATTGCCGACGAGCGGGCCGTGCGGAACCTGTGGCGCCCCATTCTGAGCAGCACCGTTGACGAGGCGACGCTCTTCGACCGCGCATTTGATTCGTTTTTTCATCAGCGAACGGCGTCGCGTCGTGACCTCGAGCGGCTCCCTGATCGCGGTGCCGGGGACGCTCCGGCCGGCCACGAAGCGAGCCGCCATGGCCGTCGTGAGCGAGGCGCCGCGACACCCGAGATCGCAGACGAATCGTCCTT
The DNA here is from genome assembly GCA_963710415.1 of uncultured Acidobacteriota bacterium. Taxonomy (GTDB): domain Bacteria; phylum Acidobacteriota; class Vicinamibacteria; order Vicinamibacterales; family 2-12-FULL-66-21; genus CAVQAH01. The sequence goes on along the minus strand of CAVQAH010000017.1, from coordinate 200,696 downwards.
CCCGAGTTCGACCGTCGATGTCGAGGGCGTCGACGATCGGGCGGATGAGCAGGAGGGCATTCTGCGATCCAGCTACAGCCCGATTGCCGGTGAGGCGCAGCCGCCAGCGATCGGGCCAGCGGATCGCGTGTGGCGCGATGCTGCGCTGGCGTTCGTCAGACGTGTGCAGACGGCGCTCTCTCGACGATGGAAGCCAGCGGCTCGCGGCACGAGATTCGATTTCCGGCGCACGCTGCGATCGAGCCTCCATACGGCCGGCGAACCATTGCTGCCGCGATGGATGGCGCGCCCGAGGCTTCGTCCGCGGTTTGTGATCATCCTGGACGGCAGCAGGTCCATGTCGCCATACACCGAGGCAGCGCTTCGTGCCGCGGTGGCACTTGCCGCGGCGACGTCGAACGTCGAGGCTTTCGTGTTTTCGACCGAGCTGCAGCGGATCACGTCGTCGATCCGGCGCGCGGCGTCAGGACGGTCGCTTCAGCTGCCGCAGCTCGCGCGCGCCTGGGGCGGCGGCACTGGCATCGGCAGCTGCCTCCGCGACTTCCTCCACCGCTTCGGGGAACGGATGCTGAGTCGCGACACGGTCGTCATCGTCGTCAGCGATGGCCTCGACGTCGGACATCCGGAGATCCTGCGTCATGCCATGACCGAGCTGCGCCGCCGTTCGGCCGCGGTGATCTGGCTGAACCCGTTGCTCGAGACCCCGGGCTACGAACCGACGTCGATCGGGATGCGCACGGCGCGCCCGTCGGTGACCACGCTGGCGTGGGTCGGCGATGCCGCGGCCCTCCATCGCCTGGCGCGTGTCGCGCGCGTAAGCTGAGCGTCTCGAGGCGCTTGACAATCGTGGTGACCACACACGAAACTAGGCCTAGTTGAACTATGCCTAGAGAAGACGGATTGCCGCCAGGAACGCTGGTCATGCTCATACTTCGCGTGCTGGCAAGCCAGCCGCTCCATGGCTATGCCATCGCGCAGCGGATCGCGCAGTTGTCGAACGATGAGTTGAGTGTGGAGGAAGGCTCGCTCTATCCCGCGCTGCAGAAGCTCCTCCTCAAGGGCTGGGTCAAGGCCAGTCCTGCGGTGTCGGAGACCGGCCGTCAGGTGCGCGAGTATCGCATCACGCCGGCCGGACGAAAGCACCTCGAAGCCGAGCGGGCCAACTATCGCCGCGTGTCGCGCGCCATCGGGACCATCCTCGAGACCGCTTGAGCGCCACGATATGAACGTCCTCGGCGAATGGTGCAGACGGCTCTGGTACCTGCTCAATCGCAGTCGCTTCGACGATCAGTTGAGGCGGGAGATGGTCGCGCACCGATCGATGATGTCCGAGCCGGCGCGCTTCGGAAACACGCTGCGTCTTCGTGAGGACGCGCAGGATGTCTGGGGCTGGCGCTGGCTCGACGACATCGTCCGCGACCTGCGGTTCGCGGCGCGCACGCTGCGGCGGACGCCAGGCTTCTCACTGGTTGTCGTCACGTCGCTGGCACTCGCGACCGGAGCGACGACGGCCATCTTCAGCATCCTCAACGGAGTACTGCTGCGCCCTCTGCCGTTCCCCGATCCCGATCAACTCGTGTACGTGTACGGTCGCAACTGGCGGGAGGATCGCGGCGGAGCGCCCGATCCATTGACGGGACGCGTCCGGTCGCCCGAGCTGCTCCAGTATCAGACGGACAGCACCTCCTTCGTCGGGTTCAGCGGGTTTGACGTAGCGACCAGGCACATGACCGGCCCTTCGGGTCCCGAGCGCGTGACCGCCGTTGTCGCGGATCTCGAGTTCTTCACGCTGCTCGGCGCGAAGCCGCTGATCGGCCGGACGTTCGACAGCACGGATCCGCAGGAGGTTGCCGTCGTGAGCGCCCGCTTATGGCGGCAACAGTTCCGGAGCGATCCCTCGCTCTCGGGGCGCACGATCACGCTCGACGGGCGTCCGTTCACGGTCGTTGGCGTCATGCCTGAAGCGTTCCAGTTTCCGGTACTCGGCCGCTTCCTTGCTGCCCGGCGCGTTGCCCGAATCGCGTACAGACATCTGGATTCCGGCGCCGCCCCTGCGCGACGGGTCATCTGGCGGGTTGCGCCGGGGTGGCTACAACGTGATCGCGAGGCTGAAGCCGGCCACGCGCATAGAGGATGCGACGTCCGAGCTCAAGCTCATCGCGCAGCGGGTCGAGGAACGATACAAGGGGACCCGCGTGCGAGTCGGTGTTCGGCTGGAGAGGGTCGCAGACGTAGTGGTGCAGCCGATCCGCCGATCGTTGTGGATGCTCTTCGCCGCCGTCGGCCTCGTGCTGGCGGCGGCCTGCGCGAACGTCGCAAATCTGCTGCTCGCGCGCACGACAGTCAGAACGCGCGAGGTGGTGACGCGGGCGGCGCTCGGCGCCGATCGGGCAAGGCTGGTACGGCAGTTTCTCGCCGAGAGCCTGCTGCTCTCGCTCGCCGGTGGCTTGGCTGGTGCGGCGATTGCCGCGTGGGGCACAGGAGTCCTGGTGGCTGCGGGTTCGGCCAGGATTCCACGAGCGCACGAGATCGCTCTCGATTGGCAGACGTTCGCGTTTCTCCTCGCGGTGTGCCTGCTGACGTCCGTGCTCTTCGGGCTCGCGCCGGCGCTGATGGCCACGCGAGTCGATCTGATGACGGTGACCGCAAAGTCGGCCGGCGATGTTCCGATGGCCAGATCCTTCGGGCGCCTTCGCGATGCGCTGGTCATGCTCGAAGTCGGCCTGGCGTTTCTGCTCGCGCTCGGCGCCGCAATGGTCATGCAAGAGATCGTCCGGCTGCAGAACGTCGAGAGCGGAATGGTGATTGAGAATGTCGTCAGCCTGCACCTGACGCCGCGAGCGCCGGCGACGGATTACTACGCGATCGAAGAACGCGTCCGCCACCTGCCTGGCGTGCTGAGCGCCGGCTTCACGCAGCTCCTGCCGCTCCAGAACTGGGGATGGTTCGCGGACTTCGCCATCGCCGGACGTGCGTCGCAGGGGAGGCCGACGGCCGGACTTCGTTACGTGACGCCCGGCTACTTCGGTACGCTCGGGATCCCCGTGATGAACGGGCGCGGATTCACCACCGCCGACACCGCCGAGTCGCCACCAGTGATCGTGATCAACGATGCGCTCGCGCGACAGTATTTCCCCAACGAGGACCCGGTAGGACGAGCACTCGATCGCGGCACGATTGTCGGCGTCGTCCGTGACGTGCATCAGGTGCACCTCGGGATTCCGCCCGAGCCGGAGATCTACTATCCGGCGGCGCAGAACGTGACGATGGCGCCGGACCTCGGCATGTCGCTGCTCGTGCGAGTGAGCGGTTCTCCCGGGTCATTTGTTGCCCCGATTCGAGCGGCGGTGCGCGAGATCAATCCCAATCTGGCCGTGTTCAACGTCAAAACCATGGAGCAAGTCGTCTCGGATTCGCTGTGGGAGTTGCGCCTCTACCGATGGTTGGTTGGGCTTTTCGCAACCCTGGCCGTGGTGCTGGCCGCGATCGGGCTCTACGGCGTCATCGCCTACAACGTGGCGGCGCGCACCCGCGAGTTCGCGGTCAGGCTGGCGCTGGGATCGGAGCCAGCCGGCCTCGCGCGCATCGTCTTTGCTCGAGCAGTCGGCCTGACGGGCGTAGGAATCGCCGGCGGAGTTCTGGCGGCCATGGCACTGACGATCGTCTTCAGTCGGAATCCTGTCATCGCGCGAACGGGGGTCGGGACCTACGCCACACTCGCCGCGCTATTTCTGGCGATTGCGGCAGTAGCCTGCGCCGCCCCAGCGATCCGGGTGGCGGCGGTCAACCCGGCGGCAGCGCTCCGCAGCGAGTGATCGGATCACGTGCGGACGTGCGGAGGTGCGCACGTGCCCACGTGCTGCTTGTCGCGTGCGGACGTGCGAACGTGCTCACGTGGCTGTCACGTGCGACGTGCTCGCGTGCGCACGTCCGCACGTAAGCACCGTGACAAGCCAGCACGTGAGCACGCGTGACGCGTCCCGCACGTCCCGCACGTCCCGCACGTGACAACCACGGACCACGAACTACGGTAGCAAATGTCACCGGCTCTTCCACCCGTTCCCCTGATACTCCATGTAATCAGCGGTGCGCTGCGCAACGTCATGGCCGTGCAGGCGATCGACGATGTGCAGCGCCAGATCGATGCCTGAGCTGAGGCCGCCCGCCGTATAGAGCCGATCGTCACTCTTGACGAACCGGAGGCCGCGCTGAAGTTTCACGGCCGGGTACTTCTGCGCGAAGGTGTCGTAGAAGTCGTGATGGGTCGTCGCTTCTTTGCCGTCGAGCAGGCCCGCTGCCGCCACTTGAAACGCGCCGGTGCAGACAGAGAGCACCAGGGCCTTGTCGCGATGCACTTTGCGCAGCCAGTCGCGCAGCTCGGGACCGCCGCGCTGTGCGGGAACGACGACGATGCCCGGCAGCGGGGCGTCGCCGAATGCGTAGTCGGGTGTGACGGTCATGCCGCCCGATGTACGAATGGGCGCCGTGCTCGCGCCTACCGTGAAGAGCTCGAACGCGCTGCGGTTTCCGTCCACCACGACGTCTTGAAACACTTCCCACGGGCCGGCGAAGTCGATCATCGTCGCGCCCTGCGTCAGCACGAAGGCCACGGTGGTCGTGCCGCTTGCGCGTGGCTGGTCGACCGGCGTCTCACGAGGAACGACAGCGCCAGCGACCATCACGAGTCCGAGACCGAGACAGGTCGAGACGATCTTCATAGTCACGTCAGTTTCCTCTGAGGGCAATCATCGGATCGACCGTCGCCGCGCGCCGGGCTGGCACCGCGCACGCGAGCACGGCGACGACGACGAAAGCCAGGGCGACGGCGACATACGTCAGCGCATCGGTCGGTGCGACGTTGAAGAGCAGCGTCTTCACGACTCGCCCTGACGCAAAGGCGGCGATCCCACCGATGACCAGGCCGATCCGCGACGAGCTTGAGCGCCTGGGTCAGCACCATGCGCAGCAGGGAGCTGCGCGATGCGCCGAGCGCCATGCGGACGCCGAATTCCTGCGTCCGCTGATTCACCGAGAACGCGATGACGCCACCGAGACCGGCGGCGGTGATTGCGAGCGCGAGCCCGGCGAACAGACCCATCAGGATGGCCGTCAGGCGCGGCGCTTCGACCGACTGCGAACGGACCTGGTCGAGCGTCCGGAACTGATCCGCTGGCTGATTTGGATCGATCGAGTAGAGCGCCTCGCGCGCCTGACCAGGCAGCGATCCGCTGACATGGCCGGCGGTGCGCATCAGATACATGACCGTCAACGGCGACCCCTGTGCCAGTGGCACGTAGAGCGCATCGCTTGGTGATGCGTCGAGCGATCGCCGGACGTCGCCGACCACGCCGACGATGGTCGTCCAGGTCTGTCCGTTGTTGTTCGAAATGCGCGCGCCAATCGGATCGCGCTCCGCGAAGAAGTGACGGGCCATGGATTGACTGATCACTGCCACCGGCGCGCCGTTCGCGTTGTCATGTTCGGTGAAGAGCCGCCCCTTGAGCAGCGTGATGCCGACGGTCTGGAAATAGCCGGGCGACGCGCTGTAGACATCGGCTCGCGGCAGACGCGAGGCCTCGGTGTCGCCCTGACCCTCGATGCGGAACCCGGCCGTGAAGGCGCCACCCTGATTGAGCGGGAAGGTCGAAGCTCGCGCCGACCGACCGCACCTCGGGCAGTGCTCGCAGCTTGTCGAGCAGGGCCGCGTGAAACTGCTGAATCTGTCCGGGGTTCGGTGTACTTCGTAAAGTTCAGCGCGACGCGCATGGTCATCACGCTGTCGGTCTGGATGCCCGGATCGACCGCCTGCAGCAGCAGAAGGCTCCGCAGCATCAGCCCGGCGCCGATGAGCAGCACGAACGACACGGCAACCTGAATGACGATCAATGCACTTCGGAAGCGTGTACGTCCGCCCCCCACGGTGCGGCCGCCTTCCTGAATGCCGCTGGCCAGATTGGTCTTCGTCGGCAGCGCCGGGATGACCCCGACGATCATGCCCGTGCCGACGGCGATCGCCAGCGTGAAGAGCAGGACGGTGCCGTTGATGCCGATCTCGTCCGAGCGTGTCGTGAAGCGGTCCGCAAACGAGACGAGCAGGTTGAGCGACACGCTGGCGAGGACGAGGCCGACGATGCCCCCGATGACCGAGAGCACAGTGCTCTCGGTCAGCAGCTGGCGGAACAGCCGCCATCGTCCGGCACCCAGCGCCGCGCGGATCGACATTTCGCGCTCGCGGCGAACGAGTCGCGCCAGCAGGAGATTGGCGACGCTCGCGGAGACGATCAGCAGCACGAATCCGGCCGCGCCGACGAGCATCATCAGCGTCGGCTTGAATGCCCCGCGTCAGCTCGTCGCGGAGCGGCAGGGCAATGGCGGTGTAGCCGCTCGCCGTCGGGTAGGATTCCGGATACTGCTGCTGCAGCGACGAAGCGACCAGCGCCGCGTCGTTTCCGACCTGTTCCATCGGGCACGCCCGGACGCAGACGGCCGAAGGCCTGCACCATGCGGGCATTGCGGTTGTCGATAATCGCCTGCGACGACCTGAACGGGCACGCGGACACCGGCATGTAGACGTCGTTTTCCTGTGGGTATTGCGGGATCGGCGGCAGCACGCCGACCACCGTGTGCGGCCGATCGTTCATCTCGAACACCTGGCCGACGACCGCCGGGTCGCCGCCGAAACGGCTCTGCCAGTAGCTGTTGCTCAGCATCAGGACGGCGTCAGCGCCCGGCTTGTCGTCATCGGCGCGGAACGTGCGGCCCACGACCGGCTTGATGCCAAACGCGTCGAAGAAGTTGTGCGACACGACGCCGGTCTGCACCCGCTCCGGTTCGCCGCGACCGAGCAGGATGAACCACATCGAGTGGAACTCGACGACCTCGTCGAGGGTCTTCGACATGCCGCGGTAGTCGTCGATCTCCTTCGGCGAGAAACCCTGATTCTGGATGCCGGCCTTCGGGCGCTGCTGCCTGAGCACCATCATCCGGTCGCCGTGCTCGTAGGGCAGCTTCTTCAGCAGCACGGCGTGCACGACGCTGAAGATCGCCGTGTTGGCGCCGATGCCCAGCGCCATCGTGAGCACGACGGTGGCCGCAAACCACGGGTTGCGCGTGAGACCGCGCAGCGCGAGCGAGACGTCCTGTCGAAGCGTTTCCATGCTGAAAGCCCTGAATCACGGGTGAACTCGACGTCCTTGTAGATTGTCTACAAGAACACTTGTCGACAATCTACAAGAGAGCAAGCCCCACGTCAACTGGGAGTGACGTGGGGCCAGGATTTCAGCAGGGATGAGTGGAGTGACGGGCTACAAGCGGTTTAGGTCTTTTTCAGTTCTTTGATCTTTTTCTCCGCGCTCTCTTTGATGGCCGTCCGAAGTTCGTCCGTGACCTGCGTGTCAGCCGCGAGCAAGGACAGCGCCTTTTCCGCGAGTTTCAGCGCTTCGGCCCGGTTGCCGGCAGCGAGGTGTGCGTCCGACAAGCTGTCGTAGGTGTTTGCCGACTTCGGGTAGGCATCCACGTTCATTTCGAACACGGCAATCGCGTTCTTGTTGTCGCCATCCTGCAGCAGCTGATAGCCATAGGCATTCAACTCGGCTTCGGGGAAGAGCACGAGCTTCGGCTCGCGCTTCTTCGTCGCGTCGTAAATCGCCCGCGCCTTCTCCACGCCGCCAGGCTGAGACCTCAGCGCCTTCCAGAACTCCTCGACGGGGGTCGGTTGCGGCGGGGGACCCGAGACTGTCAGCGTCGCGGGCGCGTTGCGGAGGTGGCCGTCGAACCAATCCAGAATCATCGGTTCGAGGCCCTTTTCCACACCGAACATGTCGGTGCCGTGGCCTGCGGCCTTGTATTCCACGAACTTGTTCTTCGGGTTGCGGGACCAACCGAGGATCCACCGCATGCCAGAGACGATGTTGCCGTCGTCGAGGCTGGCGGCCATGAGGACCGGCAGGCCTGGTGTGGTGCGGAGGTACTCCCGCGCCTCGGGCGACGCTCCTCCGCTCAAGAGCACCAGCGTCTTCACTTCCGGGTGGCGCTGTCCGAGCATCAACGACTGATTGACGCCGCAGCTCGCCCCGGCCGCACCGATGCGATCGCGATCGACGCCGGCCTGGCTCGTCAGCCAGCTGAACGCGGTGTCGATGTCGCCAGGCCACTTCTGCTGGACCACCGGCTGCTGCTGCTGAAACGACTCGAAGCGATCGCCGCCGCTCTCGCCGAAGCCGCGATAGTCGATCGCCAGCACGTGATAACCGCGTTTGGCGGCATCGGTCGCGAGCGCCGTCCACGCGGACCGGTCACGATTGCACTGGTGCAGCAGCATGATTCCAGGTCCGGGCTTGCCCGGCGAAAAGTAGGTGCCCTTCAACGGGGTCCCGTCGGTTGCTTTCAGGGCCACGGGCGTCATGCCCGCGGACGGCGACTGCGCCGCGGCCACCCCCGGTCCACTCACCAGGGCCACACTCAGCACGAATCGCGTCGCAAAGCTGCGCATAGAACTCTCCTGAGGAATCGTGCCGCCCTGCGGGCGGCGTCGGCAGATTCTCCCCCGAACCGCCGGGCAGGTTGCCGGGGTTGTGACGAAACGCCGTTTGGAGGTGCAAAGTGCACAGGCACGGTGCACAAGTGCACAGTGCAGGGTGACCTTCGCGCTGATGGCCGCTGCGCTCGTCGGCGTCGCGGTAATCGCGTGCCTGATTCCGTCCCGGCGTGCCATGCGCGTGGATCCGCTGGAGGCACTGCGGGCGGAATGACGTAAACTTCGTGAGAGCTCAATGTCACAGGCGACGCGCAGCGAACGGGTCGAAGCCGTCAGCTTCGGGAGTCCGAGCTTCCGGAGCGTGGACGCTGGTGGCCTGCTCGTCACGGATGCCCTGTTTCCGCCCTGCGCCTATCTGGCCCCACACGTCCACGATCGGGCCTGCGTCGCCACGACGCTGACCGGCAGCTTCGACTCGCGCATGCGCGGCAAGCCGTACTGGTCTGAAGCGTCGATGATGTTGTGCGAACCCGCCGGCGAGCGTCATGACAACCGCATCGGCAATGCCGGCGCTCGCGTGCTGATCGTGCAGCCGGATGGCTACCGGCTCGAGCTGGTCAGGCCGTTCGTCACGTTCCTCGGCGTGATCAACCACCGGGGCGCGCCGGACGTGACATCGATCGCGCGTCGGCTCAGCATGGAGATCGCGCAGCCCGACAACCTGACGCCGCTGGCGGTCGAGGGCCTGGCGCTCGAGTTGATCGCGACGGCCGCACGCGCGTTCGAAGCGGACACCCGGGAATCGGCCCCGGCGTGGCTCTGTCGCGTGCGGGACTGCCTGCACGACGACATCACCGCGACACCATCATTGACGAGGCTGGCCAGCCTGGCGGGCGTGCACCCTGGCCACTTGACGCGCGAGTTCCGCCGCCATTTCGGCCGCTCAATCGGCTCGTATCTGCGCAATCTGCGTCTCGACTGGGCCGCGCGCCGGCTCGTGGATTCGGACGATCCACTCGCCGCCGTCGCGTCTGCCGCCGGCTTCGCCGATCAGAGTCACTTCACCAGATCCTTCCGTCTGGCGTTCGGCTGCACACCGTCCGTCTTCCGAACACGATCTCGAGACTAGTGCCATTCGTGAGTGGGGCCCGGGGTTCGTGGCTCGTACTCGTGTCTCGTGGCTAGTAGAGCGTCATTAGTGGCGATTGGCTCTACGAGCGACGAGCGACGAACCACGAACGACGAACTACGGACTATTTACTACGGTCTGACTTGAATATTCCCCTCCGTCACAGGCCACGTGCGCGCATTCCCATCCGCCCAGGGTTGCTGCCGGCAGTATTCGGCCGACGTCGGGATCATCAGGTCGCCTTCGAAGCCCGTGAACGACGTCCGATCGGGTGGGGCGTCCGCTCCTTCGCCGGAGTCGAGGACGCGGAACCAGATATCGTGACCTGGCTGGTGACGAGCCGTTTGGAACGCGGGATCCTCCGAGAGGTTCTCGGTGATCACGCCGCCAATCCAGGCCCGACGATTGATCGGATCCACTGAGACACACGTCACACGACCCCGGAACCCGATAGCCACTCCTCCGGCGGTCAGCTGAACATGGAGCTGCCCGTGTACACCGCCGTTGTTCTCCGTCGCTGAGAACGCGAACTGCGTATCGAACGCGTTTTGCAAGAGGTAGTGGCCGCCGCCGTTTGCCGCGGCGCTTGGCCCGCCCACGGCGGAACCACCAACAACCGCCGCGCCCGGTTCGTCCAGCGAGCGGGGTGCGATCGGCGACTGGCAGGCCGCCAGCGCACTGGCTGCCGCGGCCACCATGAAGAACTGTAATCTGCGCATGTAATCTCCTCCGCGCGCAAGGTATGGCGGCTGGGGTGGAGGAGTCTTGAACGGGTGACGCGCCTTGGAACGAGAGACGCATCAGTGGTGACTCTGTGGTGGCCGGCTTTAGCCAGAGCGTGTAGTGTCCGGCTTTAGCCGGACCGGGTGTAGTGTCCGGCTTTAGCTCGGACCGGGTATGAGCGTCCGGCTTTAGCCGGACCCTTCAGACCAACCCCAGATCCCGGGCTCTGAGCGCAGCCTGGGTTCGATCCCGGACGTCGAGCTTGGCGAGGATGTTCGTCACGTGGTTCTTGACCGTGCCTTCGGCCAGGCACACCCGATCGGCGATTTCCTTGTTCGACGCGCCGCGTGAGAGAAGCGAGAGGATTTCCCGCTCGCGCGGTGACAGCGAGATCACCAGCGCCTCCGCGAGCGGGGGCCGGACTCCATCAGGCGGGCGACGGCACTGACGACCCGGCCGGTGACCGTGCTCTGCAGGAACGATTCTCCGCGGGCGGCCGCGTGGATCGCCGCCACGAGCGTTTCGAGCGAGACGTCCTTCAGCAAATACCCCGATGCGCCCGCACGCAGCGCGCCGAACAGATTCCCATCATCGTCGAACGTCGTCAGCGCCAGCACGGCGACGTCGGGTGACGCTTCGCGCAGTTTGGCTGTGGCCTGAATGCCGTCCATGAGCGGCATGCGCAGATCCATCAGGACGACCGACGGCTGGAGCTGCTCGACGAGCTCGAGCACTTCCAGCCCGTTGGCCGCCTCGCCGACGATCTCGATATCCGGCCGCGTCGACAAGAGCGTCCGCAGACCCTCGCGGAAGAGGGCCTGGTCGTCCGCCAGGATGATTCGGACTGCGGTCACCCCTGCAACTCCATTCCGAGAACGAAACCGGCGCCGGGCGACGTCTCGAATGCGACCGTGCCGCCCAACTGCTCGGCGCGCTCGCGGATGCCGGTCAAGCCGAAGCCGCCGTCGAGCACTTCGGTGCCGCGTCCATCATCGCGCACCGAGAGCCTGATCCGGCCCTCGGGTTTGAACGCCAGCAGGATCTCCACTTCGGTTGCCGCCGCATGCCGCCGGACGTTCGTCAGCGCTTCGAGCGCGGTACGGTGGAGTGCCAGCGCGACACCGGCGCTGACCGAACGAGGCGCGCCCTGCAGCGTGAACTTTGCGCGGAACGATTCGTCGCGCACCGCGGAGACGAGCGACGCGAGCTGTTCCTCGATGCCCTCCACGCGGCTATTCTCTCGCAGCGCCTTGACCGATTGGCGGACCGCCGTCAGGCCGTCCTTGGCGAGCGCCTGCGCGCGATTGACGGCGAGCAGCCCGCGTTCCGGATCCGCCTGCATGACCGCGCGCGCGGCTTCGAGCTGCACGTGGATCACCGTCAGGTAGTGGCCCAGCGTATCGTGGATCTCGCGCGCGAGGCGATTGCGCTCGTTCGCGGCCGCCAGTTGAGCGACCTCCGCCGACAGCTTCTCGACTCGCTCGCGCGCCTCACGCTCACGCGCCGCAAGTGCGACGTAAACAACCACGAACACGACCGCGGCGGTAGCCGTCGCAAGATTGCGGAACCAATACGGCCACGTCGGAATCCACGTGAGGTTCCCGCTCACGCCTCCGATCACGAGCAGGCAGAACAACGATGCCCACAGCCGCGGAAGCAACAGGACCGCCTGGGCGGCCAGGGGCAGCAGGATCAGCGGTACCAGACCGTCGCGCACGAGCGAGTTGATCCGCATGCCGATCGCGAATTCGATCAGCAGGTAGGCGAGTGAAACCGGGAGGCTCCCGGTATTCCGTGCGTAGCGATAGCCCCAGACGCCGAGCGCCAGATAGATCACGCTCAACACGCCGCGCTCGCGGATGTGCGACGGCCCCCAGGCCGTTGGCGTCAGCGCGATGAGTATCAGGTAGCCTGCCGCCACGATCGCGACGAACGCACGATAGCCGACGATGTCGCCGGCGTAGGAAGAGCGTTGAGTGTTCACGTCGGCAGTATGCGCAAGGTGGACGCGTCGTGACAAGGCATGTGACCTTAACGTGACCTCTGGCACATGCGAACGCCTGCCGCGCGCACATAGCATCAGCCTGGGACGCTGAATGTCTCAGGAGGTATTGCGATGCACCTGTCCGCAACGACTGCCGCCGTGGTGATGATGGCTGTGACGGCCATTGGTGGCGGTCAGAAAACGACGCAAGTCGGTCCCGGCGCCGCCGGCAGCCCGCACGTGCGAACGGAGTGGACCATCGACGGCGCGGCGATCTCAATCGAGTACGGCCGGCCGTTCCTGAAGGGACGAAGTGTCGGAAAAGAGGTGGCACCGTTCGGTTCAGAGTGGCGAACGGGCGCCGACGAGGCGACGACGATCAAGACCGACAAGCCGCTGAAGTTCGGCACGCTCGCGGTGCCAGCCGGAACCTACACGCTCTATACGCTGCCCGGAGAGAAGCAGTGGCAGCTGATCGTCAGCAAGGCGACAGGGCAATGGGGCATCCCGTACCCCGCCGGTAAGGATCTGGGCCGCGTGCCGATGACAGTCGGGAAACCCGGCGCGGCTGCCGAGCAGCTCACCATCTCGATTCAGGACACGCCGGGCGGTGCGACGCTGCACGTCGATTGGGGCACCACGCGAGCCAGCGTGCCGTTCACGGTTGGCTGATCGTGGGACTCGGTGCTCGGGGCGTGCCCGGGACTCGTGCCACGTCGGGACTCGACGTCTCGGGAGCTCGCGAGCTCGGACTCACGACTCAGTTCGATAGTCGAAGGGAAGCACCATGTTTCCATTCCGGCTAGCTCGCGGCGATACCACTCGTCGCGGCGCTGGTGGCATTCAGTGCGCCGCAGCCTGGCGCGACATCGGACAAGAGTGGCCGCGATGGCGGGGGCGAAGTTCGATGGCACGGCGACAACCGGCAAGAACATCTTTGCCAAGCCGTTCGCGCTGAAGGTCCGCTGGCGGAAAACAATTGGCACCGGCTACTCGGGCGTTGTCGTTGCGGACGGTCGCGCGGTGACGATGGCTTCCGACGGCAAGAACGACTACCTGATCGCGCTGAGCTCGGAATCGGGGGATGAGAAGTGGCGCATTCCGGTCGGCGAGGCCTTTCCGGGCGTGACGGATCGACGGGGGGACCCGTGTCGACCCCAGCGATTGCTTCGGGAGTCGTCTACGCGCTGGGCCCGCACGGGAAGCTCGTCGCCGTGCAACTGGCCAGTGGGACCGAATTGTGGAAACGACAGATCGAGGCTGAGGTCCCGCATTGGGGGTTCACGACGTCGCCGCTCGTCGCTGGTGACGTCGTCATCGTGTTGACGGGAGGCGCGCCGGATCACGCGATCACCGCCTTCAACAAGCAAACGGGCGCCGTCGTCTGGAGCGTCGGCACCGACGTCGCCAGCTATCAATCGCCGATGCTGGCGAGCCTCGACGGCCGCGAGCGTGTGCTCGTGGGTGGGGACCAGTATCTCTTTGCGCTCGATCCAGCGACTGGCCGCGAAGTGTGGAGGTACGAACACGGAGGCCGTGGTTTCTACGCGAAGATCGTCAATCCGGTCAGTGTCGGCCGCGACGGGTTCCTGATTACCTACCGCCCCGACGAATCCGTCCTGTTGAAAACTGCCTCACGTCCCGAGGTCGCGTGGAGCACGCGCGAGCTCAAGCTCAATTACGCGACACCGGTTGTCTCGGGCGAGCGGATCTTCGGCTACTCAGGCGCGTTTCTCACCGCCATCGATGCGCGAACCGGGACCCTTGCCTGGCGATCGAGGCCACCTGGTGATGGCTTCCCAATCCTCGTCGACGGGCATCTGGTGGTGTTGACGAAGCGTGGAATCCTTGCGGTGGCCGCGACGGATTCGGCTGGTTACGAGGAGAAGGCCTCGATCGAACTCTTCACGCGGCTCGCCTGGACCCCGCCGTCCTTTGCTGAAGGACGGATCTTCGCGCGCGACTCGTATGCCGAGATCGCCGCGGTCGACGTCGTCCCGCTGGCGCGCATGACGACGAACATCGGCGGCCGACCCCGTCATCGGTCGCGTCCCCGGATCGAAGTTCGCTCAATGGGTCAGCGAGGTGGAGCGCTCGGGGGATGCCGACGCGAGAATCAGCACGTTTCTCGAGGAGCAGAAGCAGATCTCCGATCCTCGAGGGTGATCGGATCGCTCACCTCGTCTACAAGGGCGCTGCTGACGACCTCGCCTTGCGTGCAGACATTCTCGAAATCGGTCAGGAAGTGCAGATGCACCGCGTTGGGAAGACGGATTTCTTCTATGCGTCGCTGGAGCTTCCGCCCGACGCGCGGATCGCGTATCAGTTCGTCCGCAACTTCGCCGAGACGATCGCCGATCCGCGGAACCCGCGGCAGGCGTCGTCGCCGACTTACAACGGCCCGATCTCGTTGCTGGCAATGCCGGCCGCTGACAAGACCGCGGCCCTGCCGGCAGCGGACAAGCTTCGCGGGCGTGTGGAGGATCACGAGATCGAGACCTCTGTCGAGGAGGCTGGGCACCTCCGATGGGGTGGCAAGCGGAAGGTGTTCGTCTATCTGCCGCCTGGCTACGATGCCGACCGTGGCGCGGCGATATCCGGTTCTCTATGTGCTCTACGGGGAGGAAATGAAAGATGCCCATCTCGATGCGGTGTTGGACGACGAGATCGGCACGACGGTCAAGCCGCTGATTGCGGTCTTCCTGGAATCCACCAGCGGTTACGAGTACGCGAGGACGTTTCGCGAGGCCCATCGCCGAATGCTCACAGAGACGGTGGTGAAGTGGACCGATTCGCACTTCCGAACGCTCGCCGAGCCGCAGCAGCGTTTCGTGCTTGGTAACGACGAAGCCGGGTTCGGCGCGCTCGAAACGACACTTCTCGCGCCTCAGGTCTTTGGCGGCGCCGCGATGCAGTCGATCTTTCCGGTCGGCAAGGGCGACGAAGAGCTGCTCGCGTTGATCGATCGGACGCCGAAGTCGTCGCAGCGCTTCTATCTGAACTGGGGCAAGCTACGATCCTCGACGCCGCGCCGACAATGTGGACGTGGCCGGATTCACGGGTGCCGTCAGCGACCGCCTGCGAAAGCGTGGCTTTCAGGTCGATTCGCGGGAGAGCAGCGACGGATCGGCCTGGCTGTTCGCTGCCGATCGCGCCAGGTTTGCGATCCGCGCGTTCTTTCCACCGGAGAGTCGCGATAAGATGCGCGCGTGCCAGACCCTTTCAGACGTCCGCTCGTGTCAGACGCCGTGCGGCGATCACGAGTGGGCCGATAGTCCATAACGCGAGCGACGCCGTAGCTATCACCGCCGTGGCTGTCGGCCCGCCGGTGAAGCGAAGCAGCGCGAGCGATGCCGGGCCGAACGCGGCGGTTCCCTCGACCGCCATGAGGGCGACGGTCCGCGCCGCATCGACCGGATTGACGAACGCCGCCGTCATCAAGAGGCGCGACGCCGTGCCCGAGCGGAGGAGCGAGGCGGCGCCGAGCAGGGCAACGTCGTAGAGCACGACTGCAGCGAACCAGATGACCACCGCCAGGCCGAGGACACGGGCCCTCCGCTCCGCGCTGGTTTGCGCGATCATCGCGGCAATCGCGAGGAAGACCGCGGTCAGCCCGAGCGAAATCGCAACGACGACGACGAAGCCGGCCATGCCGGCTGTACCGGTTTGACCGTTGAGAACGAGACCGGCGAGGCCAAAGCCCACCGCTTGCGCGGCCGCCAGCGCCACCAACAGTCCCAGGTACCGCCCGTACAGAATGCGCGCCCGGGAAACCGGCTGCGCGAACAGCATTTCGGCGGCGCCACGATCCGGGGTGAGGGCCAGCGCGCCGAACGTCACCGCGGTCAGCGGCACGACGAGCAGCACGAGCTGCAGCAGCGAGGCAGCGGTGCGCGCGAAGTCCTGCAGGCCATAACCGCCGGACATCACGTACCCCGCGCTGGCGACGAGCAGCGCGAGCGTCGCGAACGCGACGGCAAACAGCTGAAGCGATCGAGACCGGATCGCCAGCAGCAGCTCGTGTCGGGCGCAGAGGAAGACGGTGCTCATTGTCGCGCTCTCTGAGCCGCGGCGGCCGAACCGAGAATTGCGGCGACATCGAGCCTCTCGCCGCGAGCTTCGGCGTCGGCATCTCGCGACGCGACATCGGCATGGGCGAGGATGCCCGAGGCCATCGGGGTGGCGAGCACCGCCGATTCCGTATAGACGGCCTCGGACGCCGGTACCCAGCTGGCCGTTCGATGGTCGGCCACGAAGATGCGGGCGCCGGGAACGGGGGTGTGGTCCGCGAGGTAGTCGCGCAGACATCCGATGTCGTCGAACATTTTCGGCTCCTCGCCGGCGGCGACGATTTCCGCCGCAAGCCGCCGATCCACGACGATCATCCGGCAGTGCGCGCAGGTGTCGTTCGCCGTGTCGATTGCGACAGGCTGCGGCGGACTCGATCCGCACGCCGTCAGCATCGTGACGAGCGCGACGAGCCGGACGAGCGCCCTCATACGGCCTCACCCACGACTTCACGATAGAACTCGTCCAGGCGTCCCTCTTGTGCCGTCAGCCCGGTGATCTCGCCGCCCGCGGCGCGGACGACATCGAGTGCTGCCGGACGCAGGGCCGCGGATCCGGGCACGATCAGCTCGTCGCCGAACCACACCGCCTGTGGCGACAAAGCGCGGACGCGTTCGAGCAGTCCGTCGACACGCGCCTGGAGGCGCACTCTGAGAACGCCACGCTCCGCCAGCCGATCGGCCAGGTCGCGCTCGCTCATCAGCGACGTCAGCCGGCCCTTTGCCAGAACGGCAATACGGTTGGCGAGGCGCTCCACGTCGCCGAGTTGATGCGAGCTGAACAGGATTGCGGCGCCATCACGCCGGCGCTCCTCGATTAGACCGTACAGCGCGCAAAGCCCTTCGGGATCGAGCGCCGCCGTCGGTTCGTCCAGGAGCAGGATGTCGGCTCGAGGGATCATGGCCACGGCCAGGCCCAGGCGCTGCAGCATGCCGCCCGAGTACGTGCCGACGGCACGGTCGCTCGATCCGTTGAGCGAGGCGAACTTCAGCACCCGATCGGTCGCCTCGGCAGCCGGCGCCGCGCAGCCGGCGGTAGAATTCCACGACTTCGCGTCCCGTGAGCGTGTCGGGAAACGCAACCCGTCTGCGGCAGAAAGGCGCAGTGTCTGGCGCGCCGTCGGGAGCGGTCGCCGGCTGCTGCGGCCTCGCCCAGCAGCACCGCGCCGGCCGTGGGCCGTAGCAGCCCCGCAGCCGCCTTGATGCGTCGTCGTCTTGCCAGATCCGTTCGGCCCGAGCAGCGCGACGACCGTGCCCCGCGGCACCTCGAGCGTCAGCGCGTCGACCGCACGCTGCGCCCCGAAGTCCTTCGTGAATGCGGAGTATCGGATCATCGTGCGGCCTCGCAGGCTGCGTGCGCCTGCGGCGAGCGTGCCGCCACCGGCCAGCAGCAGGCACAACGCGGGCAACGTCGTGAGCGGCCTCCGATGCTGGCATCGTGCGCCGGCGGTGGCGGCACGTCAGGCAGGTGCGGCGGCCGGGCGAGCGGCCGGTGGTCGAGAACGGGGACCGGTTCGAGCACGGGGAACGCACGTTCCGCTGCGCGCGATGGCCGTCGCGGCGAGGCCGCGGGCGAACAGATCGGCCGCCGTGAGATTGCCGCGCAGATGATCGAACACGTTCGACAGCCGGTATGGACCGATCGGCAATCCCGTCATCGTCGAGGTCGGGGTCGTCGTTGATCGGACCAGTAATTGCCGTCGAATCGCGTGTCCGTGCGGCGACCGACCAGCCAGAGAGGCGTGAAGTTGCGCGAGGAAGGCGTTGCCCTCGAAGACAGTTCTCGTGGCTCGAGTCGTAGAGCACGACGGCCTGATCGGACATGGCGATCACGTTCCGCCGGAACTGATTGCGGTACGACCCTTCGAGGAAGACGCCGCGCGCATTGTCGGCGATGAGGTTGTCCTCCGCGATCACCTCGTCACATGCCTTCAACAGCAGCCCGACGGACGCGAAGCCGCGGTTGCGCAGGAAGCGATTGCGCCGGAACGTGATCCGGCGCGAGTACATCAGCGCCGTGCCGGCGGCGCCGTTCTCGAAGGTGTTGTCCTCGAACACGTTGTCGTCCGAGAACATGTAGTGCAGCCCGTAACGCAGATCGCTGGCGCGATTGCCGCGCGCAATCCCGTGCGTCGAGGACTGGATGTACATGCCGTCTCGGGTGCCGATGATGGTCGTTGCCGATCGAGGGTGAACCCGTTCGTGTTCCAGACGTGGATGCCGGAGCCAATCTCGCCGGGGTCGCGTCCCGGGATGCCCGTTGATGACGACGCGCTCGACGACGGCACCGTCCGCCTCGCGCAGGTAGATGCCAAAGAGGGCATTCGCGAATGCGGCAGTCGGCGATCCGGACGCGTGGTGCGGCGACGTGGATCCCGGACGAGTCCCGTCCGAGATCGCCTCCGCCGCGCCCGTCGATGTCGAAGCCGCTCGATCTGCACGTCCGCCGCGCGCACGCGGACGACGCTGCCGGTGCCCGAGCCGAGGAGCCGAGGGGTCCCTTCGCCGACCAGCGCGAGCGGCTTGTCGATCACCAGGTCGCCGTCGTAGGTGCCGGGGCCCACGACAATGCGGTCGCCGGGTTGCGCGACGTCGATGCGCGCCTGCAGTGGCGACGCGTGCTCCGGCCGCGGGCGCCCTTCCACGGTTCCGGGCGGCACTGTCTCGCTTTGCCCAGGTCCCTGCGGCGAAGGCTGCCGCCGCGATCAGCACGAGGAGGGTCATGGCGCGAGCGCCCCGTGACGCTCCCGCCGGGTCGTCCGCCACGCCAGCACGAACGCGACGCCGAGGAGCAGCATCGAAGCGGCCATCGCGTAGGACGCGCCCTGCGGATAGGAATACACCTCGAAGTTGGCAATTCTGCTGATAGCCGAACATCGGCGGCATGAACGGGTCGACCTTGACCGCTGCCGTCGGCGCCAGCTCATGGCCATAGCGGTACAGCTTGTAGCCAAACGACCAGAGCGAGAATGCGCCAAAGTAGCGTAAACAGCACCGCCGACGTCCACGAGCGTCGCCATCGTCCCGTGGACGACCGCACGGAGGATCAGCAGAGCAAGGGCGCCGATGACGAACGGCATCCACTGGAACTCGGTGAAGTCCTCAGCGGCGAGATCGCGCATCCCGATGTAGTGATTCAGCACGTTGATCTCCTTGATGTCCTGGCCCCCGTTGCCCGCCTCGAGCGTATAGGCGTAGATGTCGAGCCGCAGGCCGTCCGGATACTGCGGCGCAAACATCGTCAGGTTCCAGAGCGGGAGAAAGAAAGTCGCCACGAGACAGACCGCCGCCGCCGATCATCAGGAGCCGCGGGCCGAGGTCCAGCGGCGCTCCCATGAAGCGATTCGCACGCGAGCAGGCATCGGTCTGTCATGGCGACTCACCCTGGCTTCGCTCACTTGACGATCAGGTAGCCCTGCATCTCCTGGTGCAGCGCCGAACAGAAGTTCGTGCAGTAGTAGGCGAAGACGCCCTTCTGTTTTGGCCGTGAACGTCACCGTCTTCGTCTCGCCCGGATCGACCACGATGTTGATGTTGTAGTCGAGCAGCCCGAAGCCGTGCAGCTCGTCGGTCGTCTGCTCGATGTTGGTGATCGCCACCGTCACCTCGTCGCCCTCGTTCACCTCGAAGTCGGTGGGTGTCAGCGTCGAGCGCACGGCGACCATCTTGACGACGCACCTTCTTGCCCTGGCGCGTCACGCCGGCGTCCTTGATGTCCCAGATGGCCAGCGGGTGCTTGTTCTCTTCCTTCGGGTACACCTCGATCGGCTTGATCTTGTCGGCCTTGACGATCTGCGCGTAGTGCGGCTCGGGCTCGGTGAACGCGTCGTAGAGGAGCTTCATCTTCTCTTCGGTGATGTCCACGAGCTGCGACGACTCCGGCTGCGACGGGTCCGACCGAGAGATGCCGGCCGTGCGAGAGCTTGTTGAGGCCGACGAGCCAGTTGCCGTCAGGGCTGACCGTGTCGCCTTCGGCCGCGGACAGATGGCCGATGGAGTACGACATCGGGACCTTGTCCACGACTTCCCAGGTTCCGAGCTTCCACTTCGCGATGGCGCTGTCGACGAACAGCGAGGTGTAGGCGAAGCCGTCGGTCCCGAACTGGGTGTGCAGCGGTCCGAGGCCGACCGGCACTTCCGCGTCCTTGATCGACTCGTACTTCAGGATGGGAATCTCGTCCTCGTCCTCCAGTGAAGTCGCGGTTGCGAATCGCGGTCTGGATCTTCTCGAAGTTGAAGACGGTCGTGACGCCCTGCAGCTTGCCGGAGCCGATGATGTACTTGCCGTCCGGCGACACGTCCACGCCATGGGGCGACTTGCCGCACGGCATCAGATAGACGATGCCGGGCACCTTCGCCGGGATCGATCACCTTGACGCCGTCGATCACGTCGCCCTTGCCCTCGGCGATCGCCTTCTCCGCGGCGCGCCAGTCGACGGCCGCGATGTAGTCGCGGTCGCGCTGCGAGGCGGTGACCTCGAGCTTGCCGGTCGCGCGCTCCGAGTTGTAGGCGGTGAAGAACATCCAGCCGTCGGAGACGAGCTTGCCCGCGTCGCCGAGGTCGTAGTCGAACGGCGGCATCAGAATCTGCCAGCGCGAGCGTCATCTCGCCGCTCTTCGGGTCGATCTTGACGCCCGCGATGACGCCCTTGTACTCGGTGGCGTACTTGTCGATCGCCGACGGTGCCCTTGCGGCATCGGGACGCGAGAAGCGGCTGGCCATCATCGCGTATTCCGTGTTCGGCGTGACGAACGACGAGGCGTGGTTGCCGTGAGAGTTGGGCACCGGGCCGAGGATCTGCTTCGTCTTGAAGTCGCGGAGATCGATCCGCGCGATGCGGCCGTTCATCTCGTTGACGAACAGCCAGCGCCCGTCGTAGTCGCCGTTGGTCTCCGAGAGGGCGGGGTGGTGCACGTCGCCCCAGGTCAGACTCGCCGAGCATCTTCTTCGAGTCGTCGTCGAACCCGTAGCCCGTGGCGGGGTAGGGCGTGAAGACGGGGATCGTGGAGATGTGACGCATCGACGGGACGCCGTAGACGTAGACGTTGCCGGAGTGGCCGCCCGACGCGAACATGTAGTACTGATCGAGATCGCCCGGCGCGACGTACGACCTTCTGCGCCGCCATGCGCGAGGTCCGAGGTCGCGCCCGCCTGCTCCACGGCGCGACTCAGGCGCACTGCGGTGCGCAGTAGCTGGCGAGGATCGGCGAGCGTGACCAGGGCGATGGTGCCCATCCAGCACGGCCATGCGCCTTTGAACAGCTC
Source organism: uncultured Acidobacteriota bacterium (assembly GCA_963710415.1). Classification (GTDB taxonomy): domain Bacteria; phylum Acidobacteriota; class Vicinamibacteria; order Vicinamibacterales; family 2-12-FULL-66-21; genus CAVQAH01. The sequence goes on along the minus strand of CAVQAH010000017.1, from coordinate 179,051 downwards.
ATGACTGGATCGCTCTCCTCAATGGCCGCTGTTCGCTCAACGGCGATGCCGTCGGCGCGCTGCCGCTGGTACTCGTCGAACGCTTCACGCAGCTTCTGCACCGCGACCGCTTTCTGCTCGGGCGTCAGGATGATCTGCCGCGACAAGCACGACCGACATCGTCCCAGTCGGCTTCGCGCAGGAAGTCGTCGATCGTCACGCCGAAGCGCTTCTGCATGTCTTCGACCGCGATCGACAGGTCCGGTCCGATCTGCGCCGGGCTCTTCACGCCGAGGCCGAGATCGAGTGGCAGACGAAGCAGCCGGTCTGCACGAACCAGGCGCCGGGCCCGGTCTTCATCTCGGTCCTCGGCCTTCAGCTCCTCGGCCGTCCGCGGATCCGTGCGCGGCGCACCCGCCAGATACGCCGCCGGCACGACGCGACCGCGCCAGGAGAGCACCAGCATGGACAGCGCCTGCGCCTGCTTCGGTGGTGAAGTTGAAGTTCGGCATGACCGTGTCCTGCACGAGCGGCGCGCGGGTCCTTGAAGTGCGCGACGTGCCAGGCGAACGCGGTCTTCTGCCCGGAGAGCCGGCCGTAGTCGTACTGCTCGGGCGCCTTGTCGCCGACCTCGTGAGATCCGGGCCGATCGTGCCGCCGCGGCCGTTGATCACGTGGCACGCCCGGCATCCCTTCTCGCTGCACGAGCCGCTTGGCGAGGTTGATCGCGCTCGGCGCCCTTCGTCTCGCGGTCGTAGCGGTGGCAACTGTTGCAGTTCATCTGCATGAGCGCGTTCTTGTCGGTCGACGAGCGTGTAGCTCTCGCCGAGCGTGCGGCTCGAGAAGCGGCTCCTCCCAGTGGGCGACCTCGCCGTGCGCGGCCCACGTGTCCACCGCCCACCCCTGTCCGCCGTGACACGACGTGCAGCCGAACTTCTCGATCGGATGCGCCTTCGAGCGGTTCGCGAGGATGCGTGCGGTAAGGTTCCTCGGCGTTCTCGAACCCCTTCCAGGACACGCCCTGGTGGCAGGTGATGCAGCGATCGGCCCGGCCAAGATCGGCGACCCAGATCTGCTGCATGCCCGCCGGCACGGTCTGCGGCCTTGTCGGCGCCGAATTGCTCGGCGACCAGCTGCCGGAACTGGTACTGGTAGTAGCGCCAGTCGTGCGCGCGATCGCTCCACAGGAAGAGCGCGGTGCCGACGACCAGCACCACGCCGATCGACCGCCATGATGGGGCGATCGATCGAGCGGATACGGAGAGTTGGTGCGTCGCTCCATGTCAGATCCTCGACGGGAATGCTCCGGCCAGGCTTCCCAGGGCCAGTAGAAGTTCCAGTACGGCCCGCGCAGGTAGAGGCCGATGAAGGTGAAGACCAGGATGGCCGGCGACGACGCGCGAGGAAGACGAGGTTCTGCGTGCGACGGGTCCGCGGGCAGCCAGCACGCCGGCCGAGGCCGCAGACGCTCCGGTCGAGCCACGGCCACAGCGGTCAGCAGGCGCGATCAGCAGGCCCGGGCAGGATGACGCCGCCCAGAAAGGCGCCGTTGATCGTGAACGAGCCGAGGTGAATCGTCGTGTCGGTGACGATTTCCTGGAGCCACAGGAAGTACCAGGGCGCCTTCGCCGGGTTTGGGCGTCACCAGCGCGATTGGCGGGCTCTTCCAGCGGCGACGCGGATGAAAACGGCCATGATGCTGATCGATGCGCGATCGTGCCGAGCACGGCGATGGCCGCGCGGCGCACCAGATCGGGCACCGCGTTCACGGTCGTCTCCGGCGCGTCGAGCGTCGACGCGCGAATCACCGGCGACGTGCCCGCGCGCGACTCCCAGCAGCGTGTAGGTCTTGGTGGCGACCGGCGGCGCTCGGCCGCGGCGTCTCGAGAACGGTTTCCCGATCGGCGCGGGCGAGGCCGCCGTCCTTCCGCACGCGCCACATGTGATAGGCGAAGAGCACGCCGAGCGCGCCGGCAGGACGATCGACGTGCAGGACGTAAAAGCGGATCAGGGTCGCCTGCTCGATCGTGCGCCCGCCAATCAGCAGCTCACGGACCGTGCTGCCCGACCCACGGTATCGATGAGGCGATGTTGGTGCCGACGGTGACCGCCCAGAATGCGAGCTGGTCCCACGGCAGCAGGTAGCCGGTGAACGACAGGAACAGCGTGAGGAGCAGCATCACCACCCCGATCACCCAGTTCCACTCGCGCTGTTGGCCGCGACCCGACGCCGTTCTTGTACGCGCCGGTCAGGAAGATGCGCACCAGATGGAGGAAGACCGCAATCACCATCAGGTGCGCGGAGATCCGGTGCACGGCACGAATCCAGGAACCGAACGTGATGACGAATTCGATGTCCTTGACCGATTGATAGGCGCGCTCGACCGACGGACGTAGAGGAAGAGCAGCGGCAGACCCGAGAGGATCAGGAGCAGGAACAGCGCTGCGGAGATCGTGCCGAGCCAGAAGGAGTAGGACCACGACATCGCCGCCTTGCTGACCTTCGCGGGGAACCAGTGCAGCGAGAAGTTCGAGACGATTGCGTCGCCAGCCTCGCGGTCCGACTGGGGACGGAAACTCCAGAGCGGCGTCTTGTGCGTGCCAGGCGCCTCGGGGGTCGTGCGTGCGGAGCGGTGTCGGTATGGGCATCGCATTACCCCAGCGTCAGGCGGAAGTCCTGCTCGACCTCGTCGGCCAGGTCGACCACCAGTTGACCGTCGTCTGCCGCGATCGACAGGCGGTACCATGCCAGCGGCTTCGGCGCGGGCCCGGCGACGTTGCTGCCGTCGCCCGTGTATTCCGAGCCGTGACACGGACAGAGGAACCGGTGCGTCAGCTTCAGCGGCGCGCCACCGACCTCCGACGTCCGCGGGTTTGCGACAGCGCTTCGGCGCGGACCGTGCAGCCCAGATGGGTGCACGTCGCCGAGATCGCGTGGAATGTGTTTCCCTCGCGAAACACGAACAGCCGCTCGATCGGCGAGGAACTTCAGACCGTCCGGGAATTCCTGCGGCGCGCCGAGCTTGACGGTCGTCGGCGAGTCGTAGGAGACGTTGGGAACGAGTGAGCGCAGCGAGGCGACGGCCTGTGTGCCGATCGCGGCGACCCCGACCCCGGTTCCCAGCTTCAGCAGAAAGTCCCGCCGGTCGGGTTTAAGGACAATAGGCTTGCTCATGACACCCATCGCTCCGTGATCGTGAAGCGTTCCATGGTGATGGCGTTCGTCGGACAGCGGATGGCGCACAGGCCACATCGAATGCAGCGACTGTCGTCCTTCACCATCGCGGCGAGCGGCGTGCCGGCGCCGTCCGCTCGTGCTTCGAGCGCAGCGCGCGTGGCGTCGTCGACGTCCAGATCGGCCAGCGGGACGATGGCCAGGCAGTACTCCGGGCACACGTCGACGCAGCGACTACAGAGCACGCAGGCCTCCGGGTCGTAGATCGTCTGCACGTGACAGACGAGGCAGCGTGCCGCCTGCCGGACGGCCGCGGCCGTGTCATACCCGGTCTCCACTTCCGCGATGCCAGTTCGGCGATTGAGGTCCAGTGTCGGCGGCGCCTCGCGATCCAGTCGCTCGAACCCGGCGAGCATGCGGTACCGGCTCGTCGGCAGCTCGTCGATCTGCAGCGTCGCCTCCAGTCGCGCGCCGTCGCCAGCGAGGTACTCGTGAATCGACCTGGCGGCGCGCTTGCCGTTCGCGACGGCTTCGATCAGGTTTCGCGGTCCGAACGCCACGTCGCCGCCGGCGAACACGCCAGGCGACGAAGTGGCGAGCGTCGTCGGGTCGACCTTGATCACACCGCTCGGCTCCAGCTCGATACCGTCCTCGGTGGTCAGGAACGAGAGGTCCGCCCGTTGGCCGATCGCCAGCACGCACGCGTCCGCTTCCAGCGTGATCACGTCCGATTCGTCGTAGGTTGGCGCGAACCGTCCGTTGGCGTCGAACACCGCGGTCACCGCCCGCAGATCGATGCTGGTCAGGTGGCCATCACCCTTGAACCGCACCGGTCCGCGGCGGGTGACGAAGCGGATGCCTTCTCTCGCCGACTCCTCGAACTCCTCGTGTCCTTGCGTGGTTCGCAACACCGGCATCTCGTCGAGAGCTCTCGAGCGACACGATGGTGACGTCGGTCGCGCCTCCGCGGACGGCGGCTCTCGCCGAGTCGAATGCCTCTTTCATGCGCGCGTCCGCAGCCGAGGCGAGTCGAGTGGCCTCATCCGCTTCCAGTCCCGATTCGCGGCCGAGGCGAAGCGCCGTGCGGGCTGCGTCGAACGCGACAAAGCCGCCGCCAATCACCACGACCCGGCGCCCCAGATCCAGTCGGTACCCCTTGTTCACGTTGAGCAGGTAGTCGACGGCTTTGACGACGCCGTCGAGCTCCACGCCGGGAGCTTGCAGATCGCGCCCGCGCGAGACGCCGACGGCAAGGAAGATCGCGTCGAAACCTGCATCTCGGAGCTGACGCAACCCGAGTTCCGGCGTCAGGGGTGTGTTCAGACGCAGCGTGACCCCGAGACCGAGGATGCGATCGATCTCGGCGCGCAGCAGCGTGCGCGGCAGTCGATACTCCGGAATGCCGTAACGCATCATGCCGCCGGGCTCATCGCCAGCTTCGAAGATCGTTACGCCGTGCCCGAGTATCGCGAGGTCATGTGCGGCCGCCAGGCCTGCAGGGCCTGCGCCGATCACGGCGACGCGCCGCGGTGCCGCCGCGCGAGCCGATGGCTGCGTTCGATGCAGCGGGAGCGGAAAGTGCGACGCGTAACTGTTGCCTTCGGTGATGTCTTCCGTTCGAAGCCGGTTCTGCGTGTCGGGCCGGACCGACTCCACGCCGTATTGTTCGGTGAGATGCCGCTTCAGCGCGCGGATGGCGATCGGCGCATCGATGGCGCCACGCCGGCAGACGTCTTCGCACGGCGCAGCGCAGACACGCCCGCAGACTGACGCGAAAGGGTTGGGGGCGCGGGCAACGAGATATGCCTCTTCCAGTCGGCCGTCTGCCAGCAATTGCACGTACCGACCGGCATCGGTTGCGACGGGACAGCCCGCCTGGCACTTCACCTGCGCCTTCCAGTGCGCCAGCTGCGGGAGGGTCACACGCACAGCCATTTCGTCTCCGGTGGAGCAGGGATCGAGAGTCCGTTCTTCGCGACGTCGAGGTCGTTGACCTGTGTCGACGTAACGGTTCGACGGTCCGCGTGTTCAGGGCTGCAACTGTGGTGCCGCGACGTCAACGATCGATTGGTATTGCTGGTATTGCGTGCCGGGCGATGCGCTGTTGTTCTGAAGAAATTCCCTGGGAAAAAATTCGACGAAGTGGGGATTTTTGCGCGTGCCGTACCCACGCCCGCTCGTATTTGTTCTGCGTGTTCGCGCGCCCGATCGCTGGATCGGAGTTCGCTTGACGCCGATCGCGACATGTCGCTTCTTCCGAGAGAGCACGGAGCCTACGGACAGTTGGCGTTCCCTGTTGTCAGCTCGTTAACGCTGGCGGGCGTCAGTCCCAGCTCGGTGCTCATCGCGGGCGCCGTGGTCGCCTTGTTCGTGGCACATGAACCACTGCTTGTGCTGTTGGGCCGCCGTGGAACGCGCGCGCGGCGCGAACAAGGTCGCACCGCCATCGTCTGGCTTGCGGCCGCCGGCGCGCTGGGCCTGGTGCTTGGCCTTGCGTCATTTGCGCTGGCGCCGGCGAACGCGAAATGGTGGTTTGGACTGCCGTTAGCGGCCGGCACTGTGCTGGCCGCCGCCATCGCGGCAGATCAGGAAAAGACTTCGTGGAGGCGAGGTGTGTGCCGCGCTGACGTTCTCGTTCGTCGCGGCGCCGATGTGCGTTGCGGCCGGCGCCGACTCCACGATTGCTTTGTCGGTCGCGGTCGTCTTCGCCGCGACCTTCGTCACATCGACACTTGCGGTGCGTGGGATCATTCTCGACGTGCGCGCAGGCGGGGATCCTCGAGCCGCGCGCACGGCGCGACTTGCCGCCCTCATGCTCGCGTGCGTCGCGATCGCCGGCCTTCTCCTTGCGGCGGTCTCCGCAATCCTGCCGTGGGTCGCCCTGGCGGCTGCCGTTCCTGGCTTGCTGACCGCTACCTGGCTTGCGCTGCGCCCGCCTCAGTCTTCCAGGCTGCGCGACGTTGGCTGGGTCATCATCGCAGCATCAGCCAGCATTCCCGTCATATTCCTCGTCTTCGTGACGGGCTGAAACCAGGTCGAGCGCAAAAACGCGGCAGCGTGGGGCAGGCAGTCACCGTGCGGACGGCACAATCGTGAAATGGCGGATGGCGCTGTTCGTCGTGGCGGGCGTGCTCTGGCTTTCGGCGGTCACCGTCAGATCGAAGGCGCCGCCGCGCTGAGCATTGGCAGGGACCGTCACGGCTGCGGTCACCGTCCCTTCCGCTCCCTGTGCGAGATCGATGAACGCCGGCTCCACAGCGCCCACCACACCCTGACCGTACACTGCGACGATCCGAAATCGTGCCGCGGGCCCGTGGTTGCGGACGACGATGGGGACGGGAGTGGTCGAGCCCGCGCGCAACGTGTCGTCACCCGTGATGGAGAGTTCGACCGATGCCGCGCGGAAGAGTGGTGCATACAACCGTTGGTAGCTGAGGCCCGAGGCGTCCGTCCCTGTTGCCGCAACGCGGAATGCCTGGGCCGGCAGCGCGATTGATCCGACGAACTCCTCGTCGTCTATTTTCTCGAAGATCGAGATGTTGCAGGACGGTGCCGTCACTCGAGATGAGTGCGAATCGCGGGACGCCCGCCGGCTGCCCGGACATTCGTGTGCGCAGTGTGGCAGGTCTGTTGGCGAGCGGCTGGCCCTGAATCGGAAACAACCCTTCGTGGCCCGGTCTGCCGCCGGGTCGCACAAACTGTGCGGTCGTCAGCGAGAGGTCGCTCTGCGCGTGAACCACGAGCCAGTATCGGCCCGTTGCGACGACACGCGCCTGCCACCTGCCAGTCGCCGGACGATCCACGGTCAGCACGTGCGCGCAGTTGAGGATGGTTTCTTCCGCGCCGGGTGGGCGGGCGTTGACCGTTCCGTCAGCCGCGATGACGTTCAAGGTACCGCCCTGACGGTCGAACGAGGCGGCGATAGTGAAACGCCGTACCGACGCATCGATGGGTACGGCGAACTCCCGTGGCACGCCCTCGGACGCGCCGTTGGCCCACAGGACCAGCTCGCGGTTCGAGAGCGAACCCTCCCGAATGATATGGGTCGATTCGGCGAGCTCGGCTGGACTCAGAAAGAACGGCTGACCGCCGGTTTCATTCGCGACGCGAATGTGGCTGGGATCCGCCGGGCCGCACGCACGCGGACCGAACTCGCGGGTCCGGTTCTGTTGAGCGCTGACGCTCCACTCGGTTCGTGGCAGTAAGGCGAGGGCGATCGCGGTGGCGGCGACGAGTGCCGACATGCGGCGACCGACCGTGACGGAAACACCCTGCATTGTGTTCAACCTGCGCGCGTTCCGTTCGGCACCGGCCACTCGGGTTGTGCAAGGGCCGGCCGGACCCCATCAGCGTAACCGATGTCGAAGAGCATGCCCTCTGATTCCTGACCGTGAATCGTGCGCGGAGGGATATTCACGACAAACAGCGCTTGCTGTCCCTTCACGAGCTGCGGCTCGGCGCGTTCCTTCTTGATGCCGGCGACGATCGTGCGCTGCCGATCGCCGAAATCGACCGTCAGCCGCGTCAGCCGCGCCGCCCCAGGCACATCGTCCACCTTCACCACCGTGCCGACGCGAACGTCGAGTTGGCCCATGGCGTCCACCGCCGCCGTCGGCTTGACCGCCGCCGGCTGGAAGCGTGATGGTCCGGCGCTCTTCGCATCGAGCATTTCGATCAAACGCTCGATCTGCTTCAAGTGGTTGAGATCGTGACCGGCATACAGCCGAATCAAATGACGGACCGTCTCCTGGCCACGCTCCGCGTGCATGCCGTAGTAGTCGAGCTTCGTCTCGTCAATGCCGTCGAGCAGGCGAAGCGTGCTCGTGCGAACCGCGTTGAACGTGGTCAGGCTCGAGAACGCATCCTGGGCAGGGTAGTTGAACGCCGACGCCCACTGGTTCTGATCGAACGGCTGAATCGGAGTGCCTGAGTTCGCGAGGATCATCCGGAGACGGTAGCCCGCGACGATCTCAGCGTCAGCGAGGTGGGTGACGATCGCGGCAATGCTCCAGCGATCCGCAGCAGGCGTCCAGCGCAGGTCATCATCTGATCGGCCGGCGATAGCGCCCCCGATTCGGGACGGCGTCGTCGCCAGAACCTGCATCGGGTCTTGCGTTCCCAGGTTCGAGATGATTCGCGCAATGTACTGTTCAGCTGTTTCCGGCATGAGCGGCTCCTGATTGTCGAGATCCTAGCCGTGCTCGGGCCGGGCAGCCATGCCATTGTTTTCATGGCCTCGGCGAATTTCGTTCATCGCTCGCCTGGGGTCAGGTCTTGAATCGCAACAAATTTCACGACCTGACCCCTGCCACGTGTGACCCCTGACACGTGAAAAAAGTGCGGATTCAAGACCTGACCCCAGGCGCGGCGCGCAGGGCTGAGCGGTCGAACGGATCTGACTTTCGGCCGGCCGGACTGACCAACGGCACCCGCTGTCGAGATTCTGCTCCCCGCCCCGCGGCCGTTGGTCCCTGCCAGCGGACCGGTCACGGAATCGGCATTCCTTGCTCGCGACCTTGGCCCTAGATTCTGTCGAGGATGGGAACCCTGCCGAACTCCCGCGACGTCGTTCGCCTGCAGACCGATCTCCTGACGGTTGGCAGGTTCGAAGCGCGCCCTCACGACTCCGACTTCGAGACCGCCGGCGTCATCACGACGCCGGTGTTCGTGTTCCCGCGTGTCAGCGTCTGGATTCAGCACGATGGCGACGATGCGTTTGTGGCCGATCCGAACTGGATTACCTGCTACAACGCGAGTCAGCCGTATCGCCGCCGGAAGATCAGCCTCGAGGGGGACGTGAGTGACTGGTTCCGCGTCCGTCCGGATGCGCTTCTCGAAGTCGTGCAGAGCGTCGATCGGTCTGTCGAGAACGCAGAGGCCCCGTTCAAGTCCTCCAGGCTGAAAGCGGATCCGGAAACCTGCCTCATCGAACGACGGCTGTTTCGCGATTTGCCGTCCTTCGAGCCGTTCGTGGCTGAAGAGATGACGCTGGCGCTGCTCGAGCGCGTGCTTCAGCATGCCTTCGGACAGACCGGTGTCGAGGCCAGTTGCCGCACCACCGCTGCCCAGCGCGACTGCGTCGAGCTGGCCAAGGGCGTGCTCGGACGGATGTTCGAGGTGAGGCTCGCGTTATCCGATGTGTCACGGGAAGTGGGCTGCTCGCATTTCCATCTCTGCCGGATCTTCAAAGCCCATACCGGCCTGACCTTGCACCAGTATCGCGAGCAGCTCCGGATTGCGCGGGCGGTCACGCTGCTGCTCGAGTCGAAGTCTGAGGTCACCGAGATCGCCCTGTCGGTCGGATACTCGACGCACAGTCACTTCACCTGGGCGTTCCGGCGCGTGTTCAACATGACGCCGTCCGCCGTCCGGGCGAGCGGAGCCGGACTTCGGCACTACGCGAACGCGATAGAGGCGTTCTTCCGGCCGCGCACGCCGTCTCCCGCCGCGTCGTCCGCTGATGTAGCTCGCGCCAGATCGTCCCGGATGTCGCCGCGCCCGCGCGGCTGATCGGAGCCTTCGACTTATAATCCTCCCGTCATCAGGCCGGCCCCCTCATTCGGCCTGTTCCGGCACGCGCGTCGCATGGATCACCTACCCCCCGGGTCTTCGCCTCGAGTAGATCTTGCGACGCTGCCGCTCTTCCGGGATCTCGCGCACGCGGACAGGCAAGTCCTGGAGTCGGCGTGTTCGATACTGCAGCTTGACGCCGGCGCGGCCTTGATGGACCCCACTCGGGCGGCCCAAGGCTTGTTCGTACTGCTCTCCGGTGGACTCACAGCTGGCACCGCTCAGAACTCAGCGCCGGGAGTGCTCGCGTGCGGTGATCTCGTCGCCGATTGGGCCGGCGTGTGCTGCCTCCCGGCTTTGCAGGCGGTCGAGCCGTCGAGCCTATTGATCATCCCCTGGCCCGCGGCGGATGCGATCCTGCGTGACAGGCCGTCCCTGCGGCAACAGCTCTCCATCTGCCGTCGCAAGACGCGCACTGATCCTGCAGATCGCTTCGACGCCGCTCTTTGCCGGGATGGACGCAGCCGCTGTTTCTGAACTGGCAGCCGACTGCGCATTCGTGACCGCAGCGCGAGGTGACGTGGTGATCCGCGAAGGCGACGAATCCGACGCGGTGTTCATCGTCGCGCGCGGGAGCCTCGAGGTGTTCAGGGAAGGCGACCACGACCGTGACGGGCCGGTCGGGTTGCTCGGCGATGGTGCCTGCGTCGGCGAGATGGGTGTCCTGACGAAGGCGCCGCGCTCGACGAGCGTTCGGGCAAGGCGCGCCTCGACGTTGGTTCGCATTCCCGCCGCAGCGTTCGATCGCGTCCTCGCCCACAACGCGCTGACAGCGCTGACATTGGCTCGCACGCTCAGCGGACGCCTCGAACGGACAACCCGCACGCCTTCCGTGCGATCGGCCGTCAGCATTATCGCGTTCGTACGCTCGTGCTCCCCGCAAACGTTTGGTGAATTCTGCGATCGCATCGGCGCGGCGTTCGCCGAGGCCGGGCACCGCGTCGCAATGCTGCCACAGGCTGATTCCCGCGACGCCCCGAGCACCGACACCAAACATTCCAACCGATACGCAGCGTGGCTCGAGACGGCGGAGGAAGCGCATGATTTTGTGCTTTGCGCGTGCGACGACGCGGGATCGGCGCGGACGCAGGCGAGTGTCCACCACGCCGATCTGATCCTGATTGTGGGCGAGCTTGCCGGCGCTCCGCTGCCTGACGTGCTGGCTCAGGTCGCTGCTGCGCGAACCGCCGGAGCGCGGGTCGAGCTGGCTCTGTTGCGCGACCCGTCCACATCGCCACATGGCACCGCGACGTGGCTGGACGCGACGCGCGTCACTGCGCATCATCACGTCGAAGCGCGCAACCAGGCAGATCACGCGCGCGTGGCGCGCCGGATATCCGGCCGCGGCTGGGGATTGGTCCTCGGTGGAGGCGGTGCCCGGGCGCTGGCGCACATTGGCGTGCTGCGCGCGTTACGTCAAGCCGGCATGCCGACGGACATGGTCGGCGGCACGAGCATGGGCGCGATCCTGTCGGCGCTGCTGGCGATGGGCTGCGACGATCGAGAGATGTTGGCCATGACGCGGCGCGCCTATGGCAGCCGGTCAGGTCCACCCGACTTGACGGCGCCGTTCGTCTCGGTTCGCTCTGGCCGATCCACCGCGAGCCGGCTCAGGACGATGTTCGGCGAACGGAACATCGAAGACCTTCCGCTCAGCTATTTCTGTGTGTCGTGCAATCTGACGAAGGCGAGTGTCGAATTCCACGACCGCGGTCCGGTCTGGTTGTGGACACGCGCGAGTTGCTCGGTGCCCGGGCTGCTCCCACCGATTCCATACGACGGCGCGGTCCTCGTGGACGGCGGCCTGCTGGACAACCTGCCGGTCGAAGAAATGCGACGTCGACTGCGAGGATCGGTGACCGCGGCGGACGTCAGCGTTGCGGTTGACCTGGCGGTGAGCCCGTCGTTGCCGCCGGAGCCCGCGTGGTCCGGCATCAGGCACCTGTTTCGCCTGGCGTCGCGACGTCCACGACTTCCCAACATCGTCGAAGTGCTGATGCGGAGCGCTGAGATTGCCAGCGTGCGCGACTCGCGAGCGTCGGGGTCGCCCGCCGACTTGTACTTGCATGTGCCGCTCGAGGGCTACACCATGAGCGACTTCGACGCGATCGACGAGATTGTCGAAGCCGGCTATCAATACACGATGCGGCGCCTGGAAGCATGGGACGGCGTGCGCGCCTGGAAGACCGCGTGATGGACATGTCGGGAGATCGGCCGTCGTCATTGCGCGCGGACGAGAGCGACCATGTCGCGATCGTGGGTATCGGCTGCCGCTTTCCTGGCGGCGCGGATGGGCCATTGGAGTTCTGGCGGCTGCTCGAACAGGGCTTCGATGCGATCGCCGAACCGCCGCCGAGCCGGGCCGCGTTTCTGGACGCATTCGACCCCGATGCCAAAGCTCCGGGGCGCACCTACACTCGACGCGGCGGTTTTCTCGACCGCATCGATCTCTTCGATGCGCAGTTCTTCGGGATCTCCCCGCGCGAAGCAGCTCATATCGATCCCCAGCATCGACTCTTGCTCGAGCTCGCCTGGGAAGCGTGCGAGGACGCTGGGGTCTCGCCGCAGGCGTTGGCAGGTTCCAACGCCGGCGTGTTCGTCGGCATCTCCACGCACGACTATGGCGACATCCAGATGTATCCCGCGCACCGTCGCGAGATCGACATGCACACGAACATCGGGACCGCCACGAGTATCGCGGCAAACCGGATCTCGTATGCCTTCGATCTGCGTGGTCCGAGTATGGCCATCGATACGGCCTGCTCGTCCTCGTTGAGCGCGGTGCATCTTGCCTGTCAAAGCCTGCGTGCGGGCGAATGTGACGTCGCCATCGTTGGCGGTGCGCAGATCCTGCTCGCACCTGAATTGACGATCGGTTTCTCGAAGGCCTCGATGCTGTCGCGCGAGGGTGCGTGCCGTGCCTTCGACGCCGGCGCCAGCGGCTATGTTCGCAGCGAAGGCGCCGGAGTCGTGATTCTGGAGCCACTCGGCGCCGCTCTGCGGCGCGGGGATCCGATCTGGGCCGTCATTCGGGCGACCGCGGTCAATCAGGACGGGCGTACTGTCCGGCATCACCGTTCCGAGTCCGGTCGCGCAGCAGGCAATGATCGAGAGCGCGCTGCGCAGGGCTGGCATGTCGCCGTCGGAGATTCAATACGTCGAGGCCCATGGCACGGGGACCCCGGTTGGTGATCCGATAGAGGCGCGCGCGATCGGCGCCGCTCTGGCGCGCGGTCGCCACGCCGGTGCGACCTGCGCCATCGGTTCGGTCAAGACCAACATGGGCCACCTGGAAGCGGCATCCGGAATTGCCGGCTTGATCAAGGTCGCACTGGCGCTGCGACACCGTCGGATTCCACCGACGATTCATTTCCAGCGTGCGAACGATGCGATCGACCTGAGCGCCCTGGGTCTTCGCGTCGTGACCGAGCTCGAATCCTGGCCGGCATCAGAGTCGCCGGCGGGCGCCGGCGTCAACTCGTTCGGGTTCGGCGGCGCCAACGCGCACGTCGTGCTCCAGGAGGCACCGCCGGCGAAGGCGCACGAGGCGCCGGAGACGGAGATGCCTCGGCTACTCGTGCTTTCGGCTCGTAGCGAGGTTGCGCTGACCGATCTCGCTTCCACTTATGCTCGCCACCTGCGCGAGCACGCGGCGACCCCGATGCGTGACGTGTGCCACACCGCTTCTGAGCGTCGCGCCCATCACGATCACCGCCTTGCGGTGGTGGCCACCAGCGCCGGCGAATGCGCGACGCTGCTGACTGATTTCAGCACGGGAGCGACCCGAGCGAATATCGCGACTGGACGTGTCACGCCCGGCGGGCCTCCGAGAATTGCGTTCGTCTTTTCGGGAATGGGACCGCAGTGGTGGGGCATGGGTCGCCAGCTTCGCGCCAGAGAGCCGGTCTTCCGGCGCAGCCTCGAGCGGTGCGACGCGCTGCTCCGTCCCCTCGCTGGCTGGTCGCTCCTCGACGAACTGGCGGCAGAGGAATCTCGATCGCGCGTCGCCGCCCCCGAGCTCGCGCACGCCACGAATTTCGCCATACAGGTCGCTCTTACTGAGCTGTGGGCGTCATATGGAATCACTCCACACGCGGTGATCGGCCACAGCAGCGGCGCTACGGCTGCCGCCTGTGTTGCCGGTGTGCACAGCCTCGAAGACGCCCTCTTCCTGGCGTTCCATCGCGGCCGGCTGCAAGGGCGACCATCCAACGCTGGCAAGATGCTGGCTGTCGGTGCGCCGCTCGACGAGATTGCGCCGTTACTGGCTGGAACCGACGACCTTGTGTCGCTGGCGGCTGTGAATGCGCCGTCGAGCATCACCCTTGCCGGTGACGGCAGCGCCCTCGAACGCATCGCCGGAGCACTCCTCGAACGACAGGTGTTTGCGCGATTCCTCCCGGTCACGATCGCGTACCACAGTCCGGTGATGAATGGGATAAAGGAGGAGTTCCTCGACATCGCCAAGAACATTCGTGGACGGCCGGCCACGCTGCCGTTCGTGTCCGACACGACCGGCCGGCGCCTCAACGGCCACGAATGCGATAGGCGAGTACTGGTGGCGCGCCATTCGCGAGCCCGTTCTGTTCAGCGACGGGATTCATGAGCTCCTCGAGTCAGGCGCGACGGACTTCCTCGAAGTGGGGCCGCATCCAGTCCTGTCGCCGTCGATTCGCGAATGTCTACGAGCCCACGCCCATAAGGGGCTCGTCCTGCCATCGCTGCACCGGCAGGAAGACGAACGCGCCGTGATGCTGCGTTCGCTTGGGGCGCTATACACGGCAGGTTGTCTTCCGGACTGGCGAGGGCTGCACGAAGAGGGCGCGCGGCCGACGAGATTGCCTCGCTATCCGTGGCAGCGCGAGCGTCACTGGTTCGAGCCGACGAGCACGGACGATCACGTCTTCCATGGCAACGGAGCCACCGGCGGCGTTCATCCACTACTCGGAAGGCGGTTGCGGGCGGCACGTCCGACATGGGAGTGCCTTGCGGGCGTTGGCGAGACGGCATATCTCCGCGATCACGTCGTACAAGGCGCGCCGCTCTGTCCGGGCGCGGCGTACGTCGAGCAAGCGGTGGCTGCGAGAACGGCGCTGGATGCTCCCGCAACGGTTGTTGTTCGCGACCTGGAATTCTTGAAGCCATTGCGGGTCAGCAGCGACAGCGCCACGCCGATGCAATTCGCGATGGACCAGGCCGATGGCCGTTTCGAGATCTTTTCGACGCCGTCCAGTGATAGCGCCGCCTGGATTTGCCACGCCCGCGGCTCGGTCAGCGGCGCCAAGAACGTGAAACCGGCGACAGTGGATCTCGATGCGGTACAACAGCGCTGCGCCGACGAGGTGACGATCGACGCCTTCTACGACCGGATGGCGAAGCGCGGATTGCAGTACGGCCCGCTGTTTCGCGGCGTCCGTCATCTGACGACCGGACGACGGGAGGCGATCGGATCGATCGCGATTGATGGGCTCGCTGTCGACGCGGACTACCGGGTGCATCCGGCATTGCTCGATGCGGCCTTTCAGGTGCTCGTGGCTGCCGCCGATACCGATGCGACGGCGACCAACGGCTCCCGGCTGTTTCTCCCAACGAAGGTCAACGAGGTCCGGTTTCATTCGAACCCTGGCTCCCACTTCGACGTGGTTGCTTCGGTGACCGACGCGTCCGAGTCCGAGGTGATCGGCAATCTGCAGATCGTTGACGCCGATCGGCAGGTATGCGCCGAGATACTCGGTCTCACCGCGCGTCTCTTCGAATCTCCGGAACACGACCAGCGTGAGTCGATCGACCGGTGGCTCTATGAGTACCCGCTGGGAGCGTGACACGGAGGCGACGGCCCAGGTGGGTGAGCGGCTGGGACCGCTGACATCATCTGCGCTTGGCTCGTTTCCACAAGGACAGACACTCGAGACCATCAATCGCCGGGCGGCCGGGCGATCGCGGGAGACTGGCTGGAATGCCTATGACGAGGTGGTCGAGCGCCGCCTCGACGAAGTTGCCGCCGCCTGGGTCATCGACGCGTTCGTTCAACTCGGATGCGCGTTCGATGCCGGTGCCACGCTGGACATCCGCACCTTGGGCGGCGCAGGCACTGACGATTGGCGAGAATCTCTTCGAACGCAATTGTGCGAATTGCTCGAGCGCCAGGGTTACGCGCGTCGGGCCCGTGGACATTGGGAAGCGACTGGCGTGTTGCCACCTGCCAGCGCCGCGAGTCTCTCGTCTGAGTTGCAGAGGGAGTTTCCGCGTCACGAGCTGGACGTGGCGCTGCTCAATCGCTGCGGTCCAAGGATTGCCGATGTTCTCGCTGGCCGCGCCGATGGACGCGATGTGCTGTTCGGCGACGAGGGGTTTGCGCTGCTCGAGCGGTTCTATCGGGAATCACCCGCGTCGGCGTTCTACAACAGCCTTGCGGCGGAGGTCATCGCCGATCTGGTTTCCGGACCGTCAGAACGTCCGGTCCGGGTGCTCGAGGTTGGCGCAGGCACCGGCGGCACCACCGCACACGTGCTGCCGCGATTGACCCGGCCAAACCGGTACGTCTTCAGCGATGCATCGCCACTGTTCGTGGAACGCGCGCGCGAGAAGTTCCGGCAGGTCGCCACCTGTTCGTGCCGGCTCCTCGACATGACACAGGATCCGCATTCGCAAGGCTTCGACAACGGATTGTTCGACATCGTCTTCGCGGCTAATGCGCTGCATGCGGTGCCCGACGTCGAACACGCCATGCGCCGGCTCACGGACCTCGTCGTGCCCTGGTGGCGCGCTGATCCTGCTGGAGATCACCCGACACCCGGCCTGGCTCGACATCGCCTTTGGGCTGATGAACGACTGGTGGACCCTTACGGACCGTCACCGTCGTCCATCGCATCCGCTGATGTCGGGGGAGGCCTGGCGGCGGTTGATGGGTGAGTGCGGGCTGGAATCCACCGCCATCATCTCGGATGTCGCGACGCACGAACCAGCGCAATCGATCGTGCTGGGGCGTCGGCCCATTGACCTGTCGACAGCTGACGTCAACTCGAGCAGTGCCGCGCCGGAATGGGTGATCTTTGCTGACGAGCAGCGCCGCGTGGGACACCGCCTGGCGGCGATGATCGAGTCTGCGGGGAGACGAGTGCGTCTCGTTCGCCGGTCTGAAGACCAGGAACCGATGCTTCAATCGATCGGATCCACGGACAACGCCGCCGGACTCATTCATTTGTGGAGCCTCGACGCGCCGCCGATCGGTGACGATGGTTCGTTCGAGCGAGGCGTGACCCTCGGATGTGGCAGCGTGCTCGAGATCCTCCAGGCGATCGTGCATGGATCGCCGCTGGCCGAGCGAACGCTGTTTCTCGCGACAGCCGGGACCCAGATCGTCGACACCGACCGCGATCGAGAACCTGATGTGATCCAGGCATCGCTGTGGGGATTCGGGCGCGTGGTCCGCAAGGAATGGCCAGCGCTCAGCTGCCGGTTGATCGACTTCAGCGCAGCCATCTCGAACGATGAGCTGGCGGCGTTTGCGAACGAGATCCTCGCGTCGAGCGATCAGCCCGGCGCGGTCGGGCGCGAGGAAGAACTGGCGTTCAGGGGAGCCGAGCGATACGTGCACAGGCTCAGGCCGACCTCGCGCAGCCGCCTGGCCGCATCTGCCCCGACAACGATTGCGTCGTTGGAGGATGGCTGGCGCGCCGAGATACCGACCATTGGTTCGCTCGACAGCATTACCTTCCGGCGATGCGAGCGCCCCGATCCACGCGCGAGCGAAATCGAAGTCAGGATCGAAGCTGCCAGCCTGAACTTCCGGGATGTCGTGGTTGCGATGGGCGCCGTGCCGGGCCTCGAGAAGGAGCGTACGTTCGGCGAGCGCCGTCTGGGTTTCGATTTCGCCGGCATCGTCAGTCGATGCGGTGAGGCGGTGACCCACGTGAAGCCTGGCGATCCAGTACTCGGAATCGCGCAGAGTGCCTTTGCCTCGTATGCGATCGCTGACGCATCGCTCGTCGTCCCACGTCCCCCGTCGATGACGGCTGTGGAAGCGTCGACAGTCCCGGTTGCGTTCGTGACCGCATGGTACGCCCTGCGACGGCTGGCCCAGATCGCATCCGGCGAATCGGTGTTGATCCACGCCGCATCCGGAGGCGTCGGCTACGCGGCGATGCAGCTGGCCAGGCTCGCAGGCGCGCGGATCTTCGCGACCGTGGGCAGTCCGGCGAAGCGGGCCTTCGTCGAGGCGTTCGGCGTTGACGCGGTGATGGACTCCCGATCGCTGTCGTTCGCAGACGAGATTCGCGAACGGACGGGCGGCCGCGGCGTGGACGTGGTGCTCAACTCGCTACCGGGCGAGGCGCTCGAACGGGGGTTGTCGGCGCTCGCGCCTTACGGCCGATTCATCGAGTTGGGAAAGGCTGACATCTATCAGAATCAGCGGGTCGGCCTGGGACCGTTCAGAAAGAACCTGTCGCTGTTTGCCGTGGACCTCGACCGCATGTGCCTCGAGCGAACGGCATTCGTCGGCGAGCTTCTGCGCGAGGTGACCCGCGAGTTCGAGGAGGGCCGGCTGCGGCCGCCGCCCTGCACCGAGTTTACGATGGCGCAGCTGCCCGACGCGCTGCGGTTCATGGCGCAGGCGAAGCACATTGGAAAAGTCGTCCTAAAGAACGGCGAGGGGATCCGCGTTCGCCGCTCGATTCCCGAACTGCCGCACATTCGGCGCGATGGAAGCTACCTGATCACCGGCGGCCTGGGTGGGCTGGGGCTTCGCGCGGCTCGCTGGCTCATCGATCGCGGCGCAGGAGCCGTTGTGCTGATGGGGCGCAGCGCTCCCGCGCTGGAAGTCGAGGCGACGCTGGCCGAACTGCGGTTACAAGGCGCGTGCGTCGAGACAGTCTGCGGCGACGTCTCGCGCCCCGCCGATGTGGCCCGAGCACTGGATGTCATCCGCACGAAGCTGCCGCCGCTCCGCGGAATCATCCACGCGGCGATGACACTCAGGGACCGGCCGCTGGTCGACCTCGATCGTGCGGCGTTCGACGAGGTCATGGCGCCGAAAGCCATTGGCGCATGGCGTCTGCACGAGGCGACGGCCGACGACGACCTCGACTTCTTTGTCTCGTTCTCGTCGATTACGGCAATCCTCGGCAATCCGCAACAGGCCAACTACGCGGCCGCCAACGCATGTCTGGATGCGCTGGCCGAGTATCGGCGCGCTCGCGGGTTGCCAGCCACTTCGATCAACTGGGGCGTGGTGGCAGGTGCTGGATACGTGGCACGCCATCCGGAGATTGAGGAGTACCTGAAGCGGCACGGCTACCTCAGTTTCACGCCGGAGGAGACGCTCGACATCCTGTCCGAGATGCTGCGCTACGACGCCACACACGTGATGGCGGCGCGGATCGATTGGCGGCAGTTTGGCGACAACGCGCCGGGGCCTGCGGCATCACCACAACTTCGTCACCTTGTGCCGGCGGTCGACGGCCACCCATCCGCGCCGGTTGAAGGTCTTCTCGGCCTGCTCGAGGGCGAGGGTCCGGCCGCTCGGGTCGATCGCGTCGAGCGTTATCTCCGCGATCAGGTTGCGAGACTGCTCGGTGCGGCGCCGGGAACGATCGATGTGGACAGGCCCATCACAGAGTTCGGCCTCGACTCGCTGATCGCCGTCGAACTGACGGTCATCCTCGAGCGCGATCTGGGCATCCAGATTTCCGGCACGCGAATCCTCGCGGGTGCGAGCGTGCGGACACTGGCTGACGAAGTCTTGTCGGCACTGTCACTGGCCGCTGCGGCGACCGCGACCGTCACCAGCACTACGGCGGTTCCGACGGTCGTCTCCAGGAGCGACGCTGATCGGCAGACTACAGCGCCGGTCACGACGACCGCTCCGGCCAACGTCGTCGACGAGCCCGTTGTGCCCGACGTCATCAGTGATGTCACCACGCGCACTTCAGGCAATCAGTCAGGCGGCGTCGACTATCGGTCGCTCGACTACTCGCGATGGTCAGCGCCGCAACGGGCGATCAAGAACCTGACCGCGATGGGTTTCGCGCTGCTAGGCCGCAACGATGTTCGGGGGCTCGAGCACATCCCCCGAGAGGGTCCGTGCGTGCTCGTGGTCAACCACCTCAGCATGGCGGATGTCCCGCTGATGCTGACGCTGCTGCCACGGCGGGCGATCATCCTGGCCGTCGACGAGCTGGCGCGATTCCCGCTCCTGGACTGGTTCGTCTCCGACATGGGGCAGGCGATCTACGTCGCCCGCAACCAGCCCGACGAAGAGCCCCTGCGGAGAGCGTTGACGGTGCTCGAGGCTGGAGGACTGCTGGCTCTCGCGCCGGAGGGGCGTCGCAACAGAGAGGGGCTTGGGCCCGGCCGAACGGGCGCGGCCTACCTCGCGGCCCGCGCGCAGGTGCCGATCGTTCCGCTCGTCGCGTGGGGGCAGGAAAGGTGGCGCCAGCGCTGGAAGAGCCTCCGACGGATCCCGATTCACGTGCGTGCCGGTGAACCGTTCCGTCTGCCGGGCGGACCGGCATCGCCGGCGGACCTGCTTCGATACACCGCCGAGATCATGAACCGTCTCGCCGCACTGTTGCCGCCGGACTATCGCGGCGTGTATCGAGGTGGCTCCGTCACACCTTCGGCGCCCACTTCGACCTGTCACGCGGAATCGACCGGATGGATTTCTCGCTTCTGATTGAAATCCAGCTGGCCGATCCGAGTCCGGCGGCCGAGCGCCGCGCGTACGAGGAGTGCGTTCGACAGGCCGTGCTCGCCGACGAACTCGGCTATCACGCGCTCTGGGCGGTGGAGCATCACGGCCTGCTGGAATACTCGCACTGTTCGGCGCCCGAGGTGCTGCTCGGGCACATCGCCGCGCGCACGCGACGCATCCGGCTTGGACATGCCGTCACGCTCACACCCGGCCGATACAATCACCCCATCAGGGTCGCCGAGCGCATCGCGGTGCTCGATATCCTGTCGGGCGGGCGTGTCAACTGGGGATCGGGCAAGAGCTCGTCGCTCGTCGAACAGGGCGCCTTCGAAGTCGATCGCGGCGGGCTCGACAGCGAGTGGCGGGAGGCGCTGGAGATGATCCCCAAGATGTGGCGATCGCGATCTGTTCGAGTGGAGCGGCCGCCACTATCGGATTCCGCCGATTGCCGTCATCCCGAAACCCATTCAGCAGCCGCACCCGCCGATCTTCGTCGCCTGCTCGCGGCCAGAGACCGTCGAGGCTCGCCGGCGCACTTGGTGTCGGCTCGCTGAATTTCAGCGCGGGCAGCGACGACTACCTGCGAAACAAGATTGGGACCTATCGCGCAAACGATCGCCACGGCGCGCGGCCCAGCCGGCGTCGTGAACAACCGGTTCTGCTGCACACCGGCGGCGCTCGTGCTCGACGACGACCGGAAGGCATGCGAACACGGCTTTCGCGGCGCGCGCTACTTTCAGGAGTCGCTGGCTACCTACTTTTTCTCGCGCGAGCGGATCATCCCGCCCCTCGAGGTGTCGCGCGATCCGCTGACGCCAGACGAGCTGGCGAAAGCGATGGCCGACCGCAATGCCCCCGGGTCCACCCTCGCATCGATCGTCGGCGATCCGCGCTGCAGCCATCGAGACCGTCAAGAGGTTCCAGGCCGCCGGCGTCGACGAGCTGATCCTGGTGATGGACCTGGGCACCGTCCCGCACGAAATGGTGACGGAATCCATGCGAACGTTCGCCGAACGAGTGATGCCGCAGTTCACGTAGGTTCACACTGGTTCACGACGGGGGTTCACGACGAAGGTTCACGACGGAGGTTCACGACGAAGGTTCACACGGAGGTTCGAGCCGTGCGGCCGTAGGTCGTGAACCCCCGTGTTGAACCCCCGTCGTCTGAACCCTCGTCCTGAACCCCCGTCCTGAACCCCCGTCCAAAATATCTGTTCCCGACAGGTAATCTCCCAACAGTGTTTCTCCGTCAAAGGATCCACATGGCGACCGATCCTCGCGAACTGCTGCCGCTGCCGTCGCACGATTTCCAGGTGTTGCTGAGCCTGCTCGGAGCGCCTCGCCACGCCTACGGGCTGGCCCGGGCGGTCGAGGAGCAACCCGATAGTGGGGTGCGGCTGGAGATCGGCTCGCTTTACCGCATCCTCGCGAGGCTCACCGCGTCCGGCGTGATCGAGGACTTCGATCCGCCGGCGAATGCGGAGGGGCACGAGGCACGGCGTCGTTACTACCGAATCACGGCGTTCGGTCGGCGTGTGGCGGCGGCGGAGGCGGCCAGGCTCGACAACCTGCTCCGAACGGCGCGCAGGGAGAAACTGCTGCCGTCACGAGGGCCCCGATGATCGAACGCCTGGCGCTGCGCGATGCTCCGCCTGGCGCTGTTGGCATTCCCGCGCAGGTTCCGTGACGCCTACGCGCAGGACATGGCGGCGTTCTTCGTCGATCGCTGGCAGGCATCGCCCGGCTTTCGCGCGCGGAGCGTCCTGTTCGTTCGCAGCATGGCCAGTGTAGTGACAGCCGCTGCTTCCGAGCACGTGAAGCCGTCAGACGCGCCTGCACGTCCACATGGCATCCGTAGTCCCAGAGGAGGAGTCGTGAACAGTGTGCTCCAGGACGTTCGCTTTGCGCTGCGCCTCATCCGCCGGCAACCGTCATATGCACTCTTCGTCGTGCTGACGCTGGCGATTGGCATCGGCGCCAATACAGCCGTGTTCAGCGTGGTCAACGGTGTTCTGCTGAGGCCGTTGCCGTTCGCGCAATCGGATCGCCTGGTGGCCATCTGGGGACGATTCGACCCCGAGAGCGGGTTCGACTTTCCACAGTTTGTCCTGTCCCTGCCCGAGTACGTCGATTACCGGAACCAGTCGCGGTCCTACGAAGAAGTGGCGGCCTTCGCCACGACATCGATCACTGTCGGCGGCGACGGGGTAGAACCCGAACGCGTGCCCGGCGCGACCGTAACCGAGAATCTCTTCCGCCTGCTTCGGGTTGCCCCAGCGCTTGGCCGCACCTTCAGCCTGGAGGAAGCACGGCCTGGAGGGCCACCACTCGTCGTGGTCAGTCATGCGTACTGGCAGGCACGCTTCGGCGGCGCTCGTGACATCGTCGGCCGAACCGTTCCCATCAATGGCCAGACGGCAACCGTGATTGGGGTCATGCCCGAGGGCTTCACCTATCCGGGCAGGACGACTCGAGTCTGGACGGTCCTTCGGATCGATCCGGCCTATCCTGAAGGTCGATCCTCCCATAGCTACCGCGCCATCGGACGGCTGGCTGCCGGCGCGAGCGTCGAGTCCGCGCGAAGCGAGCTCCAGACGCTGATGGCCGGCTGGAAAGCGGCGTACCCGAACATCCACACCGGACACTACCTGTTCATCCGACCGCTGCTCGAGGACGTGGCCGGCTCAATCAAACCGGCGCTGTTGATGCTGCTCGGCGCAACGGGCGCGGTCCTCCTGATCGTCTGCGCCAATTTGGGTACAGTGATCATGGCGCGGGGCGAGGCACGCTCGCGCGAGATGGCGATCCGGGGCGCACTGGGCGCAACGAGGGGCCGGCTCGTCAGGTTGTCGTTGATCGAAAGTGTATTGCTCGCCGGGTTGGGCGGCCTTCTCGGCGTGCTCATCGCGCAGGCTGGCGTGCGCGCGCTGTTGACGATCGATCCCACGAGTATTCCGCGCTCGTCTGAGGTCACGACCGATGGCCGCATGCTCGCGTTTGCGGCCGGCCTCTCGGTCCTCTCGGCCTTGTTGTTCGGCTTCTTGCCGGCGCTCCGCGGATCGTCGCCGGAGCTGCAATCCACGCTGAAGGAAAGCAGCACGACCGTGAGCGGCGGCGGACGCCAATGGGCCCGCCGCGCACTGGTGGCCGTCGAAGTCGCGCTCAGTGTCGTGCTCGTGGTGGGCGCCGGCCTCATGCTGCGCAGTTTCGAGCGGCTGCTCTCGGTGCAGCCCGGGTTTGACGCTCGCGGGATGCTGATGGCCAGCATCGCGTTGCCCGACACCTCCTACGGCGAGCCGGAACGGATCGAAAGCTTCTACGAGCAGCTGATCGCTCGTCTTCGATCGATGCCTGGTGTTCGTGCCGCCTCCGCCGGCAGTGGCGTGCCTCTCTGGAGTGATACCGGCGTGTGGGATTTCGCCGTCGAGGGGAAGCCGCGGCCGGCGCGTGGGGAGATGGCCTGGAATGCCGGTGTCACGGTGGTCCGGGATCAATTCTTCGAGACGCTTGGCATCAAGCTCGTTCGCGGGCGCTTCTTTGCCTCGACCGACCGTGCCGGCAGCATGCCCGTGACCGTCATCAACGAAACCATGGCGGCACGCTTTTTCCCGGGGGTCGATCCCATCGGCCGTCGGATCCGCGTATCCGGCGATCAGAATGCGTGGATGACGATCGTCGGTCTCGCCGCGGATATTCGCGACCAGTCGCTGGACGATCCGCCGAGGCCCATGTACTACCTGTTGCAGGCGCAGACACCGGTTACCGCGCGCGGACCCTATTCCGATCTGACGTTGATCGTCCGGTCCGACGTCGCG
Organism: uncultured Acidobacteriota bacterium; assembly: GCA_963710415.1. Classification (GTDB taxonomy): domain Bacteria; phylum Acidobacteriota; class Vicinamibacteria; order Vicinamibacterales; family 2-12-FULL-66-21; genus CAVQAH01. The sequence continues at coordinate 154,819 of CAVQAH010000017.1, read as the reverse complement.
CCGGAGTCGCTGGTCCCATCTATTCGCGACATCATCCGTCAGCTCGATCCCAAGCTGCCAATCTACGATGCGCAGAGCCTGGAAGCGGTAAGAGCCCTGTCGGTCGCGCGGCCGCGATTCACGACAACGCTGCTGACGTTGTTCGCGCTCGTCGGGATCATGCTCGGGGCCACCGGAATCTACGGTGTCCTGTCGTACAGCGTGGCGCGTCGCACGCAAGAGATCGGCATTCGTCGCGCGCTTGGCGCCGCGCCTGGAGCGCTGTTTCGTGACGTGATGGCCCGCGGCATGCAGCCGGTGATCTTCGGGTTGGTGCTTGGGCTCGCAGCGTCGTATTGGACGATGCGTGTGCTCGAGAATCAGCTGTTCGAGGTGTCTCCGACCGACAGCACAACCTATGCACTCGTAGCGGCGGGCGTCATTCTCGTGTCGCTGATCGCCTGCGCCGTGCCCGCGCGCCGCGCCCTTCGCGTGAATCCGATCATCGCCCTGCGCTGGGGCTGACGCCGCTCACTCGACCCTCAGGGATTTCATCGGATCGATTCGCGAGGCCCGACGCGCGGGGAGGACATTGGCGGCAGCGGCCGTGCCGAGGAGCACGAGCAGCGCGGCAATCAACACGCTGGTGTCGTGCGGAGGCACTCCAAACAGCAGCGTCGACAGCTGGCGAGCGGCCCCAACTGACGCAGCCATTCCGAGGGCGATCCCGATGCCGACGATCGTCAGGCTCGCGCGCAGGACGCCTCTGATGATGTCGGCCCTCCTGGCGCCAAGTGCCAGTCGAATGCCGATTTCCCGCGTGCGCTGCGAGACCAGATACGAGGTCACGCCGTACGTGCCGCCGAGGGCGAGAATCAGCGCCAGCGACGCGAAGACACCGAGCAGCCACGAGTACAGCGCCCGCTGCGACAGGGATCGCGCCAGCGCTTCCTCCATCGTGCGCACGCGGAACACGGGCAACTCGGGATCGAGCTCGCGAAGCGCCGCGCGGGCGGTCGGTGTGAAGGCCTCGGGTGCCTGCTTCGTCTTGATCGCGACGGTCAGCTGATTGGTTGGCAACTGGGCGACCGGCATGTAGATCCCCGGTCGCATGGGCCGCTCGAGGCCGTAGTGGCGAACGTCCTCAACCAGCCCGACGACTGTCATCCACGGTGCCTTCTCGGAGCGGTAGCGAATGCGTCGACCGATGGGATCGGACACACCGGGCCAGAACGTCTTGACGAAGGTCTCGTTGACGATCACGACCTGGTTATCCTTCCGGCCATCTTCCTGGTTGAAGAAACGCCCGGCTTTCAGACGGACGCCCATCGTGCGGAAGTACTCGGGTGATGCGGGTCGTTGCAACGTGACGGGGTTGGATTCACCCGGCGCCAGCGGCGCGCGTCCTTCGATGACGAAGAAATTGCCCCAATGACACGAGAGAGGAGGACAACTCACGAGCCCTGCCGATTCGACACCCGGCAGGGTCTGCAGCCGGTCGCTCAAGCGATCCCAGAACGCCAGGCGTTTGGCTTCATCGGGGTAGGTCGCGTCCGGCAGTGAAACACCAAAGGTCAAGACATTGTGCGGGTCGAATCCCGGATCCGTGTGTCGCACGCGATCGTAGGCGCGGATCAGCAGACCGCCGCACACGAGGAGGATTGCCGCCAGCGCGAACTCCGCGCTGACCAGCCATCCGAGCGTTCGCCGTCCACCAGGGCCCAATGTATTGCCCGTGCCGGTTTCACTGATCGCGCCGCGCACGCTGCTTCGGATCGTGTGCAGCGCAGGCGCGAGACCGAAGAGCAGGGCAGTGACGAGGCTCACACCGACCGAAAACGCCACAATCCGGCCGTCCAGGGCGAAGTTGGCCCACGGCGGGATCTGATCGCCGGCGCTCGTCACCAGCAAGTGCAGCGCCCATCGTCCGGCGACAAGCCCCGCGACACCACCGACTGCGGCCAGTACCAGGTTTTCGACGAGTAGCTGACGGGCGAGGCGTAGGCGGCTGGCCCCGACTGCGAGGCGGATGGCCATTTCCCGCCGCCGCGCCAGCGCTCGGGCGAGCATGATGCTGGCGACGTTCGCGCACGTCACGACGAGCAGCAGGGCCACCGCCGTGAGCAGCGTCTTGGCTGCCGAGGTGAAATCGCGGACGAACTGTTCGCGCAGCGGCTTGGCGAAAGGCGACACGATGCGATCCTTGTCGCGCGCGTTCCAGATCGGCTCCTGCGTTCTGAGCAAGTCCCGCGTCGCGTCGTCCGCCGACACGCCTGGCTTGAGGCGGCCAAGGCCTTCGGCGCCATAACTCTGTCCTTGCTGAAGCGGGTCACCCGCGACCGGAACCCACAACCGAACCTCTCCCGGGAACTCGGCCGCGCGGGGCATCACGCCCACGATCGTGTGAGGCACCCCGTTGAGCCTGAGCACGCGTCCGAGAACATCTGGTGACGCGGCGAAGCGCTCGCGCCAGAGTCCCTCGCCAATGACGGTCACTCTGGGCGCCTTCGGCTTGTCTTCTTCTGCGGTGAACATGCGGCCCAGCAGCGGTTCGATGCCGAGGACCTTTGCGAAGTCGGCGGTGACTTCGGCACCGGAGATCCGTTCAGCCTGATTGCCGTCGGACAGGTTGAGACTCGTCTCCGAATACAGGCCGATCGCTTCGAACATCTGCGCGGACGAGTGCCACTGATGAAAGTCGGGATAGTTGACGCCCACGATGTCGAGGTTCCATTTCGGCGCCGTCTCGTTGATGTAGACGAGTCGATCCGGCTCCGGGAATGGAAATGGTCTGAGAAACAGCGCGTTCACCAGGCTGAACACGACCACGTTGGCGCCGATGCCGAGCGCCAGCATCGTCGCGATCAGAGCCGACGAGGCCTTCTGCCGGGCGAGCCATCGAAATGTGTATCGGAGATCGGTTCCGAGCATGGAAGGCCGCCTTTCGACAGAACGAGAGGGGAATGAACTGTGCCGTGCCTGACGAGCCGACGCGGAGAGCAGGTCCCACGCAGCTGCGAGCCAAACAGCGAGCATCGCGAAGACATGTCGGCGCCGCGCGGCGGCCAGCCTGTGCGCGAAGAGCGCCTCCATCTCGCCGGCGTGACGCTCGCGCAAACGCCGTGGCCCGAGACGCAGAAGGATGCGGTAGACGATCCGGGATCGCTCGGACATCACGCTTCTTCGGTGCTTCGCCGCGCGCGCGACCGTGCCACCCTGACCAGTGTCGCCAGCCGCTCGGTCTCGGCAGCCAGGACCCGCCGGCCGGCGCGCGTGATGCGGTAGTAGCGCCGCCGCTCGCTTTCATCCGACGGTCGATCGGCCTCGGCGGTTAGCTCTTCGATCCATCCGTTGTCGGAGAGCTCTTCGAGAGAGCCGTAAAGCGTCGCCGGCCACAGCCGCACCTGCGCCTCGCTCAACGTCTGCACATCCCGCGCGATGGCCAGGCCATGGCGGTCGCCGGCCGCGAGTGCGAGAAGGATGTAATACCAGGGAGTCTTCAGTCGCGAAGGCACGACCGGTATTATATGGATTTATATAATTGGTTCAAGACGGGGGTTCACACGGGGGTTCACGACGAGGGTTCACGACGAGGGTTCAGACGGGGGTTCACACGGGGGTTCACACGGAGGTTCACACGAAGGTTCACGACGCGGGTTCAGGCGCGTTCGCGGCGCGGTTCTGCGGTGGCGGGGCCCGACGTTTGGGCGCTGATTTGAAGTCTGCCCAGTCGATGGGCGCGTTTCCCTTGCACGAATCCAGGTAGCGAAGGAGTCGCTTCGACGCTCGCAGGGTCCGGCACGTGAGACGAATCAAGCCGCCGGCCTGGTTCGGATCGAAGTAGCCCTTGGTTCCTGCTCCATCCTGCAGGTGGCCCTTGGTCTCGTTGAGCGACGCAATCGCAATCCGCAGATGCCGCGCAAAGAGCTTGGGTTTGTAGTAACCGAATCCCTCAGCGATATTGCTCGGCACAGAGCTCGATGCGGCGCGAATCTGCTTTCGAAACTCAAAATCCCGCGACGCTGGTCCGTGTTCGGTCAATTCGAAGATGCGGTCGCGGAGCTCAGAGCCAAGCTGCCAGATTACAAGTTCCTCGTAAGAGTGCGCTGAATTCATGCATCGGGACGAGCACGACCGATGCCAGTTGAAAACGGCAGGATTCCCGAGAAACCAAGCACGCCAGTGCAAAAAAGTGCGATCCGACCGGCAGTTGACCGCTGTCAAAACAAAGATCCTCGGCCAGCTCCGTGAACCCTCGTCGTGAACCCTCGTCGTGAACCCTCGTCTGAACCCTCGTCGTGAACCTCTCGTCGTGAACCCTCGTCATGAACCCCCGTGCTGAACCCCCGTGATGAACCCTCGTCCTGAACCCGTCAGCGGGCGATATTCCCCCAGACCACCGTATCCGGTGTGATCTGCTTCGCGCCCTCTGTCGTGCCGAGCGTGCCGGCGCCCCAGACGACGGTCTGGCTCCAGACCTCCGGATTGGTCCAGACGAGATCGGTCGCGCCCCAGACGACGGTGTTGCCCCACACGACGGTCGAGCCCCAGACGACGGTCTGTGCCCAGGCGATCTGTTGTTCGTAGACGACGTTGCCCCAGACGACGGTGTTGCCCCAGACGACGGTTTGCGACCACGACAGGTCGTCACCGTCGATGGTGGTGGTGGTGATACCGGTTGCGTCAGCCACCATTCGCCGATCGGCGGCACCCGGATCGATCGACTGTGCGAGCTGGATTGCGCCGGCGCCGTTCAGGGCGCCGGTGCCCTGCGTCAGCGCATCGGCTGAAGCAAGCGGCAGCGCGGTGAACTGCAGGATCGCCTTGATCATGTTCGGCGTCAGCGGCTGCCGATTGCGCTTCGCGGTTCGCCTCGATCATCAGCGCGACCACGCCACTCGTGACTGCCGCGGCCATGCTCGATCCGCTCAGGCGCAGATAGCGTGGCTGACGCTCGAGGCTCTGGCCGCGAACGCGGCGTTCCGGGTAGGACTGGTAGAGCGATCCCTGATACGCACCGACCGCCACGAGATCGTGACCCGGCGCGACGATGTCCGGCTTGACGTGACCCGAGAACCATGTTGGCCCGCGTGAGCTGTACGCGCGCAACGGAGTCGTCGAGCCGTGACGCGGTGCCGTTCGTGTCCAGCGCACCGACGGTGATCGCCGACGGCGCGTTACCAGGCGACGTGATGCCTGCGTATCCGACTTGGCCGGTCTCCTGGTTGACACCATAGTTCCCAGCGGATACCATGACGACGATGCCAGCGCGGGTCGCGGCCTCAACCGCCTGCACGAGCGGGTCGGTTTCGGGGGCTTCGTAGATGGGATGTCCCGAACGACAGGTTGATGATGTCGATCTTCAGGCGCTCGCGATTCTCGATGGCGTACTCGAGGGCGCGAAGGACCGAGCTCGTGTACCCCGAGCCTCCGCCATTGAGCACCTTCAAGCTGATAATTTCGGCGTCCGACGCGAGGCCGGCGTAGGGACGCACGTCGCTAGCCAGCTTCTTGCCGTTTCGCAGTGAGACGACCTTGACCTTGGAATCCTCGCCGTTACCGGCAATCAGCGAGGCGACGTGGGTGCCATGTCCGAAGTCATCGTAAGGCTTGCCGGACTTGCCGTTTTTCGTGAAGTCGACGAAGTGGTCGGTCCTGCCACCTGACAGGTCCTTGGCTTGTTCGAGCCCTGAGTCGATCACCGCGATGCCGACGTCGTGTCCGCGATAGTCGTCATCTGTCGAGGCCGAGTGTAGCTTTGACAAGGTTCTGAGTATCCGGCCGGGGTGTTGAGCGAGGCCGTGAGGCCGAGCGCGCTGACCTGCAGACCGCTCAGCAGCGAGCCGCCAGAGACGATGGCATCAGTCGACATGCTTTCGACATCGATGAGTTGCTCGAGTCCCAGCAGATCCTCGCCGTGCAGCGTGACCGTGATCGCATCCACCAGACGGTGATTGGATTCGACACGATCGCCATGCTTGGCAAGGAGACCAGCGACACCTCCCGCCTTTCCGGCCTTGGTGCGGATGATGACGCGTTTGGCCGACTGGTCGCCGCGTTCCTGTGCCTTACGCAGCACGCGATCCAGCTTGGATTTGCTGAACACCCAGGGGACCGCGCTCGCGCGCCTGATTCACCGAGGACATGCCGAGCGTCGTGACGATGACGGCCGCGATCAGCACCGCGCGCTTGAGCCACGTGTATCGGATCCGTTCTTCCATCGAGCCACCCCTCAAAGACACTTTCGTCGTCATTGAACTTGCACGTCCGGCAGTATGGCAATTTCCACACCGGCCTCGTTTGTGCCCGTAAGTGCTTACGGCTCAACGATGTCTGGTCAGAAGCAGACCTGAATTCGCGTCAGTTTGTGCTGACAAAGAACAACATGGCTGCTCCGAAGTGGAACACGCCCCGGCTGGGAGGCCGAAAGTGCAGGCAGGGAGCGGGGAAGTAGCAGCTCCAATTCGAGACACGGTGTCCGTCAGCCGCACGCAGACGCCGGCGGCGGGGTCTGCCTGGCCGACCGGGCGTCTCTATGTCTATGCGGTGATCGGATTCGGCACGATCGTGCTGATCGACGCCGTTCGCCAGCTCCTGGCGCACCCGCCCGGAACGAACTGGTGGCTACTTCTGGGCCTGACGCTCTTGAGCGGATCGGCCGTTCTGAAGATTCCCATCCACGTCGGTGAACTTCTCCATCTCCGACGTGTTCACGCTGACGAGCGCCGTGGTGTTCGGGCCCGCGGCAGGCGCGGTGACGGTGGCGGTCGATTGCCTCGCGATCTCGTATCGACTCCAGCGCGCGGACCCCCCGCTGCCCGTCGACAGGCTGCTCTTCAACGTGGTTGCCCCTCCGCTGGCGATGTGGCTCGCCGCACATCTCTTCTTCTTCACCGCCGGGATCGATCCCTGGCAGCCGCGCATCCTGTCGCTGGATACCACCGCACCCGCGCTCCTGCTCACGGCAGGCGCCTACTTCCTGCTCAACACGTATGCGGTCGCGCTGGCGGTGGCCCTGCACGAACGCGCAAGCGTCGTGGCTCATCTGGACGGCGCATCTGCAGAGCCTGTGGGTCAGTTTTCTGGGCGGAGCGGTCGGCGCCGGGTTCGTGGTGTTCGCGCTCGAAAACGGGAAGTACGGGATCACCGTGCTTGGCCTGCCGCTGTTGCTCGCGATGATCTTGCACTTCGCCTATCGGAATGCCACCGGGCGCGTCGAGGATCAGGTGCACCATCTGGCGGAGCTGAACCGCCTGCATCTCTCGACCGTGGAATCGCTCGCACATGCGATCGACGCAAAGGACTCGGTCACCCATAGCCACATCAGGCGGGTTCAGAGCTTTGCGCTGGTTCTGGCGAAACGCATCGGTTTGAACGAAGAAGCCCAGCTCAAGGCGCTCGAGGCGGCGGCCCTGCTGCACGACATCGGCAAGCTCGCAGTGCCAGAGCACATCCTCAACAAGCCCGGACGCTTGACGGCGGCGGAGTTCGAGAAGATGAAGACGCACGCGCCGGTCGGCGCGGAGATCCTGGCGGAAGTGGACTTTCCCATATCCGGTCGTTCCCATCGTCCGGCACCATCACGAGAACTGGGATGGCACGGGCTATCCCGATGGCATCAGCGGGACCGACATTCCAATCGGCGCCCGGATCCTGTCCATCATCGACTGCTATGACGCGCTGACGTCGGACCGTCCCTACCGGCGCGCGCTGCCGCCGGCCGCTGCATTTGCCATCATCCGCGAGCGGCGAGCCACGATGTACGATCCCGCTCTGGTCGATGCATTCGAACGGATCTATCAGACGCTTGATACCGAAGCGTCAGCCGCAGCAGCTCCAACACCAACGCGTGTGACCGCCGATAGGACCGGTCAGGTGTCCCCAGAAAAGGCATGCGGCGATGCGACGACGGAACCACTGCGCATCGCGTTTGATCTCGGCGCGGCGCTCGCGACGAGCGATTGCGACGTCACGGTCCTCGGGCCCACCGTGTGGCCGCACCTGAGCCGGTTGCGCAATGTTGCGGGGCGTGGCGATCTATCGGGTGACGGACGGGCGCGACCGACTATCCGTAGCCTACGCAGGCGGACCTGATGCGCAGGCGCTGGCGCAGCTCGACATTCCGGTGGGAGAGCGTCTCAGTGGCTGGGTGGCGGCGACTGGCCAATCGATGTGCAACGCGGACGCGGCTCTCGATCTCATGGGAGCGGCTCCGCACCTTCATTGTGCGCTCGCGGTGCCGCTCAAGACGAACGACATCGTAGCCGGCGTCGTCGTGCTCTACGCTCAAACGAATGACGCCTTCGACGAATCCACACACCAATTGCTTCAGAGCGTGGCCCCGGCGCTCGCGGCGCGTCTGACGGCCTCTCGAGGCTGATTCCGGCGGCTCATGCGCCGATCCCTCATCGAACCCACATCACGCCGTCGGGCACCGGGCCGACTGGAAACGATCGGGCAACCTTCCGCGCCGCGACGTCGATCACCGAGAGCCGGTTGTCGGACGGATGGCTGACCGCGAGGAAGTCGCCTCTTGGCGACACGCTGATGACCTTGCCCGCTGAAGGCAAGTCGATCGTGGCGACGTGTTGCCTCTTTGCCACGTTGATCAGCGCAACGCGTGTTGCCCTGGATCAGCAGCACCTGCCTGCCGTCGGGCGTGAAGGTGAGCCGGCCGAAGTCGGCGGCCGGAAGTTCGACGGATCCGACCACCTTGTCGGTGCCGTCGAGATGATCTGCACCCGCTTCTGCTCGTGCGCGATGACCCAGACCTCGCGGCCGTCCGGCCTGACGTCGATGCCCGACATCGCGCCGCCTTCGACGACGGTCTTCATCGCTCCGGTCGTCCGGCTGATCGCGCTGACGCTCTTGCCCTCGAGATGGGGCACGTACAGCTTCTTACCGTCAGGCGTGACCTCGACGAACCAGCCGCCATCCGCCTTCGTCCTCCCAGACCTTGAGAACGTTGCCGGTCTTCACGTCGATTTCGAGCACAGCCCGTGCGGGTGCACACGCAATCCAGAGAATCGCGTTGTTGCGGCTGACGCGAACGTCGTGCGGATTCTGTAAATCGCGCCGAGGTCGAACGTGCGCTGCGTCTTGCGATCGCTCAGGTCCAGCAGGCTCACGCTTCGGCCCGGCGTTCCGCCTGGGCCGGATCCGGCATTCGCCACGAACGCGAAACGCCTGTCGATCGACGTCATGATCTCGTGCGGGCCGAGGCTGACCGGGAATGTCGCGACCGTTGCCCCGGTCTCGGACGACACCATCACCACGCTCGAGTCCCCGCTGAGGGACACGAGGATGATCCCCTCACGCGACCATTGCGGAGCTGCTGCACCTGATGCTATGCGCAGCGCCACGCTGACGGCCAGAGTGCTCGCAATCGCGACGGCCAGGAATCTCACGCCGGGGAGGATAAGGCTGCCGCGTGGGCTTCGCGCCCCTTCTGGGACGAAACGCGCGGCCGGGTACTGGGTGCAGCGGCTGCAGGGTTCAGTGGCTGGCCATCCATGCCTACGTAAGCCTTCGTACACCGGTTGCCGCGACTCCGATCGCGTGTCTAACGGGCTACCGGCCTCACGGGAGGAAGGACGATCGCGAAGGCCGCGACGATCGCGAAGAAACAAAATAGACGTCGCTCAAACATCTGTGCGGTTATTCGGCGCGTAACGACTCCAGCGGATTTACCCGCGTGGCTCGTCGCGCGGGGAGCCATGCCGCCAGCGCCACGGCGGCGGCGAGTGTGGGGATGGCGATCGCATACGAGATCGGATCAGCGGGCGTGACTCCGTAGAGTTGCGTCCGCAGCAGGGTTGCCGCGGCGGCCGCACCCACGAGGCCCAGCAGAAGACCCACGATCGCCAGTCGCACGCCTTCGCGCATCACAAGCTGGACGACCTGACCGCGGCTGGCGCCGAGCGCGAGCCGGACGCCGAATTCACGCCTGCGCAGCGCGACAGCGTACGCCGTCACGCCGTAGACGCCGATACCAGCGAGGACGAGCGCTGCGGCGGCGAAGGCGGTTGCGAGGATCATCGTGAACCTGCGGGCGGCTCGCGCTGAGCCGACGTACGTCGACAACGGCCGGACGTCGTAAATCGGCGCGCGCAGGTCGAGCTCGGTGAGGGTCTGCCGGATCTGCGGTGTCAGCGCTGCGGCGTCCGCCGGACTTCGAACGACGTACGCCATCGGGTTGCGCGGCGCCTGCATGACCGGGAAATACAGCTGCTCGCGCACGTTCTCCGTCGGCCGGCGATGCCGCAAGTGGTGCACGACGCCAACGACTGTGACCGCGACTTGGGGTTTGCCGGTCGTGAAGGGATCGCACGTCAAGCGCTTGCCGATGGCGCTCTCTCCCGGCCACATGCGCTCGGCCAGCCGTTCATCCACAATCGTCACGGGCAACGCCTTCGCATCGTCTGCTTCCGTGAAGAACCGTCCCTCGATCAGCGTCGCGCCCACGGCTTCGAAGAATCCTGGCTGTGATCGCGCGAGTATCGGCAGTTCCTGCGTTATCGAGATCGGTGTCGCCGTCGCGCAGGTACGGTGTGCCCCAGTTCGGCAGATCGTCGTAGGGAATGTGGCTGATGGCTCCGACTCCGGTGACGCCAGGCAGTGCCGCCAGCCGCGATCGGAACTCGGTCGAGAAGGCGTTCAGCGCCTCACGTGACCGGAAACGCTGACCGCTGAGCGACAACCGGAAGGTGATGATGTTGTCGGACGAGAACCCCGGGTCGGCCCTCTGCAGTTGCATGAAGGCGCGAATCAACAGACCGGCTCCAACGAGCAACACGACGCTCAGCGCCAGTTGACACACGACGAGCACCGCGCGCGTGCGGTATTGCAGGCCGGCTGCACTGCCGCCGCGATCGCCATGCTGGAGGTTCGCAGACACGTTGGTGCGGCGCAGCTCCGCGAGCGGCGCGAGCGACAGCAGGAATCCCCAGGTGAGCGCAACGCCCGCCGTAAAGGCCATGACGGTGGGATCGATGGACGCCGCCTCGATGCGGCTGAGCGCCGCCGGACGGAGTGCGATCAGGATTGCCAGGCATGCGCGGCCCACGAGAATGCCAGCCAGCCCGCCGAGCACCCCGAGCACGAGCCCCTCGACCGCGTACTGCCGGAACAAACGTCCGGCGCCGGCGCCAAGAGCTACGCGGACCGCCGTTTCACGACCACGCGCGGCGGCGCGCGCCACGAGCAGGCTCGCGACGTTCACGCACGCGACGACGAGCAGGATGGCCACGCCTGCGAACAAGGCCAGCAGCGTCGGCCGAATCTCGCGAACGCCGTCGGAATGCAGGCCAACCCCGTAAAGTGTGAGCCCGGAACGTCCATAGTCCGCGTGTTCCCGGCCAATCTGCGCGCCAAGGGCTGCAATCTCCTGCTGCGCGTCGGTCAACCGGACGCCAGGTTTCATCCGCCCGACGACGCGGAGAAACTGCTGACCGCGAGCCCAACGGGTATAGCTCGAGTCGAGCAGCAGCCACGCTTGAAGCTGGTCAGGCACGCTCGAGTCCTGCGGCAGCATCAGGCGAAACCCGGCGGGCATGACCCCGATAACCGTCGTCGGCTGATTGTTGACCTGAATCGTTCGTCCAACCAGCGAAGGGTCCCCACCGAAACGTCGTTGCCAGAGCGCCGAGCTCAGAAGGATCGATCGCGACGCCGTCGGGGCTTCGTCTTCCGGCGCGAACGTCCGGCCGAGCGCCGGCTGTGCGCCGAGAACGGTGAAGAAGTCTGACGTGACGAGACCGATACGCAGTTGCTCGGGATCGTCGCCGGTGAGCACCGTCGTGTTCGACCAGATGCCGCCAAAGCCCGAGAAGAGCCGCGAGCGCTCGCGCAGCTCTTTGATCTCCGGACCCGCGAGCGGCGCCCGCGGGTATCCGCCGGTGGTCAGATCCTGCCAGACGAAGACGAGCTGACCTGGTTCTCGATAGGGAAGCTCCTCGAGCAGCAGCGCGTTGACAAGGCTGAAGATTGCCGTCGTGCATCCGATCCCCAGACCAAGCGTCAGGATCGTCACCGCTGCAAACGCCGGACTTCGCCAGAGCCCACGCCACGCATATCGCACGTCGCCCATCGTCGTCTCCACGTTGTTACCGATGCGGATATCGCGTACTCGCTCTTTGACTTGTTCGTATCCACCCAGTTCGATGACGGCTGCTCGCCGCGCGTCGACGCGGGCCATGCCGCGCGCCACGTAGCGGTCGGCCAGCTCCTCGACGAAGACGCGGAGCTCTTCGTCCAGCTCGCGGTCGAGCCGCTGCTTGCGCAACAGCGAATCGCGCAGGCTCGCGAGGCGTGCGATCGGCCTCATTCGTCCTAGTCAGCCTCCATGACCTGCGCGATGGCCACGACGATCCGCGACCAGTTCTTCTTCTCGACAATCAGCCGCCGTCTTCCTGCCGGCGTCAGCTCGTAATACTTCGCTCGCCGCCCTGCATCGGTGGCGCCCCACTCGGCCTTCACCAGGCCTTCCTGCTCGAGGCGGTGGAGCGCGGGGAAGAGCGATCCCGGCTTGACGGCGAAGGTGCCGCTGGTGATTTGGGCGATGCGGTCCGAGACGCCAAGCCCATGTCTGGGTCCGAGCTCCAGCGTCTTGAGAATCAACATGTCGAGTGTGCCCTTGAGCAGCTCGGCCGATTTTTTCGTCAAAATTGTCCTCGTCGTGCCTCGTAGTGTCCGGCTTCAGCCGCCGACCTCCGGCGGCCTCGTAGCGTCCGGCTTTAGCCGGACCCGCTTGCTATAGAAGATCTATATCAAAGGCGCACGCCAAGATACAGCAGTTTTGACGGCAAGTCCGTGATTCGGATATTCATCACGGCTTTCAAACGTTCCGCCCCCACGGTTCATCTAATGCGCATGCCCTTCATCTTCCGGCAGTCGCTCAGGCGTTTGACCCATGACTGGCGTTTCGCCCTGACCACGATTGTGACGCTCGGGCTGGCCATCGCTGCCAACACTGTCATCTTCGGCGCCGCCTATACGGTGCTGTGGCGCCCGCTGCCAATGGCGAACACCGAGAGGCTCCTGACGTTGTGGAATGGCTATCCAGGAGACCCGGGGAAAGCTGCGGTCGCGGTCCAGGAATACTTCGAATACCGCGACCAACTCGAGACGTTCGATGGGCTTGCGGCCGTGAGGGACTCGGCTGTCAACCTGACAGGCGTTGGCGAGCCGCAGCGCCTCAACGGGCTCCTGGTCTCGCCGAACCTCGGACGCGTTCTGGGCATCACGCCCGCCATGGGTCGCGACTTCGCCGAAGGCGACGGCGGTGCAGGGAGCCGTGTGGTCGTGCTGAGCCATCACTTCTGGCGTCAGGCCTTCGGGTCCGATCCAGGGATCGTTGGCCAGGCGATCAGGCTGGATGGGAATGCCTACACCGTGGCTGGAATCCTTCCCGCCGGGCTCGTCTTTCCTGACGCCGCCTCCTTCTCGATGCCTCGTCAATCCGACCTCTGGATCGCCGAGTCGTGGGATCGCCTGCGCGATGACTCACGCGGGAACCAGTTTCTGCGCGTGATCGGGCTGCCGTCCAGGGACACCACGCCGCAGCGCATCCAACAGAACCTCGACCGGATCGCGGAGGGATTCCGGCGTCAGTATCCAGACAGATACTCCGCAGAAGATCGGCTGGCGTCCGGTCGTCTCCCCGTTTCGCGAGGAGCTCGTCGGCTCGAGCCGCCCCAGCCTGTTGCTGCTCATCGGCGCTGCGGCGCTGGTCCTGCTGATTGGCTGCGCGAACATCGCCAATCTGATGCTCGGGCGTGAAGCGGGCCGGCGCAAAGAGCTGGGGATCAAGACGGCCCTTGGCGCGAGCCGGTTACGCCTGATTCAGGACTTCGCCGCCGATGCGCTGATTCTCGGCGCGAGCGCTGGCGCCGCGGCCATTGCGCTGTCGTGGATCGCGCTGCCAGCGCTGGCGGCGGTTGCGCCCGACACCCTGCCACACCTGTCAGAAGCGCGGCTCGACCTGACCGCATTCGGGTATGCGGCCGCGCTGTCAGTTGCGGTCGTGCTCGTAGTGGGACTCGTGCCAGCCATCCGGATGACCTCCTCAGACGTCGGCTCGTCCCTCCGCGAGCAGACGGCGAGCGTCGAGCGGGGCTTCTGGAGGTTCATTCGCCCAGGGCTGATCGTCGGCGAGGTCGCGCTTGCGTGTGTGGTCCTCACGCTTGCCGGCCTGTTGATTCGCACGCTCACCAACCTCAATCGGACAGACGTGGGGTTTGTTCCAACCGGCCTGACGTCGGCTCAGATTGCGCTACCCGCTGCTCGTTATCCGCGAGGCGACTATTCGGCCGCATTCTTCGACGCCCTCTTGCGTGGGCTTGAAAGACCAGCCCGGAGTGGTTGCCTGCGCGATGGCGGACCCCATGCCACTCAGCGGCGAGAAGTGGAGTGGAACCTTGCGCGTGGAAGGACGCGACGTTCGGCCGGGCGAACCATTGCCCCACGCCGAGTACTACCGCGTCTCGCACGGATACTTCCGCACGTTGGGGATCGCCACTCCGCGCCGGACGCGAGTTCGGGCCCGAGGATGACCCGAGAGCGCCGCTCGTGGTGATGGTGGATGAGACGTTCGCCGCGCACTATTGGCCCGGTGAAAACGCGATCGGCAAGCGCGTCAATGTCGGCGGGCCCGACGCCCCATGGGCGACGGTCGTGGGCGTGGCGGCGCGCGTCCGTCGTGACGGCCCGCGGCACACGGGCGAACCGCAAGTGTATGTTCCGTATTTCCAAAGCCGGATTCGAACGATGAACGTCATCGTTCGAACCGACGGCAACGCGTCGCATGCGGCGGGTGCCCTCAGACGCGTGGTGTCGAACCTCGATGCGCAGCTCCCGGTCGCCCAGTTGGTCGATGTCGAAGAGCTCGCCGCACGCGTGACCGCTGCCGATCGCTTCAACCTGCTGCTGGTGGTCTCGTTTGCCGGCTGCGCCCTGCTCCTGGCGGGTGTCGGCCTCTACGGCGTGATCTCGTACATCGTGACCCAGAGCACCCGCGAGATCGGGATTCGCATCGCGCTCGGCAGCACGCAAACGGCGCTCATCCGCCGGCTCATCGTGCGCGCAGGTACTCTGGACGTTTTTGGGGGTGGTAGCCGGGCTGTTTGCCGCCGCGGCCGTCAGCCGGGCGCTCTCGTCGCTGCTGTTCCAGGTCAGCCCCGTGGACGCGAGAACGTTCGCGATGGCGGCTGCCGTAACCTTCGTGATTGCGCTCGTTTCCACCTATCTTCCCGCCCGGAGAATCACCCGCCTCGATCCCGTGGACGCGATCAAAGCTTGATCGCGTCCCCGTAACACCTTCCTGCTAAAATAGTTCGGCCGACCCTTTTCTCTGATCCTCAGCTTGGCTTGTCATTCGTGACCGAGACGGTCGTCTCCCATTACCGTGTACTCCACCAGCTCGGCGAAGGTGGCATGGGCGTGGTCTACGCAGCCGAGGATCTCCGGCTCGGCCGCGAGGTCGCCATCAAGTTCCTGCGCGCTGACGAGCCGGATCAGGACCAGTGGCTGGCCCGATTCGAGCGCGAAGCCAGGCTCGCCTCGGCACTGAAACATCCGCACATCTGTACGATTCACGAGCTGGGCGAGCAAGGCGGCCGTCCGTTCATCGTGATGGAGCTGCTCGAGGGCCGGACGATCAAGCAGATGCTCGAGGGCGGCCCGCTTGCGATCGCGCGACGCGCTCGACTTCGCCGTCCAGATTGGCGAGGCGCTGGTCGCCGCTCACGAGCGCGGCATCGTCCACCGCGACATCAAGCCGGCCAATCTGTTCGTGACCCATGGCGACCTGCTGAAGGTGCTGGACTTTGGCCTCGCGAAGATCGCGTCGCGTTCGCAGCCGATCACGACGCCCTTGACCGGTCAGACGGGGGCGCATGCGGCCAGGCGGGCCGGAAGTGACGGCAACCGGCGCGGCGGTCGGCACCGCGGCATACATGTCGCCTGAACAGGCGACGGGCCGGCCGGTCGACGCGCGAACCGATCTCTTTTCATTCGGCAGTGTCCTGTACGAAATGGTGACGGGCCGCCGGGCCTTCCCCGGCGACACCGCGGCGATCGTGCTTCAGCGCCTGGTCAATGGAGACGTGGTGCCGCCGCGCGCGCTCGACTCTCGCGTGCCCGACCGGCTCGAAGCGATCATCCTCCGGGCTCTGCAGAACGACGTTTCCCTGCGCTATCAGAGCGCCAAGGAGATGCTCGCGCGATCTCCGCACCCTGGCTCGCGAACTGTCATCCGAGCAGCCCGGCCGTTTCGCGACGACGCGCCCGCAGAAGAGCGGAGCGCTCCGAACCGGCGCTGGCTGGTATGGCCCCTTGTGGCGACACTGCTGATTGCGGCAGCGGTCGGTGTCTGGCGGTGGCTGACGCCAGCCAAGCCGCTGAGCGATCGCGACAGCCTTCTGATCGGGACCTTCGCCAACAACACCGGCGAGGCTGTGTTCGACGAAACGCTGCTCACCGCGCTGAAGGTGCATCTGGGCCAGTCGCCCTTCCTCGACATCGTCGGGGACGATCGGATTGGGGAAACGCTCAGGCTGATGGGTCGACGCCGGATGAACCGATGACCCACGAGGTCGCGCGCGAGGTCTGCCGGCGGCTGAGTGTCAAGGGGATGCTCGAGGGCTCGGTCAGCCGTCTCGGATCCAACTACGTCGTGACGCTGGGCGCTACCGACTGCGAGTCTGGAACGTCGGTGGCTCGCCAGCAGGGCGAGGCGACGAGTGCCAGCGAGGTGTTGCCGGTGCTGGGATCGCTCTCGAGTTCGATGCGCACCGTGCTCGGCGAATCGCTGCCGTCGATTCGGCAGTTCGATGTGCCGATCGAACAAGCGACCACCAAATCGCTGGAAGCGCTGCGAGCCTACGCGCTCGGTCTCGCCGAGCGGCGTCGCGGTCGCGAGCTCGAATCGGTCGCGTTCTTCAACCAGGCCATCGAGCTGGACCCCGACTTCGCGTCCGCGTACACCACGCTGTCGACGGTTTACGGCAGCCTGGGCGAGCTGCGTCGGAGCGAGGAATACGCGCGGCTCGCGTACGATCGTCACAAGCGCGTCAGCGAGCGCGAGCGGCTCTTCATCGAGTATCAGTACCACGACAGGGTTACCGGCGATCAGGACAAGGCGGCTGAAACGCTCGAAGTGTGGAAGCTGTCGTATCCGCGCGATTCGAGACCCGTGAATGCGCTGGCGCTGATTCACATGCGCTTCGGCCGCTACGACAAGGGCGTGACCGAGGCGCAGGAGGCGTTGCGACGGACTCCGGGCCATCCATTTCCACTGTCGAATCTTGCCGCCGCCTACCGTGGGCTCGGCAAGTACGACGAGGCGCGCAAGGTTGCCGAAGAAGCGGTCACGCTCGGGGTCGCCACGACGCCGACGCGGCGATTGCTCTATCAGCTCGGCGTGATGGCGGGTGACGGATCGGATGCGGCTCAGCTCGAGTGGGCGAAGGGACGCTCGCGCGAGTTCGACCTGACGTCCGCTCACGCGCAGGTCGCTGCTTATCGCGGACAGTTACGGCTCGCCACGCAGCTCTATACGGATGCTGCAGACAAAGCGATTGCTCGGGGATTGAACGGGACCGCCGGCGGATTCTTTGCGCACGTGGCGTGGACGGAGGCGCTCTTCGGCGACCCGTCGAGGAGCCGCGAACGTGTGCGCGAGATCATTGCTCGCACGCCTGAAGGCTCGGAGGGGGGAGAGGCGCTGCCTCGATTCCGAGTCGCCCTTGCGCTGGGGCTCGCAGGTCTTGCTCGCGAGGCCCGCGAAATCGTCGCGCCTGCCGAACGGAGGTATCCAAACGCCACGCTCGTCCGTGCGCTGCTGGTGCCGGCAACAGCCGCGTCCATTGCCCTCGAGCGCAACCGTCCGGATGATGCGATCGAGTCGCTCGAGGCGGCGCGGTCGCTGGAAACAGGCTCTACGTCGGCGCTGGTTCCGACATACTTGCGCGGAGCGGCGTATCTGGCCAAGCGCAATGGCCCTGCCGCGCGCGCCGAGTTCGAGCGCGTTCTCGAGCGGCGGGGCGTCGATCCGTTTGCCCCAATCCAGCCCATGTCGCAGCTCGGAGTTGCGAGAGCCCTGGCTCTCGAGGGCGATGTTGAGAAGAGCAGGGCGGCGTACGATCGGCTGTTTCAGCTCTGGCGGGACGCTGATCCGGACCTTCCGATTCTGCAGCGTGCCCGCGCCGAGTACGCACGCTTGTCAGATAACCGGCCCGAGGCGGCTCTCCGCAAGCCCTGACAGGTGGCGAACACGACGCGATTGCTCACTGGCCAAATCATTTCGCACTACCGGCTGATCGACCGGCTAGGACGCGACCAGGATACCCTCATCTACCGCGGTCGGGACCTCAAACTCGACCGCGACGTGGCCATCAAGATTCTCTCGCCCCGCGAAGCTGCGGATCCTGATGCCCGCGAGCGGTTCAGGCGGGAAGCGCGCTTCTCGTCGCTGGTCAACCATCCGCACATCTGTGCCGTCCACGACTCCGGCGAAGAAGATGGCGTGGCGTTCCTCGTCTGCGAGTTGCTCGACGGTCAGGCCCTGGACGAACTGCTGGGTGGCCAGCCGATGCCCGCGGAACGCCTGCTCGACCTCGGCGTGCAGCTGATGGACGCGCTCTCCGCCGCGCATGCGCGCGGCATCATTCACGGCAACATCAAGCCGTCGAACGTGTTCATCACCGCCGGCGGCGAGGCTGGAAACGTCAAGCTGCTCGAGCTCGGGGTCATGAGTGCGTGGTGGGCCGCCGAGCGGCCGGCGGTGATCGACGGATCGTCGCCGACGATGTCGGTGGAGCGCCGCGCGCCGGTGAGCAACGACCTTGAAGGGTTTCACTCGTATCGGTCGCCGGAGCAGGTCACCGGCGCGCCGCTCGATCACCGGACCGACATCTTCTCGGCTGGCGCGGTGCTTTACGAGATCGCCACCGGCAAAACGGCCTTTCCTGGCGCAACCCGTCCGGAAATCGCCGCCGCCATCGTCGGCAGCGACCCTGTACCGGTGCGCCGCCACAACCCGCTCATTCCGCACACGATTGAAGCGATCATCGATCGGGCGCTCACGAAGCCGGCGGCCGGGCGCTACCCAACTGCTGCGGAGATGGGCGCCGATCTGAGACGCGCGCGTCGCCGGCTCGAATCAGGTGATCCAGTCGATGTGCCGCCGCCCACCCGTTCGAAGCGGCGGCTCCTCGTCCCGGCGTCAGCGCTCGTGGCTCTTCTTGCGGCGGGGCTGGCCGGCTGGAAGTGGATGGGATCGGCCGTGCCCTCGCAACGGCACGCGATCCTCGTCGGCAGCATCGCCAACGGCACCAACGACCCGGACTTCGACGGCACGCTTCAACAGGCCTTGACCGTCCATCTCGGCCAGTCACCGTTCCTGGACATCGTGTCGGATGAGCGGTTACGCGAGATCCTGCGCATGATGAGCCGTCCAGACGATGTCCCGCTGACGCATGACGTGGCGCGGGAGGCGTGTCAGCGGCTGGGTCTGAACGCCATGCTCGAAGGGAGCGTGTCAGCCGTCGGTGCGTCAACCGCCGTCGCGCTCGTGGCCACCGACTGTGCGACAGGTGAAACAATAGCTCGCGAGCAGACGGAGGTGAACCGCAAGGAAGAGGTTCTCCGCGCCGTCGGCCGCATTGCGTCATCGATGCGCGCGTCCCTCGGTGAATCTGTCGCGTCGCTCGACGAGCACAACGTGCCTATTGAAGAAGCGACGACGCCGTCGCTCGAGGCGTTGAAGGCCTTTACCACTGGCGTGATGAAGCGTGCGGCGGGCGACGAACTGGATTCGATTCGATACTTCGAACGCGCCATCGCGCTCGACGGGAACTTCGCGCTGGCGTACACGACGCTCTCGAGTATCTACGGTGGGCTCGGCGAAGCGGCGCGTGGCGAAGAGTACGCGCGTCAGGCCTACGAGCACCGAGCGAACGTCAGCGAACGCGAGCGGTTGTTCATCACCTATCAGTACCACGACCGGGTGACTGGCGATCAGCTGAAGGCCAGCGAGGCGCTGGACGTCTGGAAGACCGCCTATCCGCGCGACTATCGGCCGCCGAACGCCCTCGCCGTACTCCTCAATCGAACGGGGGACTACACGCGAGCGATTGTCGAGGCGGAAGAGGCGAGCCGTCGAAATCCGGCGCACTCGTTCCCGTATTCCAACCTGGCGTTCGCGTATCGCGGTGCCGGCCGGTACGAAGACGCCAGGCGCGTGGCCGAGAGCGCGGTGCAGAAGGGCATCGAGACGCTGCCGACGCGACGTCTCCTGTATCAGCTGGCCGAGATGCGTGGCGATGCCGCCGACGCTCAGAAACAGCTCGAATGGGCGCGGCCACGTTCACGGGGATTTGATTTGACCGGCGCGCACGCGCAGGTCGAGGCGTACCGCGGACGCATGGCTGAAGCGCGCGAGCTCTACGCGCAGACCGTGACGCTGGCGAACCGCAATGGGTTCTCCGAGATCGCAGCCGGTTATGAAGCGCAATTCGCCCTGACGGAAGCGCTCTTCGGCAACAGCCGTTTGGCGATCGAATCGGCGCACAAGGTCCCTGCGACCGTCACGTATGCGCCCCGCGCGCGAGCCGCGACCGCGCTCGCAGTAGCGGGGGACACGGCGGGAGCGGAAGCCATTCTGCGCGACCTTCGCGCGCTCCGGCCCGACGACACGCTGCTTCACGGGGCGTATCTGCCGGTCGCCGAAGCGGCGCTCTTCCTTGCGCGCGGCAAACCTGCCGATGCGATCGAGGCTCTCCGGCCCGCGACTCAATACGAACGCGGAACCGTTGCTGCCCTGTTGCCGATCTACTTCCGGGCTGAAGCCCGCCTGTCGGTCTGGCGCGGCCGCTGAAGCGGTCAAGGATTTCCAGGCTGTCCTCGACAACAGGGGTGCAGAGCCTTTCTCAGCAGCGCTGCCGCTGGCGCAACTGGGCCGGGCGCGTGCGCTCAATCAGCTTGGCGACAGCGCAGGAAGCGCGCGCGCGTACGCTGAGCTGATGGCAATCTGGGAGACCGCCGATGCCGACATTCCGGTCGTGAAACAGGCCCGCAGCGAAGCGGCCGCTCTGCCCAGGTAGTCGGACACCTCAGCCTCTCACGCCAAGCTCTTCACTATCGTCGGCACACATCTCGCAGTGATCGTCCGCAGGAGGTAGAGATGCAGGCTCTACGTCACTTGACGATACTTGTGGCTCTGGCCACGTTAGGCAGTGGCATGACGGCTTCCACTGTTGCGGCCGATCAGGGTAATCGCGCGCAGAACAACAACGGAAGACGGATGCGCTTTCAGGGCATGGACCGCGATGGCGACGGCGTGATTACGCGCACCGAGTGGCGGGGGAATATCCAGTCGTTCCGCCAGCAGGATCGGAACAATGACGGCGTGCTGTCCGGGAACGAGGTCTGGGTTCCGACCGGCCAGCAGGATCCGTTCTTCGGCGACCGCAACGTGGATCAGCGAAGCCTGACCACCGCCTTTCGACGCGCCGACCTGAACAACGACGGCGTCATCGATCGCGACGAGTGGTATGGCGATCTCGCGACATTCGAGCGCGTCGATCGGAACAACGATGGCCGCATCAACAGGTCCGAGTTCCTCGGCGAGGATCGACGAGTGGGGACGAGCGGCTATGCGACCTTCAACGAACTGGACCGCAACGGCAACGGCGTCGTGACTGCGAACGAGTGGATCGGGACGCGCGCCGACTTCAACATCCTCGATACCGACAACGACGGCGTCGTCACGCGGGCGGAATATCGGCGCAGCGTGACGACGCCAACACGCGTTCGCCCGCGTATCGAGCCGGGTTGACTCGCGGTCTCGCCGAAGGGAAGCAGGCGGGCTACGAGGATCGCACCATCAACGGCGGCAGGTGGGACCTCGATGGCCAGCGCGAGCTGGAACAGGCCGATTCCGGCTACACCACGGCCGTTGGCTCGCGAGCCGAATATCAAGCGGGCTATCGCGCCGGATTCCGTCGCGGCTACAGGGAGGGGTTCGGGCCGCGGTAGGTAGGCGAGACCAGAAACTCATCAAGTCCCAACTCCGCAACTTCCAACTCCCAAGATCTCTGAGCCGATCGGCTGAGAGTACTTTTGGAAGTTGGAAGTTGGTAACGTTGGGAGTTGTCATGTGCTTTCGGCAGCGCCGTCAGTGCCCTGGCGCCAGCAGAACCGCAGTTGATGAACAGCAATTCCGTCGCTTCGGCAAACGCTCGGTAATTGGGATCCTCCGCGAACGCGATCACGTGGCCGCGGCCCGTCGGCTGGTGCATCAGGAACGCGCGCTGCGCGAGCAGCGGCTGCGCTTCCTTCCAGACCAGGCCGGCGGCCACGAGACGTTCAGCGTTGGCGTAGATGCCGACATTTCTCCCCGCATCCAGCTTCAGCGGCGCGAACACGCGGGCGCCTTCATAGATCACCTGAATCTCATCGTCCAGGCCGGCAGTCAGCCAGTGGTTGCGATCCAGCTTGACGCGCAGCATCGCGCC
The DNA here is from genome assembly GCA_963710415.1 of uncultured Acidobacteriota bacterium. GTDB lineage: Bacteria > Acidobacteriota > Vicinamibacteria > Vicinamibacterales > 2-12-FULL-66-21 > CAVQAH01. Next base: position 132,326 of record CAVQAH010000017.1, on the reverse strand, counting down.
GGCGAGCGTTTCGGGACGCTCGCGCTCCGGTTGAATCGCCTTGTCGTAGTCGAATGGCTTCGCCGGGTCGGGTTTGGCGGCTGCGCCCGATCCCTGCGCACCGCCCTGAGCGGGAGCGTTCGGCGTCGCGCTCCGGGCTGCCGTCGCGAAGCAGCGTGTCAGTGGAGATCAGCCCGACGCGATCGCGTGCGGCCCAGCGAGACGCCTCTGCGAGCGTGATCAGCGTTCCGCCATTACGGATCCAGTCCCTCAGCCTCCGCAACGCATCGTCGCTGAAGTTGTAAGTGCCGGAGGGCAGGACCAGCACGTCGTAGTTGCGCATGTCGAAGTTCTGGAGCGTCGAGGCGCGCATGGCCGTCACGCGCCTGACCGAACCGCCGCTCGAGAACGTAGCGCGCCCAGCCGGCTGACAGGCTCGACGCTGGCGCGTCCCACGCCAGCAGCACTCGCGGCGCTCTCAATGTCACGACCTGTCCACTGCCGAGCGAGATGCCATCCTCGGTCCACGTTTCCGAGATCGGCACGAGCTCGGCGTTATAACGATGGGCGATTTCGGTGATGGTCGCGGCGACGTTCTGCGCGTTACCCGCGATCCGGACGAAGGCGGTTCCGGCTTCATATCGCCGGCCCGAATGCGTGAAAGCCTCGTCCGCGGACTGGATCCTGATGCCGGCGCGCAGCGCTTCGGCGGCCGTGGCCGCCGCGCCCGATCCCCACGGCAGCAGGAAGCCCAGCGGCGATCCGGTCTGCGCCGGTGCCGCACTTGTCGCGCTTCCGAGCGGCTCGACCCGCGAGGTCTTGACGTTGTTGACCCTGTCCGACGCGACGATCTCGACGTCGAACGCGAGCGGCAGGCTCCACGCCGTGACGTCGTAGATCTGATCCGGCAACCGCTCCTGCCGGCGCCGCTCCTGTTCCTTCAGGAACGCATCGTCCATCTTCACTTCCGGATCGAGCAGGTTACGTGCAAGCCGGCCTGCTGGCTGTGCGAGCGGAACGATGAAGGTGCCCGCGGGCATCTGGCGCGTGCCCGACTGGAACGCCTCTTCCGCGCGATTGACCTGAATGCCCTGACTTGCGAGCAGCTGGGCCAGCCGCGTGGTCCGCGACCGATCCTTGCCCACGGGAATGATGTACTCCCGTGTCCCCTGCTGGCCCATCGTGATCGCCGTGCGCCGGTATTCGTAGAAATCGCGGAGCAGACGCTCCCGGTTCTGCGCGGCGGTCAGGGCGGTCGTGATGGCGGCCGTGAAATGCTGCGTCACGCCCTGCTTGTACGTCAGCGTCGTGCCGTCTTCACGTTTGAACGACAGCCCGCGGGCCGAGGCCTGCTCGTAGGTCATGCCGATCGAGCCGTGGAAGATCGGCCACGATTCACCGTACCCCGGATAGAACGAGTCGTACACCTCGCGCACGAAGTAGCTGAAGCCGCGACGATCGAATTGTGTGGCGTTGGCGCGGCCAAATGCGTCGAGCCATTTCTGCTGAGCGGGCGTGATCAGCGGGTTGAGCGGGTTCGCCGGCGGGGCGAAGTAGTACGTCGAGTTGCCGCCCATTTCATGCAGATCGACGACGACCTGCGGATACCACTCCAGCATCACCTTGGCGCGACCCTGCGTCTCAGGCTGCGACAGCGAGAAATAGTCGCGATTCATGTCGAACAGGTAATGGTTCGAACGGCCGCCCGGCCACGGCTCGTCGTGCTCGGCGGAGAGCGGTTCCGCATCGGGAAGCGCCGCCCGGCCGGCCAGGTTGCTGGTCACGAACCGCTGACGGCCGTCAGGGTTCTGCATCGGGTCGATGATGACGATCGCGTCCTTCAGTGTCGCGTCGATGTCCTTGCTGCGCCCCGCGAGCAGGTGATACGCCTCCGCGAGCGCGGCATCGGACGACGAGATCTCGTTGCCGTGGACACCGTGGATGAACCAGACGACGACCGGTAGTTCCGGTATGAGCTTGTCGGCGTCCGCCGCACCGGAGGCGACGGCCTGCATGCCTTTGCGAATGTCATCGAGGCGCGCGATCCGTTCCTTCGAACCGACGACCAGATAATGCAACGGACGCCCTTCCCAGGTGGTGGCGTATTGCACGAGACGGGTCCGATCCGGCGCGGCCTTGGCGAGGGCATTGAGGTAGATGCCAATCTGCTCCGGCGTCGTGATTGCATCGCCCGGCTCGTGGCCGACGACCTGCTTCAAAGTCGGAACCGCGGGGTCGTAGGTCGTATCAGGCGCGAGTCCCTGCGCGGCAAGGACGGTGGTTGAGAGGAATAGGAGTGCAACGGCGGCGATTTTCATATAGCGTTCTTGTACCACATTCGCTTGATGCGACTCTGAGCATCTTCTCCTGATGCGCATGGGGCCCCACCCCCATGCGCTCTCGCTCGCGGGCCCGTGCTGGCGCCGAGCGCTCTCCGAGCCGTCCCGAGCACCGAGCCCCGCTGCTGAAACCTTGAACCGCCATCACATTGGGTGATAGCCTGCCCGCCTTCATGGACTATCGCGAGTACACACCGTCCGAGCCCCTGGCGTCCTCCGTGCATTGCATCTGGACGCTGGAGGGCGACGCGGCGAGCATGGAGTCGGACGTTCAGCCGATCCTCCCCGACGGCAAGTCAGAACTGATTGTCCATCTGGCGGATCCCTTCGAGCGTGTGCATGCGGACGGCCGTTGCGAACGGCAACCCGCCATCCTTTTCGCCGGACAGCTGTCGAGTCAACTTGCGCTGCGGCCGACTGGCAGAATCTCTGTGGTCGGCATTCGTTTCCGCCCAGATGGCGCGGCGGGCTTCCTTCGCGAATCCGCAGGACCGCTTTGCGGGGCTGACGCCATCCCTGTCGGACGTGTCGCCGGCACTGGCTCGGACGCTCGAGTCGGCGCGCAGCGCGTCCGACGATCCAGCCAGCGTCGTGACACAACTGCAGTCCGCGCTCGAGCGGGTCGTTCAGCCCGTGGCTGACGTGCGCGTGCGACATGTGGTCGAGCGAATCGGACGGGCGCGAGGGATGGTGTCGATCAGCGATCTTGCGGCCGAGGTGGGGCTGACGCCCAGGCACCTCGAACGGCGTTTCATGCAGATCGTCGGCATGTCGCCGAAGCGCCTGGCAAGAATCGCGCGTTTTCAGTATGCCCTGGCGATGCTGGATCAGCTCGAGCCAGCGCCGGGCACTCGCACCGCGGCGGCGTGCGGCTTCGCCGATCAGGCGCACTTCGTGCGTGATTTCCGCGAGCTGGCGGGATGCCCCCCGGGCGAGCACATGCTGCAGCGGGCCGAGCTTACCGGGTTCTTCACCGAGCGGAGACACGCCACTCGGGCCCGCGAATAGTGCGACAATGTGCTGCCTGCCCAGGAGCTGGGAATCCTCATGCGCCGACTGTGCCTAATTCTGCTGTTGATCGGACTGCCCGCGTGCAGCAACGATGAAACGTTCGATCCGGTCGGGCCGTCCGGACCGACGGTGCCGAGCATCGGCGGGACCTTCTCCTCCCCGAACATGTTCCATTTCGAGGTATCTGACGGCAGGGTCTTCGACTGCACCGGGGCGCTGACGATAGGCACGCAGATCGCGACGTCGTTCAGCGGAACGTTCGTCATTACCGATCCTGAGCGCTGCGGCGGCCTCGGCGGCACGGTGACGTCAGGCACGTTTTCGACTGACGGCACGATCTCGTTTGCGTTGACGTCAGCCGGTGCCGAGCCCGTCTTTGTCGCCTCGGCATTCAGCTGCACGTACGTGAGCGGCGATCGGCTGATGACCGGCACGCTGACTGGCAACGACCTGCGCGCCGAAAGCCGGACCATGATCAATTGTTCGACAGGAGTCCTGTCTGTTTTTGCACGCGTCGCAGGATCGCGGCCGAACTGAGGGGTCAGGTCTTGAATCGCCACTTTATTCACGACCTGACACCGCCGCTTACTGGTCGCACGACCGTTCCCATTTGACCTTGCCGTTCTGATCCGGCTGCTGACGGGCGGACGGATCTTTTCCCCCAATCGCATCGGTCGGCAACGGCACAATACGGACCGCCATGAGCCCTTCCGGCATGGCAGCGATGACCGGAAGCTCCATGAGGCACGCCATGGTCCGGCGTCTGAACGGATAAAAGCTGACGCGCGGTGAAATCAAAGCCGCCGCGCCTATGTTGGCGGGATTGCGAAGCGTTCGTGGCGTCAGCAATTGCACCCGCTCTTCATAGCCCGCGTGTGGATACAACCCACTCTGCACGAGCACGATTCGCTCATCCGCGAGCAATTCGATGGCTCGCGGAACCGACGCAACCTCCGGCTTCCAGGGAAGAACGGTGTAGCCGGGGCCCGCAACGATCGCCGCCAGCAGAACGACTGCGGAAGCCAGGACCGGCGCGGATATCGGCTGCACCAGCAAGGCGAGCGATCGCCAGCGCGCCGGCCGCTGCGCCGAGGACGAGGAATGGCACGAGCACGATGGCGTAATAGAGCCCGAATCCGCGCACCTGCTCGTCGTCGGACGCACCAAAGATGAGCACGATGGGAAGAGTTCCCAGCGTCCATCGCCACCCAACCGCCGGCAGGAAGAAGGTGCGGAGGCATGACGACCCGCAGGAAACCCGACGTCACCGCATCTGACACGACGTTCCAGGGGCGGCTGATCATCCCGCGGAGGGCTTCGACCGGCGTCGCCCCGTAGGTCATCCAGAAATTCGCGTACAACAACTGGCCGCCCGGAGCCAGCGCGGGCACGACGAACGTGTAGAACATCCCGAGATTGATCAGCGCCAGCGTCGTCGGGACGACGAGATACAGAATCCGATCGCGATTCGTCATGCGGCTGCCGGCCAGCAGCCCCAGCGTCGTCGACGCGGCGAACAGCGGCAACACGGCGTCCTCTTTCACCAGCACGCACGCCAATGTCGACACGAGGAACCATCGCCGGTGTCCGCGCAGACCGGCGTCCAGCAGCCACGGGATGAACCAGGCGTACAACAGCTCAGCGTGAAAGCCGTAGTTCAGCGCGCGTGCGGTGTTGTCGTTCAAAAGGTACGCGAGGGCGGCGGCGCACGCGAGGATTCCACCCATCCCTCGGTAGAGCGCGATGCGCAGGATGTGAATGCTGCCCGCCACCACGGATATGACCGACAGGGCCAGCAGCCACAGCGGCGTGGCAAATATCAAGTACAACGCGCCGAGCGGCACCAGGATCCAGTACCCGTGGACGGCCAGGTGTGTGAGATGTGAGAACGCCGGCTGATCGGAGACTTCAACGAAGAACGGACGGCCGCGGCTCGTCTGGAACAGCGGACGATCGAAGTAGATGGTGAAATCGACGCCGTTGATGTGGCCGCTCTGGAAACGCGTGTAGACGATCCAGAAGAGGAATAGCGTGGCGGCGGCAGCGCCGATAGCAATCGTCCGACGGGACGGCTCCCAGCGCAGGAGGTCATCCCAATCGCTCGGTTGCCACCGCCAGGGCCGCACCGCGAGGACGCAGAGGACAAAGGTGGGCAGGAGAACCGCCGACAGCCTGACTACTGCAGGCCATCCCGCTATCGGCGGCATCAGCAGCACCGTCGCCGCGGCAAGGCAAACGCCAAGCAGGGCGAGCGGGCTCGCTCGCGAGTGCTTCAGCTCAGGCAAGGCGGTGAGTACATACCATACCCCAGCACCTTGATGCATCGGGAATTGCACGGGCGCAGACAACCTTGTGTCCGCCTGCTCCCGTCCAAGCACCCGGAGGACTCCATGAGGACGATGCCATCGAGGACGATGCCAGTCAGGACGATCCGATCGAAGACGGTCTCATTGATCGATTCGATCGCGCGAGATGCAAGGCTGGCGTTTCGGGCGTTGACCCGAACGCCAGGGTTTACGACGGCCGCCGTGCTGACGCTCGGCATCGGCATGGGCGGCACCGTGCTGATGCTGACCGCCGCGAACGCCGCGTTCCGCGAGCCGCTCGCGTTCGGCAATGCGGACCGGCTGGTCCACATCTGGCAGGTGTCGCCGCGCGCGAACCAGGTGGCGGTCCCCCTGATGGTTGCGCGAGATTGGGAGGCGGCCAGTAAATCTCTGGACAGCATCGGGCTCGCACTCGGCGCGGGCAGCGTGAGTATCAGCAATGGCGCCGATGCCGATCGCGCCGTCAGAGGCCTGGTCAGCCGCAATTTCTTCGCAACCCTCGGCGTTACGCCGATCCTCGGTCGAACGTTCTCGACCGATGAAGCTGGCAACGAACGGACCCGTTGCCGCCGTGATTTCCGATGCTCTGTGGGAGCGGCTCTTTGGGCGCGCTCCTGACGTGCTCTCGCGCGCGATTCAAATCGAGGGCGTGCCGCATCCGGTGGTGGGTGTGCTGCCTGCCGGATTCTCCTATCCGGTCGGTTCGGATCTGTGGACGACGTTCGAACGGAACGGTGAATATGGCGGCCGGACTTCACACAACTTCGAAGTGATCGGCCGGCTGGCTCCGAACGTCACCCTCGAGCAGGCGCAATCCGAGCTCGAGCAGGTGACGCGCGGTCTGCACGAGATCGATCCGGGCATGAAGAAAGAGGGCTACGGCGTGCGGCTGGTCGACCTGCGCTCCGATCTGCTCGACACCGGCGGCACGGCGCTCCTGTTGCTGACCGCCGCCGTCGGCTGCGTGCTCGTGATCGCCTGCGTCAACGTCGCGAATCTGATCCTCGCGCGCGCCGTCACGCGTGAAGCCCAGTCGACGCTCCGCGTCGCGCTCGGGGCCACCTCGGCGGATCTGCTCAGGCTATTTCTTGTGGAGAGTGTGATGCTCGCCGCAGCCGGGACGGCGGTCGGAAGCGTGCTCGTGACGATGTCAGCGGGCATAGCCCGAGGAATACTGCCTGCGGGTCTCACCAGCGAGTCGATTCGGCTGGATCCCAGCGTGATGTTGACATGTGCGGTACTGATGCTCGCGGCCGGAATGGCGTGCGGTCTGCCCGCTGCGCTGCATTGCGCGCGTCTGGACTTGCGGTCGTCGATGTCAGGCACGTCGCGATCGCTCGCCCGCGAACCGAAGGGCATGAGCGTGTTGACGGCGGTGGAAGTGGCGATTGCCTGTGTCCTGCTCGTCGGCGCCGGCGTTCTTTTGCGTAGCCTGTCCAGGCTGCAGGTGGTCGACCCCGGGTTCAAGTCCGACAACGTCCTGGTGTCGACGTTCTCGCTGGGCAGCGCGCCTGGCTCCCACTACAACAACCCGATCCGTCGCGCGCAGTTTCTCGACGCGTTGATCGATCGATCAGATGCGGTCCCTGGGATCGACCGGGTAGGGGTCTCCAGCAGCCTGCCGTTCTCGTTCAGCCCCAACGCCCGTCTCGAAGAAGAAGGCCAGCCGGTCAGCGACCGCACTCTCGCGCTCTCAGCGCACTATCGCGTGATCGGCGGCGACTATTTCCAGGCGCTGCAGATCCCTCTGAGAGCCGGACGGCTGTTCGATGCGCGCGACCGCCAGGGTGCACCCCACGTCGCCATCGTCAACGAGGCCGTCGTACAGCGGTGGTGGGGCGGAGGCGAAGCCATCGGACGCCGTGTGCGGATGCGCAATATGGACGGTCTCGAGCAGTACGCGACCGTCGTCGGCGTCGTCGCTGACGTCCGTCACCGTGGCCTTACGCAGCCGCCGATTCCAGAAGTATTTTTCCCATACGCGCAGCGCCCGACGCGTACTTTCGGGATGGCGCTCGTCGCCAGCACCTCCATCGCACCGGCTTCGGTGATCTCGGGATTGCGCGGCGCCGTCCGCGAAGTGGATCCCACTATGTCGTCGGCATTCGCGCTGCTTGCCGATCGCGTCGATCTGCTGGTGGCGCCCGCCCGCTTTCGCACGCGCCTGCTCGCCGCCTTTGCAGCCGTCGCCCTGCTGCTCGCTGCGGTTGGACTCTTCGCCGTCGTCTCGTACGCCGTCGCCAGGCGAACGCGCGAAATCGGAATCCGAATGGCCCTTGGCGCCGATGCTCGCAGCGTTCAACGCCTGGTGATCGCCCGCGGCATGATGCCGGTCCTCGCCGGCACTCTCGCCGGAGCCTGGATCGCGCTCGCGCTTGGACGTTTCGTGTCAGGCCTAGTCTTCGAAATCACGCCTCGCGATCCTGTTGCGTTCGGCGTTGCCCTCGTCGCGCTGCCGCTGGTCGCATTGATCGCGTCCTGGCTGCCAGCCCGCCGCGCCACGTGTGTCGATCCGACGACAGCGCTGAGGGCTGAATAAAAGATCGTGTGGCCGTGGTCCGTGGTCCGTGGCTCGTCGCTCGTAGAGCCTCATCGGGCACGTATCCGGGCTCTTCGAGTGACGAACTACGAACCACGAACTACGACACGTGCTCTATCTCTCCCACTCCCAGACAGAGCACGGCGGCTCGACGCGCCGGAGCCAATCCATCGCGGGCTCGCCGATTGGCGCGCCTGGGGGTGCGTCAGGGAGATCCGCGCGAGTCACCGGCGTCAGCGGACGATCGAGAAACCGCCGAATGTCTTCCTTGAGGGCCGCGCGATGGGCTGCATCGGCGTCGTTGGCGGTTTGCACGGTCGTTTTCCAGGGCAGGAGTCTCGCGGTGGCGAGGGCCCTGACTTGCGGCATCTCGGCGCTTCCGGCGAGCGTCATGACGTGTTCCATGACGACGCGTTGGACGGCCCGCGAGATCTCGGCCTCGTACGGGTGATGCGGTCTGAACCTTCGACGTTGCAGCGATCAACTCATCGAGTACCCAGTCGAGTCCGGGCGTCGCTGGATCCAATGCGTGCTGCTCCACGAGCCGTGCCGCGCGCGCGTCGTCGAGCAGGAAACCGACCGTCATGTTGGCGGCGACCACCGCGGGTGTGATCGCGTCGAACATCTGACCCGTGTAGCGCGGGAACAATTCACGTGTTCGGCCGTATCCCGACGGTCGTGGCGGGATCTTCTTGAGTAGATCCGGCGGCAAGGCCAGCTCCGACGGTTTCAGTGTGCCGATCAATGCCTGAACGGCCGCGCGCTGCTCAGCGGCCGGAGCGAAGCGAACGGGTTCGCGGCCGTCGCCGCGCATTGCGTAGAAGTAGTAGAGCCCGCCGACGGTCGAGGCGGTCGCTTCGACCTGATAGCGATGGTGCAGGTAGAGCGGAACCAACACTTCTTCCAGGCTGGCCATCGGTTCGTCGCGCTTGATCGCCTGTTCACCGAACCGCGACAACGCGACGCGACGCATGTCGAGCATTCGCTTGAGCTCGGCCACCGCGTTGGTGCCGTTGGACCACTGATCGACGCGAGCGTGTGCGCCGAGATCCTGATTGGTGAGGTACCAAGATCCTTCTTGTGACCTTCCTCGAGGATCGTCGCCAGTCCTGTTGCCTCGTCGGTGCCAGTTGGGAAATCCTGATAGCCGAAGGTGATCGCCACCTTGTCCCAGGCCCCGATCCCGACGTCGTAGACCTTCGAGTAGTCGAACGTGTTGTCCGCTTTCATCGTGACGAGCGGGTGCGGGTAATCCATGACCGAGATGCGCCCGGCCTCGCTGTCGTAATAGTTGTGACCGATGCCGAGCGTGTGACCGACCTCGTGGGCCGCGAGCTGACGAATGCGCGCGAGCCCCCAGGCCATCAGTTCCGGCGGGGTTTCGGTGCCAGTCTTGTACGGACTGAGCAGCCCCTCCGCAATCATGTAGTCCTGCCGGATTCGCAGCGAACCGAGTGTGACGACGGCCTTGATGATCTCGCCGGTGCGAGGATCCGTCACGCTGGCGCCGGTGCTCCAACCGCGCGTCGACCGGTGCACCCAGTTGATGACGTTGTAGCGAATGTCGAGCGGGCTCACGCCTTCAGGCAGCAGTTCCACCTGAAACGCATTGCGATAGCCCGCGGCTTCGAACGCCTGATTCCACCAGCGCGCGCCGTCGAGCAGGGCCGAGCGGATGGGCTCCGGCGCACCCGGATCGAGGTAGTAGATGATCGGTTTGACCGGATCGCTCACCTTGGCCGACGGGTCCTTCTTCTGGAGCCGATGACGTCGGATGAAGCGCTGAGTCATGGGCTGGCCAGGCAGCGCCGCGTAGTTCTCGAACGACAAATCGCCGAAGCCGCCGCGAGGATCGTACTTGCGCGGCTTGTAATTGCCGTCGGGCAGCTCGACTATCGAATGGTGGATGCGCATGCTGGCGGCTTCTGCCGTCGCGGCAACGCTGCCCACGCCTTCGAGGAACGCCCCGCCGCCGCCACCTCTTCCTCCGCCACCGCCACCACCGCCCGGGCCGCCGGCGCCTGGCTGCCGCACGAACGTCAACTCGGCTTCCATTTCAGTGTTCTTCGGAAAGCCCAGCGTCATCGGCATGTAAAGAGAACTTCGCCCCGCGTCGAACCGATAGGTGCCAGGGCGGAGACGTCCGGCCATGTCGTTGCCGTCCCTGACGAGATATTCGGTGTAGTCGACGACCAGCCGATCGCCCGTTGCAGCAGCGATTGGGAATCCCCAGAGTACGGATCGCGCGAAGGCGTCGCGCACCGTGCGCGCCTCGGCTTCACTTGTGGTCATTGCCCGGAACTGATAGTTGGGCTGAACCATCAGCACGCGTGGCCCCGCGCGCTCGAACTTGATGATTCGGGATCCCGTCAGGATGCCGCGGTCGAGGCCCAGATCGTTGGACCCCAGCCCGGTCGCCAGACCGGTCGAGTAGAGCACCTCTGTGTTGAGCCGCGCGATCTCGAGAAACAGCCGACCTCCGGCTTCATCCCAGTAGAGCGGGAAGAAGCCGTCGATCTTCTTCATCCCGGTGGTCCGTTCTTCGATTGACGGGATCGGCTCGCTGGCACCAGGGCGGCGCGTGCCCTGTCCGTGCGCTACGCCGGCGGTCAGTACGATCGCCAGCGCGACAAGCCCACCATGCACACCGGTCCCACGTGAATTGAACATGCTGCTGCCTCCGTGCTGTTCGCTTTTGCGGACCAAGTCTATCCGTGGCTGAGCAGGTTCGGCAATGTCGGCTGAGTCGGCGTGAGGCGGCGAAATGTCGCGCGACGGTGATGAGATTCCCACTTCAGTTGAGAGTACATTTGGAGGAGCAGTAATCGACGCGATCGCAGGCGGCGGCCGGAGGCCCGGGCGTTCAAACCGATGGCCGAACGGCCGCGCATTCACGCGTGACGGTATGAACGGTCTGGACGACAAGCGCCCGCTCGTGCTGATCATCGAGGACGATCAGGCGTCCCGGCGTCTGTACGCGTCAGAATTGCAGCATGCCGGGTTTGATGTGGCGGAAGCGCACAACGGTCTGCAGGCTGTCGAGAAAGCCACTCAGCTCATCCCTGATGCGATCGTCACCGATCTCGGTTTGCCTGGAATCGATGGATATGAGCTCTGTCGGCGCATCCATCGAGACGACCGGCTCAATCGCATCCCGATTGTCGCCATCACCGGGCGCTATTTCTCGCCAGCGGACATCGCGCGCGCGCATCGCGAGGGATGTCACGCTGTGTTGATCAAGCCGTTTGTCGGCGAGGAACTAGTTGCGGAAGTTCGTCGAGCGCTGGATCGTTAAGGGGTCAGACCCCTGCTCCGAGGTGATCACATGGCCAAGTTTCAGAAGAAGACTGTCGTAGAGGTTGTCCACGATGCGCCCGATGAGGCGACGGAGTCGTCGGCCAGCATCGAGCGCGACCGCATTGCCGAGCGCGCCTATGAGTTGTACATCAGCCGGGGACGCCAGGACGGCCGGGAGCTCGAGGACTGGCTCGCCGCCGAGCGCGAATTGACAGCGCACGGACGAGATAAGACACGAAGTAGCCGGCGCGCGATCGGCTCAGAACATCTTGCCGCCAAGCGGCACGTCGCGTTCCGGTACGAGCAAGCACTACGGCGCCGTCTCGTCGGGAACTCCCAGCGTCAGAACCTCCGACATGAATGGGCCGATCTGTCGCGGTGGAAAGTTGACGACCGCAACGACGAGCTTACCTACGAGCTCGGCCGGCTGGTAGTGTCGAGTCAATTGCGCTGACGACGTCTTCAATCCCATCGCTGATCCGAAGTCGATCGACAGCTTGTACGCCGGTTTGCGCGCTTGTGGAAACTCGTCCGCCTGGACGATACGGCCCACGCGTATATCCACCTTCTCGAACTCTTCGAACGAGAGTGTCTTGTGATTGGTCACGGCACGGCATGATCGGCCATCCTGTCCCGTCGTGCAACCCGGCGGCACATCGCTTGCGAGACCGTTCGGATGGGTTCGGCGCCGATCGAGTCCGCCCGACAGCAGGCTTGAAGCTCGACGCTTCACGGCTGGAGCACTTCCTGCACGCCCGGCATGAATTGCTCGACGCTTCCGGCTGGAGCACTTTCTCAGGCTCTTCACGTTCCAGGACCGACGTCACTCTATTTCAACGACGACGTTTGCGATTACGCTCCGCGTAACACGCATGACGCTGCGTCGTGATCTCGAGGAGACGATATGAACAGGCAGCAGAACTTCCTGCTCGGCGTTGGTGCCGGTGCTGCGGCGACGATCGCTCTCGGAAGGCTCGCGCGAACGCGACACTCCATCGATTTCGCTGGCCGTTGTGTCGTGATTACGGGAGGGTCCCGCGGGCTCGGGCTCGTGCTTGCCCGGCAGCTCGCGGCGGAAGGCGCGCGTCTGTGCCTGATCGGGCGCGACGAGGCGGGACTGGCGCGAGCCCGCGCGCAGCTCGTCTCGAAGGGCGCCCACGATGTCATGACGGTCAGGTGTGACATTCGCCGCCGCGCTGATGTTCGCATCGCGATGGATCGGATCTTCGGCGAATGGCCCGCGGTTGACGTACTCATCAACAACGCGGGCGTCATTCAGGTCGGACCGCTGGAGCACATGACGCACGAGGACTTCGAGAATGCGATGGCCACGCACTTCTGGGGTCCACTGCACCTGATTCAGGAGATCGTCCCGTCGATGCGCCGGCGCGCCTTCGGCCGGATCGTCAACATCGTCTCGATCGGCGGCCGCATCGCCGTCCCTCACCTGGCGCCGTACTCCGCCAGCAAGTTTGCGCTCGCCGGTCTGTCCGATGGGGTCCGCGCGGAGCTCAATCAGTACGGGATTCGCGTCACGACCGTGTCGCCGGGTCTGATGCGAACGGGGTCGCCACCCAACGCAGAGGTGAAGGGCCAGCACGAGGCGGAGTATGCGTGGTTCGCGATCTCGGACTCCACACCAGGCTTGTCGATTTCGGCGGAGCGCGCCGCGCGGCAGATCATCGACGCCTGCCGCCACGGCGATCCGGAGCTGACGATCACGGCTCCGGCGCGTCTGGCGGTCATGGCCAATGCCGTGGCTCCGGCGGCGCTCGCTCGAGTAATGATGCTGGTGGCGCGGCTGCTGCCTGCGCCATCCACGTCCGATGGCGACCGCTCCAAGCCCGGCCGTCAGAGCCGATCGAGGTGGGCTCCGTCGCTCGCTACGGCGCTGACCGATCGGGCAGCCGCTTCGAACAATCAGTTGTAGTCAGAGGACTCACGCCGGTCGTGGCGCTTTCGCCGGTCTCGACGAGCTGTTTGAGCGTGCGGAGATCTTGGCGGATTTCCACCGCCGGATCGCGGCCGAGCAGTTTGGCAATCATGACGCCCGCCTTGCCGCCAGGCGGGCTGTATTGCATTCGCACGCGAACGTGCGTTCCGCGCCCGCTGCCGGCGTCGTCGAAGTTGACGGAGCCGGCGCTGACCAGATCGGATCCCTCGATCGAGCGCCAGCCGATCACCTGGTTTGGCACCTCGTTGATGATTTCGGCGTTCCACTCCACCACTCTGTTTGCGGGGGCCTTTGCCCGCCAACGCGACAGCGTTTCCGTGATCGACTTCGACCGATTCGAGGTGGCGCATGAATCGGGGAAGGTTTTCGAGGTTGCGCCAGAATCGATAGAGGTCGCCGATCGGACGATTGATCGTGATCCTCTCGTCGATCATGACGCCACCTGGGCCACCGAGCACGCGCCGCGTGTCTTCGCCGGTTCCCGCCGTGTTCACACCGATGAAGTCGTAGGTGTGGCAATGTCCGGTCACACCACGCCTCACGAGGAGTGCCCCCATGCGTTGCCAGTAGCCACCCGTTTCCACGGCGACGCGACACACCATAGGCCGCCATCAGTGTCCCGGCGGCAACCGAAACCCAGCGCTCAGTGTCGCTGATGTTCCGGCGACTACGGACCCGCGCTTCCTGTGCGTCAGCGGGGAATTGCAGATCCATGTCCATTTCAAAGCGCTCTCTTCCGTAGTCGCGGTCGTCTTCCAGGTCGTTACCGGCGTCAGACTGCTGCCGGTTGCCGATTCGGCGTCACCGCTGCGCTCGTCCACGAGGGCGGATCGCTCGCAGGGAAGGACTCCTCGGACGTGTGTTCGACGATGTCGGGGATCCGCCAGCCGCGTTCCTTCAGCCGGCGATCGATCCAGTTACGCGCCATTGTGACATCGCGACGGCCCATCGCCGCACGGATCGCCAGCGCACCGCCTGCCGCCGTCAGGGCTCCGCCCTTGAAACCGCCGCGTCTGATTCCCATCATCGCGAGTCCGGCAGCCCATGCTGCCATCATCCAGCGATCCTGATCGCATTCGGAGATCCTCGCCGAAAGTTTCGGCGCGTCCCAGACGCTCTTCTTGCTCCGCGGCATCGTGAGGTTCATCGGCGCTTCAGACATGGTCCACCTTTCGTTGTGCGCCCCTCGCCAGGAGGGTGCGGACCTTCCAAGCCCGCGATCCGTGCACAACCTGTGCCTGCTGTTCGGCTAGGAAAGAGCCGCTTAGAATGTTCCACCATGCGCCAGGTCGTTGCCGCCCTAATTCTTGCCACGAGTGTGGCTGCAATCGCTGCCGATCAGGCCCCTCGAACAAGCTCGGGCCAGGCAGCTCAGCCGTCGCAATTCGATGTCGTGATTCGGAACGGCCGTGTAATGGATGGGTCAGGTAATCCCTGGCTGAAGGTCGACATTGGTATCACCGGTGACAAGATTGTTGCTGTTGGGCGCCTGCCCGGCGCGAAAGCCAAGACCCTCATTGATGCTGGCGACCGCCTCGTCACCCCTGGTTTCATCGATGTCCACTCACATGCCAGCGAGGGCCTGAGCACGACCTGAGCTTCGACAAGCACAGCCGATTCTTGCGCAGGGTGTGACGACGGTCGTCATCAACCCGGACGGCGGCGGTCCCGTCGACCTCGCCGCACAACGGCTCGAACTCGAGAAGGGCGGCGTCGGACCGAACGTCGCGCTGCTGATCGGTCATGGCAGCGTGCGCGGAAGCGTGATCGGCCGCGAGAATCGTGCGCCGACGGCTGAGGAGCTCGAGAAGATGCGCGCGCTCGTGCGGCGTGCGATGGAGCAGGGCGCCTACGGGCTCTCGAGCGGGCTCTTCTACACGCCGGGCAGTTATTCCAAGACTGAAGAAGTGATCGCGCTCGCCGCGGTCGCGGGGGAGTTCGGTGGTGTGTATACGAGCCACATCCGCGACGAGGGTGACTACAACATCGGCGTGGTCGCCGCGGTCCAGGAAGTGATCCGCATCGCCGAAGAGGGTCGCCTGATCGGCATCGTCAGCCATATGAAGGCGCTCGGTCCGGACAACTGGGGCCTCGCAACCGCATCCACGATGCGCATCGAGGAGGCACGCAGCCGCGGCGTGCAGGTGTTCGCCGATCAGTATCCCTATGAAGCCTCGTCAACGAGTCTCCGCGCCGCGTTGCTGCCGGGAGGAATCGAGTTGCCGGAAACCGCCGACGCGGCGGCGACGCTGACGCCGGAGAAAAAGGCGGCGCGGCAGACGCTCGAAGCGACTGTCCGCGAGAACATGCGCCGCCGCGGAGGCGCATCGGCGATCCAGATTGCGTTCTTTTCGCCCGATCCTTCGCTCCAGGGCAAGACCCTTGCGCAGATCGCGGAGGCGCGGAAAGTGGCACCCGAAATCGCCGCCATCGACATGATGATGAAGGGGAACGTCTCGATCGTCTCGTTCAACATGTCGGAAGAGGACATTCGTCACATCATGACGAAGCCCTACACGATGGTGTCGAGCGACGGCGGTCTCGTGCGGATGGACGCCGGACAACCGCATCCGCGCAACTACGGTGCGTTTGCGAGGCGGCTCGCAGTCTACGTTCGCGAGCGCGGCGTCACGACGCTCGAAGAGGCGATTCGCTCGATGACCAGCCTGCCAGCCTCGGTCTTTGGACTGAAGGACAGAGGGGTGATTCGCGAGGGCGCGGCCGCCGACATCGCGATCTTCGATCCCGCGAAGATCCGCGATCGCGCAACCTACACCCAGCCGCACCAGTTGGCTGAAGGCATGTGGGGCGTGCTCGTGAACGGCGTGCCGGTGGTCTCGGAGGGGAAGTTCACCGCCGCTTTGCCGGGCCGCGTGCTGAGGAAAAACTGACACGCGGGCGCTACAGACAAGGACCGCTGCCGTGGTTCGTAGCTCGTCGCTCGTCGCTCGACAAGCCAAACTCGCGACTCGGCTCTACGAGCGACGAGCGACGAACCACGGACCACGGCGTGCGTGCGTGTCAGTAGCGGTAGTGCTCCGGCTTGTACGGTCCCTCGGACCGGAACGCCGATGTACTGCGCCTGCTCGGCCGACAGCTTCGTGAGCTTCACGCCGAGGTGATCCAGGTGCAGCCGGGCGACCTCTTCGTCGAGGTGCTTCGGCAGGATGTAGACCTTCTTCTCGTACTTGTCGTTGTTCTGGTGCAGCTCGAGCTGCGCGATCACCTGGTTCGAGAACGACGCGGACATCACGAAGCTCGGGTGGCCCGTGGCGCAGCCGAGGTTCATCAGCCGGCCCTCGGCCAGCACCATCACGCTGTGACCGTCGGGGAACCGGAACTCGTCGTACTGCGGCTTGATGTTGATCCGCTCGAGACCCTTCACCTTCTTCAGTCCGGCCATGTCGATCTCGTTGTCGAAGTGGCCGATATTGCCGACGATCGCCTTGTCCTTCATCTTGGCCATGTGCTCGGCCGTGATGATGTTGAGGTTGCCGGTCGCGGTGACGAAGATGTCCGCGGTCGACACGACGTTTTCCAGCGTGTTGACCTCGTACCCTTCCATCGCCGCTTGCAGCGCGCAGATCGGATCGATCTCGGTGACGATGACGCGCGCGCCCTGGCCGCGGAGTGCCTGCGCGCAGCCCTTGCCGACTTCACCGAAGCCGAACACCACGGCGACCTTGCCGCCGAGCATGACGTCGGTGGCGCGGTTGAGGCCGTCGATCACGGAGTGACGGCAGCCGTAGATGTTGTCGAACTTGCTCTTGGTCACCGAGTCGTTGACGTTGATGGCCGGGAAGAGCAGCGTGCCCGCTTCCATCATCTGGTAGAGACGGTGGACACCGGTCGTCGTTTCCTCGCTCACGCCGCGCAGATCAGCGGCGACCTTGGTCCAGCGGTGCGGGTTCTCGGCAATGCTCTTGCGCAGGAAGTCGAGGATGACGCCCCACTCCTCGGGCTCGCTCTCGGGCTTGAACGCCGGCACCTTGCCGGTCTTTTCGAATTCGACTCCCTTGTGCACCAGCAACGTCGCGTCACCACCGTCGTCGACGATCTGCGTCGGGCCGCTGCCGTCCGGCCACATCAGCGCCTCGCCGGTGCACCACCAGTACCTCCTCGAGCGTTTCGCCCTTCCACGCGAACACCGGCGTGCCCTTCGGGTTCTCGGCCGTACCGCCGGTTTCCGGACGGCCGACCACCACCGCGGCCGCCGCGTGATCCTGCGTCGAGAAGATGTTGCACGAGACCCAGCGCACGTCGGCGCCGAGGTCCGCCAGCGTCTCGATCAGCACGGCGGTCTGAATCGTCATGTGCAGGCTGCCCATGACCTTCGCGCCGGCGAGCGGCCGTTTGCCCTTGTAGCGCTCGCGCAGCGCCATCAGCCCCGGCATCTCCTGTTCGGCGAGCCGGATTTCCTTTCGCCCGAACTCGGCGAGCCCGAGGTCCTTCACCTTGTACGGCTCGCGCCCCACTTTCTTCGACGCTTCGAACGCATGCATTTCACGAACTGCTGTAGTCATCGCTGTCCTCTTTGATTAATGCGCTTGGGGCCCAACCCCAAAGCGCTCTCACTAGTTACGTTACTCCCTTCATGCACGAGCCGATGGCCGCAGCGCACGATCGTTGTGCAAGCCGTCAGCGTTCATACAAACAGCCGCTACGCCGCAGGTTCTGCTGACGCTCGCCACGAACAGCGCCGGGCCCTTGGCATCCGGATCCAGGGGCAGCGTGACGATCCGAACGTCAGTGAAGCCCGCCTGCGCGAGCATCTTCTGCAAGTGTCCCTGTCTCGAGCCCGAGCCACACGTGCCCCATCTGATGTCTGTATTCCTCGCGGTCGTGCGGAAGCATGTCGCAAATCAGCAGCCGTCCACCCGGCTTCAGCACGCGGCCGGCTTCGCCGAGCGCGGCCGCCGGATCGGGCAGGTGATGCAGCACGAGGAGTAGTGTCGCGGCGTCGAGCTCGCCATCGTCAATCGGCAGCGCCTCGAGCTCGCCCCGCCGGACGTCGACGTTCGCGAGATCCTGAAGACGGCGACGCGCCGTCTGCAGCATGTCGTTCGACCGGTCGACGGCAATCACCCGCGCGACGAACGGCGCGAGCGCGGCGGCGACCTGGCCCGTCCCGCAACCGAGATCGCCGATCACCCAGTCCGCGTCGAACAGGCCGGGCAGCGCGAGCAGGTGAGAGGAGCGGCCGAAGAGTTCCTGCCGGAGCCGGTCCCACTGGCCGGCGGCCGACTCGAAGAACTCCTGAGACTTCGTCTGGCGTCGCGCGAGCACGCTCGTCAGCCGTCGCGCATCCTGATCGGCGCCTGGTGTGGTGGCGACCTGTTCGCGCAGCAGCGACCACAGCCGCCGGGTGACCGGCCCGCGGTCATCGAGCGCGAGAGTGTAGAAGCGGCTCGTGCCGTCACGGCGCGAGCTCACCCAGCCGGTATCCGACAGCGTCTTGAGGTGGCGGCTGACCGTCGATTGGGGCAGCTGGAGGATGGTGCAGAGCTCCGACACCGTCAGCTCATGCCGCTCGAGGAGCAACAGCATGCGGCTCCGCGTCGCATCAGCGAGGGTCGTCAGGTCGTCGAAAATTGCGACATCCATCCGTATATCCGGATGCAATGCTACATCATTTCCGCAACCCCTGCAACTTCTCGCAAAGGTGGCTGGCACCTGCCCGGGAAGGTGCCAGCCACCTATTCGCTGGGAGTTCGCTATGTGCAGAAATTGCAACCACTTGTGAGTCCGGCACCAGCCCGACGTGAAGGACCGACTCTGACAGGTCATCGGTGAGGGTCCCGTATATGCTTTTCGAAGGCCTCACGCGTGAAGCGGTACTTTCTCGGATCGGCTCTCCTCCTGGCGGGAATCGCTATCTATTTCGCCGTCCGATCCGGCTCGAGCCCGCCGCACAGCCTCTTCCCAGCCCGCCAGCAAGCCCAACATCGTCTTCATCACCATCGACACGCTCCGCGCCGATCGACTGGGCCGCGGCCTGACGCCGTGCGCTCGACGCCCTGAGCGCGTCCGGCGTTCGCTTCCTGAACGCCCGCGCCACGGTCCCGCTGACGCTCCCGTCGCATGTCTCGATCATGACCGGCACCCTGCCCCCACAGCACGGCGTGCGCGAGAACGGGGTGATCTTCCGCACAAGGGGTCGAGCCGATCGCTCGAACGCTGCGAACGAACGGCTATCAGACGGCGGCGTTCGTGGGCGCCTACGTCCTCGATCGACGATTCGGGCTGGCTGAAGGATTCGACATCTACGACGACAAGGTTCAACGCGATCCCGAGGCGATGGGCCGGCTCGAGGCGGAGCGTCGTGGATCCGACGTCATTGACGCGGCGCTGGCATGGCTCGATCAGGGGCGCACGCCGTTCTTTCTCTGGGTCCACCTCTACGATCCGCACGCGCCGTATGCCGCGCCACCCGAGTTCGTCGCAAAGGCAGGCGGCAACGCGTACGACGGCGAGGTCGCGTATGCGGATGCACAAGCTGGCCGGCTTCTGCAGCGGCTGCGCGACCGCGGGTTTGCCGACCGCACCGTGATCGCGGTCATGGGCGATCACGGCGAAGGTCTCGGCGATCACGGCGAGCAGACGCACGGCATGCTCACGTACGACGCGACGTTGCGCGTGCCACTCGTGATTGCTGGCCCGGGAATCACGCCTCGCGAAGTCTCTGCTCCTGTCTCGCTCGCCGATGTCGCGCCCACCATCCTCCGCCACAGTGGCATCGGCTCGACGTCAGCGAACACGATCACGCTGCTCGATGAGGGCCAGCAGGAGCGTGACGTCTACAGCGAATCGGAGTACGCGCAAACCGCCGGCTGGCATCCGATCGCGTCGCTGTCAGGCGAACAGTGGAAGCTGTTGCTGTCATCCGAGACCGAGCTCTACGACCTGAAGGCGGATCCCGCTGAAGCGCGCAATGTCGCCGCCAGTCACGACGGGATCGTGCAGGGCATGACGACGAAGCTGACGGCCATGCAGGCGGTGAAAGCCGCGCAACCGTCGTCCAGGGCGGTGAGCAGCGAGGCGGGCGATCGCCTGAGGGCGTTGGGATACGCGAGCGCCGGCCCTGTCGTGCCGGTTGCTGCGGGCGCACCGAATCCTGCGCGGGTGATCGATGCGTGGAACCGGTTCGAATCTGCGCTGGCGCAGCTGAATGCCGGACGCGTGACCTCTGCGCTGCCGATCCTGCAGGAGCTCGCGACTCGCTTCCCGGCTGGGCCGGTCTTTCAGTCGACATACGCGCGAGCGTTGATGGATGCGGGGAAAGCCAGCGACGCGCTGGCCGTGTACCGGGCGGCGGTTGCGCGCTGGCCGTCGGATGCGACGTTATTCCACGATCTCGCCGTCGCCGCACGGACGGCCGGACACGCCGACGAGGCGCGTCGCGCCGAGGAAGCCGCACTGGCCGTCGAAGCCAACAACCCTGCGGCGTTGAACGGTCTTGGGCTGCTGCACGCGGACGCGGGACGTTCGTCAGAGGCGGCAACGTTCTTCGAGCGCGCCGCGCAGGCCGATCCGTCGAACGCATCGTACTGGGCGAACCTCGGGAATGCCTGGCGCGAGCTCGGCTCTCTAGCGCAGGCAGACGCCGCCTACCGCCGCGCCCTCGACGCGGATCCCACGCACGCCGACGCGGCGAACGGGCTCGGCGTGCTGCTGGTTCAGGGGGGACGGCCCGCCGAGGCGATTCCGTGGTTCGAGCGCGCGCTCAAAACGTCGCCAGATTTTCAAGAGGCGCGGCTGAACCTGGGGATTGCCTATCAGGAGAGCGGTCAGAAGGACAAAGCCGTAGCGGTGTATCGCGAGTTGATCGCGCGTGCGCCAGCAACCGGACGTGAAGCCAAAGCCGCGCGCGAATTGCTGAAATCGGTCGGGCGGTGATCGGGCGCCGGTCAACGGTCCGGCTAAAGCCGGACACTATGCACGGTCCACGTCATACGTGCGGTCACGACGAACACGACGACGCGATCTGGTGGCTTTTCTTGGTGTCGTGTCGTCGTGACCGTCGTGCTCGTCGCGACCGGCCGTGAGCGTCGACACCGTCCGGCTAAAGCCGGACACTACGTGGACCAAAAGAGGGGCGCCGGGAAAACCCGGACGCCCCTCCTCCAGTTTTGTAGAGTCCGGCTTCAGCCGGACCCACCGATTTAGAACGTGAAGCGGAACCCGAGCTGACCGACCCGCTGTTCCGGCTGCTGGAAGTCGCCGGAGAAGTTGGTCGGCTGCATGAAGTTCGGATTCGGAAGGCCCGTGCCGAGCAGCCGCGTGCGCTGTAAAGGCGGACGCGTTCTTCACGTTGAACACGTTGAACATCTCCCCGATCGCTTCCAGGCGCGTCGAGCCGACGAGACGGAACCCGTACGACATGCGCAGGTTCATCTGCGACCGCCAAGCGCCGCGGCCGCAGTTATAGGTCTCGCACGGACCGATGTCCTTCGGCGCGTTGCCGATACCGTCGTACTGGAAGGCACGTTCGCGGCAGGTCGTTGATCTCGCCGTTCAGGTTCGATCGATACCTTCCGTCGTGGACACCGGTAGCGGCGACCGGAATGTGTAGACCGGAAAGATGGTGAGTCCCTTCACCTGCCAGATTGCGGAAAACGAACCGGCGTGCCGCGAGTCGGTGGGCTGGTAGGACCGTACACGCGCGGGTCGTCGTAGAGCAGCTCGGCTTCCTGGATGTTGTTCGCGTTGAGTTGATCGACGGACGAACCGATCGTGCTGTTCGCCTCGGCCAGCGTGTAGTTCACGTTGAACGCGAGCCCCGCCGACATGCGGCGCCGGAGACCGAGGATCAGCGCCGTGTAGTCGCTCTCACCAAGGCTCGACTGCCCCACGGGTCCCGGCGACGTTCGGCGGCAGGTTGAGGAACGCGAGGCGGCGCGGCGCCGTCCGGCTGCCCCACCGGACGCGTGTTGATTCGGGGCGAGACGTTGAGGTCACGCCCGTCGTTGCGAACGAAGTCCGTCAACCAGCACCGTGTTGCTGTTGAACTGGTGCGACCAGCCGAACGCCGTCTGACGCGTGTACGGCATCTGGAGCCGCGGATCCAACCACTGGCCACTCAACGGCAACACGTTGGGATTGGAAGGGTTCTGACTGGCGATGTTCGAGATCGGCTGACCGAATCGGTAGAACGAGCCATCGGGATTGCGGATGCCCGTCGGCACGTCAACGTTGAAGACGACGCCGAACCGATACCGGTCGCATCGATCGCGGGGAACAGCGCGTTGGAGTTCGTGTACCCCATGTCGGTGTAGATGCCCCAGCCGCCGCGGATGACGTCCCGGCCGTCGCCGCGCAGGTCATACGCGAAGCCGACGCGCGGCTGCCAGTTGTTGGTGTCTTCCTTCGGATCGAGCCCGGCGTTCTCCATCCCCTTGATTCCCGCGAGCAGGCCGGCCGGCCCGGCGCCTGGACCTTCACGAAGTTTGGATTGAACGACTGGTCGATCTGGATGCCGTCGATCACGTCGTAGCGCAGGCCCAGGTTCAGTGTCAGCCGGCCGGTGAGGCGCCAGTCGTCCTGGATGTAGAACGCGTACTGATCGAGCGGGATCTTCGCTTCCGCGGCACCGCCGTTCCTGGTCACGCTCGACAGCGGTCCGTTGACGTCGTTGTCGAGGTGGTTGTAGGTGTAGTCGTTCGTGCCGGTATTGAAGGTGATGAACAGGCGCGGCTCGTGGATGTAGTTGACTCCAGCCTTGAAATCGTGGCCAAGCCCGCCCATGCCCGCCATGCTCCACGAGAAGTCGTTGCGGAACTGATACTTCTTCTGTTCGGTCGTCTGCGGCGTGTTGCCGTTCTGTCCGACGTGACGCCATTGCGGAAGTTCTGGGTCGGATCGCTGCTGTTGGCGCCGATGTGGTTCAGGAAGTCGGCGTACTGGAAGATGAACTCGTTGAGCTTCGCCCCGCCAAGCACCCAGTTGTGATTCACGTTGAACGAATTGAAGTCGTTCGCGCTTGTGCCCCAGCCGCTCTCGGGAACAACGGATCGGCACCGTACGGCTGGGTGTTCTCGTTCCGGCCGTAGCGGACCGACAGGTAGTGCTGCGGTTCAGGTTCATCGTGCCCTTGACGGTCAGCAGCGTTTCACGATATGGCGTGGCGAACGTGCCGTCCTCGTTCGGGAACAGTCCCTGCGTGTTGACGACCTGGAAGGTATCCTGCTGCGTGCGCTCGAACGCGCCGAAGTAGTGAACCCGGTCGCGCACGATCGGTCCGCCGAACGATCCGCCGATATTGATACCGGCGATAATCCTGCTTCTCGCTTCGCTGTCCTTCTCGGTCTGCGTCATCGAGTTCATCGTGTCGTCGCGCAGCAGCGTGAACCAGCTGCCCGCGCATCTGGTTGGTGCCGCTCTTGGTCACGATGTTCATGACGCCGCCGTTGCTGCGGCCGTACTCCGCCTTGTAGCGGGAGGTGACGAAGTTGAATTCCTGAATCGCCTCGAGCGGGAAGAGCTGGAGCAGCCCGCCGACCGTGTCGTCGTTGTTGTCACCGCCGTCGATCTGGTAGTTCAGGTTGCGGCCGTTGCCGCCGCCGATCTGCGGCGAGTACTGCGTGCTCTTGGTCGGGTCGGTGTGGAACCCCATCGTCGACGCCGGGAATCGTCGCGGCGAGGTTCGCGAACTGCCGGCCGTTCAGCGGCATGTTCTCGATGCGCGCCGACGTCGACGACGCCGCCGACCGACGATGCGCCGGTTTCGACGAGCGGGGACTCACCCGTGACGGTGACCGTCTCCTGCACGGACGCCAGCTGCAGAACCATCGGGACGGTGAGCGTCTGGCCGACGCTGACCTCGATGCCTTTGTTCTCGACCTTCTGGAACCCCGCAAGTTCCGCCGTCAGGTTGTACTTGCCGATCGGCAGCGCCGTCAGTCGGTAGATACCCTGCGTATCCGAACGTCGCTGCGGGTAAACCCCGTTGCGGCGTTCTTGCCGGTCACTGTGACGCCCGGAACCGCGGCGCCCTTGTCCGTCAACGATTTGACCGGTGATATTCCCGGTCGTCTGCTGCGCCAGCGCCGGCGTTGCGACCAACGTCAGTGCAAGCAGGGCAAACATCGCCCAGCTCAGTCTTCTCATCCTGCCCCTCCACATGCGTTGTAAAAGGAAATGGCGCGACAGCGCGCCGACCAGGTCAATCAGCAAATCCCAGACCGGATCTCGCCGGTGATGAAATGCAACTGTAAGTGGTTGAACTGCTTGTTTTTGAAGGTCAGTCACACGGTGGCAAATAGTGTGACGAACGGCCCAATCCAATTGCTCGGTGGAGTGCCTACGGATTTTTGGATCTGGTGGGATTTTCGCGGTGGGAATGGCTTGCGGTATACGGGCGGGATACGCCTGATGGGCCCGGCCGCGGAGGCCGGGCCCACCAGTCGTCGATACCTTAGAACGTGAACCGGAACCCCAGCTGCCCGATGCGCTGTTCGGGCTGCCCGATATCCCCGGCGTACGCCGTCGGCTGCATGAAGCTCGAGAGCTGCGCACCCGTCGTGGCGTTCACGCGCGCGGACGTGAGCGGCAGCGCGGGGTTCTTGGCGTTGAACAGGTTGAAGATCTCGCCGATCGCTTCAACGCGAGCCGATCCCCAGAGGCGGAACGACTTGCTCAAACGCAGGTTCAACTGTGAGTACGGCGCGCGACGGCTGCAGTTCACGTTCTCACACGCACCCGTTCTCCTCGAAGGTCGCCGTGCCATCGTCGTTCAGGCCGGTGAACTTATAGGCGAGCGGGGTGATGTCGTTCGTGTTGCCGTCGAGGTTGAAGTCCACGCCTTCGAACGTGAGGAGCGGCAGCGCCGAGCGATACAGGAAGAACGGCGCGACCTGGATCCCCCATGGCGCCTGGATGACGGCGCTGATCGACACGCGGTGGCGCGCGTCGGTGCGGGTGGACGGGCCGTTGTTGACGGGGTTGGTCGGGTCAGCGGCGTCCTGGATGTTGTTCGCATCCAGTTCATCGTTGGCCGTGCCGATGATGCTCTCGGCGTTGCCGAGCGTGTAGGAGGCCGTCAGATCGAAGCCGCGCGACATTCTGCGGCGGAATCCGAGGATCAGACCGTCATACGTGCTCTCGCCCTTGCTGACCGCCGTGCGGAACGACAATCGTGTTCGGCGACATGCGGCAGTCCCGGCCAGCCGGCGTGACGCCAGATTGACCTGCGTGTTCGCACGGAAGCGGATGTTGATGTCGCGTCCGTCGACGCGCACGTAGTCAGCGGTACAGCCGGTGGACGAGTTGAGCTGATGAGCCCAGCCCAGGTTCGTCTGCCGCGTATACGGCTGCTCGAGTATCGGCGAGGCCACCTGGCCGAGGAGTGGCGCACGCGAGGTGTCGACCTCGTTGCGGAAGGCAATCGACGAGACCGGATCGAGTGGCGTGTAGAACGTGCCGTCGGCCTTTCTGAATGCCGGTCGGGTTCGTCGACGAAGAACACCTGTCCGTGCCCTCCGGCGAGTCGAGCGCCGGGAACAGGATGTTGGAGTTCGTGTAGCCGAAATCCTGTGTAGACGCCCCAACCGCCGCGGATGATGTTCCGGCCGTCGTCCCGTTGAGGTCGTAAGCGAACCCGAGTCGCGGCTGGATGTTGTCGCCGTCGTTCTTCGTTTCCTTCCCGAAGTCCTCGAGGAATGCCATGCCGTCCAGGCGGCCCGAGAGGCCGGCGGCCTGCATCACCAGGAAGTTCGGGTTGGTCGCCTGATCGATGGGCATCCCGTCCACGTAGTCGTACCGCAGACCGAGGTTCAGTGTCAGCTTGTTGGTCACGCGCCAGTCGTCCTGGATGTAGAGCGCATAGAGATCGATCGGGGATGTTGACGTTGGCGGCGCCGCCCAGGAACGTCACCTGCCGGGACCGGCGATGTCAGCGAGTCCTCGAGTTCAGCGTCAGCTGCGGCGAGGCTGCCGCCGTTGAACGTGATGAACAGGTGCGGCTCGTGGATCAAGTTCACACCGGCACGGAGGTCGTGGCCGATGCCACCGTAGCCAGTCATGCTCCACGAGAAGTCGTCGCGGAACTGCCACTTCTCCTGCTGCGTGGTCTGCGGCGTGTTCGGGTTGCCGCCGATCCGCACGCCGTTCGGGAAGATCGAGCCACGGGTCGTTGCTGCTGAGCGGGATGTTGTTGGCGAAGTCGGCGTACTGGAAGATGAACTCGTTCAGCTTCGAGCCGCCGAGCACCCAGTTGTGATTCAGGTTGATCGAATTGAAGGTGTTCTCGCTGATGCTCCACGCCGAGCGGGCGTTGCGCAGCGCCGCGCCATACGGCTGCGAATTCGTGTTGCGGCCGTAACGGACGCGAGAGGTAATGCGCCGGGTTGAGATTCGCCGTCATCTTCGCCGTGAACAGGTTCTCGCGCAGCGGCGTGTCGAAGACGCCATCCTCTGACGGGAACAGGCCGCGGGTGTCGACTGCCTGCTTCGTATCCTGCTGCGTGCGCTCGAAGGCGGCGAAGAAATGCGCGCGGTTCAGCGCAATCGGCCCGCCGAACGATCCGCCGAACTGATAGCGCCGGTAGTCCTGCTTGTCGATATTCGCGATTTCCTGGCTGAACGTCGTCGAATTGAGCGACTTGTCGCGGAACATCGTGAACCAGCTGCCGCGCCAATCATTCGTGCCGCTCTTGGTGACGATGTTCATGACGCCGCCGTTGCTGCGGCCGTATTCGGCCTTGAACCGCTGCGTGACGAAGTTGAACTCCTGAATCGCCTCGAGCGGGAACGCCTGCAGCAAGCCACCGACGGTGTCGTCGTTGTTGTCGCCACCGTCGATCTGGTAGTTCACGTTGCGGCCGTTGCCGCCGTTGATCTGCGGCGAGAACTGTGCGCTCTTCGTCGGGTCGGAGTGGAAGCCGAGGCCGACACCCGGAATCGTCGCCGCGAGGTTCGCGAACTGACGGCCGTTGAGCGGCAGCGACTCGATCCGCTGAATGTCGACGACGCCGCCCACCGAAGAGGAGCGCGTTTCAATCATTGGCGACTCGCCGGTGACCGTCACCGACTCCTGCACGCTGGCGACCTTGAGCGACATGTTCACGTCGATCGTCTGACCGACGTTGAGCACGATGGCCTTGTTCTCGACCTTGGCGAACCCGTCAGATCCGCAGTCAGATCGTATGTGCCGACGGGAAGGGCGTTCAGTCGATAGACCCCTTCCGCGTCCGTGACGGTGGTTCGGCTGAAGCCGGTCTGCGCGTTCAAGGCCGTGACGCTCACGCCTGGAACCGCAGAGCCCTGATCGTCCAGGATGCGGCCGGTGATGTTACCGGTCGTCTGCTGCGCGAGCGCTGGCGCAGCGGCCAGCCCAAGCGAGCACAGGACGATCATCGCGTAGATGATCCTCTTCATGCGTTATTCGCCTCCGGAATCAAGAAACAGATGAACGTGGAGCGCGCCACTCGCGCCGGCTCGGCATTCAGCAAGTCCCGAACCAGAATTCGAGGGATGAATCACACCATTTCGATCGCGAGGATGCATCGAAATCGCGGTGTTTTCTTGGTGTGATGAACGCTGGTACCAACGGCTTCAAACCATTGGTCTGTTGGACTGCGGAAAATTGGATTCAGGCGAGGCCGAGCAAAATCTCGATGGTCTGTGGCCGAGTGGCTCAATGGCGGTGTTCGAGCGAGAGAACTGCGCTGCCGATCACGACCGCCACAATCGCCAGAGCATGAAGCCACCGCGCTTTGGATATCGCATTTCGATCGTCATGTCTCCCATCTCGCGGCGCGAGCAACGCCATCTGTCCATCACTTCGATGAGCGGCATCTGCTGTGCTTCGAACCACGCAGTCCAGGCGGGGTAGAAATGCGTGCGCAGGAGTCACTCGCTCACCGGCGCGAACCGACTCCAGTTCGACGCGGGCACCAAGCGGGTGCGTCCGGTGATGCGGCCTCTGCCGTTCGTCAGCGACGATATCGCGCGGATCGGCCGCCTGAACTCGTAGTGTGACCACGGATCAGCCGACCATCGCTTACGAACAGTGGATCGGCGTCGAAGAACTGACGCGCTGCGCGGCTCCAGACGAACACGTGACTTGACGCCCCACCGCGACAGTTCAGCGTGGACGGCGTCAGGGCTGTCACGGAGATAGATGCGCCGCGGAATGCGCCACCCGCGAGGACCTCGTCGCGCTGCGGACACCACTGCCACCCGTCCCACATGCCCGGCATAGAGACGCAGACCCGTCAGGCGAGGCACCACGCTCTCGAAGTGTACGGGCACTGGCGCGGGCTCGACGTCGCGCGCGGGATCGACGTCCATGTCGCGATGAGGTGTGTTCTCCAGCAGAACCATTGCGCCGTCCAGCCCTCGCATCTGCGCCATCAGGTCCGGCTCGATCGCTGACGCGTCTCGGACGTGCGGAACAGGGTGCACCCAGATCTGCAGATAGAGATCGCCAGTGCGGCGATCGACCATCGCCTCCACGCCTCGCTGTCCCATCAGTCGATGAGGCCCACGATCGCGACCGGCGTGCACACCGACAGCAGTGATGCGGGCGAACGAACAGGTACGCCGTATCCGCGGTCTGCAGGCGAGTCAATGCGAACGCACTGACGGCGACCACGGCGTAGTATCGAGTCCGTCCTCGGCCCCTCCACGCGACGAACAACAGCAGCGGCAGCAGGACATAGGTCAGGCCGGTCGAATCGTTGAACCAGCGGCCCGGAAGCCACAACAGCTCCACGTTGTAGAAAATCTTTCGCGCGAACGCGAACCAGTCGATCGTGTGGTTCGGATCGAGGATGACGTTGTTGGCGATGAAATAGTCCGGGTATCGCCAGAGCTCCCAGGTCAGCGGCAGCACGGCCACCGTGGCGCACGCGCCGGCCACGGCGGCGCGGATCGCGCGGCGCATGTCGAGCGCCAGCGCGGCGTCGACGAGCAGGAACAGTCCCGCATAGATGAAGAAACCTGTATGCGACCAGGCGAGGAGCGTCAGCGCGACGACCAGCAGCGGCCCGCCCCATCGGCGACCGGCGGCCGCCGCATGCCCGGCCATCAACGCCATCATCATCGTCGCGACACCTGACAGCGAGTTCGTGTCGCCGCTGCGCAGGAGCAGATACGACATCGACATGACGCCGATCGCGGCGAGGCCCGCACCGAGCCTGGCCTGGTGCGGGTCGTTCTCTCATCGATTCCGGCGGACCTCGCGCGCGAGGTCGCCGAGGCGATTCGCAAATCGATGTAGACGATGGCCGGGATGCTCACGAACAACAGGACGTGCGTGAGGTGGAAGCCGATCGGCGTCACCGAACGTCAGCATCGGGACCAGTGCGACGAGCGTCAGGCTCTGCGTGATGTCCGACGAGGTCTGGTAGCCACCGAGAAAGTTCCAGTTCCAGCCGACTGCCGCGCCTTGTTTCAGAAGATTGATCCCGTCAACGGTTGACAGGTAGCGAGTGACCCAATTGTCGAGGTATGGAATGCCACGCCAGTATTCGAGTGGGAACCAGGTGAAGCACGCGACGCCAAGCCCCAGCATGCCGCCAGCAAAGACGAGATTGGGCAGCAGATGGTCGATCGGTCGGTCGCCGGCTGAAGACGTCCGACGCGGCAGCAGCAGAGCAGCCGTGGCAATGATGAGGACCAGAACGTAGAGAGGACGTTTGGCACCGTGAAGGGAGCCTTCGACCTCTGCGTAGCGCGTCGTCAGCACGAACTGCGACCACAGCAGAACGGCCGAAACCCACGCGCACAGCCTGAACACCCGATTCACGACGGAATGGGGTTCCGATGGCATTACCGCACGGCCGCGAGCAACCGTTCGACCTCGGAGCGTTGAGGTGCGGTTGCCGGCAAACGCTTCAGCAGTTCCGTTGCCTGCGCTGCCGCTTCCTGCCTGCGGCCGGCGCGCGCGAAGGCGATGGCGAGGTTGAACCTGGCTTCGTGGAAGTCCGGATCGAGCGTCAGCGCGCGCTCTAAGAGCGGAATCGCCGCGAGCGGCTGACCGCCGTCAGACGTCAACACACCCTGGTTCGCAATGACGGCCGGATTGTCAGGCTCGATCGCTGCGGCGTCGCGAAGTGTCGCGAGCGCCTACATCGGACCGGCGCGCGGCCGCGTAGCATGACGCAAGCCCGAGATGGGCGTCCGCTGTCGGCAGCTTGGCGCTGATGGCGGCGCGGAAATGCGGCTCGGCCTCAGCGCACCTGTTCGTTTCAGCCAGGACGTAACCGAGGCGCATGTGCGCTTGCGGGATTCTGGGGATCGTCTTTCAAAATCGCGCGCAACGCGCTTTCCAGCTCAGCCCCCGCCAGTTCGCCTGACGTCACGCGAGCGATACGCGCGGCGAGCTCGCGCCGATCCTTGGGATCAGGACGTGACGAACCCTGCGCACGCTGGACTGCCTGAGACGTAGCCGAGCGCCTGAAGCCGGCCTGTTGTCTCCGGATCGATAGCGGTTTGTGCAGCAAGCGTCGCGGAAGAGATGCGATCGATCCGGTCGCGAAGCGCCGCCGCGCGCTTTTGCTCCGCGCTCGACGACGTTCTTCGTTTCCGCTTCATCCGTCGTGAGCGCAAACAGTTCAGGTTTGGGCGCCGCGATGAACTTGAATCCCTCGGCGCGGAGGCTTCGCAGCGGGCTCCACCCGAAGTCCAGCAGCGGAGCGAACGACTCGGCGTAGAGCTCCCGCGGAGGGAGGGCATTGCCAGCCTCCGCCTTCGCTGAAGCTACGGCGGACAGTGAGGCACGGCGGTGACAGATCCAGACCGTCCGCGTCGAATACGCCCACACCAAGCAGCCGCGTGACCGTTGGCGCGATGTCGACCAGCGTCACCGGATCGCGAACGACTCGCGGCGTCACCGCCGGTCCGGCGACGATCAATGGGACCTGCAGCGTCGTGTCGTAGACGAAGATGCTGTGGCCGATCTCCCCGTGCTCGCCGAAGGCCTCACCGTGGTCGGCCGCAAGGACAATCAACGTCGAGCTGGCCTCAGGCCCCAACGCGGCAATCACGCGCGCGATCTGTCGGTCTGATTCTGCGACCTCGCCGTCGTACCTCACGTCAGCCGGACTTCGATCCCCTGGCCTGCCGTACGGGGCATGCGGTTCGAACAGGTGCACCCACAGAAAGAACCGTGACGGTCGCCCGCCTTCGCCAAGGCTACGGCGGGCAAGCTGTGTCTCGAGCCACGCGATCGCCTCGTCTGCGACGGCGCTGCCCGGACGCTCGTTGGCGAGCCGCCCCTGAGGGCCGCGAGGCATGCGGTCGCCATAGGTCGAGAAGCCTTTGATCAGGCCGAACCGGCGGTCCAGCGGAAAGGCGCCGACGAAGGCACCGGTCGCGAATCCGGCCCGCCCCAACGTCTCCGCCAGCGTCGGGTACTCGATAGATCGAGACGCATCCCGTTGTGACGGGCGCCATGCCCGGGCGGATAGCGCCCGGTCATGAGCGATGCATGGGACGTCAGCGTGATCGGGGCCGTTGCATACGCGCGCTCGAACCGCACACCGCGCGCCGCCAGCGCATCCATAGCCGGCGTCTGTGCACGCGAGTATCCATACGCCCCAACCCGATCCGCCCGCAACGTATCGACCGTGATGATCAAGAGGTTGCGCGCAGTCGTCGGTGCCGCTGCGGGCGGCTGAGCACGACTGCAGCCAGTAAGCGTGGAGGCGATGATGAGAAAGGTGAGGAGGCGCCGCACGATCACATCACTATAGTTCTGAACCGAACCCTCGTCGCGAACCCATGTGCCAACCCTCGTCTGAATTCGTCGTGAACCCGTCTGAACCCGTCGGAAGTCAGTTCGTCCGGCACGATCGAGCCGGTCGTCTCGGGGCTCCCGCTTCGCTGCGCGGAAAAACGACCTCTCCGCGGCGCGTGCTTACGACTCCGTCGCCGGCTTGGCTGATGCGAGCGTCCGCGCCCAATCGGTTGGGCAACGGGGTCAGCCGTACGGTAGAGACGAAACCTTGGCCGGCGACGATGCAAGCCGCTGCGAGGTCGTTTTTCAGACTGCCGCCGTCGCGCAGCTCAGAGGTCGCCCCGAGCCAACCGGCTCGCTCGGCACGGACCATGTCACTGCTGGTGAACCTTCGTCGTGAACCCATGTGTGAACCCTCGTGTGAACCCCCGTGTGAACCCTCGTCGTGAACCCTCGTTGTGAACCCCCGTCCTGAACCTTCGTGATGAACCCCCGTCGTGAACCTCCGCCGTGAACCTCCGCGGAATCAGGGTAATCTTACGAGTACCCCATGCGTGCGCGTGATTCGAGATTCCTGACCGTCATCCTCTTGTGTGCGGCGGTGCTGGTGAGCCTGACTGCACAGTCGCCTGCGAATTCGCCGGGGCCTGGTCAGGAACGTCACCTGGCCAATGTCCGGCAACTGACGCAGGGAGGCGAAAATGCCGAAGCGTATTTCTCCGCTGACGGCAGCCGCCTGATCTACCAGTCGACCAGGTCCGACTACCCGTGCGACCAGATCTACTCGATGAAGATCGACGGGACGGACTCGCGGCGGGTGAGCACCGGCACGGGGCGGACTACCTGCGGCTACTTCTTTCCGAACGGGCGGCACTTGCTTTTTGCGTCCACGCACGAGGCCTCGCGCGACTGCCCGCCGCGGCCGAGCTTCGCGCGCGGCTACGTGTGGCCCATCTATCCTGGCTACGACATCTACCGTGCTGACCTCGACGGTGGAAACCTCACCCCGCTGACGAGAGAGCCGGGCTACGACGCGGAGGCGACCATCGCGCCGG
This sequence comes from uncultured Acidobacteriota bacterium, assembly GCA_963710415.1. GTDB lineage: Bacteria > Acidobacteriota > Vicinamibacteria > Vicinamibacterales > 2-12-FULL-66-21 > CAVQAH01. The sequence goes on along the minus strand of CAVQAH010000017.1, from coordinate 99,146 downwards.
ACGGACTCATCGTGTTTACGAGCGTCCGCGACGGCGACATGGAGATCTACTCGATGCAGTCCGACGGTTCCGGCGTGAAGCGGCTCACGAATCGGCCCGGCCCCGACGGCGGCCCGTTCTTCTCGTTCGACGGCAAGCGCATCGCGTTCCGTGGTCGGCCGCTCTCGGCGGGTGCCGAGATGGACGACTATCGCGCGTTGCTGAAAGAAGGTCTCTGGAGGCCGACGGAGCTCGAGCTGTTCGTCATGGATCGCGACGGCAGCAACCTGCGGCAGGTGACCAAGCTCGGCGGCGCCAACTTCGCGCCGTCGTGGCACCCGGACGGCAAGCGGCTGATCTTCGCGTCGAACATCCACGACCCGAAGGGCCGCAATTTCGATCTCTACCTGGTCAATCTCGACGGCACCGGCCTCGAACGGGTGACGTTCAACGACACCTTCGACGGCTTCCCGATGTTCTCACCAGACGGCAAACACCTCGTCTTCGCATCGAACCGGAACGCCAAGACGGAGGGAGAGACGAACGTGTTCATCGCCGACTGGGTTCGCTGACAATTCCCAACTCTCAATTCCCAACGTATGTGGTTAGCGGGGCCCACTGCGCCGGAGCACGTCGCGCCACGGCGCCTCGGCCGGACGCGCGGAAAAATGCACCTCCGGCGATAGCCTGACGATGGCCGCTCCGGCTCGGGTCATCCGAACGCCGGCGCCCAATCAGTTGGGCCGACGGGCGATCCGCGCGCCAGTGGCGAATCGGCGCCTCCGCGGGGTCGGTGCGCCTGCGGTGCATTTTTCGAACTGACGGTGCACGCTGGCCGCATCGCGCCGTGGCCCGACGTGCTCCGTCGCAACCCGCTAACCAGAGACTTCCCACTCCCAAGGCGTTCACAGTCGACCGCCTCGGATGTTTTGGGAGTTGGAAGTTGGGGATTGGGAGTTGTCGAAGGTCTTTCTCACAGTTCTTGCACACTTCTGACAATCGGATACTTCCGCCGTCGCTTACGCTGGTCGCGTATCGTCGCGGAGGCTGAAAGGTGCTGATTCTCGCTCGTCTCGTGACGGCCGTTCTCCTGGTGCTGGCCCCACCTTCGACGCAACACGGGGCCAGCCCGCCTCCTGAGGGTGTTTCGAGCGAAACCCCTGTCTACTCTCCGGACGGACGACGCATTGCGTTTTCGGCGGGCCCCTGGATGCAGCATCAGATCTACGTGATGCTGGCTGACGGCGCCGGCGCACGCCGACTGACTTCAGGAAAGCAGAACCGATGGCCATCCTGGTCGCCCGACGGACAGTCGATCGTTTTCATGTCGGACCGGGACGGTCAGGGTGAGCTCTACGTCATGAATGCTGACGGCAGCGCACAACGTCGTCTGACCATCACTCCCGGCCACGAATTCGCTCCGGCCTGGTCGCCGCGTGGAAATCTGATCGTCTACCTCGTCGAAATGCCAGGCCAGAAGCAGCAAATCTTCAGCATTCGTCCGGACGGATCGGGCACCCGGCGGCTCGACGGCGATCATCTCTATTACGGCCGGCTCTCGTTTCATCCCGACGGCTCTCGCGTGTTCGTCGCCGCCCATCGCGCAGCGTCGGCGTCAGCGGACGATCGCTGGAAGGTTCGCTCCCGCCTCTATTCGCTTGATCCGGAGCGCGAGGCGCTCGTCGCTATCAGCGACGAGGGGTACGAGTCGAACCCGTGGCCGTCGCGGGACGGTCGCACGCTCGTGGTGGATACCGGTGACGGCAGGAACTGGGCGTCGGACGCGGGGCAATGGGATCTCTGGCTGTTTGACGCTGAGACGCAGCGCCGCACTCGCCTGACTTCAACGGATGCGAATGATTGGGGAGCGGCGTGGTCGCCCGACGGGAAACAGATCGTCTTCAGCTCCGGGCGGAACCGTGTCTACGCGCTTCAGGTGATCAACGCCGACGGCACCGGCCGCCGTGCACTCACGCAGACCGATCGGCTACCGGACCAAACGGTTCAGCCGCGCTGAACTCCGGCCGGGTTCCTCGTCGGCACGCGAGCAGGCTCATGCCACGCTTGCTTCACGGCCTCGGCGAGGGCCGAATCTTCTTTCGACAGCGCCTCAATCAGCGCGACGCTGTCCGACTCGATTTGCGACAGGCGTGCGTGAATCTGCTCCGACGTAGCATTCCGGTGCACGGCACTCTGCAGCAATGCGACGTGAGCCACGAACAGGAGCAGATTGTTTCGGCTTTCGTCGTTCATCGGCATTCTCGGTTCCCTTGGTTGCGGTCGTCCCTTGCCTGTGCAAGCCAGACGACGAAAGGATACCGCGAAAATACCGGCCGTGCGGCTGGAATCCGCTTACCCTTTCCCGGTAGCGGATTCAAGCCGCGCTCGTACGTGCCTGGCGCGTGCCTCGAGCGCCTTGCTGCCGGACCGTTCGAAGCTCTCGACGGCACGCATGACGATCGGTCGCAGGGCGGCGTCAGTCAGGGCGAAGGTCGACAGGCTGTCGAGGGCCCAGGCGCGCACGAACTTCTGGGATGTTCGATATCCCGTCGAAGGATCTGCAGCACGCGAGTGCGCTCGCGCGAGGTCCATTTCAGCAGCGGGAGCGCGCGAACGATCTGAAGACGTACTTCCCACTTGTCGCTGTCGGCAAGCGGACCGATGAACAGCTGTTTGAACGGCTGTATCCAATCAGGCCGCTCGTGCGCGCACTTTTCGAGGAGATCCATCGCCCGCATCGACACCAGCCAGTCCGTGTCTTCCGCGAGGCGCGCGAGCTCGGCAATCCTGTCGGGCGATTCCGTGACGAGCGCCCGCGCCCGCGCGGATTGCGCGACCGACCGTCGATCGCCGCCGGACAGCAACGCCCGGAACGATGTCTTCGTCAATTGACACTCGCTGGCAGAACACTATCACGGCCTGTCGCCGCTGGTGCCGTCCGCTCGTCCCTTCTGGAGGCTCGCCGCCTTCATCATCAGGTAGTTCCGCTCTGGCACGCTCGTCGTTCGGCCTGCCGCCGCTCGATAGTGTCGAATGGCAGCCTCGACATCGCCGGACATTTCGATGAGATGAGCGCGCACCGCATCCAGCCGATAGTGGCCGGCGATTCGCTCGTCGGCATCCAGTGCCTTCAGCAATTCGAGTCCCGCGGCAGGGCCGTCGACCATCGCAGCCGCAATCGCATGATTCAGCGACACCATCGGGTTATCGGCCAGGCCTTTCAGCACGCTGTACAGCGCCAGGATTTGCGGCCAGTCCGTATCCTCGGCTCGCGGCGCTTCATCGTGCACCGCCGCGATCGCTGCCTGCAGCTGGTACGCTCCGACCGATCCGCGTCTGAGCGCGTCACTGATCAACGCGACGCCCTCGGCAATCGCGTGCTGATCCCAGAGACTGCGGTCCTGCTTGTCGAGCGGGATCAATTCACCATCAGGTCCGGTTCGCGCCGCGCGTCGCGCGTCGGTCAGGAGCATCAGGGCAAGCAGGCCGGCGACCTCGTGGTCCTTCGGTAATCGGCTGTGAACGGCTCTGGTCAGCCGGATAGCTTCGTTCGCGAGGTCGCGCCGCTGCAGAGAGGGTCCGATGCTGCTGCTGTAGCCTTCGTTGAAGATCAGATAGAGCACGTGCAGCACCGCATCGAGCCGTTCGTCGCGATCGCGATCGGTCGGCATCTCGAACGGCACGCCTGATGATTTGATCTTCTGCTTCGCCCGGCTGATCCGCTGCGCCATCGTCGACTCGGGCACGAGAAACGCGTTGGCGATTTCAGCGGTCGTGAGTCCACCCACGGCACGAAGGGTGAGTGCAATGGCGGACGGACGGGTGAGGGCGGGATGACAGCACATGAAGAGCAGGACGAGCGTGTCGTCCTGATCGCTGTCGCGCAGATCGTCCGCCGGTGACACCAGCTGGTCCGCCGCCGACTGCATCATGACGGTGGTTTCGCGCCGGCGACGAGCGATGTCGGCGCGGACATGATCAGTCATGCGGCGCGCGGCGACGTGAATCAGCCAGCCGCGCGGGTTGTCGGGAAGACCTTCGTCCGGCCATTGCAGGGCGGCGGCGATGCAACGCTTCCTGAACCGCGTCCTCCGCCGCGGAGAAGTCGCCGAAGCGTCGCACGACTGCGCCGAGCACCTGTGGCGCCAATTCGCGCAACAGGTCCTCGGCTGCGAAGTTCTGAGCGTCTGCCGTCACACCTGGGTCATGTTGTACCTCAGAACGAGTCGGGCAGCGCCCCTGTGACTGCTACATGTCGGTGGGAGGTGCGCTCATCACCTGGCGCACTTCGATGGGGATGCTCATCGGCTGGCCACCCGGCCCGGGTGCCGATGACGCGCGTGCGGCAATCTCGTAGACTCGCTCGACGCTGTCGCAGTCGACGATCCAGTAGCCCGCCAGAAACTCCTTGGCCTCCGGGAACGGGCCATCCGTGACCTCGGGCGCTCCGTCCTTTCTGGAACGCACGACCTTCGCCTGATCCGGCCCGGCCAGACCCTCGGCGCCCACCAGCTCGCCGGCCTGTGAGAGGTCCTTGTGGAGGCGTTTCATGAAGTCGATGTGCGCCTTCACGTCCTCAGGCGGCCAGCTGAGCACTTGCCAGTCACCCTTGGCGCGCGGCGCGTGCATCATCAGCATGTATTTCATCAGTGGCTCCTCGTTTTCGGGGCGCCAATCGGGCGCCCGGTTTCATCCCTCAGTCGGAGCCCTCAGCGTGTTCTCGACATGGCCGTCAGGCGTCCGCGGACATTCTAGAAAGATTAAAGATATAGACCGACCGACGGTGCACCACTGCAGTTGGCCTCTGCTACCATGCGCAGGCGTTCCAGCTATGGCGCTTGTCTCCGGCACGCACTTCGGCCCGTACGAAGTCCTCGCCATCGTCGGGGCAGGCGGAATGGGTGAGGTGTATCGAGCCCGTGACACGAAGTTGGAGCGTTCCGTCGCCCTCAAAGTCCTGCCCGATGGATTCGCCTCCGATCCGGATCGGCTGGCGCGTTTCCGGCGCGAGGCCCGGACGCTCGCCGCGCTCAATCATCAGCACATCGCGGCGATTTACGGCGTAGAAGAATCGGGTGGTATCACTGCCCTCGTCCTGGAGTTCGTCGAGGGACCGACGCTCGCCGAGCGGCTGACGCGAGGCGCGCTGCCAGTGGGCGACGCGCTGGCGACCGCGACCGAGATCGCCTCAGCCCTCGAGGCTGCACATGATCGCGGGATCATCCATCGCGATCTCAAGCCTGCCAACATCAAGCTGACCGCCGACGGCGTTGTGAAAGTCCTCGACTTCGGCTTGGCGAAGGCCCTCGGCGAGGACCGCGACGCGCCCAACGTTGCGGAGTCGCCAACAGTGACGGCGACGGGCACGCGCGCCGGAGTTCTGCTCGGCACCGCGGCCTACATGAGCCCCGAGCAGGCGCGGGGTCTCGTCGTGGATACGCGAACCGACGTCTGGGCATTCGGGTGCGTCCTCTTCGAGCTGTTGACGGGCCGGTTGGCCTTCACGGGTGGTACCGTCACCGACGTGCTCGCCGCGATTGTCAGTCGCGAGCCGGATTGGGCGGCGCTGCCCTCTGACACGCCTCCCTCAGTGCGGCGGCTGCTTCGCCGCTGCTTGCAGAAAGATCCGAAGCGGCGTCTACGCCACATCGGCGACGCCAGGCTGGATCTCGAAGAGACGAATGAGGCGTTGCCGTCCGTAGCGCCCGTGTCGCGCCAGCGGCGCATCAGCGCATGGGTACCCTGGCTCGTGGCCGCTGCGGCGACTGTAATAGCCGTTGCCCTGGCGATACGACGGGGGCCCCCGCCATCGGACGGATTCGCCAACGTCACCGTCGAGCGGGTCACCTACGACGCGGGGCTCACGACGATGCCGGCCATTTCCGCCGATGGGCGACTGATCGCCTTCGCGTCGGACCGGTCCGGCCGCGGCGATCTCGACATCTGGGTGCAATTGGCCGACGGCGCGCCGATTCGAGTGACCGATGGCCCTGCAGACGAGCTGTCACCTCATTTCTCGCCTGACGGCAACCAAATCGTCTATCGCTCCGAAGCAGCGGGTGGCGGGGTCTACGTCGTCCCGACGCTTGGCGGCGAACCTCGACTCATCGCGCCGGAAGGCCGCGGGCCGCGCTTTTCGCCTGACGGGTCGAAAATCGCTTACTGGGTGGGTGAGTTTCGTGGCGGCAGCACAGCGGCGTCAGGAGCGTACCTCGTGCCGCTGGGTGGAGGCGAAGCCACACGGCTGCTTCCTGACTTCGAGACGGCGCGCGATCCGGTCTGGGCGCCGGACGGCAAGTCCTTGCTGGTTACCGCATTGGCTCGTCGAGCCGCGGGGCGCAACGACGTCGACTGGTGGTGGGTGCCGCTCGGTGGCGGTTCGCCAGTCAAGACGGGGGCGGCCGAGGTCGCGCCCGCCAAAGCGGCCATCGATTCGACTCAACGATCGGACTGGACCGAGCAGGGACTCATCTTTTCCGACGGCGCGGATCTCTGGCTGTTGCCGATGTCGCCGAACGACGGCCACCCCACGGGTGCGGCGCGCCGACTGACGGTGGGTGCGCAACAGTACGAGCTTCCATCCGTTAGCCGGGATGGACGCATCGTGTTTGCCTCTTCGGTGGCTCATCGCGTCGTTGGCCGCGCGCCTATCTCCGTTGCCGCCGATGCGCCGCCGGCTGCACGGCTGTATGAGGACACGCGTTATCAGGGCGGGCGCACCAGTCAAACGGCGGACGGGTCGCAGATCGTCTTCGAGCGTGCGATTCCCAATGGGCGCGAAATCTGGGTAAGAACGACAGCGGGCGGAAGCGAGCGGCTCGTGGCTCGGGTCAACGAGCGTAGCTTGCTGAACGCTACGGTGTCCCCCGACGGATCGAAGGTCGCATACACAGCAGCGTGGGTCGGGTATGTCGTCGAGACCACGCGCGGTGTGCCCAGACGGATCTGTGGGGATTGCCTGCTCCACGGGTTCCTCTCCGACAACCGCCGCGTGCTCGTGCTTGACCCCGGGCCCGGGGGGACCACCATCCGGCTTATCGACCTGACGACCAGCTCGACGCATGTGATCGTCCGGGTCGCAGAGGGAGCGCTCACACCGGCCGCATGTTTCGCCCGACGATCGCTGGATTGCATTCCGTCGTAACCTCGGAGGAGTCGACAAGACGTATGTTGCGGCCTTGAGCGTCGAGCGGCCGGCGACGATCGAGACGGCCATGCTGGTGGAAGAGCCGACGTCCAATGGACGTCCCTGCGGCTGGGCGCTGGATTCGCGCGTGGTGTATCTGCTGCTCGACACGGACGGTTGGCGCTGTCTGTGGGGGCAGCGCGTCGACGAGTCGGGCCGTCTGGTCGGCGCCCCGTTTCCGGCACGGCATTTTCACGGCGTCAATGAGGCCGAGTTCGGCACCTCGTTTGGCAACGCGATCGCTCCTGACGGCCTGCTGTATGAAGGTGTCCGACGTACGGCAAACGTGTGGATGTTGCGGCAGGGCGGGCAGTGATCGGATCGGTATCAAAAGGCTCATCGTCCGCCTCGACGCGGCAACCAGGACTCGACGACCGACGACCCTCGAAAATCAACACACCCGGGCAAGTTCTGTTCGCCAGCCTCATCGGCACGACGATCGAGTTCTTCGATTTCTACATTTACGCCACCGCCGCGGTGCTGGTGTTTCCGCGATTGTTCTTCCCCAGCACCGATCCGACTGCGGCCACCCTGGCCTCCCTGGCGACGTTTGCGTTGGCGTTTGTGGCGCGGCCGATCGGCTCGGCGCTCTTCGGTCATTTCGGCGACCGTGTCGGCCGCAAGACCACCCTCGTCGCGGCGCTGTTGACGATGGGCATTTCCACTGTCGTGATCGGGATGCTGCCGACCTACGCGACGATCGGCATCGCTGCGCCCGCGCTGCTCGCGCTCTGCCGCATAGGACAGGGACTCGGGCTCGGCGGCGAATGGGGCGGCGCGGTGCTGCTGGCCGTGGAGAACGCCCCACCCGGCAAGCGCGCCTGGTACGGCATGTTTCCTCAACTCGGCGCGCCGCTCGGCTTCATCCTGTCGAACGGCGTTTTCCTGCTGCTCTCGGCACTCTTCACCAACGAGCAGTTCTTCAGCTTCGGCTGGCGCATTCCGTTTCTGGCGAGCGCCGTGCTCGTGATCGTGGGCCTCTACGTGCGCTTGACGATCTCGGAGACGCCGGTGTTTCAGCAGGCCACCAAACGGCATGAACGCGTGAAGATGCCGATGCTGACGGTGTTCCGCGATCATCCGCGGCCGCTCGGGCTTGGCATCCTGATTTCGCTGTCAGCCTTCGTGCTCTTCTACTTCATGACGGTCTTTGCGCTGTCGTGGGGCACGTCGACGCTGCGCTATTCGCGAAACACGTTCCTGATCATGCAGCTCGTCGCCATTCTGTTCTTCGCGCTGACGATTCCAATCGCGGCCGTCATCGCCGATCGCAACGGCCGCAAGACCGCGATCTGGGTGAACGTGGCGATTGCCGTCTTCGGCGTCGTCATGGCGCCGCTATTCGAAGGCGGCACGGTCGGCGCCGTGTCGATGCTGATTCTCGGCATGTCGCTCATGGGCATGGTGTACGGCCCGCTCGGCACGCTGCTCTCGGAGCTCTTTCCGACGCGTGTCCGCTACAGCGGCACGTCGCTGGCGTTCAACATCGCGGGCATCTTCGGCGCGTCGTTGGCGCCTTACGCGGCGACCTACCTCGCGGCCAACTACGGCCTGCAATACGTCGGCTATTACCTGTCGGCCTCGGCAGTCCTCACGCTGATCGGTCTGGCATTGACGCACGAGACGAAAGACGCGGCGCTCTGAGCCGTGACCGGGCGGAGGAACAGGCGCAGGCCTGCCTTTTGATAGAATCCTCCCGACAGACGAGCCCTTGCATGGCGAAAGATCCCGGCGCTCTGTCCGAATCGGCGGACCCGCAGGGTCGCGCGGATCCTGAGTCCACCTTCAACCTGATCGATCGCGCCCGTTCGGGCGACCAGGAGGCGATCGATCGTCTGTTTTCGCGACACCTTCCTCCCCTGCAACGCTGGGCCCGCGGCCGCCTTCCCAAGTGGGCTCGCGATCTTGCCGACACGGACGATCTTGTCCAGGACACCCTGCTTCGGACGTTCAAGATAATTGGCGACTTCGAGCCGCATCGAGTAGGCGCGTTACAGGCTTACCTGCGCCAGGCGGTGCTCAATCGGCTTCGCGACGAGCTCAGGCGGAAAGCCAGAACGCCTGATGCCACGGATCTCGAAGGCCTGGAGGACGTTGCGGCGCAGTCGCCGCTCGAAGCTGCAGTCGGACGAGAAGCCGTCGAGGACTATGAGCGAGCCCTGCAGCGGTTGAGGCCTGAAGACCGCGAGGCCATCATTGCCCGGGTGGAGATGGGTTACACCTACGATGAGCTGGCTGTTGCCTTGGGGAAGCCGTCTGCGGACGCGGCGAGGAAAGCCACCAGTCGGGCACTCGTGCGCCTTGCGGTGGAGATGAACGGTGGAGTTGCGTAAGGGCGTTTTTTGGATGAGCTGCGCGAGCTGCCTCTTCCTCCCTCTGCTGGTGGCTGGAAGTGCCGGCGCGCAAACGCCGTCGGGGACGATTGTTGGCGTAGCTCGAGACTCCCTCGGAGCGCCCTTGCCGGGAGTCCGGGTGACCCTCACCAATCGTGAGACCGATCAGGCCCGGGTGTTGACCTCCGCCGCCGACGGCAGTTACAGCGCGGCATCACTCCCCCCCAGCGTCTATCGCGTCAGCGCGGAGCTCGCCGGCTTCAGGCGGGTCGAGCGCGATGCTACGGTCGAGGCCGGAACAACAACAAGCGTTGACCTCACGTTCGTCGTCGGCGCGATTGAGGAAGCCGTGACGGTGCCCGGGTCGCTCCTCTAATCCGCTCCGACCATCACGGCGTGGGCGGTGTCGTCACCCGCGAGCAGATCGAGTCTTTGCCGCTCAACGGCCGGAACGTTCCTGGAGCTGGCGAAACTCGAGCCGGGCGTGACGCAATCCCGTCGAGCGCTGACGCCCGCGTCTTCGTGTCGTCGCTTGGCTCCGGTCTGCACACGATTCCGCGCGTCGGGAGTACCCGGTGACCGTGGACGGCGCCAGCATCACCACGCCCGGCACGACTGGCGTGCTGCTTCCAGGTCTCCCAGGATGTCGTTCAGGAGTTTCAGACTGTCGACCGTCAATTTCGATCTCTCCACCAGCCTCCACAAGCAGCGGAGCGATCAACATCGTGACGCGCTCCGGTAGCAATCAGTATCACGGCAGCGGTTTCTACTTCTATCGAGATCACCACCTTGCGCCTATCCCGCTCTGCGGCGTGATCCACGCAATCCCAATCCGTTCTTTCAGCGCCGCCAGGTCGGTTCGCACGTTGGCGGGCCGATTCGTGAGAGATCGGGTGTTTCTTTTCGCCAGCTACGAACGCCAGGACCAGCGCGGGCGTCGTCTCGGTGCAACCGAGCACACCTGCGTTCGCATCCCTCGGCGGCGTCTTCCCCAGCTCCTATTTCCGTCAATCAGTTCAGCGCGCGCGTCGGATGCGCCCCTCTTTCCCAATCACAACGCCTTCGCCCGCTACACGCACGATGGCAATCAGCGGTTTTGGCGGTGCGGCCAATGTATCTGCCGTCAGGCTGGTCCCGTCGACGAATCGCATCGATCAAAGCTCGTCGCGCTCACGAGCGTGTTGTCGAACCGCGCTCGTCAACGACCTCCGGTTCTCGTATCTTCTCTACCGACTCGCCAATCCGTCCGGCGACCGCGGCGGATTGCGCCGGCTGTTTCGGTCTGGGCGCGCCGCGCATCGTCATCACGGATGTCGGCCTCACATTCGGAATCGCGGCAACGGGTCAGGTGTTGGCGGTCATCGTTATCAGCTGACCGAGAGTCTCGTGTGGCAGAAAGGGAATCATCGTCTCCAGTTCGGCTTCGACTGGGAGCACGCCAACTGCCAGGGGCTCCACCATCAGCCAGGACCCGGCAGACATCACGCTCTGGGCTCCCGGGCGCGTTCTCGACCCGTCAATTCCTTTGCCACCCTCGTTCACGACCGTGGACGACTTTCTGCAGCTTCCATTGCGAAGCTTCTCGACCAGCGTCGGTCCGGGCTCGCCTCTGTGGAGTGGTTTTCGCGAAGAGCGCGTTCTCGATCTCTATCGCCTGTTTGCAAGCGACACGTGGCGCGCGGCCCCGCGGCTGACGATGAACTTTGGCATGGCGTGGTCCTATGAGCCGAATGCCCTCAGCCATGACCTCACGAAGCCCGCGCTTCTCGACTGCCGATTCTCGGGCCGCAGGGTTTGAAAGCGCCGGCAGTTCAAAGCCGGAACTTCTCGCCGACGATGGGTTTTGCGTGGACGGCGACCGGCGACGGTAAAACGGTGGTGCGCGGCGGAGCGGGCCGTTACTTCGATCCGGCCGGCAGCGCGACACCCGGCGAATTTGACCCTCGAGCGTCTATCTCCTGTCTCCGTTGGGCAACGGCCGTCTGACCGTCACGGGTCTCAACATCCTTCACGATGGCCGCCCGCTGGACTTTCCGCAACCGACCTCGTTCACGGGCGCGCAGCTGCTCCCGATCCTTCCCGGTATTCGCGCCGATCTGCTCAGGTCGCTCAATCCCGACAACCGGGACCTCTCGGTGCGCAACATCGATCTCACCAAGCAGGGTCAGAACCTGTCCGACCCATCCCTGGCCACGCCGTATGCCATACATGGCAGTCTGGGTGTGCAGCGCGAGTTGACTCCTGGCTTCGTCGTGAGCGCCGACGTCGTCTGGAAACGTTTCGTCCACACCTTCATCAACGGCATCGACTACAACCGCTGGGTCCCGGCCAGGGCGATGTGCCGACGAGAGCGGTGATTCCGCCGTGCACAGCCGAGCAACGCGACGATGTTGGTGCCGTCTGCTCGAATGGGAGGATCTTTTTCGACACCACGATCGGCCGCGCTCGTTACCGCGGGCTGCTGGTGCGTGCGGAGAAACGTTTTTCGGGTCGGTCACAGTTCCTCATCTCGTATGCGCTCGGCAGCTTCGTGGGAACCAACGGCACCGGAACCGGCACCCATGAAGCATCCGGCGGCCGCGTGTTTGGCTTCAACAACGACGATTGGTTCGAAAACTACGGGCCGTTGCCGACCGATCAGCGCCACATTCTCAACCTCTCGGGATATGTCGAGCTGCCGTGGCGATTCCAGCTGGCGGTCAGCGTTTCCGCGTATAGCTCTCCGCCGTTCGCCACGTACGTAGCGGGCGCGGATTTCAACGGTGACGGCACGCGGGATGACCTCCTGCCAGGCACCCGCGTGAATCAGTTTGATCGAGTGCTCGACAGAGCCGATTTGGGCCGGCTCGTGGAGGCGTATAACCAGCAGTTCGCGCTCAAGCGAACAGCCGGCGGGCAGATTGCGCCGCTGGTGACGTTGCCCGCGGACTTTTCGTTCTACGATGGTTTCTTTACGCAGGACGTGCGTTTAACCCGCACGTTTCCCTTAGGCAGCGCGCGGGCCCGGCTGTCCGCGTTCGTGGAAGTCTTCAATCTGTTCAACACGGCCAACCTGGTGGGACACAGCAGCAACCTCGTCGACCGCGCCTTCGGCCAACCCAATGCGCGCCTCAGTCAGGTAAGCGGCTCCGGCGGGCCTCGAGTGTTTCAGGTGGGAACGCGCCTCACCTTTTAGTTCAGGCCTCTGAAGAGCGCGGCCACTAGGGAAGCTTCAGCTTCTTCCGCAGAGCGTCCAGTCGCGGGTCGCCGCGCAGCAGCCGCATCTCGGGATACATCAGCAACGGCGCGACACGGTGAGGGACGGTTTCGACGGCCCTGTCCAGCGCCTCGAACGTCCGGTCCTTGTCGCCGAGCGCTGCATAGATCAACGCCAGTCGGTAAGGTTCGACGTGTTGATAGCCGCAAAATGCTCAACTTCAGCCCTGCGGCCGACCCTGACGTAACGCGTGCGACAGCCATCCCTTGCTCGTCCTGACAGCATCGTCTCGACCTGGTTCCCATAACTGCCAGTGCCTCTGACGTGCGTCCGGCGAACTTCAGGGCCCTTCCCAGCGCTAACTCCAGAAACGGCAGTTGCGGGTCGAGTTCACGCGGCGCGCACGAGGTGGTCGATGGCTTCGTCGAAACGGCCGGCCGTTGACTAGCAGTGAAACCCAATTCCCGATGAACGCTCGGGCGAGAGCGGATCGAGTTGCACTGCCACTCGCATGAGTTCGTTCCGCTTCGTCGCAACTGCCCAAGCGGAATGAGCGTCGACCCGCGAGTAGTTCACGTATGTCTGGGTCAGGCTGGGATTGAGGTCGATGGCCCGCCTGAACGATTTCTGCGCGTTGTCCCAATCCAGCCGCCGCGAATACACGTACCCCATCGCGGCATGCCCCTCAGCTAAAAGCTCATCGAGTTCCAGGGCCCTCTCTGCCGACTGTTGCATAAGGGGAAGGGCGGCATCGGCAACGCCAGCGCCGAGCGAAACGTGCGACATGTAGGCATATGCATCTGCCAGGCCTGCGTAAGCCGGCGCAAACGCGGGATCCATGGCAATCACCCGTTTGAACAGCTCCGCGCCGCCCTGCGGGCTCTCGGCGCCATGTCTACTGACCATGACCCGCGCCTCGAGATAGAGGTTGTAGGTCTCGATGTTGGTGTCGTAGCGCCGCTGGCCCGTCTTCAGCTTCAGCCGGAGCTTGTTGACGATCGCCCGCGAGATCTCATCCTGAATCGCGATCATGTCCTTGACGGTGTTGTCGCGCTCGAACCGTTCGGACCACAAGACAACATCTCCTGCCACCTGAACGAGTCGGCTGTTGACGCGCACGCGGTTGCCGGCAGCGCAGAACGGTTGATTCCAGGATCAGATTGACGCCAAGCTGCTCGCCGACCTCCTTGACGTTGCGTGGCTTGCCCTTGAACGCAAACGACGACATGCGTGACTTCACTTCCAGGCCGTCGATGCCGACAAGGCTCTGGATGATTTCATCGGTCAGTCCGTCGGCGAAGTAGTCGCTGTTCTGTTGGTCGCTCAGGTTTTCAAACGGCATCACTGCGATTACAGGGTCAGCCACTGGCCCGGTCACCCAGCCTGCGGGAAGCCACGCTGCCAGTGCGGCTCGCGTCGGGCTTCGGCGGGACACTTGCCAGCCGCGGATTTCCCAGGCGCTCCACGCCAGACAGACAATAGACGCCGCGATCGCGGCCGTGGCCCAATAGGCGAGCCGCGAGCGCGGTCTGAGATCGTCGAGATCTGCGGCGAGCGCATCCGCGCTGGCGTATCGTCGATCGGGTTCTCGAGCGATGGCGCGGTCGATCACTCGTGCGAGCCTGGCCGGAAGATCCGGCCGCGCGACAGCGAGCGACGTGGATTCACCGCGCTCGTGCGACGCACGCAGGTCGCGCAGGTCCGCACCGCGCACCGGGTACCAGTTGGTCAGCAGGTGGTAGAGCAGCACACCGAGGCTGTAGACGTCGCTCTGAATGGTTGCATCCTTCTTGATCAGCACTTCTGGCGCTGAATAGAGAGGCGTACCGGCGACGGTGCCGGATTTCCCGTTCAGCTCCAGACCCGCACCGAAATCCATCAGCACCACCCGTCCATCGTCGGCCATCATCACGTTCTGCGCTTTGATGTCGCGATGGAGAAGACCGGCCTTGTGAACCGCAGAGACCGCATTACACAGCTGAAGGCCGAGACCAATGACCTCGGACGGCGCGAAGGTCTTGCCCTGCTGAAGGGCTTCTTCGAGGGTGCGGCCCTTGACGAGCTCCATCCAGAGCCCGATCTGATTGCCGATGCGTTCCGCGCCGTGGATCGTGACGACGTTGGGGTGCCGGACGCGCGCGAGGAGACGGCCCTCCTCGATAATGGACCGCGGTTGCGCATCGACAGAAGGCGAATCGAGCGGTAACAGCTTGAGCGCCACCTCCCGATCGAGCCTGGTATCCCAGGCGCGATACACCTCGCCGAAGGCGCCGTGCCCCAGAGGTTCGACAATGCGGAGCGGGCCCCAGTCTTCGGGCGTCGCGTCCGGTACTGGCGGCGCCCCTTGGTGCACGCCCCTGATGGTGGCGAGCACTCTCAGCCTCTCGAGGATCGAGCGGTCGGATTCGTCGACCTTCGACTCGACTAAGTCCCAATTGATGGGCGCACCATCGAGCACCGCCGCGGCGACATCCTCGAGGAGCGCATCAGGTTCAGTCACGAGCGTCTCAGGTTAGCGTCCGGATCCGCAAATGGCAACGGACGTACCCATATTGTGTGAACGTCGGCCGGCGGCGAAATAGGACACCCTAGGGGCATGGCTGGGCTGTGGCTGGGATGGCACTGTACTTGTGGACTCAGCCTTCTTCGATCACCCTGATCAACCCGCGAGCCCGGGACGGGATGCTAGAATCGGCCTCTTCAGGACCGCCCGCCGGTGCCTGACAGGGGCCAATCATGACGACACAATCACCACAGACACTGCTCGATCTTCTCGAGAGGGCGCCGGGAGGCCGGCCAGCCATCGTGCTGCCCGACGAGGGGATCACCGTTACCTACGATTCGCTCAGGGAGCAGGTGCGGGCGGTTGCCGACACGTTTGCGAGCGCCGGTATCGCGCGCGGCGATCGGGTCGCGATGGCCTTCCCGAACGGCCTGCCGGCGATCGTCTGTTTCCTCGGCGCGTCCGTCGCCGGCACGGCAGCCCCTCTGAACCCCGGCTACCGTGAAGAAGAGTTTCGCTTCTATCTGGAGGACACGTCTGCGCGTCTTCTCGTGCTCCCGCCAGAAGGTGCCCCAGAAGGTAACAACGAGGCGCGACGTGCGGCCGGCTCCGCCGTACCTGTGATGACCGCCGTATGCGAGTCAGGCCGCGTACGACTCTCAGGAGAAGCCGGCACACGAACCGCGTCGACTCCTTCGGCCGAGGACGTCGCCCTCGTGCTGCACACCAGCGGCAGCACCGGCCGGCCGAAACGTGTGCCGCTCAAACATGGCAATCTTGCCGTGTCCGTCGGCAACGTCATCCGCACGTACGACCTCACGCCGGACGACGTCTCGCTGTGCGTGATGCCGCTTTTCCACGTTCACGGCCTTGTCGCGTCGCTTCTTGCCACGCTGGCGACTGGCGGGACCGTTGTCGTGCCTCCACGGTTCAATGCGCTCGGTTTCTGGCGCGTGGTCCAGGATCACAACGTCACGTGGTATTCGGCGGTGCCGACGATGCATCAGCTTCTGATCGCGCGGCTGAAGGGAGGCGAGCGTCCCGGCACCGGACGCCTGCGCTTCATCCGGTCGTGCAGCGCCGCACTGTCGCCCGACACGATGGGCACGATGGAGCAGGCCTTCGGCGTGCCGGTGCTGGAGGCGTATGGTATGACCGAGGCGTCACATCAGATGGCCTCGAACCCGCTGCCTCCTCGAGCGCGCAAGGCTGGATCGGTGGGACCCGGCACCGGCGTTCGCATCGGCATCATGGATGCGGAAGGGAACCTCCTTCAGGCGGGTCAGCATGGCGAGATCGTGATTCAGGGGCCCAACGTCATCCAGGGATACGAGAACAACCCCGAAGCCAACGCCACGTCGTTTTCGAGCGGCTGGTTCCGCACCGGCGATCAGGGATTCCTCGACGCCGACGGCTACCTGACCCTGGTTGCGCGCATCAAGGAGCTCATCAACCGAGGCGGCGAGAAGATCTCTCCACGCGAGATCGACGAGGTGCTCATGGCGCATCCTGCTGTGGCAGAAGCCGTGGCCTTCGGCATTCCGCATCGCATGTGGGGGGAGGAAGTTGCCGCCGCGGTCGTTCTGCGCGATCAGACCACCTGCACGGATGCCGAGCTGGTGTCGGTACTGTCGCGATCGCCTGGCTGAGTTCAAGTGCCCGAAGAAGATCCACATCACCCAGACGATTCCGCGCACCGCGACGGGCAAGATCCAGCGCCGCGTGGTCGCAGCCGCGTTCGCGGGGGAGCCTGCGTGAGGATTGCGATTGCGGGCGCGGGCGCGATCGGCGCGTATGTCGGCGCCAGGCTCGCTCGGATCGGTCAGGACGTGACGTTGTTCGCGCGAGGACCGCACCTCGCCGCGATGCAGGCGCGCGGCGTGCGGGTCGAGAGTCCGGACGGGGACTTCGAGGTCCGCCCCGCCGTTACCGGAGACCTCGCGTCGATCGGTCAGGCAGACGTCGTGTTCCTCGGCGTGAAGGCTCACGGCCTGAGCGGCCTCGCACCTCAGCTGCGTCCGCTGTTCGGCCCGGACACCATCGTGGTCAGCACGCAGAACGGGCTGCCGTGGTGGTACTTTCAGCGCCTCGGCGGAGAGCTCGACGGGCTGCGACTCGAGCGCGTCGATCCGGGCGGCGTCATTGCCGCGGCTATCGAGCCCGAGCGGGTTGTCGGGTCGATCGTTTACTTTTCGACGGAGATCGCACAACCAGGCGTCATCCGGCACATCGAAGGCAATCGCATCTCTCTTGGCGAACCCGACGGATCACGCTCGGACCGTTGCCGGCGCCTCGCCGGCGTTCTGATGGAAGCGGGGCTGCGAGCGCCGATCACGACGAGAATCCGCCACGAGATCTGGGTGAAGCTGCTCGGGAACGTCTCGCTGAATCCGGTCAGCGCGTTGACTGGTGCCACGCTCGTCGAGATCGTGCAGGACCCCGAGGCTGGACCGTTGGTGCGGCAGATCATGACCGAGGTGGAGGCTGTGGCGACCCGGCTCGGCATCGAGCTGCCGGTTTCCATCGATCAGCGAATGGCGGGCGCCGAGAAGGTAGGGGAGCACAAGACGTCGATGCTTCAGGACCTCGAAGCCGGGCGTCCTATGGAACTCGATGCCGTCGTCGGCGGAGTGCTCGAGCTGGGCGAGCGATTGGGGCTGCCAATGCCCTCCACCCGTGCCGTGTACTCATGTGCGAAACTGCTCGATCGCTGTCGGTCCAGGCAAAGGAATGTTGATCGCTAGCTAAACGAGGGAACTCATGAACCGTCCGTGGTTCCAGCTCGGCGCGTCGCTGGTGGCGATGATCATGATCGCCAATCTTCAGTATGCCTGGACGCTCTTCGTCGTCCCGCTGCAGCACGACCACGGATGGAAGCTTGCGGACATCCAGTGGGCCTTCACCCTCTTCGTGCTGTTTCAGACCTGGGTGCAGCCGCTCGACGGTTGGCTCATCGACCGGCTGGGCCCGCGGCGGTTCATTACGATCGCCGGCGTACTCTCCGGAATTGGATGGGCATCGCTGGCTTACGCGTCGTCGATCCTGCAGCTCTATGTGCTCTACGCCACGGCCGGCGTTGGCGCCGCGCTCGTCTATAGCGGCTGCATCGGTTCAGCCTTGAAATGGTTCAGCGATCGCCGAGGGCTGGCCTCCGGCATTATCGCCGCCGGATTCGGCGGCGGTACCGCGCTGTTCGTTCCGATCATCCGCTACCTGATCGATGACTATGGCTACCGCACGGCGTTTCTGTGGACGGGCATCTTTCAGGGGATCGTGATCGTCATCGTTGCCCAGTTCCTCCGGCATCCGACGGGCGGGGTTGCCCCCGCTCCGGCAGCCGCGGCGGCCCGCCCGAGCATGAACCGGCGCAACACGTATCAGTTCACGACGAGCGAAATGTTGCGCACACCGCAGTTCTATTTCCTCTACGTGATGTTCGTCATGATGTCCACTGGCGGCCTGCTCGCGACGGCACAGGCGGGACCTATGGCCCAGTCGTTCGGTTTGCCATTGGCCGCGCTGACCGCAGCGCTCACGCTGAGCCCGATCGCGAACGGCACGAGCCGGATTTTCTGGGGCTGGGTCTCCGACAGGATCGGGCGTGAGCAGACCATGGCGCTGGCGTTCTTCCTCCACGCCGTGTGCCTTCTTCTGGTGCTCACGTTGGGGCGCACCTCGGGCGCGTGGTTCACGATCACGCTCGCGTTGACGTTCTTCACGTGGGGCGAGATCTTCTCGCTCTTCCCGTCGACCTGCGCCGACTGGTTCGGCACGCGCCACGCCACGTCGAACTACGCCTTCCTGTATACGGCCAAAGGCGTCGCCTCGATTCTGGCGGGTGGCGTCGCCGCCATCCTTTACCAGCAATTTGGTAGCTGGTCCGCCGCTTTTTATGGCAGCGCTGCGCTGGCGCTGCTCGCCGGCATCATGGCTATCGTTCTGCGCCTCGCGCCGCTTCCGACGACCGCCGCGCGCACGTCTGCGACTGCGGCGCCGGCTCGCTGACCCTCGGAAGCGACGACACTTCAGGCGCCATTCGTGCGTCGAGCGTCGCGCTCCAGTGCCGCCGCAAGCTCGTCGACGCCGCCCTCGAAGTCGAGCGATCGAGCGTACTCCTCGACGTTTTCAGGGACGGGATCGCCAACGCGCGCGCAGTGATCGCGGAGCGTCCGCTCGAAGCTGGCCCCGCGCCCGATCTCTGACTGCCGCCAGCCCTCCTGACCCGATTGGCTTGCGATGCGCCGCTTGAGGCTGGGATAGAAACCGCTCAACCGGATTGCGTCGAGGAGCCAGCAGACAGGCTCGATCGTGTTCGCGAACCCGAGCGTGGAGCTTCGTGAGCCGTGACGGAGCGCCGAGAGTCGGGCCTCGGTGACGACCAGCCGCGTGAAGTCATCGAGGTGGAGGTCGTTCGCCTGCATCCAGTCACGGGTCGACTTGCGGCTGTCCAGTCCCCGCGCTCTCCGAAACTCGTCGGCGAGGACCTGTGGTTCGTCGAGCGGCTCGACACGATTCTCCCTGGCCACCTCGTCGACGACGCGCCACAGCTTCGCGATGCGACGAAGGAGCTGGAACTCTTCGCCGTCCTGCCGCTTGGCCCGCTGAGCCCGCTGAGCACTCTCGACGAGGACGGCTTGGCTCGGGCTGACGCCGGCGGGAATGCACTCCGGTCGCCACCGCTGGTAGCGGCCTTCGATGCGCATCAGGGCGAGGAGGTACGGCTCATATCCGGCTTGGCGCTCCCCGCGCCGGCAGCTCGTGCCACCCGCCGCATCGAGCAGCGCGCGGAGCGTGGCAAGGCGCCGAACGAACCGGTTCATGGCTCTGCTGTCCAGATCGTGAGTGCGGGTCCAGCGTCGGCCGGGCGCGTCCGGCCCCAGACCGAAGTCGTCGCGCTTGAAGACGCGCGCGAGGTGGCGTGGCGTGACCGCGATTCGTCGGCCGCGGGCCAGCACCTCGGCCATCGACATGAGCTGCGCCAGCCGGCGAAGCAACCGATATCTTGGGCCCAGCAGCCTCGCCTCGAGCGCGACCTGCTCACCGACAGGAAGGTCGCGATCGGCTCGGGTGAACGGACGGCACGTCACGTCGTGGTGGAGCTGCTGAATGAAGGTAGACCGGTTGACGCCCGTCTCGCCGTTCCACGCGCCGCGCGACACCGCCCGCGGAATCGACTCGGACCCGGCCAGACGGCGGAGCAGCTCCAGCGCGTCCAGCCGCTTCTGGTCCACGAATCCACCACGTTCGATGAACCGCCGGAAGCGAACTGCCTCGTCGTTCCCAGGCGGACCCCATGTCCGATCCATCGCGCCGACGAGCGAGCGTTCCTGATAGAAGGTCTCCTTGGCTGAGCGGATCAGCCGGTCGCCGGACTCGGCCCCGATTACTCCCGCCTCGATCGCCCGAGCCACGGAGGCCCGGATGTTCACCATCGCATCAGTCCGGACGCGGAAACCCTCAGACGCGGTGCCGTGCAAGACGGCGACCTCGTCGTCGTCCGTGTAGATTCCGCTCCGGTAAGCGTCGAAGATCTTTCCGACGCCGACCATGCCGAACGGTGCCAGCTCGGCGGCACGGAGCGCTCCCATACTGGACGCCCCAAACACGGCGATGCCGTCCTCGATCGCGAGAAGGATCTCTTTGTGCCAGACGGCAGCCGTGGTCTCGAACAACCCGTCGACGATCGCGATGACGCGCGGTCGTAGCCGTCGAACGCGCAGGACGTCGCCGCACCGGACAGGCGAGAGGTACTGCGCCGGGAGTGTGCGCCGAGCTTCCTCGACGGGTAACGACGGGCCGAGGAACACCACGATCTCGGTGGCACGCACTAGCGAACCTCGCGCATCCCAGGGACCACGACGGTAACCACGGGGATGCCGAACTCAGGCCTGGTGTGCTCGACTGCAATCGCCCGACGGAACCCGCCGGCGGCAAGGCGCCTCAGGATCTCGTCAAGATCGTCTTCGAACGTCAGCCCCGGGAGCAGCGGCTCGGTTTTCCGGAAATCCAGGGTTCCGCGGGCCACGCTATCGTGCGCGGTGGCGTGCTCGGGGCGTCCGTACAGCGACGGGAACACGTCATCACGGGATCCGGCGATGACGGTGAGGCGGCACTGTGCGGCTTCGCTGAGCGCGCGGGCCAGCGCGATCTCCTTCGAGAGGTGACAACCCGCCCCGTAAACCGGGTCGAGCCCGCCGAGTGCCAATGGGTCGCTGAGCGTACAGGAATAGGCGGGGAGGCCGACGTCCGAAGTCATGTCCCACATGCGCGCGCGGATCCTCGCGCGCGCGCACTGGTCGAGCAGTCGCCGCAGCATCGGCGACTCGATGGTGTCACTGTTCACCTCCCGGGCCTGGCGCGCGTGCTCGGGGAGCCGCTCCCAGCGCCACTCGCAGTCGCGCTCGACGACCTCGAACAGGCCGTGGCACAAGGCCTCGAGGCGGTGATTGCCGGAGGCGAGCCCCGTCGTGGTGACGAAGAACAGGCCTCCGTCGGGGTGAGGTCGGCTCCAGTCTGCGTCCACCAGGACCTGAGGCACGAACACCGGCTCGCCGCTGCCGAGATTCATCCCCCGGATCCACGCGATCTTCCGGGTCGGTTTGTACGCCCCCGATCGGACTCCCGGCGCCAGCTCTCCTGGGTCTATCAGTCGGTGATGCCGGCATGCCTCGCGGTACGAGGCCACCATCTCTGGTTTGGCGACACGCTCGGCATGGTACAGCTCGATCGATTCCATGACAGCCGAGGCCTGCGCCAGTTCGTCGGTGACACCCTTGCCTTGCGACACCGACAGGCACCGCCCGTTGGGCCTGATGCAGAGCCACACCGGGATGCCGAGGCGATCGAGACCGGTCACGTTGGCGATCCGGGTGATCCCGAATGCCGGGAGTAACGGACCGACCCGGGCAAGGGTTTCAACCGGATCCAGGTGACGGACCGTCCCCCCGAAGTCGCGCTTAGCCGTGTGGGAGTGGGATATCAGGCCTCCCGGATTCGGCGGGCCATGCCGCCCTTGACCGCGGAGCCCTTCTTGGGACTCAGATTCTTGACCTTCACGCTCTTCTTTGGTCTTCTTTTTTGCCATCGTGCCCTCCGCAATATTGGCTGTTGCGCGATCCGAGGTTGCGCGGTCCCAGTCTGATGAACGATAGTCCCGTTCTGAAACCATTGTGAGAGGCACAGCGTGGACTCGTGGGCGCCAGAGCTGGTCACACGGCGACTGATTATTGCTCAACGGGGGATCATGTCAACTGAGAAGGCGTGATCTGAAGGGAAGTCCGGTGCCACTCCATCGGAGAACCGCAATGCAGCTAGAGATCCGTGGTCATCTCGAACACGAATACGCTGACGTCTACACGCCTGGCGCCATGGACGCGCTCCGCGCGCTGGCGCCCTTCGAACAGGACCGAAGAGCCGTGATGGCGACTCGCGTCGAGCGCCGGACCGCCCGCGTGCAAAATCGCCAGCGAATCCGTTTCCTCGATCCTGACAGTGAGATCCCGCGCACCCGCATTGCCGTGCGCGACGCCCGCCGCGGCGCATTCGACGGTGCTGAGATTCCCGCCGACCTCCAGCGGCAGTGGATCCAGGGAACCGGTCCGGCCGCGAGACCAGGTGCGCCCGTCGAGACGAGCATTCGGAACATTGCCTATGCGCTGCTATCCGGCGCGGACGGATGGATGTTCGACGGCGAGGACGCGCTCGGCCAGGTGTCCGCAATGTCGCTCGACAATCAGCGGAATCTGAAGCTGGCGATCGATCGGAGCCCGGTGTTTCTCAAAGTAGCCGAACAGGTGGCGGCTGAGATGAACGCCTGGGCGAAGAGTTTCTTCGGCCGCCCGACGATCGCCGACTGGCGCGCACAGCTCGGTTTCACGACGAAGATCTTTCGCGCGCGCGGACTGCACCTCGACGACCGGCACGTGAGGGTCACTGACGGATCCGGTTTCTCGGCATCGATCGTCGACACGACGCTGTACGTGGTCAACAACTACGAGGCTCTGCGTCATGCCGGCGCATCGCTGGTGCTCTACCTGCCGAAGATCCAGACCGCCGAGGAAGCCGCGCTGTGGAACGACATTCTGACGGCGCTCGAGGCACACCTCGGACTGCGCTCGGGAACGATCAAGGTCTACGTCCTCGTCGAGCAACTCGAAGCCTGTTTCCAGTTGATGGAAATCCGGGCCGCGCTGGGCGAGCACTTCGTCGGCTTCAACACCGGCCGGTGGGACTACATCAACAGCGTGGCCGATGCGATGGCGGGGGAGCCCGGCTTCGTGAATCCCAACATCGACGCGATCACGATGACCTACGGCTACATGCGGAATTACGAGGATCGAGTACGCCGGGCCGTGAACACGCGAGACCGAAACGGTCGATGCGCGCTCTGGCAAGGCGGAATGGAGCCGAACATCCCGGTTGGATCCGCGGCCGGCGTCGAGAACGGCATGAAGCGGGCCGTGGCAGGAGCGGAACGGGAGCAGCGTGAGGGCGCGAGCGGGAAATGGGTCGCCCACTGGAAGATGGTCCATATCGTCCGGCCCGTCTGGGAGAAGGCTGGCGAGCCGAATCAGCTGGGACGAGCGTTTCCACCGCTCGAGTACACCGACGCTGACGCGGAGGGTCTCGTCGAGATCGAGCCGGCGCCCCGCACCGTGCGTGGTGCGCGCGACCTCCTGAGCGTGGCGCTGCAGTACGGCAATGCGTTCGGGCAGGGCCTGCAGGCGGCAGCGCTCAAGCCAGCGGACTTCTTCGGCAACGAGGATGTGCTGTACCTGATGGAAGACATGGCCACCGGTGAGATTCGCCTGAGCATCCTCTGGGAGTGGCTGCACAAGTCCGCTACGCTGTCGTCGGACGATGCCGGCACCGGCGTCAGGGCTGGCGATCGATTCTCGCAGGATCTCTTTTCGCGTCTGCTCGGAGAGGAGTACGACAAGCTGCTGCGCGCGCGGGATCGGGACGTGCACGATAACTCGAAACAGACGACGCTGCCCATCGCGCGCGAGATCGCGGAGGTGTATGTCACCGAGCGCGTCAAGGCACCCTGGTACATCGATCTGTTGAACCTCAACCTGGACAACCACGACCTGGCCGAGGCACGCCGCCGGATTCGTCTCTACATGGAGGCCTGGAAGAGTGATGGCGTTCGCATCACCCGAAACCTGGATTTCGATGGTCCGGCTCGCCGACTGAGCTGAGCTTGAATCACAGGAGGTCATGGCATTGATCTGTATGCGCATTCGGGCGCTTGCCGTCTCCTTCTTCCTGCTGAGCGCCGCTCTCGTCACCCCGCTTGGGCAATCCGCTCAGCTCCAGCCAGACCGCCGCAGCCCAGCCTGGACGGCCGTGGATTGCAGCGTCTTCAAAGTCACCGCCGGCAGTGACGTGGAGTGTGGTTACGTGACCGCGCCACTGCGTCACGCCGAGCCCGGCGGGCCGACGATTCAACTTGCCACCGTCATCCTTCCAAGCATTGGCGCGGACCGGCGCGGCGATCCGCTTTTCATGGCACAGGGCGGACCCGGGGGATCCACCATCGACACCTACGCGATGTATCTGCTCAACTCGCCGTCGTCGCGTCCGGCGACCAACCGCGACATCGTGCTGTGGGATCAGCGAGGCACGCTTTACTCCAAGCCGGCGCTGATGTGCCCGGAAGTGTCGAAGCAGGAGCTCGATGCCGCGCTGACCAACAGCCAGGAAAGCGATGCGGCGCAGGAGGCCGCATATCGTGCCTGCGGCGAACGGCTGGCGAAGGAAGCCGGCGATCTCTCCGCGTTCAACTCGGCGGAGAACGCCGACGACGTCGAGGATGTGCGTGTCGCGCTTGGCTACGATGAGATCAACTTCTACGGCGTCTGGTACGGCACCGAGCTCGGGCAGTTCCTGATGCGGCAGCATCCCGAGCATCTGCGCAGCGTCGTGCTCGACGCGGTCGTGCCGCTGACCTACAACCTGTTCACCGAACCGGCATTCGCACAGCAGCGAATCGGCGCGAAGTATCTGGGCGGCTGCGCGGCCGATGCGCGTTGCGATGCGGCGTTCCCGAACCTGACCGCGCGATACCTGGCGATGATCGATCGGCTCAACGCGAATCCGGTCACGCTGCAAGTGAGAACGCTGGAGGATATCGCGGCAGGCAGGTCCTATCCGGTCAAGTTGACCGGCACGCTGCTCGAGGACGCGCTGTATCAATCGCTCTACTCGGACGTGTACCAGCTCGTTCCGCTGATCATCGACCGTGCCGACCGCGGCGACTTCACCTTCGTGTCGTCGCTCATCCTGCCGCTCGCGTTGTTCGACACGACGATGGCGACGGGAATGCACCAGACGGTCGCCTGCGCCGAGCGCGGCGACACCGATCCCGACGCCGCCGACTACACCGCCATTCTGCCCAGACTCGCGAAAGAGACACGTGACGACGCCAGAGAGGATCTCGCGATCTGCAAGCAGTGGCAGATTGCCTTGCTGCCGCGAGCGGACCTCGAGCCACTGACGAGCGCGATTCCCACGCTGCTCCTCTCGGGGGACTTCGATCCGATCACGCCGCCGCAGTATGCCGCGTCCCTGTTGCCGGCGCTGTCCAACGCGAAGCATGTGATCTTCCCGACCGGATCGCACGGCCAGGCAATCACCAGCGCCTGCAGCAACGGGATCATCCAGCGCTTTCTGGACGACCCGATGGCCACGCTCGACACGTCATGCGTCACAACCCTGGTGCCCGGCTTCCTGACCGAGCAGGATCTGATCACCGTGCCTGCGCTGCGGCGGTCGCTGGCGTCCTATGGCCTGGCCGGACTGATCGTCACCCTGCTCAAGGCGGCGCCCGGCTTCGCCGGTGTGCTCGTCCTCCTTACGTCCCTGCTGTTCTATCCGATCGGCGGGATCATCGGATGGTTTCGTCATCGGCCGCCGGCCGCCGAATCCGGCGGGCTGGCGCGAACGCTCTCGCGGCTGGCGCCCTGGGTCGCAGCTGCCGCGGCGGTTGTGCTCGGCGTGTTCTTCGCCGGGCTACTGGTGGCAATCGCCGCGACGATCGCGACCAACCAGAATCTGATTGCGCTCGGCGCGATTCCGTCCCAGTGGCGATGGCTGTTCACGCTGCCGCCGGCCGCTGCCATCCTCGTCGCCGTCATGTGTCTCGCCGTGCCGGCCTTATGGTTCGGTCGCCATCGCTCGGTGATCGGCAGGCTGTATTACACGCTGCTGGCGATCTGCGGAGCCATCGCGGTCGTGAACCTCGTCTCGTTTGGCGTAATGGGGTGCTTTGCGTGCGACGGGACGGTAGCCAGCCTGCGACACATGCGCCACGTAGACGTCACGTCGCGCACGTCTTATAATCCCTCCACCTCCCATGACCCTGGCAGCCGGCACGCTGGTTGGCCCCTACACGATCCTGAACCTGCTTGGCAGGGGCGGGATGGGGGAGGTCTACAAGGCGCGCGACCAGCGTCTCGGGCGCGACGTCGCGATCAAGGTCCTGCCGTCGTCTTACGCGTCAGACGCTGACCGCCTGCGCCGCTTCGATCAGGAAGCCCGCGCCACCGCCGCGCTGAACCACCCCAACATTCTCGCCGTCTACGACACCGGCACGCACGAGGGCGGTCCGTACATCGTCAGCGAACTCCTGCAGGGCCAGACGCTGCGCGACATGCTCGGACACGGCGCGTTGGTGACGCGAAAGGCGGTCGAATATGGGATCGCCGTGGCGACAGGCCTGGCCGCCGCGCACGAGAAAGGCATCATCCACCGGGACATCAAGCCGGAGAACGTGTTCGTCACCGACGACGGGCGGGTGAAGATTCTCGACTTCGGGCTGGCGAAGCTGCGCGAGTCGGTGACGCACGACCTCGATGCCACGCAGGCCGCGCCGAATCCGGATGGCACCAAGAGCATGATCATCGGGACGGCGGGCTACATGTCACCCGAGCAGGTGCGCGGCGAGCTGCCGGATCATCGCAGCGACATTTTCAGCTTCGGCGCGATGCTCTATGAAATGGTCAGCGGGCATCGGGCATTCAAGGGTGACAGTCCGGTCGAGACGCTGAGCGCCATCCTCAAGCACGACCCGCCGCTGCTGAGCGGCACGCCGGCAGGGATTTCGCCGCCGCTGGCGAACGTCATTCAGCACTGCCTCGAGAAAGAGCGCGATCAGCGGTTTCAGTCGGCGCGGGATCTGGCGTTCGCGCTGGGCCGGCTGGCGGGAGCGTCGAGCGCTGATGTCGTAGCACAGCCTGCCACTCGCCCGGCGCGGTGGAGATGGTGGGTTCTCGGATCGGCGGCTGCGGCCCTGCTTGATTGCCGTTAGTGGCGCGGCGTATCGCGGACGACCCGTCAGCAACGCCTCACCGGCGACGTTCGAGCAGTTGACGTTTCGCCGCGGGCACATCATGACCTCGCGGTTTGCGCCGGATGGCCAGACGGTGATCAGCGAGCGCGACGTGGGACGGAAAGCCATGGGAGACCTATCAGACTCGGCTCGACACAGGGGAGTCCACACCGCTTCCGCTACCCGGAGCCGGCTTGCTCTCGATATCGCGAGCCGGCGACCTTGCGGTCAACGTGAAGGAGGACGTCCTCGCGCGTGTGCCGATTGGCGGGGCAGGCATTCGCGAGCTGCTCGAACATGTGTTTGATGCGGACTGGGCGCCCGACGGGTCACTTGCAGCCGTTCGTCACGATGGTGGTCGTGCGTGGCTCGAGTATCCGACGGGTAAAGTCATTTACGAACCCCCGAAAGCGATGTACCGCGTGCGCGTGTCACCTGATGGCGCATTCGTCGCAGTGGGCGAGCAGGAGGTATTCGGCGGAGGCCCTGAGTGGCTGACGATTCTCGATCGCAACGGCGCCGTCGTCAGACAATCCAAGAAACGAGGGACAACCTTTGATTCCCCCCTCGCGTGGACACCGGATGGACGTGAGGTCTGGTTCACCGCTTCAGAGGAGGGGGGCCGAACTGCTGTCCATGCGATGACCATGGACGGACGTGAACGCATCGTGCATCGCACCCTGGGCTCCGTGCGCATTCACGACCTTGCCCGCGACGGGCGCGCGCTGCTGACCAACGACTCCGTTCGTGCCGACATGAGCCTCGTAGACCTGAACCTCCCCGGCGAACGCGATCTGACGTGGAAAGATTTCTCCCGTCCTTTTGCATTGTCGGATGATGGGACGATGGTCGCGTTTGGCTTTGGCGGCCGCACGGGTGCCGACGGGAGAGTTCGCAGCTACATCAGAGCTACCGACGGATCCCCTGCGGTGATGCTCAGCGAAGCCGGCAACGCCGGCGCCTTCTCGCCAGATCGCAAGTGGGTCGTGACGGGATTTCCCGGTGGTAAGCACTTGACTGTGGTGCCGACCGGCGTCGGCGAACCCCGGGTGCTGGATGCCGGACACGTCGTGCGATTCGCAGAGTCAGAGAAAGATGGATGCCCGACGGGCAGCGTATCGTTTTCGTGGGAGGCGAAGCCGGCAGGCCGAACCGTCTGTTCATCCAGAGCATTGCCGGGGGGCTGCCAGCAGCGCTCACACCGGAAGGCGCCGCCGGGCCATTTGTCGTGTCCCCCGATTCAGCACTGGTCATCGTCGAGTCAGAAGCGGCAACTATCAAAATTCCCTGTTGCGGGTGGCACGCCCACAGTGGTTGCTGGCGCCCTCCCTGGCGACGAACCGCTGGCGTGGAGCCCGGACGGCGAATCGATCTGGGTGCTCAATCGCGGCAGACCATCGCCCGCGAAGATCTTCCGCATCGAGCTGCGGGACGGCCGCCGCAGCCTCTGGCGTGAGGTTCCGTATCCCGATCCCGCGACCATCGAATTCGAACAGCTTCGCGTGGTCATGTCCGCCGACGGCAGCAAGTTCGTCTACGGCTACCAGTCGCACCAGTCCGAGCTCTTTGTCGCAACGGGGTTGCGATGAATGATCGGCCCGTACACGATCCTGAACCTGCTCGGCAAGGGCGGGATGGGAGAGGTCTACAGCGCTCGCGACGATCGGCTCGGGCGCGACGTGGCGATCAAGATCCTGCCGCAGACCTACGCGACCGATCCCGACCGCCTGCGGCGCTTCGACCAGGAAGCGCGCGCGGCCGCGGCACTGAATCACCCCAATATTCTCGCGGTCCACGACACCGGCACGCACGAAGGCCGTCCCTACATCGTCAGCGAGCTGCTTCGAGGAAGAACCCTGCGCGACCTGCTCGGGGATGGCGCCCTTGTGACGCGCAAGGCGGTCGAGTACGCGACTGCGGTCGCGACGGGCTCGCGGCTGCTCATGAGAACGGCATCGTTCATCGGGACATCAAGCCCGAGAACGTGTTCGTGACCGACGATGGACGGGTCAAGATTCTCGATTTCGGCCTGGCCAAGCTTCGCGAGCCGGCGCGAGACGATGGCGATGCGACAGACAGCGCCACGAAAACCGACGCGACCGAGCAAATGATCCTGGGGACTGCCGGGTACATGTCGCCCGAACAGGTTCGCGGCGAATCACCGGATCAGCGAAGCGACATCTTCAGCCTCGGCGCGATGCTCTACGAGATGGTGAGCGGACAGCGCGCCTTCCAAGGAAACAGCCAGTTCGAGACGCTGAGCGCGATCCTGAAATACGACCCGCCGCTCCTCAGTGGCACGCCTGCGGCGATCCCGCCACCGCTGGCTAACGTCATCCAACACTGTCTCGAGAAGGAGCGCGATCAGCGGTTTCAGTCAGTACGGGATCTGGCGTTTGCGCTCAGCCGACTGACCGGGCCGTCCAGTTCCGATGCCGCGATCCTGCCCGCGGCACGGCCGGCGCGTTGGAGACGGTGGGTCCTCGGATCCGCGGCGGCGGCCCTGCTGATTGCCGTGGGCGGCGTGGCGTATCTGGGGCGCCCTTCCTCCGTTGCGCCTCCGCCGAGCTTCCAGCAGGTGACCTTTCGCCGCGGGCAGATCGGTGTGGCGCGGTTTGCCCCGGACGGCCAGACGGTGATCAGCAGCGCGACGTGGGACGGGAAGCCCTCTGAGGTTTATTCGACGCGGCTCGACACGACGGAGTCAACGGCACTCCCACTGGCGCCGGGAACCGTCCTGCGATCGATCTCGCGATCCGGCGAGCTGGCCGTGATCGTGAAGAACAACATCCTTGCCCGGGTCCCGATCGGCGGTGCGGGCACCCGCGACGTGCTCGCCAATGTGTTCGATGCCGACTGGGCGCCCGACGGGTCATTCGCCGTCGTCCGTCACGAGGGGGAACGCGCGTGGGTCGAGTATCCGCCGGGCAAGCGCGTCTATGAACCTGGGAATGGCGTGTTCCACGTGAGGCTATCTCCGGATGGCACGCTGGTCGCATTGGTGGAGCAGGAACGTCTCGGCGGAGGTGCCGAGTGGCTGACGATCATCGATCGCAACGGCGCCATCGTGAGCCAATCCCGCAAGCGGGGAGCGACCATCTGGTCATCTCTCGCGTGGACGCCGGATGGGCGCGAGGTGTGGTTCACTGCATCGGAGGTCGCCGGCCGTTCGGATGTTCACGCGATGACTCGTGCCGGTCGCGAGCGCTTCGTGCATCGTGTGATGGGCTCCGTTCGCATTCATGGATCTCGCTCCCGATGGCCGCGCGCTCCTGGCCCAGGATTCCCATCGTGTGGACATGAATCTGGTGGACGTACTCACGGTCGCGCGAGCTCGATCTGACGTGGAAGGACTGGTCCCGTCCGTTCGCGCTGTCGGACGACGGCACGATGGTGGTGTTTGGTGATGGCGGGCTGAGCAGTGTGAAGGGGGATGTCCGCGGCTACATCCGTCCAACCGATGGTTCCCCGGCAGTCCTGCTCGGAACAGGTGGCAATCCCACGGCGTTTTCACCCGATGGCAAGTGGATCGTGACGTCGTCGGCCACAGCACGCAGTTTGAGCTTGCTGCCAACTGGCGTTGGCGAGTCACGGCCCCTCGATACCGGACGAGTCACAGGCTTCACCCTGATGAACGGGGGACGCGATGGATGCCTGACGGTCACCACATCGCCTTCGTCGGAAGCGAAGCAGACAGGCCGCAGCGTGTGTTCATCCAGAGTCTTGACGGGGGAGAGCCTACGGGCAGTGACGCCAGAAGGCGTATTCGGCCCGTTCGTCGTGTCCCCTGATTCACGAGTGATTGTCGTTCGCGACCAGACGCGACAGCTCTACAAATATCCCGTCGCCGGAGGCGCTCCAACCATCGTGGCGGGCGCTCTGCCCGGTGACGAGCCGCTGTCGTGGAGCTCCGGGCGGCGAGTCCATCTGGGTGCTCAGTCGCACGACTATGCCCGCGAAGATCGTTCGCCTCGACCTGCCGGACGGACGCCGCGCCTTCTGGCGTGAAGTGCCGTACCCCGATCCCGCAGCCGCTGAAAATGGTCAGCTTCGCGTGGTCATGTCGGCCGATGGAAGCAAATTTGTCTACAGCTATCACAGGCATCTGTCCGTGCTCTACGTCGCGGAGGGGTTGAGATGAGGAATACGTGCGACGTGCCGACGTGCCGACGTGCGACGTGCTTACGTACTGTGTGCGGCGTGCGTGCTGGCGGCGAGTCTTGCTTTTTCGAGCGCGGCCTATGCCCAATCGGCAGCCATCCGCCGCGGGACCGCCTTCAGGGCGGGAGTTGAAACGCACGCCGACGTTGAGGTCTCAGAGCCAATCCGACGCGGTCACTCAATCCGGACTTCCTGCAGCTGACGACGTTCTCGGGAGATTTCCAGCAGCCGGTGCACCGGGGGGGTCAGGTTGCGCTGCGCCGGAGCTTCTAGGGAGCATCAACTCACAACGTATCTGGTTAGAGCGAGTCCTGGATTTGACTGAGGATGCCCGTCACGTTTAACAGGAGAACGGGAGGAAGGGAGAAGACCGCCACGCGGGAGTGCAGCCAGGAGCGGCCGATGGGCCGGCCTGGGATCACCCGCCGCGCACGCGGCGGCATCGGCGTGTCCGCGCTCACGATGCGTGACTTCTCCCGTTCTCCCTTTCTCCTGTTGATTGATCTTTTCACTCGCTAATCAAGTACCTCTCAACTTGCAATTCCCAACTGCCAAATTCTCAAGTCGCTGGGCTGAGAATGTTTTGGGAGTTGTGAGTTGGGAATTGGGAGTTCTACGAGTCCTAGTCACGGTCTGCTTTTGGCGCCCGAGGCCGAACCGGCTGCGTGGCAGTCGAGAGCCCGCTGTCGGACACCTCAAAGACCAGGAGCTCGGTCGCCACTTGAATCCGGTCCGCGTTGTGCAGCGTGACCCGCCCGTGCACAGGCCGGTCACCGAGAAGCGTGCCGTTCTTGCTCCCGAGATCCTCGAGCGTTGCCGAGCCGTTTTCCAGAGTGATCTGCGCGTGATGTCGCGAGACGCCGGGGACATTCAGCCAGACCGCCGCATCAGGATCGCGCCCAATCACGTTGACGCCGTCGTGGAGGGGGACGTTTCGCGTTCCGACGACCAGCCACTGGAGGGGGGCCGGCTCGATCTGTGAGGCCTCCGTCGAACCCGCAAAAGCGAAACCCACTCGATGGGCCGTGCGAATGAGTGCCGCGCCGTGGTCGTCGCCTAGAGCGCGCCGCAGTTCCTTCACCAGTCCAGACAGCGTAGCGTCCGACACGAACGTTCCCGGCCACAGGAGCGTGTGGATCTCCGCTTTCGGGACGACCGCCGGCGCGCGCTCGATCAGCAGCCGCAGAAGATCGAAAGCTTTCGGCGTGAGGTGCACCTCCGCGCCGTTGCGAAGAAGTTGACGGCGATCGGGATGGAACTCGAAGTCCCCAAACCGGGCGCTCATGAGCGATCCCCAGGTTTTCCCCGAGTTTCCCCCAAATACGCCCCAGACTTCGAATGCGCCAGAACCGCACGATCGCGACACGTCCGATCCGGATGTGAATGCGAGGTGTGCAATGGCCAAATCGACCCCGCCAACGTCATGGCCCGTGAATTCTACCGCCGTTCTTCTCCCGGCTTTCACGCGCAACCGTCACAGGGCCGTCGTGATAGCGGCGGCGTTCACCGTCGTGGCTGCCGCCTGGCAGCGTCCAATCGGCGCGACGGGAAGTCAGACGCCGACAGAGACGCCGCTTCGAGTGTCGATTGCTGCTGCCTGGAGCCCTGACACGGCAGGAATCGTGACCGTAGCGGTGCAGGAGCTGGCCGCCGTGTGGCGCGCGAACGGCGTCGACGTCGTTCGCTACTCGAGCAGGTTGACCGTGAAACCGCTGGCACTCGTAACGCTCATCGTCGCACGGGTCGCGCCCCCTTCGACCAGTTCTGGCGCGTTGGGGTGGATCGGGTTCAGCGAAGGGGCATCCGTACCCGTGATCTACGTTTCCCTTCCTGCAACCCACTCGCACCTTCAGACGGTGTCCACGTCCGGGGTGTTCATGGTTCAGCTGCCCGAGGTTCTTCGCGAACGAATGCTGGCCCGAGCGATCGGACGGGTCGCGGCTCACGAGCTGGGGCACTACCTGCTAGCGTCACGCCAACACACCGTGAGTGGCCTGATGCGATCGGAATTTGCCGCGCGGGAGCTCGTCGACAACGGCCGGCTACCGTTTCAGCTGGGACGCGATGAACGACTCAGGTTGGCCACTCGCATGCGCGAAGCGGATTTCCTGGCGGTGGACGGACGCGGCTCGCAGTGAGATCTGTCCTGTCGCCGCAAGCCATTATTGAAAGCATTGAAAAGTAGCCTCACCGTTCCGCAGGCAGCGCGAGCGACGCCTGACCGAACGCGTACTGCCATCCCGAGGGCGTGCGGACATATGTGTCGCTGAACCAGAGCTTGCGATCGAAGCTCTTGCCATCTCGCGCGCCCTTGACCCACAGCTTGGCCGTCACCACCGCCGTGTCGCCCCACACCCGGACGATCTGCGTTCCCGCTTCTTCGTCCTGTTGCTCCCACGTAATGCTCTTGCTGCGTGCTTCGTCCAGCAGGTCTTTTCGCGTGAGCGTCCTGCCGTCGCCCAGCACCAGGACGAACTGTTCGTGCAGAATCTTGCCCATCGCCTCCGCATCGTTCTGCTTGACCGCAGCCTGGTAGGCCGTGTCGAGCTCCGCGACGACGGTGCGATCGTCGGGTGTGGGGGTGGCTGCGAGGGTTGCGGCGATCAGTGCGGTGGCGAGGATCTCTACGGTCATCTCGGCTCCTTTGTGCGGGAACGAGAGTACGAGGTCCAGCGGGTCGAGGTCTTGGAGAATCTTGCTATTCGCGGATGAGTCACCCTACGAGCTTGGACGGACGGAGGCACGGACCGAGCTTTCAACGCAGAGACACGAGCAACGGAGGCGAAACGGCAAATCCGGCGGCAGGCACGTCCGCTCCGATGCTATCCTAGGCCGACCTGCCGCTGCACGACGTGTCGACGCGGGCGTGAGTCTTACATGAAAACCGCCGAGGCCCTTGTTTACCTGGTCCACGCGGCCAACATCCTCTACTTCGCGTCCTACGCCACCAAAGACATCCTTCTTCTCCGCGTTCTCACCGTTATCGCGTGCTGCCTGCTGATCCCGTATTTCTACAGTCAGCCGACGCCGCTGATGGTGCCCATCTACTGGCAGATCATCTTCATTGGCGTGAACCTGGTGCAGATCGGCATCCTGATCCACGAGCGCCGGCCGATCCAGCTCGCGGAGGAGGAACAGCTCCTTTATCAGCGCGTGTTCCGGGCATTGACGCCGCGCGAGTTCATGAAGCTCCTGAGGGTGGGGCAGTTCCGAGACGTGCCGACCGGCGAGCGCCTGGCGGCGCAGGGCGCTGAGGGGATCGACATGATGCTCATCGTCCGCGGCCGTGCCGAGGTGCGCGTGGACGGCGTCCCGGTGGCGGAGCTGCGTGAATGGCAGTTCGTCGGCGAGATGAGCTTCCTCACCGACAAGGCCGCCACCGCTGACGTCGTGGCGATCGAGCCGACCCGCTACGTGGACTGGCCGCGCGCCGCGCTACGAGAGTTTCTGACGAAGAACCCATCGCTGGTCGCGCCAATGCGCCTCGTGATCGGGACTGACCTCATTGCCAAGCTCAATCGGCCACCTGCAGGCAAGTCATCACGCGCGGAGCAGGGTGTCTGAATTGAACGGCTCCAACTCGGCCTGCCCACGTGGGCAATTACAGAATCTGCGCTACTCGCATGGGTCAATCTAATGCCTCCCTCAGGCGGAAATAAATCTACCCACGACTAGCCACCATCCGAACGATACGAACCGTTGGTTCACTCACACGTTGAGATCTGCAGGAGTGTCCAGCGTCTGCGCCCATCACACACTTCCGACGACAAATCTGTGAGCAGCTGGGTTCGGCGATGAAATTGCTACCAGCCCAGGCGCGTGCCTCACAAAGGATCCGCGAACACGGCGTACGCCTGGTCGGAGTTTGCCTCGGAGCCCGAGGTCGTTACAGGTTCGTCCTCGCAGCGAAGCGCTGTCAACGTGAATCCGGCAGCCGTGGCGAAGGTCGCGACGCTTGTCAGCGCCGGCGATGATTTGAAAGGGCTCTTAGCGTTTCCATCTGAGGCAGCTGACGATGTGCCGGAAGCAGCGCAGCCGGATTACGACCGTCGTGACGACGGCTGCGAAGCGCGAGAGCCTGACGTGGCAAATGGCGGCTGCGCGCTGGATCCTTCCGGTTATTGCAGCTTTCGTCTTCGGTGTGGTGTCCGTGCTGGTGACGATGCAGGTGCTCGAGCGTCCATCGAGTGATGCGGTTCCGGCCCGAGTCGACGCGCCAATTGTGTCCGATGGCATCTCCGGGTCTTTGCTCGCGGCCATGGATCGGATCCAAATGAGGCCACCTGCAGCGCTCGTCACGCGCCGGGCGCCTGTCCGAATGGCCGCCCCTTCGGCG
The DNA here is from genome assembly GCA_963710415.1 of uncultured Acidobacteriota bacterium. Lineage (GTDB taxonomy): Bacteria > Acidobacteriota > Vicinamibacteria > Vicinamibacterales > 2-12-FULL-66-21 > CAVQAH01. The sequence goes on along the minus strand of CAVQAH010000017.1, from coordinate 63,121 downwards.
GCCGACCCGACCATCCCGATCGCCACGCCCGACGTCGTCGTCACCACGTTCCGCGCACCGGAACCGCTGATGACCCTGCCAGGTTCTGATATCGGAGGCGCGGCCAAAGAGGAGCAGGCCGTCAGGCGGAAGATTCGTTCGTACGAGGAAGCGTACCAAGGCGTCGGACTCCGGAACTGCTCGGTGATCGTGGTAGGGGAGCAAGCCACCGCAGAGTGCCGGGGCACGCTCGCACAGGCACCGAGCCCGGAGAACCCAGCGCCGGTTCCGTCCGAGTATCAGTGGGTATTCAGGCTGCGGCGCGACAGCAGCGCGTGGAAGATCGAAGAGATATCCCGCTCCTCAGTGGTCGAGACGCAACGTTAAATCCCAACCTCCAACTCCCAACGCCCAAAGCACTCTCAGCCGGTCGACTCTGAGTTCCTTGGGAGTTGGGAGTTGGAAGTTGGGAGTTGACAGCCGCGTTTGTCAGCGTCCTCTACGCCTCGATCTCCACATCGACAAACGCAGCACCAGACAGCGCATTCTCACAGTCCGTCCGTATCGGCTGCGGAGAGCCAAGCCAGGTCTTCTCGAACTCATCGAACTTCGGCAGGCTCGAAGCGTTCGCCCCAAGCAGGGTCTGGTAGTTGCGGACGTTCTGGACCCGCTTGCCCAACTCCACCAGCAGCGCCGATCGCGGAATCGTCTGATAGTTCTTCCTCATCGTCGACACGACGGCCTTGGCCGTCGGGCTGCCGCCGCCAGTCGGAAGCGGCAGGATCGCGTCGAGAATCGTGCTCGGCTCCGTCACCTGGCCATCTTCCCGATCGTTCCACGGCGTGGCATTCACGCTGCCGTGATGGCCGATCTTCAGGAAATCAATCGGCGCGTTGAGTCTCGATTTCCGCTCGTGCCACATCACGTTCCACGAGGCGTTGTGCTTGCCGTCCTTGAACTTCGAGTTCCACTCGGCATCTCCGACAAACATCAGCCGTTTCCCTTGCCATTCGATGAGGAGGATGACGCTGGTGTTGTTCGTGACTTCGCTTTCCAGTTCTGCGAAGGCGAAGGCGCTGGACATCATCCGCGATCGCAACCGCCGGAAGTCTGATTGGCTGATGTTCGCCGGACGCGCGGTTGACGGCGTCATCGATTCGCGGAATGCCGCTCCCGATGCGATCAGACCCAAGAGCGTCTCGTCGACCTCTTCGCCCAGGTAGAAGTGATCGATGTCGTGCTCCGGGCCGATCACGCGGATGGTTGCGTTGTGCAGCGGCAGCCCAAGATCGGAAGGCGACATTCCCGCATGCACGTACTTCGGCGTGATGCCGTTCGTCGTGGGCAGTGTGTCGCGCAGGGCCTTCATCGCGTCGTCATTGATGAGGCCGTAGAGCGCGACCAGGTCACGCAGCTCCGGGCCCAGGGAAAGATTCAGGCTCGCGATATTCCGCATCGCCATCGTGGCCAGACTATGCAGCCGGAGCGTGAGCTCGGCTTGCGGATGGTCCGGATTCATCGCCGTGTTCATCCAGATGTTGCCGATCGCGATGTTCTCGAAAAAGTCCTTACTGAAACCTGCCATGTGGTCCAGGTGCTCATGCGTGACGACGAGCAGGTCGAGTCGTTTCTTCCCGCCACCGGCATCGGGCAGCATCGTCTCGAGGTTGGCGACGGCGGCCTCGAGGTGGTCGAGTCCGCCCACGGAGCCGCAGTCGACGAGCATGTGAAAGTCGTCGATCTGGTTACCGACCTTTCGCGCCTTCGGGATGCGGCAGTAAAGACAGTCGCCCACCTCGACGTTGTAGGCTCGGACTAGGAGCTTATCTGCCATGCGCGGCCTCCCTCGACGTCGTCCTCATCGTCTCTGATGCCAAAGTGCGGCGACAGCTCGAACCGCAGCGCGCCATCGACCCGTTGCGCCGTCAGCGGCGGGATGGCTTTGGGCAGGAGTCCTGCTTCGCTCTCGAGCGCCGTGCCGATGCGGCCGGATCGTATCCGGCGGGCCAGCGACTCCAGGAACGCATTCTCCCGATAGGCGCCTTTGCCTTGCTCTTCCACCGCCGCCGCGTTGGTGCCGGTCGGCTGTGTGCCCGGCTTGCGCGCCCACGCCAGCAGTTCTCCGTTCTGATTCAGCGCGAGCGTGCCTCCGCAGAGGAGGCTGGTCGACTCGCCAGTCGAACTGTCCGAACTGTGGGCCCTCGAGTAGGACGTCTTCCCGCCAGACGTACTGCAGCAGGATCTGCGTCGGCAGCCGGCGAGCTTCACGCGTCAGCTTCTGCGCCGTGCACAGGTCCGCAACCGTCACATCGACATTGGGCGGAATGAAGAGGGCGCGCCGGTTGTCGTCGAGAAACCGGTAGGCATCGGCACGCGAGCTGGCGAGCAGCTCGACATCGTGGAAGACGTCGAGGTCGAGACGCTCGAATACGTGATGCGGCGTGCTGAGTGCTGCTCGCAGACGCCGCGTCGATAATGCCGCGCTTGATGAAGACGTCGAGCATCATCTCCCGATAGTCGTCCGGGTCGACCGGGTTGGCGATCTCCTCCGCGCGCAACACCGCCAGCGCGTAGTCCTTGAAGGTGACGTCCACCGGGGGCAGCAGGTCGAGGGGCTGGAGCGCCATGAACCGCATGCGCTGAATCGTGTTCCAGAACGCCTGCGGCACCGTGTTGTCGCGCTTGTCGACGTAGTGCTTCGACAGCCGGATGATGATGTCGAACATCGCGCCCGTCAGCACCTGCGACATGTAGTGCGGGCGCTGATCCCCCGCGACGTCCGCCATCGTGAGCTTGTTGCGCGCGCTGCGCAGGTAGGGCTGGTTCTGAACGTGCTTCCCGAATTGCTCCGCCACGCGCGAGAGCGTGCTCTCCTTGCTGATGTCGCCGCCCGTCGCTTCGATCAGTTGATGCCTGAACGGCGTATTGCGCAACGCGATCAGGATCGCCGTCAGATCGCCGACGAACTCATGGAACGCCGCCGTCTCCGGCGACACGGCTTCGATGAACAGCGGCCGGATCCCGTCCAGGATCGCGTGACCGAACTCGTGATGGATGATGTCCGTCGACAGACAGGTGTAGATCCGCTCCTCGCCGCGATCGAAGTAGTAGAACTGGAGCGACTTGCTCGCGCGGTCGTAGTAGGCGTTCTCGCCGGGGCCGGCGTGCGGCACGACGATCAGCCGGCTGCCATCAAAGCCCCACGGAATGCTCCGCCCCAGGCCGAAGCCGTCTTCGTAGAAATCGAGCGCATGCTGGACGATCGCCCAGGCGTTCACCTGGTGGAACTGATGAGGCTCGGTATTGTTTCGGTCGAGTCGCTTCCCGTTCGGATCGAGGAATCCGTCGCTCGTCCCATCCCAGCGCGCCGGCTCCGCGAGCGTGTCCATGTGCGCGTCGTAGTCGACGACCGCAAACCGCGCACTCGTAGGGCCGTCCTGCAGCCCAGGCTCCCACGGGACGTACCACTCGTCGTCGAACGCCAGGTCCGGGTTTTCCTGCGCGACCAGCGGGTCCTGGAAGTAGACGTCGAATGGGATGCGAAGCTTGAGCTTCTTTTCGACGTTGGTGTCGAGGAACCGCCGGGTGGCGTAGAGGGTATTTCGTTCCCCGGCCGTCAGGGTGGGGGGCTCGGTGGTGCGGGCTGCTGGATTCGCGGGAGGTTTTCGAACCGGCATAGTTACGCCTCGGGTGCAAGTGTGGGCGCGTGGAGTGTACTGCGTCTACTCGCTAATAACGTCGCCGGTTGCTGAATCGAACGGCGGGGTGGGTAGGTTCAGTCCATTCGCGGACTCATGCGTATCACCGTGACTAGGTCGGGTTTGATTCGCGTGTGAAAAAGTCGGTCAACAGGAGAACGGGAGAAGGGGAGAAAGGGTGAGACCATCGTCATGACCGCTGCGAGCCGATGCCGCCGCGAACGCGGCGAGCAATCGACCCAACATCCCGAGCCCACAAGCCGCTCAACAATCTCACCGGCGGCTTGTGGACTCGCGGGTGTCGGTGCGATTGCCCGGCCCGGCCGCACGGCCGGGCCGGCATCGGCTCACGGAACGTCGCAACGCATGCGATTGGTTTGTCTTCTCTCCTTCTCTCTTTCTCCTGTTTGGAAGTGACAAGCATCCTCATTCAATTCAGGACGCGCTAGCCAGTAGGGGGCTCAGCCCGCCGCGCCGTCGTGAAGGCGGTCGGCTCTTGCAATCACCCGCTGCAGGATCGCCGGGTAGTGGGCGATCCGGCCGGCTTCTCCCTTGACGCAGACCGAAGTAACGCGGCGTGCCGTCAGCCGAGGGCAGATTGGCGCTGCCGATTGCGAAGAACCCGTGACCCAGGCCGAGGTCGGTCATCGGCGCGATGAATACGCGTGCCTCGCGGACGATCGTGACGCAGAGCGAGCCGAACGCGTCGTCGAGCGCCGCGGGGTTCGAGCGGACGACGGCCGCGTGCGCCCACGCGGGAATCAGCCCCGCCGTCTGCATCCCGGCGCGCACGGGGCTCGTTCGCGTCCGGGCTCCCGCAATCTGACGGTTGAACTCGCGCGCGAACTCGATGAAGCCGCCCCAGGGTCTCTCGTCCGTCGCGTAGTCTGCGGGCCGGATCGAGACGACATCGACGTCGCGTTCGTAGCCCGAGGAGGCGGCGACATCCACAGTGGAGGCGATGCGGACACCCGCGAACTCCGGTTCCTGGCTGAGGAGCCAGGCGATCGAGCGTGCCCAAGCGTCACCCCGCCGCCGACGTGACCCGCGTACCGCTTGTTCAGATCCTGACGGAGGGCGAGCAGCGGTGACAGGTCGACGAACGTGGTCAGTTGATCCACCGGCCGCTCGCCCGGCGCATGGCAGGGATGCGGTCCGACGAATGCCTGTCCAGGAGTGGCAGACGGGAACACGACGCTCTCGGCCACGCCCCACGCACGCTCCAGCCGATCGAGGAGGTCCTGGAGAGGCACGCCGTCGAGCCCGACATGGTGAGAGCTGACCCACAGATCGACCGAACCGACGACCGTCGTTGCTGCGGGCGACCCACGACAGATATCCGAAGCCGAGCGTGCGTCGTGCTGCAAAGGCGGGTGGACGGAAGCGCTGCGTGGGATCCGCGAGATCACGTTGCTCGAACGAAAGGCAGCAGGCGGCAAGCAAGCGCTGCGCGTACGCCTGCGCGGCCTGCACCCCGTCGCTCGATGCCAGACGACCCGACAGCAGCGCGAACGCGATCCGCGAGTGTGCGCGGTCGTTCGACCTCCGGAAGGCGGCTCGTCTCGTTGTATGCCTCGACGATCGCGCGGTGCACCTGCGCCCGTAGGTCGGAAGCCGGGGCGGAGTTACCGCCCGGTGCGAGGTATGGATCGACGGCTTCGAGCGTGCCCTCGGCTGCGAACCGCAGAACGACGAGGTCGACGAATGCGATACGGCGGCGAAGCGTGACAGGCCGGCGCCACTCGAGGCAGAAATGCGCGTCGGGTTCCTTCGCGAGGAACGCCTGACCAGCGCCTGTGCAGTTCTCGGTAACGAGCGAATCGTCGTGGCCGACACCGCGCGCGTCACTCTGGGGCACGCGCAAGGCCGAACGCCGACAACGCGAAACGAGTGGATTCCGACCTCAGCAGGATGCCAACGGTGCGGCGCCAGCCTTCCGGCGGGCGCCGAAGGCCCATGCCTATCATCGCCTTGCCGGCCAGCACGGAGGCGGCGGCCGCGAGTTCGCGCCAAGACGCACCAGGCGCCAGGGACGGCGGCGCGGGTGACTCGTCACACCGGACCCGTCGATGCGTCCCCTCCAGGCTTGCTCCCAAAACTCTCCCCAAGCTGAGCAGATTATAATGCGGTCATCTCCATAACGGGTAGAGACTACACATCACGATCGGGCAGTCGTGTGTCTATGCAGCACACAACCATTCATCATTATCGTCTCGAAGAACTGATCGGCCGCGGGGGCATGGGCGAGGTGTATCGCGCGATCGACACGCGGCTGCAGCGTCCGGTCGCCATCAAGTTGATGCGCGATACCAAAGGGGAGGTCGGTCAGGCCGTTCATCGCTTCCTTCGGGAAGCGCGCGCCGCCTCCGCCCTCAACCATCCCAACATCGTCGTCGTGCACGACATCGGCGAGACATCCGAAGGCCGTCACTACATCGTGCAGGAGTTCATCAGCGGCGAGACGCTGCGCGCGCAGATGGCTGGACAGATCCCGCTTCCGACGCTCCTCGACATCGGCCGGCAGATCGCGCGGGCGCTCGCGGCGGCGCACGCCGCGGGGATCGTGCACCGTGACATCAAGCCCGAGAACGTCATGGTGCGCGGCGACGGCTACGCGAAGGTGCTCGATTTCGGTCTCGCGCGCATCGCCGACGCCGGGACGAGCACGACCACCACGCATGCGCGAACCGACACACATTCGGGCGTTCTTCTCGGCACGATGGCATACATGTCCCCCGAGCAGGCTCGCGGCGCGCCGGTTGGCGCTCCGGCCGATGTCTTCGCGCTGGGGATCACCTTGTACGAGATGGCCGCAGGACGCCGGCCCTTCGTGGCTGCCGACGATGCCGGCGGTGCTGACGGCGATCCTGCTGGATGAGCCGGTTCCGCTGTCACGGGTCAATCCGTCGGTGCCACCCGGGCTCGAGAACCTGGTGCACCGGATGCTCGCGAAGGACGCCCACCTGCGGCCGTTGGCCAGCGAGGTGGAAGAGGAGCTGGCGCTGCTCGCGTCGGGTGAGTCGGGCGCAACCGCATTTCAGCGAGCCCCGGTGCTGGCCGAGCGCCGCACCGTCGGACGCGAAGCGGAACGCGAGCAGATGCGTCGCGCCTACGATCGGGTGCGTGACGGCCACGGACGGATCCTGACGGTGTTAGGCGAGCCGGGAATCGGCAAGACCAACCTCGTCGAGGATTTTCTGGCGGAAGTCGGACAGCAGCCGGAACGTCCGTTCGTGGTCCGCGGCCGCTGTTCGGAGCGGCTTGCCGGTGCGGAGGCGTATCTGCCGGTTCTCGAGGCACTCGATAACCTGCTGCACCAGTCGACGTGGAGCTCGGTGCATTCGCTGATCAAGACCGTCGCGCCCACCTGGTATGTGCAGGTCGCGCATGTGGCCGCGAGCCAGGACTCCCTCGCGCGCGTGCGCGAGGACGCACCGGCGGTGTCGCAGGAGCGCATGAAGCGCGAGCTCGGCGCGCTGCTGCAGGAGGCCTCGCGGCTGCGCCCGTTCGTCCTGTTTCTCGACGATCTCCACTGGGCGGACGTGTCGACGATCGACATGCTGAACTATCTGGCCGGCCGCTTCGACCAGATGCGGCTGCTCGTGCTGGCGACGTACCGGCCGGCCGATATGACGCTGACGCAGCACCCGTTTCTCGCCGTCCGCGACGAGCTCCGATCGCACGGCGCGCTCGAAGAGATCTCGCTTGGGTTCCTCGAGAAGCGCGACGTCGAGCGGTACCTCGCCGTGATGTTTCCGCAGCACCGCTTTCCTCCATCACTCGCCGAGCTGATTCACGCGAAGACGGAGGGCAGCCCGCTCTTCATGGCGGACGTCGTGCGCTACTTGCGCGACTCGGGCAGCCTTGTCGAGCGTGACGGGACGTGGGTGCTGTCGCGATCCGAGGCCGAAGCGTTCCGCGAGTTGCCGGCATCCATCCGCAGCATGATCGCCCGGAAGATCGAACGGCTCGACGAGGTGGACCGCAGGCTGCTGCTTGCCGCGAGCGTGCAGGGGCACGAGTTCGACTCGGCCGTCGTGGCGGAAGCGCTCGAGATGGACCCGGCGGAGGTGGAGGAGCGCCTCGACGCGCTGGAGAAGGTGTATGTGTTCGTCACGCGCATCAAGGAGCACGAGTTTCCCGATCTGACGTTGTCGCTGCAGTACCAGTTCGTGCACGTGTTGTATCAGAACGCGCTGTATACATCCCTGCAGCCCACGCGCCGCGTGTCGCTGAGCCGCCGTGTCGCACGCGCGCTCGTCGTCCATCATCGGAACGAGCACGCCGGCATCGCGGGCCGTCTCGCGGCGCTCTTCGAGGTTGCCCGCGAGTTCGGGACCAGCGCGCAGTTCTATCTGGCGGGCGCTCGGCACGCCGTCGGACTCTTTGCGTTCCGCGAGGCGCTCTCGCTTGCCGAACGCGGCCTGGGCGTGCTGCGCGGCATGCCGGAGGGTCCGGAGCGCATTCAGCACGAGCTCGGGCTGCAGATGATCCGCGGGCTGGCGCTTCGGATGATGAAGGGATGGGCGAGCCCCGAGATCGAGCCGGTCTTCGCACGCGCTCGCGAGCTGTGTCATCAGCTCGGCGACGCGCCCGAGCTCTTCCCGGTGCTTTGGGCCATCACGCTGTTTCAGGCGATCAAGGGAGATCTGCGGCAGTATCGTGCTGGCGCTGACGATCTGATGAAGGAAGCAGAGCAGACCGGCAACCCGGCGTTTCTCATGGCCGCGCATCACTTGCTGGGCGTCTGCCTCGAGTTTTCCGGAGACATCGTGGAATCGAGCCGCGTCCTCGACCGGGGCCGCGAGCTGCACGATCCGGAGCAGCACCGTGCCTACACGGCGATGTTCGGCCTCGATCCCGGCATGATCGCGCGCGCGATGTCGAGCCGTCCGCTGTGGATTCTCGGCTATCCCGATCGCGCCGAAGCGCGCGCGCGGGAGACGCTGCAGCTCGCGCGGTCGCAGCGCCAGCCGATTACGCTCGTGTTCGCGCTGCTCGTCACGCAGGGCGTCCACCTGGTCCGCGGCGAGGCGGCAGAAGCGCTGGCGATCGGCGACGAGGTCGTCGCACTCTGCAGCGAATACGGACTGCCGCAGGAGCGCGAATGGAGCCGCTCGTTCCAGGGCGCCGCACTCGCCGCGCTCGGTCGGCTCGACGAAGGCATCGAACAGCTGACCGACAGCCTTGCCGTCCAGCAGGTCGATCGGCGCCGGTCTCGTCCGCAGCGCGTTCCTCGCGGTCCTCGCCGACCTGCTGCGCTTTGCTGGACGCGTCGACGATGGATTGCGCGCCGTCGACGAGGGGTTCGCGCACGCCGAACACGTGCGGCGAGGGAGGCTACCTGGCGGAACTGCATCGCGCGAAGGCGGAGCTGCTACGGCTGCGCGGCGACAATGCGGCTGCGGAAGCCAGCTTCGGTGCGGCCGTCGAGTACGCGCGCGGCCAGCAGGCCAAATCGTTCGAGCTGCGAGCGGCGACCGGCTGGGCGCAGCTGCTGATCGCGTCAGGCCGTCAGGCCGAGGCACGCGAGGTGCTCGAACCGGTCTATCAGTGGTTCACCGAAGGCCTGGACACCGCCGACCTGCGTGCGCCGCGCGGGCGACCTGGCGAGTCGCGCTGCACGAACGTCCGCTTTCAACAGGAGCTGCACCTTCCGGAGGTGCCAGCGCCATGAGGTCCGTCGCCTGAGAAACGCCACCTGCCGAGCTCACAGGAGTCCGATAGAGCGATAAGCCAGAGTTCTCGGACCTCCTGGCCTCGTGTTCGCAGGCCGCACAGCGACAATGAGCAGGCACTCACCTTACGCCGGCTGACGAACGCGTCGAGCGCTTCGTAACGCGCGCGCGTCGTGTCAGGAGCATCCTTGATCGTCACGTCGAGATGCAGCACGCGGGGGGCCTTCGGGTCGTATTTCGGCCACACGGGCAAACCCTCGCCGTTCGGGTCCCCCTTCTTCGCGAAGTTGGCCCAGTAGCTCGTCATCGCGTCCGACAGCGCCTTATCGCTCGGCTCCCACGTGACGTCGGGAACTGACGCCAGCGTTCCGAACACGTACTGGATCTCGCCGGCATGGCGCGCGCCGATGTCGGCCGAGGTGGCCGGGCGGCCCATCACTGTATGGTTGGCCGGGACCGGGATCTTGCGATCGAACGAGTAGCGGTACACGGGCGCGCTTCCTCCGGTCGTCGCCTGCATCTCGATCCATTTCCATGTCGAGTAGCCGATGAACGTGTCGCCCGCCAGCGCGGCGGCCGACTCGACCGCGTCGGCGTCGGACGCGGGGCGATACGCTGCGAGGATGGCGTCGGCCTGCGCCCCGAACCGTTTCCCGACGTCATCGGCGAAGCTCTGTGCCGTGGGCTTCTCCGGGCCCAGCGTGACGCTCATTCGGATCTCGTCGGCGTTCCAGCCGGCGAGCAGCGGCACGTGCGCCTGCCTGCCGGCGGCGAAAGTCGAGTAGGCGCTCTCACGCAGGACGTAGCCGTCGATGCTCGGCGAGAACATCCCTTGCGCCTTCATCGCCGCGGCGAGTAGCTCCTCGCTCGACCGGGCGCGAAGATCCGCGAGGGAAGCGGCGTCGAGTGACGAGGCGAACTTCGTGCCCTGTTCCTCGGTCGCCGCGAGCGGCTGCAGCCGCAGACCGCTGCCGCTGGAGAAGAAGGCGCCGCTCTCGCCGATCGCCTTGTGGAAGAGACCCGCCGCCAGCGGGGACGCCATCAGCGCGCTGACCGAGAACGATCCGGCCGACTCGCCAAAGATCGTCACGTTCGAGGGATCACCGCCGAACGCCGCGATGTTCGCCTTGACCCATTGAAGCGCGGCGATCTGATCGAGCAGGCCGTAGTTGCCCGACGCGTTGTGAGCGGATTCGCGAGTCAGCTCCGGATGCGAAAGGAAGCCAAAGATGCCGAGGCGGTAGTTGATCGTCACGAGGACGATCCCCTTGCGCGCAAAAGCTTCACCATCGTGCCGCGGCTCGGCGCCGGCGCCTGCCCGGAAGCCGCCGCCGTGGATCCACACCATCACCGGCAGGCGATCGTTCGCGGTCGCCGCGGGCGTCCAGATGTTCAGATTCAGGCAGTCTTCGCTCGCAGGGCGCGGAAACGTGATGTCGTCGAAGACCTGGCCCTGCATGCACTGGGCGCCGAACTCGAGCGCGTCTCGCACGCCCTGCCATGCCGGCGCCGGCTTCGGCTCCCTCCATCGATTCTCGCCAACAGGCGCCGCTGCGTAAGGAATGCCCTTGAAAATCCGGATCTTCCCGTCGGCCGTGGTCGTGCCCTTGACCGTGCCTGCAGCCGTTCCGACTGGCTGGGCTGTCGCAAGGCTGGCTGCAAGAAGGACGAGCATCGCCGCACCAAACAGTCGTGTTTTCACGCCGGCAATCATTGCTGGGTGTTGTGATGTTGTCAATCGTTACGGCGTCACAACACGCGCTGTCAGCGCGTATAATCCGCCCACTCGAAAGGACAACGATGACGCTCGATCGACGGACGTTCATGGCAGCGATGGGCTCGGCAGTGCTGGCGATGCGCTCGCCTCGCACGGCTTCAATCCCTCGCCTCGGCGTGCAGCTCTATACCGTCCGCAGCCTGCTCGAAAAGGACTTCGACGGGACCCTCGCCGCCGTGGCGGCTATCGGTTTCACCGAGGTGGAGTTTGCCGGCTACTTCAAGCAGACGCCCCAACAGGTCCGGGACTCGTTGAAACGCCACAAGCTCACCGCGCCGTCCGCGCACATTTCCTACGACAATCTCACCGGTGACGCGTGGGCGCGCGTGATCGACGACGCCCGAACGATTGGCCACAGGTATCTGGTCAATGCCTGGGTTGACGAGTCGATCCGCAAGCAGCCCGACGCCTGGAAACGAATCGCGGAGACTTACAATCGCGCCGGCGACATCAGCAAGCGCGCGGGCATCCAGTTCGCCTACCACAACCACCACTTCGAGTTCGCGCCGCGCGCCGACGCCGCCGGCAAGCTGCCGTACGACATCCTCCTCGAGTCGTGCGATCCCGCGCTGGTGAAAATGGAGATGGACCTGTGCTGGATTACCGCTGCCGGAAAGGATCCGCTGGAGTATTTCCGCCGTTACCCGGGACGATTCCCGATGGTGCACGTCAAAGGCTTGCGAAAGATCCCCGAAGGCGGCGCCGCGAGCCCGATCGACCGCGTGCTGCCCGACATCACCGACGTCGGTCACGAGGATGTGGTCGACTGGAAGCGCATCTTTGCCGAGGCGCGCACCGCAGGCATTGAGCACTATTTCGTCGAGCACGACCAGCCGAAGCAGCCGCTGGAAAGCCTTAAAGCCAGCCGCGGCTATCTGACACGACTGCAGTTTTAGAGACACGAGACAACTCCCAATCACCAAGAACTCCCAAGGTGCTCTTGGGAGTTGGACGTTGGGAGTTGGGAGTCTTAGGCACCGGGGCCCGAGAGCACCGCTCTCGAGCCCCAGTCAGCTGGACTAGAACGTGAGGCGCGTCACGATCTGCAGCGCGCGCCCCGGTGCGACTGCACTGATCGTTCCGAACCCGTTCCGCTGCGTGAGGTTCCCGCTCGCGTCGTACGGGAGGTTCGTGATCGTCGGATCGGTCAGGCTCCTGAAGTTCACGGTGTTGTTGACTGCCGTGAACTGCGTGTGGTTCAGCGCGTTGAACATGTCGACGCGGAATTCGAACTGGCTCCGGCCGACGAGCGGCACCCGCTTCGAAATCGACAGGTTGAGGTTGTTGACCGGCGGGTTGCCGGACGAAGAACCGCGCCGACTCGGCGCCATCGCTGCCGGGCTGCGGCGGCGCGAAGCACGACGGGTTGCTCACCTGACGATACGGATCGCTGCTGTAACCGTCTCCCGGATCGCAGGTGAGAACGATGCGCGCGTTCGGGTTACCGTCCGTCCCGGTCAGGTTGGCGGCACCGATACCGGGAATATTGAAGTTGACGGCATACGGCCGGCCGCTCAGCCATTGGTAGGATCCCGAGAGCTGCCAGTCGTTGATCACGTAGCCGAGCGCCCGGTTGTCCGTGAAGCTCCGCAGCTGGTAGATCGCGTTGAGCAGGATGTTGTGCGGACGGTCGTAGTCGACCAACCCGTAGTCGAGCCGTCTCGTTTCTTCCTTGCTCAGGTTCGGCACGCTGTTCGCGCCATCGTCATTGCTGATGCCGAGCGCCTTGCTCCAGACCCAGAAGCCGGTGAAACTGAAGCCGCCGTCGAACCGCCGCGACACCGACGTCTGCAGCGCGTGGTAGTTCCCGTAGCCGCTGTAGTCGTACATCCTGATGTTGCCGTAGCCGGGGAACGGCCGCAGGAAATCGTTCGGCAGTGCGTTCGCCCCCGGCGTCGCGCTTGGGGCGCGGGTCGGATCCTGATTCTGCGGGCTGGAACGTCGCGCCGAATGGCACGGCGTTGATCTGCACCTGCCGGAGCAGGTCCGTTGACTGGAGCCGACATACGCGATGTCGAAGATGATCTCGTGCATGGCAACTTGTGCTGGATACCGATGTTCCACTGCGTGCACGCGCGGCGGTTGAAATCGAACGCCGTCGGGCCAGCGAGAGGGTGGCGAATGGATCGGCGCCGGCCGAACGTCACTGACTGGAGCATGCCGAAATCCAGCCTCGAGTTCAGCACTCCAGGGGCGTTGCCGACCCATGTCGAACACCATGTTGCCCTGCGGCCGGTCGAAGAAGATCCCCCAGCCGCCGCGAACGATGGTCTGGCCCTCGCCCGGTCAGGTCGTACACCACGCCCACACGCGGGGAAACTCGGAAGGCGCTGCCGTCCTGCAACTAATCGGTATGCCCTGGCCGGCCTGGAAGGCGCCGTTGAACCGTTCCGATCCGGGCGTCAACCGGCCGATGAAGCGCCCCTCGACCGTGTTCGCCAGCTGTCGGCACGACGCCTTGGGCGATGAGCCTCGGATCCATCCCGCGACGGGCATCACCCGAGCACGGAGGCGCACCGATGCAGACCGGGAAGTACAGCTTCGCCGCGGCGTTCGGGTCGAACTCGTCCGGCAGGAAGTTCGAGGCCTGCAGGCTCCTGTCCCACTGCGGGGTCAAGTAGTAGAACCGGACACCGTAGTCGAGCGTGAACCGCTGGCTCGGCTTCCAGTTGTCCTGGGCGTACCACTCGATGTTCTTGTAATTGCCATTCGGGTATCGCGTACTTGTTGGCCTGCTGGTAGAAGTTGAAGACCCCCGTGGCCGCGTTCGCGTAGCTGAAGCCGGTATCGAACGGGTTGTTGGTGTTGTCGGTGAAGTCGATCTGGCTGTTGAAGCTCGCGAAGATGCTCTGCGGCTTGTAGCTGTGCTGGAAATAGAAGCCGAACTTCGACGCGTGCGAGCCCCACACCTTCGTCAGGTTGGCGATGACGTCGTGCGTGATGTTCTCGTTGGTGAACGGCCCGCGATCGGTCTGGTACTGACCGGCGTTGTCCGTGCGGCCGCCGCGGAACACGAACCACGGCACGTAGTCCGCCTGCACAGCGTCCGGGAACAGCAGCGGCAGCCCGGACACGCCGGCGTTCGACCGGAACAGCGGGTCCAGCTGCAGCTCGTAGTTCAGCGAGTTCGACGCACGGCCCCAGCTCAACTCGAGCGATGTCGAGTTGTTGATCACGCCGGTCGCCGAGAGCATGTAGTTCGATCCGGGGTGGATGAACAGCGACGGCGTCGGGAGCTGGTCGCTGCCGTTGCCGGCCCACGTCGTCCCGTAGGCCTGCAGGATCTCTTCGTTGTTGTGCATGTAGCGGCCGGTGATCCGCCACGTGTCGGTCGCCTGGAAGTCCATGCGCAGCAGGTCTTCACGGCGCTTCGGCTCGTCGGGAACCTGGCTCACGAAGTTGAGGCCGCTGCCGCCCGAGAAGTTCGACGGTCGGGTAGATATTCAGCGCTGCGAGGCCGGGCTGGTAGAGTCGGTTCGCCGGAATCCGCCCGACGACGCCGCCGTCCTGGAAGCAGCCGCGGGTGTCGGACGCGCTGCACGGGAGGCCCGTCGTGTAGTCGCGGATGTAGGGGAACGGGTTGCCGCTGCTGTCCACGCTCTGCGAGAAGTCACCGCGGCGCTCGAGGTCGGTCGGCACGCGCGTCTGGCGGACACCCGCCGGGTTGCTGCGACGCTGATATTCCTGGTTCCAGAAGAAGAACAGCCGCCTCTTGTTCTCGTTGAAGCCGGGGAAGAAGACCGGCCCGCCGAACGTGTACCCGGAGTCGTTCCGCGACGTCTCGGGCTTCGCGATCCCCTCCCGGTTGTTCAGCCAGGTGTTGGCATCCCAGTCCGAGCGGCGTCCGTACCAGTAGCCCGAGCCGTGGAACTGCTGGGTCCCGCTCTTGGTGACCACCTGCATCTGCCCGCCGACCGCGCGGCCGTACTCGGCCTGATACGCGTTGGTCAGGATCTTGAACTCGGAGACGGCATCGACGTTCGTCGTCGCCATGTTGCCGCCGTTGTCGCCGGTGTCGATGTTGGAGACGCCGTCGATCGTCATGTTGTTCGAGTTGGGCCGCTGGCCGTTGACGGTGAAGTTGCTGACCTGGGTCAGCTCCCCACCGCCCGTATTCTGCGTCAGCACGCCGGGGGCCAGGGTCGCCAGGTTGAAGAGCATGCGGCCGTTGCTGCCCATGTTCTTGAGGGCTTCACTTTCGAGCGTGAACGATCGCTCGCCGCTCGTCGATTGCACCTCGGTCACGCGGCTCGTGACGCTCACTTCCTCGGTCAGGTTGCCGACTTCGAGCGTGAGCACACCCGTCGTCAGCCTGTCGTTCGCGTTCACGACGACGTTGGTCCGCTCGAGCGCCTTGAAGCCCTGAAGCGTGGCCTTCAGCGAGTAGGTGTCTGGACGAACGATGGGAAACACAAACCGTCCGCCCTCGTCGGTCACCGCCGTGAGGACGTTGCCCTGAGTGTTGCTGGTCAGTGTGACCGTGACGCCCGGGAGCATTGCACCCGAGGGATCCTGGACCGCCCCGGTGACCGATGCGCTGGTGGTCTGCGCTCGAAGGACCGCCGAATTGCCCGCGAGGACCAGGGATACAAGGGCAACCGACAACCCTCCCCAGCGCCTTCCGAACTTCTGCCGAAAGGACATGGCCCGCCTCCTCCATACACATCCATTGACAGTCGCGACCCGATTTACGTAATTTGTTCGGGCCTCGAACAAAGAATACCTGGGCTAGAGAAGTAGTCGAATCTGGGACGAAAGTCAAGAAAAAACCAGGTTAACCCTTGAATTGCCGCAGCAGATCCAGGGCCGCCGGATGTTGGGGACTCCTCTGGAGGAGCCGCTCGAGCGTGCCCACGGCCTCTTTGGTACGCCCTCCGGCGTAATAGACCTTCGCCAGCGTGATGTAGCCCGCCTCGTACTCCGGCGTCCGTTTCAGCAGCCCCTCGAGGAGTTCGACTGCCGCATCGGTCTGACCTTTCCGGACAAGGACCAGCGCCAGGTTGTTGCTCGCCTCCCCGTAGTCGGCGCGGCGGCTCACCGCATCCCGGAAGTACTTCTCGGCTTGGTCCATGTCCCCCGCACGCCCGAACAGCAGTCCGAGGTTGTTCAGCGCTTCCGGGAAATCTGGCTGCAGCGCGAGCGCCTTCTCGTACAGCGCGCGCGCTTCCACGTTATGGCCGCTGAGCAGCAGCGCATAGCCAAGGTTGTTGAGCGCGTCCGGATAGTCGGGCATGGACGCCAGCGCCGCGCGGAACCGGCCGATCGCCGCGTCGAGATCCCCCTCCTGCGCGAGGAGCGCGCCGAGATCGTTGTTGGCTTCGGCCAGGTCAGGCTGCAGGGTGAGCGCCCGCTCGAACGCCGACCGGGCGCGGGCCTTCTCGCCGGTTCGGGTCAGCAGCGTGCCGAGGCGGTAGAGCGTGGACGCGCCAGGGTTCGCCTGCGCGGCGCGCTCGAACGCGACGACGGCGGCGGCGTCGAGCCCCTGGTCGAGCAGCTCGCGCCCGTACGGCAAGTAGTTGCGGAGCGGCAGGCCCTGGTAGAACGTGCCCGGAAACGGCAAGGCTCGCGCCAGCCGTTCGACGGGCGTCGCGTCGATCGCGCTCGCGTCCTTCACGATCTGCGCGACGTTCACTCCGTCCCGATAGGCCCGCACCACGTTACCGCCCGCGTCGAGCAACAGGCATGTCGGCAGGCGCAGGTCCTGCCGGTTCATGAACAGATGCCGGTTGAGGATCGCGTAGCTCAGGCCGACCTCACGAGTCGCGACAGCGACGGGGACCCCGGCCGACGGAAGCGCGCGCAGCGCCCCCGGATCCTGTGGCGGCTCGAGGGCAATGGCGATCGAGCCCACGCCGGCCTGCGCCAGCGTCTGGACGCCTCGACCGAGGGCGTCGAGCGACGCGCGCGCGGCGGGGACCTCGAAAGACCACAGCAGGACGACCGCCGGCTTTCCTTTCAGAGCCGCGAGCGAGCGTGTCGTGCCGGAGACGTCCTGGAGAGAGAAATCCGGCGCCGGAAACGGCTCGTACAGCCAGGTGTCAGTGTGGGCCGAACCCGGCGGAGACGGGACGGACGCCGTCGTTCCCGCCGATTGCGGCGCGAAGGGCTCTGTCTTGACGTCACCGCCTTCGACGACGCGGACGCGAGCGTTCAGCGGCACGTCGGTCAAGGCCTGGGTCTGTCCCGATGGCCAGACGACCGTCAGTTTCACGACGCGCTCGCTCGGCCCGAGGCCGATCACCTGTTCCTTCGAGTGCTGCGAGAGGAATCCCGAGCCGGCCTGCACGATCTTCGTGCGGCGCAAGCGATCCGTTTCGACGATCACACGCGCGCCGATGGCGTCGCGGTTGCTCTTCGTGCCGGTGAGCCGCACCGCGACCGACCGGGCACCGCCCTGACGATTTCCCCCTGCAGGCGGAACACTCCCGAAATCGTTCCGGAAGATGCGCAGCTGCGGCGCCTGCCGCGCCGCCATCACCACGAGGTCCTGATCGCCGTCGCGATCGAGGTCGATCAGCGCGAACGAACGTCCGTCCTGATCGAGGTCGAGGCCGAGCGCGCCCGAGATCTCGTCGAAGCCGCCGTGCCCGTCATTGCGCAGGAACACGTTGCGCTGCCGGCTGGCGATCGACCCGTGAATCAGAAGCTGGTTGATCGCGCGCCACGCATCGTCGTACGGCGTGCCCGGCATGCGCGTCCGCGGCGAGTGCGCCACGACCTGTCGCCAGAAAAATCCCTCGAGGTCCCCGCCCGGCGCCTCGTCCCGGCGGGTGAGCATGCCGTTGACGACGTAGAGGTCGTCCCAGCCGTCGTTGTCGAAGTCGAGCGCGTCCGAGGACCAGGCCCAACGACCCATCTCGGCGTGCGCTGCGATCGTCCGGTCTTCGAATCGCCCGGCGCCGAGATTGCGGAACAGGGAGTTGCCGCGAACGTGCCGGCGGTAAAGCGCGCGGACCTCCGGCGTCTCGTCGGCCATGAACGAGGGGGCCGCGGTCACGCGCAGGCCGGCCGCGCTCCACATGTTGCCGGTGTAGATGTCGAGGCGGCCGTCGTTGTCGTAGTCGAAGAACGTGGCGCTCATCCCCGCGCCGTGATCGAGCACGCCCGCCGCCGCGGCGGCGTCCTCGAACGTCACCGTGCCGTTGCGGCGCCCGAGGTTTCGGTAGAGATTCTTGGTGCCGAAGTCGTTCGCGACCAGCAAGTCCGGCCAGCCGTCCTCGTCGTAGTCCGCCCACGCCGCCGCGAAATGGTACTGGTCGTTGCCGACGGCGAGACCGCTTTCCTCGGTCGCGTCCACGAAGCGGCCGTGGCCGTCGTTCCTGAAGAGCACGGCGGGCGGGCCGTTGCGCGCGTCGTAGTACGGCGCCGGCGTGCCGGCCTTGTCCTCGCCGGCTCCGAAGAAGTACGAGTAGACGCACAGGTACAGATCGAGAAAGCCGTCACGGTCGTAGTCCGCCATCGAGATCGACGTCAGCACGCCCTGCATCGGCCGCGCGAACCGGAAGGCATCGGGGACTGGCATGAAGCGCCCCTTGCCGTCGTTGACGAACAGCAGCGGCTGGGTCGCGGTCGCGAGGATGAGATCCTGATCGCCGTCGTTGTCCACGTCGGCGAAGAGCGATTGTGCGGTGTCGTCGAGGACGCCCACTCCCGCCTTCTCGGTGATGTCTTCGAACGTCGAGTCGCCGCGATTGCGGTACAGGCGATTCGGCAGTCCCGCCGGCTGCGCGACGTACAGATCCTCGAGTCCGTCGCCGTCTGCGTCGCCGACCGAGACGCCGTGATGACCGTTCGAGTCGCGCGTCAGCACCGAGTCGAACGACGCCATCCAGGAATCCAGATCGACGTTGAGCTGGCGAAACGACTCGTTGCGCGCGAGCGCCGCCGCGGTGATCTCGGTGAAGATCGGGGCTTGCGCGCGGCTGACCAGGTGCTCGGCAGCCGTCCATCGTACGACCTGCCAGCCTGACGGCTGTTTGCGCCAGCCCATCTCCCACACGCCCACGTGTTCGACCCGGTACGACTTCGTACCGGCGCCGACGATGTCGTAGCGGACAGTGGTGCGCAACTCGGTGCTCGGCTTGCCCGCCGTAGCCCCTTGGGCGAAGGGTTCGGGCTCGATCGCGGTGATGAGGAACTCCGCGACGGTGATCTCGCGAAGATCGCGAGTCAGTCGCTGCACTTCCGCGGCGAAGGCGCGGGCGTCGAGCGTGGGCTCGCGCGGTAGATCCCGCGCTCTCTGCACGTCGAGGGGCCCCGGGCTTGCGGACGGTTCGTCGGCGGGCGACAGTCGTGCGCCGCGGAAGCCGGGACCGAGTAATGAGCCGATCAGCGAGGCCGTTGGCGCGGGGCCAGATCGCAAAGCGCCCGACAATTCGCCCAGCCGCGCTGTCGATCTCCTGAGCCGCCCGCTCCAGAGGGAATCCATCGTCTCCCGGTTCGAGATGCTTCAGGAACGGCTGGCTCGCGTCCGGAACCGCCAGCTTCGGCCGGTAGACGGCGCCTTCCTGTGACGCCGTCGATCGCGCCTGTTGCCCTGGCGCCGGCGTGGAGAGCGGCTCCAGGCCCGGCTCGGAGATCAGCGCCGCAAGCAGGCCGACGATCAGGAACGTTCTCATCGCGCCGGACCAGCCTTCGCGACGGCCGCCGATTCGGTGAGCGTCAGGATGTGCAGGCGGTCAGCCGGTAATTGCTTCCACTCCCAACGGCGGCCGCCTGGCAGCCGAATCTCCACATCCACTGGCCCCGCGTAGTCTCCGAGTCCGAAGTACGCCCGCAGATCGCTCTGCGAGAGGAAGCTGCCACCCGAACGAATCTCACGTATCTGCCTGCTGCCGCCGCCGCTGACCGTGACCCTCGCGCCGATCGCGAAGCGGTTCCCGGCGGGTGACACGGCGCTCACCGCGACCCAGTGATGCTTCGTCGCCTGCCTGTTCTCGAGCAGCGTCGGAACATCGTCGGTATTGCTGACCACGAGGTCGAGGTCGCCATCGTTGTCGAGGTCGCCTACAGCCAGGCCGCGGCCGACGCGCGCGATCTGAAGGCCCGCGCCGGCGCGTTCCGAAACATCGCGGAACCGCGAGCCGGTGTTCAGCAGCAGCTGATTCTTCTGGCGGTAGGTCTCGCCGAGCTGCGGAAACGAGTCGATGTCGGAAAAAATGTGTCCGTTGGCGAAGAACAGATCCAGCTTCCCGTCGAGGTCAGCGTCGAGGAAGGCCGCACCCCATCCCATCCGGATGAACGTGGGCCCGGCGATACCGGCCGTCGGGCTCACGTCCTCGAACTGCCGGCCGTCGAGATTGTGAAAGAGCGTATAGCGATCGTGCGCGAAGGTCGTGAGGACGAGATCGATCCGCCCGTCGCCGTCGTAGTCGCCGGCGTCGGCTCCCATTCCCGCCTGCGCGCGGGCGTCTCCGTTCACCGCGACGCCTGCGGCGAGGCCCACACTTTCGAAGCGGCCGTTCCCCAGGTTGCGGTAGAGGAAGTTCGGGTTCGAGTCGTTGGCCACGAACAGATCGACGAAGCCGTCGTTGTCGTAGTCGGTCGCCACGACGCCGAAACCGTACGCGCGCGAGCTATCCGCCAGACCGTGGGCGTCGGCGGCCTCCACGAACCTGCCGTTCCCGATGTTCTCGAAGAACAGGTCGGACTCGCCGGGAAGACCGGCGGGGCCGACCATGATGTGCGGCCCGTTGCGCCAGGTGAGCGTCCGCTGCGCGCGGATGACCGAGTCCCAGCTCGTGTCCACGTAGCGCGCGACGTAGAGGTCCAGATCGCCGTCGGCGTCGGCGTCGAAGAACGTGCAGCCGGTGCTCCAGCCGCCGGCGGCGACTCCCGCGCGCACCGCGACGTCTTCGAACGTGCCGTCGCCGCGGTTGTGGAACAGCGCGTTGGCACCCCAGTTCGTGACGTAGAGATCGAGGCGGCCGTCGCCGTCGAAATCTCCGGTGCAGGCGCCGCTTCCCCACGCAGCGAGGTCCACGCCTGCCCGTTTCGACACGTCCTCGAACTTCCAGCCACCGAGGTTGCGGTAGAGCGTGTTGCGATGCGCGATACGCTCGCGTCCCGGCGTGAGCTCGGCGCCCGTGACCAGGTAGATGTCGAGGAGACCGTCGCCGTCGTAGTCGAACAGCGCGACGCCGCCACAGGCCGATTCGAGAATGTGGTCCTTGGTCGGCCCGCCGCAGTAGACCTTGCCGGCCAGTTGTGCCCCTTGTTCGAACGTCACCGGCACCGGCGCGCCGTCGTCAGGCGATGGCACATTCGGCGGCGCCGGCCCCATCGCCGACGCATGCCCGCCGTACGCGCGCTCCTTGGGCTTCGTCTGACTGTAGCTCCCCTGAAACGAGAGGCCCAGCGCGACATCCCCTTCGAGGGCAGCTTTCACTCTCTCGAGGAGCGCCAGAACCGGCGCCGTTGCCTGCCCGACGCCCTGGAGGTCGCCGGAGGCCAGCGCCGTGAGCTCGGAGGCGGCGCGCCGGAGCTCCTCGCGCAGGGCGGGATCGAGGTTGGCTTCCCCCAGTGCTGCCACGCTGCGGCTGGCATCGAGGAGGGCCTTCTTGATCTGATCAGCCGTCGCGCCCTCGCGCCGTGCCTGCTGCAGCTGTGCCTCAGCTGCGCGCTGCAGATCGAGGAGGCGGCCGCGTTCCTGCGCGTCGGCGGGAGCGGCGACCGGTTTCTGCTGCGCCGCGTCACCGCGGAACCCATCCCACCGATCGGAACAGTGCGCAAAATCCGCAATAGGTGGCTGGCACCTAGCCCGGAAAGGTGCCAGCCACCTTTCCAGAGCGCTGGGCTTCGAGGTTGCAGATCCTGCAACGCTGGCGGCCATGCGCCGAGCGCACCAACTGACGCGAAAAGGATGAGCACGACAGCACGTGGTGTCATTGGGTTCAGGCGGCCATTGTGAACCACATCTGGCGCTGGAACGAAACTGCGCGATTCACCGCTCCCGCATCGTGATGATCACGCGCCGGTACGAAGTCAGCGTCGGCGTGCCTGCGTCTTCGACAGCCACGATGACGTGCGCCGTGCCGGCAACCCGCGGCATCACAGTGACCCTCGGCGTGGTCTCGTCGGTGAGGGTGACTCGAGCGGGCGGTTCGCGGGGACCTCCGGGCGGCTGCGAGGGAATCTGCCCTTCGCCTGGCACACCGCCTCCACCAGGCGGCCGCCCTCGCGCGATCGCCACAGGCTGGCCGGGAATCCCCGTGCCCGCCTCAGGATAGAAGAACCAGCGGTAGTTCAGCGCGTCGCCATCGGGATCGCGTGTGCCTGCCGCATCGAGCGTCACCGGCTCGCCCACAGTGGCGGTGATCGCGACCGGCGCCTTGCCGCCCTCGCCGTTCACCACGACGATCGGATTGTGATTCGCGTGTTTCACGTCGTTGACGGTCCAATCCATCCGCGCGGCGAAGTCGTGCTGGAACGCCGTACGCCAGCGCCAGATCGTCGCCTGATCCGTCGTAAACGTCCGGCCGTCGATGCCGGTCACGGTGTCCCTCGAGTTGTCGCGTCCCGGGAACGAGTCGCCCCCCTGCGTCCAGAAAGGCCGCGTCTCGCCAGAGTACGTGCGCCACACATAGCGGCCGCCCCACCCTCCGAAGGTCGGGCTCATGAAGCTCGCCAGGCCGTTGTTGATCAAGCCCAGGAACGAGGGCGTGTCTCCTTCGTGAATGCAGCAGGGCATCGGATAGTGCTGGCCCAGCGGTCCCTTGGCGCGGATGTTGGCATTTACCCATTCGTCGCTGAACGTCGTGAAGTCGGCGCCGGCGGCGTTCTTGTAGAAGCGGTCGCCGCTGATGCCGGTCCACGTCGCCAGGTAATACTGCTCGCCATCCTGGGTTGACGGGATTCCGATGTAGTGCAACGACGGGAACTCCCGGCGAAGCCACGGCCCCGCGTCGTCCTGATCGGAGATCGCGTAGACGCGGAGTTTTGCCACGAGCGCGTCGAGCTGCGCGGCCGACCGTGTGGCCCTGGCGTGGATCAGTGCCTGGGCGAGCGTATTGGCGCCGCCCCATGAGAGCACCCACAGCGGACGCGGGTCGTTCCTCTCTGCGGCCGTGAGGATGAGCGTGGCGCCGGGCGTCATCTTGTCGGGACCGACGGCGGCCATGCCGTAACCCGGCTGCCCCGGGACAATGACGGCCCTCAACGCGTCCGCGGTCGGAAACCCCGACTCGTGCTGACTTAGCGTGGGCCGGACTTCGCCGTACGCCGACACGATGTCTGGAGCACGTCGGGGCGCACGCGATTCTTCATCCACGTGGACGTCGTCGCGACGAGCCCCTCGACGTCGAACTGGTTGCTGTAGACGAGGAACCGGACCATCGACATCTGGTCGTCCGGCTCGTTGGCGATGTCGGTCATCACCACGACCCGCTGCTTGTCGACGTACGGGTCAATCCTCGACGCCAGGGGACTCACCGTCTGACCCTGCGCGCGCGCGCGTGGACCGGTTCCGCAGATGAGGACCGCGGTTAATCCTGCCGCCGCGACCGCGAGGCTTCTGAAGCGCATCAGTCGCGTCCGCGGCATTCGAAGTTCGCCGCGTCGTCCGGATCGCCTGCCCCCTTGTAGTGTGCGTGCTGCGGGTACGGGCAGAGCGGCCGGCTGCGTCCCGGCAGGGCGCGGCCGGTCGCCTTCACCGAAGCCGGCGCGATACCCTTCTCCACCCAGTCCACTACCGACGACAGCATGTCGAAACTATCCAGGGCGACGCCGCCGGCGCAGTGGCCCATGCCGGGCACCAGGAAGAGACGGCTCCACTCCCTGACCTTCGCCTCTCCGCCGTTGGCTTTCGTCATGCGCTCGTAGTAGTCGATCGTGTCGAGCGCCGAGAACCACGGATCGCTGACGCCGTGATAGAAGATCAGCTTTCCGCCGCGACTCGAGAACGTGTTGAGGTTTGTCCACGTGGACGTGGCGGTCAGGATCATCTGCGGGTCGTTTGCCGCGTCTTCCGCGCGCCTGTCCACGTCGATCTCGGTTCCGGTGAAGGGCGGCCCGACCGGGTTCATGCTGCCGGCCAGCAATCCCGGTATGCCCTGCCTGTTGGTGATGCCGGTGTCGAACAGGAATCCTGGATATACCTGGCGACCCTTCGAGTCCTTCGGCCCCGCGAACGCTTCTTCGATCGCTGACGCCTGTTCTTTCGAGAGGCAGCCGTCCGTCTTCGCACCCGAGCACCCGAGCGTTTTCGGATCGAACTTGCAGCCCACGGGGTTGAGCACCATGCCATCCTTGACACCGTCGCCGGCGTCGCAGGCGTTCAGCAGCCCATCCATGACGGTCTTGCGATCGGCGTCCGAAAACGCGCGCGCCAGGTCCGGCTTGCCTGAGGCATCCTTCGGCGCAGCCCGGTTCAGCATCGTCGCGACCCATTCGTCTCCGATGTGCGAGAAGTTGGTGCGCATCGCCGGCGCCCCGACCACGATGCCGTCGAAGTAAGTGGGATAACGCTGCGCCATCAGCATGCCCTCGCGGCCGCCGGTCGAGCACCCGGCGAAGTACCAGTGATCCGCCGGCTTCCCGTAGTACTGCGCGACGATCTGTCGGGCGAGGACAGCGATGCGGCCGATCGCCTGATAGGCGAAGTCGAGGCTCGCCTGCTGCTCCTGCATGAACGTCGCGTCGAACACCTGGCCCTTGTGCCCCGTGTCGGTCGCCGCGACGGCAAACCCGTGCGCGAGCGCGGCGTCGTTCTGTCCTGTCCTCCCGAGCGGAGGCAGTACGCTGCCGTTCAGCCCGCCGCCTCCCTGCAGCAGGAATCTGCCGTTCCAATCGGCAGGCAGTGTGATGGCGAAGCCAATACCGTAAGGCTTGCCGTCCCCACCGGTCCGCTGATCGAGCGTCGCGTCCAGCCGGCAGTAAGCCGGCAGCTTGACGGTCAGCGGCGCAACGAATGGCGGTTCTGGGGGTGGCGGCGATCCCGCCGGGAACCAATGCGCGTTGACGTCGGAGAGAGCCGCGCCCGGAACCTGCAGCTTCGACAACGCAGCACATGCTGCCTCGCTGCGCTGCGCCTGGGCAAGGGCGCCGGCCCCCCCGATCTGGAGCAGGGCTGCCGTCACAATCGCCGTGCGGGTGATCGGAATACGCATCGGTCCTCCACGCGATGTAGCAGGGTGCTGAAAAGCGCAACTCAGACTGAGAACCCAAGGCACCAGACTGCTCACGCCGCGTCGGACTCTCTGAGCGCTTTGGGAGTTGGGAGTTGCGAAGGTGTGCGGGACGTTAGACTCCGAGTTCCTCTCTTTTAGAAAACGACCCGGACGGCCTGTCCGGTGTATCGAACGGCCCGTTGTCCGCTCTGCATTCCCGCGTACCCCACGGGCTTTCGGGCGTCACCAGCACCACGTTGAACGTGCGCGACACGGGCATCCCCGGAAACGATCCGACGCGCTCGCCGATGGTCAGCGTTCGCGCCGCATCGTCCCATGCCAGCCTGATGCGAGAGAACTCGCCTCGCTCGTATCCGTAGGTGTTTCCATCGTCCTCGTATAGAGAGAACTCGCCGTTGCGGCCGGCGTACACGTACAGCGTCATCTCGTCGCGGGGCTTCTCGCCGATGTACTGCTGATCGGGTCCGACCGGCACGATCGAGCCGGCGCGCACGAAGAGCGGCATGCTCTCGAGCGGCGCATCCGCGGTGATTGTCGCGCCGCCGGTGAAGCGCTTGCCGGTCCAGAAGTCGTACCACGTGCCGGCCGGCAGATAGACCTGGCGGCTTCTCGCCTTGTACTCGGTCACGGGATTCACCAGGAATGCCGGACCGAACATGAACTGATCGGTGACGTCCCGAGCCTTGATGTCGTCTCTGAAGTCCATGACCAGCGGCCGCATGATCGAGTAGCCGTCGTGCGTGACCGCGCCCGCCAGTGAGTAGATGTACGGGAACAGCGCGTAGCGCAGCCGGTCGAACTTCAACTGCGTCCGGTAGACGGCGGTCGTCTCGTCGCCGATGTTCCACATCTCACGGGGGCGGTCGGTGCCGTGCACGCGCAGGATGGGACAGAACGTGCTGAACTGGAACCATCGCGCGTTGAGCTCGCGCCACTCGTCCAGCGCGTCGCCGTCCTGCGCGCGCGCGAGACGGGGCTCCATCGTGTAGCCGCCCGTATCGCTCGTCCAGTACGGCGTCCCCGATATCGAGAACCCGAGGCCGGCCGTGATCTGCTTGCGCAGCGTCGAGAACGTGGATGTGATGTCGCCGGACCAGGTGACCGTCGCGTATCGCTGAATCCCGGCGAAGCCTGAGCGCGTGAGTATGAACACGCGCTGGTCCGGCGCCACCGACCGTTGGCCGTCGTACACCGCCTCGCTGTTCATCAAAGGGTACGCGTTCATCACTCGTGACGCCGTGCCGATTGCCGTTCGATTCACGTTGCGGCGCAGCGACTCGAGCGTCGGCGGCGACGGCTGGACCAGATCCGGCTCGGTCGCGTCCATCCACCAGGCGTCCACGCCGCGGCTGAACAGCGCCCGGTTGACCTGGTCCCAGAACAGTTTCCGGGCGGCCGGATTGAACACGTCGTAGAAGGCGTACTCGCGATTCGAGCCAGTCGCGCGTCCGGTTCGTCGATGGTCGTCGAATACAGCGCGTCGATCGCGCGCATCGCCTTGAAGTTCTCGGTGGCCGGATAGAACTTGCCCCAGACGGAGATCATGAAGCGCGCATTCCGATCGTGGATGGCCTTGATCATCGCGGTGGGATCCGGATAGCGCGACGCTTCGAACTCGTGGTCGCCCCATCGATCGATCGGCCAGTACTGCCAGTCCTGGACGATGACGTCGAGCGGGATGCCGCGGCGGCGGAATTCCGCCAGGGTTTCGAGCACTTCGGCCTGCGTCTCGTACTTGTTCTTTGACTGCCAGAGACCGAATGCCCACGCCGGCAGGAGCGACGCGCGGCCGGTCAGCGTCCGATAGCCGGCGATGACCTGATCGAGCTCCGGTCCGTAGATGAAGTAATAGTCGATTGCGTCGCCGACCTCCGACCACATCGACGTGGCCGTCGCGGGCGCCGGCGTCTTCCACGAGAAACGGAGCGTGTCCCCCGCGCTGTTCGTGACTTTCAGCGCGGTATCGCTGTCCCGCGACGAGCTGCGCCTTGAACTGGTCGTACTCGGTCGCCCAGTTCTGTTTGTAGTGATCGATCTGCAGCACGTCATCCAGCCAGACGCGCGTTGTCCCATTGGAATACGCCTGGAACTGGTATTCGCCGGTGACGGGCGCGAATGAGCTGTCCTTCCCAACCGAGTCCGCCCTCCTGCTTCGACACGTCCAGCAGGTTCGCCGCGGGAATCGGCTCGAACGGACGGAGGTCGCCAAATCGTGACGGCGCGGTGTTGTCCCACAGCACGCCGTAGCCACGGCTGGAGACGAACATCGGCACGTGCACGACGGTATTGCGCTGCCAGAGATCGAAGTCGTATCCCTTGACGTTCAGCTTGCCTTCCTGGCGCTGGCCGAGACCGTACAGGGATTCATCGCCACGAGCCTGCCAGAGCTGCTGCACGTGAAATGTCTCTTCGCCCTGCACGACGGCCGGAGTCAGCCGGTGCCCACCTGACGCTTCCGCCAGAACGATCGTGCCGGTTGAATCGGCAAAGCTGACCGCGCCGTCCGACCGGTTGACGATCGCGCGGAGCCTCGCGGTCGCGACGGTGATCGTCCGCGCGTCCGACGTCAGGGTCCAGCGCGGGGTCGGAACCGGACGTCGCGCTTGCACGGTGCTGCTGAACGGATTCAACGCCGCGGCCTCTGGCGTTCCGTCCGGTGCCACAACCATCGGATTGGCGCGGAACGTGCGCTCCCTCGCGAATGTGACGCGGACAATCCTGTCGGTCCTGACCTGAAGAGTGAGGAATCCGCCTGCGGTCTCCAGACGGATGCCGTCAGGCAGCCGCTCGAGCGCTCTGTTAGCGGAGGTCTGCTGCTGGCTTTGCGGGCGCGCCGCCCGAAGGTGGACGGTACGCACGATCAGTGGGGTGACTGAGACCGCACCGGCGGCCACAAGGGCGGGCCAGATAGCAGAACGCTTCACTCGAGACCTCACGGCCCGGACAAGATACTTCAACCGCACATTGTGCACCTACCGACTAGGCACCGCGGGCATTGACGCGCCCGCGCTCTACTGATCTCTGAGGACCGTTAGGGGGTCGACGCGCATCGCGCGACGCGTGGGGACGTAGCAGGCGAGGAACGTCACGACGCACATGATCATCGACACCACGACGTAGGTGGTTGGATCGAGGTGGCCGATACCGTGCAGTTCGCTCGCAATCCAGCGGGTCGTGGCCATGGCCGCGACGACGCCAAGCGCGATCCCCGAGACCGAGAGCGTTGCGCCTTCCTTGAGCACCAGCCAGAACACGTCGCGTCGCCGGGCGCCGAGCGCGAACCGGATAGCAAGGTCTCGGGTCTGCCGCGAGACGAGGAACGAGAGCACGCCGTAGACCCCGATGCATCCCAGCACGAGCGCGAGGGCGGCCATCGATGCCAGCAGCGACGTCGTCGCCGCCGGGGTCGCGACCGCGTCGTCGATGACGGACTGCACCGGCCGGACCGCACTCACGACGACTTCCTGGGCACCCGTCGGGAGGGCTCGACGGACGAACGCCTCGAACTGGCTGATGTCGAACGCCGTGCGTGCGACAAGCGTCATGTCTGCGGGCACGCGGCCATCTTCCTGCGTGCCATGGCTCGAGTACGGCACGTAGACCGTTCCTTTCATGTACTCGGGAATGGTCTGCAAGAGACGGTAAGCCTGCACGTCGGCCACGACTCCGACGACGGTCCGCCACTGCTCCTCGCCGATGAAACGCACTCGGCGATGGACGGGACTCTCGTCATTCCAGAACCGACGCGCAGTTGACGCGTCGATCACGACGACGGGCGCTCCGTTGATGTCGGCTCGGGTGAAGCTCCGGCCGGCCAGGATCGGAATCGTCATCGTCTCGAAATAACCCGGGGTGACCACGTTCAGCGAAAAGAGCGGAGCCGCTTCAGACGCGGGAACGGCATAGCCCTCGATCGCCAGTGATCGCTTGGCGACGGCGCCCGTCAAGCGGCAGCGTATTGATCAGAGCGGATGCTTCCACGCCGCGCTCGCTCCGGATCCGATCGTCGAGCTCGTGGTAGAAGGCGAGGCATCGATCGCGCGATTCACACGTTGACTGCGAAGGACTTATCCGCGTCTCGACGACCCCCTCCGGCCGGAAGCCGGGATCGACCCGCCACAAAGACCACAGACTTCTGATCAGGAGCCCAGCCGCAATCACCAGCAACATGGCACAAGCGACTTGCGCGACCGCGAGAGCTGATCGGACCGGCGTGGTCAAGGCCGAGCCGCCGGTTCGCCCGCCGGAGTCGAGCACGCTTCTGAGCCGGAACCGCAGCGCAGTTCCGGCCGGTGCGAGGCCGAAGGCACAGCCAGTCAGAATGGAGATGATGCCTGTGTAGAGGACGGCGCGGACACTCACGTGCGTCTCGAACAGCCGCGGCGTGTCCGGCGGCAGAACAATCTTGAGAAACGACAACGTCAACGCGGCGACAAAGACGCCGGCGATGCCGCCAAGGCCTGCGAGGACGATGCTCTCGGTCAGGAGCTGGCGCGCGATTCGACGCGGAGACGCGCCGATAGCGGTTCGAACGCCGATCTCGTGCTGACGCGCTGCCGCGCGCGACAAGCTGAGGTTCGCCACGTTTGCGCAGGCAATCACCAGCACCAGGGCCACGGCACCATAGAGGATCCCGAGGCGCGTCTTGAGGCCGCCGACAATTGCGTCGCTGAGCGGGGTAACGACGATCTGCGTGTTCCAGTCCGCCGGCATCCGCCAGGGAAAACGCGGGCCGATTCGCGACTGGAAAAGGCGGAGGTCGCCTGTTGCTTGGGCGAGCGTCGTGCCGGCGTGCAGGCGGCCAACGATCGGCATGAAGTCACCGGCCCAGTACGTCTTGGTGTTTCGCGAGTCGAGACCGAGCGGAATCCAGACCTCGGTTCGCGAGGAGGGAAACCGGAACGACGCGGGCATGACGCCGACGACCTCGCGCTGCGCACCGTCGAGCTGGACGAACCGTCCCACTATCGCCGGATCGCTTCTGAAGCGCCTCACCCACAGATCGTGACTCAGGACGACGACGCCGTCGTGTGGCACCACGTCTTCTCCTGGTCGGAACCATCGGCCCAGGGCCGGTTGCACGCCAAGTATGGAGAGCAACTCGGCGGATACTCGCGTGCCGGCCACGCGTATCGGTTCCGCCGCACCCGAAAGCGTCAAGCTCTTGCCATCGGCGAACGCGGCGACATCGAGGCTCCGAATCTCCTCGCGCATCGCAGCAAATGCGCCGTTCGGATAGCTGGCCTTGACGCTGACGAGCTGTTCGGGAGCGGCGTACGGAAGCGGCGCGAACAGGATGCCGTCGACGAGGCTGAATACCGCGGTGTTGGCGCCGATGCCCAGCGCGAGCGTGAGGATCGCGATGATTGCAAACGCCGGCTGTCGGAGCAACACGCGCACGGCGTAGCGCACGTCACGCAGCAGGTTCTCAACTCCGCTGACGCCGCGGGCGTCGCGGCAGCGTTCCTTGGCGATTTCGATCCCGCCGAACCGTTTCCGAACCTGGCGCATCGCCTCGTCTCGATCGACGCCCATCGCCGTCAGCTCGTCCACTTGCTGCTCCAGGTGATACCGGATCTCATCGTCGAGATCGCGCTCGACGTCGTTACGTCTGAAAAGCGAGCGCCACTTGAGCGGCAGTGAGTAGAACCAGTGGTCGAGGCGCATGGCTGCTCCTCACGCAGAGCGAAGGTTGACGACGTGAGTGATGGCTGCAGACAGCCGCGCCCAATTCTCCGCTTCCCGGTCGAGATGGCGGCGCCCCAACCGGCTCAGCGCGTAGAACTTGGCTCTGCGGTTGTTCTCGGTGGTCCGCCACGTCGCCGTGACCCAGCCCTCCTGCTCGAGCTTGTGGAGCGCGGGATAGAGCGAGCCGTCACTTACCTGGAGCACCTCGCCCGAGACCTGCTTGAGGCGCTGACTGATCGCGTGGCCGTTCATCGGTTCGAGCGCCAGGATCTTCAGCAGCAGAAGATCGAGCGTGCCCTGGACGAGGTCCTGCGGTTTGCTCATTGTGTCCTCGGTTACCGAGCGCAGCATAGCGCCACTCCGCTCGGTAAGCAAGGGGAGCTGGGTGGGGGAGATTGACCCTACTTCTGCGGCAGTGCTTTCCTCATCCGAACGTTGTCCGGCAGGCTGGCGGGGCGCTCGAACTGGTAATCCCCCGGGTAGTTCACATCGTCAAACGTTTTCAGGAATTCGATGATGTCGGCGCGCACCTCATCGTCGAGATCCGGATAGAACCACCATTCGTGTCCCGAGTTCCAGTTGCCGAGGAGCTTGGTGTCGTACGTGAACGTCTGCATGCCTGGCGGTGTCAGGAAGCGCGGACCGTCGACGACGTAACCGAGCTTGGCCGGATCGTATTCCTTGGTGCCGAGCTTGAATGTGCGGGGACGCTGATCGGCGGGGTGCAGGAGATCGTAGACGCTCGGCACTGACCCATTGTGCAGGAACGGCGCCGTCGCCCAGATCCCCTTGAGCGTCTTCGCGCGATAGATGCCGTGGTTACGGGTGTCGTAGAACTTCGCGTAGTCGAGGAGCGGCGTGCGGTACTCCGCCGTCGGACGTGTCGCCCGCGACTCCCAGACCGCCTGCACGTCGGGCGAAATGTTGTGCTCGGCGTAGTAGGCCGCCTTGACCTTCTTGACGATCTCGAACGCTGCGGTCCCGAACGGTTTGGGTCCTTCGCCGGTCATGACCGTGCGTTCGAAGTTGATTGCGGCGCCGGGATCGGTCCCGACCACGTCGAGGGCGAACAGCTGATACTCGTTCAGGCTGCCCGTCTTTCCGTACGTTTCATGGCAGAGCGCGCACGTGCGATCGAACATTTTCTTCCCGCGCTCGGCGCGCGCGCGATCGATCGGTCCGAGCAATTCCGCCGGCCATACCGGGGACGTGAGCTTGTACTGCAGCTCCTCCATCGCGTGCAGATTGTCGACGCGCACCGTGCTCGTATAGCCCTTGTCGGGCTGCATCGTCGCGCCGACGCCAAGCGCCTGTCCGATGTTGCGCTCGATGACCGAGTTCGTGTTCACGCCCCACTGGAACCACGACGTCCGCGCCATGCCCCAGAGGTGCGGAAAGCTGACCGGCGCGTCGGCCGGAAGCACGTTGATGCCCTCGGTGAAGTCAGCGCTCTTGTACGCGCCGAACAGCTCGTTTCGTCCGATGCCGAACGCGTCGTTGCGCCCGTAACCGTCCTCGGTGCCGAGCGGCTGCGCCTGGACGACCAGCTTCATCGCGCCGAAGCCGTGCAGCTTGTCCATCAACAGTGACCGGTTCGCGATCGCCATGCGCAGTCCGGCGAGCACGCGTCTCACCATCCCAGGCTCTCCGGCGTCGAGGATTTCGGAGGTGTCATCCGGCGGCGCGGGACCCGCGGCGGCCTGATGGACGACTGGGTAGTCCGGGAGCGGCACGAGTTGAACGCGGCGCCAGCGATTCAGGAAGCGCAAACGGCGCTGCCTGTTTTCCGCCGTTGCCGTTGTCTCGTCGACGATGGCTTTGATGAACTGGTTGATGTACGCCATCGATGGACCGCCGTCCATACGGAACGCGCGTCCGTTGAAGTGCAGCTCGCCGACGTGGCATGCCGTGCAGTTCAGGCCCATCATCTGCTGCCCGGTCAGCTTGCCGTAGCCGGCAGTGACGCCGACCGGCAGGCCGTAGGGGTTGTAGCGGCTCGGCGGATCCGGGAGGAATCCGAAGCGCTCGACGTTCTCGAGGAACGGCCGGTAGGTCGGGCGTCCGTCAGCGTCCGTCACCACCTGCTCGAGCGCGAGCAGCCAGGCGATTGGAAATGCCTCGCCGCCTTCGCTCAGATGGTAGTACCTGCTGGCGCTCTTCAGCGGTGAGTCCATTTGTGCCGAGCGGCGTCGGCGGATATTGCAGCCGCTCGGGAAGATCTCTCGTGACGGGCCAGAGCGCCCAGCCGAGCGCCGCGGCGAACACCAGGGCGGCGATGCCCATCGCCGTCCAGACGAGATTTGGACGACGCTCGGCCGGTGTCCACGCACTTGCCGCGACCGGTTGAGCGAGGCGGGCGGCCCTGCTTTTCGATTCGGCGTGCCAGCGCGCGCGGTTGATGCTGCCGATCGGCCGCGACTCCGGCGTCGAGTGCTCCGTCACGTCGATCGAGAAGGTTTCGGATTCGGCAGGCGGCAGCACGGACTTCGGCAGCAGCCGCAGCCGCGCCACGACGTGAAACGGGGACTCGCGCTCGTTCCACTCGATGTCGGCGTTCTCCACCCAGAAGGCCGGTTCCTGCGTTTGCCCGCGATACGTCATGCGTGACGGCTCGAGGAACTGCAGGGCGAACGCGAACTCGCTCATCTGCGTGTCTTCGTTGACGTGCCGCACGAGCTCGTCCTGCAGACGGTTGGGACCAGGCTGCAGGGGGCGCGCCGGGTTGTGCTCGGGAATCGCCGAGTACTTGATGGCGTCGCGAGCACCGTGACGGAACGGCACCGTGCTCCAATATCGAAGCTGCTGGTACGGCAGCCGCGGCGTAGCCTCGTTTCTGCTTGCCTCCGAGCCGCATCGTGCGCAGCAGGCTGCCGAAATCGCTGCGGGTCAGCGATCGGAACGCCTTCCACTTCGCGCGCAGGCCTCGAGCCGACAGCACGCGCACGGCCACCGCGAACGCGTGCGCGTCGTTGATGGGGAACGTGGTCGCGGTGTTCATCGAAAAGTCGAGGCGCGTCACTCCCGGGAGAGCCGCCGCTGTCGCGTCGATCGAGAACGACATCGCCCGGACATCCGCCAAGCGGTCCTGACGGTGCCCGCCGTCGGCATTAGCGAATCGCACGGTGGCCGGATACTTTCCGGGCACGGCGAAGATGCCCTGCGCCAGTCGCGCGGCGAGTGCGGGATCTCCCGGAGCCTGGCGGAGATCGAACACCTCGAACTCCGCGCGCACGCAGATGCCCTTCGCGTGCGTGCCGCGCGAGAGCGGCCGCTTCCCGTCCGTCGCGGCCTGCTGCCTGGATCGCCAGCATGCCGCGGACGATTTCTTCGATGTCGGCCGCTTCGGTCGGGCTCTTTCGCTCGAGACCAACCGGGTCGACTTCTTCGTCGACGAACGTCATCTGAAAGCTCCTTCAGCGATCGACGCGCATGCCGGACGGCATACCTGAAACCAAGCTGAGCCGATGGACTGTGTGCGTGAGTGCCGGATTATGACGTGCTGCCGTGGCCGCGGGCGCAAAGGAAGGCTTCGATTGCGACAGCCGCTCGACCGCTGCACAGAGCTCCCACGCGTCCGCATCGTCCAGCTCTCCGGCCAGCGTCATGATGCTGTGATAGCCGAGCGCACGGTAGCTCTCGAAGCGATCCTCGTCGAAGAACTGGTTGCCGGTCGGATCGTGCGGAAAGGCTGGATGCAGCGCGGCGAAGTTGCGGACGTCGACCGACTCGTCGCCCGAAAGCGTCGCCTTGACGTACAGCAGCAGGCCGTGCGGCGCGCCGGGGCCGTCCACGGCGCTGTAGAGAATCGTTCCGAGCGACCGCGTGGCGGTTGCTGACGCCCTGGCCGGACCGCGACATGTCCATCGCGCCGAACTCGATGGGGATTCCGAGGTCGATCCGAATCCGGCGCAGCGCGTTCGACAGGTCCGCAAACGTGTAGTCCGGGTCGCAGCCGGCGTCCGACACGATGATCACGCCGCACCGGCGGACCACCATCGACCACAGACCCAGGTTCTCGAAATGCCCGCCGTCCGACAAATAGACGTACGGGTTCGTGTCCGTCTCGAGTCCGAGCAGCTCGCGAACGAACGGCCCGACGCCGAGCGCGGGATCGCTCCGCTGCCACGTGGCGGAATCGCTCGGGTTGCCGAACCACAGACCGAGACGCGCATTGGCGAGCGTCAGCAGGAAGGCGCGGGCCTTCGACGAGTACATCCCCATAGCGGGACTCGCCGCCGCACCCGACACGGCGAGCGCCGTTCCGAGCGACAGCCCGGTTGCGGGTCCGCCTCCATCCGATCCGTACTCCGATGAGTGGCGGTAGCCGAGAACAGAGCTCCCAACATGGAGAGGCGAGAACGTGAACGCGTACGCTTTGTTCTCGTTCCGCCCGTAGCTCGTGTCCGAGACGTTGTTCAGCGTGGCGTTGATCACCTGCAGTGGACGCACGTCCTTCAGCTCGTGGACCCGGAGATCGTCAGTCGGATCGAAGCCCGTGAAGGCGTTCGGCTGCCGATCCGCATGCGAGGCGCCGAGAAACGTCCGCACGAGGCGCTGCCGGTACATGCCGTGGAGCGAGAATCGGTTTGACAGGAACGAACCTGCTCACGAGCAGACCCAGGAACAGGAGAAACGCGGCGAACGCCAGCACGTCGTCCAAGCTGGACGCCGTCCGGACCCTGGCCGGGCGCCGTGAACCCTCGCAGCGCCCACGCGTTGAACCACGCCACGGTGGCCAGCAGCACCACGATGGTGAGCGGGAGCGCGACGCGCTGCAGGACGATGCGCAACCTGGAGGGCTGGCCCGCGACGCCGCCTGAGCGCGCGGCGAGGCCCGCCAGCGAGCTGACCAGCGGGATGAGGACGCTGAACATCGTCGACGATGTGTGGTGTTCGAGTTGCAACGCCGCGGCGGCGGCCTGCACGGCCATCTCCACGAGGTCGGCCAGGTAGAACACCAGCACGCCGGCCGCCAGCCACAGCGCTCGCCGCAATCGCGAGCCACGCCGCGAACCGGCTCCACCATTCCAGCGCGGCGTCGGTCAGCTCGCTGCTCGCCAGGCCCGAGAAACGTGGTGTTCGCGAGCAGCATCAGGCCGAGGATCCCCGGCACGGCGAACACGGCGTACGACTCGCCCAAGGCATCGCCGAAGTAGAAGTACTTGTGCGCGAACCAGTAGGCGCCGAACCCGACGATCGGGCCGGCCACGAGCGACGCCGCCACGGTGCGCGCTCCGGCACTCATCCGGACCGCTCGATCGGTCAGGAGCGCACCGCTTCGGTCGAGAAGCTGATTGAGTGCCGCGACCGCGATCAGCAACAGCGGGACGCCGGCCACGATCCCCAGATTCAGCGGACGATCCAGCGCCGAGCCCCAGGCCCAGACCAGCGCTGCGACCGTGATCGCGGCGGCCGCCATCGTCGGAAGCGCAGTGCGCAGCTTTGGCCGCGCCATGGCCCCGATGACCAGCCAGCCCGCTGCCGGCACCACCGCCGATACGAAGAGCGCAGCGCCCTCATCGGTGCGCACGGGTACGCCGACCAGAACAACGTGAGCGCGACCGTGCCGATCACCGTCGGCGCGACCACGAACGACAGAAATCGCCCCTGCGACCAGCTGTCGCCACGCCCGACGAAGTTCATGACGACGTAGCCGATGGCGACGAAGAACATCGTCAGAGAGAGCAAGGCCAGCCAGAAGGGCGCGGCGTCAGCCGGCAGGCACGGCTGGCCCGGTGGGGCGATGACGTTCTGATCGACGATCGCCACCATCGCCAGGTAGATGCGCGGAACCAGCAGTACCGCGGCGAGCAGCGGGAGCAAGCACCAGCCAATTGAGCAGGAGGTTCCGGCCCATCGTCGCGAGCAGCGTCCAGACGTCGGCGGAAACCAGGCCGCCTTTGGGCGCGAGGTACCGGCAAGTCGCGCGGAGCCGATCGACGGGGGAGCAGCCGTGCCGCCTCGCCGCGCAGCGCGCCAACCTGCGCAGGATCCATCTCGCGCAGCACCTTGTCGCGCTGTTCCCGGTGGAGCCACGAGGTCAACCAGCCGCCGACGTAGCCGCCGCCGGACACCGTGGAGAGGTAATCGAGCTTGCCGAGCACTCCGACGCGCGCGAGCGCCTGGAGGACGCCAAGCCCGAAGGTTGCGCTGCGGATTCCGCCGCCGGAGAGGCACAGCGCCGCGGGCCGGCGCTGGTGAAGGAGCATGTGGAGCGCTTTGAGCCGGGCGTGCCGATCCGCCGGCGCGTCGTGCTCGAAGGCCTTCGCGCCGTAGAGGGCCTCGTATTCCGCCTCGAGGACCGCGCACCAATGGAGCGGGCCGTCGGCCGTGCGCGGCTGGGTTCCGCAGGGTGTTTCATAGGGGGCGCGTCATTCTACGCCAGCGGGGGTCGTACGGGGTGTTCGTCGCGTCCGTCGTGCTCGCCGCGACCTCATCGGTCGTGCGTTTGGCCGTCTAGCAGGGCGGACACTACATACCTGCTCAGGATCACGAGGAGAGGCACGAGGACGACCGGACCGACGACGACCATCGACATTCCCCATCGCGTCAACAACACTCTCAACCTGGGCCGCTCTTCCTCTGCCGCCGAGGCAATCAACGTCGCCCCGGTCGTGGAGAACGGCGACACATCGACGATCGAGGCGCATGCGCCCAATGCACAGATCAGCGCCCACCCTGCAACGTCACCTGATGACGCCAGCGGCACAGCCAGCGGAACCAGCGCCGCGAGTATTCCGGTTGTTGACGCGAAGGCGGAGACCAGTCCCGCGATAGCGCAGATGAGCAGTGCGGCCAGAAGAGGAGTGCCGACGTTCATGGCCGCGTGCCCGAGCAGATCGACGGAGCCCATCTTCTGCAGCACGCCAACGAACGTGACGATGCCACCGACCATGAAGACGGTCGACCAATCGATCTTGGGGAAGGCGAGCGCCCCGAACTTCGGGTCGATCAGCGTCAACAAAGCACCGAACCCGAACGCGATCACGCCGATGTCAGGGTCGATCCCCGCAACCGCGCAAGCGATGACGCTGACGACGAGCCCGATCATGCAGCCACCGTCACGATGTGGTGCCGCTCGAACCGAAGCCGGGGCCCGATCTCCCTCGGACCATTCCCAAGGGCTTTGCCCGGGGTCAGCTCCTCGCGTTCGACGTCAGTGGCTCGCCGATGGGTCTTCCCGAACATGAAGAGCGCGGCGATCAGCAGCGTGAGATTCGCGACGGCGACGACGGCCAGGAGAGTGAACGGGTTCAAATCGATACCGGCCTCTCGCGCGATCCGATAGGTCACGATGCCAAAGAGGCTCGTGGGCGCAAACCCTCCCGCGCTGATGCCCGCGTTGATCGCGACCGCCATCAACGCGGGGTGCATGCCCGACCGCCTGGCGACCGGCATGCCAACCGGCGCCATGCACCAGGCCGCCCTGAGGCGAACCCATGGCGGCCACGGCACCGGTGAGCGCGAAAGAACACGAAGGGCAGGGCGACGGGGCGGGCGCCAGCATGGGCCACGACGGTGCCAATCAGGCGATCGATGGTGCCGTTGACCTGCGCGATGCCGAAGAAATAGGTGACACCCGCCAGCAGCACCATGATGTTGACAGGAAAGCCGCCCACGACCTCCCTGAGCGGCATGCCCGCGAGCAGCACGCCAACGGCGCACGCGGCGGGGAACATCAGGATGCCGAGGTGCACCTTGCGCACGGTCGCGACTGCGAACACCGCAATGAAGATCGCAATCGCGCTGATGGGTGCGAGCATGTAGTGTGACGGTGGCGTGAAGGTATCACACGCCGGAACAGCTCGACAGTTTTGATCCGCGCCGGGCCTGGCATCGGTTGCGTAAATCGGTTGCTGTTCCTTCGCGCGGGGCGTATCTTCTGTCTGTTTCCTTCGAGGACGAACACATGGTGATAACAGGGCTGCTTGCAGCAGTTATTGCGCTGGTGATTGGCCTCGCCGCCGCGCTCGCGACATCGCGGCGCTCGACGCACCGTTTGGAGAGTTTTGGCACGGTCAGCCGGCGATGGCTGGCGGTGCATCGTACGGAGAACCAATGAATACGGCCCTGCAATCCTTCGGTCAACGCCTGCGACTGGCGCGGGAACGCCTCGGAATCCCGATCGAAACCATCGCCGAGTCCACCAAGATCAAGCGTTCGCTGTTCGCAGATCTCGAGCGCGGCGACCTCTCGAAATGGCCGAGCGGCATCTACCGCCGGGCGTTCGTTCGGGAATACGCGGCGATGATCGGGTTGCCTGCCCGACGACGTCGTTTCAGAGTTCGTCGACCTTTTTCCGGAGGATGGCGTACCCGCGATGGCGGGCGACGTCCAAACACGGCGGGGCGGTGAGCTGCGATTGACGTTGGCGTCGGATCCGACGCAGGCAGTCTTCGGTGCCGCACGCCGGGCGGCTGTAGCGATCGTCGAGCTCTGTGGGGTCCTCGGCCTGGGATGGCTGTTCTCGCGGTTCATCGGGTGGGAGTTCTGGATGGTCAGCGGCGCGATTGCGCTGATGTACTACCCGATAGCGGCGGCGTGTTCGACCCGGGTGGCCCCGTTCCGGTGGGGCTCGGTCAGGCCGCTGTTCACTTCCTCCCGTCGGGATGTACAGTCTGGCCCTTCACTGATCCAACTGGTGTTGCGCCGGACGACGGTTCACAGCCCGGACGAGCACGTCGCGTGAATTCCAGCACCGTCCCATACGCGCCACCCTGCGCCAGAGACTTGGTGGCGGAATAGATCCCCTGCCGTTGACACGGCGGGCGAACGGTGTCACGTCCTCGCGCCATGACCTCTGGCGCATCGTGGCTCTCGCAACCTGCCTTGCGGGTCTCTCCAACGTTCCGGCCTACGGACAGGCGGCCGCGACGCCTCCTCCCATTACCTCCAACCGTCCTGGAATCGGCGACTCGGAGGCGCTGGTCGGACGCGCAGTTGTGCAGCTCGAGTTGGGGGTTCAAACCGGAGTGTCGAAATCCGGCGTCGAGAGCGACTGGTCGACGGGCTGGGGCCAGTCGACACTGCGCATTGGCATCGTCGATCCGATAGAGGTCTTCGTGACCTGGGGCGGCCTATCGGTGGATCGCGATTCCGTGGCGGGTGTGACCACCATCGAGTCGGGGGCGACCGACCTACTCGCTGGAGCGAAGTTCGCCGTGCTCAACGAATCGCGACACGGCCTCACGCTGACCCTGGAGCCAACGTTCTCGGTCCCGATCGGTGGTGACGATTTCAGTACCGGATCGTACGACGGGTCGCTCGGTTGATGTGGGGCAGGTCACTTCCCAAGGACTGGGACGTGAGCGGCAATGTTCTGTTTCTCAGCACGACGGACGAGAACGGCCGGCACTGGGACAACCTCATCACGACCAGCGTTGGCCGATCGCTCTCGTCGTCGATCAGCGCTTTCGTGGAGTTGGCGACCGGCCTCGCCGAACCACGTGCCTGGACTGTGGACGGCGGGATTGCCTGGGTGCCGCGCGACAACGTGCAGTGGGATGCGTCGGCGGGGGTTCTCGTCCGAGGCCCCGGACAGAGCTGGTTCGTCTCCGGCGGCGTCACCCTGCGCCGCTTGCCACGGCACATGCGCAGGCCTGCCCGCTAGCCGAGACGAACTGCGCCGTCGTAGCGTCCGGCTTTAGCCGGACCAGAGACCAGCTGCCTCTGCCGTCTCTGCTAGAATCGGCGGGCCGCGATTTGGACCGCCCGCAAATGCCATCAAACCTCCGTCGACAAGGTCTGACCATAGCTGTCGCTGCGTTGGTCGTCGTCGCGTCGCGCGTCGCGCTGGCGAACCAGCCGCTCACCGTTGACGATCTGATGGCCCTGCGCACGGTGACCGACGTGCGGATTTCGCCTGACGGTCGGCATGTGGCGTATGTCGTGTCGACGCCTTCATTCAAGACGGACGCACACGAAGGCGAGTTGTACGTCGTTCCCTCTGGCGGTGGCGCGGCCGTGCGGCTCGCGCAGACTGTCAGGATCTTCAATCGCCCGCTGCCGACATCCGAGTTGCGATGGTCGCCTGATGGCCTGCAGGTCACGTTTCTCGCGTTCGACGAGGGCGGGGCCCCGCAGGTGTTTGCCTCTGGCCTGAACGGCGGCGCCGTTTCGGCCCTCACATCCGCGGCAGGCGGCGTCGTCACTTATGAATGGGCGCCCGACGGGACTCGGCTTGCCTATCTCGCGCTCGATCCTTCTTCTGAAGAGGAGGAGAGACAGAAACGCGAGCGTTCTTTCGTCATCGAAGTCGGCCGGCAGGACAGAGCGCCACGCGTCTGGGTCAAGCCGGTCCGCGGCGCGATCGCCAGCGCGGTCACGCCTCCCGATCAGTTCGTCTCGGGCTTGAGTTGGTCGCCTGACGCGAACCAGATCGCGTACTCCGCCTCAACGCGTCCGGGACGCGGTGCACAGTTCTCCACGCGCATTTACGCCGTCTCGCCAAATGGCGGTCCAACGCGCCTCATCGTCGATCGGCCGGGCATGAACATGTCGCCGGTCTACTCCCCGGACGGCAACTGGATCGCGTTCATGTCCAGCCGCGGCCGCGCGGAGTTCATGAGCACCTGGGGACTGCATGTCGTTCGCACGACAGGGTCCCGAGCAGGGACAGATCCGCGATCTGAGCCGCAAGACAGAGGCGTGGGCGGGGCAGTTCGTCTGGATGCCCGACAGCCGCTCGCTGATTCAGACGCCGCAGGGCGAAACAGGACGCGGCGAGCACATGTTCGAGCAGGCGCTGTGGCGCGTCTCCATCGAGAACGGCGATGCGGAGGCACTGCATCCGGGATCCTACGTGCACTTCATGCCCAGCGTGAGCCGCGACGGCACGAAGCTCGCCTACCGCGTCGTCGAGCCCCGCACGATGGGCGACGTCGAGGTGATGACCCTCGCGACCAAGGAACGAAAACGGATCACCGACGCGAACCCGGAACTGCCGACGCGCACGCTCGGCGATCTTCGCGCCATCAAATGGAAGTCGTTCGATGGCACCGACGTCTGGGGGCTGCTGCTCACGCCGCCGGGGTATCGCGCCGGCACCAGAATTCCACTCGTCGTCTACTGTCACGGCGGCCCGATCGGGGGCTTCACCTATGGGATCTTCCCGCAGTTCATGCACCGTCCGGGTCAGATCGAGCCCTACGCCGTGGAGGCGATGGCCGCGGAGGGAATCGCGGTCCTGATGCCGATGCCGCGCGGCGGATTCGGGTACGGCGAGGACGGCTACCGCGCGATCGTGAAGAAATGGGGCGTCGACGACTACAAGGACATCATGGCCGGTGTCGACGACGTCATCGCTCAGGGCATCGCGAATCCTGACCGGCTCGGCGTGATGGGCGCGTCGTACGGCGGATTCATGACGCCGTGGATCCTGACGCAAACCGATCGATTCAAGGCTGCGTCGACAGCCGCCAGCGTCACCGATCTGACCGACATGTTCTACCTGTCCGACATGTCCGAACCGATGCTCGAGTATTTCGGACTTCCGTGGGAGCAGCGCGACCTGTATCAGCAGTATTCACCGCTGACCCATGCCGCGAACATCAAGACACCGCTGTTGATCCAGCACGGCGAGAACGACCGGCGCGTGCCGATCACGCAGGCGTGGAAGCTCTACGAGGCGCTGAAGCGTTTCGACAAGACCGTGGAGTTCGAGATCTACCCGCGCGCCGGCCATGTCGTGTACGAACCCGATCTCCAGCGCGAGCAGATGCGGCGCAATGTGGAGTGGTTCAAGCGGTGGCTGAAGTGACGGGGGCCGGTTCACACGAGGGTTCACAACGGGGGTTCATCACGAGGGTTCATCACGGGGGTTCATCACGAGGGTTCACCACGAGGGTTCATCACGATGGTTCATCACGGGGGTTCACAGGGGCCCGTAGCGTCCGGCTTTAGCCGGACCTCTGCGCCACCACCTCGTAATGCGCTGCTTCGGCATCATAATGTGCGAGGTATTTTCGGCGTTCTTCCGGAATCACCGCGATCTCGTAGTTTTCTCCTGCCATGGCTCGCACGTCATCGAGCGAATCCCACAGAATGATCGTGATGAACTCCACGTCGTCGCCATGTGGGCGGCGCAGCAGATAACTTCCTCGGAATCCCTTGGCCTGGCTCAGGCCCGGCAGCAGTTCGGGCTTCAGCATGGATTCGTAGGCGTCGGCGTGCTCCGGTTTCGTGTATCCGCGCCAGACTCTCGCAATCATCAAGCCTCCTCTAGCAGAGATTGATCGCTGTTCCAGATATCCTGCGTGAGCTTCCACGACCCGTCTGACTGACGCCCGTCACGTGCAGGCCCTTGCCCACGTCCTCAATCGGTGAGGCATCGACTCCTGGCCAGATCATGGCTGTGTACGTGACGCGCTCCAACGCGGTGTCACCGGCAAGGTAGATATGAGAAGAGGTAAATGTAAACCTGAATTTGCCTCGCGAGAAGAGGTTGCGGAAGTACCGGCAAGGGCCTTGTGGCCCTGCACCGACGGATGG
The DNA here is from genome assembly GCA_963710415.1 of uncultured Acidobacteriota bacterium. Lineage (GTDB taxonomy): Bacteria > Acidobacteriota > Vicinamibacteria > Vicinamibacterales > 2-12-FULL-66-21 > CAVQAH01. The sequence goes on along the minus strand of CAVQAH010000017.1, from coordinate 19,686 downwards.
TCGGGGGCATCAGCACGCCGTCGGGCGTCCAGACGGCCAAACAGCGGTCGGCGTCCGAGGCATTCACGGCCGCCAGCAATTCCGCGGTTGTCTCCATGATGGCCGCACGATCAACGTCGGCCGCGTCTGAGTTGTTCATACCTTCGCCCTCCACCACGATCGCTTAAAAGGATCGACACGATCGATCCCGCGTACAGCGTAAGCTGATACACTCCGCAACCGGAGGTTCTCCAATGCGCGTAATCCTCCGTGCCGTCAGTGTGACGCTGCTCCTGGTCACGCCCGCATTCCCTTCCGCTCAAACCGGGCGGCTTCCGCCGCAGGAGCCCACGGCTCTCATCAACGCCAACGTCGTCAATGTCCGCGACGGCAAGATCATCCCGAAAGCGACCGTCATCCTCCGGGATGGCAAGATCGTTTCCGTCGGATCCGGCGCCGCGCCGTCCGGCGTGACGGTGATCGACGTCCGCGGTCGTTACGTCATTCCCGGGCTCATCGACGCGCACACGCACATCGCGAACTTCCGTGCCGCGCGCACGGCGCTCGAATCGGGCGTGACGACCGTGCGCAGCGCGGGCGTGGCGAATTACCTGGATGTCGGGCTGCGTGAGCTGGTGAAGAAAGGTGCGCTGGCGGGTCCGGACTTCCTCGCCGCCGGTTACCACGTGCGTCCGCAGCTGGCCGAGGAGGCATTTCTGTCCGACCCGGTGCTGTCACCGTTCATGAACGGAGGCGTGACGACGCCGGATGCGATCCGGCAGGTCGTGCGGGTGAACCTCTCGCACGGCGTGGACTGGATCAAGACGACGTCCACAGAGCGTGCGGGCCTGCCGGAAACCGATCCGCGGCGGCAGCTGTACACGGATGCTGAAGTCAAGGTGATGGTGGACGAGGCGGCCGCGAAAGGCATCCCCGTGATGGCGCACGCGCATGGAGAGGAAGGCGCGCTGGCGGCGGTGCAGGCGGGTGTCCGAAGCATCGAGCACGGCACGTATCTCTCGGAAGAGGCGCTGCGCCTCATGGCGCAGAAGGGAACGTATCTGGTCCCGACCTACGCGACCGTCGTCGATCTGACCGAGCCCGGCGGCGACTACGACAACCGCGACCTGGCGCTGCGCGGCCGTCACATGCTGCCGCGCCTGCGCGAGACCGTCCAGAGCGCCATCAAGCACGGCGTCAAGATCGTCACGGGCGCCGACACCAGCTACGGTCCGACCAGTGTCACGCGAATCTCGCACGAGGTCGCGGCGTTCGTCGAGATGGGCATGACGCCGTTACAGGCCTTGCAGACGGCGACCAGCGTGGCCGCCGAGCTGCTGGCGATCAATTCGCGCGTGGGCGCCATCGAAGCTGGTCTCGAAGCGGACCTCGTCGTCGTCGAGCGCAACCCTTCGAGCAGGTGCGCACGCTCGACGATCCGCTGCTCATCGTGAGTAACGGCCGCGTGGTGGTGAACCGGCTGTCGTTTGGGAGGCAGGCGGCCGGGTCGAACGGAGGCCGCGAGCCGTAGCCAGGCCGATCATGGGCGTCACACCAGGCGACGGAGGCCGCCGGCGAGCTTCGCACCTGCCGGCATCGTGTCCCGTCGGTGCGGCAAGTTCGATCGCTCCTCGTCCGCCGAGGGTGAAGGGGCACCTCTTCATCGGCAATACGTGGCAGATCTTCAGCCGGCCCTGGGGCTTCATCCAGGACGCCTACCGGACGCTCGGCCCGGCGTATCGCGTGACGATCAAGGGGAATGAAGCTGTCGTGCTTGCCGGCCCGGAAGTGCGGGAACTCTATTCGGGAGCCGGAGACGACTTCCTCGACCGCGCCTTCTTCTACGACCGCCTCCAGCACGAGCTGAAGGCTCGGGAGTTGATCTTCCGGACAAGGGGCCAGCGGCACCGCATGATGCGCCGCTGCGCGAGCCTCGCGTTCTCCCGTCACGTTGCCGCCGCGCACGTGCCCGCGGCGGCCGCTGAAATGCAGCGTCTCTTCGAGGGTCTCGAGCGTGGAACGCGCTACGACGCCCTCCAGCTTGCCTGTCACGCGCTGATCGTGGCCGCGGGGCCTATGCTCGGCGGGTGCGACATGCGATCGATTCTGCCAGACGCCGCCGAGTACGTCTGCACGATGATGGAGGTGTCCGGTCAGACGCGTTCACGGCTGGCGTTGTTCCGGCCGCGCTACCGTCGGGCCAAGCGCGTCTGCCACCGCTTCGCGCTCGACGCCCTTCAGAGGTGGCGGCGCGGCGAGCATGTCGAAGGCGCGGCAGACACTATCATCGGCTGCTTCGCCGAAGCTCGTGACGACAGTGGCGCCCCGCTCTCGGATGCCGATCTCGTGGCGCTGGTGCTTCTGGCGTTCGTCGGCGTCGGCGTCTACATCAACCGCGTCGTCGCCTTCATGCTCTACGAGTTGTTTCGAGACGATGACCTCCGGCGGCAGGTGACGGCCGAAGTAGACCGAGGCTTTGCCAACGGGATTACCTATACGGCCCTTCAGGAGATGGATCTGCTGTGCGCCGTCTACTGCGAGGCGCTGCGCCTGTACCCGATCTGGTTTCTGGTTCCCTTTCGTGCCGAAAAGGGATTCGTCTTCGCCGGCCGACAGATCGACAGCGGAGACACCCTGCTCCTGTCGTCTGTGCAGGAGCATTTCCTGTCTCGCTACTACACGGATCCCGCGCGGTTCGATCCGGAACGTTGTCTGCCTCCGCGCAACGAGCACCTGCGGCGGGGAGCGTTTGCTCCGTTTGGCGCCGGCAGTCGCCGATGCATCGCAACGGGGCAGACCGAGATCCTGTCCCTCCTTTGCGTCGCCATGCTCCTTCATCGCAGTCATTTCAGAAGCGAGCCTGGATACCGGCTCCACGTACAGCTCGCGCCGCTCCCTGCCCCTCATCGCTGCAACCTGTGGTTCGAAGGCACCCGAGAGGCGCCACTTCCTTCGGAGGCCGGCAAACGGCGATCGGCCACGGAGCCGCTCGGTCAGGTTGCGGACCGCCTCGCAGTCGAGGAGGCCGAGATCCTGGAAGCGGCCATCGATCGCGAGATGGAGGTCGTCGTCTTTCCGGCTGGCAGCGAGGCGTTCCGTGAGGGCGACGTTGCGGACGCGTTCTATATCATCGAGCACGGGCAGGCGCTGGTCCTGCGAACGAACGATGACGGCGAGGAGGAAAGAATTGCCACGCTCGGCCCCGGCGATATCTTCGGTGAAATGGGTCTCCTTCGCCGGCAGCCGAGGTCGGCGACGATTCGGGCGGGCGCAGCCGCCCCCCTCGTGACGCTGCAATGCTCCATGGGACTGTACGAACGCCTGCTGGGCGAGCTGAACATCGTCGGCGAGGAGCTGATCGCGTTGATCCGCCGGCGTAAAGTCGCGGCATCGCTCGCGCGGCTCGTGCCGTCCCTCGACCGCGCGGCCATCAACGATCTCCTGCCGGACGCCAGCGTCAAGACTTACCGGCGCGGCGAGATCGTCGTCCGCGAAGGCGACCCGGCTGATGTGATGTACATCATCGAGCGCGGGAGCTTCGAGGTGGTCACGGAGATTCCGCGCGGTTCCGGCAGCACTCGACTCCTGGCCCGATTGGAGACAGGCGAGTTCTTCGGCGAGATGGGCCTCATCGGAAACGCGCCGCGCTCCGCGACCGTCCGTGTCGCGCTGGACTGCGACGAGGCAGAGACGCTGGTCGTGGGGAAGGTCGCGTTCGCCCGGCTGATCGAGCCGGGTGCTGGCTTCCGCGAGCGGATCTTTCTAGAGGTTGGGCGGCGAATAGACGAGAACAGACGTCGCGGCAACTGACGATCGCCTTGCGGACGTGCTCCAGGTCGCCTTCAGATATGCGGTCGGCCTACTATTGGTTAGCCATACTTGAACGTGATGGCCCTTCGACCAGCCACGAAACGCCGTGTGGTGAATCGGCTTTTCGTAGATGGGCAGGCGGCCGGCTCGAACGGAGGCCACTAGCAGGAGTCGTGACGCCGCTCCGCATCCTCCACGCGACCGCTCCCATTCGGATTTGCGACAACGGCGGGTGGACCGACACGTGGGTCGCACGGCACGGGAAGGTCTTCAACATCGCCGTCCGCCCACTCGTCACCGTGCGCGTCGACGTCTTTCCTCCCGGCAGCCGGGACGCGCGCGTGGTCCTGGACGTCCAGAACAGCGGGAGAGGTACGCGCCTGCTCTCGACGCGTCGAGCTGGGGGCCGCACCCGCTGCTCGAAGCAGCGTTTCGCGAAATCAAGCCTCCTGACGACGCCGACATCGAGGTCACGATTCGATCGGACGCACCAGGGGGCGCGTCGACCGGCACGTCAGCTTCGGTCGCTGTGGCGCTGCTCGGCGTGTTGGATCGGCTCGCGGGAGGAAATCGCACGAAGCATGAGATTGCCCGTGCGGCGCACGCCGTCGAGACCGTTCACCTCGGGCGGCAGTCCGGAATCCAGGACCAGCTGTGCGCCGCCTTCGGCGGCGCCAACTTCATCGAGATGACCGAATACCCTCGCGCGATCGTGACGCCGCTGCCGCTGCCCGATCCGATCCGCCGGGAGCTTGACCGGCGGTTGGCGCTCATCTACCTGGGCCGACCGCACAGTTCGTCGGCGGTCCACGAAAAGGTCGTGAGGAATCTGGAGCGACTGGGGCCGGACTGCGCTCAGCTCGACGCCTTGAGGGTAGCGGCGGAGCGGGCGCGCGACGCGCTGCTCGCCGGTGACCTCGACGCGCTGGGCTCGGCGATGCGCGACAACACCATCGCACAGGCCGAGCTGCACCCGGAGCTCGTTCACGACGACGCGTGGCGCGTGATCGAGATCGCTGGCGCTCACGGCGCGTCCGGGTGGAAGGTGAACGGTGCCGGCGGCGACGGTGGATCGATCACGTTGCTCGCCAGCGCCGAACCGGGAGCGAAACGAGCCCTGGTGCGCGCGATCACCACGGACAGACCCAGCCTGGTGCCGATTCCAATCGCGATCAGCCGCGACGGCCTGCGCGTCTGGTGAGTCATTCGTGCGGTTGCAGACCGGAGGTCCCTACTGCGGATGCATCTGATTAGAACTCCCAACGCATCTCTCTAGCGGGTTAACGCCGGAGCATATCGGTCCACAGCGCCTCGGCCTACGCGCGGAAAAATCCGCCTCGTGCTGATCGGCGGCCGCTCCGGCTCGGGAATGCGAACGCCGGCGCGCGATCTGGCCGCACGGACAATCCGCCGTAGCGAATCAGCGCGCTTCGCGGATCGGTGCGCCTCGGCGCATTTTTCGAACTGAGCCGCGCTGGCCGCAGTCGCGCCGCGGACCGACATGCTCCGGCGCAACCCGCTAAACACAGACCTCCCAACGCCCAAGGCCCAAAGAATTTCGGAGTCGAACGTCTGTGAGTCTTTGGGGAGTGACGAAGCGCCGCGCAAGCTCCAAACCAGTGTCATTCATGGCGCGTCGCCGGCCGTTTGGGATATAACTCCGCACACATCTGCATCGCTTCCGGGAGGTGCGTTCCCGAACCACCGAGGAGGCAACCCGTGGCAACGCCTGACGAAGTTCTCGCCGACCTTGTAAGCGCAATCCTGGATGGAACTCCCGTCGACTGGGTGTCAGTTGAGAGCTTGACGGATCCGCAAGACCGGGCGCTGGTCAATCAGCTCCGGACGCTTGCGCTCGTGGCCGATGTCCACCGCAAGTGCGGACCCCGCGGTGACTTCCACCGACCGGCAGTGGGGGCACCTGACGCTGATCGAACCAATTGGAGTCGGAGCGTTTGGGGAGGTCTACCGTGCGCTGGACACCCGACTCGATCGAGAAGTGGCCCTCAAGCTCCTTCCCGCTGGCTCACCCGGCGAGGAGTCGCGAGCAGCTTCGATCATCACCGAAGGCCGTCTCCTCGCGAAGGTTCGGCACCCCAACGTCGTCACCATTCATGGCGCCGAGCGAATCGGGGATCCGATTGGCTTGTGGATGGAGCTCGTCGAGGGGCAAACGCTCGAGGAGATTCTCACCGCAGGCAAGCGATTCACCAGCGCAGAATCGGTGACCATCGGCGTCCAGCTGTGTCAGGCCGTTGCGGCGGTCCACGGCGCCGGGATGTGCACCGCGACATCAAGGCCCAGAACGTCATGCTGGCCGACGACGGGCGGGTCGTGCTGATGGACTTCGGAACGGGATGGACGCCCGGACGGTGCACAGACGGCCGTTGCCGGGACGCCGCTCTATCTCGCCCCCGAACTCTTTGCGCGGCGCACGTCCGACGGTTCAGAGCGACATCTACAGTCTCGGCATCCTGCTGTTTCACCTCGTTACCGGGACGTACCCTGTTCAAGCGCGAAGTCTTGAAGAACTTCGCCGTGCACACCAGAAAGGCGAACGTGTCAGCCTTACAGCCGCGCGGACGGATCTTCCGCCGCAACTGACTCGCATCATCGAGCGGGCCACCGACCCGCGTCCGGACCGCCGGCATCGAAGTGCGTCGGACTTGCCGAGGAACTGACAGCGACCGAGAGCCGTGCTCGGTGGCGCGGGCGCGCTGCGGTGTTGTCGCTGTCCTTTCTGGTCGCGCTCCTGGCCTCCGTGCCGGCCGTTCAGCGGTTTCGCGGGAACGCCGCTGAAGCAGCGGCCGCGGCGGGCACCGCTCGACCTTCCGTCGCGATTCTAGGGTTCGGCAACAAAACGGGACAAAGCGATTGGGCCTGGGTGTCAGCGGTGCTGTCCGAGGCGCTTGCGACCGAACTGGCGGGCGGAGCGGCGCTGCGCGTCGTTCCCGGAGACCGGATCGCGCAGATGAAGCTCGATTTTTCGCTCGCCGATGATGATCAGTTCGGCGGGCAGCTTGGCCGTCGGGTGGGCACTGTACCTGGCGAGCGACTGGATCGTCTCGGGAACCTACTCGCTGTCCGGACGCGCGCTGCCACAACAGATCCGGGTCGACGTGCACCTGCGGCGAGCGCACAGCGGCGCGACGATGCTTCGCTCGAGTGAAACGTTCGGTGTGCACGAACTCTCGCGGCTGGTTCGGAGAGTTGGGGACGATGTGCGCGCGCGGCTGGGAGTCGAAGCCGCTCCCCTGTCCGAGCCGAAGACTGCACGGGCTGCGCTCCCCGCCGACACGGAAGCGGCCCGACTCTATGCCGAAGGAATGGTGATGATACGCCGTCGCGACATGCGCGCGCGCAGGATGTTCGAAGAACTGGTCAACAGGCAACCCGAGTACGCGCGCGGGTATCTCGCCCTTTTTACGCCTGTGCTCTTGCCAATGATAGCGAATGCGCGGCGAGAGCTGGCAGGGCGGTGATGGCGCGAGCGGAACAGCTCTCGCCAGAAGAGCGACTCAACATGGAGGCACGAGTAGGTGCATCCTTCGGGGATCGCCCGCGAGCAGTTGGAAGCCGCCAGGACTCTCTTCGTCTCGTACCCCGACAACGTCGACTATGGGCTGAACCTCGCCACGCAACAGTTCAGTCGCGGGATGCGACAGGAAGCCCGCGAAACGCTGGACAAATTGCGCGCCTTGCCGACCCCGTTGTCCGATGATCCCCGCATCGAGGTGCTGACTGCTTTTCAGGCCAACAACTCGCGCGAATACGAACGGTGCGCGCGACGCGGCGACCGCCGCCGAAGCGCAAGCCGAGGCAATCGGCGCGCGAGCACTGGTGGCCAATGCCATGCTCGAGCGCGGCATTGCGCTGGACGGCCTGGGTGACACGCTCGCGCCTTGGAACTGCTCGACCGTGCGGGAGCGGCGTCGTTGGCGGAGGGGGATCGCCGCAGAGCGGGGACGGCTTTCCATGTGATCGGACACCGGTTGTGGCGTCAGGGCGACACGCGCGGAGCGCGCGCAGTCGTTCGAGAAGGCCGCGACGGCGCAGCGCGGCAGTCCCTCGGTCGAGGCCGGCACGCTGAATCGAATCGGGCAGATGCTGCTGGTGACGGAGGGGGACCTGGAGTCCATAGAGGAATTACATGGGCGGGTGACTGCACTGATGGAGACTGCGAGCGAAGGGACTCAGACGAACCCTTACGGTATCGGCGTCGCGCAGCGCGCGGATACTGGCAGGGGCCCTGCATCAGCGGGGTCGCCTCACTGAGGCGAGGGCGAGACTCGACGAGGCGAGGCGCTATGCATCCGAGGCGGGGAACAGCCAGGCGGAAGCCTTCGCGCTGGACGCCATCGCGCGCCTGCTCGTGAATCAGGGTGATTTGCGAGGCGCGCTTGATCTGACCCGGCTCGTGATATCGGAGTTCAACAGAACGAGGTCGGCCGCCAGTCGCAGCCCGGCGATTGCGGGGCTGACGACCCGCGCAGTCGCGTTGCATCAACTGGGCGATCTCACGCCGGCTGCGCGCGCCCTTGACGAAGCAGATTCGGTTGCGCAGGGATTATCGGCTCCCGATCCGGTCCAGGACGCCGAACGGAATCGCACGCGCGCGGCGATCCTGCTCGATGCAGGTCGTCCCGTGGATGCTGTGGGACTGTCACGCCGCTCCGTGGAAGCGTTTCAGGACAAGAGCACCCCTGCCTTACAGGCGAGGTCGCTCGATATGCTCGCGCAGGCGCACCTGGCCGAAGGCCAGCATGCCGAAGCGCATTCAGCGCTGACACGCGCATCGTCGCTGCCGATCGCGCGCGCAGATCGACATCTGGGCTTGTCACTCACGCTGACGGACGCACGTCTGCAACTCGCGCGAGGCGCGGCGGTCGACCCGAATACGGTCAGGAAGAGCCTCGACGACGCGCGGCGTGAAGCGGAGCAGCTGGGTTTCGTCCTCCTCGCAATGGAGCTCGAGATGGGACAGGCCCAGGCCGAGATCGCCTCAGGACTCAAGGAAGCTGGCCGCCGCCGGCTGCAGTCGCTCGAACGCCGCGCCGCTTCGCTTGGTGCCGGTCTGCTGGTCCGTCGAATCCGCCACCTGGCGAACCAGCTCTAATCGCCGTCTCCCTTTGACGATGCCCGCCGTAGAATCCACGGCAATCCTTGTGGCCCTCACCCCTGGCGCTCACCTTGATCCTTACGAGATCCGCTTCGCTCTTGGGGCCGGCGGGATGGGCGAGGTGTACCGTGCCCACGGTCGCCCGAACCAGCTGCTGATGGGGCTTGGGCGGACGCTGCTTCACGAGACTGCGCCGTGATCCTCTCGAAAAGGACCAGCAGAAAGGCGGTCAATGTCACAATGTATGAAGTTCGCATCGACTGGTATCTCCTGATGCAGTACGCCGAATTGCAATGCAATTGCGGACCTCTCTCGGCGTTGACGCCATACGTCTTCTTAAGTGGTAGGAAGTCATGAAACCGCACTCACGGTTCCTGGGGTTACTATTTGTCGCGCTGGCCGTGTGGGTACCCGCGATCGCGCAAACGCCCGCGCAACCAGCTCAGCCCGCGCGCCCGCGAACCGCCGAGACCGCGGCACCGGTCTCCAACCGCGCGAGTCAAGCTCACGGGGCTGCCGTACTTTGGAACCGTCAGCACTCAGCTTTACAGAGGCGCCCAGCCAGAGCACCGCGGGTTTTGCCGAGCTGAAGAAGCTGGGCATCGGCATCGTCGTGAACCTGAGGCACGAGCCCGACGAGATCGCCCGCGAGCGCGGCCTGGTGGAACAACAGGGCATGCAGTATGTCAGCATCCCCTGGCGCGGCAAGCAGGATCCGAAGACCGAACAAGTGGCGCAGTTCCTGGAGCTGCTTCGCGCGAATCCGGACAAGAAGGTGTTCGTCCACTGCGAGCGCGGCGCCGAACGCACGGGCGTGATGGTCGCGTGCTATCGCATGAGCAGCGAGCAGTGGACGCGCCGAACAGGCGCTGAACGAAATGGAGGCGTTCCGGTTCCGCGGCCTGCGGTTCGGCCACCTGAAGAAGTTCGTGCGCGCGTTCCCCGGCCTGCTCCTGAATGACCCTTTCCTGAAAACCCTCGCCCAGCCTTCAAGCCTGCCGTAAGCGGCCGTCCCTCATTGCAGGGAGCGCAGGTAGGCAATGACGTCTGCGGCGTCCTGACGCGTCATGCGAAATCGGGGCATCGGCAGCTTCAGTTGCGTCCCGTCCCGGCCGATCGAGCCCTCGGTCAACAATCGCATCGCCTGTGCATCGTCGTATCCGCGCAGTCCCTTGTTGGGAGGAGCACTAAGGGCCCAATCCTTCGCCCACGGTGGACCCGACGGAATCGGAATCGGCGCGCCCATGTACCGCTCGGAATCGAGGATGTTGCCGCGCTCATCGCGTCCGGAATGGCATTCGACGCACATCGCCACCTGCTCGGCGAGGTAGCGTCCATGCTCGACGTTGCCCGCGGCCGTGCTTGCGGGTTGCTGCTTGGGCCCGGACGTGCCCACCTGCGCAGGCGATAGCGCCGAGGTTTTCGCCAGAACGCTCAGCAGAAGGACGGTTCCCGCCAGAAGGTGTGATCTTCGCATGACCGTTCTGTCATGCCTGAATCATGCCGAAACGCTGATCATGCGGATCACGGGCGCGGATCACGCGGATCACCGGGACGCGGATCACGCGGATCAGATGATCAGCTCGTCATTAAATACCGATGAGACGGCCGCAACGCGGGAGCGCCATTTTCGTATTAGAAGAGTATGGCGAAGTTGCTGCTGTGGCTGATCCTGCTCGTCGTCTGCTGGCCGCTCGCGCTGCTGGCGCTCTTGCTCTACCCGATCGTGTGGCTTCTGCTGTTGCCGTTCCGTCTCGTCGGGATAGTCGTGGACGGCGTGTTCGAGTTCATCCGGTCAATCGTCTTGCTGCCGGCGCGGGTGCTGGGGGCGCGGCCCTAGGCGGATGGAAAACGCTGTCAACTTCCAACTCCCAACGCTCCAACTGCTCAGAAAATGGATACCTGGTCGCTTGTTTGCTGTCGACAACTGAGGACGGCCTGACGAGTTCCCGGAACGATCGCGACGAACACGACGTACACGACGCCGGAAAAATATTGACGTCCTGAACGTCGCGGCCGTCTGACGTTCCATGACGTCAGCACGTCGCACTCAGTCTAAAAAACACCGCCATCACGTCGTAAAATTCCCAAGAATTCGAGTGGGCATCTGAGAGGTCCCTCGGTTGGGACGTCTCTGGTTAGCGGGAGCGCCGGAGCACGTCGGGCCACGGCGCGATTCGGCCAGCGCGGAGCGTCAGGTCGAAAAATGCACCGCAGGCGCGCCGACCCGCGGAGGCGCTGATTCGCCACGGCCGCACGGATCAGCCCGTCCGGCCCAACTGATTGCGCCACCGGCGTTCCGAGACTTGACCGCGGGCCGGAGCGGCCATCGTCAGGCCCTCGCCGGAGGTGCATTTTTCCGCGCGTCCGGCCGAGGCGCCGTGGGCCGACGTGCTTCGGCGCAGGGCCCCGGTAACCACACTCCGTTGGGAGTGTGGAATTGGGAGTTTTTTGAGGCCGCGTTTTTCAGCGGCCTGCAGTCCCTATAGAGGCGGCCTCGCCGCTGACGAGCCGCCAGCCTGCGGCCATCGCTTGTTCGCCCACTTCGTGATGGCGTCCAGCAACTGCTCCCGCTGGTCGCCTTTGCCTTTCTTGGGGCCGTTGGGCTCGTAGCCGTGTTCACCGCCGATGATGAACACGCGTTCCTTGTCCTTGCTCGCGACCGATTTGAAGGTGTTCTCCGCCTCGTTTGGCAGGATCCCCGAGTCGGCCGACGAGTTGGTCACGAGCACCGGCACGCTGATCTTCCCGAGGTTCACCCAGAACTTGGCGTGCGAGGCGAGCGACAGCGTGCTCAGGAACTCCCGCGCGGTGATGCCGGTGCTGAGGACGTCCTCGTACTGCCAGTTCCGCAGATCGCTGCGACGGAAGTTATCGACCACCGGGCCGGTCATGTGCCCGGGCTCACGGTCGCTGGGATCCAGCGTCAGATCGAAGTAGTGCAGCTCCGCGCGGGTCCGGTAGACGATCATCGGCGCGTCGAACTGCGCGCGCCGCTTGACCATCAGCTGTTGCTCTTCGTTGAGCTGCTTGAAGGCCGGCGACGTCATGAGGTCGCGATAGTAGTTCTGCGCGCGCACCTTGCCCATCGCGATCTCGACCAGCCTCCAGCCACGCGCCTCTTGGGCCTTTCGTATCTTCGCGACGAACTCCGGCGTGTACTTCGTCACGGCGGGTGGCTCGTGGAATCCATTCGCGGGGCTGTACATGTCGAGCGACGGATCGTAGGAGAACGGGATCGTTCTCATCCGTCAGCGACGGATCCAGGTGGTGCGTGAAATGCAGGCCCTCGCCCTCCGCCGCATTGAGGGTGACGAACCCATCCGCCTTGGGCATGTCGAACTTGTTGAGGTCCGGCGGATCCCCAGCCGGCGTGCTCTTGACCCGCGTCCCCGGGGCGGCCTCGGCCTGCGACTGATAGAACGCCATCAGAGACCCGCCGCCGCTGTGGCCGGCGAGGATGACCGTTTTCACGCCCCGGCTCCTGAGGAACTTGACCCCCGCCGCGACGTCCAGCACCAGCTCCTCGTGAACGCCGGTCCGATTCAGCGATCGGGAGCCCATCCCGAGCGCCGCGAACCCGCGCTCAGCGAGCGGCTTCAGCGCGAAATGCGTGACGTTCCCACCGCGCGGGTGCATGAACACGAACCCGACGGTCGGCTGTCGGCCGACCGGCGTGTGATACGCGGCATACAAACCGCCGCCGTCCTCGGCTCGTAGGGACACGATCTCCTGTCGCGTAGACTCGTTCGATTGCTGGGCCGACGTGCTGGCGGTTGCCATGAGCACAGCCAGGGAACCAGGGCCGATGTTCGTTTCATGTTCATTTGGCGTTCCCTCTGATTGACGTGCAAGCTACAGGCGAGGCGGGGGGGAAGTCAAGCGAATGGTCTGACCTTCAGCTCTGTCAGGTCGCTCGTCCTGCTTCCGGCGCGCGCGCCGGGGTCCAAGCCCAGACTCATCCAGCCTCTCGACTCTTGAGCCAGCCGCCGTCGATGCGGTAGTCCAGATCGAGGGAGACGGACGGCTCGAGGACGATGCGCGTTGTGGTGCTGGGCGGCGGATTCGGCGGTGTGGCGACCGTGCGTCACTTGGAGCGACTCCTCCGGTCGCGCACGGACGTCGAGATTACGCTCGTCAGCCGCGAAAACTTCTTCGTGCTCACGCCGCTGCTGTTCGAGGCCTGTTCCGGCAGGCTCGAGCTCCGGCACTGCGCGCAGCCGATCCGCGTCAGCGCTCCGCTGGGCGCGTTTCATTGAGGCGACGGTCGAACGTGTTGACGTGGACCGCCAGGTCGTTCGAGCCATCGACGCCGCCGGGCGCAGCTTCGACCTGCCGTACGACCATCTCATCGTGGCGCTCGGCGCGTCGACCAACGACAAGCTGATACCCGGATCGGACCAGGCGTTCACGTTCAAGACGATGGCGGATGCGCTCGTGCTGAGGAATCACGTGATCGAACAGCTCGAGCTCGCCGACGCAGTCCGACCCGGCGATGCGAGGCGGCTGTCTCACGGTCGTCGTCATCGGCGGCGGCCTCGTCGGCGTCGAGCTGCTCGGCGAGCTCAGTGCCTTCGCTGACGACGTGCTTCGTTACTATCCGCGCATTCGTCGCGAGGAGATGCACTTCCGGCTGTTCGAGGCAGGCCCTCGCATTCTGCCGGAAATCGACGAGAAGCTGGCGGCCGTCGCGGCGCGCGTGCTCCAGCAGCGCGGCGCCGACATCCGTGCGTCGACGCCCGTACGCGCGATCGAGCCCGGGCGCGTCCACCTCTCGGACCAGACCATCGACGCCGGCACGATCGTGCTCGCCGCGGGCATCGTGCCGAACGTCATCGCCAGCGCGATTCCCGTCGTGCACGATCAGCGCGGCCGGATTGCCGTCGACGAGACCATGCGAAGCCGCAGCCACCCGAACGTGTGGGCGTTCGGTGACTGCGCGACCATTCCGGGACCTGATGGCCGCCCCTATCCGGCGCTCGCGCAGCACGCCATTCGCGAGGCGCGCCAGGTCGCGCGCAATGTGAAAGCGGTGATCGAGGGGCAGGCCCCGTCGCCGTTCATTTTCCGGCCGCTCGGCACCATGGCCTCGCTCGGGCACACGCGCGCCGTGGCGCTCGTCATGGGCGTGCGCCTTACCGGCTTTCCGGCCTGGTGGATCCGGCGGACCTACTACCTGTTGCAGATGCCCCGCTGGGACCGGCGGCTGCGCATCGTCCTCGACTGGACCGTGGCGCTCTTCTTCCGGCCTGACATCACCAAGGTGGAGTTGCAGGTGGAGCGGGAGCTCGTGCGCGAGTCCCGGGAACTGGTGAGAACGTCGATCGACACCGGACGGGGCTCGCAACCGTAGTGAGTTCCGATTCGATCCACTTCGATCCGATGATGATACGCACAGGCGACGCTGACGTGCTTGTAGTCGGCGCCGGACCCACGGGACTGACGCTCGCCTCTCAGCTCGCTCGGTTTGGGGTGAAACTTCGTATCGTCGACAAGCAGCCTGATCGCGCGCACGAGTCGCGCGCGTTGGCAGTTCAGTCGCGCAGTCTGGAAGTTCTGCAATCCATCGGTCTGGGCGAGGTGTTGACGCGGCGGGGCCGAACGTCCACACGGGTGATGCTGCACATCGATCCCGGGGCGCCGGCGTCATTCGACCTCGGCGATCTCGACCGGGCCGATACGCGCTTTCCCTACATTCTCTTCGTCTCGCAGGCAGACACGGAAGCGGTTCTCGCAGATCATCTTCAGTCGTCTGGGGTCGAGGTCGAGCGATCCGTCGAACTGGTCTCATTCCGTGAGGAAGAAGCCGACCTTCGCTGTGTCTTGCGACATGCCGATGATCGGGAGGAGATCATTCGGGTCTCATATCTCGTCGGATGCGACGGTGCGCACAGCACTGTTCGCAAAGGCGCCGGCATCCCGTTCGAAGGCGGTGCGTACGAGCAGGATTTTGCTTTGGGTGATGTGGAAGCCGATGGATCTCTGGTGTCCGGCGCGATCAACGCCTTCGCGCTTGGGCGGGGCGTCGCGATTTTCCTTCCACTCGGTCATCCGACGACGTGGCGTGTCATGGCGATGGAAGGGAGCAATCCGCCGTCGTCCACGAATGAGCCTGCTGCCGACATTGCGACGCATGACCTGTCTCTCGCGGAATTGCAGACGATGGTTGATGACCCCACACACGGAACGGTGCGGCTGCGGGATCCTGCCTGGCTCACGCGATTCCGTCTCCATCACCGGCAAGCTGTTCGCTACCAGCAAGGACGGATCTTCCTGGCCGGCGATGCGGCACATATTCACAGCCCCGTCGGTGGGCAGGGCATGAACACCGGTATTCAAGATGCCTGGAACTTGGGATGGAAAATCGGCATGGTGTGTCGCGGCGTGGCCAAGGATCGGATTCTGGAGTCGTACCACGCCGAGCGGTGGCCAGTGGGTCGCAGGCTTCTGCGAGCGACTGACCGGCTGTTCGGGGCGTTTGCGAGATCCGTGTCGGGCGGTCAATTCGTCAGGTCACTGCGCCGACTCGTGGTGCGGGGACTCGTTGCGCCGGCGCTCTCGCGTCGTCGGTTCCGCGCGATCGCCTTCCACTTCGTCTCGCAACTCGGCATTCGATACCGAACGAGTCCTGTCGTCACGGAGGGGACGCCCCCCTTGCGCCATGGGCCCATGGCCGGCGATCGGCTGCCGGACGCCCGGGTGCAACGCGCAGGACGAGCCACCTACCTGCAACAGGAACTCGCCGAACCTCGCCTGATCTTGCTGCTGTGCGGACCCGTCGCAGCGTGGGACACCGAGCGTGTCACGCGGCTCGTAAACACGTTCCGGAGCGTGCTGGATGTTACCTATCTGACGGGTGATGATACGGACGGTGGGCTGATGGATGTCCATGACGAAGCGCTGCAGCGACTTGGCGTCGAAAGCTCGGCGCAGTACGTCATTCGTCCGGATGGGCACGTTGGATTCCGCTGCGCCGGCACGGATCTGACGGGCGCAAGTGATTACCTGCATCACTGGTTCACGGCTGCACCTCACTAGCTAACATACTTTGTCAGATTCAGCGGAACGTCCGGCGGAAAGCGCTTCGCGCAGGCAACCGTATGCGGGCGTGTTCCGATCCAGTGACGCATCTGACAACGTGAGGGCCGGCAGGTCGCGGACCTGCGCGTGTCGTTTCTACTGTCGAGGCGGCATGCACGTGTTTCACGCCGCGGTAGGTTCCGGAGCGACGCGCTTTCCGCTGCTCAGAATGACGTGCCGGTCTTTCGCGGCCTTGCTCTTCACGTAGGCGGAGTTGAAGCTCAGCCCGTTGAACTTCGCGGCCTTGGCGGCGAACGCCGAGGCCTTCGCCGCGTCGCCCGCGCCCTGCCACGCCAGGCCGGTCATGTAGAGGACCTCGGGATCCTGCTGGTTGGCCTGCGCGAATTCCTGCACCGCCGCCGGGTACCGCTTCTCGCTGAGCGCGATCATGCCGGCCAGTTCGTGCTGCTGGCGCACCTCGAACGGCACGTTCTTCACCGCCACCTGTTTCGCGTACTCGGCCGCCTTCGCCTTTGCCGTGGCGATGTCGTTCTTCGCAATCGCCACCCGGCCCTCCTCGAACACGTGATTCCGGCGCGTCGCCTGCTTGACTTCCTCAGGGACCTGAGCCTTGTCGATCGCCGCGACCGCTTCGTTGTATTTCGCCAGCGCCTCATCCGCCCGCCCCGCCTCGCGCAGGATGTCGCCCATCTGCGTCAGATCGCCCGACATCGAGCCCCAGTCGTTATTGGCCGCGGCGAGGTCGTAACCCGCTTTCAGCTCCGCGATCGCCTTGTCCGTCGCGCCTTCGTACACGTAGGACGCCGCGTTCCAGAAGCGCGCCTGACGCTTCTCGCCCGTGTTGCGCGCCACGGTTGCGAGCTTCGCAAACGTTGCTCGCGCCTGATCGGGACGCCCCATTGCCAGGTAGTCGTTGCCGATGCCGACGTACGAGGCCACGAAATTCGGATCGACCGCGAGCGCCTTCTCGGTACATCTTGATCGACTCGTCGAACCGCCCCATCTTCAACAGCAGCTCGGCATAGGAATCGTACGGATTCGGGTCGCCGGGAATCAGCTCGGTGTACTTCTTGAAGGCCTGCTCGGCCTCGCCGAACTTCTCCAGGAAGCGGTAGGCGTAGCCAAGCTGGTTGTACGGTGGCGAAAACGACGGGTTGATCGTCGTGGCGCTGGACGTAATGCTTGATCGCGGTCTCGTACTCCTGCCGGCCGAAGTACGTGTTCCCGAGCAGATTGTGCGCGCGCTCGTCGTTCGGAAACAGGCGGACCAGCTCCGTATAGTGCGTCAGCACCTTTGCCGGGTCACCCTTCAGTCCTGCTTCGAGCGCCGAGCACCATGTGGCGCTCGCCTTCGCTCACCTTCCCCGCCAGCGCCGCCGCGCGCGTCGTCGCGTCGATGAACTCTTTGTTGGTGCCGGACGTGTTCGCGAGGCCCAGATAGCCGAGCGCGAAATTCGGATCCTTCGCCACCGCCTGCTCGTAGAACGCGTCGCGCGTCGGTGGCGCGCAGCTTCTCGGCGAGGTCGCGGCCCTGCAGATACAGCGTGCGGGCCTCGTCGGACGACGTGGTGATAGGAATCTTGTCAGCCGCCTGCTTGGTCTGGGCAGACAGTCCGGTGGAGAACGTGACGAGGGACACGATGACGACGCCGAAGGTTGCTCGCTTGACGAGAGTCATGCTGCGCACCGAACACCTCCAAGGCTGTTACAACGTTCGGAGCATATGCCGGCCTTGGCCGTCGGGCTATCGAGATGGTGCGAACGGGGTCAATCGGGGTTCAAGACCGGCCCGGGGTGTGGTGATTGGGGCGCGCACCTGCGCACCTGCGCACTTGCGCACCTGCCACTTGCGCACTTCCCTCGCGCACCTGCGCACTTGCTAAGCCGGCCGCTCATCGACAACGTTCAGCGCGCGCTCCAGCGCGAGTCCCACGCGCGCCATGGTGCCCTCGTCGAACAGCCGGCCGATCAGCGTGACGCCGTGCGGCACGCGCCGCGGCGGCGAGAACTTCGGCAGCGGGTTGTTCGGGTCGGGCGCCCAGTCGCTGCGCGCCTCGGAGACCTCGACGAAGCCCGCGCGCAGCGTCAGCGACGGATGGCCGGTGAAGTTCGAGATGGTGAGCATCTCGTCGCGCAGCGACGGCACGAGGAGCACATCCACCTCGCGAGAACACGCGCGCCATCTCCAGCGCCACGCGGCGCCGGAAGCGATCGGCCTGGACGAAGTCCACGGCCGACAGGAATCGCGCCTGGCGGAAGAGATTCGGCCACGCGTCGGGCACCTGCACCTTCAGCGTGTCGACGGCCGCCGTTGAGCGTGAGCTCCTCGAACGCCGCCGCCGCCTCGCTGAAGAGCACGGGCATCAGCGAGCCGTACGGCCAGTCGGGCAGCGTCACTTCGGCGTCGTGCATGCCCAGC
This sequence comes from uncultured Acidobacteriota bacterium, assembly GCA_963710415.1. Classification (GTDB taxonomy): domain Bacteria; phylum Acidobacteriota; class Vicinamibacteria; order Vicinamibacterales; family 2-12-FULL-66-21; genus CAVQAH01. The sequence continues at coordinate 1,318 of CAVQAH010000017.1, read as the reverse complement.
TTCTTCAGACGGTCTCGAGCGCGCGCGCGGTCGACGTCGGTCGCCGGGCTCTCCTTCATCCACGCGGGGAAGTAGCCGACGCGCAGCCCCTTCGCGGATGCCGTCGCGTCGAACTCGAGCCGGCTCGGCACGCTCGCCACGTCGCCGGCGTCGGGACCGGTGATCGCCTGCAGCACCAGCATCGCGTCCTCGACGCTGCGGGTCATCGGGCCGAGCTTGTCGAGCGACCAGCAGAGCGTCATCGCGCCCGTGCGCGGCACGCGGCCGAACGTGGGGCGCAGACCCGTCACGCCGCAGCGCATCGCGGGAGCGATGATGCTGCCGCCGGTCTCGCTGCCGATCGAGAACGCGACGAGCGCCGGCGGCCGTGGCCGCGCCGGGCCGGCGCTCGAGCCCGACGCGCCTTCCTCGAGCAGCCACGGGTTCATCGTCTGGCCGCCGAACCAGATGTCGTTGAGCGCGAGCGCGCCGAGGCTCAGCTTCGCGACCAGCACGGCGCCGGCCTCGTTCAGCCGCTGGACGACGGCCGAGTCCGTCGGCGGGACGCGGTTCCGGAACGGCTCCGCGCCGTAGGTCGTCGCGATGCCCGCGGTGTCGAGCAGATCCTTCACGCCGTAGGGGATGCCGTGCAGCGGGCCGCGATACTTGCCGGCGGCGATCTCCGCGTCGGCCTGCTTCGCCTGCGCGAGCGCGACATCCTTCGTCAGCGTGATGACGCGAGCGGAGCTTCGGATCGAACTGCTCGATCCGGCGCGAGATAGATGCTCGTCAGGCGCTCGGAGGTGAGCGCCTTGCTGCTCGATCCAGCGCGACAGCCTGGTCACGGGCGCGAACGCGATGTCCTCGTCGCTCGCGGGCAGCGGCAGCGCCGGCGCTCGCGCTGCGGACGAACGCGTCGCCGCCGGGCCCGGCGCGTCGCCGGCGAGCACGCGGGTTCCAGCGCGTCGCGGGAGCGACGTCGTCGGCTCGAGCGCGACCTTGCGCGGCCCGACGCGCCGCTCGAGCGAGCGGCGCCATCGATCCGGCGCCAGCTCGCCGGCGGCCATCTCGCGCTCGGCGGCGGTCATCGTGACCTGCGCGAGCTTCTCCGCTTCGGCGAACGTGGCCGGCGACACCGCTGGCCCGACGCCGGCGCGGTGCCGAACGTCGGCGGCGCGCCCGGCGTCGGCGGTGGTGTCGCGCCGCTCGACGGCTGGCTGCCCGCCGACAGGCGGCCGCCGCGCCGAGCATGCCCAGCGGCGCGGTGATCAGGAACTGTCTACGCGTGTTCATGCGCAGATACTATCGCGCCGGCCTTCCGATTAGGGGTTTCACGAAG